>JACKDN010000001.1 GCA_020633465.1 Myxococcales bacterium
CAGCGGCGTCACAAAATAGAGCTCCGAGCCGCAGCGCGACGCACCTGTCACGATACTGGCATCGTAGAAGCCTCGCTCGTAATACAGATAGCGCGCCGGCGTGTAGCCGAACTCGCGCGCAACCGAGGCAATCGTCCGGTTCATTTCATCCATCTCGCGCCGCGCATGGAGGTTGCTACCAATCACATACACCGGGATGGACAGGACGACCAGGAAGAAAATGAGGGCGCAGCCTTGAAACCATTTCATTGCGGATCCTTATGCTGAATGTCAGGCGATGCGCCGCTTCGGACGGTGAGGGGATGGCGCATACAAATCCAGATGTCAGCATAGCATAGCGCGCGGCAAGGCGTGTGCGACAAACGACAGGTGTGTGAGTCGCGAAAGCCCGATTGTTCGGTTTGTCTCGATTGACTGGACAAAAGCCTTGGGATAGCCGCTATGGCGTGACTGAACGGAGTCGGGCAAGCATCATGGCGGCTGCCTCTATGCCACCCAACGCCGCCAACTCGGCGCGCAGCGCGGCCGCGTGCGCACGCAACGGCGCCAGGTCGGGCAGGAGGGCGGCCAGTGCCGCCGCGAGCCGATCCACCGTAACGTCTTTGGGCGGGATGTGCAGCCCGGCGCCCGTGCGCGCCAGCCCCTGCGCCTGGTGAATCTGGTCGGCAGCGTGCGGCACGACGATCTGCGGCAGCGCAGCGCGTACCAGCGCGTGGGTGGTGCCGGCGCCGCCGTGGTGGATCGCGGCCGCGGCATAGGGCAGCACGCGGCGCAGGTCGACGGTCTCGCGCACAACACTGCTCGGCGGCAACTGGCGCAGCCAGCCGGTCCGATCCGCATCATCAGGGCTGCGGCCGAGCAGGAGGATGGGCAGGCAGCCCAGGCGGTCGGCGGCGTGCGCGGCGGCCAGAAAGAAGGCGGGGTCGCGGTTGAAGCTCGTACCCAGCGTGATCACGACCCACGGCCGCTCGTCGGGCGCGGGCAGCGCCGCATCGGCCGGCAGCGCGTCAAGCGGCAGCCCGCCCGCGTGGCGCGTCTGCGGCAGCAGGGTGAGCCCGCGATACCAGCCGTCGCTCCAGAAGGTGAGGTGCAGCAGCGGCGAGCGCAGCGCCGGCGGGCCGTCGGCGGCGAAGTTGGCGCCGCGCACGCCGGCGCCGGCCAGCAGACCCTCCAGCCGCGCGCGTGCCGCCGCGACCAGCGGTCCGGTCGACGGGCTCTTTCCCGCCGCCACGGCCGGCCAGCCCACGACGACAAAGGGCACGCCCCGTTGCTCGGCCACAATGCCGGCCGCGGCCATGAAGACTTCGCTGACGATCACATCGGGGGCAAAGGCGGCGGCGACCGCGCCCAGCGCGTCGACCGCGGCGGCCACGCGCGGCGGGTCGAGCCACTGGTCCAGCGCGCGCCCGGCGCGCAGCAAATGCCAGGCGGCGTCATCCATCCCTTCCGGCCGCGCGATGGGCGGCGGGGGCGGCCAGCGCCAGCCCGTCTCGGCCAGCGCGGCAAAGGGCACGCCCGCCGCCGCCACCAGCCCGCTCACCGCCGCGCCCGACGCCCACAACACCGCATGCCCGCGCCCGTGCAACGCGCCCGCCGTCGCCAGAAAGCCGCCCCAATCGAGGTGGCCGGGCAACTGGGCGGAGACGAATAGATAGCGCATCGGTAAGTCCTACGAAGGGTATGTCAGAAATCGTACGAGCATGAGACCTCATGCCCAAATGGGCGATATATCGCCCGGTGGGCTTGGCACGCCAAGCCCGTACGTCATGGAGAATCTTGTCGTGAGAGAAGCGAGCC
>JACKDN010000010.1 GCA_020633465.1 Myxococcales bacterium
CCGTCAGCCGGGCCCCTTACGCCGTGCCGGGTTCAGAATCGCCCGACAAGCTCGGGGCGTTGAGCGAGCGGGCAGAACGCACAATCGCCGCGGCGGGGCGCGAGAGGCTCACCAGCGGCAGCACTGGATGTCGCGCGGCCCGGGGCAGTAGCCGGGGGTCGAGTAGCCGCCGTCGTTGGCGCAGGCGGCGGTGGGCACGCACAGGCCGGCCTCGCCGGCGATGCTGCAGCCGACGGCGTCGGCGAAGACGTCGTCCTGGGGCGGGGGCTGCTCGACGGGCACGGCGCGCGGGGGCTCGGCGCAGCAGACCGCGCTGTTGCCGCACTCGGCGGCGGCGTAGGTGCTGCGGCTGCCGGTGCAGTCCCAGAAGGCCGTGTCCCAGGCGACGCACTCGCCCTGGTTGCCGCCCACGGTGCAGGCGCGGCCCACGTTGTTGTTCGCGGGCGGCGGGTTGTTGGCCGGCGGGGGCGCCGGATCGTCGTCGCCGCCGTTGTTGGCGGGCGGCAGGGGCGGCGGGGCCTCGGGATCGGGGGGCGTCAGGTCGACGCAGCAGCCGCCCGCGTCGCCGCACGCGTCGGCGTACACCAGGCTGGCCGGCGCGCGGCAGGCGTTGGCGTCCGCCACGTCGAGGCAGGCGCCCGCCACACCGGCGACGCTGCACGCGCGGCCGTTGACGCTGGGGGCCGGGGCGGGCTGCGCCGGCTCGGCGGGGCGGGGCGACGTGCAGCACTGGATGTTGTTGCCGCCGGGGCAGAGGTTGGCGGTGGTCTCGCCGCGGCACTGCGCGACGTCCATGCAGGTGCCGGGCTGGCCGTTGGCGGTGCAGGCGCCCCAGCCGCCGCCGTCGCCGGCCTCGGGCCGGCACTGATCGTCCTGGCCGATGGGCATGACCTGGCAGCCCGCGCCGCAGCGCTCGGTCTGCGCGACGACGCCGCCCGCGCAGCGGTAGCGCGACTGGCGGTCGTCGGTGCAGTTCCAGTGCTGCAGGTTGCAGGCCTGGGCGCCGGGCACGCCGCCGCCCTCGTTGGGGTTGTCGGCCTGCGGGGGCGCGGCCGGCGGGGGCGCGGCGCCGTTGTTCACCATGGCCATGAAGCGATCCCAGTCCCAGTAGCGGCCGGGATCGGAGCGGCGGGCGGGGTCGAGCTCGTTGTGGCCCCGGATGTGCGCCCGGTCCATCGGGATGTTGTACTTCTGGCACAGGTAGCGCACGAGCGCGGCCGAGCTCTGGTACATGGCGTCGGTGTAGTAGCGGCGCTCGTCGACGAAGGCCTCGTGCTCGATGCCGATGCTGCGGCTGTTGTAGTTGCGCACGTGGTGGGCGGTGTCGCTCTCGCGCACCATCTGGGTGATCTCGCCGTCGCTCGAGCGGATCACGTAGTGGGCCGACGTCTTGTACTGGTTGTTCGGGTTGCGGAACCAATCGCGGGCGCTGTTGTAGCTGCCCTCGGTGGTGTGGATGACGACCATGTCGATCGCCCGCGAGCGGCCCGGCGTGTAGAAGCGGGCCTGCAGGTAGCGGGCGCGGGGGTACTCGGCGTTCTTGAGGGGGACGGGGGTGTCCACGGGGGTCGCCGGGTAGATGGTGTCGTCGTGGCCGTGCGGGCCGTGCTCGGGCTCGTCTTCGGAGGTCGCGCAGCCGGTGGCGAAGGCCGCGGCGCCGAGCCAGAGCATCGTCTGCAGTACACGCTTCATGGACACCTCCCCCGCGAGTGCTGGACAGCGTCGCAAGATTCGGTCCAGGGCGCCAGCCGCGTGGTTGCGTGGGGGTGTGCGCGGGGGGTGGGACATCGGGGTCTCGGGATCGGGGACGGTGGTCCTCAGGGGGTGGGGTTGGGCGGGGGGGCGCGTGCGGCGAAGCGGAGCTGCCAGAGCGGGTGGTCGGCGTAGGCGGCCAGAAGCGCGGCCGAGTTGATGCCACGCTGGCGGAGGATTGCCGGTAGTCGGCGAACAAGGGGTCCGGCAATGGCCTGGGTCCACCGTCTCAACTGCCGTGCCTCGATATGCTGACGGCGGAGATAGGCGGCCTCTGCGTCCACGGCCGCGTGAACCTGTCCCTCGCCGAGAGGCCACAGAACAGCGGCTTGGAGCAGTCGATCCCAGCGAATTCGGGGACTCGGCTGCGGTTCGAACCAACGACGCAGTTCAGCGTTGATGGTTGATCCGAGCCGACCTGGTACGGGACGGCTCAGGAAGGCCACCGCCTCGTCCTGAACGCGCCTCGCCTGGGCGCGTGAGAAGTACGCCGTGAACCACAGCTCGAACAATCGCCGCACCAGCGCGCGCTCGTGGCGCGCCGACAGGTCGGGCTCCTCGGACAGCAGCGCCACCAACAGACTCGGGTGCCGGGCCTGGTAGCGGCCGGGGCGGCGCGCGCCTTCGAGGGCCCGCTCGACCAGGGCGTCCAGCCGTGCCGTGGCGCCGCGCTCGACGCCGAGGATGCCCGCGAGGAAGGCCACGATCTCGCGCCACTCGGCGCGGAACGGATCGTCGAGGATCGCCTGGAAGCGCGCGGGATCACGCTCGGCGTCGCGCGCGGCGAAGAACTCGGCCACCGAAGGATGCACGAAGGCCCAGCGCTCGCCGGGCTCGGATCGCAGCAACGCGGAGTCGTGGCGCAGGAGCGCCATCAGCTCGTCGGCCTGGCGCTCGGCGTCGGCGCCGTCTTCGCGCAGCACCTCGATGCGCACCAGCTCGGCGTGCATCTCGGCGGCGGGCACGGCGCCCCCACCGCGTTCGAGCATCCACCACGCGAGCGGGCCCAGCACGCGCAGCGCCTGGCCCGCGGTCGGCCGTCGGTCGCGCGGCGCGGCGGCGAGCGATCGCGCGCGCACCCAACGTTCGATCAGCAGCTCGCTCAGTCGCCCGTAGATCTCGACGCGGCGGTCGGGCAGGCGGCCGTCGAGCTCGTGCAGCAACACCAGGAAGACGACCAGCAGCGGGCTGCGGGCCAGTTCGCGCAGGTCGCGGTCGGCCTGGATGCGCTCGTGCACCGTCCGCGCGCGGCGGTCGGCGTCGTCCACGCCGCGGGCGTTCAGCAGGCGGCGGATGAGCTGCTGAATCTGCGCATCGTCCGGCGGCGCGAGCTGCAACGTCGCGAAACGTCGGGCGTCCGCCGCGCGGATCTCGTCGACGAGGAAGCTGCGGCCGGTGATGACCAGACCGCGCACGGCGCCGCGCGCGGCCAGTGCGCCCGCCTCGTCGAGCACCGCGCGGCGGGCGGTGGGCTCGCGCATCTCGTCCAGGCCGTCGAGCAGCAGCACGACCTCGACGAGGTGGTCGCGCAGCGCTGCGGCGTCCTCGAGGCCCAGCTCGGCGAGCCAGCGCGGCAGGAAGTCGACGAGCGAGGCGACGTGCTCCTGTGCGCGGAAGCGCGCGTACTCGGCCAGGGGCAGCAGCAACGGCAGCGCCGGACCGAGGCCGAGCGGATCCTCTGCCTCTGTGGCGAGGCACCAGGCCGTGTGGCGCAGCAAGGTGGTCTTGCCGGCGCCGGGGTCGGCGAGCAGCAGGTGGCCGGTGGGCTGCGCGTCGGTCGGGCGCGGGGGCGCCAGCAGGTTCACGTACAGGTCGGCGAGCGGGGCGCGCTGATACTCGACGCTGCGCGGCAGCAGGCCGGTGAAGTCGAGGTGGCCGTGACGCTCGATCATCAGCGCGCGGATGCGTTGCGAGAGGTCGTGCCACGTCGCCGACGTGGGCGCCGGCGCGATCTGGACCCAGAGATCCGGGGCGGCGGTGAGGTCCGGGGCGATGGCGCGCAGCCGGCGCACGGCGTCCGGCGTGTCGGCCAGCAGCAGGACGCCCATGCGGCTGCGCAGCTGGAGATCGCGCTCGCGGTTGAGCGTGGCGAGCGCCCGGTTGTCGTCGTGGTCGACGCGGTGGACCGTCCACCCGCGGCGCTCGGGGCCGTCGGGCGGCGGCAGCGAGCGGGCTGTCTCGGTGACCGCCGCCCATCGATCGCGCGGGGCTTCGACGATGACGACCACGGCGCGGTCGTCGCGCAGGCTGGTGAGCGTCCTCAGCCGCCGCGCGAGCGCCTCGGCTCCATCCAGGGCGACCGCCAACGGGCTAGTCCGGCTTCGCTCGGGTCAGCCAATCGACCAGCAGCTCGTGGGGGCGGAACCAGGCGTCGCCGTTCGAGTAGCAGGCGATCAGGTTCTCGTAGAGCAGGACGTCGGCCAGCGGATCGGCGGGCAGGACGCGCTTGTCCAGCACGCGCTGGAGCAGCTTGATGCTGCCCTCGTTCAGGTAGCCCTGCAGCTCGAGCCGGCGGCGGCGGCCGACCGCCTCGATGTCGGGGCGCTCGATCGTGCGGCGGTCGGCGTCGAAGGCCAGCTCGCCCGCTTTGCAGATCAGATCGAGGAACTCGCGGACGATGCCGGAGCTCATGCCCGCGGCCAGCTCGACGGCCGAAGGGTCGACCAGCGCGGCGTCGAGGCCGCGGGCGGTGAGGCGGCGCCGGAGCAGCTCGGCCAGCAGCTTCTGGCCGTCGTGCCGCGCGCCGCCGTCGGGGCGGCGGACGCCGACGTTGGGCAGGCTCTCGAGCGCGAAGCGGCCGGGCAGGCCGCGGAAGCGCGGATCGTGGCGCAGCGTGATCGGGCCGGTCAGCACCAGAGGCGCGCGCAGGCCCGTCAGGACGTCGACGTCGGCGAGGGCAGCCTTGATGTCGTCGAGATCGACCCGCTTGTCGAGGCCGTCCGCGAGCAGCAGGGGCGGGCGGCCGGACAGGGAGTGCAGCGCGTCCAGCGCCTGGTTGACCGCGGCGACGATGGCGTCGGCGGCTTCGGCGGTGTCTCGCGAGAGGGCGTTCGCCATCGACGCGTGGTCGAGCTGGCGGCGGAGCGCGGCGGCCTGCTGGCCGACGTCGGCGGCGTGTCCGATCGCCTTGCCGGCGCTGCCGAGGCCGGCGCCGGTGGGGGGGTCGAACCACGCGATGACCGAGCCGACCGCGCCGATCAGCTTGCCCAGCGTCTCGGCGGGGGCGCCGATGGTCGTGAGGCTGCGCTCGAGCGCCTTGCGCGCGGTGTCCTGCGGGGCGCCGTCGGGGGCGCGCCAATCGTCGGCGGCGCGTAGGGTCGCGGCGCCGAGCAGGGCGAGGATGGCCAGCGTGCCGCAACGATCGGGGAGGCCGGCGCCGAGGTCCACGTGCACGACGCAGTATTGGTCGTTGAGTTGATGGGCCAGGCGGGCGAGCTCGGTCGACTTGCCGGAGCCGCGCGCGCCGCAGAGGAGCAGCTTGACGGAGGTCGGGTCGGGCTGGATGGCGAGACGGCGGGTGAGATCGCCGGAGGGGGCGTCGGCGCGGGCGACGTACATGGCGTCGGTCTCGTCGGGGCGCAGCGGGCGCATCGGATCGAGCGCGGCGAGGGTGGTGCGCCAGAAGGTCTGCAGGTCGCTCGGCATCGGGGCCTCCGCGGGGGAGGCTAGCACCGGGGGTGGGGGCGGGAGGGTGCGGGGGAGGGCACGGGCAAGGTCAAGGTCAAGGTCAGGGGCAGGGGGGCGCGGCCTGCGGGCGGGGGGGTGGTGTGCGGGTGGGTGGCGCGGCGGAAAGCGAGGGCAAGGGCAAGGGGGGCGCGGCCTGCGGGCGGGGGGGTGGTGTGCGGGTGGGTGGCGCGGCGGGGGGCAAGGGCACGGGCACGGGCAAGGGGGGCGCGGCCTGGGGGGGGGGGGGTGGTGTGCGGGTGGGTGGCGCGGCGGGGGGGCGGTCAAGGTCAAGGTCAGGGGCAGGGGCAGGGGCAGGGGGCGCGGCCTGCGGGCGGGGGGGTGGTGTGTGGGTGGGGGGCGCGGCTTCGGGCACGGGCACGGGCACGTGCACGTGCACGTAATCGTTGCGGTTTCTGGGGGGTTAGAGCTGCTCGAGCTCGGTCCATTGGGTGTGGACCGGGGTGTCGGGGGCGTCGACCGTGCGGTAGGTGTGGGCGCCGAAGAAGTCGCGCTGGGCCTGGATGACGTTGGCGCTGCCGTTCGCGCGGGCCAGGGTGTCGAAGTAGGCCAGGCTGGCGCTCAGGGCGGGGACGGGCCAGCCGGCCTCGGTGGCGCGGGCGACCACGCGGCGCCAGGCGGGGAGGCGGGCGCGGACGTCCTCGGCGAAGGTGGGGTCGAGCAGCAACAGGGGCAGGTCGGCGCGGGTGCGGAAGGCGTCGTAGACCCGGTCGAGGAAGCGCGCGCGGATGATGCAGCCGGCCTTCCAGATGCGGGCCATGCGGGCGAGGTCGGTGCCGTAGTCGCGGGCCTCGCTGGCGGCGCGCAGCAGGTCGAAGCCCTGCGTGTAGCTCATGATCTTGGCGGCGTAGAGGGCGTGCTCGAGGTCGTCGACGGTGACGCCCTCGAGGGGGCGGCCGCCGGCGTCGGGGAAGGCGGCGGCGGTCTCGACGCGCGCGGCCTTGGCGGCGCTGAGGGCGCGGCCGTCGACGGCGCTGGTGACCGTGGGCAGGGGGACGCCGATCTCGATGGCCGAGATCGAGGTCCAGCGGCCGGTGCCCTTCTGGCCGGCCACGTCGAGGATGCGGTCGACGAGCGGGCCGTCGCCGTTCGGATCCTTGGCGGCGGCGAGCTGGCTGGTGATCTCGATGAGGTAGGACTCGAGCGCGCCCTCGTTCCACTTGCCGAAGGTGTCGGCCACCTGGCGCGGGCCGTGGCCCATGCCGTGGCGCATCAGCTGGTGCACCTCGGCGATGAGCTGCATGTCGCCGTACTCGATGCCGTTGTGCACCATCTTGACGAAGTGGCCGGCCGACCGGCGCCCGCAGTAGTCGACGCAGGGGCCGCTGTCGCTGTGCGCGCAGGCCTTCTCGAGCACGGGGCGCAGGCGCTTCCAGGCCACCTCGTCGCCGCCGGGCATCATCGCCGGGCCCTTCAGGGCCCCCTCCTCGCCGCCGCTGACGCCCATGCCGACGAAGCGGAAGTCCGTCCGCTGCGCGCGGCGCTCGGTGTCGGCGAAGTGGCTGTTGCCGCCGTCGATGACGATGTCCTCGCGATCGAGGTAGGGCGCGAGCGCCTCGAGCACGGCGTCGACGGCCGGGCCCGCGGTGACCATCAGCAGAATCCGGCGCGGCGGCTCGAGCGCGGCGGCGAGCGCCTGCAGGCTGTCGCACACGACGTACTTCGCCCCGGGCGCGGCCCCGAGCGTGGCCCGGAACTTCGCGCGGTTCTCGGCCTTGCGCTCGTACACCGCGACCTCGTAGCCGCGGCTGTGGAAGTTCTGCGCGAGGGCCTTGCCCATCACGCCCATGCCCACCATGCCGATGTCGGCGGTGCCCGTCGTGCTCATGCGGTCGCTCCAGGTTTCAGGCCGGCCGCGGCGGCCGGGTCGAGGATCCAGTGGACGTCGCCCCGCGGGCGCAGGCGGCCCAGGGGCAGGGTGTCGTCGCCGGCGAGCGCGCGCGCCAGCACGTCGGCCTTCTCGGCGCCCTTGGCCAGCAGCACCGTCACCGGCGCGGCCTCGAGCACCGGCAGCGTCAGCGTCAGGCGCGTCGGCGGCGGCTTGGGGCTGTCCAGCACGGCCGCGCACGTCGCGTCGCGCACGCCGAGGGCCGGGTGGCCGGGGAACAGCGAGGCGATGTGGCCGTCGGGGCCCACGCCCAACACCGACACGTCGATCGCGCCCTGCAGTTCGGCGGCGAAGCGGGCGGCGAAGGCGGCGGCGTCGGGCTGCGGGTGGCCGGTGCTCAGCATCGGCACCACCTTGCCCGGCGCCGGGGCGTCGCCGAGCCAGTGATCCATCGCCAGGCGGATGTTGGTGTCGGCCGGCCAGTCGGTGCTGCGCCAGTCGCCGGCGTCGACGGGCAGCAGGCGCTCGTCGATCCAGGTGACGTGCAGCCCCGGGTACAGCTCGGCCGGCAGGTGATCGCGCAGCCACTCGAAGGTGGGCGCCGGCGTGCCGCCGCCGGACAGCGCCAGCCGACAGCGCCCCGCGTCCCGCACGCGGCGCGCGATCACGTCGATCAGCAGCGGACCCGCCACGCCGGCGAGATCGTCGGTCACCTCGATGGCGGGCGCGCCGCTCATCCCCGCCCCCAGGTGCCCTCGCAGCCGCGGAACAGGTCGTCGGCCTCGGCCGGCCCCATCGAGCCGGCGGCGTACTCGCGGACGGGCGGCGGCGGCTCGTGCGCCCAGCCGGCGCGCACGCTGTCGGCGAAGCGCCACGCGGCCTCGACCTCGTCCCCGCGGATGAACAGCGTCGCGTTGCCCTTCAGCGCGTCCAGCAGCAGCCGCTGGTACGCGGGCGCGGTCTCCTTGCCGTGGGGCAGGTCGTCGTAGTCGAAGCCCAGCTCGGCCGGCACCATCACCGAGCCCGGCCCCGGCTGCTTCACCTGGAAGCCCAGGCGGATGCCCTCGTGCGGTTGGATGAGCAGGCGCAGGGCGTTGGGGCGCAGCGCGCAGAAGTCGCCGTCCACCGGCCCGCCCAGCAGGTCGACGGGCGGCGTGTGGAACCGCAGCACGACCTCGGTGTAGCGCTTCGCCAGGGCCTTGCCGGTGCGCAGGAAGAAGGGCACGCCGTTCCAGCGCCAGTTGCGCACCGCGGCGCGGATGGCCACGTAGGTCTCGGTGGTGCTGCCCGGCGGCACGCCCGGCTCGTCGGCGTAGTTCACCTCGCGCCCGGGGCCGGCGACGTAGCGCGCCCGCACGACGTCGCGCGCCACGCCCTCGACCGAGAACGGCTGCAGGGCGCGCAGCACCTGCACCTTCTCGTCGCGCACGTCGTCGGCGCGCATGGTGGTCGGCGGCTCCATCGCGACCAGCGCCAGCACCTGCAGCACGTGGTTCTGCACCATGTCGCGCAGGGCGCCGGCGGTGTCGTAGTAGCCCGCGCGGCCGCCCTCGACGCCCACCGTCTCGGCGACGGTGATCTCGACCGACTCGACGTGGTTGCGATTCCACAGCGGCTCGAAGATCGCGTTCTGAAAGCGGAAAGCCAGGATGTTCTGGACGGTCTCCTTGCCCAGGTAGTGGTCGATGCGCAGGATCTGGTCCTCGCGCAGGTGGGCCAGGAGATCGGCGTTGAGGGCCTGGGCGCTGGGCAGATCGTGGCCGAAGGGCTTCTCGACGACGACGCGGCGCCAGCCGACCGTCGCGCCGGGCGCGCAGTCGAGCAGGCCGGCGGCGTCGAGGCTGCGCACGGACGGGCCGAACAGGCTGGGTTTGAGGGCCAGGTAGAACAGGCGGCCGGCGCGCGCGGGCTCGCAGCCGCGCTCGCGGGCCGCGTCGTCCAGCCACTGCGCGAGGCGGGCCACGTCCTCGGGTCGGCCCGTGTCGGCGGCGACGTAGTGGATGTGCGGCGCGAGCTGCTCCCAGGCCTGCTCGTGGGCGGCGGGAATCCAGCTCGCCAGGTCGCTGCGCCACTCGTCGTCGCCGAGCAGCCGCCGCGACACGCCGACCACCTGCACCGGGCCGGGGAAGGCGCCGTCGTGCGCGTTGCCCACCAGGGCCGGCACCAGCTTGCGGGCCGTCAGGTCGCCGGACGCGCCGAAGATGACGATCTGGGATAGGGGTGCGGACACGCGAACCTCCCGAGACGATCGGGTGGCACCGTACCGCTCCCGCGGCGCCCCCACCAGCCCGTTGGCGAGGGGATCGCGCGGGCGCTCGCGGTCGGGCCTCGCGGGCGCGGCGGGCGCGCGCGGCACGGTGAACGGGGCAATCGCGGCCGGGTCTGGTAGCGTGCCGGTTCATGGCTGCTCTGGCCCTCGGCTTGTTGATCGCGTGGCTGCCCGCGCCGCCGACCGTGTCGTTGGACGTGGACCATTGGGGGCGGCCGCTCGGCGCCTACGCCGAGGTGCTCGAGGACGTCGGCGGCACCCTCGACGCCGCCGGCGCGCGGGCGAGCGATCGGTGGCGCCCGGCCGAGCGGCCGGTGCCCAGCCTGGGGTACAGCGCGGCCACCTGGTGGCTGCGGCTGCGCGTGCAGCCGGCGCGCGCGGGCACCCACTTCGTCGAGGTGGCCTACAACAACCTGGACAGCGTCCGACTGTACGTCGACGGGGGGCCGCCGCGGGCGACGGGCCGCGCGCTGCCCTTCGCCGCGCGCCCGCTGGATCACCGTCACTTCGTGTTCCCGGTGAAGCTGCGCGCCGACGCGCCCACGACGCTGCTGCTGCGGGTGCAGACCACCGGGCCGGTGCAGGTGCCGGTGCGGGTGTGGCGGCCGGCCGAGTTCTGGAACCACCAGAGCCGCGTGCTGCTCACGCTGGGGCTGTACCTGGGCATCCTGCTGGTGATGGTGCTCTACAACCTGTTCGTCTTCGTCGCGACGGACGATCGGGACTACCTGCTGTACGTCGTGTACGTGGCGTTCTTCCTGGCGTGGCAGACGGCGCAGAGCGGGGTGGGGTACCAGTTCCTGTGGCCGGGCGCGCCGGGCTTCGAGGCGCGCTTCGTGGACGTCGCCTTCGGCGGCATGCTGACCACCTTCCTGTGGTTCACGCGGCGCTTCCTCGACACGCCGCGCCACGTGCCCGGGCTGGATCGCGTGCTGGTGGTGGCGACGGCGCTGTCGGGCGGGTTCACGTTCGCGGTGGCGCTGGCGCCCTCGTTCAAGCCGCTCGGGCCGCCGGTCGGGCTGGGGGTCGCGGTGCTGGTGCTGAGCACGGGCGTCGCCGCGTGGCGGCGGCGGGCGCCGGCCGCGCCGTACTTCCTGCTGTCGTGGGCGCTGCTGCTGGCGGCGGGCGTCGTGATGGCCTTCAACCGGATGGGCGTGCTGCCCAAGACGTGGTTCACCGATCACGCGCTGATGGTGGGCTCGGCGCTGCAGGTGGTGGTGCTGTCGCTGGCCCTCAGCGAGCGCATCCGGGCGATGCAGCGCGACAAGAGCACGGCGCTCGAGCACCTGGCGCGGTCGAACGCGGCGCTCGAGCGGTCGAACGCCGAGCTCGAGCGGTTCGCGTACGTCGCGGCGCACGACCTGCAGAGCCCGCTGCGGACGATCGCCAGCTTCGTCGATCTGCTCGAGCTCGAGTTCGGCGACCGCCTGGGCGCGGACGGCCGGGACTACGTGCGGCGGGTGACGGCGGCGGCCGAGCGCATGGAGCACTTGATCCGGGCGACGATGGATCTGTCGCGGGCGCGGGGCAGCGAGGCGGTGTCCGAGCCGGTGCCGCTCGACGCGGTGATGGCGTCGGTGAAGGCGGATCTGGCGGCCGACCTCGAGACGGCGCGCTGCACGCTCGAGGTGGACGACCTGCCCGTGGTGCAGGGCGATCCGGTGCTGCTGCGGCAGGTGCTGCAGAACCTCGTGCACAACGCGGTGAAGTACGCGTGCGAGGCCGGCGACGCCGTGCGGGTCGAGGCTCGGCGGGACGGCGAGGCGTGGGTGCTGGGGGTGATCGACCACGGGCCGGGGGTCGCGCCCGAGGACGCGGAGAAGGTGTTCAGCCCGTTCTGGAGGGGCCCCGGCACCGGGCGGCGCGAGGGCGTGGGCATGGGCCTGGCGATGGTGCGGCGCATCGTCGAGCGCCACGGCGGCCGGGTGTGGGTCGAGCCCACACCGGGCGGCGGCGCGACCTTCAAGGTGCGGCTGCCGGCGGGCTAGGGGCCGGTCGGACGATCACGAAGAAAAGTGAAAGAAGTAGGTTGGTTCGTTCGAAAGTGTGGCACGACCCCGTCGGCGACCCCGCCGGGACTCCGTCGGCTTTGGGTCACTCGAGTGGGGCGCAGGCGAACTCGGGGTCGCCCTCGAACCCCTCGGGGCAGGCGCAGGTGCGGCCGGCGGCGTCGTCGCCGGCGGGCGCGGGCAGGTCGGTGCAGTCGGCCAGGAGGCCGCAGGGGTTCGCCTCGCACGCGTCGAGGTCGTCGCATTGGCCGCCGTCGGCGCAGGTCTGGCCGGCGAGGCATTCACCGCAGACGCCGCCGCAGCCGTCGTCGCCGCACGCCCGATCCGCGCATTGCGGGACGCAGACGCACTGGCCGTCGTCGGTGCACATCTCGGTCTCGGCGCAGTCGCCGCAGGCGCCGCCGCAGCCGTCGTCGCCGCATGCCCGGCCGTCGCAGGCGGGCAGGCAGCCTGGCGTCGTGCACAGGGGGTGCGCCGCGCAGTCGGGACAGAAGCAGCCCTCCTCGAAGGCCGAGCAGACGCCGTCGTCGACGCAGTTGCTCGGGTCGAGGCAGAACAGGTCGAGCTGGCAGTCGGCGCAGACGCAGTCTTCGTTGCGGCGGCAGGTGCCGTCGTCGTCGCAGCCGAGGCAGGCGCAGCTGTCGGGCGCCTCGGTGCAGTCCACCGCCTCGGCGTCGGCGCTGTGCCCGCAGCTCAGCGCCGCCGGGTCGACGCACGCGCCGTCGACGCTGCAGGTCTCGCCCACGTCGCAGGTGCCGCACAGGCCGCCGCAGCCGTCGGGTCCGCAGGCGCGCCCGGCGCAGCTCGGCACACAGGCCTCGCCGGTGCAGCGGGGGTGTTCGAAGCAGTCCGCGCAGTTGCAGCCCTCGTTGTAGGGCGAGCACACGCCGTCGTCGACGCACGCGTTGCAGGCCACCTCGTCCTTGCACTCGGGGCAGACGCAGTCGTCGGCGGCGCCGCACGTGCCGAAGGCGTGGCAGCCGCGGCACTCGCAGGCGTCCTCGCCCTGGCAGACGCCGGGCGGCACCTGCACCGCGCCGCAGGCCAACGCCTCGGGCGCGCAGATGCCGACCGTGCATTGCTCGCCCTCGCCGCAGTCGCCGCAGGTGCCGCCGCAGCCGTCGTCGCCGCAGGTGCGGCCGGCGCAGTTGGGGGTGCACGCGACGCACGCGCCGCCGGCGGTGCAGGTCTCGTCGTCGTCGCAGGTGCCGCAGACACCGCCGCAGCCGTCGGGGCCGCAGGTGCGCCCGGTACATCGCGGGGTGCAGGCGACGCAGGCGCCCTCGCTGCACAGCTGCCCGGCGCCGCAGGTGCCGCAGGTGCCGCCGCAGCCGTCCGGGCCGCAGGCGAGGCCGTCGCAGTCGGGCAGGCAGGCCGAGAAGTCGGCGCCGCCGCCGTCCAGATCGCCGGCCGAGGCGCCCTTCGGCGTCGCGGCGCCTTCGGCGGCGCCGTCCCCACCGTCGTCACAGCCGACGGCCACGCCGCAGAGCAGCAACACCGCCAGCGATCCCCACACCTTCGCCTTCATCGTGCCCCCCGATCGGTCGTCGCGCGCGGCCGGCCCCACGGCGGCGCGCGCTGTCGACATGGTGGGCAGCCTCGCGCGGGGCGTGCGCCGAGCGCAATGGGTGAGCTATGAGACGAATTCACTGTTTGTTCTTTGATTACAGTCCATTATCGCTTTGCGGCGGGGCCGGGTGGCCGATTCGGGCACGCCTTTGGCGCGTTCCGACAGGCGCGCCGAAGGCAACGTGCCCACGGGCGAAGGCCCCGTGTTCATGGGGCGTGAGCGCGATCGGTGTTGTCCGTTTGCGCCAAAGCCGTAGCGAGATCGGCCAACCCCCCCGTGCCCCTTTCACCCGGCGACACCCGATGGCCATATGCATGGGTGCCGTGGGGCTCGCCGATCGCCATCGCGACCCGGGGCGACCACCGGCAGACGGGGGAGTCCGCATGACGACGACGAAGTACATCGCGGCAGCCGCGGTGATGGTGGGCTTGGTGCTGGTCGGCCGCTGGGCGCTCGGGCCGCCGGTCGGCCAGCGCGCCGCGCCCGATCGCGTCGCCGCCCCGCGTGACGCCCGCGAGGTCGATCCCGACGCGCCGCCGAGCGACGCGGCCTCGCCGATCCTCACCTGCCGCTACACGCCCGGCGAGAAGCTCGCGTTCGGCTTCGACACCCGCGACGCCATCGCGGCCGTACCCGGCGGGCTGCTGGGCGAAGGCGCCGAGGGCGACGACGCCCAGCAGGCGGATCTGCGCACCGACGGCCACCTCGACCTCTTCGTGATGACGGTCACGCCGGTGGGCGAGGCCATCGCCATGGGCCGGGTGACCGACTATCGGGTGCAGCCGCCGGCGGCGGGTGATCACGACGCGTGGGGACGCCACGTCGATCGCGCCTTCCTGCTGCGCCTCGGCCGGCACTGCGACGTCACCGACGTGGCGCGGCACCGCGACACCGACGTCTTGTCGCACCTGCGCGTCGCCTCGGTGATCGACGGGCTGCGCTTCCGGGCGCCCGCGGCGGCCGGCCTGCCGCCCCAGCGGGTGGCGCTGCGCGACAGCCTGGGCGCCTACCGCGTGCGCATCACGCACCGGCCCGGCCCCGGGCGCGGGGCGCTGGATCTCGAGCCGCTGGGCTACCCGGGCGGGGGCGGGCACGGCATGACCCCGCGCCTGCTGAGCGGCAGCGGCCGCGTCGAGTTGGGCGGCGCGACCTGGTTCGCGCGCCTCGACGTCCGCCAGCACGTCGAGCTGCTGAACCAGGGCAAGCGCGCCTTCGACACCCGCGCGCAGCGTCGGTACGTCGAGGCCGTCCCGCGCGAGGGCGTGTTCGACGACCAGCCGATGAACCTGTCCGAGTACATCTGGGGCCCGGTGCCCGAGGACGTGCTGGCGCAGGCGCACCGCGACGGCCGCTTCGCCTGGCTGCGCGGCGTGCCGCACGACGAGGCATGGAAGCACTACGTCGCGCTGCGCGACGGCGGCGCGCCAGGCGCCTTCTTCGAGGCCCAGGCCCTGATGCGCGCCTGGATGGCGATGAACCCCGAGGGCGTGAAGGCGTTGGCGCAGGCGATGCGCGACGGCGCCTTCGACGAGAGCGCCCAGAGCCAGATCGTGCTGGCGATGGCGAAGTCGGGCTCGCCCGTCGCGGCGGCGGCGCTGCGGGCGATGGCCCTCGACGGCGCCCTGGGCGAGAACCTGCGCGTGCAGGCCACGTCGGCGCTGGCCGATCTGCGCGCGCCCACCGCGGACACCGTCGACGCCCTGACTCGGCTGGCCAGCCGCGGCGAGGGCGTCAGCGAGCACGACCTGGTGGGCAGCACCGCGACGATGGCGCTGGGGTCGCTGATGCGCGACCACCCGGGCTACGCGCCGGTGGCCGAGCCGGCGCGCGCGTACCTCGAGCGGGTGCTGGCCGAAGACGACCCCGTCCGGCTGGCCGAGGGCCTCTACGCGGTGGGCAACGCCGCCGACGAGGTCTTCCTGCCGCAGATCCACGCGCTGGCGGGGCACGTGGAGCCCAACGTCCGCGCGGCGGCGGCGCACGCCACGCGCCGCATGTCGCGCGAGGCCACGGCCGGGTTGCTGGGCGACCTGCTGCGCGAGGATCCGGCGCCGGTGGTGGTCGAGGAGATCGCCATGGCGCACCAGGAGCAGCTCGCGCTGACCAAGGGGCGGCTGACCGGCCGCGAGATCAGCCTGTACCGCACGAAGCTGCCGTCGGCGCCGCTGAAGACCCGCATCGAGGTCGTGCGGACGCTGGGCGCCGTCGCGCCCATCCAGCCCGAGGCGCAGGGCGTGCTGGCCTGGTGGTTCCACCACGAGACCGAGGCGCAGGTGCGCGAGATGATCGGCCGCTTCGTGCCGGTCGATCAGCTCGCGGTGCGCTGACCCACATCGATCGCTCCGAGAGGGGAGGGGGAAGACCATGAGACCGCTCGATGGACGTGCCGCGCGCTGGAGCCGACTGATCCTCGCGTGCGCCGTCGCGTGCGCGGCCGGGTGCGAGGGCGACGACGACGGCGAGGCCGCCAGCGGCCCCCATGTCTACGACCTCGACACCGACCAGCACCCCGACCTCGACGACCGCTACCGGGCCATCGTCGACGGCTTCGCGGTCACCGAGCTGCTGCTCGCGCCGTACCACGACCGGCCGGCCTACCTGAACCACCCGATCGAGCTGACCGTGCGGGTCGAGGTCGAGGCCGAGCCCTTCCAGACCGAGCTGTGGGTGGGCCTGCACGACGGCGCGGGCGACTTCTGCGTGGTCGATCGCATCGAGGCGCACCACGTGCAGGAGGCCTTCGACCTGGCGATCAACGCCAACCGGTCGCTGGCCCGGCACGACGCCGAGCGCGAGGCGGCGTTGGCCACCAGCTTCGCCGCGTGCGAGGCGGGGGGCGCGTGCGAGCGCGAGAACGAGACCTGCTTGCCCTTCGTGCTGCCCACCGCGCCGGACGAACTGGCGTACCGGTGCTCGACGCCGACCGCGGCGGGCTACATGGAGGCCCTGCAGGTCGCGCCGCCGCCCACGCTGACGCCCGCCGATCTGACCGGGCAGGTGGCCACCGAGATCATCCTCGGCGACCAGGTGGTGATCCCCGCGGACTGCGCGCACCTGGTGGGCAAGCAGGGGCTGCAGGTGTGGCTCACGTTCGACCCGGCCGGCGAGACGCGCTCGGCCGACGAGGAGGGCGACGCGCCCGAGGCCGCGCCGGCCGAGGGGGACCTGCCCGGGCCCGGCGACGGCTTCGACGACGGCGACCTCACGCCCGTGGATCCCGAGGCCGAGCGCGCGGCCGAGGCGGCGCGGGTGTTCGGGCTGCGCATGGAGCTCGAGGCGGACTTCGGGTACGCGCTGGCGCCGGATCCGGGCGTCGACGCCGAGCTCACCGACGCGCGGCCGGCGTCGGCCGTCGTCGTGCTCGACCCCGACGCCGACCGCCCCGACGACCTCTCCGCCGAGGTCGACTTCCGCGTCGACGGCGCGCTCGACGGCGGGACGATGGCGCGCCCCGGCGTCACCTTCGACTTCACGCTGCAGCCGGTCGGGCCGATGAAGCCCGGCTGCGCGCAGCTCGATCCGCCGCCGGTCGACGGCCCGGCGGCGCCCCTGCTGGCGATGGCGCAAGTGCGCATGGGCGACGCGGCGGACGCCGAGATCCACACGACGTTCGTGAGCGAGCCCGCCGTCGAGCTGGATGGGCTGGGCATCCCCCATGCCCGGGTGTTCGGGCTGAAGCTGGACGACGCGACGCGCGACAGCGTGATCAACGGCGAGTGGGCCTGCTGGGACAGCTTCGAGGTAGTGGCCTGCCTGCACCCGGACTTCACCGAGACTGCCGAGGTGGGCGAGGGCGACGATTGCCAGCGCTTCGGCGTGCTGTTCGAGCGCGTCACGCCGTCCCGACACCGCGAGGACGTCAGCGACCAGTTCGACGATCTGCAGGCCGAGGCGATGGACCAGTCCGCCGACGAGGCGGCCAGCTTCGGCGGGTGCAGCGAGCAGCTGGTGCGCGAGTACAGCGATCTGCGCAAGAAGCAGCGCGAGGCCGAGGAGGCCGGGCGCTTCTCGCGCTACTTCGTGCAGGATCCCATGGAGCAGCTGAAGCAGAGGCTGCGGGCGCGCGCCATGTACGGCAACGGGATCCAGAACTTCAACGGGGGGCGCGTCGGGCGCTGCGACCAGCGGATCTCGTGGACCGGGTGGAGCATCGGCGTTCAGCGCCGGGTGGCCGACTGGGCGGTGGGCTGCATGCAGCGCTGGCTGGACGCCGGGCGACCGGGCGGCGATCCCTGGAACGCCTTCGGGACGTCCGAGTGCCACGACTGGCCGCAGTTTCTGAAGGACGACGTGCCGGAGCTGCGCGGCGGCGGCTGCAACGGCGGGGCGTGGCACGACACCCAGTTCGGCCTGCGCCGCGTGATCGACGAGGTCGCCGAGGTCATGCGCGATCCCGCGGGGCGCACAGAGCACAACTGGAACTACTACTACGCCTGCAACGGCGGCGCGCTGCCGACGGCCCTGTGCTCGGAGCGCCGGACCAACCTCGAGTGGGCGGTCTTCCAGTCGCACCTCGACGGCGATCACTTCTCGAACTGGGGCACGCTGCTGGGCGGCAGCGGCGCCGGCCGCCTGTCCCACCTGATCAACACGCCGCACGGCGGGGGCGGCGGCCACATCTGCCGGCAGGCGGTCATCACCAGCGCGATGCGGTTCAGCGTCGACGGCCGCGGGCGCCTCACCTACGACACGAACCCCTGGAACCGCGCGGCGGCGCTGCGCGAGCTGGTCATCCCGAAGCTGTGCGAGGCCCAGGACTACGAGCGGCAGGCCAACGCCAAGCTGCAGCAGATCCTCAACCAGTGTCACTACGTGTCGAAGCCCTTCGACGATCGCTACGCGGCGGCCGGGCGCTTCGTGCCGCAGCTCTACCACACGCTGAGCCAGAGCACGGCGGGCCTGCGGGCGACCTTCGAGGGCGGCTTCCTGAACGACTACTTCGTGCACAAGCCCAGCGGGAAGTTCCGCCTGACGGCCGGGCCGCAGATCCGCGTGTACCTCGACGGCGAAGCCAACAACGAGATGACCAAGGACTTCGCGCTGCACGACATCCTGCGGGCCTACGCCGTCGGCGCCTTCTACAGCGACGTGGTCAACAGCTACTTCGGCGCGGCCTTCCACGTGCTGACCCACGATCTGTGGAAGATCGAGTTCCGGCTGCAGGACGATTACGAGCTGCCGGCGCCGCCGCCGCTGACCAAGGAGAAGGAGAAGTGCAAATACTTCTTCAAGCCGCCGGTCCCCGCGCGCCTGATGGTGTGCGCCAGCCTGGGCGGCGAGCTGGGGCTGACGCTGAACCTGAAGGTCGACGGCATCTCGACCAGCACCGACGGCGGGCAGAAGCGGCCCGGGCTGCGCGGGGTCGCGAAGCCCTACGTGAAGATCTTCGCCGCGGCCACCGCCGGCATCGACTTCTTCGTGGGCAAGGCCGGCCTCAAGCTGAACATCGACCCCATCGTCGAGGTGAGCTTCCCGATCACCGCCGGCCTGCATTGGACCATCCGCTGGGACAGCGGCCGCAACAGCCTGACCTGGGAGCTCGTGCCCAGCATCAAGATCGAGAACGTCATCGATCTGTTCGGCGGCAACGTGGTGGCCTTCGTCGAGTCGCGCGTGGGCTTCAACGGCGAGGTCGAGCTGTACAAGTGGGATCCCTACGAGGTCTTCCAGCGCACGCTGTACTACGTGAGCTGGACGATCAACGGCAGCAAGGGGCTGTGATCCTCGACGGGTGTGATGCAGATTCGCAGCGTGCCCGACCGCACGTTTCACCGTGTTGGACGGGCTATCAGCTTTCAGATGCTATGTGGGCCCCTGCGCCCGCTGGGGTAAACCTGAGGTTACAGACCAGGAGGACCCCATGAGCGCAGAGACCCAAGTCGCCATCTACCACACGCCCATGCTGTTCGTCGCGCTGGAGCTGGCGAGCAAGAGCTGGAAGGTCGCAACGTCGGCGGGAGCCGCCCAGCGCGCCCGAGTGGTGAGCGTGGATCCGTACGCCCTCGGGCAGCTCGAGGAGGAGCTCGCCAAGGCGCGGCGACGCTTCGGGCTGCCGCCCGCGTGTGAGGTGAAGGCGGTGATGGAGGCCGGGCGCGACGGCTTCGCCGTGCACCGCTGGCTGGCGGACGCCGGGATCGAGTCGATCGTGATCGATCCGGCGAGCGTCGAGGTGAGCCGCCACCAGCGCCGCGCGAAGACGGATCGGCTCGACGCGGAGAAGCTGGTGGCGAACCTCGTGCGCCACCACCTGCTGGGCGAGCAGTGCTGGCGCGTGTGCCGGGTGCCGAGCGAAGAGGAGGAGGATCGGCGGCACCTCATGCGCGAGCGGGAGAAGCTGGTGAAGGAGCAGACGCGTCACGTCAACGCCCTCAGGGGCCTGCTGACGACGCAGGGCATCAACTCGGTGAGCTTGGCGGGCAGCCAGGACCTCGCGACGGTGCTCGAGGCAGTGCGGGATCCGCGCGGCCGCCCCGTGATGCCGGGGAAGCGGGCCCAGATCCTGCGCGAGTGGGATCGCCTGCAGCTGGTCCGGAGGCAGCTGCGCGACGTGGAGCTGCAGATGAACCGGGCGGTGGCGGCGGCGCCGGACGAGTCGCTGCCCGAGGCCTACGAGAAGGCGGCGCGGATCGCGCAGAGCAAGGGGATCGGGGCGGTGACCGCGCTGACCCTGGCGCTCGAGCTGTTCGGCTGGCGCGAGTTCCGGAACCGGCGCGAGGTCGGCTCGGTGGCTGGCTTGGTGCCGACGCCCTACAACACGGGCGAGAGCGCGCGTGAGCAGGGGATCAGCAAGGCCGGCAACGCGCGCGTGCGCCGGGTGATGATCGAAGCGGCGTGGTCGTGGCTGCGCTATCAGCCCGAGTCTGCGCTGAGCAAGTGGTTCAACGCGAAGTTCGCCGCGGGTAAACGCAAGAAGGGGATCGTGGCGTTGGCCCGGAAGCTCCTGATCGCGTTCTGGCGCGTCGCTGAGACGGGCGTGTACCCCGAGGGCACCGTCCTGAAGTCCACCCGTCAGGCGAAGGGAGCCTGAGCACCTGATGGGGCGACCGGATCCGATTCGTCGGTTGGTGGGAACAGCTCGTGCTGACCGCGGGTGCCGTCGAGCACCGGTCTTTCAGATTGAGCGTTCCCCCAATCGGCACCCCTCGCGCCGTGAGCGCATCGAGCACCAGGTGTACCGGTTCGACCGGGCACGGATAGGAGTCAGTCGCGGAGCCTGGGGCCCCGCACTCCAATGGTGCCGGCCAGCCGGACGGAGCGGATCCATGGTCGCGACCCACCACTGCTCGGGACGCCCGCCCCTGATCGGGGGCCTGTGGACAGTGCCGGGCTGTGGACAGCCTGGCGCCTGCCCACAGCCCTTGGACAACCGCCCGGGGGGCGGTTGCCCACACTGCCCACAGGCGCGTCGGATCGGACGACGAACACGACGGTATTTACTTATTGATTCTGGGATCTTGAAGAAATCGACACAAACCCCAACGGAGGCCTTGACGGACGTGGGCCCCATAGGAGCGGTCAGCTTTCAGCTCCGTCGCGACGGGTGTACCTTGTGGGCGGAGTCCAAACGTCTCGAGCTTGCCGGCCCGCCGCGAGCCCAGCGCGGCGAACGGGCCCGGCTGAGAGCTGAGAGCTGACTCTGGCGAAGAAACCCCCCAATAGGGCTAGCCCGGGGCGCCGACATGTGATCTAAGGTGGGTATGTACCGACCGACTGATCCGCAGAGCGACCTCTTCGCGGCCGGCTTCCAGCTGCATCCATCGGCGCAGAGGATGCTCGACCGCGAATGGGCCGGGAAGTTTCGTACACATATCTTCCCGCTGCTGCTCCGCGAAGAGGAGCGGCTGGCGGTGCTGTACGACCCTGGGAACGGCCGACCAAACTGGAGCGCGGCCCGGATGATGGGCCTTTGCGTCATCCAGTCGTGGTTCAGGCTGACGGACCGAGAGCTGGAGAGGACGCTCTCCTTCGACATCAGGGTGCAGCACGCACTCGACCTGCGCGTCGAGGAGGCCTACCTGAGCCGACGGTCGCTGTCGGACTTTCGGCTTCGCTTGGTGACGGTGGATCCGAAGATGGAGATCTTCAGGGCGCTGTTCGACGCGGTCGCGAAGGAGGCCATCGAGCAGTTGGGACTGGACGTGAGCCGGCAGCGGCTGGACTCGACGCACGTGATGTCCAACATCCGCAGCCGTGGCCGAGCAGACCTGTTCGCGCGCGCCCTGCGCCGCTTCGTGTCGCAGTTGCAGAAGGAGCACCCTGAGGGGGCCGGCCGCCTGCCCAAGGTGGTCGCGCAGTGGTACGCCGACGATGGAGAGAAGTCCTGGTTCGGGAAGGGTGGCGCGAAGACGGCGCTCACCAAGCTGGCGCAGTGGGCTGTGGACTTGGGCTTCATGTTCTCGACGGATGCGGTCGTTCGAGAGTGGGAGTCCTACTTTCTGGTGACCCGGCTGGTGGCCGAGTTCTGCGTGTTCGAGAAGGCAGAAGAAGCGCCGGCCCTGGAGGGGGACGAGAAGGTCCAGGCGGCGATGCCGGACCAGGCAGCGGCGCCGAAGACCGGCGCGACGCCTGCTCCGGCCGCGTGCCCCACGGGCGCCGAGCGCAGTGGTGAGGCGGACAGCGGAACGGCGGGTGGGTTGGCGTCCGGGACGCAGGGCGCTGGCGCTGCGGCCGAAACGGCGGGCGGGCCTGCCGCCGCGGGCGCCGAGGCCGAGTTGGACAACGGCCAGCGCTCCCGAGGAGGTCGAGGGGGTCCGGCCCAGCCGGAAGGCGCTGCTCCGAAGCCGGCCGACGCCAATGGGGCTGAGGGAGAGGTCAACGCGGCGAGTTCCGCGCACCCGGCACCATGCGAGGATGGACACGAGCGAGCCGGTGACCCGCCAGCGGCATCCGCCGCGCCGAACCCGAGCCCCCAGGTCGACGAGGTGCTGCGGCGCGGACGACGCGGCGGCAATTCTCTGCAGTCCGTGAGTGATCCAGACGCGGGCTACGGCAATAAGGGCGCCGGCTACAGCGCGCACATCACCGAGACCTGCGGGAACGAGGGCGCCCCCGAGATCATCACCGACTTCGAGCTACGTAGCGCCGCCGACAACGACTGGGGCAAGAGCACAGCAGTGCTCGAGCGACTCGTCGAGCGCGATCTGGCGCCTCGAACGATGTTCGCCGATGCGGGCTATCCGACGCCTCAGTCCTTGATCGATGCCGCCCGGCTCGGCGTCGACCTTCATGCGCCCGTTGGCCGAAAGGGCGGTGACGAGCGCTTCGGGCTCGAAGCCTTCGTGCTCGCTGAGGACGGCACGGTCGCCGCCTGCCCGGAAGGCCACGTACCGCTACGTCACGCCACCCGCAGGGAGCCGGGCTGCAAAGAGCCCGAACTTCACGCCTACTTCGACGGCGACACGTGCCGCGGCTGCCCGAGGTTCGAGTCGTGCCCTGCCACAGGACGCGCGACGGGGCAGATCCACGTGCGAGTCGAAGAGCGCATCGTCGCCCGGGACATGGCCATCGAGCGACAGCGCAGCTCCAAGTGGTGGCTGACATACGCCATCCGCTCCGGAGTCGAGGCGACCATGAGCGAACTCAAGCGCGCCCACGGCCTTGGTCGACTCCGTGTCCGCACAGGTGTCCGTGTGGCCATGCGTCTGGCCCTCATTCTGACCAGCTGCAACATCAAACGTTGGCTGAACGGACTGCCCGAGCCCGAGGCCACCGCCTGAGGGCCCGGCCGGCCCCACCGGGCTCTCCGAGAGCCCCAGAAAGCATCTGAGGAGACCTTGGAACCCCCCTAGACGACCCGACAACCAAAGTGGCGATTCGACTGGCCGACTCCCCAAAGGGGGGTCGGCAGCCAGGGCCGCTCATGCGTTGGGCGGGTTTCCTCGCCAGAGTCAGCTTTCAGCTCTCAGCCGGGCTCCGTACGCCGGGCCGAGTTCGGAACCGCTCGGCAAGCTCGAGGCGCTGGGCTGCCGTGCAGAAGTTCCAATCGCCGCGACCGGGCTGATAGCTGAACGCTGATAGCCCGAGCGCCATTCTGGGGCGTACGGTGGACCACCGGGCTCGAACCACACCCGTCGGCTGGTGCGGCCGCTCAGCCCGGCTCGCCGGGCTCGGTGCAGCCGCAGTGCGCGGCGCAGGTGCGGCCGTCGAGGCTGATGCAGAAGCCGGGATCGCAGCCGGACTCGGCGAAGAAGGTCTCGGGGTTGTTGCCCACCGGCGCGCAGTGCAGGCCGGCCTCGCTGCGCTGACACAGGGCCGCGCCCTCGGGCAGCACGTCGGCGCTGCACTCGAAGGCCGGCAGGCGGGTGCCGCCGTCGGGCTCGCACACGCAGGCCAGCGCGGGGGCCTGGGCGAGCGGCGTCGACGACGCCTCGCCGGCGTCGTCCGCCCGGGCGACACCCATCGAGAACCCCAGCACCAGCAAGACGCGCAGCATGACTTCAAGGTCGGGACGACCCTCGGGTCGGCTCAAGCCGGGGTGCCGACCGACCCGCGCGCCCGCATGTAGGCAACGCTTCCGCGACTTCGGTTGCTTCGACGCTGCGACAGGGGGCTGCCCGTGAGGCGCGGGCGCCTACTCGCCGCCGCCCGAGACCTCACCCGGCGAGTCTTCGACCGGCCCGTCCTCGTCCCCGGGCTCGGCCCCCTTGCCCTTCTCGATGCGCAGCAGCACGAACTTCAGGTTGTGCCCGAACACCGTCTCGTACTGCCCCTTCAGGTGCTTGGGCAGCGTCGGCTCGAGCTCGCTCTTCACCCGGCTCTTCTCGGTGAACAGGTAGAAGGGCTTGTCGTTGCCCCACTGCTTCAAGAAGGGCTCGAGGTACTTGGTCTCGATGGTGGGGATGACCGTGTTCGCCGAGTAGAACGCCTCGCCGCGCCAGTTGGTGCGGAAGGCCACGATGGGCTCGACGCAGCGCTCGCGCGGGAACATCTCGGGCTTGCTGGGGATGCGGTTCACCTGCAGCAGCATGTGCCGCTCGTACTCGGCCTGCTCGTCGGGCCCGAACTTGGTGCAGTGGGCGTAGTACGCGTCCCACATGCCCTTCTGGCTCCAGTGCACCGACACCTCGGGCAGGTAGGTCTGCAGGCACCACCACCCACACCACACGCCCGCGATGCCCAGCACCGCCGCGCCGTAGTTGCGCTTCCAGTCGCGGAAGAAGGCCATCAGCAGGAAGCCGACCAGGCCCAGCAGCGTCATCCAGCCGAGCCCGTTGGCCAGCATCTGCAGCCACTCGTTGTCGGCCACCGCCTGCGCCAACGCGTCACCCTGCAGCTTCTCGAGCGCGCCCGCGCCGGTGAACTGCGGCCACTCGCGGTCGTACTTGTAGGTGAACAGGTTCACCAGGTTCTGGCTGCCCTGGCCGTAGGCCGCGGGCATGCGGAACAGATCCTGCCCCACCCACAGCACGATGCCCGCGCCGGCGCCCAGGAAGATGCCCAGGTTGCGGCCGCGCCGCTCGAGGACGTCCTCGAGGAAGATGGCGCAGAGGATGGCCAGCGGCGGGATGACCGGGAAGATGTAGTGGTGGAACTTGGTCGACGACTTCGTGAACAGGAAGAAGCCGAAGATGGCCCACAGGAAGACCAGCAGCTCGAACTTCTGCGCGCGCGTGTAGCCCTCGGCGCTCTTGCGCAGGCCGCCCAGCGAGCGCGCGATGGCGCCGGGCAAGAGGCCGATCCAGGGGAACAGCCCGTAGCCGATCCAGCGGAAGAAATACTCGAAGGCGCCATCGTCGATGCTGTGCACGCCCGAGGTCAGCCGCTTGATGTGGTCGTGGATGATGAAGCGGTCGTACCAGGCCGGGTGATGCCCACCCAGCATGGCCACCACCCACGGGTGGCCGCACATGAACACCACGAGCAGGCCGGTGGGCACGTCGACCCAGCTGAGCACCTTCCACTCGCCGGTGACGATCAGGTAGCCCAGGATGGCGCCGCCCATCGGGGCGAGCCCCAGCCAGCCCTTCGCGGGGATGGTGAGGCCGCAGCAGATGTAGAACAGGTAGATGTACAGCATGCGGCGGCGGCGCTGCCGCGCGACGCGCCAGCCGGCCCAGACGCCCAGGGGCAACAGCGCCGCCACGACGGCGATGCCCTTGCCGCGCCCGACGGTGAAGACCTCGGACAGCCACCACTGCAGGTTGAACGGGAAGCCCCGCTCGCCCGGGTAGGGCCGCACCACGTCCGGGCTGCGGTCCATCGGCAGGATGGTCCAGAGCTGGGCCGCCACCACGAGCAGGAAGAAGCCCAGCGTCGCCCAGTACAACAGCGGACTGGCGTCCTCGTCCTCGTCGACGCGGAACAGCCCCACGGCCAGCGCCATCATGCCGGCCGTCATGATCGACACCATCGGACCGTCGGTGACGGCCTGGCGCCCCAGCATCGCCACGAAGGGGCTGGACGCGGTCAGCCCCGCGGCGATGACCCCCGCCCGGCGGTTGTAGAACCTGGATACGGCCAGGTAGATGGCCAAGAGCGCCATCACCATCGCCAGCGGGAAGAAGAAGCGGACGCCCAGCTCGGTGAAGCCGAACAGGTTCATGCCCGCCGACATCATCCACATGATCAGCGGCGGCTTGCTGTAGAAGCCCTCGCGCTCGCGCTTGGCGCCGGCGGGATCCCAGGGGCTGCCCCACCACGGGTCGATGTAGTTGTCGTACTCGACCATGTTGCGGGCGACCTCACCGTAGTGGGTCTCCCAGGGGTCGTAGAGGCCGTAGCTGCCCAGGCCGGGCAGGTAGAAGGCCAGCAACAGGGCGGCCATCACGAGGAAGGGCCAGCGGTCTTCGGCCAGACGACGCGGAGACGTCTGCCAGAACGCCCCGCGCGTCCCCGTCGAGTCCTGCTGCGCCAAGTCGCCTCCCGCCGAACCCGGCGGTTTTAGTCCCAGCCCGGGCGGGCTGTCAACGCGGCGTCACCGTGATGCGAGCGGTGCCCGTCCCCGTCCGCGTGTCGTACCCGTCGACGAAGAAGTAGTAGGGCCCCGGCTCGGCGTTCGAGATGTCGATGCGCGACAGCGTGCCGCTGCCGCCGTCGTCGTCGCAGTCCACCTCGGTGGCCGCGTCGTCGCAGGCGCGGCGCACGAAGATCAAGGTGTCGTAGCTGCCCTCGACCATCTCGAACACGATGTCGGCCGGGGCGGGCAGGAACAGCGCGAACACCTGCTCGTTGGCGCGCCCGCCGCAGTCGGCCTGGTAGTCGTTGCCGGCGTTGGCCGTGCTGGTCTGCACCTCGCCGCCCTCGGCGGGCAGGATGATCACCTCGTCGTGCATGCAGGCCAGGGGCGTCTCGCTGTCGCTGCTGGCGCGCGGGCAGTCGGGATCGTCGGGGTAGTCGATCAGGCCGTCCTCGTCGTTGTCGACGCCGTCGGCGCAGCGCGGCAGCGGATCGGGATCGGTCTCGTCGTCGTCGAGGGCGTCCTCGCAGCCCGGATCGGCGACGTCGATCCGACGATCGCCGTCGTCGTCCTGGCCGTTGCCGCACAAAGGCAGCGGATCGACCTCGAGGCCCAGCTTGAACACGCCGCCGCCGGCGCGGCTGCCGGTGTCGACCACGATGTAGTACGTGCCCGGCTCGGGCGGCACGAAGCGCAGGCGCGTGCCCGGCGTGGCGTCGTTGCCCCGGTTGCAGCCCAGATCGCCCAGGGCCTCGCAGTCGGCGCGGACGTACATCACCGTGGGCGCGGTGGTCTCTTCGTAATCGGTGCGGAAGACCAGCGCGTCGGCGGTGGTCTCGACGGTGTAGGTGAACACCACCTCGCCGCCGGCCAGGCCGCCGCAGGTGCCCGCATAGCCGCCGCCCGCCTCCTCGGTCGTGCCCATGAAGAACTCGCCCTCGGCCAGGGCGGCGTTGAGATCGACCAGCGGCCGGCCGGCGCAGGGCGGCGGATCGGCCTCGTCGTCGTCGTCGCGCGCCTCGCAGCCGGGATCGAGCAGATCGACGCGGCCGTCGCCGTCGTTGTCCTGCCCGTCGCCGCACGCCGGCAGCGGCGCGGCGTCGGGCTCGGGCGCGGCGTCGGGCTCGTCGGGCGCGGCGTCGGCCCGCGCGGCGTCGGCCGGCGCGGCGTCGACCGGCGGGGCGACGTCCATCCGCGGGGGCGCGGCGTCCTCGAGGCGCGCGGGGGCCGCGTCGGCGAGGGTGCCACCGACGTCCGGCGGCGAGGCCTCGTCGGCGTCCTCCTGGCAGCCGAAGGCGGCCAGGGCGATCAGCATCAGGGTTCTGCGCATGGCGCAGATAGGAGGGGACGCGCGGGTCGCTGTCAAGCGACGCCGCGCGGCGGCTCAGCCGGGCTGGAAGACCGAGCGGTCGATGTCCAGGTTCATCGCCTCGATGCCCGCGAAGAACCGCGGCACCACCCCGCAGGGCACGAAGCGCCCCGCCAGCCGCCCCTGCGCGTCGCGCCCGCGCTCGTCGTAGCGGAACAGGTCGCGCACCACGACCGCCCCCTGGTCGTCGGTGCCCGCGACCTCGCTCACGTGGGTCACGCGGCGCACGCCGTCGCGCATGCGCGTCAGCTGCACCACCACGTCCAGGCCGTGGGCGATCTGATCGCGCACCACCTCGCCGGGCACGTCGATGCCGGCCAACGACACCAGGTTCTGCAGCCGCAGCACGGCCTCGCGCGGCGTCGACGCGTGCACGACGGCCAACGAACCCCGGTGGCCGCTGGTGAGCGACTGCAGGTACTCGAAGGCCTCCGGGCCGCGGATCTCGCCCAGGATGATGCGCGTCGGGCTCATGCGCAGCGCGTTGCGGAACAGCTCGCGCAGGGTCACCACGCCCTTGCCCTCGACGTTGCCCGAGCGCGTCTGCATGCGCACCACGTGGCGCTGCCGCAGCCGCAGCTCGGGCGTGTCCTCGATGAGCACGATGCGCTCGCGCTCGTCGATGTAGGCCGACAGCACCTCGAGCAGCGTCGTCTTGCCGGCGCCGGTCGCGCCGCTGAAGAGCACGTTCACGTGCGCCTGGATGCAGGCCCACAGGAAGCGCGACATCGAGACGTCCAGCGTGCCCCGCTGCACCATCGCCTCGAGGCCCTTCATCTCGTTGCGCACCTTGCGCAGCGTCACCAGCGACCCGCCGATCGCCACCGGCGGCAGCACCGCGTTCACCCGCGTGCCGTCGGGCAGCGTCAGGTCGACGTAGGGCTTCGCCTCGTCGATGCGCCGGTCGGCCTGCCGCGCCATCTTCTGGATGGTGGTGCGCAGGTGCTCCTCGTCGTCGAAGCGGTGGGGCGTCTCGGCCAGCACGCCGCCCTTCTCGACGAACACGGTGCGCGGCCCGTTGACCAGCACCTCGGTCACGGTGGGATCGTCCAGCAGCGTCTGCAGCGGCCCATAGCCGAGCAGATCGGCCAGCAGCTCCTGCGTGAGGGTCTCGCGCTCGTGCCGGTCGACCTTCATCCGCCGGAGCCCGGCGTCGACCTCGCGCTCGAGGTTGCCCCGGTTGCTCGCCTGAAACGCGTCCGGCGTCAGCTGCTGGAACAGGCGGTTGCGCACCGCCTTCTTGATCTCCTGTCGGGTCACCCGGCACCTCCGGCGGCGTGAGCTTCGACGGTGCCGCGGCGCGGGGCGGCGTGCAAGCCGCTCACGCGGGCACCAGCCGCGCGAGGGTCAGCAGACCGCCCGTCCCGGGGATCTGATCGACGAAGATCAGCCGGTCCGCCCGCAGCCACGGCGCCGCGGCGAGATCGCGCGCCAGCCCCGCCGGGCTCGGCGCGACGTACACGACCACCCGCGGCGAGAAGGCCAAGAGCGGCCGCATCACCTCGGCCCCGTAGGGCTTGCGCATCGCGTGCACGACGACCACGTCCGCGCGCTGCCCACCGGCCAGCAGCCGACGCACCGCGTGATCGGCGCGGCCCACCCGGAAGCTCGCGTTGCCCACGCCGGCCGCCGCGGCGTTGCGCGCGGCGTCCAGCACGGCCGCGCGCTCGACGTCGACGCCCACCACCGTCGCCGCCCGCCGCGCCAGGGCGAGGCTCAGCGTGCCGACACCGCAGCCCAGCTCGAGCACCCCCTCGTCGGCGCGCGGCGCGAGCAGCTCGAGCACCCCCGCCCGCACGGCGGCCAAGGACGCCGGCGCCTGGGGCAGCCACGCGGGCAGCGTCGCCTCGAGGCGATCGGCGCCGACGACGAAGTCGGCCGCGCGCGGCCCCGACACGTGCCGCGGCCGGCGCAGCGTGTCGAAGCGGCCCGGCGGCACGACGTCGACGAACACGCCGAGGTCGTCGGCCGGCCCGATCAGATCGTCCAGGGCGCGCGTCGGCGTGGCCGTCACCAGCACCAGCCGCCGGGACGGGCCCGCGGCCTCGACCACGACGTGGCGCAGCGTGCCGGTCTCGGTGGTGGGGTCGAAGGGCGTGACCCCGCGCGCGCGCAGCGCGCCCTGCACCTGCGCCAGCAGGGTTCGGGTCGCGGCCGCCTGCACCGGGCACTCGGCCAGCGCGACCGGCGGCGCGCCGAACCGCGCCCCCAACCCGAGCACGAGGCCGGCCTCGGAGGGCAGCGCCCGCGCCACCGCCCGCGCGCGGTAGCCGTCGCGCGGCGTCGGCGCGACGACGGCGTGCGGCACCGCGTCGTCGACGCCCGCCAGGCGGCTCAGCGTCGCGCGGTGCTGCTGCGCCGCCCAGGCGCGTCGGGCCTGGTCGTCCAGGTGGCGCAGCGCGCAGCCGGGCACCGGTCGGCCCGCGCGCAGTCGGCGGGCACCCGCGCGCCGGCCGGCGACAGGACCCGCAGCAGCCGGCCGGTCCGGCGGCCGCGCCCGTCCACGTCGGGGACGATCTCGACCGCCTCGCCCACGAGCGCGCCGGGCACCACCCAGCGGCGGCCGTCGGGGGACACACCGACGCCGTGGCCCGCGAAGGTCAGGCGATCGATGTCGAGGACGAAGGGGGTGTCGATGGGGCGCGGGGGGTGGGCGGCGCGGCCGGACGGCCGCCGCCGCGTCAGGGCACGCGGTTGTGGTAGCGGTTGATCTCCTGGGCGCGCCGGTCGGCCGCGGACCAGATGATCGACGCCACCTCCCAGAAGTGGTCGGTCGCCCGCATCTCGCGCTCCCACTCGCCGGCCAGCATGCCGCCGAGGAAGATGCGCAGGGTCACGACGCTGGGGCCCCACGTGCCGCCGCCGACGAAGTTCTCGGCGCGGAAGTAGTGCACGCCCACGCGGTAGAAGCCGCCCAGCGCGTTGGTGTCCTCGGGATCGTCGAGGTTGATGTTCTCGGGGCCGGCGCCGTTCACGTCGTCGATGTCGAGCGACGGGTTCGCCGGCGGGCCCAGCGGGCCCCAGTCGGGCTCGCTGTTGGCGAAGTAGCAGTCCAGCGGCGCCACCGACCAGGCGCGCCCCTGCGGGTGCAGCAGGTGCAGGTCGATGTCGCTGCCCTCGCCGTCCGTCTCGTCGGGATCGCCGGGCGTGTGCCACACCAGCTGGACGTGGATGTCCTCGTTCGGCTCGGCGCGGATGATCACCTCGGCCGCCGGCTGCTGGCACAGCTCGCTCGGCGCCGTGGCGTCCAGGTTGTCGGTCACCGTCAGCTCGAGGTGGTACTCGCCCACGAGGTCGACGAAGAAGAACGCGGTCGGCGTGTCCGTGCGGTCCGCGGGGCCGCCGTCCGCCGGACGCGCCGGGTTGAAGAAGCGCTCCACCGGCTGCGCCGTCGAGCCCGGCGGGCGCGACACCACGGTCCAGGTGTAGGTCACCGGCCGGCCGTCCGGGCCGTCGGCGTCCGTCGAGGCGCCGCCGTCGAGCGTCACGATGTCGAGGGGCAGCACGTCGAACTCGGCCTGCGCGACCGCCGCCGTCGGGCACTCGTTGATGGTGCCGCGGCCCAGCAGGGGCACCTCGATGTAGTCGAAGTCCTCGTTGTCGGCCGCGCGGTACTGCGGATCGTTGCCCTTGATGAGCAGCTTGGCGCCGTAGGCCACCTCGTCGGTCGGCGAGAAGTTCACGGTGATGCTGCGCGAGGGCGGGGCCGGCTGCTGCGGATCGTTGGGATCGTAGCCGGGCAGGTTCGCCGGCAGCGCGGGCACGGTGTTCTCGTCGAGCGCGAAGGTGCCCGTCTCGTCCACGATCTTGATGTCGAGGATGGTCAGGGGCTCGCCGCCGCAGCTCTCGATGGTGACCGCGCGCGGGTTGGGCCGGCCGACCAGCGCCGGGCCGAAGTCGAGCGACTCGGGGTTCACGTTGATGCAGGGCGAGGCGCCGTTGGCCTTCAGCGACACCACCACCTGCTCGACGCGGGCGTTCGAGAAGATGCGCACCTCGCCGCTGTCGGGCCCGTCCACCGTCGGCGCGTACTCGACGTCGAAGGTGAAGCGGCCGTTGGGCGCCAGGCCGGGCTGGCCGTCGCCGTCGAGATCGTTCAGGACCGACGGATCCTCGGCCGGGTCGACCCCGCCGATGGTCAGGTGGAAGTCGCCGTCGGCCGGCTGCAGCTGAACGTCGCTGACGATGGCCACCGCCGAGCCGGTGTTCTGGCAGGTGACCGACTTGGTCTTCGTCGAGCCCGCCTGGACGCGCTCGAAGTCGACGTCGGACGGCGTGCACCGGATCTCGGCGCCGCTGGCCAGCGTCTCGATGGGGATGCGGACCGTGCGGTTCTCGGCGTCGTTCGTCTCGAACTCGATCGCGCCCGGCGCGGTCTCGTCGGCCGACGGGTGGTAGTTCAGCACCAGGGTGATGACGCCGCCCGACTCGAGATCGATCGTGTTGAAGAAGTCCTGGCCGTCGACGATGCCGAAGCTCTGCTCCACCGAGGGATCGGTGCCGCGGTACCAGTAGAGGTCGAAGTCACCGGCCGAGGCGCCGGTGACCCGCCAGTTGGCCAGCTTGACCATGCCCGCGCCGATGTTCTCGAGCACCACCGTGTCGTCCGCGGACGACCCGATCTGGATCTTGGGATACTCGAAGCGCTGCGGGGTCCAGGAGAGGGTGCCCACCTCCTGCTTCTTGAGGCCGTCGTCGCAGCCCGCGAGCAGCGCCAACGCCACGATGCAGAAAAACGAAATCCGAGACGCGTTCATGCGGACTCCTCGATGTCCCCCTGGGCGAGCCGTCGTCCGGGCGCGCGCCTTGCCGCGCACGGAGTGGGCCGAAGCACCATGTTGGGGACGGGGGGTACCCGTACCAGTGCAAAATCCTGCCCCCGCTGCCAGCGGGGAGCCCGAAGACTGTACGGAAGTCGGGGCCGCAGGCCAAATCGGCGGCCCATTTCCGGAGCCTGATCAAGGACCTTTCGCGCCGCGCGCCGCCAGCCAGGCCTTCACCGCGGGCCGCAGCCGGGCCCGGCGACCGGCGCAGCGGTCGATCTCCTCGAGCACGAGGCTCAGGTTGCGGGCCGTCCCCTCCGGCGCGTGCGCCGGCTCGGCGAAGAAGGCGGCCACCTTCTCGCGCGCCTCGGCGGTGCAGAAGCCGCCCGCCATCCAGGGCAGCGCCGCGGCCGACTGCTTGCCGATGCGCTCGACGACGGCCGCGTAGTTGCCGGTCATCCACGCCCAGGCCGCGTCGCGCGCCGGGCGCCGGACGCTGCGGGCCACCGTGCGCAGATCCTGCGCGCGCAGGGTGCCGTCGAGCAGCAGATCGAGGCTGCGGGTGGCCAGCTTCGGATCCTCGAAGGCCCCGAGCGCGCCGATGATGGCCACCCGGGTGATCGGATCGACGTCGTCGTCGAGCGCCGTCCGCAAGCGCTGCCACAGCGCCGCGTCGCCGCCCCACGCGGCCACCGGCAGCGCCTGCGCCAGCACGTCGGGCGCCACCGCGCCGTGATCCTTCAGCCACGCGTCGACCGTCGTCCGCGCCTTGGCCCGCACGTCGGCGTCGCCCCCGAGGTGGGCCAGCGCGTTGAGCACCTGCGGCCGCAGCAGGGTGTCGGCCACCTTCTCGCCCTCGCGCGGCGCGTCACCCAGCGCGGCCGCGTGCGGGGCCAGCACCGCCCGCACCCAGGCCTGGAAGGCGGGCCGCGACGCGTCGTCCACGGCCACCCGCTCGATCAGCCCCAGGGCCGCCAGCACGCCCTCGATGACCAGCCGATGGCTGCGCTTGCCCAGCGCCGTGACCGCCTCGAGCCACGCGTCCACCGGCAGCGCGTCGGCGTCCACCAGCGCCGACAGCACGCCGGGCAGCGCCACCCGCTCGGGCGGCGTGAGGTCGTCGTAGCGCGCCGCGGCCAGATCGCGCATCGCGTCGGGGGCCAGCGTCCACTGGTAGTAGCCCTTCTGATCGGCGTTGCCGTGCACCCAGTCGGGGCAGGGCTTGGCGGCGAGCGTCAGCTCGCCCTCGGGGCCCTCGAGCACGGTGCACTGGCGGTGGGCCTCGCCGCCGACGCCGAAGCGCACGCAGACCGGCACGCGCCACGGCGTCCCGGGGCCGGCCTGGCTGCCCACCGGCAGGTAGCGCGTCTGCTTCATGGTCAGCGTCGCGGGCTCGCGCGCGTCGCACGTCAGCGTCATCTGCACCAGCGGCACGCCCGGCTGATCGAGGAAGCCCGCCGCGACCGCGCCCACCGGCTTGCCGGTGGCCTTCTCGAGGGCGTTCATCAGATCGGCGGTGGTGGCGTTGCCGTGCGCGTGGGCCCGCACGTAGGCCCGCACGCCGTCGCGGAAGGCCTCGGCGCCGACCCACGCCTCGAGCATGCGCAGCACCGCCGCGCCCTTGCCGTAGGTGATGCCGTCGAAGGCGTTGTTGATGTCGCCGCCGTGCCGGATGGGCTGGCGGATGGCGCGGGTGTCCTTCTTGCTGTCGGCCAGCATGATGAACTGCGCCCCCCACACCTGCTCGAGATCCATCTCGAGGCCGGGATCGACCTCGGCGACGGTGCGCCCGCCCATCCAGGTGGCGAAGGCCTCGTTCAGCCACAGGTCGTTCCACCACGTGGGGGTGACCAGGTTGCCGAACCACATGTGGGCCAGCTCGTGCGCGACGACCGCCTGGCTCCACATCTTGCGCTGCGCCGGGGCCGTCGCCCCGTCGAGCAGCAGCAGGGTCTCGCGGTAGGTCACCAGGCCGACGTTCTCCATCGCGCCCGCCGAGAAGTTGGGCACCGCCACCTGATCGAGCTTGGCGAAGGGGTGGGGCAGGTCGAAGTAGGCGCTGAGGGCGGCGTGCAGCAGGGGCGTGCGCTCGAGCGCGTAGCCGGCCAGCTTGCCCTTGCCTCGCGTGGCGAGGATGCGCAGGGGCGTGCCGGGGATAGCGTCGGCGGGGGCCGGCATCACCTCGAGGGGGCCCATCGCGAAGGCCACCAGGTAGGTCGGCAGCGGCTTGGTCTCGGCGAAGGTGAACGTGGTGACGCCGCCGTCGGCGCTGCGCCCCGCCTCGGGCCCGTTGGTGAACGCGAGCTGCCCCTCGGGCACGCGCAGCGTGGTGACGAAGGGCGTCTTGAACTCGGGCTGGTCGAAGCAGGGGAAGGCCTCGCGCGCGTGCAGGGCCTCGAACTGCGTGAAGGCGTACCAGGCGTCGCCATCCTCGACGCGATAGAGGCCGTGGGGCACCTCGCCCAGCTTGCCCGCGTAGTCGAAGTGCAGCACCACCTCGCCGGCCGGCAGGGGCTGGGCGAAGTCGAGGGCGAGGCCGCCGTTGGGGCCCATCCGCACCTCGGCCGGGCGCCGCTCGCCCGCCACCTCGGCCTGCGCGGTGGCCAGCTCGAGCCCCTCGGCGTGCAGCCGCACCGTGCGCGTCGGGGCCTCGACGGTCGCGGTGATCGCCACCGCGCCCTTGAAGGTCGGCTGCGCCGGATCCACCGTGAGATCGAGCACATAGCGCGTGGGCACGATCGAGCGGTCGAGGCGCTCGTTGCCATCCGGGCCGGCCGCGGCGGCCGGCTGCGCGGGGCCCTCGCCGCCCGTCGGCGCCGGCTTGCCGCCGCACGCCACGGCCACGACCCCCGCGAGGGGCAACAGGTAGACGAGCCGCATCCATCACCTCCGGGTCCCGGCCGCGGTCGCGGCAGGATAGGTTTCCACCCCCCGCGACGCAATCGCTCAACCGGACGGCCCATCCGACCGATGGTGGTTCCATGAGCGCGCTCGACAACGCAACGCCGATGCCCCGCATGCCCCGCCGTGAACGCGCCGTCGAGCTGCTGCGCGATCCGGTCACCGGCGACGTCGTCGGCGACGACGCGTCGGGCGATCCGCTGGTGGGGGTGGCCAGCGCCTACGCCCATCAGCTGGACGTCTCGCGGCGCCTGGCCACCTTCGGCATGATCGCCTCGGGGCTGTCTCACCACGTGCTGAACCCGCTGACCGCCATCGCCGCCAACGCCGATCTCATGCCCGTCATGCTGCGCGGGCTGGGCGGCGCCGGGGGCGACGGCGTGGTGGGCGAGCTGGCCGAGATGTGCGACGAGATCCGCAGCGCCGCGCAGCGGATCCACGACACCATCCGCTGCATGCGGCGCCTCGCGGCCGCGCCTGCCGCGACGCCGCGGCCGGTGCGCGTCACCGATCCGGTCGACGACGCGCTCGGCCAGCTGGCCGCGATGGCGCCCTTCGTCCTCGAGCCCCGGCTGAGCATCCCCCGCGAGCTGAGCGTGATGGCCGACCGCGAGAGCCTCGCCGAGGCGCTGTACCAGCTGATCCGCAACGCCTGCGAGGCGATCCAGCCGGGCCACACCGTGTGGATCGAGGCGGCCGGGCACCCGGACGACACGGTCACCGTGTCGGTCGTCGACGACGGGCCGGGCGTGCCCGCGGCGGCCGAGGAGCACATCTTCGAGCCCTTCTTCTCGACGCGGCGCGCCGAGGGCGCCCTCGGCCTGGGCCTGTCGAGCGCGCGGCTGCTGGTCGAGGCCATGGGCGGGCGGCTGCTGTTCGAGCCGCGCGAGGGCGGCGGGGCGGCCTTCAGCCTGGTGCTGCCCCGGGGCCGCCCGCACCCCGCCTGAGGGCGCCGATGAGCGGGGTTCTTTCAATCGACCCGCCGTGCCTCCACTATGGTGGTCGTCCGAGGGGGTTGGGTTGACGCGCTTGACGTTCCTGGGCACGGCCGACGCCTTCAACGGCGCCGGCCGCGCGCACAGCTGCTATTGGGTGGACGACGCCCTCGGCGCCTTCACCGTCGACTTCGGGCCCACGGCGCTGATGCAGTGCCACAAGCTGGGCAAGGATCTGCGCACCCTCGACGGCGTGTTCCTGACACACCTGCACGGCGACCACATCGGCGGCCTCGCCGTGCTGCTCATCCAGCTCCAGTTCGTCACCCGACGCACCCGGCCCCTGATCATCGCCGGGCCGCCGGGCACCGAGGCGCGCGTGACCGAGCTGCGCGAGACGGCCTACCCGTCGCTGCTGCGCACCGGCCTGCCCTTCCCGCTCGTCTTCCGCACCTGGGCCGTGCCCGGCACCGTCGAGGTGCTGCAGCGCAAGGTGACCACCATCCGCGCGCTGCACGATCGCTTCGCGGTGGCCACGTCGTTTCGGGTGGAGGGGCCCGAGCACACGCTCACCTTCAGCGGCGACACCGGCTGGCAGCCCGATCTGGCCGCGCTGACGCGGGACGCCGATCTGTTCGTGTGCGAGTGCAGCGGGGTCGACTCGGGCTACTGGGCGCACCTGAGCGTCGCCGAGCTCGAGGCGCATCGCGACGCGCTGACGCCGCGGCGCATGATGGTCAGCCACCTGAGCGAGGCCAGCCGCGCCGCCGCGACGGCGTCGACCACGTTGCGGGCCGAGGTGGCCGACGACGGCGTCGTCGTCGAGCTCGCGCCGCGCGGCTGACGCCGCGGCCCCCCGACCGCCCCGACCTTCGACTCAGCGGCAGGGCCCCAGCGGCCCCGACATCAGGCGGGCCTCGGTCGAGAAGCCGCTCTCGCGCGGGGGCATGGGATCGTTCGCGACGAACACCGTCACCATCGCGGCGCTGCCCGTGACGACCAGGCCCCGCTGGTGGTGGCCCGCCTCGATCGGCAGGCGCAGCGGCTCGGTCACCTGGCCGCGCGTGGTGACGCGGGTGAGGCCGACGGTCACGCGGCCATCGTCGTAGTCCTGCCAGGCGATGCCGAAGGTGTCGGGCTCGAGCCAGGCGACGTCGGTGACGGTGCCGAAGCCCTGGGGGCCGTCGATGATGGGGCTGGCCAGCACGTCGCCGGCGGTGTCGTACAGCGTCACGAGGGTGGTCATGGTGCCCAGCCCGTCGACGCGCGCCCAGCCCACGGCGTAGGTGCCGCGACCGAAGGCCAGCTCGACCTCGCCCTGCGCCCCCGCGTCGGCCTGCCGGTTCGCGTCGTCGAAGGGCTCGCCGAAGTCGTCGACCACCTGGAACAGCAGGTCGCCGGGGTTCTCGCTGCTGCGATCCAGCCACGCCACGCCCCAGGTGCCCTCGTCGCCGGCCGCCACGGCGGGGCTGACGCTGGCCGCCGCCGACAGCTGCACCGGCGCCTCGGTCAGCGCGCCGGTGGTCGAGATGGGCTGCGCGAACACGCCCCCCGCCCCCTGCCGGCCGCGCGTGTAGACCACCATGCCCTGCCCCTGCGGCACCCACGCGGCGCTGACCGCCTCGACGTCGAAGGTGCCCTGCAGCATGGCCGGCTCGCCGTCCACCGCGCCGGCGGCCGTCAGGCCCTGCACCATGATGCCGTCGAAGCCGCCCTCGATCGTGCGCGCCGACAACCACACCAGCGCCAGCCCGTCCCCGCGCGACAGCAGGTCGAACTCGGGCAGCCGGCCGGTGCCGGCCTGGACGGCGTCGCCGCGCGGCGCGCCCTGCGCGTCGAAGGCGCGGATCCAGATGTTCTGCTGGCCCTGGCCGTTGGGGGTCTGCCAGGCGAGGGCCCAGCCGCCCTCGGGCAGGCGCGCCACCCGCGGGGCGTGGGCGCCGCCCTCGGCGCCGGCGACGGCGCTCAGCGCGCGCTGCAGGCCGAAGTCGCTGGCGCGATCGCAGGGCAGGTCGCCGCCGCCGGGCCCGGCGTCGTCGTCCGGCGCCGGGCCGCCCATGTCCATCGGCGGCGCGCCGCCATCCGCGGGCGGGGGGGCCATGTCCGTGGGGCGCGCGTCGCCGAGCACGAAGCCGCTGTCGACCGCCGCGTCCGCGGCCGTGCTGCCGCTGTCGCCGTCGTCGCAGGCGCTGAGCAGGAGGGCGGCGGCGGCGGCCAGGCGGGCGACGTCTGCGAAACGAATCATGGGCGGCACTCCCCTGCCGGTTCGGTCGAAGCGCGGATGAATAGCACCGAAGACGCGTCGCCGACAACCGGCCGACCGGCGCCGCGCGACCGTACGATGGTCACTCGTCGAGGCGCCGGTCGAGCAGGCGCGCGACCTCGGGCGCGTGCTCGGCCAACAGGCGCAGCTCGAGCTCGGACAGGTAGGCCGTGCGGCGGCCGTGCACGACGGGGAACTCGATGCGCAGCGCGTAATCGCCCGCCACCTCGCCCCGCGCGCGCTGCACCGACAGATCGTCGGCGTCGGCCTCGGCCAGGGCCCGCGCCAGGCCCTGCAGATAGCGGTGCAGCCGGATGGCGCGGCGCGCCCGCGGATCGGCGAAGAGGTCGAAGTGCTTGTTGCGCGACAGCCGCGCGCCGCCCCGCAGCGCCTTCAGCGTGCGCCAGGTCGTCGGATCCATCTCGGCGGGCGGGTCGCTCATGCGGCCATGGTACGCAAGGCGCCGCCGTCGACCAAGCCTCGCCCCGCGACGCGGCGCCGGTTACCTTGGCGGCATGGACGACTCCACCCGCGACGGACCCCTCACCGGCGTGCGCGTGCTCGATCTCTCGCGCGTGCTGGCCGGCCCCTACTGCTCGATGGCGCTCGCCGACATGGGCGCCGACGTCATCAAGGTCGAGCACCCCCAGGGCGGCGACGACACGCGTCGCTTCGGTCCCCCCTTCGTCGAGGGCGAGTCGACCTACTACCTGGCGGTCAACCGCAACAAGCGCTCGCTGGCGCTCGACCTGAAGGCGCCCGAGGGCAAGGCGGTGCTGTGGAAGCTGGTCGAGCAGGCCGACGTGCTGCTCGAGAACTTCCGCCCCGGCGCCCTCGAGCGGCTGGGCTTCGGCTACGACGCCTGCGCCGCGCGCAACCCGCGGCTGGTGTACTGCTCGGTCAGCGCCTTCGGGCATCACGGCGATCCGGCCTGGACACGCCGGCCGGGCTACGACGTGATCCTGCAGGGCATGGGCGGCATCCCCAGCCTCACTGGCCCCGTCGACGGCCCGCCCTCGAAGGTGGGCGCGTCGATCGCCGACGTCGTGTCGGGCATGTACGCGACGCAGGGCGTGCTCTTCGCGCTGCTGGCGCGCGACCGCACCGGCCGCGGGCAGCACGTCGACGTCGCGATGCTGGACGGCCAGGTGTCGCTCTTGACCTACCTGGCCAGCGCCTGGCTCAACGCCGGCGTCGAGCCGCCCCGCGTGGGCAACCGGCACCTGTCGGTGGCGCCCTACTCGGCCTACCGCGCCGCCGACGGCTGGCTGAACCTGGCGGTGGCCAACGACGCCCTGTGGGCCAAGTTCTGCGATCTGCTCGACCGGCCCGATCTGCTCGAGGACGCGCGCTTCGCCACCAACCCGGATCGCGTGCGCAACGTCGAGGCGCTGGAGGCGGCGATCGCGCCCACCCTCGCCCAGCGCACGGTCGCCGGCTGGATCGAGGCGTTCGACGCGGCGGGCATCCCGGCGGGGCCCATCCTCACGGTGCCGCAGGTGCTGGGGCATCCCCAGCTGCTGGCCCGGGGCATGGTGCCCGCACTGCCCCACCCCACCCTGGGCACCGTGCGCGCCACCGGCGTCCCCGTGCGCCTCAGCGACACGCCGGGCGGCGCCCGCACGCCCCCGCCGGCGCTGGGCGAGCACACCGACGCGGTGTTGGGCGAGCTGGGGTACGACGCGGCGGCCATCGCGGCGCTGCGCGAGGCGGGCGTCGTGGCCTGAGGCCACGGGCGACGGATCAGGGGCGAAGGCCCAGGACGCCCAGGTGGCGCTCGACGGGCAGGTAGGTGCCTTCGATCTTCTCGACGACGTTGCCGTCGCCGTCGACGACGAACCACATCGGCACCGTGTCCGCGCCCAGGCGCGCCAAGACCGCCCCCTCGACGTCGAGGAAGGTGTCGGGCCCGATCGCGTCGGCCATCTGCTCGGCCCGCGTGCGCTCGCCCGCGCCGACCACGACCGCCACGCTCAGCGCGTCGCTCTCGCGCGCGCGCACCGCCTCGAGCGCCGCCAGCGAGCCCTGGCTGGCGTCGTCCCAGGGCGCCAGGTAGGCCACGACGCAGCGGGGCGCGCCGTCGCACGGCCACAGGGCGCTCTCACCCGGCGCCTCGAGCAGCTCGGTCGGGAAGGGCTGCGCGCGCAGCAGGGCGATGATCACCACCGCGGCGACGGTCACCAGCGGCAACAGCCACGGCCAGGGGCCCCACTTGCCGGTCAGCGGGATGGGCTGGCGGCTGGCCTCGCCCATCACCACCATGTGCCCGCCGGGCCGATGGGCAGGTGGGGGCGGGCGGATGGCGGGCTGGCTCAGCTGCGTGGCCGCGAGAGGATCGGGCGGCGCGGCGTCCTCGGGCGGCGGCGTCTGCGCGTCGAAGAAGCGGTGGCCGCAGAAGGGGCACACCGCGACGGGATCGGCCACCTCCCGCGTGCAGTCGGGGCAGCGCTTCACCGCGCGAGGCTCGCTTCCAGCGCGGCGCGCACCGGGGGGGACAGCAGGGCCTCGCGCACCGCCGGGCGCTCGGCGTCGCGGCCCGCGTCGATGCGCGCCCACGCGGCCTCGCGCAGCTGCCGCTTGGCCCAGGCGAAGGTGATCGCGGGCCGCGCGGTCACCGTCTGCAGCCAGGCGCGCGCGGCGGCCACCGGCTCGGCGTCCAGCGCGTCGCCGGCGCCGAGGCCGTAGGCGTGCTGAGGCGGCAAGAGCCCCGCCTCGTAGACGAAGCGGCGCGCGCCGCGGGGCGGCAGCGCGGTCTGGACGATCTCGAAGGCCGTGCGCGGGAAGGGCACGCCCACCTTCAGCTCGGTCAGGCCCAGCCGATAGTCGCCCGTGCCCAGCACCAGGTGGTCGGCGGCCAGCGCGAGCACCATGCCGCCGGCGATCGCGTGGCCTTCGACCGCGACCGCCACCGGCTTCGGGCAGCGGAAGATGGCCTCGAGCGCGCGGTCGAGCGCGACGAGCAGGGCGTCGACGCCGGCCGCGTCGCAGCCGATCAGGTGGCGCAGATCCAGGCCGGCCGAGAAGCAGCGCCCCGCGCCCAGGAACAGCACGCCGCGCACCGCGTCGTCGGCGGCGGCCGCCTCGAAGGCGTCGGCCAGCGCGTGCAGCGTGGCCGGGTCGAGGGCGTTGACCTTCGGCCGGTCGAGGCGCACCTCGCGCAGGGTGTCGGCGGTGGTGGTCGTGACGGGCGGCACGGGGGGCAGCATACCCCGGGCGATGACGCGACGCGAACCCCTCAATCGGCCGGCAGCAGCACGGGGTCGATCGCGTGCCGTGCCTGCGCGCGGGCGCGCCGCCACGCGGGCAGCTCGAAGTAGCGCTCGAGGTCGCGGTCGATGCACAGCACCTGCTCGCGGGGCGCCCACGTCACGGGCTCACCGGTGCGCGCGTCGACCACCCGGCCCTGCTCGAGGCCCCAGGCGATCTGGTGCAGGGGGTAGCGGTCGAGCAGGCGCTGCAGCGCCTGGAAGCGCCCCTCGAAGGCCGGGTCGAAGAAGTGCGTGCGCCGCCGATAGAACACCGCGTTGTGAAAGCGCTCGGGCACGTCGACGACGCCCTGCAGCCCCAGCCGGCGCGCGGTGATGTACAGCAGGACGAACACCTCGTCGCCGATGCCCGAGCCGGGGTGATCCTGCCCGGGCAAGGGGGGGCGGTCGGGGCCGAAGGTCGCGCGGGGATCGGCCAGCGACAGCCACTCGACGTACAGCAGATCGGGCACCACGTGGCGCTGGAACTCGGCGAAGCAGGGATCCTCGACGCCGCGGGCGCGCCGCAGGCGGCACTCGCACACCAGCAGGCCGTCGCCCCGCACGCGCAGGATGTGGGCGTAGTCCTGCAGGTCGAACTCGACCGCGAAGTCGCGGTAGCCCCGCGCGCGCAGGGTGTCGAAGATGCCGTAGGCCTCGAGGGCCGCCTCGATGCCCTCGGGCGCGTAGTACCCGAGCAGCCGATCCTCCCCGCCGCCGACGAGATCGGCGAAGACGTCCTGCTCGATCGAGCTGTCGCCGCGCAGCAGATCGTCGGGCAGCTGCCGGGCGATGCGCTCGAAGCGCCGGACGAGGGGGTCGATGTCCTTCAAGGGCCCTCCTTCCCCGGTCTGTACGGGGTCGGGCGCGGTCGCGCAAGCGCGCGGGCGGCCGGCCACCGAGACGCCCCGATCCGACGGGCGGGTTCAAATCTCGGCCGATTCGTGCAACACCGGGGTGCTTTGTCCGAAGGATCGGGGCACACCGCACCAGGAGCCCGCATGAGCCGACCCGCACCCGCACCCGCCGCCGCCGCGAACGATCCGCTGCGCGACGCCCTGCGCGCGCACTTCGGCTTCGACGACTTCCACAAGGGCCAGCGCGCCGTCATCGAGGATCTGCTGGCCGGCCACCCCACCGTCGCCGTGATGCCCACCGGCGCCGGCAAGAGCCTCTGCTATCAGCTGCCCGGACTGCTGCTCGACGGCGTGACCGTCGTGGTCTCGCCGCTGATCGCCCTGATGAAGGATCAGGTCGACGCCCTGCGCGCCCGCGGCGTGGCCGCCGAGTACATCAACAGCAGCCTCGACCCCGAGGCCCAGCGCGCCGCCCTCGACCGGCTGGCCGGCGGCGCCACGCGGCTGGTCTACGTCGCGCCGGAGCGCTTCCGCTCGGGCGCGTTCATCCGCGCCCTGCAGCAGGTGCCCCTCGCCCTGTTCGCCGTCGACGAGGCCCACTGCATCTCGCGCTGGGGCCACGACTTCCGGCCCGACTACACCCGCCTCGGCGCGGTGGTCGAGCGCCTGCGTCCGCCCCGCCTGCTGGCCTGCACCGCCACCGCGACGCCCGACGTGCGCGACGACATGCTGCGCGCCCTGCGCCTCGACGCCGCGCAGGTGCACGTCGCCGGCTTCCTGCGCGACAACCTGTATCTGGAAGCCCGCCTCTGCGCGAACGAGCGCGACCGCGAGAAGCGCCTCGTCCACTTCCTGACCCGCGGGGCCGGCCAATCGGGCGCCGTGATCGTCTACGCCAGCACCCGCAAGCGGGTCGAGCGCTACGCCGGGGTCGCCTGGAAGGCCCTCGGCGACGGCCAGGTGGTGGCCTACCACGGCGGCATGGACGATACCGAGCGCAGCGCCGCGCAGGAGGCCTTCATGTCGGGCCGCGCCCGCGTGGCCGTCGCGACCAACGCCTTCGGCATGGGCGTCGATCGCGCCGACGTGCGCGCCGTCGTGCACGTCGACCTGCCCCGCACGCTCGAGGGCTACTATCAGGAGGTCGGCCGCGCCGGCCGCGACCGCGAGCCCGCGCGCTGCCTGCTGCTGTACAACCCGATCGACACCCGCGTGCACCACTTCCTGATCGACCAGAGCCACCCGGATCCGAAGGCCCTGCAGGCCGCCTGGCACGCGCTGCGGACGCGCGGGCCGGCCACGCCGCGGCAGCTGGCCGAGGCCGTCGACGCGCTCGACGGCGCGAACCAGGCCGAGACCGTGCTGCGGCACCTCGCGAAGGTGGACGCCGCGCAGTTCGACGGCGGCGGCGCCTTCCGCGCCCACCCGGACGCCCCGCCCGACGTCGCCGACCTGGGGCTGGATCTCGCGGGCATCGCGCGCCATCGGGATCACGAGCACGACAAGCTGCGCCAGATGAAGCGCTTCGTGCACGAGGCCGGCTGCCGCCACGCCTACGTCCTGCGCTACTTCGGCGAGCAGGTCGACGCCGAGTGCCCCGGCTGCGATCGCTGCGATCCCGACGACGACAACGCCGCGCCGGGCGTCGTCTTCGCGCCGCCCGACGAGGGCGAGGCGCTGCTGATCCGCAAGGCGCTGGCCGGCGTCGCGCGCGCGGAGGGACGCTACGGGCTGCGCAAGGTGGCCGCGATGCTGGCCGGCTCGCGCGCCGCCACGCTGCGCGGCACCGGCCTCGACGCGCTCAGCACCTTCGGCCTGCTGAAGGACGTCGGCCTCGACTGCACCGTCGAGCTGCTGCAGCTGCTCATCGATCAGGATCTGGCCCGCATGAGCGGCGGCGACTACCCGCTGCTGCAGATCACCGAGGCCGGCTGGGAGGTGATGCAGGGCCGCACCTGCCCGGGCTTCAAGCCGCCGCCGCACCTGATGCCGGGGTCGACCGCCGCGCGTCGCGTCGAGCGCATGCGCAAGGGCGCGGCGGCCGAGGTCGACGTGGATCCCGAGGACGCGCCCCTCGTCGACGCCCTGCGCGCCTGGCGGGCCGATCAGGCGCGCGAGCGCGGTGTCCCCGCCTACGTCGTCTTCAGCGATCGCACCCTGTTCGCGGTGGTCGACCGCCGCCCCACCGACGAGCGCGGCTTCCTGGCCGTGCACGGCCTGGGGCCCTCGAAGTGGGAGACCTTCGGCCCCGACCTGCTGCAGGTGGTGGCCCCCTTCGCCGCCGGCTGAGCCCGCTGGCGAACCCCTTTCTCCCGCGCCGCATCGGATGCTATGCAGGGCGACTTCCGCCCGATCCGAGGACGCAGCGCATGTTCGAACGCCACCGCCACCGTCTGGTGGAGCGCATGACCGACGCCGTCGCCGTGTTCTTCGCGGCGCCCGAGCAGGTGCGCAACAACGACGTCCACTTCGACTACCGGCAGGACTCCGACTTCTTCTTCCTGACCGGCTTCGAAGAGCCCGAGGCCGTGCTCGTCGTCGCGCCCCAGCGCCCGGAGGGCGAGCGGGTGGCGATCTTCCTGCGGCCGCGCGATCCCGAGCGCGAGGTGTGGGACGGCAAGCGCCTGGGGGTGGACGCGGCGCCCGAGGCGCTCGGCGTCGACGCGGCCCACGATCTGGCCGAGCTGGGCGAGAAGCTGCCCGACTATCTGGTGGGCGCGCGCACGCTGTACTTCGCGCTGGGCCAGCACGCCGAGCACGACGAGGCGGTGATGGCCGCCCTCGCGAAGTCGCGTCGCGCCCGGCGCGAGGGCCGCGAGACGCCGGCCGCCATCGTCGATCCCGGCGAGGTGCTGCACCCGCTGCGGCTGATCAAGGACGCCTCGGCGCTGGCGTCGATGCGCAAGGCGGCCGCCCTGACCGCGCTGGGGCACCGGCGGGCCATGGCCGTCACCGCGCCCGGCGTGCACGAGTACCAGCTGCAGGCGGCCATGGAGTACGAGTGGGCCGTGCGCGGCGCGCGCCGCCAGGCCTACCCCTCGATCGTCGGCAGCGGGCCCAACGCCTGCGTCCTGCACTACCGCGACAACACGCGGCGCCTGGACGAGGGCGACCTGGTGCTGGTCGACGCCGGCTGCGAGTTCGGCTACCACGCGAGCGACGTCACGCGCACCTGGCCGGCCAGCGGGCGCTTCACCGACGCCCAGCGCGCCGTGTACGAGGCGGTGCTGGACGCCCAGAAGGCGGCCATCGCCCACTGCGTGCCCGGCAACACGTTCGACAGCGTGCACACCGTCGCCGTGAAGGTGCTGACCGAGCACATGGTGAAGCTGGGCCTGCTCGAGGGGCCGGCCGAGGATCGCATCGCCGACGAGGGCTACAAGCGCTACTACATGCACCGCACCGGGCACTGGCTGGGCATGGACGTGCACGACGTGGGGCGCTACCACGTCGAGGGCGACTCGCGGCCGCTCGAGGCGGGCATGGTGCTGACCGTCGAGCCCGGGCTGTACATCGCGCCGGACGACACGCAGGCGCCCGAAGCGCTGCGCGGCATCGGCGTGCGCATCGAGGACGACGTGCTGGTGACGGCCGACGGGCCCGACGTGCTGACCCAGGACATCCCCAAGGAGGTCGCCGACGTCGAGGCGCTGGTCGGATCGGCGTCGCTCGCGCTGGACGAGGCGGCCTCGAGCTGATGGTGCGGGGGAAGGGGGGGCGCCGGCCCCCTGCAGGAGGGAGGGGGCAGGAGGCCGGCGACGGGATTTCCGTTTTGCAGGTCGCGTGCCACGCTCACCGAGGGGTCGTCGTCGGGGCGACCGGCGCCTCGCGGGCGCCCCTCGACCCCACGTCGGCGTGGTCTTCGCCCGGACGGCGCGCCGCGCGGCGGACACACCGCGGCCCCGACCGGGCAGCAATCAGCGAAACGACGGGAAATTCAGCGAGGAAGGGGGGGCGCCGGCCTCCAGAAGGAGGGAGGGGCCTGGAGGCCGGCGACGGGTTTTCGTTAGTGCAGAGCCCGTGCCAGTCGGTCGAGCGTTCGATCGCCGGATTCTGGCGCGCCACACTGTGCCACTCCGTAGCAAACGTCACCACCTGTCACACCTGAGCACGGAGCGGCGCAGCCCATCATGTCACAGTCCGCACACCCGATCGGCACGGCCACCGCCTGGGCCGGCATCAACATCGCGCTGGTCAAGTACTGGGGGAAGCGCGACACCGCCCGCAACCTGCCCGCGGTCAGCAGCCTGTCGCTGACGCTGGCCGAGATGGGCACGCGCACCACCGTCACCTTCGATCCCGAGCTGACCACGGACGTCTTCGAGCTCGACGGCGAGCCGCGTGAGGATCCTCGCGTGATCGCGATGCTGGACGGCATCCGCGGCCTGCGCCGCGTCGAGCGCCACGCCCGGGTCGTCAGCCGCAATCACGTCCCGACCGCCTCGGGACTGGCCAGCTCGGCCAGCGGCGCCGCCGCCCTGGCCGCCGCCGCCTGGGCCGCCACGGGCGGGGATCTGGCCGCCGCCCGCGCCGACCGCGCCTTCATCGAGCTGGTGCGCCGCGGCTCCGGCTCGGCCCCCCGCTCGCTCTACGGCGGCCTGGTCGAGCTCGATCGCGACAGCGGCGGCGTCCGCCCGGTGCTGTCGGCCAGCGCCTGGGATCTGCGCATGGTCGTCGCGCGCCTGGCTCACGCGCCCAAGAAGATCTCGTCGCGCCAGGGCATGGCGCGCACGGCCGCCACCAGCCCCTTCTACGGCGCGTGGGTGGACGCCCACCCCGCCGACATGGTCGCCGCCCGCGCGGCCATCGAGGCCCGCGACCTACCCGCCCTGGGCGCCGTCATGGAGCGCAGCACCTACCGCATGCACGCCGCCATGCTGGGCGCCGATCCGCCCCTGCGCTATTGGAACGGGCGCACGCTCGACGCGCTCGACCGCGTCGAGGCGCTGCGCGCGGCGGGCGTGGGCGCGTGGGCCACGATGGACGCCGGCCCGCACGTGAAGGTGCTGTGCCTGGCCGCCGACGCGGAGGCCGTGGCCGGGGCGCTGGCCGAGGTCGCCGATCCCGCCGACGTCACCGTCGCCCGCCCCGGCCCGGGCGCCACGCTCGAGCCGTGAACGCGTCGGCCCAGGCGTGGCGCGCGCCGGGCAAGGTGATCCTGCTCGGCGAATACGCGGTGCTGCACGGGCACGCGGCCCTCGTGGCCGCCGTCGACCGCTTCGCCACCTGCCGCGTGGCGCCGTCGCCGGTCGTCGAGGTCGTCGCCCCGGGCCACGGCCACCTCGTGCAGCGCGCGGGCGCCTTCGAGGGCGAGGGCGATCTGCGCTTCGTCCGCGCCTGGCTGGACGCGCACGGGGCGCCCGCGGGCCGCTACACCCTCGACACCCGCGACCTGGGCTTCGCGCCCGAGGGCGGCGCCTGGACCAAGCTGGGCCTGGGCAGCAGCGCGGCGAGCACCGTGGCCTTCCTGGCCGCCGTCCGCGACGCCGCCGGGCTGCCCACCGACGCGGCCACGCTGTACTGCGCCGCCCAGCGGCTCCACCGCGCCGTGCAGGGCACCGGCAGCGGCGCGGACGTCGCCGCCAGCGCCTTCGGCGGCGTCGGCCGCTACCGCTGGCGCGAGGCCGCCGCCGGTCCCCTGCCCGCCGGCGACGGCGCGGGCGACTTCATGCCCGTCCCCGGCCCCGCCCGCCTGCTGCTCGCGTGGGCCGGCCGGCCGGCGAGCACCGTGTCGCTGGTGGGGCGGGTGCGCGCCTGGGCCGCGGGCGCGCCGGACGCCCACCGCCGCCTGATCGAGCGGATCGCGGCCGTCGCGCAGGTGGATCTCGCGGACCCCGTCGCGATCGTGCAGGCCGTGCGCGCCGGCGCGGACGCGCTCGAAGCCCTCGGCGCCGCCAGCGGCGCGCCGATCGTCACCGAGACCCACCGGGCGCTCGACGCGCTGGCCCGCGGCGTGGGCGGCGCAGCGAAGCCGACCGGCGCCGGCGGCGGCGATCTGGCCTGGCTGGTCGCCCCGGACGCCCAGGCCGAGGCGGCGCTGGCCCACCGCGTCGACGCGGCGGGCTTCCCCGTGTGGTCGATGACCGTCGCGGCCGCCGGGGCGACGGCGGCGCCCTGAGCCGCCCCCCCGGCTCGGGCCCCTCCACCCCCGGTCGGGGCGGCCTCGCGGCGGGCCGGATCAGAAAAAATTTCGTGCCGATCTCGCTGCGATGTTGCCCGGTTGTCACCCTTATCCACAGCGTGTGGAGAAAAAAGGTTTTGATCACCCGCATCGCTGGTCCTAGGGTGGCTCTCGAGGGTTGAGGACAGCCCCCGCGGCTCCCAGAGACGCAAGCCACGCCAAGCCAACTTCGAGGTCGGGTTCGCCCGTCCCCGAGCCAGGTTCGGCACGCCGGACGACGCCCCTCGGGGCGCCCGCCCGACGGGCTCCGCGTCGAAGGGACCAACCTCATGGAGGGTGGCGGTCTGCGCTGTGGTCTTTCGAGGCTTCGGTGCAGGCGCCCACGTTCGACCGGATCGAGACCCTGAAACGGGCGCAACCCACGGACGACACTTCGGTTTCGTCTCGTGTGTCGCGAACCGTACGAGGGGAGGGCGCGAGCCCAACGGCCGAGCGGGAGACCTCGAAGAGGGACGGTGATCGGTGGGGTGAGGACGGGTCGTCACGACGCCACGTTCGCACCGCGCGCAGCTCCGCCCGCCTTCGGGCGGCGGGACTGAAGGACAGACGATTCGTTCCGTGTCAGCGGCACGACCGATGGCTTGCCGTCGTCGCGTCGCCCACGGGAATCGATGCCATTAAAGCCCGTGTCTCTCTTCGGAGAGACCAAGGCTCGGCATGGACGCCTCTTCGGAGGCCGATCGCTCTGAACGAACCCCGATCACCCGGGTGCCTGCGCTCGCTTCGGCGTGCGCCCGGTGCCCACCGCGTGGTGCCGTCCTTTGCCCATCTGCCGAGAGCGATCGCCCGACGCCCCGTGCGTCGGCGATCGGCTGGCAGGCTCGTCCTGCGCTGCGGTACCGCTCTGACGAGGGGCACCGCAGTCGTCACTCTGCGGCGGCGCGCTTCGGCGCGTCGCCTCCGCGCGGCGGCCTTCGGGACGCCGTGCGTACCGCGGCCGCGGGTCGCTGGATTCGGTCCTTCGGGATCGGCCGGCGCCGGCGCCGCGGCCACACTCGCCCCGGTTCGCCGGCGCGGTGCGGGGGTGTCGGCCTGGTGGACCTCTCGGGGTCGGTCGGGCGCAGACGGTCGGTCGAGTGGTCGGAAGGTCACCGGGGTTCGCCCTCGCTGGCCCACGATGACTCGGCGGGCAGCTCGACACGCAGCGTGAGCAGCTCTTGCACCGAGCGGCTCGCGGTCCATCGCCCCGGGTGCAACGGGGTTGGGCGTCGCCTGTGTGTGCGAGACGGTTCGGACGCCATCGTCGTGGACCTTCGGGTCCCTGGCGGTCGTGATTGCACGAACTGACCGGCGCCGGTCGTGCCTTCGGGCGCGGCGGACGTCGGACGCGGGACCGGGACGTCGCCTTCGGGCGTCGGCACGGTCGCCCGCCCCGCCTCTCGATTTCGGGCGCCACGGCTTGCCGGGACGCGCGACGAGAGGGCCACACGACGCGGCGCGCGCCTTCGGGCCGTCGCTGCCGAGGGTGGTGCTTCGGCCCGGGTCGGGTCGCCCGCCCCATCTGCTTCGGCAGGTGTCGGTCGGGTCGCCGCGAAAGCGTTGTGTCGCGAGGTCGGCTCGCCTTCGGGCGGGACGCTCTGACCGGCGCACGGTGCCTGCAGACGGGTCTGCTCGTCGCTTCGGCGACGGTGGGCGCGCGAGCAGGTCGGGGGTCGTCGCCTTCGGGGGACGCCCGCGCAACGGATAGTGCTTCCGAATCGGCCCCAGCGCTCGCCGCGAGCGACACCTCTCGAGGTGCCGTTCACGGTGGGACTCTTCGGTGTGCGGCTCTCCGGCCGGCTGTCCTTCGGGGCACCGGACGCAGGACCGCTCATCGGGGCTCGCCCGCTCGACGTCGCTTCGGCGACCCGAGCGTGGCGGGACCGGCAGGCCGCCTTCGAGGTGGCCCGGCTTGGTGCCTGCAGCGCCGCCGGATCACGCGAGGGCGGGGGTGACGCGTGCGACTGACCGTGAAGGCAGGCGCTCGTCGCCGAAGGACAGGGAGGCAGGCCGACGCACACGCGCGCCGGTCGAGCCGACCGCCCCGAGCACCTCGAGGTCGACCGCGGCGTGAGACGCGGCAACGACGTGGAGGGGGCGCCGCGCGAGCGGCGCTACGGGTGGCCGGTGTCTTCGAGGTCCAGGCGGTGGGTGACCGCGCGGCGGCCCTCCGGGGCTGCTGCACCGACGCGGCGATCCCATGCGACAACGGCCGCGGCGAGCGGTCCTCGTGCTCTCGAGAAGAATCGCGGCCTCCGGGCCGCGATTTTTTTTTGCCCTCGACCCGACGACCGGCGGCGGCCGACCCGGCAACGCGCGAGCGTCAGGCCGCGCGGCCCCCGGTCCCCGACGCGCAGGACGCTGCCCGCGCCGCGCCGCGACGCGCGGGCGGCGACATCGGCGCGGATGCGAGGCGGCGCGCCTGCTAGAGTACCGCGCATGCGTACGCTCCCGATTCCCCGGCTGGCCCTGGCGGCGAGCCTGCTGCTCGCGTCGGCCGGCTGCAGCGACGAGGCCGCCGAGCCCGAGGGGCCGCGTCAGGTGGTGCTGCCCGATGGCGTCCCCACCGACGTCGACGCCGGACCCCGCGCGCAGGTACCGGTCAGCCTGCAGACCCTGCTGGGCAGCGCCCGCACGCGCAGCGGCGTCGCCAACAACGTCACCTGCGCGGTGCTCGATCCCGACGGCGTGGCGCTGGCCGGCGTGGCCACGCGCGTCGAGGTGCAGCCGGATCACGGCTTCGAAGTGACCGACGACGGGCTGGTGGGCCAGCGGGCCGGCGCCTACCGCGTCCGCTGCGTGGCGGACGATCTGGGGCTGCGCGACGCGGCGGGCGCCGACTGGGAGGTCACGCCCGGGCCGCCCGCGCGGGTGCTGACCCGGCTGGGCGCCCGCTCGGTGGCGGCCGACGCCGGGGTGGCGGTCGCCTGCGAGGCCTTCGACGACGTCGGCAACCCGACGACCGCGGCCGACGGGTTCTCGATCGACCTCCAACCGCTGCCCGGCGACTTCGACTGGCCGGACGAGGGCACGCTGCGCGTCCGCACCGCGGGGCGCTACGACGTCCGGTGCCGGGCGGCCGGCGCCGAGGCGCTGCCCGGCGAGGGGCTCGAGGTTCGGCCCGGCCCGCCGGTGGCGCTGCAGGGCCGGCTGGAGCCCGCCCAGCGGGTCTACCGCCCCGGCCAGGTGGTGGCGCTGCGCCTCGAGGCCGTCGACGCCTTCGACAACGTGGTGCGCGAGGCCGCGCCCACCATCACCACGCGCCCGGCGCTGGATCTGTTCGGGCCCAGCCGCTTTCGGCTGACCACGGCGGGCGACTACACGGTCACCGGCCGCCTGGGCGCGCTCGAGTCGACCCACACGCTGCGGGTGGTCGAGGGGGGCCCCGGCATCGAGTGCCTCGAGCCGGCGTTCGGCGCCCAGGTGGTGGCGCGGCCGGGCAGCCGGGTGCGCGTCGAGGGGCGGCTGACCGGCGGCGACGCCCAGCGGGTGCGCGTGGCCGGCAACGACATCCCGCTGCAGGGGGACGGCCGCTTCGGCGTCGAGGTGCCGGTCGTGTGGGGCCTGAACACGCTGGACGTCGAGGCGACCGACGGCGACGGCGGCAGCAACAGCACCTTCTGCGCCTTCTTCGTCAGCGAGCGCTGGCTCGGCGAGGACCGTCCCCAGCCCGACGCGGTGACCCTGCGCCTGGGCGCCGACGCCGTGGACGACGGCGATCCCGATCGGCCGCTGCGCAGCCTGGGCGACGCCCTGCGCCGCGTCGTGCGCAGCGCCGGTCTGCGCGACGCCCTGCACGACGCCCTGCGCGCCCAGAACCCCATCGTGCCCACCGAGTGCCGCACCCGCGTGGGGCCGGTGTGCGTGTTCAGCTTTGGCGCCGAGTACCGCGACCTGTCGCTGGGCGGGCCCCACGACCTGAGCCTGCAGCTCGTGGGCGGCGGCGTCCGCGTCGACGCTACGCTGCGCGACCTCGAGCTGGTCGCCCTGATGCGCGGCACCCTGGGCAACCAGGGCACCTTCGACGTCGATCGCGTCCGCGTGACCCTGGTGTTCGACATCGAGCGCGACGGCACGCGCCCCCGGGTGCGCCTCGATCGCGTCGAGCGCCTCGAGGTGGGCGATCTGAACGCCAACTTCAGCGGCTTCCTGACCGGCGCCGTGCTGAACCTCGCCTTCCGCGCCTTCGAGGGCGTCGTGCGCGGCGTCCTGGTCGACAACGTGCGGCGCTATCTCACCGAGAACGTCGACGGCCTGCTGACCGATCTGCTGGACGGCTTCGATCTGGGCGCGCTGGGCCTCGGCTTCGACGTGCCCAGCCTGACCGGCGGTCCGCCGGTGCGGCTCACCTTCGACGCCGCCCTGTCCACCATCGACTTCCAGGCCGCGCGCGCCGTGCTCGGGCTGCAGACGCGGGTGACCGGGCCCAGCCGGGTGGCGGGCGCCAGCCGGGGCATCCCGCTCGGCCCGAACGCCGGCCCCTCGACCCCGCCGAACACCCGCCAGGTGGGCGCGGGCGCGTCCCTGGTGCTGGTCAACCAGGTGCTGCACGCGCTGTGGCGCGGCGGCTTCTTCAGCGCCGACGCCCGCGCGCTGGGCGACGCGGTCACCGGCGCGCTGCCGCCCGAGGTGGACGTGCGCTTCGGTCTGCCCCACGCGCCGGCGGCCGAGGGCGCCGCGGCCGGCACGGCCTTGCGGCTGCACCTGGGCCCCGCCGAGCTGACCGTGGCCTGGCCCGGCGTGCTCGCCTCGCCGATCACCGTGCGCGCGGCGGCGATCGGGCAGGTGCAGGTCAGCGCCCGCGGCGACGACCTGCGCTTCGAGGGGCTGACGCTCGACGAGGTGCGCCTGGCCATCGTCGACGGCGTCGCGCCGGGCGAGGCCCGCGCGGTGCTCGAAGAGGCCGTCCGCGACATCCTCGAGGGCGTGCTGAACCGCGCGCTGACCGACGGCCTGCCCACGCTGCCCATCCCCTCGTTCACCGTGCCGCCCGGCCTGCAGCGCTTCGGGCTGAGCCCGGGCACCACGCTGGGCCTGCGGCAGCCCAGCCTGAGCGGCAACACCGTGCAGTGGTCGGTGGAAGGGCGGTTCGGCGAATGAGGCGCTGGCTCTCGATTCTGGGCGTCGCGACCCTGGCGGTGGCCTGCGCCGACGACGAGGCCGCGTCGCCCGCGGCCGACGCCACGGTGATCGGCGGCGACGTCGACCTGCCGCCCGAGGGGCAGGCGGCGTTCATCGACGTGCGGCTCGAGCCGCGCGCGCCCTTCTACACCCTCGAGGATCGCCCCACCCTGACCGCCACCGTCTACGACCGCGAAGACGCCGTGCTCGAGGACGAGGTCGTCACCTGGCGGGTCGAGCCCGCGGGTCGCGTCGACGGCGGCGCCCTGGTGCCGGCCGCCGAGGGCCAGGGCAGCGCGTGGGCCTGCGTCGGCGACGTCTGCGGCGTGGCCCACTTCTTCGTCGATCAGCAGCCGCCCGCGCTGACCGTCGAGGTGCCCACGCGCGCGGCGCGCATCGTCGGCGACGACACCATCCTCGTCGCCGGCGAGGTCGAGGACTCGAGCGGCGCCGACGTGTACGTCAACGACGTGCCCGCGGACCGCCAGGGCACCCGCTACGAGGCCCGCATCCCGGCCCGCTTCGGCCTGAACCGCATCGACGTCGTGGCCTACGACGGCGTGCGCCCGCCCGTGCGCGAGGTGCGCGAGGTGCTGTGGGCGCCGGAGGTGCTGCCGGTCGAGGCCGACGGCGTCGCCATCGACGACGCGCTGCTGCTGCGGCTGGATCAGGCCCTGCTCGACGACGACGTGCCACCGCCGCCGCCCGACGAGACGGGCCGGCGCGCCGTGCGCGACCTGGCCGGCACGCTGACGGCGGTCATCGAGGCGGTCGATCCGGTGGCCCTGCTGCCGCCGCGCATCGACGCCGGCCCCGTGTCGGCCAGCATCGTCGACGCCCGCCTGAGCCCCGACACCGTCGACCTGACCATCGCCGACGGCGGCGTCGAGCTGTTCGTGCGTCTGGGGGTCAGCCTGAACCTGGCCGGCGACTTCACGCTCGACGGCCGGCGCGTCGGCCTCGGGGGCGAGCTGCTCGCGCTGGTGGCCGCGCGGGCCCAGACGCGGCTGCAGATCGAGGCGAACGGCCCGCGGGTGATCGTCGAGGGCGTCGAGATCGGCATCGAGGCCATCAACGGCGCCCTCGACGATCCCCTCGCGCAGGCGACGCTGGACACGCTGGGCAGCACCCTGCGGATCGCCATCGAGGCCTATCTGGACGACCTGGCCGCGCGGCTGGTGCAGGAGCGCGTGCAGACGCTGCTGGACGGGCTGACGCTGAAGGGCCTGGGCGTGCTGGACGGCATCCCGGTGCCGCTGCCCGGCCTGGATCTGACGCTCAGCTTCGCGGTGCAGGCGCCCGAGGTGCGCCGCGCCACCTCGTTGACGCTGGCGATGGGCGCCCGCGCGCGCTTCGGCGCGCCCATCGAGCCGGTGTATCCGAGCCGGGGCGTCTTCGCGGAGGGCCTCGACGCGCCGCCCCCCTGGCCCGCCGGCGGCCACCTGGGTCTGGCGGTGCGGCTGGTGGCCTTCAACGCCGTGCTGCACGCGCTGTGGCAGGCCGGCGCCCTGCAGCTGCACCTGGGCGATCTGGGCGTGATGCTGGGACCGCTCAGCGGCCGGGTCGACGCCCGCCTGCCCCCCATCCTGGTGCCCGGCGAGGAGGGGGGCCCCTACCCCATCGTCCTGCAGGTGGGCGAGCTGGACCTGTTCGTCGGCGACGACGTCGAGCCCAACCACTACGTCGTCAGCCTGCGCGCCGGCGTCGTGCTCGACACCACCGACGGGCAGGTGCGGCTGGACGTCGCCGAGACCCCGGACGTGCGCGTCGCCCTGCTGGCGCGCGGCGCCACCCCGCCCATCCCGCCGGACGGCCTGAAGGCGGTCATCGAGAGCATCGTGTGGGGCAAGGTGCGCGACGCCATCGGGCCCGGCCTGGTGCTGCCCCTCGATCAGGCGGCGCTGGGCCCCGAGCAGCTGGGCGCCTTCGCCCCGGACCTGCGCGCCCTGCGCCTGGCCCCGTCCTTCCCGACGGTGCCGGTGGTGCGCGACGGCTGGTTCGCCCTGCCCGCCGATCTCACCGTCGACCTTCAGCAGTGACCGCCCGCAGGAAGTTCAGCTCGATGCGCGCCAGCACGTGGCGCGCGCGGGTGAGCGGCGCCATGTGCCCCGCGTTGGCGAACACCTCGAGCTCGGCGTGGGGCACGGCCTCGGCCAAAAGCTCGGCCATCCGCCGGCCCGCCACCGTCGTGCGCGCCCCGTACATCACCAGCAGCGGCTGCTCGAGCAGGCGGTAGGCGGCCGGCGGCAGGTCGTCGAGGAACACCGAGGCCACCTCGCGGAACACCTTGCGCCCGACCGCCCGCAGCCCGTCCCGCTGCGCCTCGAACATGGCGTCCCAGAACCCCGGCTGGTTCCAGTAGTCGATGAAGCGGCGCAGCCACGCGCTGTCTCCGCCGCTGGCCGCATCGAGGAAGTGCGGATCGGCGTCCCAGCTCTCGAGCTCGGCCATGCCCGCGGGATCCCGGCTGGCCCGCAGCAGCCCGAAGGCGGTGGGCTCGAAGACGGCCAGGCTGCGCACCCGCTCCGGCTCGCGCAGCGCCAGCCGCAGGGCGCACGCGCCGCCGTAGCTGTGGCCGACGAGGTGCACCGGCTGCCCGATGGCGTCGAGCACCGTGCCCAGCAGATCGACGTCCTCGTCGATGGCCGCCGGGCTGTCGTGCCACGGACCGGACTCGCCGTAGCCCAGCAGGTTGGGCGCCCACAGCGCGTGCCGGTCGGACCACGCGCGGTAGGTGCGGCTCCACTGCCGCGCCCCCATGCCCGACGAGTGCACCAGCATCACCGGCGGCCCCTCGCCGCCGACGATGACGTCGACCTGGCCCTCGCCGTGGGGCAGCAGCACGGTCCGCGCGCCGGGCGGGATGGGGTTCAGCCCCGTGGCCATCTCACTCGCACCCCAGCACGGCCACCGCGGCCGGCGCGCCGGCCCGGAACAGCCGGTACTGTCCGTCCTCGGGGTGTCGGGTCAGCACCGCGCGCGCGTCGGCGCCCAGCTCGGTGCGCCCGATGTGCACCCCCTCGTAGGTCATCCACTGCACCATCCAGTGCTGGGCCTCCTGCCCCTCGAACTGCCGCCGGTGCACGACGCCGAAGCGCTCGCCGTCGTCGAACACGCTCTCGGGCTGCACCTCGGGGCGGTACAGCGCCGGCCGATCGAGATCGTTCACCACCGCCTCGTTCAGCACCGTGCCGTCCACCGCGATGACCGCGTAGCGCAGCCCCAGCGTATTCTGGGCGTCGCCCAGCCGATCGCGCCAGAACACGCCCAGCCGGTTGCGGGGCAGCGGGAAGATCCACACGCCGCGGTTGCCGCTGGTGGTGTACGCGCCGCCCAGCCGCACGCGCTCGCCCCGCGGCGCGCCGGCCGCGTCCAGCCGCTGCAGGAACACCGCGTCGCCGCCCGGCGCGTTGACCACGTAGGCCAACAGCGTCGTGCCGTCGCCCACGTCGGCGCGCGCGATGAACGTGTCCTCGCGGGTGTCTTCGTGCTGGGCGCCGATGAACGCGACGTCGCCGTGGTTGCCCAGCGCGTCCACCTCGACGCGCGCGAGCTGGGTGTAGGCGTTGTACAGCACCCGGAAGCCGTCGGCGGTGCCCCACACCAGCGGGCTGTAGCCCTTGCGGAAGTCCGAGATGACCGGATCCGCCCGCGCGATGGGCGCGCCCTCGAGGCTCAGCCGGCGGAAGTAGATGTCGCGGTTGCCCTCGTCGCTGAAGGCCGACCAGACCACCGCGAGCTGCGCGTCGGTGACCGCCAGCGAGGGGTAGTAGACCGCGCTGGCCGAGTTGCCCCAGGGCGGGTGGTTCGTGTTGCCCAGCACGTGCGGGCCGGCGGTGATGGCGCCGTCGAGGTCGACCAGCGCGAAGGCCATGCCCTGCACCGGCGCGCCCGCGGCGACCGCGAAGCCGCCCGCCACCGGCGCCACGTCCAGCGCGACGTGCTGCGCGGCCACGCCGGGCAGCGGCGTCCACGGGCCGACGCTGTCGGGCACGCCGCAGCCGACCGGCTCGACGCAGGCCCCGTCCTCGCACGTGCCACCGGCGGCGCCGCAGTCCTCGCTGACCACCCACGCCAGGCACCCCGTCGCGGCCCGCTGGCAGGTCTCGACCTGCGCGTCGGCGCAGCGCGCCTCGGCCTCAGCGCAGGCGTCGGCGCAGGGCGCCGCGGCGCCCGGCGAGGGCGCGCCCGCCGCGAAGTCCGCCGCGTTGTCGTCGGTGTCCGTGTGATCGGCGTCGCGGCTGAGCGACTCGGCCTCCATCGTCGCGGCCGCCGGCGCCCCCTCACCGAAGGCCCGCTCGCCGGCGCCGAACGCGCCGTAGGCCAGCGCGTCGACCACCTGATCGCCCCAGCGCAGCTGCACCGAGTCGGGCGCGTTCTGCAGATCGGCCGCGGCCGCCCGCTGATCGGCTACCGCCGCCAGCGCGGGCTCGGCGTCGGGATGCGCGATCACGAAGTGGCCATCCGCCGGCACGTTGCCCGCCAGCGCCAACGTGCTGTATTCACTGCCATTTGCGCCGTTGAGCCCCACCAGACGGAAGCCCGCGAGCGGCAAGCCGCCCGGGCCGTACAGCTCGATGAACGCGAGGCCCGCGTCGAGGCCGGGCGGGTCGTAGCGCACCTCGTTGATCACCACCACGCCCGGCGGCGGCGAGGCCGCGCACGCCATCGCCGTGCAGCTCTCGGCCGGGCCGCAGGCCTCGATGGCGCCCCACTCGAGGCAGGGATCGCCGTCGAAGTTGCCGCACGACTGCTGACCGTTCGCGTCGGCGCAGCGCGTCGCGCCCTCGGCGCAGTCGTCCTCGCAGTCGGCGGCGCAGGCGCCGTCGACGCAGGCCTCGCCCATGCCGCAGCTCGCGCCCCCGCCGTACTCGAGGCAGGGGTCGTCGTCGAAGTCGCCGCACACCTCGTAGCCGTCGGCCAGGCAGCGCCGCTCGTCGGCGGCGCAGGCGTCCACGCAGACCGGGGCGCAGGCGCCCTCGGCGCACATCTCGCGCGGTCCGCAGGGCGTCGGGCTCGACCAGTCGCGGCAGGCGTCCTCGTCGAAGTCGCCGCAGCGCCGGAAGCCGAGCGCGTCGCCGCTGCACTCGACCGCGCCCTCGGCGCACTCGTCGACGCAGTCCGCGCGGCAGGCGCCCTCGCTGCACGACTGCCCGTCGGGGCAGGCCTCGGGCGGCCCGAACTCGAGGCAGGGATCGGCGTCGAACTCGCCGCAGGTCGCCACGCCCGCGCCGGCGCAGGTCACCTCGCCGGGCGCGCACGCGTCGACGCAGTCGGCCACGCAGGCCCCGGCCTCGCACCGCTCGCCGCCCGGGCACGGCGTCGCCGCCCCCCACTCGAGGCAGGGATCGTCGTCCACGTCGGCGCACGACTCGACGCCGCCCGCGCCGCAGCGCGTGGCCCCCTCGGCGCAGGCGTCCTCGCAGGCGCCCGGATCGTCGACGCAGGCGCCGTCGTCGCAGCGCTGGCCCTCACCGCAGGGCAGCGGCGGGCCCCACTCGAGGCAGGGATCGGCGTCGAAGTTGCCGCAGGCCTCGAGGCCCTCGGGCCGGCACCGCCGCGCGCCGGGCGCGCAGGTGTCGTCGCACAGCGCGACGCAGGCGCCGGCCTCGCAGGTGCGCGTGGCGCCGCAGGGCGCGACGTCGGACAGCTCGCGGCAGGGATCGGCGTCGTACTGCCCGCACACGCGGAAGCCCGCGCCGTCGGCGGTGCACACGGCCTGGCCGTTCTCGTCGCAGGCGTCCTCGCAGGCCTGCCCCACCGGCACGCAGGCGCCGTCGTCGCAGCGCTCGTCGGCGCCGCACGGCGTCACCGGGCCGAACTCGAGGCAGACGTCGGCGTCGTGGTTGCCGCAGGTGACGAAGCCGGCGCCCTCGCAGCGCGCGGCCCCGACGGCGCACGCGTCGGCGCAGTCGGGGACGCACTCGCCGTCGCCGCGGCAGGTGGTGCCCACCGGGCAGGGGGTGCTGACCGACCACTCGAGACACGCGTCGTCGTCGAAGTCACCGCAGCGGCGCACGCCGTCGGGGCCGCAGGTGCGCGCGTCGGCCGTCGTACAGGCGTCCTCGCAGGGCTGATCGCGCGGCACGCAGGTGCCCTCGTCGCAGCGATCGGTGCCGCGGCACGGCAGGGGCGGCAGCAGCTCGCGGCAGCCGTCGCCGTCCGCGTCGCCGCAGACGCGCGGGCCGTCGGCGCCGCAGACCGCCTCGTCGGGCGCGCAGGCGTGCTGACAGACGGCCTCGCAGGCGCCGTCGACGCAGGCGGCGCCGCCCGGGCAGGTGACGTCGCCGCCCCACTCGGCGCAGCCGTCGCCGGTGAGATCGGCGCAGAGCTGAAGGGCGCCGTTGGGCCCGCAGCGGCGGGCGCCGGGGGCGCAGCGGTCGGCGCAGCCGGGCCCCGCGTCGGGCGGCGGCTCGATGGGATCCGCCTCCTCGGCGCACGCCCAGAGCAGCGTGAGCGACAGCGTCAGCAGCAACGGCGGATGGCGCATCGGGACCTCCCCGGCGGGTCGCGCGGCGCGGCAACATAGCACGCCGGGGCCGCCCGATGCCTCGCCGGCCGCGGTAACGACCCCCTCGACCTCGCTACGCCGCGGTAACGTCAGCACGGCACCGCAGGCCCACAGTCCGCGCCCGGACGACGGCACGGGCGATGCTATCCCAGCCCCCGACCTGACCCCTGGGGGATCTCACATGAGCCAGAAGCGCGTGTACCTCTTCCGCGAGGGCAACGCCTCGATGAAGGACCTGCTCGGCGGCAAGGGCGCCAACCTCGCCGAGATGACCAACCTGGGCCTGCCCGTGCCGGCCGGCTTCACCATCACCACCGAGATGTGCAACGCCTACACGGCCGCCGGCGGGCGCATGCCGCCGGGGCTGATGGACGACGTGCGCGCCGCGATGGCCGCGGTGGAGAAGGACATCGGGCGCCGCTTCGGCGATGCCAAGGATCCCTTGCTCGTCAGCGTGCGCAGCGGCGCGCGCTTCTCGATGCCCGGCATGATGGACACCATCCTGAACCTGGGCCTCAACCGCGACACGATGGAGGGGCTGCACGCGCAGAGCGGCGAGGCGCGCTTCGTCCACGACGCCAACCGCCGCTTCATCATGATGTTCTCGGACGTCGTGCTCGGCATCCCGAAGGAGCGCTTCGAGCACATCTTCACCGGCTACAAGCGGCGCCGCGGCGTCAAGCACGACACCCAGCTGGGCGCCGACGATCTGCGCGAGGTGGTGCGCGACTTCCTGGCGCTGGTGCTCAAGGAGACCGGCGAGGGCTTCCCCGGCGACCCCTGGAAGCAGCTCGAGATGGCCATCGAGGCCGTGTTCAAGAGCTGGAACAACGATCGCGCCGTCGTGTACCGGAAGCGCGAGCGCATCCCGCACGACCTGGGCACCGCGGTCAACGTGCAGGCGATGGTGTACGGCAACCTGGGCCCGGACTCGGGCACCGGCGTGGCGTTCACGCGCGATCCCGCCACCGGCGAGCACGTGCTGTACGGCGAGTACCTGATGAACGCGCAGGGCGAGGACGTGGTGGCCGGCGTCCGCACGCCCCACCCCATCCGCGACCTGAACGCCCAGAACCCCAAGCTGTACGACGAGTTCCGCCGCATCGCCTCGCAGCTCGAGGGCCACTACAAGGACATGCAGGATCTCGAGTTCACCATCGAGCGCGGGCGCCTGTTCATGCTGCAGACGCGCACCGGCAAGCGCACCGGCCCCGCCGCCGTGCGGATGGCGGTCGAGATGGTGGACGAGGGGCTGATCGACAAGGCCGAGGCCATCCGCCGGGTGAGCGGCGATCAGCTCGACCAGCTGCTGCACCCGCGCGTGGACAGCCAGGCGCTGCACGACGCGGGCACGCAGCCCTTCGTCACCGGCATCGCGGCCTCGCCCGGCGCCGCCGTCGGGCGCATCGTGCTGACCGCCGACGGCGCGGTGAAGGCGCACGAGGCCGGCGAGAAGGTGATCCTCGTGCGCGAAGAGACCAACCCCGACGACGTGCACGGCATGCTGTCGGCCCAGGGCGTGCTGACCGCGCGCGGCGGCAAGACCAGCCACGCCGCGGTGGTGGCGCGCGGCTTCGGCATCCCCTGCGTCGCGGGCTGCGAGGCGCTGAGCATCGACGAAGAGAAGGGCATCATCAGCGCCGGGCAGACCCAGCTGAAGGCGGGCGACTGGCTGACCATCGACGGTAGCACGGGCCGCGTCTACAACGACGCGCTGACGCTGATCCCGCCCGAGGTCACCGGCTTCTTCGGCCGCCTGATGGGCTGGTGCGACGAGGTGCGCCGCCTGCGGGTGCGCGCCAACGCCGACAACCCGCGCGACGCGAAGCAGGCGCTGGCCTTCGGCGCCGAGGGCATCGGCCTGTGCCGCACCGAGCACATGTTCTTCGAGCCCGACCGGCTGCCGATCGTGCGCGACATGATCCTGGCCGACAACCAGGCGGCGCGCGACGCCGCGCTGCAGAAGCTGCAGTCGGTGCAGCAGGGCGACTTCGAGGGCATCCTCGAGGCGATGGACGGCAAGCCGGTGACGGTGCGCCTGATCGATCCGCCCCTGCACGAGTTCCTGCCCAGCTACGACGAGCTGCTGCAGCAGGTGACCGAGCTGCGGCTGGCCAACAACGTGCTGCAGGGCAGCGCGCTGGGGCACGTGCTGGCCGACAAGGAGCGGCTGCTGCACGCGGTCGAGGGCATGCGCGAGAGCAACCCGATGCTGGGCCTGCGCGGCGTGCGGCTGTCGATCGTGATGCCGGGCATCATCGAGATGCAGACCCGGGCGCTGTACTGGGCGGCCTGCCGGCTGAACAAGCGCGGCGTCGTCACGCTGCCCGAGGTGATGATCCCGCTCGTCGGCCACGTGAACGAGCTGCGCGTGGTGCGGGCGCGGGTCGAGGCGGCGGCGCGCGACGTGCTGGACTACTTCAAGATCGACATCCCGCTGAAGATCGGGACGATGATCGAGATCCCGCGGGCGGCGCTGACCGCCGGCGAGATCGCCGCCGAGGCCGACTTCTTCAGCTTCGGCACCAACGACCTGACCCAGACCACCTTCGGGTACAGCCGCGACGACGCCGAGGGGAAGTTCCTCCAGAAGTACGTCGAGCAGAAGATCCTGCCCGACAACCCCTTCGAGACGATCGACACGGTCGGCGTCGGGCGGCTGATGACCTTCGCGGTCGGCGAGGGGCGCGCCACGCGCGCGGGCTTGAAGTGCGGCATCTGCGGCGAGCACGGCGGTGATCCGCGCTCGATCGACTTCTGCCACACGCTGGGGCTGGACTACGTGTCGTGCTCGCCCTTCCGCGTGCCGGTCGCGCGCCTCGCGGCGGCCCAGGCCGCCCTGGCCCACGCCGACGAGTAATCGGTCGGCGCGCGGGCGCGTCAGCGCGCCCGCGCCGCCCAGGCCAGCAGGCCCACCGGGCCCAGCACCAGCACCACACCCAAGAGCAGCATCGTCACGTCCGTCTGCGGGATCATGGGGCGATCAACCGGCCGCGCGCCCGGGGTCTTCCGCCAGGGTCGGCGCGGCGACCACCACGCGGTTGCGCCCGGAGCGCTTGGCCGCGTACATCGCCGCGTCCGCCCGGCGCAGGGCGCGGCCGAGATCGACCTCGCCGGCCATCGCGACCGCCACGCCGACGCTGGCCGTCGCGCGCACCGGGCCCCGCTCGGCCTCGACCTCTACGTCGGCCACCGCCGCGCGTACCCGCTCGGCGGCGTCCACCGCCCCCGGCAGGCCCGTCTCGGGCAGCAGCACGGCGAACTCCTCTCCGCCCAGCCGACCGCAGGCGTCGCCGGCGCGCAGGGTGCCGTTGAGGGCCTCGGCCACGCCGAAGAGCAGGCGGTCGCCCACCTCGTGCCCGTGCACGTCGTTGACGCGCTTGAAGTGGTCGAGGTCGAACAGCAGCACGGCGGTCGGGTGGGTGTGGCGCGCGGCGCGGCGCAGCTCGCGGCCGGCGGCGTCGAAGAAGTGCCGGCGGTTGGACAGGCCGGTCAGCGGATCGGTGCTGGCCAGCGCCTCCATGCGCGCGGCGAAGCGCTTCACCTTGTCGTCGGCCTGCACCAGGCGGCGGCCCACCTCGGCGCGCGCGCAGCACGGGGATGGACAGGGGCTTGCTGACGAAGTCGTGCGCGCCGGCCTCGAGGCCGCGCACGATGTCCTCCTCGGCGTCGCGGCCCGTGGCCAGCACCAGGTAGGTGAAGGGGCGCTCGTAGCGGTGCACCAGCTGGCAGATGGCCGGGCCGTCCATGCCCGGCATCACCCAGTCCAGCACGGCCAGGCGCGGCGGATCGGGCGCCTGCAGGGCGGCCCACGCCTCGAGGCCGTCACGCGCGAAGACGACCTCGCCGTCCCAGTCGCGGAGCGCGTCGCGGAGGATCGCGCGCGCGAGCGCGTCGTCGTCGGCCACGAGCAGCTTCACGGATCCCCGGCTCGCCGTCCTCTCACCGATTCGGCACGCCGCTGGGAAGGTCCCTCGGGCCGGGTCAGCGGGCACCCGGTGCCGCGACGACCTCGCCGACGCGGGTGAGGCCGAGATCGCGGGCGGCCCCGACGAAGGCGGCCTGCAGATCGGCCGCCGACGCCGTGGGGTGCGCGCGGGTGATGTCGGCGACGCGCCGGCACAGGGCGTCGGCGTCGGCGCGGCCGGTGCTGCAGCCGAGCGTGGGCGCCTCGGGGGCGTCGCCGGGGCGGAAGACGCAGTGCAGCGGGCCCGTGGGTCCGTCGACCGGCCGGGTCAGGGCGTGCTCGTTGCGGCACAGGGCGTCGTCGTTCGTCGCGTCGTCGCCCTCGGTCGAGCTGATGAAGAAGGCCCCGAGGAAGCTGCCCGCCGTCAGCACCAGCAGGGGCGCGACGCCGGCGGGCGCCCGCGCCTCGCGCCGGTAGGCGCGCACGGCCAGCACCACGGCCCACACGCCCGAGAAGAAGGCCACCAGCAACAGGACGCCGACCGCGATGACGCACCTCCCGATCTCGTGGGCCTTCGACCCCGGGATGTTGACGGCTCCACCGGCTCGGCGCCCTCGCCACGGTGTACCGACGAACATCCCGGGGGTACACTCCGCGCGCCACGGTGTCGAGGGGATGCAATGCGGCGGTGGTGGTTGCTGGGGCTGTTGGTGTGGGGCTGCGACGACGGCGGCGACGGCGCGCAGCAGGCGGCCGACACGGGCGCGCTGGACGCGGGGCCGCAGGTGGACGCGATGATCGATCGGGACGGGGATCCGCCCGACGGCGACGCGCCGGACGCGGCGCCCGACGCGGCGCCCGACGCCGCGGCCGACGCCGGGCCGCCGCCCTTCGGCGATCCCGACTGCGATCCGCTGGTGCCCGAGGTCTGCGCCATGCCGTGGCCCTCGAGCCTTTACCTGGCGCCCGACGCCACCCACGACACGGGCTACGCGCTGACCTTCGGGGCGACGTCGCTGCCCGCGAACCGGATGCGCCAGCACATCGATCCGGCGCCCTACCTGCGGGCCGACGGCTACAGCGTGGGCACGCCCCTGCTGGCGGTCTTCCCGAACCTCGATCCGGCCAACCTGCCCGATCAGGCCGGCGTCGCCGACTCGCTGGCCGCCGACGCGCCCATCGTGCTGCTCGAGGACGCCGGCGAGGCGGGGCTGCGGCGGGTGCCGTACTTCACCGAGCTCGACCGGCGCGACGACACGGACGCGAAGACGCTGTACGTGCGGCCGGCCGAGATCCTGAAGGAGGGCACGCGCTACGTCGTGGGCTTCCGCGGGCTCGTGGACGCGGCCGGCGAGCCCATCGCGCCCAGCCCGGCCTTCGCGGCGCTGCGCGACGGCCTCGCCGAAGGCGACGCGCAGCTGGGGCCGCGGGTTCCGGCGTTCGAGGCCGTGTTCGCCGATCTGGCCACCGCCGGCGTCGACCGCGGCGGGCTGCAGCTGGCCTGGGACTTCACGACGCAGAGCTGCGCCAGCGTGCACGGCGCGCTGCTGCACATGCGCGCGGACGCCAGCGAGCGGGTGGGGCCGGACGGCCCCGAGCTGATCGTCGATACCGTCGAGCGCTTCACGCCCGAGCAGAACCCGCACATCGCGCTGCGCATCGTCGGGCGCTTCCGCGTGCCCAACTATCTGAAGGAAGACGGGACGTTCCAGGACGCGACCGGCTACGTGCTGAACCTGGGCGAGGACGGGCTGCCGGCCGCCGACGGCTGGCGCGAGCCCGAGTTCGTCGTGCGCATCCCGCACACGGCGCTCGACGGGACGCCGCACGGGCTGCTGCAGTACGGGCACGGGCTGAACGGCACGTGGAACCAGGTCGAGGCCGGCCATCACGACCGCACGGCGGCCGAGTACGGCTACATCTACTTCGGCGCCAACATGACCGGCATGTCCAGCCCCGACGTGGCCGGCATCGTGGGCATCCTGTACGACATCAGCCGCTTCCCGTGGCTGGGCCACAAGCTGCACCAGGGGTTGCTCGAGTCGATCCTGCTGCCGCGGGCGATGATGCACCGGCTGGCGGCGCTGCCCGAGGTGGCCGAGGCGGGCGTGGTCGTCGATCCCGACCGGGTGTTCTGGGAGGGCGACAGCCAGGGGGGCATCTACGGCGCGAGCCACGTGGCGCTGTCACCCGAGGTGACGCGGGGCATGCTGGGCGTGCCGGGCCAGAACTACTCGACGATGCTGCAGCGGTCGGTCGACTTCGATCCGTTCTTCTTCGTGATCGACACCAGCTACCCGGATCCGAAGGATCAGGCGGTGCTGCTGGCGTTGGTGCAGACGCTGTGGGACAGCGCCGATCCGGTCAGCTACTACCGGCACCTGAGCGCGGACCCGTTCCCCGGCGACGCGCCCAACGCGGTGCTGCTGGGGCCGGCCAAGGGCGACTGGCAGGTGCCGCTGATCACGGTCGAGACGGTGGCGCGCACCGACGTCGGCGTGGCGCTGATGGAGAACTACGACGACGAGCGCACCGTGCCGCTGGTCGAGCCCGTGGCCTACCCGCACCAGGGCTCGGCCATCGTCAACTGGCACTACGGCAACCCGTGGCCGCCCGCCGGCAACCTGCCGCCCGAGGACGACGTGGGCGATCCGCACGGCAAGCCGCGCAAGGACGACGCCTACCGGCGGCAGATGATCCACTTCTTCGAGACGGGCGAGGTGATCGACGTCTGCGGCGGCGGCCTCTGCCCGCCGGCCGAGTGACGCGGCGGACGGTCGACGGCCGCGAGGCGCTCGCCGTCGGCGTGCGGGTGCAGCTGTCGTGGGTGCAGCACGCGCCGTACACGCGGCGGGCCGACCTGGGCGTCGAGGATCGGCTGGCCCGTGTCGTGGCGCGCGACGCCGCCGGCTGGTGGGTCGAGGACACCCGTGGCGAGCGGCACCACCTGCACGACGATCAGCTCGAGGTGGCCTGCGCCGACGACGCCGCGGGCCGCTGGCGCATCGAGGCGCCGTGCCGGCGTACGCGGTGGGCGAGCGCCTGAAGCTGCGCTGGCGCCACCGCAGCCCCGCCCGCCGCGTCGACGCGCCGCGCCCGGACACCTGGGCGACCGTGATCGCCGAGGGCGCGAGCACCGTCACCGTGCGCGTCGACCTCGACGGCGCCGAGGTGGCGATGCACCGCTGGGGCAACCAGGCCGACGTGATGGACCGCCAGGCGCCGCGCTGGTTCGTCGTGGGCCGGGGCGGTGAGGCGCTCAGCTGACCTCGACGCCCCTCCAGAACGCGACGTAGCCCCCGATCTCGGCGGCCGCCGGCTTGGGCGCCGGGTAGTACCAGGCGGCGGCCGGGTTGGTCTGGCCATCGACGACGACGTCGAAGTAGCGGGCGGTGCCCTTCCATCCGCAGACGCTGGTGTGTTCGCTGGCCGCGAAGTGCGCTTGGTTCAGGGATTCGGGCGGGAAGTAGTGGTTGCCTTCGACGACGCGGGTGTCGTCGCTCTCGGCGAGCACTGCGCCGTTCCAGGTGGCCTTGGGCATGACGTCTCCTCGGGGCAGCGGGCATCGTTCGATGCGTGGACCCCAGAGAACGGTTCGGCGCGCCGCGCGGCTACTGCGTCGCGGCGAGGCAGCCGCCCCCCGCGTCGCGAGAGCCGAACGGCGCTGCCGCGCCGCGCTCGACGCGCTGCACCTCGAGACGCAGCCAGGTCCACGCTCGACCGTCGGCGTCGCGCCAGGTGATCGTCGAGCGCGTCGGCACGCGCACGCCGTCGAGCGTCGCGAAGCTCGCCGGATCGTTCTCGACGATCCAGTCGGTGAGGACGTCGTCGCGGTAGCGGCGCGCCTCGAAGCGCACGGGATCGCCGGCGTCGTCGACGTGGAAGACGCCCGCGGCCTCGACGCCCCCGTAGGCCACGCGGGCGCGGACCGCGTGGTCGTCGACGGCCTCCCAGCGCAGGTAGGGCTCGAGCGCCGCCGAGGGGAACCAGATGGTCTCGGCCAGGAAGCGCACCAGGGTGCCCTGGTCGATGGTCGGACCGGCGGCGTCGACGATGGGGAAGAGCCCAGCGACCTCGATGCGCATGCCGCCGCGCCCGTCGAGGTAGCGGTCGACGCCGCGCAGGGGCAGGCCGGCCGGGCCGCGCACCTCGACGACCCACACGAAGCCGGGCGTCGGCGCCACGAAGGTCTGCTCGGCGCGGAAGGGCAGCCACGCCGCGTCGGGCGCCGTCTGCATCTCGCCGCCCTGGGTGAGGTGAAGGACGCCCGCGCGCGGCCGGCCGACGACGCCGGCCGCCCGCAGCCAGCGCCGCGCCGGCGGGGGCAGCACGGCCAGATCGTCGGCCGTGACCACCGGACGCGCCGCCGTCGGCGCGGTCTCGACCAGCCGCGCCCGGGCGTCGTGGGCGCGCGCCGCGAAGCGCCACGCCCCGAACCCGACGGCCACCGCGACCAGCAGCACGACGTTCAGCGCCGTGCCCACCTTGGCGTCGGCCCAGAACGCGACGACGACGATCTGCGACAGCATCACGCCCGCCAGGCCCGGCGCCCACCAGACGCCCGAATCGACCAGCCGCGAGACGCCCGCGGCCACCAGCAGCGCGGCAGCGACACCCCAGGCGACGCCCCACCCGGGCGCGATGGGCAAGGTCAGTTGCGTCAGCGAAGCCGGACGTAGCGCCTTCACCACGCCCATCAGGTGAATCAGACCGTGGACGATCAGCAGGACCACGACCAGCGCGCGCATCGTCCCACCTCCCCGCGCCCGCCGGGTGGACGCGCCGCCCGAAGGGCTGCAACGCGTGCGCCGAGCGGCCAGCCCACCGAACTTGACTAAAAGGCCCGACTTGACCCGCCGCTCAAGTCGCCCAATTTAGTCAAGCGTCGCGTCGTCGACGCGGAGGGCCAGCCCAGGGAGACGCCCAGCCGGCCAACCCACATTGTGGCAGGCAGCGCACTTTAGTTTGTTAGTTTGGCACGACCCCCGGAGATCCTCCGGGAGCGCTCACCCCAACCGGCGGGCGATGACCACCGCGTTTCTCGGGGTCAGGGCGCGGGGGCAGAAGCGGCCCACCTGCACGGCGAAGCCGCGCTCGGCGAGGAACAGGGCGCGGTCGAGCACCAGCCACGCCTCCAGCGTCGGGCGGAACAGGCCGCGCACGGCGTCGCGGGGGCGGACCTGGGCGAGGCGTTCCCAGCCGCGCGCTTCGTAGGGCGTGGGGTCGAGATCGGCGGGCAGGGCGAGGCCGTCGACGGCGGCGAAGCGGCGGCAGAAGTCGGCGAAGGGCAGCGTCAGCCAGGCGTTGGGGAAGGCGCGCATGGGGCGGTAGCGGTCGACGGCGCGCACGTCGCGCTGCAGCAGGTCGAAGCCCAGGCGCCAGGCCATCGACTGCCAGGCGCGGCGGCGGTCGCGGCCGCGGGCGACGACCTGCTCGCGGTGGACGAGGTCGAGGTCGGCGGGGATGAGGCCGAGGTTCGCGGCGGCGCCGGCGGCCGAGAGGGCGTGGCCACGCTCGGCGCCGGCTTTGTTGTAGCAGCAGGGGGCGAGCGCGATGGCCTCGACGCCGCGCGCGGCGGCGGCGCGGAGCAGCGCGCTGTGCAGATCGCCGCAGGCGTGCAGGGCGATGGCCGTCTGGCCGGGGCCCAGGCGCTCGGCCGCGTCGGGGCCGCGCGCGTCGAGGCAGGCGAACTCGGCCTCGACGCCCTCGCGGGCGCACCGCAGGCGGCCGTCGTCACACAGCGCGGCGTCCCACTCGACGGCCAGCAGCCGCGCCCCGTGGCGCGCGCACAGCGCCCGGCCCAGGTGGCCCTTGCCGGCGCACCAGTCGACCACGGTGCCGCGCGCGGCGGGCCCGGCGGCCAACGGCATCACGCCGGTGACCGACGCGCCTGGGCCAGCGGCCGACGGCCCGTGCCTGGCCCCGTGCCCGGGACCGGCCCCGGTGGCGGCTGCCGACTGGCCCGTGGCGGCCGCCGGCTGGCCCGTGGCGGCTGCCGGCTGGCCCGTGGCGGCTGCCGGCTGGCCCGTGGCGGCTGCCGGCTGGTCCGTGGCGGCCGCCGGCTGGCCCGCGCCGGCTGCCGCAGGGCCCAGGCCGGCCGCCTCGACCGCCGACAGGAAGTGCTCGATCTGACTCACCTTTCGGCCCGGCAGACCGCGCTGCGCGGCGATGGGCAGCGGCGTCGGGTGCTCGGCCGACAGCCGGGGCAGGTCGGCGTGCGCGGCCGCCGCCTCGGCCCAGACGCGGAGGGTCGCGGGCGCGTCGGGCCCCACCCACGACGCGTCGAAGGCGTCGAACACCTCGAGCGGCAGCCCATCGATGTAGGCGGCGACGTCGGGGTGTCGCGCCTCCCAGTCCATCGGCGGCCCCTCGAAGGGGCGCGGGTGCCACACCCCGCGGTGCGCGCGCAGCACCTCGGTCAGCGCGGCGAAGCGATCGTGCAGGTCCGACGCGGGGGCGGTGCGCGACATGGCGCGGAGGATGGCGGCGGCGGGCTGCGCGGTCAAACCGGCCCGCCCCGCGATGGCGCCCTGCCCGCGCGCGCTGATAGAATCCGCCCTCGACACTCGGGGGAGAGGGTCCACATGCCGTTGGTCCGCCGCGCGCTGCCGCTGCTCGCGCTGGTCTGTTCGCTGACGTCGCCGGCGGCGGCGCAAGAGCTGGTGAAGCCCAAGATGATGGTCATCTTCGACTCGTCGGGGTCGATGACCTTCAAGCCGCGCACCGACCGGCGGTGCAACTACGGCTGCGGCGCGGGCTTCCGCTGCTTCGACCAGGACGGCTCGCAGGGCTGCCCGCCCGGCGTGCCCTGCCGCGCCGACGGCTTCTGCGATCCCTGGACCTACGGCGACGGCAGCACCGCCTACCCGGGCATCGACTACGACGGCAACGGCCAGTTCGACGACAGCCGCATGGCCACGCTGAAGCGCGCGCTGCGCAGCACCCTGTCCGGCGTCAGCGAGCTCGAGTTCGGGCTGATGCGCTACGCCCAGCTCGAGGGGCGCAACATCCGCAGCTCGTGCAACTGCTCGAACTGCCCCGGCTGCGTCACGTTCGACAACCTGGTCAACCAACGCTCCGAGTACGACGTGTACCCGTTCGGCGTCGGCGAAGGCGCGATCAACTACGACGGCGGCGTCGCCTGCGACTTCGGCGGCGAGGTGCTGGTGCCGGTGGGCGACCAGACCAACAACGCCATCTTCGAGTGGATCGACGGCGAAGAGACCTTCCCCTACGGCCCCGGGGGCAACCGCGAGATTCGGGGCGACGGGCCGACGCCCATCGCGCTGTCGCTGCTGACGGCGGGGCAGGACTTCCTGCAGAACGTGTGGCCCTTCGACGACCGCCTGAGCTGCCGCAACTACTACGTGCTGCTGCTGACCGACGGCGAGGAGACCTGCAACCTGCCCGGGGACGCCGTCGACATCGCCGGGCAGCTGAACGACCTCGACTTCAACGGGCAACCCAAGCCCATCCGCACGTTCGTCATCGGCTTCGGCGAGGACACCCAGGGCAGCCCGGTGCTGAACGCCATCGCGGCGGCCGGCGGCACCGAGCAGGCCTTCTTCGCCGACGACGAGGAGAGCCTGCAGCTGGCGCTGGCCGAGATCATCCAGCGCGCCATCCCGCAGGAGACCTGCAACAACCGCGACGACGACTGCGACGGGCGGGTGGACGAGGATCTGCTGCGCGCCTGCGCCACCGACTGCGGGCAGGGCACCGAGGTGTGCCAGCGCGGGGTGTGGCAGGGCTGCGACGCCGTGCAGCCCGAGGCCGAGGTGTGCAACGCGATCGACGACGACTGCGACGGCAACACCGACGAGGGTGAGGCGGGTCCCCTGCGCGAGGACTGCGCCAACGACTGCGGCGGCGGCGAGCGCGTGTGCGTCGACGGCGTGCTGACCGAGTGCTCGGCGCCGACGCCGCGCGACGAGGTGTGCAACGGCAACGACGACGACTGCGACGGCAGCACGGACGAGGGCGTCACGCGGGCCTGCCAGACGGCGTGCGGGGTGGGCCAGCAGGTGTGCGCGGGCGGCGTGTTCGGGGCGTGCGACGCGCGGCAGCCGCAGCCCGAGACGTGCAACGGGGCCGACGACGACTGCGACGGCAACGCCGACGAGGCGCTGACGCGGGCCTGCCAGACGGCCTGCGGCGCGGGCCGAGAGACCTGTAACGCCGGCGCGTGGGTGGGGTGCGACGCGCGCGTGCCGGCCGACGAGCTGTGCAACGGGCGCGACGACGACTGTGACGGCGAGGCCGACGAGCAACTGACGCGGGCCTGCGCCAGCGCGTGCGGCGAGGGCGTCGAGACCTGCCGCAACGGGGGCTTCGCGGGGTGCACGGCGCCGGCGCCCGCGCCCGAGGTGTGCAACGGGCAGGACGACGACTGCGACGGGGCGACCGACGAGGCGCTGTTCCAGGCCTGCCAGACGGCCTGCGGCGCCGGGCGGCAGACCTGCGAGGCCGGCGCGTTCGGGGCGTGCAGCGCGCCCGAGCCCGCGGCCGAGCAGTGCAACGGCGCCGACGACGATTGCGACGGGCGCACGGACGAGGCGCTGACCGAGGCGTGCGAGAGCGAGTGCGGGCGCGGGCTGCGGCGGTGCGTGGCGGGGGCCTTCGGGGCCTGCAACGCGCCGGCGCCGCAGGTCGAGCGCTGCGACGGGGTGGACAACGACTGCGACGGCGACGCCGACGAGGGCCTGGCCCGCCCCTGCCTGACCGCGTGCGGCGAGGGCGCCGAGGTGTGCCGCGACGGCGTGTGGGCGGGCTGCGACGCGCCGCCCGTGCGCGACGAGCTGTGCAACACGCTGGACGACGACTGCGACGGGCGGGTCGACGAAGACGTCGTGCAGCCGTGCGCCAACGACTGCGGCGAGGGCGTCAGCCGCTGCGTGGACGGCGCCTTCGTGGGCTGCGACGCGCCGTCCCCGGCCGACGAGGTGTGCGACGGCGTCGACAACGACTGCGACGGCACCGCCGACGAGGCGCTGACGCGAGACTGCTCGACGGTGTGCGGCGCGGGCGAGGCGGTGTGCAGCGGGGGGCGGTTCATCGACTGCACCGCGCCGCAGCCCAGCGCCGAGGCGTGCAACGACCGGGACGACGACTGCGACGGCGTGACCGACGAGGCGGTGACGCGCACGTGCATCACCGCCTGCGGGCGAGGCAGCGAGGTGTGCACCGACGGCGCCTACGCCGGCTGCGACGCGCCCGCGCCCAGCGAAGAGACCTGCAACGGCGTCGACGACGACTGCGACGGGCTGGCCGACGAGGGGCAGACGCGGGCCTGCGAGGACGTCTGCGGCGCGGGCGTGCAGCGGTGCGTCGACGGCGAGCTGGGCCCGTGCACGGTGCCCGCGCCGGAACCGGAGGGCTGCAACGGCCTGGACGACGACTGCGACGGCAGCATCGACGAGGGCGAGCTGTGCACCGACGGCCAGGTGTGCGCCTTCGGCGGGTGCGCCGAGCGCTGCGTGAACAACGAGTGCAACGGCGACCTGCAGTGCGTCGACGGGCTGTGCGTGCGCGACCTGTGCCGCGGCGTGCGCTGCGCCGGGGGGCTGGCGTGCTTCCTCGGGCAGTGCGTGCCGCCGCCCTGCGTGGGCGTGCGCTGCGGCGCGGGCGCCGTGTGCAGCAACGGGGTGTGCGTCGAGCCGGACTGCTACCTCGAGGGCTGCCCGGGTGAAGGGCAACTGTGCTTGGGCGGCGTGTGCGAGGCGGATCCCTGCGCCGGCATCACCTGCGCCGAGGGCGCGTCCTGCCGGCGCGGCGGCTGCGTGCGCAGCTGCGCGGGGGTGGAGTGCGGCGCGGGACAGACCTGCCGATCGGGCGACTGCGTCGACGATCCCTGCGCCGATCTCGACTGCCCCACGGGCGACGTCTGCGTGGGCGGCGCGTGCGTGGACGATCCCTGCGTCGGCGTGCGCTGCCCGGCGGGGCGGACGTGCGTCGACGGCAACTGCGCCGAGGATCCCTGCATCGGCGTGCGATGCGGCCGCGGCGAGCAGTGCGTCGAGGGCGAGTGCGTCATCGACGACCGGCCGGCCGACGGCGGGGCGCCCGACGCCTTCGTCGAGGCCGACCTGGGCGTGCGCGACGCCGGACCCGCGCGGGACCGGGGCGTGATCGACCGCCCCGACGCCAGCCTCGACGCCGCGCCCTGGGACGCCGCGCCCAGCATCGGCGGCAGCACCACCGAGGGCTGCGACTGCGACGCCGGCGATCGGTCGTCGGCGCCGCTTTGGGCGCTGCTGGCGCTGCTGGCCCTGCGGCGCCGCCGGAACCGCTGAGCCCGGCCGCGCATCCCACCGCCACACCCACCCAGGAGGATCCATGGCCACGAAGCTGATCGGCCTCGCCGGCAGCCTGCGCAAGCGGTCGCTGAACCACGCCCTGCTGCGCGCCGCCGCCGAGCTGGCGCCCGCGGGCGTCGAGATCGACATCCGAACGCTGCACGGCATCCCGGTCTACGACGGCGACGTGGAGGACGCCGAGGGGCTGCCCGACGCGGTCGTGAAGCTGAAGGACGCCGTGGCCGCCGCGGACGGGCTGCTGATCGTCAGCCCGGAGTACAACGGCTCGCTGCCGGGGGGCCTGAAGAACGGCATCGACTGGATGAGCCGCGGCGGCGACGCCGACCGCGTCTTCCGCGACCTGCCGCTCGGCCTGATGGGCGTCACCCCGGGCCGCCTCGCCACCGCCGTCGCGCAGAGCCACTGGCTGCACGTCTTCATGCGGCTGCGGACCGCGCCCTACTTCGGCCACATGATGCAGCTGGCCGGCGGCTCGAAGCTGTTCGACGACGATCTGAAGCTGGTCGACGACGCCACGCGCGACCGCTTGACCGCCTACGTCGAGGGCTTCGCCGCCTTCGCCGCGCAGAACCGGCGGGCTGAGCTACTCGAGCTCCATGTTCGTGTACAGGCCGGCGCCGCCCTGCACGTTGCCCTCGTCGTCGATGACGCCGACGCGCTCGAACGTCGAATAGACGCCGTCACAGTCGAGGTCGCCGATGGCGCGGGCGGTGAACATCGCCCCGCGGCCGGTGCCCGACGAGATGAACTCGTAGCGGTAGTAGTGGGGATCGTCGATCACGAAGTTGAGCGCCTGCCAGCCGGGCAGGTCCCAGGTCTTCGAAGCCGGCGCGAACTTGTCCGCCCCCTTCGCGCAGCGATCGTAGGCGGGGGTCAGCGGGGCGCTGGGCGGGAAGGCCTGCGGCTGGATGCTGCCGTCGGGGCCCGTCCGCTCCTCGTAGTAGTAGGCCACCGCGCCGTCGTACATCTTGCGGACGTTCATCGACGCCTCGCTGGTCTTCGACCGCTTGATGTACTTCAGGAACGCGGGGATCGCGATCGCCGCCATGACCCCCATCATCGCGGCGGTGCCCTGCAGCGCGCTCTCCGAGGTGGCCAGCAGGCCGTCGCCGTCGAGACGCCAACCGCCGCTGACGGTGGGGTCGTCGTTCAGCCCCTTCAGCGCGCCGGACTCGACGATCGCGGCGACCTGCGGATCCTGCTTCTTCGCCGCCTCGAGCATCGGGCCGAGATCGGCCCAGATGCCGTAGACCACCGCGTCGTCGTCGAGCACGTCGGCCTTGTCCTTCAGGTTGTCGCCCTGCTTGGTCGCCAGCGCCATCGTGACCACGTTCTCGGGCCCCACCAGCCACACGTCGTCGTCGCGCACGGCCACCACGGTCATCGGCCCGGCGGCCGCCTTCCAGCCCTTCGCGCCGGCCACCTCGGCCTGCTCGAACTTGGGCCCCGCCCCCATCTGGCCTGCCTTCTCGACGAGCGACCCGACCAGCGTGTCCCCGGCGCTGCCGTCGCCCGCGGCGACCAGCACCAGCCACTTGACCGCCGCCGGGTTGCGCTCCATTTGCCACAGGCTGCCCACGTTCGCCGCCAACACGACGTGGCCCGAGAAGGCCGCCGAGATGTCGCTCCACTCGATGCCCACCACCGCGCCCATCATCGTCTTGGCCATGCCCAGCTGCGCCTTCACCTGCGGCGGCGCGGTGGGCGGCACGAGCGCCGCGACGCCCTCGAAGATCTCGGCCAGGTTCACGCTCAACCGAAGGCCGCCCCAGCCCTTGGCGGGCAGGTAACGCGAGAAGGTCGGCGGCGCCTTCTTGGGCCGCAGCACCTGCTGCAGCACGGCCAGCCCCTCCTCGGTCGCGGTGATGCGCGCGGTCATGCCGCCGTCCCGCGTCATCGAGACGCCCATCGCCGGGAACCGCTCGGCGTAGTACGGCACCGCGCCCACCACCTCGGCGGGCGCCTTCAGCGTGCCCAGGAAGCCGGCCAGCGGGGCCACGCCGATGTAACCGAAGGCCTCGACCGCGCCCTTGCCGTCGGCGAAGGCGTCCTTCCAGGTGCCCGCGCCGGCCAGGGGCGCGCCGCTGTCGGCCAGGAAGGCCGCGAAGGCGCCCTTCGCCTCGGCGTGGCGCCGATCCTCGGTCAGCAACACCGCCGTCCAGTCGCCCTTCTTGCCGAACAGGACGGTCTCGCCCTTGGCGGTCAGCGTCTCGACGCCGTCCGCGGACGCGACGGTGGGCTTCTCACCGACCCACTTCTCGATCGCCGCGAGCAGCTTGTCACGGTCGTCGATCTTGGCCAGCAGCACCGGCACGGGCTCGCGCCCGACCACCAGCCGCCCGTCGATCACGAACGCGAAGCCCGCCTTCGGGTCGACCCCGATGCTGGCCCAGCCCGCGGCCGTCGCCGGATCGAAGCCCACCTTCTCGGTGCGCTGCGCCGGATCGAGCGCCGGCGCCATGGGCCCCTGCACCTCGGCCGGCAGCCCCTTCAACGTGTCGAGCATCTGCGCGGCCAGCTCGTCGAGGTGCCCCATGCCGCCCACCATCACCGTGTGCTCGGCGGACACCACCGCGCCCACCGAGGGGCTCACCCCGCCGCCCACGAAGTGCTTGTAGGCGAAGAACCCACCCACCCCCGCGGCCGCCAACACCACCACACCGATCAGCGCCTTCATCGCGTCGCCTCCCTGCGCGAGGGTGTCCCCCACCCCCTGAAGCTGCGCGGCATCCAAGCACGCCGCCGCGCCGTCCGCTACCCTGCCGCGTCGTGAGCGCGCCGCCCCCCGACTTCCGCTGGTTGCCCGAGGCCCTGACGCCCGCCGAGGCGGACGCCGCGTTGGCCGCGCTGGTGGACGAGACACCGTGGGAGTCCCACACGTTCTCGATCTTCGGCCGCACGGTGGCCATGCCGCGGCGCATCGCCTTCTACGGCCGCTTTCCCTACGCGTACAGCGGCCTGGTGCACCCCGCGCGCCCGCTGACACCGCGCCTGGACGCGCTGCGCGAACGCGTCGAGGCGCTCAGCGGCCACCCCTTCAATTGCGTGCTGCTGAACCTGTACCGCGACGGCCACGACGCGATGGGCTGGCACAGCGACGACGACTACCCGCACGGCGGCCACCCCGCCGTCGCCAGCCTGAACCTGGGCGCCACCCGCCGCTTCCGCGTGCAGGCGAAGCGCGGGCCCAAGAGCCTCACCGCGAGATCCGGACCGAGCGGGGCGCCGGTCGGTGCGTCGAGGCCAAGGCGCGAGGCCGAAGGGAGACTGGAAGTCTCGCGAGCGCCTCGCAACGCCGGCATCGGCGTGCCGAACGGTGCACCGCGACGCGGAGGATCTCGTGGGGAGGCTCCCGAACCGCGGGCCGGCTTCGGCCTCGACCTGACCCACGGCGGCCTGCTGGTGATGGAGGGGCGCAGCCAGCAGGACTGGCGCCACAGCGTGCCCCGCACCGCGCGCCCGGTGGGCGTGCGGGTGAACCTGACGTTTCGGCACATGGCAGGGCCGAACGGGTGAGGGCGGGCGGCGCGTCAGTCCGGTCGCAGTACGACGATGTCCAGACCCACATCGGCACGAGCGATCTGGCGATCCGCGGTCACGAACACGTCGGCGCCGGCCCGAATCGCGCTCGCCAGGTGCAGGGCGTCAGCTGTTCGCAGTCCCCAGCTCGCCCGGAGACGCGCCGCCTCGTGCGCAGTGGCCAAGTCGATGGGCGCCAGGTCGAGGTTGGGGATGTTGCGCAGATGCGTCGAATAGTAGGCGGCGATGTCCGGGCGCCCTGCGCGCAATGGATGCGAGAGCATCTCGGTCGCAGTCAGGACGCTGGCGGTACCCTCTACGCGTCCAGATTCGACGAGCGACAGCCACGACTGGCTCGCTTCCAGGAAGTCCGGGTTCGCCTCGAGGACATAGATGAAGCACATGGTGTCCAGCGCCACCCGCCGATGGACATCGGGCTTCCACCCCGGGGGCTGGCTCACGGATCATCCCAGGTATCGCGGTCGCGGTTCAGAGCCGCCACGCCGTCCCCGGCATCCCGTCGGAGCTCCGCGCCCAGGCCCACCATCGACTCGACCACCGACCGGCGAAACGGAACGAGAACCGCGCGCCCGTCCTCAGCGAACTCGACGACCACCTTGTCGCCCGGACCGATGCCCAGGCGGCGCCGAACCTCGGCCGGAATCGTAATCTGTGACTTTCGGGTCAATGTTGCGACGTGCGCCATGACACCCTCCTTACCGACGACCTGTATCGTAAGGCGCCAGGTTCCGCAAACGCGAGGACGAGTGACGGCCCTCTACCTGGCCGGGCGCAGCAGCCAGGTCGCGGTGCCGTGGGCCACCAGCTCGCCCGCGGCGTCGCGGATCGAGCCGGTCACCTTGCACTCGCTCTCGACGCCGCCCTCGATGGGGGGCGCGTGGCACTCGCCGGTCAGCGTGCCGCGGCCCTTCTTCACGTAGGTGATCTCGATGTGCGTCACGATGCCGCGCATGCCGGGGGGCAGCGCCGACATCATCGCCAGCCCGGTCGTCTCTTCGACGAAGTTGGCCAGCGCGATGGCGTGCACCGACTTCAGGTGGTTGCGCACGCCGGGGCGGTCCCTCATCGACAGCCGCGCGTAGCCCGGCTCGACGTGCTCGACCACGGCACCGATCGTGGCCGTGTACGGCGCCATCCGGGCCGGCAGCTTGCTGAAGGCCGCGCGCCCGCCGGGCACCTTCGTGGCCAGCCGCCACAAGCGCATCAGGTTCTCGCCGTTGAGTTCGAGCATCGAGCCCATCATCATGTCGCCCTCGCTGTTTTGCGGGCCCGTACTCTAGCCGCTCCGGGAGGCTGCCGCATGGCCAACTTCTTCAAGGACAACGACGACCTGCGCTTCTACTTCGAGCGCGGCTTCGACTGGCCCGCCCTCGCCGAGATGGTCGAGCAGCGCTATCGCCTGCCCGACGGCTTCGCCAGCGCGGACGAGGCCACCGAGTTCTACCGCGAGGTCGTCGAGATGGTCGGCGAGTTCGTCGCCGAGGAGATCGCGCCGGTCGCCGCCGACATCGACCGCCAGGGCCTCACCTGCGAGGACGGCGAGGTGCGGTTCCCCAAGGAGTTGGACCGCATCTTCAAGAAGATCAAGGGCTTGGACATCCACGGCATGTGCCTGCCCCGCGAGCTGGGTGGCCTGAACTGCCCCGCGGCCCTCTACATGATCTGCACCGAGCTGTTCGCCCGCGCCGACGTCTCGGTGTGCGCCCACCACGGCTTCCACGGCGGCATGGCGATGGCCATGCTGTTCTACTCGCTGTCCGAGGGCAGCACCGAGGTCGACCGCGACAAGGGAACCGTCATCTCGACCCGCTTCGCCGACGCCATCGCCGAGATCGTCGCCGGCGAGGCGTGGGGCAGCATGGATCTCACCGAGGCCGGCGCGGGCAGCGACCTCGCCGCCTTGCGCGCGAAGGGCGAGCTGGACGCCGACGGCACCTGGCGCGTCACCGGCGAGAAGATCTTCATCACCTCGGGCCACGCCAAGTACCACTTCGTGCTGGCGCGCACCGAGGCCCGCGGCGCCGGGGACGATCCCATGGCGGGCCTCGGCGGCCTGTCCCTGTTCCTCGTGCCCGCCTACGAGGGCAAGGGCGCGAACAAGAAGTGGATCGCGCGCGTGGAGCGCATCGAGGAGAAGCTGGGCCACCACGGCTCGGCCACCGTGGCCATCACCTTCGACCGCGCCCCCGGCCACCTCGTCGGCGCGCGCGGCGAGGGCTTCAAGCAGATGCTGCTGCTGATGAACAACGCCCGCGTGGGCGTGGGCTTCGAGAGCATCGGCCTCAGCGAGGCGGCCCTGCGCATGGCGCAGGCCTACGCGGCCGAGCGCCCGTCGATGGGCAAGACCATCGATCAGCACGAGATGATCGCCGACTACCTCGACACCATGGAGAACGAGATCCAGGGCCTGCGCGCCCTGGCCATGTACGCATCGTTCCACGAAGAGATGGCCCAGCGCAGCACCATCGCGGCCCGCTACTACGCCGAGGCGGGCAGCGACGAGAAGGCGCGCTTCGAGGCCGAGGCTCGCCGCCACAAGGCGAAGGCCCGCCGCGTGACGCCGCTGTTGAAGTACCTGGCCAGCGAGAAGGCCGTCGAGCACGCCCGCCTGAACATCCAGATCCACGGCGGCGTGGGCTACACGAAGGAGTACGGCGCCGAGAAGCTGCTGCGCGACGCCATGGTCATGCCCATCTACGAGGGCACCAGCCAGATTCAGGCGCTGATGGCGATGAAGGACGCCCTGATGGGCGTGATGAAGAACCCGCAGGGCTTCGTCGCCCGCGCGGCGCAGGCGCGCTGGCGCTCGGTGTCGGCGCGCGACCCCCTCGAGCGCGGCGTCGCCCGCCTGCAGACCCAGCTGAACGGCGCCACCCAGCACCTGATGCAGCGCACGGCGGCCGACAAGCTGAAGGCCCTGGGCGGCAAGCCGATCACCGCGTGGCCCGATCAGTTCCTGCGCAACTGGGATCCGAAGCGCGACTTCGCCTACGCGATGCTGCACGCCGAGCGCCTGACCCAGCTGATGGCCGACGTCGTCATCGCCGAGCGGCTGTGGACCCAGGCCCGGCAGTTCCCCGAGCGCCGCCCGGTGCTCGAGCGCTGGCTCGAGCGCGCCGAGCCCCGCGCCCGCTTCCTGCACGAGCAGATCACCACGACGGGCGGCCGGCTGCTGGCGAAGCTGCGGGCGACGCAGGACGCGGCCCAGGCCGAGGCGGGCTGACCGGGCCACCCCGACCCGGTGAGCCCTACTTCACGTCGTAGACGCAGCGCACGCCCAGGTCGCTGTCGTGCGTCTCGGGGTCGACCACCTCGAAGCGCGTGACGCGCAGGTCGTGCGGCAGGCTGCGCCAGCTGCCGCCGACCACGATCGCCTTGCCCTCGACCTCGCCCGCCGTCCACTCGCGCACGTTGCCGGCCAGGTTGCGGATGCCCCCGGGCGCGTCGCCCTTCGCGAAGTGGGTCACCGGCGCCGCGTACTTCTCGCCATCGGCGGGATCGCCCACGGCCACGGTGCTGCCCTGCTTGCCCACGTTCGCGCGGTACACCCCGTCCGCGGCCGGCGCCTCGTCGCCCCAGGGGAACAGCCGGTCGCCGTTCCCGCGCGCGGCCCGCACCATCTCCTGCGGCGTGGGCAGCCGGCCGCCGCGCCACTGGCAGTAGGCGGCGGCCATCGCGCGGGTGATGCCGGTGGCCGGCTGCGTGTCGAGATCCCAGGTCAGCTTCAGCGATCCGCACGCCAGCTGGTCGTTGCGGCACGCGTTCCAGTCGTCCTGGCTCGCTTCGAAGCGATCGATGGCGAAGCCGCCGACCGCCACGACGCCGCGACGCGCCTCGTCGAGGAAGGTCGGCGGCGCGCAGGCCGCGGCGTCGGCGCCCAGCGCCTCGCGGCACAGCGCGACCACGCGCTCGACCTGCGCCGCGGACAGGCCCAGGCGCGTCCGGCCGCCGGTCACCGCGGCGCGCCCCGCGGCGTCGCCGGCGCGGCGCGTCGACCGCCGCCTCGTCGTCGGGCGTGGGCTCGCCCGCGCCGACCGCCTCGGCGGCCTCGTCCGCGTCGGCCGCGTCCACGCTGTCCGCGGCGGCGCGCTCGGCGACGACGTCCGCCGACGGCGCCGCGTCCGGCGGCGCTCGCGGCGTCCGGCGACGGCGCCGCGGCGACCGCGGCCGCCCGGCGCCACGTCCCCGGCGGCGGTCGCCACGGCGGCGTCCGGCCCGCGGCGCGGCCTGCGCGGCGCTTCCCCCGAGGGCCTCAGGCCGCTCTTGCTGTCGGGCGTGTTGCTGGCCACCACCACCGCCACCGCGCACAGCACCGCCGCGCCGGCGACGCCCACCTGCGCCAGCCGCGGGCGCCACCGCGGCGCCCTGCGCGGCGCGCCACGCTCGGGTCGCAGCTCCTGCTCGAGCGCGTCGAAGGTGCGCCACCGCGCGACCAGCCGCCGCAGCTCGTTGGCCCCGCGCCCGTGATCGTCCAGCTTCTCCAGCCGCCGCGCCAACGACGGCACCGAGCCTTTGAAGCTCTGCAGCGCGGGCACCCGCACGCGGACGGCGTCGACGCGGGCCTGCAGATCGCTCCGGGCGTCCTGCAGCGCCAGCGTCAGATCGGGGCGCAGCGCGGCGAGGAAGCGCGCGATCGACGCGTCGGCCTGCATCAGCGACGCCAGCGCCGGCACGCCCAGCGCGCGCCGGTGCAGCCGCACGTTCGCCTCGGGATCGATCGTCCCGCTCAGCGCGGCGTGCAGCGCGTCGCCCAGCCCCATGAGGTCGGCCTTGACCGCGTCGGGCGCCGCGCGGTGCTCGAGGGTCCAGCCGCGCAGCGCCGCGCCGGCGTCGGTGAAGCCGACCGCGTCCACGCCCATCGCGCCGTGCGCCAGCCCCGCCCGGTGCAGCGCGCGCAGGCCGCCCGCGACGCGCCAGGCCATGCTGAGTGACTCCCAGGGTGGCAGCGGCGCGCCCCCGGCGAGGCGATCGGCCAGCCGCACGACCGGCCCGCCGTCGAAGACGAGGTACTCGTCGCTGGCGCCGACGAGGGCGGGCATCGCGGGATCATCGACGCGCGCGGCCAGCGCGGCCCACTCGGCCCGCCACGGCGTCGACTCGATCAGGATGACCTCGCGGCCCCCGTCGAGGCGCCCGTGCAGGCGGACGTCGTCCAACCGCTCGAGCACGTCGAGGCGCTCGGCGTCGATCGCGGTGATCGCGTCCTCAGCCATATCGGTCGTCACCCCTCCACCCCTCCGCAGCGCCCTCCAACACGCGAAGCGGTGTGAGTCGGACCTTATCGACTGTCGAGTCGGCCCTCAAATCGGCCTTCAAAATTCTATGAATGAAAGATTCCCGTCGCCGCGCGGCCGCGTGGAATCGTCGAACAGTGGTCATCCGGCCTCTCCAGGGCCCGATCCGAGGGCGGCCCGCGGCCCTCATCGGCGCACGAAGCGGTACACCGCCGCCGGACGACGACCCGTGATGCGCTTGCCCGGGGCTTGCTCGATCAAGCCGTCCTCGACCATGCGGCGAAAGCGCCGCCGGAAGTTGCTGGGATCGTCCGCCTCACCCTTGATGGCCTCGTGCACCGCGCGCAGCTCGCTGACCGAGAACGTGGCCGGCACCAGATCGAAGGCGATGGGCGCGTAGTCCAGCTTGCCGCGGATGCGCTCGACCGCGGTGTCGAGGATCTCGGCGTGGTCGAAGGCCAGCGTGGCGCGGTCGACGTGCGCCACGCTGCGCCACTCGGCGTGCTCGGCGTCGGTGCCCGCGGTGACCAGCGGCGCCAGGTCGGGCCGCACCAGCGCGTAATAGGCCACGGTGACGACGCGCCCGCGCGGATCGCGGCCGCGCCGCCCGAAGGTGTAGAGCTGCTCGAGGAACACCGAGCCTTCGGGCAGGCCGGTCTCTTCGACCAGCTCGCGGTGCGCGGCCGCGTCGAGATCCTCGCCCTCGTCGGCCCCGCCGTCGCCCACCCGCACGAAGCCGCCGGGCAGCGCCCAGGCGTGGCGGAAGGGCGCCTCGCCGCGGCGGATGAGCAGCACCTTGAGATCGGCGTCGAGCACGGTGAAGACGACGAGGTCGACGGTGAGCGCCGGCCGCGGGTACTGCTGCCGTCGCCAGGCGGCGATCGCGTCGTCGTCGTCGCTCATGCCGGCGACGGTATCACCCGCGCAGCGCGAGGCCCAAAAGCGTGTCGCCGCGCAGCGCGACCAGGCCGCCGTCGTGCGTCGCGAGGGCCAGATCGGCGCCCAGGGCGGGGTCCGCCACGCGGCGCTGGCCGGGCGCGTGCGCGGCGGCGGGCAGCAGCGTGAGGGCGTCGTCGTCGTCGAGGCGCACCAGGACGCCGCGGTCGAGCACGGCGACGTTGACCTCGGGCCGCTCGACGTCGGCGTCGACCTGCACGTCCAGCTCGGCGCCCACCCGCACGGTGAGGCGGTGCCAGGCGCCGTCTCGCGCGGCGAGCACCACCAGCGCGCCGCCGGCGTGCGCCGCGTCGAGCACGCGGTGTCCGTCGAGCTCGGACACACGCACCTGCCGGCCGCTGGGCAGCAGCGTCACCCAGGCGGCGCCCAGCAGGTGCTGGACGACCACCCCGGGGAAGAGCTGCGCGGCGCGCGGCAGCACGCGAGCCACCGGCCGCCCCAACAACGTGCCGGCGCGCACCTCGAGCGCGACCACGCGGTCGCCGACCAGCGCGTGCAGGTGGCCGGCGTGCCCGACGAGCGCCCGCGCCGCCACCTCGCCGCGGACGGCGCCGTTCTGCCAGGCGGTCACCCGCCCGGCGTGCAGCGCCGCCACCACCGGGCGCCCCTGCCGATCGAAGCCGATCGCCGGCTGCCCGGCCGGCGCGGGGCCGACGCGGTGCGCGTCGATCCACGCGCTGCGATCGGTCACCGCCACCGCCACGCCGAAGGCCGAGCCGAAGGCGCGCACCGGCCCGTCGTAGGTGCGCAGCGGGGTGATCACCAGGTGCTGCCCCGGGCGCAGCGGGCGCGGCACCGGCACCGCCGCGGCGCCGTGCTCGGCGGGCGGCGGATCGCGATGCCGGCGCTCGAAGACCGCCTCGTACCAGCCCCGCAGGCGCGCCGGCACGACGTCCAGCGGCGGGCAGGCGGGCGGCAGCGTCACCGCCGGATCGAACACCGACGCGTCGGCCTGCATGCGATCCTCCAGCGTCGTCAGCGTCGGGTGCTTGCCCTTGTAGGGGTGCACGCCCAGCCAGAGCTGGAAGGTGACCACCGCCCAGCTGAACCAGTCGCTGCCCTCGTGGAAGGCGGCCGCGTGGCGGTCGCGCACGGTGTCCAGCAGCGCGGTCGCGGGGAAGCCGGGCACCTGCCAGCTGTCGACGTCGATGAAGTAGGCGCGGTCGTGGCTGGGCGGCACCAGGCAGTTGAGATCGTTGAGGTCGACCACCAGCGCGCCGCGCGCGTGGGCGTGGGCCACGGTGCGCCGCATCGACTCCACCAGCGCGGCGACGGCCTCGGCGGTGACGGCGTTGCGGCGGCGGAAGGCGGGGGTGAAGAAGGGGGCCAGCGGTCGGGCGTCGGGGATCCACCGCATGGCGTAGCCCGCGGGCGCGCCGTCGCGCAGCAGCAGCCGCTCGGGCCGCACGACGGTGGGCGCGTCCAGGGCCGCCAGCAGGCGCAGCTTGCCCTGCGGCAGCGCGCGGTCGGCGTCGTGGAACACCTTGTAGGCCACCCCGTCGCGGCAGTAGACCGCGCCCTCGCCGCCCTGCGCGACGAAGTGGGCCTGGTCCAGCTCGACCGGGCCGCGCCCGACCTCGACGTAGGTGGCCATCGGCGGCGCCTCAGAAGGTCAGCGACAGCGCCTGCCCGCTGCCGAGCGCGGTCGACTGCAGGGCGATGCTGCGGGTGACGAAGTCGGCCAGCCGGGCCAGGGTGTCCTCGCCCGCCTTCTCGAGTTGGACGAACGCCGTGAAGCCGGCGTCGGCGGCGAAGTCGGACAGCACCTTCGCGGTGCCGGCGTCGGCGACGCCCACGCCGACCAGCACCGACACCATCGACTCGACGTTCTCGCCCTGCACCGCGCCCTCGAGGGCGGTGCGCACCGCGCCGGCGCTGAGCGCGCTGGCGCAGTCGTTCCCGTCCGTGATGACGAAGACGATGCCGTTGACCGAGAAGCCGTTGTCGAGCAGGCGCTTGCCGTAGCGCGTGACCGACTCGACCGCGTTGTGGGCGGCGTCGTAGAGGGCCGTGAGGCCGCGGATGGCCAGGCTGCCGACGTAGTCGTCCGGGTCGATCTCGGGCAGGGGCTTGAAGCCGTGCACCTCGGCCAGATCGCTGCCGAACTGGGTGACGCGCAGCAGCAGGTTGTCGGCGCGCGGCGACCGCCGGCAGGCGCGGGCGATGCGCTGGACGCACAGCTCGATCTGGTCGAGGAAGGGCGCGACGCTGCCGCTGACGTCGGCGGTGAGCGCGACGAGCGTGTACTCGGACGCGCCCAGATCGCCGAGGCGGGTGGCCGAGAAGCCGTAGGTGCTGCCGGCGATGGCGTGGGTGTCGAGGATGGGCATGGGGACCTCCTTGGGTGCGGCCCGGGCGGCGGGCGCACGGCGCCCGTCCACCGCGGGGCGATGGGACGATGTCATCGGGGTATGGGCGCGGCGGCGCCGCCGCGATCCGGCTACCGAAGCGCGGTCTCGGTGGTCGCCTTCTGCATGCCCAGCGCGGTCATGTCGCGCACGAAGTCGTCCTGGAACGACTCGAAGCCGCTGACCGGGCTGGTGGCGTCCTCGAGCAGCACCATCTTGCGCACGTAGGCCGGATCGCTGAACTGCGCGGCGATGTCGCGCACGGTGTTGGCCAGGCAGTGGGAGCCGGCCTCGCCCGCGAGGAGGATCAGGTCCGCCTTCTCGAGGGTGTCGATGAGGCGGGCGTTGACCTGGGTGTCCGGGTCGTCGGGATCGGGCACCTCGGCCTGCACCGCCGAGAAGTGCTCGGTCCACAGGTTCGAGCCCTTGGTGACGTAGTCGACGACGGCGAAGCGCTCGGTCTCCCAGCGCTGGAAGGCGTCGAACAGGCCGGGCACGACGTTGTGGCCGTGGCTGCCGATCAGGCAGTGAGGCGGCCAGATGGTGTGCGGGTAGCGCCCGCTCTTCTCGAGGGCCTCGAGGTAGGCCAGGGCGCGCGCGCGGGCGCCGGGCAGCGCGGTCGTCCAGGTGCCGGCCTTCACGTCGGCGGCGCTGATGCTGGTGAACGGCGCGGGCGGGTTGCCGTCGCCGTCGCGCCAGAACACCGGGTGGGCGATGTCGACGCTGTGGTGGCTGTCGAGGGTGACGTGGATGTCGGCGATGCGCCCGCGCAGCCGGTCGACCAGGCGGGCCAGCCGCGCCATGTCGTGCTCGGCCCCGGGGACGTACAGGGCGCCCCGGTCGGGATCGCAGAAGTCGTTCTGGGGGTCGATGACGAGCAGGTGCACGTTCTTCATGACGGGCTCCGATGCGGCAGTGGGCCGACCCGGCCAGCGTGGCACTTCGGTCGGCTCGGGTCCAGGGGCAGCGCCCCAATCAGGTCACGCAAACCACAATAAAGGTCACTCTAACCATTTAACAACCGATTTCGTCATTCACCTTTCGAGTCAATGACTTGCGATCGCTGCATCGGGTCGTGCGGGGGCGCCCGTCGCCCTGACCACGCCCGAAGGCGCGCCGGGCAGCGGGCGGTCGACCGCGGCCGCCGCCGCACCCACCGCGCGCCGCGTTGCCGGCCCCGCGCCCGCGGGCTATCCTGCACGGCGGCGCAGGCCGGGGAGGCTCGTGGAATCCGTCATCGACCCGGACGGTCGTTGCCCCTCGTGTGAGCGGGCAGGGCCCGTGGCCGCGCCCTGCGCGACGCCGCGCTGCCAACGCCGCGGCTATCACTTCATCCCGTCCGAGTGGTTCGCCGCCATCGATCACACCGGCCTGGTCGATCCGGTGCTGGGCCAGATGCGCGGCGACTACCTGGTCGTCGGCGTCCTCGGCAGCGGCGGCTTGGGCAAGGTCTACCACGCGCTGCAGTGGCCCATCGCGCTGCCCGCCGCCCTCAAGCTCTTGGGCAACGGCCACGAGCCGCCCGATCCCCACGCCGTCGAGCGCTTCCGCGGCGAAGCCATGGCCCTCGCCCGGCTGACCCACCCCAACATCGTGCGCCTGCTGAAGTTCGGCGTGCACGACGGCGTGCCCTACCTGGTGATGGAGTACGTCGAGGGCAGCCGCACCCTGCGCGACCTGCAGCGCCGCCGCGAGCTCGACCCCGAGGGCGCCCTGCGCGTGCTGCTGCAGATCCTGTCGGCCCTCGAGGACGCCCACGCCCGCAACATCATCCACCGCGACATCAAGCCGCCCAACGTGATGGTGCAGTCGGTGCCCGGCGAGCCCTTCTTCGTGCGCCTCGTCGACTTCGGCCTCGCCAAGTTCACCGAGGAGGGCGACGACACCCGCCAGCTGGCGGGCACCCCGTCGTACATGGCGCCCGAGCAGATCGACCGCACCAACATCGGGCCCTGGACCGACCTCTACGCGGTCGCGGTCATCGCCTTCGAGCTGATGACCCGCCGCCGCCCCTTCCCCGGCACGTCGAGCGAGGACGTCCTGCGCCTGAAGCGCCAGGCCGACTACAACCCCCTCGACCAGGTGGCCGACCTCGACCTGCCCGGCCCCGCCCGCGCCTTCTTCCAGCGCGCCCTGGCGCCCGATCCCGCGGATCGCTACGCGGACGCCGCCGACTTCCGCGCGGCGCTGCAGGGCGCCTTCGGCTCGGCCAACGCCACCGCCGCCTGGACCATCCCGCCCGACATGCTCGAGGCCGCCATCGCCGAGGCCGAGGCCGACGACGAAGCCGAGCCCGAGCCCACGTCGCTGCAGATGCGCGGCGAGTCGTTCACCGCGCCGAGCCGCCGCCCCGCGCGCCGCCGGGGCGCCCTGTTCGCGGCCTTCGCCGCCGCCGCCCTGGCGGTCATCGCGGTCGGCCTGCTGCTGCGCCCTTCACCGCCCGAGGCGCCCGCCACCTCCCCGCGCTGGCGGCGACGGCCACGCCCGCGCTCGCGGACGCCGCCCCGCCCCCGACGCCGCCGCGGTGGCCGACGTGGGCGCGCCTGACGCGGCCCTGCCGCCCTACGAGCTCGCGGTCGCCCGCGCCCGCGCCGGCGACGAAGCGGGCGCCGCCGCCGCGCTGCAGGCCGCCCTCGAGGGCGCCGACGACGCCGAGGCCCTGGCGCGGCGGGCGAAGGCCGAGGCGGACCTGCGGCCGATCGTGGGCGCCACCCCAGCGCTGCGCGCGCTGCTCGCCGACAAGGCGCCGTCGGCCGAGAAGCCCCGCCGCGCGTCGAGAAGGCGCCCGCCCGCGAGGCCCCCGCGGTGCGCAAGGCGCCGCGCCGCGCCCGCCCGGCCCGCAAGCGCCCCGCGCCGCCCGTGCTGGATCTGAAGCGCCTGTAGCAGCGACTCGACCTCGCCGCGCCGGATCGCCATCATGGCCCGGTGATCAGCCTCCTCTTCGCGTTGTGCGCGCTGTGGGCGCCGCGGGCGGTGAACGACCTGCAGGCGACGCTCGACCAGGCGACGAAGGCCTTCGAGGCCGGCGACTACGCCGCGGCGCTCGAGGGCTTCCGCGCGGTCGAGCCGACGATCGTGCAGGCCGGCGACAACCCGGTCTTCCGCTGGAACATCGCGCGCTGCCTCGAAGAGCTGGGGCGCCCGGACGAGGCCATCGCCGCCTTCGACACCTACCTGACCCTGCCCGACACGCCCGAGAACCAGGCCGAGGCGCGCAAACGCATGGCCGGCATCCGCGCGCGCTTCTACGGCACCGTCGACGTCACCTGCGCGCCCGCGGACATGCGCTTCGACGTCGAGGGCACGCAGGCCCCCTCGCGCGCCTGTCCGGTGCGCCTGGAGGATCTGCGCGCCGGCCGCTACGTGCTGGTGGGCACGACGCCGGACGGGCGCGAGGCGCGGCGCGTGGTCGAGGTGCGCGCGGGCGTCGAGCAGGCGGTGCGGCTGGCCCTGCCGGGCCGGGTGCGCGTGGGCTCGACGCCGCCCGGGACCGTGACGCTGGACGGCGAACCGGTGGGCCGGACGCCCCTGGTGCTGGACGCGGTCGAGGCCGGGCAGCGCACCGTGGCGGTGCGCGTGCCGGGGCACGCGGTGTGGTCGCAGGCGGTCGAGGTGCCGCCGGACGGCGAGGTGACGGTGCGCGCGCAGCCCCTGCCCCTGCGAGGGCCGGGCCCGAACTGGCCCGCGTGGACGGTGAGCGGCGCGGCCGTGGCCACGCTGGCGACCGGGGCGGCGCTGTTCTTCGAGGCGCAGGACGCCTTCGACGACGCCGAGGCCGCGCAGCGCCGCTACGACGCGGCCACCGATCCGACCGCGGCCTCGAGCGCGCGGGTGGACGCGGAGACCGCGCGCGACGACGGCCGGCTGACGCGGACCGCCAGCCTGGCGGCGCTGGGCATCGGGGTGGGGCTGGCGGGGATCGCCACCTTTTTGTTCCTGCGCGACGACGGGCCGCGCGAGGCGCCGAGCGGGGCGGCGGGCGCGTCGGCGCTCGAGGTGAGGTTCTGATGCGCGCGGTGCTGTTGCTGGCGCTGGTGCTGGGCGGCTGCCTGACCGAGCCGGACCTGACCTTCGACAACCCCTGCGATCCCCGCTCGCCGCAGGCCAGCGTCTGCGCGACGGGCGCGGCGGACGGCGCGCGGCCCGGGCCGACGGACGGCGCGGTGCTCGACGCGCGGACGGCGGGCGACGCGGGCGCGCCCGACGCGGACGCCGGGCCCTGCGTGCCCACCGCCGAGATCTGCAACGGCCTCGACGACGACTGCGACGGCGAGGCCGACGAGCGCCTGGTCGAGGCCTGCTTCGGCGGACCCGACGGGCGCCTGGGCGTCGGCCTGTGCCGCGGCGGGCAGCGCGCCTGCGTCGACGGCCTGTTCGGCACCTGCCGCGGCGACGTCCCGCCGGCCGAGGAGATCTGCGACGCCTTCGACAACGACTGCGACGGCGCGGTCGACGAGGTGGGCGGCTGCCAGTGCGCCGACGGCGACATGCGCGACTGCTACGCCGGGCCCGCCGGCACGCTCGACGTCGGGGCCTGCCGGGCCGGACGCCAGCAATGCGAGGGCGGCTTCTTCGCGGCCTGCGCCGATCAGGTGCTGCCCGACGACGAGGTGTGCAACCGCGTCGACGACGACTGCGACGGCGCCACCGACGAGGGGCTGACCAACGCCTGCGGCGGCTGCGGGCCGGCGCCGGCCGAGCGCTGCAACGAGGCGGACGACGACTGCGACGGCGAGGTGGACGAGGGGCTCGAGGGCTGCGGCTGCGCGCCGATGGCCGAGGCCTGCAACCAGCGCGACGACGACTGCGACGGCCGGATCGACGAGGGTCTCGACCGCTGCGGATGCGACGCGCAGCCCGAGGCGTGCAACGGCGCCGACGACGACTGCGACGGCCGCACCGACGAGGGCGTGCGCAACGCCTGCGGCGCCTGCGGCGCGGTGCCCGCCGAGGTGTGCAACGGCGCCGACGACGACTGCGACGGCAGCGCCGACGAGGGCACCTTCGGGCGCTGCGTCGACGGCCAGGGGGCCTGCGCGGCCGAGGGCGACTTCCGCTGCGTCGAGGGCGCGACGCGCTGCGTGGCCGCGCTGCCGGCGCCCGGGGTCGAGACCTGCAACGGCGTCGACGACGACTGCGACGGGCTGACCGACGAGGGCGCCGGGCAGGCCTGCGATTCGGCCTGCGGGCGCGGGACGCGGGCCTGCGTCGGCGGCGCGCTGCAGGACTGCGACGCGCGGGTGCCGAGCGCCGAGATCTGCAACCAGATGGACGACGACTGCGACGGCACCACCGACGAAGAGACGCCGCTGCGCTGCGACTGCACGCCGGCCGCCGAGGTGTGCAACGGCGCCGACGACGACTGCGACGGCGACACCGACGAGGGGACGCTGAACGCCTGCGGCGGCTGCGGACCGGTGCCCGTCGAGGTGTGCAACGGGGCCGACGACGACTGCGACGGCGCCACCGACGAGCGGGTGACCAACGCCTGCGGCGCCTGCGGGCCGGCGCCGACCGAGGTGTGCAACGGCCAGGACGAGGACTGCGACGGGCGCATCGACGAGGGCGCGCTGAACGCCTGCGGCGGCTGCGGCTTCGTGCCCGGCGAGCTGTGCAACGGCCAGGACGACGACTGCGACGGCGCCACCGACGAGGGCACGCTGAACGCCTGCGGCGCGTGCGGGCCGACGCCCCAGGAGAGCTGCAACGGTCAGGACGACGACTGCGACGGCACCACCGACGAGGGGACGCAGGTCGCCTGCCTGACGATGTGCGGCCCCGGCGAGCGGCAGTGCCAGCGCGGCAGCCTGGGCCCCTGCGTCGGCCCCGAGCCCCAGCCCGAGCTGTGCAACGGCGAGGACGACGACTGCGACGGGACCGTCGACGAGGACGCGGACGTGCCCTGCGCCACGGCGTGCGGCGTCGGGGCCCGGCGCTGCGTCGGGGGCGCGCCGGACCTCTGCGACGCGCCCCAGCCCCGGGCCGAGATGTGCAACGGGCTCGACGACGACTGCGATGGCCCCAGCGACGAGGGCGTCACCAACGCTTGCGGGCAGTGCGGCCCGGTGCCCGCCGAGGTGTGCAACGGGGACGACGACGACTGCGACGGCACCACCGACGAGGACGGCGAGACGCTGTGCGAGGCGCCCCACGCCGCGGGCCAATGCCGCATGGGCGCGTGCGCGTTCGCCTGTGAACTCGGGTACTTCGACGTCGACCCGCGGGCGGGCTGCGAGCGGGGGTGCGGCGCGCCCGCGCCGGGGCAGGTGGTCGGGCGGGGCCGCGATCCCGTCATCGCCGCCGACCGCGCGCGCGTCGCCATCGCCTACATCGACGCCGACGATCAGATCGTGCTCGCCGACACCGGGGGCGAGCAGCCCGTGGTGTTGCCCGTGCCCGACGGCTTCACGCCCTTCGTCACCGACATGGTGCGCTTCGACGGCGGCTGGCTGCTGGTGGGCGCGGTGACCCGCACGGGCGACGTGGACACGCTGATCTACCACGTGCCCGACGTCGGCGAGCCCACCGTCGTGCCCGTCAACCTGATCACGTTGACCGCGCCCACGGTGGCCGTCGTGGACGGGGCGGCGGTCGTGGCCTTCCCCGCGTCGGGCCCGGCCGATCCGCTCGGCCTCGTGCGCCTGGATCCCGGCGAGCTGAACAACCCGACCGTCACCCGGCTGTTCGACACGGCCGACTGGGAGCCGATGCGCGTGGCGATCGTGCCGCGGGCCGACGGGAAGTTCGACGTGCTCGGGTGGACCACGCGCGCCGATCCGCCGCACCTGCGCCGCACGCGCGTGCAGCTGGACGATCTGTCGGTGGTGCGCAGCGACACCGTGCGCCTGAATCAGCTGGGCACCGCGCCTTCGGCCGGGCCGCGGGTGGCGCCGCTGGGCGACGCGACGGCGCTGGTCGCCGCGCCGCGAACCGACGACGTGGCCGTGTTCGTCGTCGATCTCGACGCGTTCGACAACCCGGACGACGTCGCCATCGTGCCGCCGCCCAGCCGGTGGCCGGTGCTGGTGGCGACGCCGGGCGGCCACCTGCTGGCCGGCCCGCCGCTGATGGAGGGTGGGGGCCTGCTCGGGCAGCACCTCGGCGACGGGCGGCGCGCCGACGTCGCGGTGGGCCCCACCACGGTGCTGACGGCGGCGGCCCCGCGCGAGGCGCTGATCGACGGGCTCGTGGTCGAGGGGCAGGTTCAGCTGGTGTTCACGACGACGCAGGACGAGGTGCAGTGGGTGACGTTGCCGTGCGAGTAGTCGGCCTGCTGGGGGCGCTGGGGCTGACGCTCACCGGCTGCTTCGCGGGCGATCCGCCCGAGTGCTTCGGCGCGGGGGACTGCCCCGGGCAGAGCGCCTGCGTCCGAGGCGCGTGCGCCACGACGGACGACGGCGGCGCGGACGCTCGGGCGCCGAGGGCCGAGGCCGACGGCGGCGCGCGGGACGCGGCCCGCCCGGCGCTGGACGGCGGCGTGCTCGATCCGCCCGACGGCGAGCCCCCGGGGGCGGATGCGCGGGCGACGCCGGACGCGAGCGGCGATGACGCCGGCCCGGGCGCGCGCGACGCGCAGCCCGCCCGCGACGCGGGTCGCCCCGCGCCCGACGCCGCCGTCGGCCCCTGCCGCCCCGGCGAGACGCGGCCCTGCGGGCTCGACGTGGGGCAGTGCCGCGCCGGCGTCGAGGTGTGCGGCGTCGACGCGCGGTGGATGCCGTGCCTGGGCGCGGTGGAGCCCCGGACCGAGCTGTGCGACGGGCAGGACGACGACTGCGACGGCGCGATCGACGAGCAGACCGATCGGACGTGCGGGCGCGATCAGGGGGCGTGCCGGCCCGGGGTCGAGCGCTGCGTCGAGGGGGCGTACGGCGCCTGTGAGGGCGGCGGGGCGCCGATCGACGAGGTGTGCGACGGCGTCGACCAGGACTGCGACGGCGCCACCGACGAGGGGCTGACGCGGCCCTGCGGCGTGGCGACCGGGCTGTGCGAGCCGGGCGTCGAGCGGTGCGTCGAGGGGGGCTGGCGCGACTGCGACGCGGTGCTGCTGCCCGGCGCGCGGGACGAGGACTGCGGGGCCGGCACCGACGAGGACTGCGACGGGACGGTCGACGAGGGCTGCGAGTGCGGCGCCGGCGACCAGCGGGCGTGCGGCCTCGACGTGGGCGCGTGCGCGCCGGGGACGCAGATCTGCGCCGGCGGCGCGTGGGGCGGCTGCGTGGGCGCCACGCCGCCCGGCCCCGAGACCTGCGACGGGCGGGACGAGGACTGCGACGGCGCCACCGACGAGGAGCTGACGCGGCCCTGCGGCAGCGAGGTGGGCACCTGCGCGCCCGGCACGCAGGCCTGCGCCGACGGCGCGTGGGGGGCCTGCGCGGGCGAGGTGGCGCCGCGCGCCGAGCAGTGCAACGGGCAGGACGACGACTGCGACGGCGCCACCGACGAGGGGCTGACGCGGCCGTGCGGTGAGGGCGAGGGGGCGTGCGTCGCCGGCACCGAGGCGTGCGCGGCGGGGGCGTGGGGCGCGTGCGAGGGGGCCACCGGGCCGCGGGCCGAGACGTGCAACGGCCAGGACGACGACTGCGACGGCGCCACCGACGAGGCCACCAGCGTGACGTGCGGCGTGGCGATCGGCGTGTGCCGGACGGGACAGCGCACCTGCGTGGACGGCGCGCTGGGCCCCTGCGACGCGGCGCCCGTCCCGGGCCAGCGGGCCGAGGCCTGCGAGGGCAGCCAGGACGAGGACTGCGACGGCAGCGTCGACGAGGGCTGCGTGTGCCGCGACGGCGACACCGAGCTGTGCGGATCGGACGTGGGCGCCTGCGCGCCCGGCACGCGGACGTGCGCCGGCGGCGCCTGGGGCCCCTGCGTCGGCGCGACGGGCCCCGGCGCCGAGGACTGCGACGGCGTGGACGACGACTGCGACGGCCGCGTCGACGAGCGCATCACGCTGCCCTGCGGCAGCGACGTGGGCGCCTGCACCCCCGGCACCAGCCGCTGCGTCGACGGGCGGTTCACCGTCTGCGAGGGCGCCGTCGACCCGACCGACGAGACGTGCGACGGCGTCGACGAGGACTGCGACGGCCGGACCGACGAGGCGGTGACGCGCGCCTGCGGCAGCCGCGTGGGCGACTGCGCCGAGGGCACCGAGACGTGCGCCGCCGGGGTGTGGGGCGCGTGCCTCGGCGCCACGCTGCCGAGCGACGAGACCTGTGACGACCGCGACAACGACTGCGACGGTCGCGTCGACGAGGACTACGACCTGCAGACCAGCATCACGAACTGCGGATCCTGCGGACACCGCTGCCCGTTCCGGCTCGCCGACAGCTGTGTCGACGGCGCGTGCCGCTGCGGCGACCGCCCGATGTGCCCCGTCGGCACGCTGTGCGGCGTCGGCTTCTGCGAGCTGGAGTGCGGGCGGAACGGGCAGATCTGCCCCTGACTCGACCGGGGCGTCGGGCGCCGGACCCGTGGCCGCGCAGGACGGCAGCGCCCCCATTGCGTCAGTCGGGGTGGGGCCGCTTCAGATTCGACTGGCACCTGATTCGGACTTCGGAGCCGCGTGGCAGCCGGGTGGATGCGCTCCGAGGCGATCACTCGCGGGCGGCGTCCGAGGGTGGGCAGCCCGGCGAGGCGTCCGCGCAGGCCGGCGGCGGATCGCAGTGATCGGTGTCCACGCAGCGGAAGCGCCCCTCGACGCAGGTGCACGCGCGATAGGCGCCGTACGCGCCACAGCAGCACCCGAACCGATAGGCGCACGTGCCCACGGCGGGTTCGCAGCGCGTGCCCTCGGCGGGCTCGTCGTCCGGGCACACCGCCCACGCCCCGCCGCCGTCGAACGGCGCGGCGTCGGCGCCCCGCGCGTCTGCGCCACCACCATCCTGCGGTGTGCGCGCGTCGACCGGGATCGGCGGCGCGCCGTCCGATCGTGCGCCCCCGTCGCCGACCCGAGCGTCCCCCGCCGGCCCGTCGGTCTCGTCGTCGTCACAGCTGAGGACGGCCACCAGGCCGAGCACCCCGATCACCCAGGCCAGACGCACCATCGCTCGCTCCCGCGCAGCACTTCGACTCGGGACCAGCCACCCATCGGAACGATGTTCGAACGCGCTGAGTCGGTCAAGCCGGTGCAGCGCCGTCGCTCACCGAGTCATCGGGCCCGGGCGTAGCCGAGGCGCGACGCCCGGCGCGCGCCGGTCACCCGACCGTGCACCCCGCCCACGACGACCGCGGGGCCCCGCGGGCACGACCGATGCACGACGAAGGCGACGTCACCGAGCCGGAGGTCGCGATGTTCTACCTCCCCGAGTACGCCCTGCCCCACGCCATCTCACTCACCGCCAGCGTGCTCATGCTGCTTGCGGCCTGGCGCCGCCCGGTGCTCGGCCGCGCCCTGTACGTCGCGCTCTTCGCCTGGGCCGCGCCGACCAACCTGCACGCGGTGTCGACCGACCCGGCGCAGTACCTCGACTTCGCGAACCTGGCCGTGCTCGACGCCTACGCCGACATCATCCGGGGCCCCTTCGCCCAGCACGTCACGCTGTACGTCACGCTGATCGCCACCTGCCAGGCGCTGATCGCCGCCGGCCTCTTCACCGGCGGCATGCTGGCCCGCGTCGCGGCGGTCGGCGCCATCACGTTCCTGGTGGCCATCGCCCCCTTCGGCGTCGGCTCCGCCTTCCCCTGCACGTTGATCATGGCCACCGGCGCCGCCCTCCTGCTGCGCCACCCCACGGCGCTGCAGGACAACCTCGCCCACCGCACCCGTGCGGCCTGGACCACCCGGCGCCACGCGCATTGACAGAAGGTCGGGCCCGCGCCGAGCCGCCCGACATTTGGCCTTCCCAGAAGGACAAACCCAACGAATCCTGTCCTCGCCGGGAGGATGAATGCGCGATCAGGCTCGTCGGCCCGGGGGTCAGGACGATCACATTCGCATTTCCGCAGCAGACGGACACTCGAGACGGGCAGCGGGCGCCAGGCTGCCGTCCAGATGGGCATGGCACCACTAGGCGCACACAGCCGTTCGGCGCCCGCCCCGTTGACATTCAGCCTTTCAGAAAGGACAAACACCTCGAATCCTGTCCGCGCCAGGAGGACGAATTCGTGGTCGAGGTCATCGAGCAGATCGTCGCGGACGCCCTCGCGCGCCCGTTGCCCGATGCGACCCAGCGCCGCGTGGTGCTGCCGGCCCTGCCGGGCAAGGTCGACGCGGTGGTGGGCATGCGCCGGAGCGGCAAGACCTGGCTCCTCTTCGAGACGATGAAGCGCTTGCTCGCCGCCGGTGTCCCGCGGGAGCGAATGCTCTACGTCAACTTCGAGGACGACCGCCTGCTGCCCCTCGACGTGACGCAGCTACGGCTCTTCCCGGAGGCCTTTTACCGTCGCGTGCCGGCGGCCAGCGCCGCGGAGTGCTGGTTCTTCTACGACGAGATCCAGCGCGTACCGGGCTGGGAGACCTTCGTTCGGCGCCAACTCGATACGCCGGGCGTCCGCCTCACCGTCACCGGCTCGTCGGCCAAGCTGCTCAGCCGCGAGATCGCCACCAGCATGCGCGGTCGCAGCCTCACCACCGAGGTGCTGCCGTTCGGCTTCGACGAGGCCCTGCGGCACCAGGGAATCGACGTGCCCGAGCGCTGGCCACCGCCGACCTCCGAAGCCGCCGCCCTCGCCCACGCCTTCGAGCGCTACCTCGAGGTCGGCGGCTTCCCCGAGGTCCAGGGCCTCGACCAGGTGACCCGACTCCGCATCGTCCAGGACTACATCGACGTCGCGCTGCTTCGCGACGTGGTCGAGCGGCACGGGGTCACCAACGTGGAGGCGCTCCGCTGGCTCGTGCGCCACCTGCTGTCGGCCCCCGCGGGCCGCTTCAGCATCAACCGCTTCTTCAACGACCTGAAGTCGCAGGGCCTCGCCGTCGGCAAGGACACGCTCCACGCGTACCTGCGCTTCCTCGAAGACGCCTTCGTGCTCTTCACCGTGCCCATCTGGACCCCGTCCGAGCGCGTGCGCCGGGTCAACCCACGCAAGGCCTACCCCGCCGATCCGGCGCTGGCCCGCGCCATGACGATGCGGCCCGACACCGGTCACCTGCTCGAGACGCTCGTCTTCCTGGAGCTCCGCCGCCGCGGCTTCGACGTGGGCTATCTGACCACCGAGTCCGGCTACGAAGTGGACTTCATGGCACGCCACCTCGATGGCCGCACCGCGATGGTGCAGGTGTGCGCCCGCCTCGACGAGCCCGAGACGCGGCGCCGCGAGCTCCGTGCGCTCGAAGAGGCGCTGACCACCCACGCCGTCGACGAGGCCGCGGTGGTGACGCTCCACGAGACGGAAACGCTGACCCTCTCCGGTCACGACGTGCGCGTCTGGCCGGCTTGGCGCTGGCTGCTCGAGGGCAGGTGAGGTCGCGCAGGAACCGAACGGGAGGATGCGGAGGAGGTGCCACCCAAATCTCGCCTGACCGCGCCTTCTCCACCCCCCGCCCCTCACCCCTTCGCCGGCGGCACCACCGCGACCGTGCAGGGCGCCTGCTTCACCACCTTGCGCGCCGTGCTGCCCAGCAGCTCCGCCAGCTTCAACCCGAAGCCCGTCTGCCCCACCACCAGCAGGCGGGGCGCGCGGCGGCGGGCCTCTTCCAGCAGCACCTCGCTGGGGGTGCCGCCGACGACGCGGGTGTCGAGGTCGACGTTGGGCCAGTCGGCGCGCAGGCGGCCGAAGTCTTCGGTGACCGCGTCGCGGGCCCAGCGCAGCGCCTCTTCGAGCGCCACCGGATCTTCGATGCCCAGCGCGGGAAGGCGGGGCGGGCGCACGGCGTGGACCACCTCGAGGGGCGCGCCGAGGTGCTCGGCGTGGCCGGCGGCGAAGTCCTCGGCGGCGCGGGCGGCGACCGAGAAGTCGGTGCCGACCACCACCGGGCCGGCCTCGGCGGGCTCGTCGTGCTCGGGGTGCACCACCACCAGCGTGCAGGGCGGGCGGCTGGCCACGTGCAGCACGCGCGAGCCGACGAAGACCGACGTGACCGCCCCCTTCACGCTCTTCGACATCACCAGCAGGTCGGCCTTCTCGTCGGCCACCACGTCGGCCAGCACCGCGTGGCACGGGCCCACCCGCACGTCGACGGCGTCGGGCTCGACGCCGGTGTGCTCGTGGTACCAGGCCTCGGCCAGGCCGGCCGCCGCCTCGAGCTCGCCCTCGCCCACCTGGATGCGCAGCCGCGCGACCATCCACTCAGCCATGTCCAGCTCGACCACGTGCGCCACCACCACGCGCGCGCGCCGCGCGCGTCGCCAGGCGCCGCGTCCAGTGCGCCGCCGGCGCCAGAGTCGACCGTCAGATCCGTCGCCACCACGATCGTCGGCTTGCTCATCTGCCTCTCCTCACCCGGGGCCGCACGCCGGCCCGACCACGGCGCCCGCGTCGGCCGCGCCGCTCACTCCGCCCACAACCACCACGCCCCGACGCCCAACCCCACCGCCGACAGCGCGCCCAGGCCGTAGCTGGCGCCCAGCAGTCGGTTGGCGGCGTCCTCGTGCTCGGCGTAGTCGGCGCGCGAGCGGGCGTCGTCCCGCGCCTCGATCTCACCGAAGGCCTGCGACACCAGCACCGCGGCGGCCACCGCCGCCACGCCCCCGACGCCCAACGCCACGTACCCCACCGTCGGCGGCCGCCCGGCCGACAGGGGCGGCGCGCTCAACACCGCCGCGGTGTCCTCGACCGGCTCGAGCCGCACGTTCAGCGTCGTCCCTCGCCCGGCTCGACCACGAAGGCCGGCCGCGCGGGCCGGTGCCCGGTCAGGCTCAGCTCGGCGAAGTGCGGCCCGGCCACCAGCCGCACCCGCAGCGGCGTCACGCCCCCGCCACGGCGTCGGCCCCGTCGAAGCGCACCTGCGCCCCCGGCCGGCACGCTGCCCACCACGACCTCAGGCCGCAGCCGGCGCACGGTGGCCTCGGCGGCCGTCCGCTTGGCGGGCGGCGGCGACGTCGCCAGGTACCGCTCGAAGGCCGCCACCGCCTCGGCGTACTGGCCCATCGCCTCGAGCACGACGCCCTGGTTCGCCACGTAGCCCGGCGCCGGATCCTCGGCGTGCGCCTGCTGCAACAACGCCAGCGCCCGCGCGTGATCGCCCGGCCACGAAGGCGGCGTCGGCCTCGGCCTTCAGCTGCGCCGCGCGCGCCGGGCTGGCCCCCGCCCGAAGGGGGGCGGCTGCGAGCGCGGCGAACACGAGGGCAGGCAGCAGTCGGCGCATCGGCCGCAGTTGTACCCCGAGCGGCGCGCGCCGGTCACGCGGGGCGGACGCCGCCGCCCTCGGCCGGGCCCGCGCCTCGCCCGGCGCCCGTCGCCCGCCTGCCGGGCTCCGAGTGGCCACCCCGGGGCCTCGCGTACACTGCCCCAGGCCATGTCGCCGCCTCCCCCACGCCGAGCCGGATCCGCTGATCGGCGTCCTGGTCGCGGGCCGCTACCGCCTGACCGGCGTCATCGGCCGCGGCGGCTTCTCCACGGTGTACGCCGCCGAAGACGAGCGCCTGCGCGGCCAGCGCGCGGCCGTGAAGGTGCTGCTGCCCTTCGAGGCCAACCGCGACGGCCGCGCCCGCTTCGACCGCGAGCGCCGCATCATCTCGATGCTGCGCGGCCCCCACGTCGTCCAGACCTCGAGTCCGGCCAGCTGCCCGACGGTCGCCCCTTCCTGGTCATGGAGCTGCTCGAGGGCGCGCCCCTCGCCGACGTGATGCGCGCCCGTGGCCGCCTCTCGCCGCGCCGCGCCGTGCGCATCGCCGACGGCATCCTCGACGCGCTGGTCGAGGCCCACGCGGCCGGCGTCGTCCACCGCGATCTCAAGCCGGGCAACGTCTTCCTCGTCGAGCGCCCCGACGAGCCCATGTGCCCGAAGGTGCTCGACTTCGGCATCGCCAGCATCGTCGAGGGCGACGACGAGCAGGCCGTGCGCGAGCACGCGGTCGGCACGCCGCGCCATGGCGCCCGAGCAGTTTCGCGGCGAGGTGCTCGACCACCGCGGCGATCTGTACGCCCTCGGCGTGCTGCTGCACCTGATGACCTCGGGCCGGCCCCCTTCATCGAGAGCGATCCCGTGCCCGCCGAGGTCGAGCGCCTGCCCAGCCACGCCCGCGTCGTCTGGCAGCACCTGCATCAGCAGCCGCCGCCGGTGCGCGCGGGCTCGGGCGCCCTGGCTGATCCTCATCGTCCGCCTGCTGGGCAAGCGCCCCGAGTACCGCTACCCCGACGCGTCGGCCGTCCGCGCCGCCCTGCGCACGCTGCCCGAGGCCGACGGCGTCCTGGGGCCCGTGGGGCAGCCGGCGCCCGCGGCCCCGCCCGACATCGACGCGCTGGAGGATCCCGCCGCCTCGATCGAGGTCGACGCGCCGGGCGCCGGTCGCCGGTCGGTCGCGCTGTTCGTCACGCTGGGCCTCGCCTTCGTCGGCGGCGTCGCCATCGCCGGCTGGCTGGCCATGCGCGAGGATCGCGTCCCCAACGCCTCGGCGCCCATCGGCGCCAGCGAGTCGCCCCCGCTGCGCGCCGACGCGGGCGTGCAGTGCCGCCACCGCATCGAGACCATGCCGCCCGGCGCCAAGGTGTCGCACGCCGACCGCACCCTGGGGTTCACCCCCTCGGTCGTCGACCGCCCCTGCGGCCAGCCCTGGCCGCTGACGGTGCAGCTGCCCGGCTTCGCCACCGAGACGGTGACCCTCGAGGGCGAGGACGCCGCGCCGGTGCGGCTGACCCTGAAGCCCGCCCAGTGACCCCCGCCCGGCGCCGGCGGCTGGCCCTGGCCCTCAGCCTGGCCGCGGCCGCCGCCTGCTGCGCCTGGTCGTGGTGGGGTCCCGGCGCCTGATCCACCCGCCGCGCACGGTGGACCGAGGGCGTGCCCCCCGTCCCGTCGACCTGCTATGCTGGACCGTCCACTCCGCTCCGACCCTCGAGGACCATGAAGCGCGGCATCTCGCAATGGTTGACCCCCGAGGACGCCCAGCGCGCGGCCAAGGCGACGCAGGACGGCGCCGACACGCTGGTCACCGAGGATCCCGAGGGCAGGGGCCGCCCCGTCGACGACACGGGCGGGCCGATCAACGTCACCGAGCGCTTCGACGATCGCGGTGAGATCGGCCGCGGAGGCATGAGCACCGTCCGCCGCGTCTTCGATCGCAGCCTGCTGCGCGACAGCGCCCTGAAGGTGCTCGACCCCCGCTTCGGCCGCGCCGACGACCGCGTGTGGCGCTTCGTCGAAGAGGGCCGCGTCACCGGTCAGCTGGAGCACCCGAGCATCGTGCCCGTCCACGAGCTGGGCCGGGACGAGGACGGCGTCCACTACATCTGCATGAAGCTGGTGCAGGGCCGCACGCTCGAAGAGCTGCTCGAGGGCCCCGACGCCCATCGCCTCCAGCCCGAGCGCCTCGGCGAGCTGCTGCGCGTCTTCGTGAAGGTGTGCGAGGCCATCGCCTTCGCCCATGATCGCGGCGTCATCCACCGGGACATCAAGCCGGCCAACATCATGGTGGGCGCCTTCGGTCAGGTGTACCTGATGGACTGGGGTGTGGCGCGCCTGCTGCCCGGCAGCCGCGCGGCCGACTCGGTGCGGGCGCCCCACGAGCAGACGCCCGAGACCGACGAGCGCCCGGGGGACGTGATCGGCACCCCGCACTACATGGCGCCGGAGCAGGCGCGCGGCCTCCACGACCAGGTCGACACGCGCACCGACGTCTTCGCGCTGGGCGCGACGCTGTACCACATCCTCACCGGCAGGCCGCCCTACGGCGGGCGCACCGTCTTCCAGGTGCTGATGGCGGCCACCCGGCGCCGGCTGACGCCCCCCGAGGAGGTCGTCACCGAGGGCAAGGTGCCGCCGGCCCTCGCGCGCATCTGCATGCGCGCCATGGCGATCGATCCGGCCGATCGCTACCCCGACGCCCTGGCCCTGCAGCGCGCGATCGAGCGCTTCGTGCAAGGCAGCTGGCACCTGCCCACCCGCGCCTTCCCCGCCGGCACGGCCATCGTGCGCCAGGGCGAGGAGGGCGACGCCGCCTACATCATCACGGCGGGCACCTGCGCGGTGTACCGGGAGCTCGAGAGCGGCGGCCGCCAGTTCATCCGCGACCTGGGCCCGGGTGAGGTGTTCGGCGAGACGGCGGTGTTCTCGGCCAAGCCCCGCACCGCCACCGTCGAGGCGCAGGACGACGTGACCGCCATGGTCGTCACCCGGGACACCCTGGTCGACACCATCGGGCTGAACTCGTGGGTGGGCACCTTCGTGAAGGCGCTGGCCGAGCGCTTCCGCGAGGTCGACGGGCGACTGCGCGAGCTCGAGGCGGCGCAGGGTTCGACGGGCGACACCGAGGACGGAGGGCCCCGATGAGCAGCACGATCAGCAGCGCCCTGCTGCACGACCTCTCCGGCAAGGCCGAGAAGGCGTCGAGCGGGGTGTGGCGCCCAGTGGGGCGCAGCGTCGCGGCCGGCGACAAGACCATCGCCGAGGCGGTGATCTTCGAGCGCGGGACGGCCGACGAGGCGCGCGCCAACGCGGCGCACATCGCCGCGGCGTCCCCGGCGCACGTGCTGGCGCTGGTGCACGAGCTTCAGCGCCTGCGGGTCGAGAACACCACGATGCAGGATCGCATCGACGCGGCGGAGCGGGCGCGGGAGGCGGCCGAGACCGAGCTGCGCCGCGCGCGCGCGACGGTGGCCGCGGTCACCTTCCCCGGTCGACCCGAGACGGCGAAGCAGATCGACGATCTGGTGCAGCGGATCAGCGAGCGGGCGCCCGCCTGCGCCCCCGACGCGCGCGCCCTGGGCGCCATCGCCCAGGCGCGCGCCGCCGAGGACTGACCGGGTCAGCCGGGCAGCTGCTCGAAGTGGGCGCGCAGGCTCTCGGTCTCGTTGGCGCGGCGCAGCTTGCGCAGGGCCTGGGCCTCGATCTGGCGGATGCGCTCGCGGGTCAGCGAGAACACGGTGCCCACCTCTTCGAGGGTGTGGTCGCGGCGCACGCCGATGCCGAAGCGCAGGCGCAGCACCTTGGCCTCGCGGGGCGTCAGCGCGCAGTCGAGCACGCGGTTGGCCTCTTCGCTCATCAGCGCCTTGGCGGTGGTGTCCGCGGGCGAGACGATGCCCACGTCCTCGATCAGCTCGCCGAGGGTCGTGTCGTCGCCCACCGGCGTCTCGAGCGACACCGACGCGCGGCTGACCTCGAGCGCCCGGCGGACGTGATCCTCGTCCACCTCGAGGCGCTCGGCGATCTCGCGCGGCTGCGCGGGGCGCTGCAGCTCGTGCTCGAGCTCGCGCGCGGTGCGGGTGACCTTGTTGATCAGCTCCATCATGTGCACCGGCACGCGGATGGTGCGGCCCTGATCGGCGATGGCGCGGGTGATCGCCTGCCGAATCCACCAGGTGGCGTAGGTGCTGAACTTGTAGCCGCGCTTCCACTCGAACTTCTCGACCGCGCGCATGAGGCCGATCGAGCCCTCCTGGATGAGGTCGAGCAGGTGGGGGCCGCGGTTGCGGTAGCGCTTGGCGATGCTGACGACGAGGCGCAGGTTGGCCAGCACCATCTCGTCCTTCGCCTGGGTCAGCGCGCGCTGGTGGGTGCGCAGGTCGCGCACCAGCTCGGTCAGGCCGTCGATGTCCAGCCCCAGATCGCGCTCGATGTCGGCGATGCGCTTCTGGGCGCGGCGGGCGCCGCGGGCCAGCTCGGCCCAGCCGCGCGCGTCGAGGCCGCTGGCCTCGGTCGGCGTCTCGCGCTCGAGCAGCACCTCGACGTCCACGCCGGCCATCACCTCGCACTCGCGCACGAAGCCCTGCCAGTCGCGCACCTCGACGCGCTGGCGCGCGAGGTCGTCGACGATACCCTCGACCACGGTCCAGCTGACCGACAGGCGCTGCACCAGGTCGAGCAGCTCGCCGTCGTAGTCGCGGTTCTTGCGGCGATCGGTCTTGGTCTCGCGCTGGGCGCTGCGCTGGCGGGCCCGGGCGATGCGGCGCAGCTCGTGCGCCACGTGATCGAGCAGGGCCTCGCCGGTGAGGCCCGTCTCGGGATCGGGCTTGCGGTTGGTGCCGCCGTCGAGCACGTCGCGGAGGGCCACGTGCCCCTCCTTGACCTGCCGCGCGAGATCGGCGAACGCCCGCACGCCCGCGTCGTTGCCCAAGAGACCGCGCAGGACGCCGTCCCGCGCCGCCTCGATGCGCTGGGCGATGACGACCTCCTTCTCACGATCGAGGAGCTCGACGCAGCCGATCTTCGACAGGTAGATGCGCACGTTGTCGAAGTCCTCGTACTCGAGGGTGCGCTGCTGCTGCGGCGGCGAATCGGCGTCGGGCTTCTTCGGCTTGGGCTTGCGGTTGGCCTTGGCACTCACCATGGGCGACCTCCGGTTCTGCGACGGCGGATTTGGTTTGCAATCAACGGGCCACCTCTGCAAACGGGGGACGCTCCACGCCGCTCCGGGGTTTCGGCGCGCTCGGCGCCGTCGGCGGACGACGACACCCTGACATGCAGATCAGGGGGGTTCCGCGCAACGTCACCTCGACCGCCGCCCGCGCGCGTGGCGGACCTGCTATAACCCCTCGTCACCCCGAACGTGAGGCAATCATGCGTCGTCTCCTCTGGCTGCTCGCGATCTGCGCCCTGCCCCTCGGCGCGCAGGCCGAAGAGGGCATGTGGCCCTTCAACATGGCGCCCGTCGAACAGGTGAAGCGCGATCACGGCGTCACCCTCACCGACGCCTGGCTTCAGCGCGCCCAGCGCGCCTCGGTTCGCTTCAACAACGGCGGATCGGGCAGCTTCGTTTCGCCCTACGGGTTGGTGATGACCAACCACCACGTGGGCGCGGACTGCATCCAGCAGCTGTCGCAGGGCGGTCAGGACCTCATGACCGACGGATTTCTGGCGCGCACCCCCTCGGAAGAACGTCAGTGCCCGGACCTGGAGCTGAACGTCCTTCTCTCGATCGAGGACGTCACCGCGAAGGTCGAGGCGGCCGCGAAGGACGCCGCCGACGAGGCCGCCGCCAACAAGGCGCGCAAGGGCGCGATGTCGGCCCTCGAGAAGGCCTGCGCCGAGAAGACGAAGTCGCGCTGCGACGTGGTCACGCTCTACGCTGGCGGCGCCTACCACCTGTACCGGTACAAGAAGTACGTCGACGTGCGGCTGGCCTTCGCGCCGGAGTTCCTCGCCGCCTTCTTCGGCGGCGATCCCGAGAACTTCACCTACCCCCGCACCTGCCTCGACGTGTCGTTCTTCCGGGTCTACGAGGACGGCAAGCCGGTCGCGTCGCCCGACTACTTCCCCTTCGACGCCGCCGGGCCGGACGAGGGCGAGCTGGTGTTCGTCTCGGGCAACCCGGGCAGCACCGACCGCCTGAAGACGCCGGCCGAGCTCGAGTTCCTGCGCACCGTGGCCTATCCCTTCTTCCTCGCGCACCTGCGCGCGCGGGCGAAGCAGCTCGAGGCCTACATGGCCAAGGGCCCGGACCAGCAGCGCGTGGCCCGCGACACCTACTTCGGCGTCACCAACGGCATCAAGGCCATCGCCGGCGAGCTCGAGGGCCTGAACGATCCCGCGCTGCTGAAGGCCGTGCGCGCGCGGCACGACGAGGTGGCCACCAAGCTGGCCGCCCTGCCCGAGGCCGAGCGGAAGCGCTTGCTGGAGGCCTGGCCGGCGCTCGAGCGCGCCTTCACCGCCTACGCCGCCTTCTACGAGCAGTACGCCGTCACCGAGCGACGCGCCGGGCCGGCCGGCGACCTGGTGCGCATCGCGCGCACGCTGCTGCGCCTGGCCGACGAGCTGCCGAAGCCCGACGCCGACCGCCTGCGCGAGTACCGCGACAGCGGCCTGCAGAGCCTCGAGCTGCGGCTGTTCAGCGAGGCCCCCATCGATCCGGGCCTGCAGGTCGAGGAGATCGCGCTGGGGCTCGAGGCGATGCAGAAGGTGCTGGGCGCCGACGATCCGACGGTGCAGGCGGTGCTGGGCGGCGCCACGCCTCGCCAGGTGGCCGAGCGGGTGGTCGCCGGCACGAAGCTGGCCGACGTGGCGGTGCGCAAGACGCTGCGCGAAGGGGGCAAGGCGGCCGTCGACGCCGCGAAGGATCCCCTCATCGAGATGGTGCGGGCCTACGACGCGCGGGCCCGCGCGCTGCGCAAGCGCTACGAGGACACCGTCGAGAGCGTCGAGGGCGCCTACGCCGGGCGCATCGCCGAGGCCTGGGCGAAGGCCTACGGCCAGAGCGTCTACCCCGACGCCACGTTCACGCTGCGGCTGAACCACGGCGTCGTGAAGGGCTACACCCAGGACGGCGAGAAGGTGCCCTGGCACACGACCCTCGGCGACGCCTTCGCCAAGTACGACAAAGCGAAGGGGGCCGATCCGTACGATCTGCCCAAGCGCTGGCTCGAGGCGCGCGACCGGCTGGACCTGTCGACGCCCTACAACTTCGTCAGCACCAACGACATCATCGGCGGCAACTCGGGCAGCCCCGTGTTCGACGCCAAGGGGCGCGCGGTGGGGCTGATCTTCGACGGCAACCTGCAGCAGCTGCCCAACCGCTTCCTGTACCGCGAGGGCGAAGCGCGATCGGTCAGCGTGCACACGGCGGCCATCGCCCACGCGCTCGACCGGATCTACGACGCGAAGGCCCTGCGGGCCGAGCTGCTCGAGGCGAAGAAGCCGGCGGCCGCCCCCGCGAAGAAGTAGACCGCGTCAGGTCGAGGCCAGCGGGCGAATCTCGGCGCGCAGCTGCTCGATGGCGGCCCGGCAGCGCGCCTTGAGATCCTCGAGATCGTCCAGGCCCAGCCCTTGCGTAGGGATGGGCGCGCCCACCGTCACCAACGCCCGCGCGAAGCCGAAACGCCAGTCGTGCTTGGCCAGCGCGGTGCGCGTGCCGGCCACGGCCAGGGGTAGAATGGGCGCCTGATGCTCGATGGCGAGGCGGAAGGCCCCGTCCTTGAAGGGCAACAGATCCTCGGTCTTCGATCGCGTGCCCTCCGGGAACACCATGACCGACATGCCGCGCTCGAGGTAGCGGCCCAGCCGAGCCATCGCGGCGCGGGCCGACTCGCGGGTGCCCCGCTTCACCGGCACGTCGCCCGACAGCCACATGCTCCAGCCCACCAGCGGGATCTTGAACAGGACCGCCTTGCCCAGCCACTTCATCTCCCAGGGCAGGTGCGAGATGAGGAAGGGGTCGGCCTGCGACTGGTGGTTGCTGATGACCACCATGCCCTTGGGGCGCGGTCGGGGCGTCGCGCCGTGCACCTTGAACGACCACATCGGGGTCAGCTTCGTCGCGGCGACGGCGACCAGCCGATAGATCCGCCCGGTGACCGCCCAGTTGCGGTCGAAGGGCCAGGTCAACGGGGCCGCGACCACCTGCAGGCAGAAGCCCGTGATCTGGCACAGGCCGATGGCGATCCAGGTCCAGATCGAGAAGACGGTGCGCATCGTCGCTCCCGGCGCCCAGGCCGCCCGCGCGGCGGCGGGGCCATTCTGCCCGGCCGCGGGGCGCGAGGCGAGGGGGTGCGTAAGAGACGTCGCCCCCGCGCGACAGGTATGCTGGCCGCGGGAGGTGTGCGTGCGCGGGTGGTGGGTGACGACGGCGGTGATGCTGGCGATCGGCTGCGGGTTCACGCCCGAGCCCTCGAAGGAGGACGACGGCGCGGGCGGACCGGCCGACGGCGGCGCCGGGCGCGGCGACGCGTCGCCGGGCGCGCCCGCCGCCGACGCGCAGGCGCCCCGCCGCCCGCCGACGCCGGCCTGGGCGTCGACGCCGGGGTCGGCGAGCCCCCCTGCGACCACCCCCAGCCCCTGATCGACTGCGCGCGCGGCAGCGCCCACGCCACCTGCGCCGAGCCGGGCCCCGGCGCGCCGCAGCCTTGGTGCACCCCCGACGAGGGCACGGCGCCGCCGTCCTGCCTGTGGTTCGACAGCTGCCCGGCGGCCGGCTTCGAGGTGCCCTGCGCCGTGGTCGACGACGCCGCGGACTGCCCGATCGGCCCCCTGGGCGAGCGGTGGGGTGGAGAACGCTGGGACGCCGAGCGGGCGATGACGCTGACCGTCGCGCAGGGCCCGCCCCCCGACGCCGCGCCCACGCTCGCCTGCGCCGGCTGTCAGGTCGACGGGGCCGACGCGCCGTGCTTCCCCGACGTGCTGTGCGACGTCGACCGCCCCGAGTCGCTCGCGCGGCGCCCGACCGAGGACGACGCCGCGTGGGGCCCCGACGGGCTGCTGCGCCTGGCGTTCGACCGCGAGGGCGCGGCGCGGCTGCTGGTGGTCGAGGTCGACCTCGCGGGCGGCACGGCGCGCGGCTGCCTGGTGCCGCGCGGCGCCGGCGCGCCGGCCGACGCCGAGCCGGTGTGCGCCACCGAGGGCACCGTGCGCCTGACCGAGCTGACCCTCGACGCGCAAGGCGAGGCCGACTTGGTGTTCCCCGCCTTCGAGCGCTTCGAGGACGGCGTGCAGGTCGACGGCCTGACCATCCACCTGGCCTTCTGACGGTTGCCCGCGCCCCGGCGCCCCCCTATCCTCGCCCGCCATGAAGCCCCGCCCGCCCGCGAAGCCCATCCGCTACGGCGGCCACTTCGAGCCCCCGGCGCTCGGCGCCGACGTCACGCCGGTGCCCGTCGCCGGGCCCGGCCACCTGACCTTCACCGACGAGGGCCTGGCGCTCGAGGGCTTCGAGCCCGCGGGCATGGGCCTGCGCGGCGCCGGCTATCTGCTGGCCGTGTTGCTGGTGGCCGGTGGGGTGACCGCCCTGCGCACCTTCGTGCTGCCCGATCTGCCGATGTGGTTGGTGGGGGTGGTGGCCGGCGTCCTGGGCATCGTGCTGTACCGGCGCCTGCTGGCGGGCGCGCCCCACCGCGCCGAGGCGCCGGTGGCCCTGACCTATGCCTACGCCGACGTCGTCGACGCCCGCCGCGATCTGCGCGACGAGGGGCTGGTGGTCATCCGCGTGCTGCAGGGCAAGGCGCGCGGCGCGCTGCACTTCCGCCCGGCGATGGGCGCCGACGCGCTGCGCGCCCAGCTCGAGCGGCGCGGCGTGAAGGTCAAGTAGATCAGCTACTTGCCGGCGTCGGCGGTGGCCTCGGGCGGCGGCGCGACCTCGATCTTCAGGTCGAGCTCGGCCACCCGGCCGGCGGCCAGCCGAAACAGGCGCCCGGTGCGCGCGTCGCTGCGCGTGGGCTTCAGCTCGACGATGCCGATCTCGTCGTCGTAGCCCACGTCGCGGTCGAGGATCTTCACCCGCACCGTCGTCTCGGGCCCGATGTCGAAGGCCTGGCTGGTGGCGTCGATCCACTCGGCGGTGTGCACGTCCTCGACCACGTTCGTCAGCAGCACCTGCCGCTTGTCGACCCACACCTGGGCGACCAGATCGGCGTCGCCCGCGCCCGGCCCGTCCCAGTCGCGGCCGTCGGCGGTGAGATCGTGCACCCGCACCTTCAGCAGGCGCACGACGAAGCGGCCGGGCTGGTCGAGATCGACCGTGTCGCCGGCGGTGCGCGGGGGCAGCGTGTGCGGGGCGGTGATGGCGCGGCCGAGCGTGCTGGCCTCGTCGCGGGCGTGCTCGACGCTGTCGTCGAGCGCCTTCTTGGCCCGCACGATCGGATCGGACTCGGTGGCCGCGCCCTGCACGATGGCCCCGTTCTTCAGGGCGCCGCCGGGGGGATCGCCCGGCGTGATGACCAACGCCTTCTTGCCGGTGACCAGCTTCTCGCTGTCGATGCTGAAGGTGGCCTTGCCGTCGATGTGGCGGCGGTACTTGGGGTCGATCTCGAGCTGCGCGACGACGCCCTCGGCGTGCAGGTCGACGTCGCGCACCTGGCCCACCTGCAGGCCGCGCATCAGCACGTTGTCGCCGGGCTTCAGGCCGTCGGCCTCGGGGAAGACGACGCCCAGCCGGAACGGATCGTCCTTGCAGGCGGCCAGGCCCAGGCCGGTCAGCAGCAGCAGCCCGCCGATCAGGCGGCGCAGCAGGCAGGGGGTCACGCTCAAAACAGGCCTCCCAACAGGCCGAAGCCCAGCTCGACGACGATGGCCCCCAAGAGGCCGGCCACCACGGCGCGCGTGGTGGCGCGGCCGACGGCGTCGCTGCCGCGGCGGGCGCCCCGGCCCGCATTGTACGCCACCGTGGCGACGACGCCGCCGGTGACCGCGGCGCGGGCCAGGCCCACCAGGGTCGGCCCCAGCGCGACCTCGTCGAGCACGGTGTGCCCGAAGCCGGCGGTGTTCTGGCCCAACAGCACGACGTAGCCGAAGAACCCGCCGAGCAGGCCGCAGACTTCCAGCAACACCGCCAGCACCGGGAAGCAGGCGACGGCGGCGAAGAAGACGGGCGACAGCCAGACGGCCTCGGGGCGCACGCCGAAGGTCTGCAGGGCGTCGGCCTGGCGCAGGTAGGTCTTGATGCCCACCTCGCTGGCGACGCGGGCGCCGACGCGGCCGGCCAGGAAGAGGCCGGTGTACAGGGGGCCGACGTGGTGGAAGAGGACGGCGCCCAGCAGGGTGGGCAGCGGATCGAGGTCGTCGAAGGCGACGCCGAGGGCCTGGCCGATCTGGAGCGCGCTGACCAGGCCCAGCACGAGGCCCGAGGCGGCGATGGCGGGGGCGCTGGTGACGCCGAGATCCCAGACGCGGGCCGCGAAGGCGCGGGGGGCGGGCGCGCGGACGCCGCCGAGCGCGGTCAGGGCGGCGCGGGCGTTGCGGCCCAGGGTGCGCAGCTGCTCGGTGAGGGGCGTGCGGTCGGTGCCCGGCTCGCTGGGCGGCGGATCGGCGGCGGCGAAGTGCGCCTCGAGGGCGTCGCGGATGGCGCTCACCGCCTCGACGCGGGGGCCGTAGGCCGCGAGGTCGTCGGGCGTCATCAGCGGCACGAGGCGGTGCGACTCGGGATCGAGGTAGCGCACCTCGTCGGCGATGCGCGCGGCCAGCGGGTAGTCGTGGGTGACGACCAGGGCCGCCTGCCCGGCGACGGCGTCGCGGGCGGCGCAGATGGCCTCGGCGACGCGGGCGGACGAGGCGGCGTCCAGCCCGGCGGTGGGCTCGTCGTACAGCAGGACGGGCGGCGCCTGCACCAGGGCGCGGGCGATGGCGGCGCGCTTGCGCAGGCCCCCGGACAGCTGCGTGGGTCGGGCGGCGAGGTGGCCGGGCGCGAGGCCGACGGCGCGCGCGGCGGCCTGCACCGCGGCGGCGGCGGCCTCGGGCGGCCCGGCGTGCGGGAACGCGAGGTTGGCCTCGACGGTCAGGTCGTCGAACAGCGCGCCGTCCTGGAACACCATGCCCACCGGGCCCTCGACCTCGACGGCGCCGGCGTCCGGGCGCAGCAGGCCCAGCACGAGGTCGAGCAGGACCGACTTGCCCCCGCCGGAGGGGCCGACGACCACCACCACGCGGCCAGGCGCCAGGTCGAGATCGACGCCGTCGAGGATGGCCCGGCCGCCGAAGCCCTTGGCCACGCCGCGCAGGCGGACGCGCGGGGCGCTCACCGGGCCAGGGGTCGCAGCCGGAGGGCGGCCTGCAGCACCAGGGCGTCCTCTTCGAAGGCCAAGAAGCCGTCGAGGTGCTCGAAGGCGGTGCTGGTGCCGGGCGCGAGGCGCGCGGTGATCTGGACGGCCGCGTCGGCCTCCGCGCCGCCGGCCGCGCGGGCGTCGGACAGCGGGCCGACGAGCGCGGGCGCCGTGCCGAAGGTGAGGACGACGTCGCCGGCGTCCGCCGCGCCCCAGCGCGCCGGCTGGCCGTCGGTCAGCTCGGCCCACACCGCCCGCGCCTCGGGCGCCTCGGACGGCAGGCGCAGCGCGGTGGCGAAGCGGCGCGCGCCCGCGTCCCCCACGATCGCCAGCGAGGCGCCGGTCACCCAGGTCAGCGCGGCCTGCATCTTCGGAGGCATCTGGAAGACGCCGGTCAGCGCCTCGCCGGGGGCCCGCGCGTAGGCGGGCAGCGTGGCCCACAGCGCCGGCGCGCAGGGCAGCCCGCAGGTGCGCACCTGCGCCAGCAGCGTGCTCCAGGGGCGGTCGGGCGGCGCGCCGACCTGCTGCACCACCGCGCGCCAGATGGGCGGATCGAGCGCGACGGTGACCGCCGTGGGCGCCAGGGTGGCCACGCGGCCGTGCTCGACCGGCGCCCGCCCGCCCTTCAAGCGGGCCAGCGGGCGGCCGCGGGGCGCGTAGAGCGCGTCGATGCGCGCGGTGAGCAGGGCGTCGGCGTGCACCAGCCGCAGGACGGCGCCCGAGAAGACGTCGTCGCCGGGCGCCATCAGCGCGCCGGGCGCGCGGGCGGCGTCGACGCCCAGCGTGAACCGCGAGAGGGGATCGAGGTGACCGACCGGGCCCAGCGTGGCGCCCAGCGTCTCGGCCAACGCCAGCAGCCGGGCGAGCTCGGCCCACCCGGCGTGGGCGACGTGCAGGCGCGCTACCTCACCCGGCGCGGGGGGACCGGCGACGCGCAGATCGGCCGGCACCGGCGCCGCGCGACCGCCCGCCTCGGGCAGCGCGTGCAGCGCCGCCACCAGCGCGCCGTCGCCCAGGCCGCGATCCTGCAGCACGTCGATCACGCGGCGGGCGTCGACGTCGCGCACCACCACCAGGACGGGCGGATCGACGCCCAGCAGGCGCACGAAGCGGGCGCTGGGCAGCACCTTCGCCGCGGCGGCGGCCTGCGCCTCGTCGGTCTCGAGGGCCAGCGCCAGGGTGGCCGGCGGATCGCCCGGCTGGGCGGCCAGCGTGGCGCCGAAGCGGGCCGACAGGGCCTCGCCGAAGTCGACGGCGGTGTCCCGCCGGACGCCGACCGCGCGGACGTGCAGCCAGGCGGGGGGCAGGGTGTGGTCGGCGCGCCAGGCGGCCAGGTTGGGGCCCTCGGTCGCGCGCAGCACGCGGCCGACGTCCTCGGCGGCGCCGTCGACGGCGGCCACGGGGCCGGCGCGCAGGGCGAAGAAGATCGGGGCGTCGGCGCGCAGCCCCATGCCCTCGGCCAGATCGGCGCGGGTCAAGAGCGTCGCCGGACCGCGCGCGAGCAGCGGCTCGAGCGTCGCCGAGCGCGCCGCCAGCGCCCGCGCGAGGGCGCCCAGGTCGCGCAGCTGGACGACGCCGGTCAGGGGCGCGTCGGGCGGCAGCAGGGCCGCGGCGTCGCGGGCCGGCGCGCCGTCGGCGGCCTTCTCGGCCGGCGGCTCGGCGGTCTTCTGACCCCCACACGCGGCCAAAGCGCCCAGCCAGAGCATCCAGCAAACGTGCCGGGCCTTCACCGACGTACACCTCCCGGGCGGCATCGTGCCCGACCCCCCGCGCGGAGTAAACCGCGGCCCGGCCGACGTTGTGACGCGTGTGGTGCGCGGCGACCCGCCGTGCAGCATGCGTTGCCCCGAGCCGATGTTCTACGATGAGCGCGACCGACCCTCACCCGCCACGGAGGCCACCATGAACAGGCGCCCCGCTACCACCGAGCTGGTCAAGCGCGTGCTGCGCGACAGCTACCTGAACCTGATCGTCGACCGCTACACGCTGGCCGAGGACGCCTCGGAGGGGGGCAAAGCGAGCGTCACGGTCGAGCTGCACCACGCCCACGAGCCCGACCACACGATGACCCTCGAGGGCGAGGGCGTCGGCGCCATCGACGCGCTGTACCACGCCCTGCACCAGCACTACGTACGCGAGTACCCGTCGCTCGAGACGCTGCTGTTCACCGGCTTCAGCGTCAAGGGCCAGATGGAGACGGGCAAGGGCAACCACGGCGCGGACGCCGAGGCCGCCGTGGGGCTGGTCGTGTCGAACAGCGAGGGGCACGCCTTCGAGTTCGAGGCCAGCGGCCGCTCGCTGGTGGCGACCGCGCTGCGCGTGGTGGTGATGGCCACCGAGTGGTTCATCAACTCCGAGCGCGCGTTCATCACGGTCTACCGGGCGCTGCGCGACGCGCGGGAGCGCGGTCGGGTCGACCTGGTGAACGACTACACCGCGCAGCTGGCGGAGCTCGTGAACACGACCAGCTACTCGGCGGTGACCGAGCGCATCAAGAACGAGGTGCTGTGATCGGAGCTCGCCGGGTCAGCCGTAGAGCATCGCGTAGATGACCACGCCGGTGACCGAGACGTAGAGCCAGATCGGGAAGGTCCAGCGCGCGATGCGGCGGTGCTTCGCGCGCTGCAGACGCCACCCGCGGTAGAGCGTGATCAGCTGCAGGGGCAGGACCACCGCCGCCAGCACGATGTGGCTGAGCAGGATGGTCAGGTACAGGCCGCGGTGCTCGCCCGCGTAGGCCTTCGGGCCCGCCTTGAACCAGTGATAGACGACGTAGCTGACGAGGAAGGCGGCCGAGACGCCGAAGGCCGACAGCATCGCCTTGCGGTGCGCCTCGACGTGGCCGCGCTTGATCAGCACGAACCCGGTCAGCAGCAAGAGCGTGGCGGTGCCGTTGAGGGCCGCGTTGACGGTGGGCAGGGCCGAGACGTCGAGGCGCCCGTGCAGGCCCTCGGGGCGGGGGCCCAGGATGAGGAAGGCCACCGCCGCCGCGAGGATGGCCGAGACGATGTAGATCAGGCGCAGCCAGAAGCCGTCGCGCGCCGCCTCGTCGGCCGCCGCATCGGAGGATGGCTGGGGGGTCGCGTCGTTCATGCGGGGGCGGATACCCCAGGCGGGCGGGCGGTTTCCACCGCTTTCGTCGGGCGCGCCCGGCGAACCCCCTTGCCGGCGGGGCGCGGCGGCGGCACGGTGAGCCGCGATGGCACACGAAGACGATGACGACGGTGAGGACGCCCCGCTCAGCCGGACCGCGAAGCGCAACGCGCGGCGGGCGGCGATCGACGCGACGCGGGGGGTGATCGAGGCGGTGGCCGATCTGCCGGACGAGCGCTACGACGCGGTCGAGATGGACGCCGCGCTGCGGCGGGAGATCGACGTGGCGCGCGGGCTGAAGGCGTCGGGCGCGCGCAACCGGCAGATCGCGTTCGTGGCCAAGCGCATCAGCGACGTCGACGTCGAGGCGCTGCAGGCGCACCTGACCGGCTTCGAGGCGCAGGACGAGGCGGTGAAGGCGGTGGACGCGGCCCTCGAAGAGTGGCGGGCGCGCATCGTGGCGGAGGGGGACGAGGCGATCGAGGCGCTCTTGGCGATCAAGCCGCAGGCTGACCGCCAGCGGCTGCGGCAGCTCGCGCGGCGGGCGCAGGACGCGTCGGGCGGGGCGAAGGCGCGGCGCCTGATCTTCAAGGCGCTGCGCGCGCTGTGGGACGACGACGGGCCGGGCTGAGGCGCGGCCCGTCGATGGGTCGCGCTACTCGGCGTCCCACAGGGTCGCGGCGCGGTTGACCAGCCGCACGAACTGCTGCCGATCCTCGTCCTCACCGGCGGCCGACTGGGCCAGCTCGGCGACCTCTTCGAAGCGCGCCCCCTCGCTGTGCTCGCTGCCGAAGAGGATCTCGGCGAACTCGGCGACGGCGGCGCCGAAGCGCAGGGCGGGCGACGCGTCGCGCAGCTCGAGGTGCACGGCGTCCTGCGGCAGCGCGGTCTCGACCTCGCGGCTCTCGCCGCCGCTCGGCTTCTTGTAGCGCAGGCGCACGGTGGCCAGCGGGGCGTCGGCCACGGGCTCAGGCTGCAGCTCGACCTCGTAGAAGGCCGTGACGCCGTGGCCGCTGCCGATCTCACCGGCGTCGACGGTGTCGTCGCGGAAGTCCTCGTGGGCCAGGACGCGGTTGGCGTAGCCCACCAGGCGGAAGCGGGCGACGGCGCCGGGATCGAACTCGACCTGGATCTTCACGTCCTTGGCGATGACCTGCAGCGTGCCGACCAGGTCGCGGCCCAGCACGCGCAGGGCCTCGTTGCGGCTGTCGATGTAGGCGTACTGGCCCTCGGCGCGGTTGGTCAGCTGCTCGAGGAAGGCGTCGTTCAGGTTGCCGTGGCCGTAGCCCAGCACGGTGAGCGTGATGCCGCGGTCGCGCCACGACTCGACGAGTTGCACCAGCGGCTCGCCGGTCACGCCGACGTTGAAGTCGCCGTCGGTGCACAGCACGACGCGGTTGATGCCCTCGGCCACGAAGGCTTCCTGCGCCAGCTCGTACGCGGTGGTGATGCCGCGGCGCCGCCGTCGAGCCGCCGGCCTCGAGGCTGTCGATGGCGTCGAGGATGGCCGTGCGGTCGCCGACCTCGGTGGGCGGCAGCAGGACGCGATCGGCCCCGGCGTAGGTGACGATCGAGAGGGTGTCCGTGGGGCGCAGGCCGTTGGTGAGTTGGGTCAGCGAGTACTGCACCAGGCCGATCTTGTCGGGGCTCTGCATCGAGCCGGACACGTCGACGAGGAACACGAGGTTGGCGGGGGCGCGCTCGGCGGCGGGCACCTCGAGGCCCTTGATGCCCACGCGCAGCAGGTGCATGCCCTCGCCGAAGGCCGACGGCGCGGCCTCGAGGTTGATCGTGAAGGGCTCGGGGTCGTCGGGCGTGGGCGCCGGATCGGCGTAGCGGAAGAAGTTGATGTACTCCTCGATGCGCACGCCGTCAGGGTTGGGCAGGCGGCCCTCGTCGATGGCGCGGCGGCCGACGGTGTAGCTGGCGGTGTCGACGTCGACCGAGAAGGTCGACATGGGATCCTCGGCGGTGTCGACGAAGGGGTTCTCGACGATGCGGCCGAAGTTGTCGTCGCGGCCGTCGCCGTCCTCGTCGACGGGCGGCGGCGCGGCGCCGGCGTCGGCCCTGGCCGAGGGGGGCGCGCTGGCGTCGAAGCCCGGATCGTAGGGCGCGCCCTGCCCCGGCGCGCCGCCGGCGCCCGGGCTGCCGCCCATGCCGGGGTAGCCGCCGCCGCCGTTGTAGACGCCGCCGTCCGCGTAGCCGGCGCCGTCGCCGCCCGCGGCCTCCTTGTCGCTGGCGCCGTCGTCACAGCCGCTGGCGAACATCGCCGCCGCCACCATCGCCGCCATCCACGTCAGGTTGCGCTTCATGTCGCTCTCCCTTCCCCTGGGTTGCGGCACCCGACGCCCCTGCGGCGTGCGTCTTACGAGCTTCCCCACAGAATCCGGACCGAGCGGGGTGCCGGGCTGCGCGCCGAGGCCAAGGCGCGAAGCCGCAGCAGTACTCGGAGTACTGCAAGCGCTTCGCAACGCGGGCATCGGCGTGCAGAACGGTGCCCAGCGACGCGGAGGGTTCTGTGGGGAGGCTCTTACACGCACTCTTTTCGCTCGCCGCGCGAACGTGCGAGCATCAGCCCCTCGCCCCTGCCGGAGTCGCCCATGTTCACCCAGAGCCTCATCCTGCTGACCAGCCGCGAGCTGACCCTCGACGACGTCGAAGGCGCCCTCGGCGACTTCGAGGTGCTCGGCCGCACGGGCGGCGACGAGAACGCGCACTGGGCGTTCGGCGCCCCGGCCCTGGTGGTGCCGCTGCCCGGCACGGTCGACGGGCGCGTCGTCGTCGACGTCATCAACGAGCGCTGGCCCGACGTGCCCGGTGATCCCGAGGAGGATCCCGGCCTGTTCGCCGCCTGGAGCATGGGCGGCTTCGGGCCCGGCGCCTTCCCCGGCTGCCTCGAGCGCGCCGGCACGCAGTGCTGGGCCTGGAAGCAGGCGTCGGTGGCCGTGCGGCAGCACAAGGGCTTCATCCGCCTGCGCACCACCTACGTCGCCGACGACGAGACGACCGGCGTGCCCGACGACCAGGATCTGCAGGAGGAGCTGCTGTTCCTCACCAAGATGGCGCACGCCCTCGGCGGCGTCGTCGGCGTGATGTGCCTGTTCGATCCCGCGGGCGAGGCCATCCGGCCCCCGCAGATCGTCGACCAGGCGATGGAGTGGCTCGAGCTGGACGACGCGCTGCCCCTCGACCTGTGGACCAACGTGCGCGTGGGCAAGCTGGACGACGAGGGCGCCTGGCTGGTGATGGACTCGGTGGGCATGCAGCAGCTGGGGCTGCCCGACGTCGAGGTCGCGTTCCCCCGCGAGGCCTTCACCTTCGAGCAGATCGACGAGCTGGTGCGCGACGTCCTGTTCTACCTGGCCACCAGCGGCGACGTGATCACCGACGGGGACGGCCTCGACGGGCCGGACGACACGACGTGGATCGCGGTGCGCTTCGAGGGTGGTCGCAACCTGCCGCCGCGCCCGGTGATCCGGCTGGTGCAGGACGGCGCCGAGGTGCCCGAGGCCTTCATCGCGCGGCCACAGTAGGCGTCACCGGCCGCCGCTCTCGGTGGTGAGGCGGGTGACCACGCGCACCGTCACCGCCGCGTCGAAGCGGGCGCGCGCCTTGTCGGCCAGCGACGCGGCCAGCGCGGGCGGCGCCGGCGTCGGCGCCCGCACCTCGACCTCGATGACCCCGTCCCGCCGGTGTACGCCCACCAGCCCGAAGCCCTCGGCGCCGACCACCTTCGCGACGTCCTCGCGGAACCCGCTGACGTCGCGCTGCACCAGCGACACCAGGTACGACCCCAGCGGCACCGTCAGCCCCACCAGCACCAGCGCCAGGCCGGCCAGCGTGCGCCGCGCCCACAGCCGCTGATCGCTGCGCCCGCGGATGCCCGCGGCGTACCAGGTGAGCGCCGAGCCGAGGATGATCGCGACGACGTTGGTGCCGAACAGCAGGGCGGCGCCCTTGGCGTTGTCCATCTCGCCCCAGGCCAGCGAGATGCCCGTCGTGGCCACCGGCGGCACCAGCGCCGCGGCGATCGCGACGCCGGGCAGCGCGGCGATCAGGTGCGGCCGCGCGTAGGCGTAGGCCGCCGCCGTGCCCGACAGGAAGGCGATGCCCAGATCGAGCAGGTTGGGACCGCCCCGCGCCGCCAGCTCGGGCGTCAACACCTTGATCGGGCTCAACAATCCCATCAACAGCCCCAGCGCCAGGGCCATCAGGAAGCCGAGCACGATCGCCTTGGTCGAGTTCTTCAGCAGCACCTGGTTGCCCTGCAGCAGGGCCAGGCCGCTGCCCAGCAGGGGCGTCATCAGCGGGGCGACGAGCATCGCGCCGATGACCACCGCGCCCGAGCTCTGGATCAGCCCCAGCGCGGCGATGGAGGTCGACAGGCCGATCAGCGCCATGAAGTCGAAGCTCCAGCGCGAGCCGTTCTGCACCTTCTCGAACAGCTCGACCCGGTCGCCCCGCGACATCTGCGGCACGTTCAGCGCCAGCAGCCGCTCGACCCGATCGCGCAGCCGCGTCGACCACGGCGTCGCGTGGCGCACGACGGCCACGACGGTGCCCTCGGGCCCGCGCTGCACGCGCTCGGGCAGGGTGCCGAACAAGAGCCGGGTGACGATGCTGCGGTTCGAGGCGCCCAGCAGCACCACGTCGTTCTGTGCGGCGGCCTCGCAGATGGCGCCGCGCACGTCCGACGACACCACCGTGCGCGCCTCGACCGAGGCGCTCGGCGCCTCGACGCCGGCGCGCGCGAGCGCCCGCTTCAGCACCTGCCCGCCGACCAGCTCGGCGTCCTCCATCGCCTCGGGCTCGACGTGCAGCGCGGTCAGCGTGCCCTTGTGGTGCCGCGCCACCTCGGCCGCCAGGCTCAGCGCGACGCGCGCGTTGGGCCCGCCGGAGGTGGGGACGAGGATGCGCTGCACCCGGCCGGCCTCGCCCGGGCCGACCGCCATGACGTCGCAGGGCGCGCGATCGAACAGCTGCTGGGCCAACGACGCGTCGTCCCCGCGCTGCGACGGCCGCCAGGCCACCACCAGCAGCGTGGGCTCGAGCCGGCGCACCTCGGCCAGCACGGCGTCGAGGCGCTCGGCGTTGGCCACGCTGCGCAGGATGAGCGCCGGCGTCTCGGGCTGCGTCTCCGAGGCGGCCAGGGCCTCGTTGGCCACCGATCGGATGGCGCCGATCAGCGCGTCCGCCTTCTCGCCCTCGGCTGGCTGCAGGGGCACCTCGGTGGCGCCTTCGGTCACGCCGCGGGCCGGCCGCACGATGGTCAGGCCCTCGCGCCGCGCCTGCGCGACGTGCCAGGCCAGCGCGATCACCGCGCGCGGCACGTCGGTCTCGGTCACCACCGCCAGGATGGCCATCGGCGCCCCCCTCACCGTCGATGCGTGTTGTCGCAGCCCCAGGGCGAGGGCGCAACGGGCGCGGTCGACGGCGGGGGGGCGCGGCGCGCGGAGCGGGCTGGCGGCCCCGGGGGCTTGGGGGGCCGGGTCAGGGCCGCAACCACTCCGCGGTGGGATCGGGCGGGGTGCTCAATGCCTGCAGCGTCCAGCCGACGACGGCGCCCACCACCACGGCGAGCGCGACGGCCGCCGCCCAGCGCAGCACGCGGCGGGGCGACCGGGGCGGCACCACCCACAGCGTCGGGCGGCGGCGCGGGGGCGCGGCCACCGGCAGGGGGTCGGGCGGCAGCAGGTCCTCGGTGGGCCGGGCGCGCTTGTGGTGGCGCTCGGCGTAGGCCAACGCGGCGTCGAAGTCGCCCCGGTACAGGGCGGGGGCGGGCGCCTCGGGCGCGGGGGCGAAGGGGCCGGGGTCCAGCACCGTGGGGCCCTCGTCGTCCCAGTCGGGGGCGCTGAGGGGCGGCAGCGAGAGCTCGAGCTCGATGGGCGGCACCAAGGCCAGCCGGGCGGGCACCGCCGGTCGGGTGCGATCGAAGATCTCGCGGGTGGCGGGCGGCCCGCCGAATCGCTCTCCCGTGCCGGTGATGCCGTGGACCATGCGATCTCCCTGTCGCCTGATCCCTCAGTGCGCCGGAGCCGCTCGGTTCTTATTTTCGGTGTTCAGGTTTTTCGATCGGCGCCCGGCACGGCAGCGCAGCCGTGGCAGCGATCGTCGGGGGGTTCGGGCTGCAGCGTCACGTGGTGCACGCCCAGATCCTCCAGCGCGTGCACCAGCTCGTCGGCCAGCGCCGGGGTCCAGGCGTCGAGGGGCATCTCGAGGTGGGCGGTCAGGGCGACGCGGGTGGTGCTCATCGCCCAGACGTGCAGGTCGTGCACCGCGTGGACCGCCTCGGGCGCCGTCAGTACGCGCTCGACCGCCGACGGATCGACGCGCGCGGGGACGGCGTCGGTGGCCAGCTCGAAGGCCTCGCGCAGCACCGACCAGGTACCCGCGACGATGACGACGGCGATGACCAGGCTGAGCGCGGGATCGATCCAGTTCAGGCTGGTCCACCAGACGACGGCGCCGCCCACGACCACCCCCAGCGAGACGGCCGCGTCGGTGGCCAGGTGCACGAAGGCGGCCCGGCGGTTCACGTCGTCGTGGCGATCGGCGAAGAAGAGGAAGGCGGCCGCGGTGTTGATGACCACGCCGATGGCCGCCACCACCATCACCGTCACGGCCTGCACCGGCGGCGGGTCGAGCAGGCGCCCGACGGCCTCCCACGCGACGCCGCCGACGGCCACCAGGATGAGGATCGCGTTGGCCAGCGCCGCCAGGATGGTGGTCTTGCCCAGGCCGTAGGTGAAGCGCGGCGTCGGCGCCTTGCGGGCCAGGCGCGCGGCCCACCAGGCCAGCAGCAGCCCGAGGACATCGCTCAGGTTGTGCGCGGCGTCGGCCAGCAGCGCGATGCTGTCGGCGAGCACGCCGTACACGGCCTCGACCGCGACGAACCCGACGTTGAGCGCGACGCCCAGGCGGAAGGCCCGGTCGGGATCCGAGGGCACCTCGTGGCCGTGTCCGTGATCGTGGCCGTGTCCCATCGCACCTCCGGCGGGATTGTGCCCCGTCCCCGAGCACGATGCGACCACCCCGGCCGGTGTCGCGCGCGCCCACACCGCGCCGGGGCCCGCGTCGGGCCCGCGGCGACCCTCAGAACGCGGCCTGGGCCCCGAAGGTGAGCATCGAGCCCTCCACCTCACGCACCCCGGTGATCGCGTCGTCGTCGCTCCACTGGTAGAAGCCCCAGCGCGCCTCGAGGCGCAGGCCGCCCGAGCCCAGCGAGCCGACGAGCCCGACGTCGTAGGTGTGCGCCGCGACGTCATCGTCGCCGATCGCGATCAACCGGCCGAGCCCGCGGATCAGGTCGTAGCGCGCGTAGCCCCCCACCCGCGAGAGCGGCAGCAGGACGCCCATCTCGAGCCCCATGTAGAGAGCGTACTGGTCGTTGCCGAAGTTCCCTCGGTCGGAGCGCCCGCTGACGTCGCGCAGCACGAAGTCGAGGATGTCGGCGCTGACGTAGGCCAGATCGTCGGCGAAGGTGCCGGCGCCGCCGAGGGCCACGCGCAGCTCGAAGTAGTCGAAGTTCGTGTCGCGCTGCGAGCGCACCCCGTCGACGTCGACGTCGAGATCGGTGGGCCCCTCGAACGCGAACTCGAGGGTGCCGCGCGCCCCGGGCGTGATGGGGTGGGCCTTCACGAGGTAGAAGTCGACGTCCTGGCCCTTCTCGTTGACGCCCTCGCCCACCTTCTGGGCGGTCAGCGCCGACATCAGGCCGGAGAAGAAGACGCCGCTCTCGTCGATCAGGCCGATACGGTGCACGCTGAAGGGCGCCTGGGCGCCCTTGTTCAGGCTGGGTGTGTAGAAGGTCGCGTCGTGCAGCTCGTAGCGGTACAGCACGCCCTGGGCGGCGGCCGGCGTCGCCAGCGCCAACCCCGCCCCCACCAGCATCACCGCCACCGCTCGCCGCATGGTCGCCCCCGGCCCGTTCAGTGTTCGGTGGATGACATACGCGGGCCGGGCCGATCAAGGCCGGCCGCGGATCAGAACAGCGTGTAGCTGAAGCGCAGCTGCACGTCGTGCTCGGTGCGGATGTCGTCGTCGACGCCGATGTTCGGGTCGCGCACGGCGTTGAAGCGGTAGTTCAGCGAGGCGAAGCTGGCCAGGCGCAGGCTGATCTGGTTGCGCCAGGTGAACACCGCCTGATCGTCGCTGATGGGCAGCAGGCCGTCGAACTCGGTGCTCAGGGTGACGAAGCGCGACAGGCGGCCGAGGCCGACGACGGTGGCCTCGGGGCCGAGGATGTGGTTCGACTCGACCGGGGTGAGGCGGTCGTTGGCGCCGCCCACGTCCTCGTAGGCCAAGAGGCCGTTCGAGATGGTGTGGCGCGCGCCGAAGCCGAGGCGCAGGTCGAGCTCGACGCTGCGGGTGCGCAGCAGGCGGAAGTTCCCGCCGCCGCTCTCGACGACGATGATCGGCGAGAAGGGGCCGGCGATCTCGACGCGGTCGACGTCCTGGAAGGTCTCGACGACGTTGCCGTCCTCGTCGAGCTCGTCGACCGTCGTGGGATCCTCGAAGTTCTGGTGGCGCGGGAACAGCTTGGTCTCGAGGCCCGAGCGCACGTAGGGGCCGAACCAGGGCACCACCGCGTAGGTGTAGATCGAGTGCAGGTACAGGCGGTCGGTGACGTTCTCGAAGTCGCCGTCCGAGGGCCGCGCGTGCTCCTCCTCGAGGTCGATGCGCGTGGTCCACTGGTGGCGGTCGTGCTGGTAGCGGATCGAGCCGTCGTAGAAGACCGTCAGCCCCAGCTCCCAGCCCTCTTCCTGCCCCACCTGGTTGGTGCGGTTGAAGCTCACCGCGCCGCCGATGACGCCGCGAAACTGCCAGTCGCTCAGCTCGGCGGCGCGCGTCTCGGCGGGATCGACCTCGCCGGCGCCCTCGAACTCGCCGGTGTCGGGGTCGAGCACCAGCACGAAGTGCGTCAGCTGGCCCGGCTCGAGGCGCACCGTCGCGAAGTCGCTGCGATCGCGGTAGGTGCCGCCGGCGCGGATGATCTTGTACAGCCCGGGCTGCAGCACCCAGACGCGCACCTCCTCGCCCTGCTGCTCGTCGGCGCCGAAGCCGATGCCGTACTCCTCGCGGTTGTCCACGCGGATCAGCTCGTAGGTGCCGCGAAAGGGCACGAACTGCTCGTCGACCACGTCCAGCTCGAGGGCCGACCAGGTGGGCGGCACGATGGTGGTGCGCCCCTCTTCGATGGCCACCTCGTAGGCGATCTGCTGGCCCACCGTGCCCGAGCCCAGGCGCACCGTGTAGCGCCCGGGCTTCAGCACGATGCGCTTGCCCATGGTGCCCTCGGTGACCGGGTTGTTGCCGTCGTACACGGCCACCTGCGGCTCGCGATCCCCCTCGCTGAGGGCGGGCAGGAAGACGGCGCCGAAGCCGATGGGCAGGTTGGTCGTGTCGGCCATCACCTGCTCGAGATCGTTGAGGGGCGAGGTGGCGCTGGGCCGGACGACGCCGTCGTCCTCCTCGGGCTCGGGCTCGGCCGGCTTCACGTCAGCGGCCGCCGCCGCGGCGGGCGCGTCGCCGCCCGACAGGTGGCGCGCGAGGCTGTCGATGGTCTTGTCGAACTCGACCTGCATGATCTCGCTGAGCGTGCGCACCGTGGCCCGCAGCAACCCCTCGCCCACCGGGCGGCGCACGTCGAACTGGTGGCTCCAGACGACGGTGTCGTCGCTGAAGCGCACCAGGCGGAACTGCATCGCCAGGCGGGCCGCGTGCGTCTCGCCCGCCTGCAGCTGCTCGAGCGCGACGACCTCGGACACCAGCGTGTAGTCGGGCGGCGTCTGCCCGATGCTGTCCGTCACCCGCTCCACCACCCCGCTGCTGCGCAGGTGGTCCACGATGAGCGTCGTCAGCATCTTGTCGGTGGGCTCACTCCACCGGCGGCCCTTGTGGTAGCGGATCTCGTGCAGGTCGGGCCGGAAGACGATCTCGGTGCGCCGATAGCTCTCGCGGACGTCGACCTCCTTCACGCGGATGGTCACCGGCAGCGGCTGCTCGAAGCGCGGCGCGACCGCCGGATAGCGCAGCGTGTAGTAGGCCCGCTCGGACGGTCGCCCGCAGGCGAACATCGTCACCGCCGCGAGCCCCAGCAGGGTGGCGCGTCCCCTCATCACTCCACCCCCTCTTCGTCGCTGATCAGCAGCAGAGACGGATCGTCCCGGATGCGCCGCGAGAACTCGGTCATGTTCTCGGACGTGCGGCGCATGTAGGCCAGCCCCTCGACGATGCTCTCGCGGCTCTGCAGCAGCAGCAGGTTGGTGCGCTCGAGCAGGATGTCGACCTGATCGAGCGTCTTCTGGATGCCCTCGGGCCCCATCGCCACCGCCGACTCGGCCATCAGCTTGTCGGCGTTGTCGGCCGTGCTGCGCAGCCGCTTCATCAGGGCGTTCGTCTCGTCCATCGTCTTCGTGAGGCGCGGCCCGACGTCGGCCACCACGCGGTCGACGCCGGCCACCGTGCCGTCGAGGTGGTCGGCCAGGCTCTCGAACTTGGCCGACGCCGCGGCCAGGTTGGTGCTGATCACCTTCAGCTGCTCGCGGTTCTCGCTGATGGTGCCCTCGAGCGTGGCCAGCAGCTTGTCGGTGCGGTCGAGCACGCTGGCCACGCGATCCTTCATCTCGGGCGCGACGAAGGCGTTCAGCCGCTCGATGGCCGTGTTCACCTTCTCGGCGATCTCGCCCGCCTGGTTGCTCAAGTCGTCCAGCGCCGACTTGCCGGCCGGGATCTCGGTGCCCGGCTTCCGGATCTCGGCGTCGGCCGAGCCGCGGCTGAGCTCGATGTACTTGAGCCCGGTGATGCCCATCGAGCCCAGGTTCGCGACGGTGTCCTTCGCGACCGGCGTGCCCTCGTTGAGGCTGATCTCGACCACGATGACGCCGACGTCCTTCGGGTCGATCTTGATGACGTCCACCCGGCCGACGCGGATGCCGCTGTACTTCACCGGCGACCCCACCTCGAGGCCGCTGAGCGAGACGCCGCCGTCGCTGTACCGGATGGTGTAGCTCTCGCGCTTCTCGCCCAGCTTCATGCCGGCGAGGACCGCGAGGCCCCCGATCAGCACGACCAGGCCCGAGATCACGAAGATCCCGAGGCGCATCTTCTGGGCGCGGGTGACGCTCATGCTCCGCTCCGCAAGACTTGGAGGGCCGACTGGGGGCCGCGCATCTCGCCGGCCGCCTGGCGCTCGAAGAAGGCCTTGGCCTCGGGGTGGTCGGTGTGGCGCACCTCGTCGAGGGTGCCGTCGGCGATGACGTGGCCCTGCGACAGCATGACGGCGCGGTCGGTGATGCGCTCGATGCTGTGCAGCTCGTGGGTGACGACGACGATGGCCATGCCGAAGCGATCGCGCATGCGCAAGAGCAGCTCGTCCAGCTCGGCGCTGGTGAGCGGGTCGAGGCCCGCGCTCGGCTCGTCGCAGAACAGCAGATCGGGGTCGAGGGCCATCGCGCGGGCCAGCGCGGCGCGCTTGCGCATGCCGCCGGACAGCTCGCTGGGCAGCAGGTACTCGGCGTGGCTGAGCTCGACGAGGGCCAGCTTCAGGCGCACGACCTCGCGGATGACGTCCTCGGGCAGATCGGTGTGCTCGCGCAGCGGCAGGGCGATGTTGTCGCCGATGGGCAGCGAGCCCAAGAGCGCGCCGTACTGGAACATCACGCCGATGTTGGTCAACAGCGCCGTGCGCTCGGCGGCGTTCATCGAGGTCATGTCGCGCCCCAGCAGGCGCACGCTGCCGGCGGCGGGCTCCTTCAGGCCGATGCAGCACTTGAGCAGCGTCGACTTGCCGCAGCCCGAGCCGCCGAGGATGACGCGCACCTCGCCGCGCTTCACGGTGAGATCGACGCCGCGCAGGATGGTGCGCTCGCCGTAGCGGGCCACCACGCCCTTCACCTCGAGGGCGACGTCGTCCGCCATCAGAGCACCACGTAGAACAGGACGCTGAACAGGCAGTCGGCGACGATGATGTAGAAGATCGAGGCCACCACCGAGGCGGTGGTCATGCGCCCCACCTCGCTGGCGCCGCCGCGCACGCGGAAGCCGTAGTGCAGGCCGATGAGGGCGATGCCCCAGCCGAAGGCGACGCTCTTCACGAGCCCCGAGATCATGTCCCAGGGCACCATCGACGACAGCATCTGGTTCAGGAACGCGTTCCAGGCGATGTCGAGGTAGAAGACGCCCACCAGGAAGCCGCCCAGCATGCCGAGCAGATCGGCCAGGGCGGTCAGCAGCGGCACCATCAGCGTCATGGCGAGGAAGCGCGGGACGGCGAGGAAGTCGATGGGATCGAGGCCCATCACGCGCAGGCCGTCGATCTCCTCGCTGACCTGCATCGTGGCCACCTCGGCGGCGATCGAGCTGCCCGAGCGGCCGGCCACGAGGATGGCGCACATCAGCGGGCCCATCTCGCGCACCATCGAGACGCCGGTGAGGTTGGCCACGTAGATGGCGGCGCCGAACTGCTGCAGCTGATAGGCCGACTGGAAGGCGATGGTGAGGCCGACCAGGAAGGTGATGAGGCCGACGATGCCCAGGGCGCGCGAGCCGATGTCGATGCACTGCTCGACCAGGTGGTGCACGCGCAGCTTCGACGGGTGCCGCAGCACCGCGAACATGGCGAAGGTCGTGTCGGCCGCGAGCTGAAGGAAGGCGATGCCCGCGTCCTTGCCGTCCAGCATGGCGCCGCCGGCGGCCTCGGCCACGTTGGGCGGCTTGGGCGCGTCGTCGGGGGGCGTGCCCAGGCGGAACATCTGCAGCGCCCGCTCGGCCGACTCGCTCAGCGGGCCGACGGTCAGCTTGCCGCCGGCCGCGTCGGCGCTGCGCCAGCTGTTGAGCAGCGTGGCCACCGCCGCCGAGTCGACGACGCCCACCTCCTTCAGGTCGAGCGTCAGCGTGCTGCCCCGCGCGGGCGCCGCCTGGGCGAGCACCTTCTTCAGCTCGTTGACGACGTCGCGCCGCAGGTCGCCGCGCAGGCGCAGCGTCGCGCCGGGGCCGTCGGCGGCGAGCTCGTAGTCGAGGGCACGGGTCATCGTGCCGCACGATAACCTTGCGACCGGCGAGCGGCAAAAACCGCGCGCGCGCCCTCCGTTGCGCCGCGACGGAGCGCGGACCACACTGCCTGCGTCCGACCGGAGGAGGCCCCCATGAAGGGGTTGCTGCTGTGGCTCCTGTGGGCGGCGCCGCCCGCCGATCTGCGCGACGCCGCGCTGGCCCTGGCGCGCGCGCAGCCCACCCCGCAGGCGCGCGTCGAGGCGCTGACCCGCGCGGCGAAGCACCTGCCCGAGGCCGACGCGCTGAAGGCGCTCGGCGAGGCGCGCCCCCTGGCGACGACGCCGCGGACGCGGGGCGCGGTGGCGCGCGTGGCCGCCGAGCGGGGGCACGTCGAGCTGGCGGCCGCGGTGCTGACGGACGGCGCCATCGACGCGTCGTACGAGCCGCTGGCGGTGGCGGCCGCGCGCGCGCCGGTGACGCGGCCCACGCCGCCGCGTGGCTGGGGCGGTGCAGCGCGCCGCGCGCGCCCGGGCGACGCTGCAGGTGATCGGCGCGCTGCGGGCGCGGGGGGGCGTGGCCGAGGTCGCCCGCCTGCTGACGGCCTGCGCGACGACGCCGCGGTGCTGCGCACGTGGATGGGCCTGCTGCCGCGGGTGCAGCGCGTGGCCGAGCGGCGCGCCGCCCTGGACGATCTGGCCCGGCGCGTCGACGCGCTGAAGGATCCGGCCGCGCAGGACGCCACGCGGGCGGCGCTGGCGCTCGCCTGGACGCACGCCGGCTGGCCCGAGGTGGGGCTGACGACGCTGCGCGCGGTGAAGGACGGGCGGCAGCGCGCCGAGACGCTGCGGGGCATCCTGGCGGTGCTCGTGCGGCCGGGGACGGCGCCCGACGGACCCCTCGTGGGCCAGCTCGCCGAGGTCGCGCGCGGGCTCGACACCACCGGCCGCGCGTCGCTGGCCGCGACGGTGCGGCGGCTGTTGCCGGGGCGCGCCGCCGACTTCGGCCTCCCACCGGCGGGCGCGGTCGCCTCCGCGCAGGACGAGGCGCTGACCGAGCTGCGGAGGGCGGTGGCGCGGGGCGATCGCGGGGCGGCCGACGCGGCGCTGGCCTCGCTGGCGGCGCAGGCCGATCGCGCGCCGTGGCTCGACGAGGCCGTCGATCTGGCCCTCGAGATCGGCGCGCTGGCGCCGGCGCTCGACCTGGCCACGCGCATCGACGACCTCGACGCGGCCCTCGACGCCGCGGGGCGCGTCGGCGCGCGGGCGCTGGAGCTGGGCCGGCCGGCGGTGGCGGTGGCCGCGGCGCGGGCGATGGCGCAGCAGCCACCGACGCCGGCCACCGAGGACCAGGACGGCGCGCCCGAGGACGCCGAGGGCGAGTACCCCGGCGAGGGCGAGGCGTGCACCGAGACCCCCGACGAGGCCGCGGCCCCCAACCGCTACGCGGCGGTCGAGTCGCAGGCGCTGGCGATCCTCGACACCGGCGATCTGCCGCACGCGCTGGCCGCCGCGCGCGCGCTCGAGGTCGAGGGGCATCGGGAGGCGACGCTGGGCGCGCTGGGCGACACGCTGCTGTCGATGCAGCGGGGGGACGAGGCGCTGGCGCTGGCGCGGGAAGGGATGCAGGACGTGCCGGACTTCTCGCCCTGCGAGGCGGCGCCGCCGCGGGGCGATCGCGAGGCGCTGCTGGCCGCGGTGGCCTTGGACGCGCTGGCCAGCGATCGCCTGCCGCTGGCGCTCGACGCGCTCGAGGCGATGCGGGGCCTGGGCGACGAGGCCACGGCGGTCGCGGACGCGGGCGTCACGCGGGTGGACGTCGCGGTCGAGCTGCTGCCCCGGGCGCTGTGGGCGGGCGACGAGCAGCGGGTGCTGGCCGTCGCGGCCAAGATGGAGGCGCCCGACGCAGAGCGAGTGCGGCTGGCGGGGGTCGTCGCGCTGGCGGGGCGCGGCTGGCTCGAGCGGGCCGCGCCGCTGCTGGGGGCGCTGAGCGGCCCGGCGGCGGTCGAGGGGGTCGCGGCGCTGGCCGCGGCGCAGGCGAAGGGGCCGCCGCGGGGCCAGGGGTGACGGCGGCGGTGGCAAAGCTGGGCGCGCGGTGAGGCGGGCGCCAGGGGCCTGGTGACGGCCGGCGCGCCCGGTGAGGCCGCCGCGAGGGGCCCGCGGTGACGGCCGGTGCGCGCGGTGAGGGCGCCGCGAGAGGCCCGCGGTGACGGCCGGTGCGCGCGGTGATCGGTCACGGCGCGGGCGCCGGGGGGGCGCGCCGAACCGCGCGGCGCCGCCGCCCGTCAGTCCTCGTCGTCCTCTTCGTCCACCGCCTCGGCGCGGCGCTCGCGGATCTCGGTCAGGAGGGCGATGACCGCGCCGAGGACGTCGCCGCTGTCGACGTGCTCCTCGATGCGGTCGAGGTAGCTGGCCACCTGCGCCTCGTCCAGCACCTCGCCGCGCGGGGCCTCGGCCGCCTCGTCGTCGTCGTCGTCGGCGGCCATGAGCTCCTTCACCCCCAGCGCGCGCCGGACGTCGGCGAGCTCCTTCTTGCCCCACTTGTCCATGCCCTTCTCGAGCCAGGCCAGCCGCATCGGCTCCCAGCCCAGGCGCTCGGCCAGCTCGTGCTGCGGCACCCCCAGCTTCTCGCGCGTGCGCACGACCGCCGCGGCCACCCGCTCGTTCGACCGCTTGACCTTCGGCTTCGAGCCCTTCTTGCCCACTGCTGTGCCTCCACGACCGCGCGCCTGCACTCTCGTGGAACCATGCGTGACGGCCGGCGCGCGGGCAACCCGCTTGCGCCGGCGGCCGCGACCGTGGCACGCCGCAGGAGCATCCGCGTCGAGGAGTGGTGCCGTGCCGCGAGCGCGCGTCGGCGACATCGAGCTGGCCTACGAGCTGCTGGGCCCCGAGGACGGCACGCCGCTGGTGGCGGTGATGGGCTTCGCCGCCCAGCTGATCGCCTGGCCGGAGGGGCTGCTCGAGCAGCTCACCGCCCGAGGCTTCCGGGTGCTGGTGTTCGACAACCGGGACGTGGGCGAGTCGACCTGGCTGCGGGGGGCGAAGGCGCCCTCGCCGCGGCGGGCCATCGCGCGGTGGCTGGCTCGCCTGCCCGTGCCGGCGCCCTACACGCTGACCGACATGGCGGCCGACGTGGTGGGCCTGATGGACCACGTCGGGTGGCGCGACGCGCACGTGTTCGGCGTGTCGATGGGCGGGATGATCGCGCAGCAGATGGCGCTCGACGCGCCCGCGCGGGTGCGGACGCTGACCTCGATGATGAGCCACACGGGCCACCGGCTGGACGCGATCGGGCGGCCCGGCGCGACGTTGAAGCTGCTGGGCCCGCGGCCGCGGAACGCCGACGAGGCGGCGGTGGTGTTCCGGCAGCTGTTCGAGGTGCTGACCGGGCCGGCCTACGATCCCGACGGGCCGGGGCTGGAAGCCATGGGGCGCCTGAGCTTCGAGCGGGGCCACAACCCGGCGGGCGTGGCGCGGCAGATGGCGGCCATCCTGGCGTCCCCCGAGCGGACGCGGGCGCTGGGGCAGGTGCGGGTGCCGACGCTGGTGATCCACGGCGAGGCCGATCCGCTGGTGCGCCCGGCGGGCGGGCGGCGGACGGCGAGGGCCATCCCCGGCGCGCGGCTGGAGATCATCCCGGGGTTGGGGCACAGCCTGCCGCCGGGGGTGTGGCCGCGGCTGGCGGCGCTGATCGCGGAGCACACGGGGGTGGGGCGCGGGTGAGGGCGGCGTGCTGGGGAATGCGCTCGCGGGCGCCGCGGACTCTTCGACGACGACCACGACAACGACGACGACCACGGCGGGCGCGCCGGACGTGGTCGGCGGCTCGGGGGTCGAGAGGCTAGACCAGGCGGACGTGGTCGCCGACGCGCAGGGGCTGGGCGCGCAGGGGGCGGCGGCCGGTGCTCGTATCGGCCAGCACGGCGGACAGCACGCGGGGCGCCTCGGGCGGCGGGCCCTCGCGGACGACCACCGCCATGCGCGGCTGCGCGTGCTCGACGACGACGTGGCACTTCACCTCTTCGAGGGCCCCGAGCGACTCGCCGGTGTCGGGATCGACGATCTCGTCGCCCGGCAGGAACACCACCAGCCGCGCGCCGGCGGCGAGGCCCTTCTCGACGCCCAGGTTGATCACCCAGCGGTCGCCCGCGAGCTCCTTGACGATGCGGCCGACGATCACCTCGGTCGAGTCGCTCATCGGGTCCCCCTCGAAGACGGCAGCTGACCGAGCAAGCGCCCGACCAGGCCCATGAAGACGGTCACGTTGCCGGGCGCGTCGGCGTGCTCGGGATCGGCGGTGTCCTGCATCAGCAGGCCCAGCCAGGCGCCGAAGATGGTGGCCGCCGTGGCCTGCAGCTCGTCCTCGCTGCAGTTGTCGGTCACCGCGGGGCGCAGGATGGCCGCGATGGCGGCCCGCGCGCGCCGGTGGAACTTGGACAGCGCGCCCTGGATCTCGGGCTCGCGCTTCGCCTGCGAGACGAACTCCAACCACAGGGGCAGGATGTTGCGGCCGCGCTTCACCTCGCGCACCAGCGCCTCGGTGATGGCGCTGGCGTAGTCGTCGTCGATGACCGAGTCCTCGAACTGCTCGTACAGCTGGTCCATGACCTCGCGGGTCCACGTCTCGAGGATGTCGATGAACACCTCCTGCTTCGACTGGTAGTGCCAGTAGAAGCTGCCCTTCGAGGTGTTCGCCGCCGCGCAGACGGCGTCGACGGTGGTGGCGTGATAGCCGCCGTCGCGGAAGCAGGCGTACGCCGCCTGCCGAAGCTCCGCGCGCTTGGCCTCACCGCTGCGGTTGCGCTTTCGACTCGACAAGACGCCTCCCATGGAGGCGATCGCGTACCGCCCCGCGCCCCCCGTGTCAACGCGCCGGCGGCCCGCCGCAGGGCAGGAAGCGTCGGACGCCCGCGCGCCGCCGCCACTGCCAGCGGTGCCCGTCGGTGAGCGCGACGAAGGGGCACGCGAGCCGCTCGGCCTCGGCGAGCAGGAGCAGGGCGTCGGCGCGGCGCCACGCGTCGCCGTCCAGCGAGTCGGTCCGGGCGGCGATCGCGCGCGTTCGGTGGCGGGCGTCGCGGGCGACGAAGCGCCCGCGCTCGCGGCTGACCCGCGCGACGCCTTCGATCGCCTCGAGGCGCGCCTTCGGATCGTCGAGCCCTGGGTCGTCCGCGTCCGCCGTCGAGGCGGCGCCGCGAATCGCGGCCCGGGCCCCGCGCGCAGCGGCGGCGGCCGGGCTCGGCGCGGCGGGCCTCGGGCCCGTCGGTCGGCAACGGGGCCGGCACCAACAGGCGCCGCGCGGTTGCCTCCAGGTCGCGGCTGGCCATCACCCCCACCAGCAGACCGTCGCCCTTCTCGACGGCCGAGCGGTAGGCCGGCAGCTCGGCCCGGGCCGCGCGGGCCAGCGCGTCACGCAGCCGCTCACCGGCGGGGGTGCCCGGCTGGGCCAGCACCAGGCCCACCGGCGACCGGGTCGTGTCCTCGACCCCCGGGGCGCACCAGACGCCGGGCTCGACGGGGCGCGGTGGGCCGGTGAGGCGCCAGGCGCCCCCCACCCGCTCGCCCTCGCTCGCCGGCGCGCCGCGCCAGCTCGCGGCGGCCGCGTCGGCGAGCGCCGCACGCATGGCCACCGCCGACGGGAAGCGGTGGTCGGGCGACGGGTGCAGCGCGCACCGGAGCAGCGCGGTGAGCCCCGAGGGCAGCCCGGACGGCACGCGGCCCGGCCCCCCGGCGTCATGGGTGGTCAACCACGCCAGCAGGGCGCCCACCGCGTACAGATCGGCCGCGGCCGTCACCCGCCCGCCGGCCAGCTGCTCGGGCGCCGCGAAGCGCCGCGTGCCGACGGCCTCGAGGGTGTGGGTCAGGCGCTCGGCGCCTTCGTCGAAGGCGACGCCGAAGTCGACCAGGCGCACCTGCCCCTGGGCGTCCACCATCACGTTCGCGGGCTTGACGTCGCGGTGCACCAGCCCGGCCGCGTGCACCGCCTCGAGGCCCGCCAGCACCTGGTCGACCAGCGCCGCCGCGCGCTCGGGCGTCAGCGGCGTCGCCGCGTAGGCGACCTCGAGGTCGACGCCCTCGACGTACTCCATCTCGAGGTAGGGCCCCCAGTCGGCGTCGAAGCCATGATCGTAGACGCGGACGACGGTGGGATCGGTGAGGCGCGACAGGACGTCGAACTCGCGGCGCAGGCGCCGGTGCTGGCGCTGCACCGGCCGCGCGCTCGGGTGCAGCAGCTTGACCGCCTCGCGGCGCGCCCCCCGCTGAGCCAGATAGACCGCGCCGCTGCCACCGCCGCCGAGGCGGTCGGCCACGCGGATGGCGCCACCGCCGAGGGTCTCCGGGTGCGCCGGGCGCCGGGCCGCCGCCAGCGAGGCGCTGCGGGCGGGGCGCGCGACGAGCGGCGCGCGCAGACCGGCGAGCTGCGAAGGCCACCCGGGCTGCGCGGCGACGGGCGGGGTGGACGTACCCCCGCGCGGACACAGGTAGAGGGCGGCGCCCCGTTCGACCCGATCGAGCAGCCGCGGCGACCGCAAGCCCTGCTCGGTGAACGGCCCGACGCAGATCCAGGGCGCCGCGCTGACCCAGCGCCCCGAGACGTCGACCAGCGCGGGCGCGCCGTCCTGGGGCGCGCGGTCGTCCGCGGCCAGGGGACGCTCCTCGGGATCCGCGCCGCCGAACAGGATCCAGCGGGGCCCCGTCGACGCCCGCGCCACCGTCGCCACCCGCAGCGCGCGCACCCAGCGCAGCGCGGCCGCCACCTCGCGCAGCGCGCCCGCCGTCTCGTGCAGCAGCCGCTCGGCCTGCGCCTCGTTGACGCCGTAGCCGCCCGCGCCGTGGGCCACGTTGTTGCGCACCGCCACCAGCGCGTACAGCGCGTGGAAGGCCGCCGTCGGCTTGCCGTTCCCCGGCCGCCGCAGCATCGCCGCCGCCGGCGCCGCGACGGCGTCCGGCACGCCGGCGAGCGTGCGCGCCATCGCGCTCGCCGCCGTCAGCCACGTGCCCATCGAGGGCCGGTCGAGCCGATCGAGCAGGTCGTCGCGCACCTTCTCGCTGTTCGCCCCCTCGGGCCACAGCACGGCGACCAGGGTGCGCGCCACCGTCTCGGCGAAGCTCAGCCGCCACGCCAGCCGCTCGTTCGCGGTGCCCGCGCCGAAGCAAGCGCGCAGGTACGGCTCGCGCAGGAACGGCGGCGCGTAGCAGCGCAGCGCCGCGTCGGACGAGTCGGAGTCGATGCCCTGCTGCCCCATCGCCAGCCATGGTGCGCCGCGGTGGGCGGCGGGTCAATCCACGCGCTTTGCCGCCTGCGCCCGGGCGACTACGATGCGCGCATGGACAAAGGCGACCTCGAACAGCTGCTGCACCAGGCGTCGGCGGCCGAGGAGCGCCGGCTCATCGAGCAGCGCCGCGCCGCCAACCTGCCCTCCGACGCGCGCCCGCTGTACACCGCGCGCAGCGACGATCTCGATCTCGACCGCTTCCGCCGCGAGTTCCTGGCGAGCGCGGTCGACCCCGAGGTGCTGCGCCAGAACCAGCGTCCCGTCGAGCAGCAGCTGGCCGCCTTCCGCTTCGCGGACACCGTGGACGACACGGGTGCGCTGCACCCGACGCCAGCCGGGCTGCTGATCGTCGGGCGCGCGCCCACGCGCATCCTGCCGGGCGCGTACGTTCAGTTCGTGCGGCACGACGGCCCCGGGCGTGCGGATCCAATCCTCGCGGCCCACGAGGTGCGGAGCGCGCTCATCGACGCGCTGCCCGATGTCGATCGGCTGCTGGCCGGGCAGAACCCGCCCCGTGTCGATCTCAGCGGGGACACCGAGCGGCGGCATAGCGTCTATCCGGCGGTGGCGCTGCGCGAGTTGGTGCGCAACGCCCTGCTCCATCGCGACTACGAGTCGACCAACGCGCCCGTCGCCGTGCGCTGGTTCTCGGATCGGGTGGAGATTCACAGCCCCGGCGGGCCCTACGGCCAGGTGACACCGGCCAACTTCGGGCAGGGCGCCACCGACTACCGCAACCCGCACCTGGCCGCTGCGCTCCGTGGGCTCGGCTTCGTCCAGCGCTTCGGCGTCGGCCTGGATCTGGCCCGCCGCGCGCTCGCCGACAACGGCAACCCGCCGCCCGAGTTCCTGGTCGACGCCGAGCACGTGACCGTCGTCCTCCGCCCCGCGCCATGACCACGCACCGCATCGCCCTGTTGACCCTCGGCGACGCTGCGCGCGCCGCCGCGAAGTGGCTGATCCGCCACGTGGATCCCCTGCTGGCCCGCCGCGCCGAGGAGGGGCGGCCGTCCGCCGCGGTGGAGTGGCTGCTGCCCGAGCACGACATCCTCGACTCGAAAGGTGCGGCGGTGCTCGAGGGCGCGCAGCGGGTCATCGTCCCCATCGTCGTTCAGCGCGTCGACCTCGCCGTCCTGAACGTGCTCGGGCGTTCGCTCGGGCGCAGCCGCCACGCTCGGCAAGGTCCCGCGGCGCTTGCCTTCCATCTCCGCTACGTGGCGTTCTCGTGTCCTTGGCTCGGCGAGAACCCCACCGATGGCGCGCGCGTGTTCGCGACCCTCGGCGAGCTCGTGCGGACACACCTCGTGGGCCAAGCCAGCTCGCCTGCGGTCGGCGTCTGGGATGATCCGTTGTGCCTCGGCGTCGTGCGCGCCGACGAGCGACTCTGGGCGCTCTCGCAGCGGCTGGACCGGCCCACCCACGCCCTCGGCGCGGCCGAAGGGCTCGACCCACGCGCAGCGGAGGCGGTGCAGCTCGCCTTCGACGAGGCGAGCGCGCTGACGGAGGCCGTCCTGCGCTGGCTCGGCGCGGACTGATCCTGCGTCGGCGTCACCCCACCCCCGGCATGCGCCGGAAGTGCATGCCGTGGTCGACGCCCACCGTCTCGCCCTCGGCGAGCGGGATCCACACGTTGGGGTTCTCGGCCACCTTCTCCGAGGCCAGCACCAGGTGGCGGACGATGCCGTCGTCGACGGGGGCTTCGCACATTGTGGGGCGGTACCAGGGGCAGTCGTCGCGCTCGGGGCAGACCGTCTTGTAGGTGCTGCGGTACAGCGGCATGCGGAAGCGGTGGCCGACCATCGCGTTGCCGTTGGTGGCGATCAGGGTCAGCTTGGTCAGCTGCTCGGTGCCGTCGGGCTGCTGGAACGTGTCGCTGATGGCGACGACGTCGTCCACCGTGGCGCGCAGGGCGTTGGCGATGGCTTCGAAGGGCAGGCCGGGCAGGTGGATGTCCTCGAACTGGTGCACGAGCCGGCTGAGGAAGGCGTAGAAGACGACCTCGCTGTCGGTGCTGCCCATCAGGTGGCGGCCGAAGCGTGGGGCCACGAGGTCGAGCACGCGGCGGCGGATGTCGGGCGACTCGTTGTAGCCGGCGATCTCACCGTTGTGCGCGAACAGCCAGTTCCCGAACTGGAAGGGGTGGCAGTTCAGCAGGTTGATCTCGCCGACGCTGGCTTTGCGCACGTGGCCCAGCAGCGTGTAGGCGGCGACGACGCTGCTCAGCTCGCGGAAGAGGCCGTCGGCCATCGCTTGCGCGGGGCTGCGGTACAGGTGCGGGTAGTCGTCGACGTAGTAGCCGAGGCCCCACCCGTCGGGGTGCGCCGCGCTCTGGCGGGCGAGGGCGTTCTCGGCGGCGATCAGCGACCGGTGGACGGCGCTGCGCAGGCTGCTGCGGAAGGCGTAGAGGCGACACATGCCGGCCAGGATACTCCGTCCCGGCCGGCGGCGTCAGTTCACTGGCCGAAGGCGGTCAGCTCGAAGGTCGACTCGGCCGAGTAGCCGCGCACCATGCCGTGGATGGCGGCCGGGGTGGTCAGCTCGATGCGGCAGGCCTCGGTCGACCCGCCCTTGTAGGGGCGGCAGTCGTAGGCGCTCAGCGTGGGGGCCTGGCCGACGCGCACGTACAGGTCGGCGTCGCCGGTGCCCTTCATCTCGAAGTCGTAGGTGCCGGCGGGCAGCACGGGCGTCTCGAAGGCCTTCGCCTCGTCACGCGCCAGGGTGCCCTCGGTCGACAGGCCGGCCCAGCCCTCGGTCGGCGCGTCGCCGTCGCCCTCGCCGAAGCCGGGCACGAACTCGTTGTCCTCCTCGCCGGTGACCAGGATGATCTGCGAGCGGTCGACGCCCTGGAACATCTGCTCGTAGGTGCGGGGCTGCTCGTGGTCGAGCAGCGCCTTCACCAGCGCCATCGTCGCGCCGGCCATCGAGGCGAAGAACGAGGGCAGCGCGTTGGTGAGCACGTCGACGTTCTTGGTGCCGGTGGGATCGTCGGGGTTCACGTCGGCGTGGGCCTCGAACAAGGCGTTGTCGACGTAGGCGTAGGTGTCGCAGCCGTTCAGGAACACCATCGCGTACTGGCCCTGCTTCCACTTGCCCTTGCCGGCCAGCGCGCGGATGTTGGCGCCGAGGCCGGCGTGGCCGTTGTAGACGATCAGGTCGGCGTCGGTGCTCAGCTCGCCGTAGCGCTGGTCGAAGGCGCGGCCGGCGGTGCGCACGTTGTCGACCATGATCGCGGTCACGACCACGCGGTCGCCGTTGGGCATCGTCGCCTCGTAGCGCACCTCGGGCACCTCGACGCCGGGATCGCGGGGCGCGTCCGCGGGCTCGATGGTCAGATCGCCGCCGCGCAGGACGTCGCGGATGCTGTTGTTGAAGGTGTTGTAGGCGCGCACGCCCGAGTCGGCGCTGGTGGTGGCGCCGTCCTCGTACTTGCCGAACACGGCGACGACGTTGAGGACGCCGTCGGCCCAGACGCGGTGATACTCCGGGTACTTGCCGGTGGTGTTGACCGGGCTGACGGTGACGGTGGCGGTGGTCACCACCACGTCGGCGTCGGCCAGGTCACAGCCGCCGCGCGCCGGGCGGTAGTAGTACCACATGCTGCCGCTGTCGACGTCGTGGGCGCCGTAGTCCACGCAGTCGTGGCCATAGGTGTCGGCGAAGGTCTTCAGGCCGCCGTAGCTGACGTCGCGGGGCAGCGTGAAGGTGTACTCGGTGGGGACGCCCTGCCCCTTCTGCCACGCCACCTGCAGGCTGGCGGTGTAGGTGACCTCGGTGCGGCCGTCGAGCGGCGCGGTCTTCACGTCGGTCAGCTCGACCTTGTCCAGCCGGCCCACCGCCTTCGACCCGTTGAGGTGGCCGATGGTGTAGAGCAGCTGGTCCTCGATCTGGCTCTTGGGGTTCCAGCCCTGGTCGGTGACGAGCGCGCCCTCGAACTTCATGTCGAGCACGATGGCCTCGGCGCTCGAGTCCTCCTTGCCGGGCTCGACCTTGGTGACGTCGCCCGCGCCGACGGCGAGCTCGCCGTTGGGGCCGGGGGTCGTCGTCGAGTCTTCGCCGCATCCGGCGGCGAACAGCAGGCTGGCGAGGGCGGCGTGGCTGAGCTTCATGGAGCGCTCCCGAGGGGGTTGGGGCCGGGTTCGAGGGCCCTCTCAGCAAGGCACGGGCCAGCGCGCGGGGCCGCGTGGGATGGTCAGTGAAGGTGGCTGGTGCCGTAGCCACCGGGCGGCCGCGGCGGCCAGGGACGCCGAGGGTCAGCGCCAGGGTGGGTTCGCGGCGCCTGCATCCGCGTCGGCAGGCGACGCCGGCCGACGCTGCGGGACGGACCCGGGTGAGCGGGTCGTGCCGTACCCGATGCCAGCCCCGATCCCGGCGCCCAAGAAGGTGAACGGGTAGAGGGGCAGGCCCAGCAGGCCGCCCACGAACGCCCCCAGGTACGGACCGTTGCGGCCCCCATTGGAAGCGAGCGTCGGCTCGGCGATCTGAATGCACACGGGCGGAACCACGAAGGACGCCGTCGCGCCACCGGCCACGAGCCCGAACTCCACGTCGCCGTTCAGATCGCCCGATCGCTCGAGGATGTCGTGGATCATCGTGATCGCCAACGCGGTGCCCGCGCCACAGAGGAGCCCGATCAGGGCAGCTTCCGTTCCGTTCAAGGGCACGTCCAAAACCTCGCTCGCCGGTCGCGGCCCGTCACCCACGTAGCCGCCCCCGCAGGCCGCCAAGGCCAGCGCGGCCGTCAGGCGCGCAGCGTATCGAGGGGGCCGCGGCAATAGTCGGGGTCGCCGAAGGTGTCGCCGGGGACGCCGAAGGCCTGGGCCAGCGTCAGCAGCAGCTCGTTGTGGTAGGCGCGGTCGAACTGGACGTAGCGGCCGGTGTTCAGGCGGCCGCCGAGGCCGCCGGCGAGCAGGAAGCGCATGTCGTCGTGGCTGTGCGTGTTGCCCTGCGCCAGATCGCTGCACCACAGGACGACCGTGTGGTCGAGCATGGTGCCGTCCCCCTCCTCGATGGCGTCGAGGCGCTCGAGCAGATAGGCCAGCTGCTCGGCGTACCAGGTCTGGCGGCGCGCCCACTCCTCCTTGGCGACGACGTCGTTGGGTCCGGCGTGGCTCAGCTGGTGGTCGTCCTGGTAGCTGTCCAGGTGCGGGAAGCGGATGTTGTTGGCGCCGCTCGACATCTGCAGCGTCACCACGCGCGTCTGGTCGCAGGCCAGCGCGACCAGCGCCAGGTCGGTCTGCAGGCGGACCAGGCGCGCCATGTTGTCCTCGGTCAGCGCCTCGGGGCCCGGCGGGTCCGGGCGCTCGCAGGCCGCGGGGGTCTCGATGCGCAGGCGGCGCTCGAGATCGCGCACGAGCGCCGCGTGGGCGTCCAGCTTCTGGCGATCGGCGGCGCTGACCTGCTTCCGCACCTCGCCGAACTGCCGGTAGACCGTGTCGAGCACGCTGCGGCGCTGCAGCTGCACGCGGCGCAGCGTCTCCTGCACGCCGGTGGTGGCGCCGAAGAGGCGAGCGAACGCGATGCTGGGCTGCTCGATGGGCTGCAGCGGGTTGGCCGGCGCGGTGTAGTTCAGGCGGTGGCGCACCTCGCTGCCGGTGACGCGCACGCCCAGCTCGAGGCTGGCGAGGCGCGTGTCGCGGCCGACGTGGCGGGCGATGACCTGATCGAGGCTGACGCCGTTGCCCCAGCCGGCCAGCGTGCCGTCGCCGCCCACGAAGTTGCCGGCCTGCAGGTGCGTGCCGGTGAGGACCGATCCCATGCCCTTCTGGTGCGGTTCGCCCGGGCCCTTCTCGGGCGAGCGCATGTCGACGCCGCGCATCAGGATCAGGCGCTGCTGGAAGGGCGTCAGCGGGCGCAGCACGCGGCCGGGGATCCAGTCGCGCTCGGTGCTGCCCTCGGGCGGCCACCAGGTCTCGGGGTTGGTGCCGTTGGGCGTGAAGAAGACGACGAAGCGCAGGGGCCAGGGGGCGCCGCCTTGCGCGCGGGCGCGGCTGGCCAGCAGGGGCAGCGAGACGAGCGTGCCGGCGGCGCCGCGCAGGACCGTGCGTCGGGTCGGGCGGAAGCTCATCAGCGGGCCTCCAGGGTGAAGCGGAAGGGGCTGTTGTTCAGCACCGTGTTGCCCGGGTGGCCGGCCTCGAAGGCGAAGGCGCTCAGGGTGTGCTCGCGGCCGTCGCGCAGGGCGTCGGGCAGGGCGAGGCAGAAGCCGTGGTCGCCGGGGTGGCCGATGGCGGTGACGACGTCGGGGCGCGGCAGGCCCGTCTGCGCGGTGCCGGCGTGGACGCCGTCGACGCCGGGCGCGCCGTCGATCCAGACGTCGACCTCGAGGGGGCGGCCGGTCACGTCGCGGTCGAGCGCCCAGCCGCAGACCTGGCCGTCGGGGCGCACGGCGTCGACGAAGCCCTGGGGCCGGAAGTCGTTGGGCACGCCGGGCTCGGGCTGGGTGTCGGCGTTGAGGCCCGCGCGGAAGGCGAGGCCCGCGTTGTTCAGGACGGTGTCGGCGTCGTCGGCGCCGTGGCCGAGGGCGAGCACGGTGAGGGTGTGGTCGCGGCCGTCGCGGGCGGCGTCGGGCAGCAGGACGCGGAAGCCGTGATCGCCGGGGGCGTCGGGGTAGGCGGCGTTGACGTCCGGGCGCTCGACGCCGGTGCGCGCCTGCGCGAGGAACTGGCCGACGCCGGGGCCGCCGTCGAGCCAGAGCTCGAGGATGGTGGGGTCGGCGGGCGTGTCGGGGTCGAAGGCCCAGCCCACCGCGAGGCCGTCGAGGGTGACGCGATCGAGGAAGCCGATCGGGGCACGGCCGGCGTCCGGCGGGCCCTCGGGGGGCGCGGGCGGCGGCGCGTCGGCGAGGGGCGGCAGGGGCTGGACGTCGCCGACGACGGCCCCGGGGCGGGTGCCGAAGGCGTCGCTCACCGCGAGGGCCACCAGCAGCTCGCGCAGCGAGCCGTCGGTGGCGGCGAAGGCGTCGAGCACGGCGTCGAGGGCGCAGGCGTCGACGTCCTGCTCGGCGCGCGCGAGGGCGTAGCGGAACCACTGGGTGGCGACGCAGGCGCGGACGCTGTCGCTGGCGCCCAGGCGGGTGGCCAGCTCGGGCACCCCGTCGAAGGGGCCGGCCAGCGCGCGGTCGCGGGGCCCGACGACGTTGCCCGAGGTGTCGATGGGCAGGCCGTTCTCGGTGGTGCGGAAGCGGCCCAGGTGGTCGAAGGCCTCGAAGCCGAAGCCGAGCGGGTCGATCTGCTGGTGGCAGCCGGCGCAGGTGCGCTGCGCGGTGTGCTGGGCGAAGCGCTCGCGGGTGGTGGCGTTCGGATCGGGGCTGGGCGGCTCGATGACGACGTCGTTGGGCGGAGGCGGAAGCGGCTGGCAGAGCAGCATCTCGCGCACGAAGATGCCGCGGCGGATGGGCGACGTCTGATCCGCGTGGGCCAGCCGCGCGAGCAGGGCCGGCTGGGTGAGGAGGCCGGCGCGCTCGCCGGGCAGCTCGACGCCGACGAAGTCGCCGGGCGCGCCGCCCTCGATGCCCAGCTCGGCGCCCAGATCGGCGTCGACGAAGACGACCGGTGAGTCGAGCAGGGCGGCGAAGGTGCCCTCCTGCCAGAAGACGTGGTCGACGAAGCGCTCGATCGAGGTGCGCAGGCCCACGCGCACGGCGGCGATGTCGGCGACGTCGTCCTTCACCAGATCGTCCAGCTGGTCGAGGCCCAGCCACTGGTGGTGGAAGCGGCGGACGGCCTCGCGGGCGCGGGGGTCGTCGAGCATGGCGCGGGCGGCGGCCTCGACCTGGGCGGGGGTGTCGAGTTGGCCGTCGCGGGCGGCGTCGAGCAGGGCGTCGTCGGGGGTGGTGCCCCAGAGGAAGTAGGCCAGGCGGGTCGCCATTGCGTAGGGGCCGACGCGGGTGGGGGCGCCGGGCACCTCGTCGAGGGCGAGGCGGTCGAGGCGGTAGAGGAACTGGGGGGACTGCAAGAGGGCAGTGAGGGTGACCTGCAGGGCGGTGGTGGCGTCGGCCTCGGCGCGGACGGCGTCGAACAGGTCGAGGAAGGCCGCGTGCTCGCTGGCGCTGAGCGGGCGGCGGAAGGCTCGGCGGCCGAAGGTGGTCAGCCAGTCGGCCACGCAGCCGGCGGCCTCGGGATCGCAGCCGGTGAGGCCCCGGGCGCCGCGCTGGACGGCGCGGGTGGCGACCTTCTCGCCGGCCTCGAGCCAGGCCTCGACCAGCAGCGGGGTGGCCTGGTGGGCCTCGGCGTTGTTGTCGAAGCCGAGGACGCGGTTCTCGGCGGGGAAGGCGGCCGCCGGGGCGGTGTCGTCACCGAGCAGGTCGCGGAGGGTGGCGTCGTACTCCGCGCGGGTGAGCAGGCGGGGCGGCGTGGCCACCGGGGCGCAGACGACGGGCGCGGGTGGCTCGACGGGCGCAGTGGCGTCGGGCGCGGCGGGCGAGGGCGCCATGTCGGCGCGGACGGGTGGGATCTCATCGTCCGGCGGCGGCGTCCCCGGGCGGGGCGTGGGGCGCTCGGCCGCCATCGGCGACGCGGCCGGCGCATCTTCCTCGCAACCCCAGCCCGCGATCAGCGCGAGCACCACCCACCATCTACGCATGCACGTCCCCCGGCGCGAACCGGGAGAGGGTAGCAGATGCGGCGGCGAGCGAGGCGGGCGGCGTCGATCCGGAGGGGCGGACGCCGCGGCGACCAGCGACGCGGTCGAGACGTGACGGCGCACCGACCACGGGGGCGGCCTCGGCGCGCGGGTCGCGCCGGACTTCTGACGACGGGCCCGGGCGCGTAGAGTGGGCCCGCGACGAAGGGGAGAGGCGATGACGTGGCGGACGGGGTGGATTGCGGTGTGCGTGGTGCTGGGGTTCGGGCTCACGGGCTGCGACGACGACGGTGACGGGGGCGGCGGCGCCGACGCGGGGGCGGGCGGCGTGCCCGGCGCGGGCGGCGTGCCCGGCGCGGGCGGCGAGCCGGGCATGGGCGGTGTGCCGGGCATGGGCGGCGTGCCTGGCATGGGCGGCGTGCCTGGCGCGGGCGGCGCGCGCCGGGCCTGGGCGGCGTGCCCGGCGCGGGCGGCGCGCCCGGCATGGGCGGTGAGCCCGGCGCGGGCGGTGCGCCGGGCATGGGCGGCGAGCCGGGCATGGGCGGCGGCGGCGGCACGGTGGACATCCCGCCCAACCCCGACTGCGCGCCCTACTGCGGCTACCTCGAGATGTGCGAAAGCTGTCTCGAAGACGACGCGGGCGAGTGCCTCGACACCGACGGCTGCGTCGCCGTCTGCGACGCCCAGGTGCCCGACGCCGCCGCGGCCTGCATCGCCGGCCTGAACGCGTGCGACGAGGACGCCTTCCTCGCCTGCTACGACGACAATATCGGCGACGACGACTGCGCCAACGCCTGCCGCGTGCTCGAAGACTGCGGCGAGTGCTTCACCGACGACGAGGGCGAGTGCCTGTCGCTGGCCGGCTGCGCGTTGGTCTGCCGCGACGTGACCCCGCCCGCGGCCGCCGCGTGCATCGCGACGGCGCCCGAGTGCGCCGCGCTGGACGCGTGCTTCCAGTAGTGGGAGAAAAGACCCGCCGGCCCGCCCCGGTACCTCCAGTCGAACCCGAGGCTTCCACTGGAGGATGTCGTGCCCCAGCTTCTCGTCGTCGTCTTCATCATGCTCGCCGCGGGCGCGGCGCACGCCGACCGCGTGATCACCATCCAACCGCAGGCCACCGGCGTGCTCTGCGCACAGCACACCGGCCGCGGTGATCGCGACTTCTACGGGAACGGTCCCGAGGTCGAGGCCAGCGCGACGCTCATCGTGGACCGCGATGGCCGGCGGCTTCGGGCTCGCTTGACGATGTTCGCGCGCGAGACCAGCCCCGACTGGACCACCGCCGACGGTATCCAGGACTTCGTGGTGTGGACCGCGCCCGAGGGCATGACCCTGGTGGGCGTCGAGGGGTCGAACCGCGCCTACGTCAGCTACACCGACGTCGACCACGAGCAGGACGTGCTGCCCGGGACCGGGCCGGTGCGACAATTCCAGCTGACCGGTGACACGGACGGCGAAGATCTGACCGGACCGTGCAGCAACCGGCGCACCAGCGTGCAGGTGCTGTTCGAGCGGGTGCAGCTGCGCGTCCGCGACGAAGCGGCGGGCTGTCCGCGGCGGCTGGTGCAGGCCTACCTGCGCAACCCCGGGATGTTCTGCCCGACCTGGCGCAACCATGGGGATGGCGACTTCTACGGCAACGGTCCCCAGATCAGCGCCGCCGCCGTGCTGGACATCGGCCCCGACGATCGCACGCTGCAGATGAGCCTCACCTGGGAGGCGCAGGAGAACCCCTGGTACGGCGAGAGGATCCGGTACTACTACTGGGGTCGAACCTACACGCCGCCGTCCGACACCGTGATGGGATCGCACGGAGGCATCGACGTGTGGACCGCCCCCGCGGGGTGCCGCATCCACGAGATTCGCAGCGGCCGACGCTCGGCCGGCGGGCAGATCGACGACGACCACGACGTCAACGTCGTGTTCGACCGGCGGGGCGGCTTCGTCCACAGCTTCCGCCTGATGGGTGACCGCGACGGCACCGACATCGCCGACCCCCCGACCCAATGCACGCCCGGCGAGATGCACAGCGTCGGCGTCCAGGCCTTCCGCCCGGTGACCGTGGTCGTCGGTCCGTAGAACGAGGTGGCGGGATCTGGGCGCCGCCGTGGACCGCCATCCCAAACCCCCACCCGCCCGATGTGGGGTTATCGGACAGAGCGCCGCCGTGTTGCACGAAATCGACGACGCGCCCCCCGCGCGCCTCCGCCCGCCGAGGAGCCCCCTCGCCGCGCGAACGCCCGAGCCCGCCGAGGAGCACCCGCGCCGCGCGGACGCCCCAGCCCGCGGAGGAGCGCCCACCGCACGCCCGGCCGCGCGTCGCCTAATGCCCTGCCGGCGCTTGGCCCAGCTGCTGCAGCCGACGCGCCGCCAGCCCGTGGGGCGAGCTCGCGAGCACCGCCTCGGGCTTGTCGGTCAAGCACGTGCGGTAGGCCGCCTCGGCGCCCGCGCGCTCGCCGTCCCGCTCGAGCATCCGCCCCATCAGGTACCACGCCGTCGCGTCCAGATCGCCGGTCAGCCGGCTGCGCGCGCGCAGGTTGCGGATCGCCGCCGGTTGATGCCCGCGCTCGGTGTCGTAGGCCGCCAGCGCGGCGCGATCGTCCAGGGTCAGCCCGTCGAAGTCCCGGAGCGCGCCCGCTGCCTCGTCGATCAGGCGGTCGATGGTCCCCGCCCCCGCCGCTGCCCAGATCGCGCGCCGCACGGTGCTCGGCCCCGCGAAGCGCTGCTGCACTGCCGCGCGGCGGTGCGCCTCGACCTTGGTCAGGTCGCCCGCCGCGTCCGCCACGTCGGCGAGGTACCCGTGGTAGTGCACGTGCCCCAGCTGCAGGTTGGGCTGCGCGAGGGCCCACCGCGCGGTCTTCATCGCCTCGTCCCGCTGACCGGTGTCGTGCAAGGCCCGAATCCGCCAGTTCACCAAGGACGCCGAGTCGCTGTACGTCCGCAGCGCGGCGTCGATGCGCACGAGCGCCTTGTCCGCGCGCCCGCCGGCCAGATCGGCGCGGATGATGGCCGCGTTCGCCACGATCTGCTGCTTGGGTCCGGCGCGGTACCGGTCGGCCGCCTCGGTCAACAGCCGCGCCGCGTCGCGCTGGTCGATGTCGTCGCCCTCGGCCAGCCAAAGGGCCGCCGCCGTGCGCGCGTTGTTCTCACCGGCGATGTTGTGTCGGGTCCAGCCGACCAGCGCGGGCGGCACCAGGAACGGATCGAAGTCGATCCACAGCTGCTTCTTCGGCGCCATCCAGTCGAGCCACCGGCGGGCCGCGTCCAGCCGGCCGCGCCCGATCAGGCTCAGGATCTCGCGTCCGATGATGCCCGGCGTCGACGACAGACCGATCATGCGCAGCCGCCCCTGGCGCGACACGACGAAGGCCCGGGTGCGGGCCCGGAAGTCCTCGTCGTAGTCCTGATCGCCGTTCCCCAGCTGCACGACGAACCCCCGCAGCGGATCTCCGCCCGGCTCGACCGTCAGCGGCATGCCCGCGATGGCGTCGAGCAGCAGCACCTGCGACTCCATCGCGGCCGGATCGGTCAGGTTGCGCGCGGCGTCTGCCTGGGCCTCCTGCAGCCGAGGCAGCAGCACCCGCTGCAGCTCTCGCGTGGCGTGCGTCTTCAGCTCGGCCTCCGCCGACAGGTTCGGATCGAAGAGCGCGAACAGCACGTGCCGCACCGGCGTGCGGGGATCGTCCCGATCCAGCGTCTGCGCCTCGCGCCGCTCGAGCCGCTGCAGCGTGTGCAAGAGCGCGCTCGCGTCCTCCTTGCCCTGCGGGATGGCCTCGGCGGCGCGCAGCACGGCCAGCGCCGCCGGGTAGGCCCGGCGCACCATCAACCGCTGGCCCGCGCGCACCAGCACGTGCGCGCGCGTCGACTCCGCGGGCACCAGCTCGGCCGCCAGCCGCACGGCCGCCTGCGGATCGGCGTCGCTCAACCCCCGCCCGTAGACCAGGTGCCCCTGCATCTCGTCGTTGTTGGGGAACATCCGCGCGACGGCGCGCGCCTCGTCGTGCCGGCCCAACGCCGTCAGCGCGCCGACCTGCGCGGCGGCGAAGCGCTCGGCGGGCACCAGCGCCCGCAGCGCCTCGAGCGACTTCACCGCGCCCGCCAGATCGGCCCCCGCGCCGTGCAGCGTGCCGTCGTCCCCGTGCAGTTGGGTCAGCGCCAGCCCGAACAGCGCCATCGGGTGCTCGGGATCGAGCTTCAGCGCGGCGTCGAAGTGCGCCCGCGCTCGCGCCCGATCGGCGCCCGGTCCGAGCGTACGGCCCAGGTTGCCCGCCATCATCGCCCAGCCCAGGGCCGTGATCACGTGGGGGTCGGTCGGCTGCTTCGTGTGCAGGCGGCCGGCCAGCGTGCGGGCCCAGAAGCCGTACCCGCGCTCGGCCACCGCGGCAACGTAGCGCAGGGCGTGCGCCGAGTCGTCGGGGCGGGCCGCGGCGGCCTCGCGCAGCTGCGTGAGGGCCTCGCCGCCCTTCCCTTCGGCGAACAGCGCGTGCGCCGCGTGCCGGTACGCGAGGACGACGGGCGTCCACCCGCGCGCGATCTGGCGGGCAGCGGCCCGCTGCTCGGGCGACCACGGGCCGGCGCCGGTCTCGATGCGCCAGGTGACGGTCAGGCCCTCGGCCCCCTGCGCCACCGTGCGACGCCAGCGTCCGCCGCCGAACGCGCCGCCGACCTTGGCGTCGGCGAGGGCCTCGGGACGCTCCGCGAGGTGAAACCCCGCGACCTCGGGCACGCGGTGCGTCACCTCGATCGTCCGCGGGAAGTCGAACTCGAAGGGCGCGTCCCCCTCGGCCAGGGCCCCCGGGGGGAGGTGGGCCAGCACGCGGTCGGGACGCAAGGTCACCTGCGCGCTCCACTGTTCGGTCCACGCGTCGGGGTGCTTGCGGTAGCGCACGCGGTAGCCGGCCGCCTGTCCGGCGCCCGGCCGGGGCGCCTGCAGCACCTCGAGATCGTCGGTGCCCTCGATCCGGTAGGCGTCGCGCCCGAGCACGCGCTGCAGTCCGTCGGGCTCGTCGCCCACGCGGCGCAGCCACGCGCCCTCGTGCCCCCGGGCGTCCACCTCGACCCGGACGGCCCCCGGCCCGACGCCGCCCATCTCGTAGGTGCGGGTGATCGCCAGGTGATTGTCGGTCGCCGCGGCGGCGGGCGCGTCGACGAGCCGCCCGCGGGTCGCGTCGACCAGCAGGCCCTTCCGCCCCGCGACCCCCACCGGCAGCTGCCCCGGCCGCAGATATCACGCGGTCATGTCGACCCAGATGGGCGGCTTGCCCTCCACCCGCAGCACCACGTGGTTGAAGGCGCCGAGGCCCGGCGTCGCGGTCTCGAGCGGCGGGGTCTGGCCCGCGCGCACGAGCACCGGCGTGGAGCGGTGCCCCAGGGTCCGCAGCGCCGACGCCGCCAGCATCGTCAGATCCTTGCAGTCGCCGTAGGTGCGCTTCAGCGTCTCGGCCGGGGAGCGCGGCACCAGGGCCGCCTCGCCCAGCTCGACGCCGGTGTAGCGCACGGCCTCGTGGATCCTCGCCGCCACCGCGGCGATGGCCGCCTCGCGGTCACCGTCGCGGGGCAGCCCGTCGACCAGCTTCGCGACCGACGGGGCCGGGGCGTCGGGCAGCGCGCCGACGCTCACGTCGTGCCAGGCGGCGGCGACGGCGCGCCACGACGGCCAGGTGCTGATCACGATCCGCGGCGCTCCGCTCGAGCTCGCGGGGATGTCCTTCAGGTGCACGCTCCACTGCTCGGCCGACACGCTCGGCCGCGCGGCGGGCAGATCCTCGAAGGCCGCCTTGACCGCCACGCCGGCCGGATGCCGCACCCACACGCGGACCTCGGCGGTACCCGGGGGCACCTCGATGGCCTCCCACACGCCGCCGGGCGTGCTGGGCCGGTGCTCACGGACGCCGACGCGGGTCTCGACGATCGCGCCGGGCGCGACGGCCGGCAGCGGCGCGCTGAGGTGCCGGCGGTCGGAGAACATGACCGTGTCGGTGCGCCCGCCGCCGCCCTCGGTGATCGCCTCCTGCCCCAGGTGATAGGCCCTGCCGTTGCGCGCGATGACACGCGCGCCGAGCGTCGGCCGCTCCTCGTGCCACTTCGACCAGCCGACGGTCAGCGCGCCCTCGTGCTCGATGGCGGCGCGCCCGACGAGCTGCTTCACCTCGTGGGTCGTGCGGGTGACGCGCCCCTCGGCGTCGATGTCGAGCCGCACGTCGAGCAGGTAGCGCACCACGCCGTCCACGGCGGGCAGATCCCGTTGGTCGGCCTCGGCGCGCACGGCCTCGGCGGGCGCCTCGAGGGGCGCGGACTTCCACTCGGCGTGGGCGTTGACCGCGAAGGCCAGCCCCACGACGACGATGACGCTCTTCACGAACTCCTCCGGATGCCCGTCGACGCGTCGCGTCGAACCGGCCCGCGCGGGGACCTCACGCCCCGTCGCGGCCGCCGTCGCGCGGCTCGTCTGTGCCGGGGCCGAAGGTAGCGTGGCGACTGACCGGGGCCAAGGGCAGGTCGTGGAAGTGCCCCCCGCGCGCGGACTTCTGGGCGCCGGTCGGCGGGGCGCGCGCGGGACGAGGCGCCCCGGGGGCCTCGCAGGGCCCACCGAGATGAGAGCGATTCGACGGTGATCGCGGCGTTCACCTGCCACGTGCAGGTGTCGCCGCCCTCGGCCTGGCCGTCCACCGGGCTGCTCGCCAACGTCTCACCGCGAGCGACCACACCGCGACTACGGGGTCGCGGGGTCGTGCCACACAAACAAACGAACGTGCCTATTTTTCTAGTTTTCCCGACCCGCCACCGACCTTCGCCGTCGGGCGAGTCAGCCCGCCAGCGCGGCGCGCACCGACGTGCGAAGCGCGGGCAGCACCTCGGCTTCGAAGAAGGGGTGCCTGCGCATCCAGATCTTGCTGCGCCAGCTCGGATGCGGCAGCGGCAGCAGCTCGGGCCCGTACGACGCGAAGGCGCGCACGGTCTCGGTCAGCGTGCGCTTCCGCTCGGCGCCCAGGTAGGCCTCGACGGCGTAGGTGCCCACCAACAGAGTCAGGCGCCGCGCGGGCAGGGCGGCGAGGATGCGCGGGTGCCAGAGGGGCGCGCACTCCGGGCGCGGCGGCAGGTCGCCCCCTTTGCGACGGCCCGGCCAGCAGAAGCCCATCGGCAGGATGGCGAACGCGTCGGGATCGGCGAACGTGGCGTCGTCGACGTCCAGCCAGGCACGCAGGTGGTCGCCGGAGTCATCGTCCCAGGGCACCCCCGAGGCGTGCACCTTGGCGCCGGGGGCTTGTCCGATGATGACGATGCGCGCGCCGGCGCCCGCGCGCAGCACCGGCCGCGGACCGTGAGGCAGGTGGGCCGCGCAGTGGGTGCAGGCGCGGGCCTCGGCGAGGAGGGTGGGCAAAGTCTCGGTCACGGGGTTCTCCTCGGGATCGCCGGGCCGGCTGGGAGGCCACCGCTGGACGATGCCCGCGGGAGATGGAGGGCGGCAAGCGGGCGGCCGGGCCGGGCCATCCCCAACCCCCACCCACCCGATGTGGGGTTATCGGACACAGCGCCGGCCTGTTGCGCAAAAACCGCCGCGGCTTCGTCCGTCGGACGGCAGATCGTCGCCCCATCCCGAACCCCCACCCACCCGATGGGGGGTATCGGACAGAACGCCCGCGTGTTGCACCGAAACCGATCCCCCCACGCACTTTCCCCGCCCACCCCCGCGTCGTGGCCCACCGCCTCCACCCACCGGGCCCACCCCTGCGCGCAACCCCCCGGTTGATCCCCGCGCGCGGCCGTGGCACACCCCCACCACTGCGCCGGAGGCCCCCATGTCGACCCTGCCCCCCGTCTACGCCCGCTTGACCGACCACGTCGTCGCCGCCGTGCGCGCCGCGTTCCCCGATCTGGACGCCCTGCCCGACGTGCAGGTGGTGCGCAGCAAGCCGGACTTCCCCAGCGACTACCAGACCGCCGTGGCCATGCAGCTCGCGAAGCCCCTGCGCCGCGCCCCGCGCCAGATCGCCGAGGGCATCGCCGAGGCGCTGCGCGCCCGCGCGGCCGATCTGGTCGCCACCGTCGAGATCACCGGCCCCGGCTTCCTCGCCCTCACCCTGTCCGACGCCGGCCTGGCCGACGTCCTCGCCGAGCAGGTCGCCTCGCCGCGCCTGGGCGCGCCCACCCTCGAGGGCACCGTCGTCATCGACTTCTCGTCGCCCAACGTCGCCAAGCAGATGCACGTCGGCCACCTGCGCTCGACCATCATCGGCGACGCCCTGCGCCGCATCGGCAGCTTCCTGGGCCACACGGTCGTCGGCGACAACCACATCGGCGACTGGGGCACGCAGTTCGGCCAGCTGATCTACGCCTGGAACCACTGGCGCGACGACGACGCCTACGCGGCCGATCCGGTGGCCGAGCTCGAGCGCCTGTACGTGAAGTTCCACCAGGCGTCGGCGCTGGACGACGCCCTCAACGACGCCGCCCGGGCCGAGCTGGCCAAGCTGCAGGCCGGCGACCCGACCAACCGCGCGCTGTGGGCGAAGTTCCGCGACGACAGCCAGCACGCCTTCGACACCGTCTACGACCGCCTGGGGGTGCGCTTCGACGAGACCCTGGGCGAGTCGTTCTACCACGAGATGCTGGCCCCGCTGGTGGACGACCTTGTCGCCCGCGGCCTGGCCGAGCGCAGCGAGGGCGCCATGTGCGTCTTCTTCCGCGACGCCGCCGGCGAGGACACCCTGCCGCCCTTCCTGGTGCAGAAGAAGGACGGCGCCTTCCTCTACGCCACCACCGACCTGGCGACCATCCGCTACCGCAAGGAGCGCTGGGATCCCGTCCGCGTCGTCTACGTCACCGACCTGCGCCAGCGCCTGCACTTCCAGCAGCTGTTCGCGACGGCCGCCAAGATGGGCATCGACACCCGCCTCGACCACGTCTGGTTCGGCCTGATGAAGTTGCCCGAGGGCAGCTTCAGCACCCGCAAGGGCAACGTCATCGCGCTGAAGACGCTGCTCGACGAGGGCGAAGCGCGGGCGCGCGCGGTGCTCGAGGCGCGCAACGCCGAGCAGGACGACGCCCTGAGCGACGCGGAGATGGACGCCCTCGCCCCGATGATCGGCCTGGGCGCCATCAAGTACGCCGATCTGTCGAACCACCCGCAGACGGACGTGGTGTTCGAGTTCGACAAGATGCTGGCGCTCAACGGCGACACCGCCGTGTACCTGCAGTACACCTCGGCCCGCACCCACGCCGTGCAGCGCAAGGCCGACGCCGCGGGCGCGCCCACCCCCGCGGATCACCCGGTGCACCTCGAGGCGCCCGAAGAGCGCGACCTGCTGCTGCACCTGCTGGACTTCGGCGCCGCGGTCCACGGCGCCTGGGAGAACGGCCGCCCCAGCGACGTCGCCCACTACCTCTACCAGCTGGCGACGCGCTATCACCGCTTCTACGCCAAGTGCCCCATCCTCAAGGCGGAGGGGGCGCTGCAGGCGTCGCGCCTGAGCCTCAACGCCCTCACCCAGCGCACGCTGACCACGGGGCTCGACCTGCTGGGCATCGACGCGCCGACCCGCATGTGACCCGTCAGCGCGGCGCGGCGCCCTTGGCCGCGGGCACGTTGGGGGCGCCCCGATCCTTGGGCTTCTCGGGCCCCTTCACCGGCTGCGCCGCCTCCTCCTCTTCCTCCTTCACGCCCGGCTTCGGCTTGTAGGTGCGCGACGGGTTCAGCCCCTTGGGGTTGGTGGCCGTCCGCCCGGGCAGCACCTCTGCCCCCTTGGGCGCTCCCTTGCGCTTCGCCTTGGCCTTCTCGGGCGCCGGCTTGACGGCCTTCGCCGCGGGGTTGGGCTTGGCGTGAATGGGCTCTTCCCCCTCGCCGCCCTGCGCGAGGGCGGCCGGGGCGAGCAGGCACGACGACAACACGAACGCGAGCAGGCGCATGGTGGCCTCCAGAGTGTGTCCGCCGACCGTCGCGGGCCCCGAGCGACCTGTCAACCAGCCGGCGCCCCGCAGATCACCGGCGCCGTGCGCCGGCGCGCCACGGAGAGCGCACAGGGGATGCCCAATCCGCACACAAGGGGTACAGTCCGCCCGGGCCCGTTCCGAAAGAGGGACGGATGGATCGTCGGCAGAGGGAGAAACCGAACGATGCGATGGAAGACAAGCGGCCCGCTCGGCCGCCTCGTAGTGCTCGTGGCCGCCACGACGTTGGTGGCGTGCAACGGCAGCTCGGACGACGAGTGTGGCGACGGTGATATCTGCACGGACGGCGGCGCGGCCGACGCGACGCCGGGCGCTGGCGGCATGGGCGGCGGCGCCGGCGGCTCGGGCGGCGAGCCTGGCGTCGGCGGCGGCGCGGGCGGCATGGGCGGCGGCGCGGTGCGGCGCCGGCGGCGCGGGCGGCATGGGCGGCGGCGCCGTGGTGCCAGGGCGGCGGCGCGGGCGGCATGGGCGGCGGCGCCGGTGGCGCGGGCGGCGGCGCCGGTGGTGCCAGGCGGCGGCGCGGGCGGCATGGGCGGTGAGCCTGGCGTCGGCGGCGCGGGCGGCGGCATGGGCGGTGAGCCTGGCGTCGGCGGCGCGGGCGGCGGCATGGGCGGCGAGCCCGGCGTCGGCGGCGCAGGCGGCGGCATGGGCGGCGAGCCCGGCGTCGGCGGCGTCGGCGGCGGCGCGGGCGGTGAGCCCGGCGTCGGCGGCGCGGGCGGCGGCGCGGGCGGTGAGCCTGGCGTCGGCGGCGCGGGCGGCGGCATGGGCGGCGAGCCCGGCGTCGGCGGCATGGGCGGCATGGCCGATCCCTGCGCCGACGGCGGCTGCACGCTGACGGTCGACTCGCCCGGCACCGACATCCTCGTCGTCAACCAGACCATCCCGCTGACCGCGTCCTTCCTGACGCCGGCCGGCGAGCGCCTGCCGGTGCCCGCGGCCGACATCGACTGGATGGCCTCGGATTGCCCGGCGCGCGGCGGCTGCCTCGAGCTGGTCGACGTGGCCGGCGGCACCGCGATGCGCGGCGTGCGCCTCGGCGGCGGCGACCGCCACAACCCCGACGGCAGCGTCTGGGTGCAGGCCGTCGTCGACGGTCAGGAGAGCGCCCGCTTCCCGATTCAGGTGGTCATGCTGCGCGAGGGCGTCGGCATCTACCCGCTGGGCGCGCAGCCCGGCTCGGTCGACCCGGAGCCCGGCGCCCCGCCGCCCCCCGGCGAGGCCCGCTACGACGGCCTCTACATCCTCGATGGCGCCGAGCAGAAGTGGTACTGCGTCGAGGACGCCGACTGCCCGGCCGGCGGCACCTGCGCCGCCGACCGCCACGCCTGCGTCGACGGCAACGGCGCCCTGCAGGACATCCTGCCCAACTGCGACTGGAACGACGAGACGTGCAGCGTGCACCGCGCCGACGTCCGCATGTTCCTCGGCACCTCGCGCCAGCTCGGCCTGCGCGCCCTGGCCACCTACGGTGAGTTCCAGTTCGGCGAGCTGCTCGAAGAGGTGCCCGACGACTGGGAGGGCCCGCCCGTCCCGCGGCCCCTGCGCCTCGAGTGGTCGATCGTGCCCGGCATGCCCGACGACGTGGTCGAGGTGGACGCCGACAGCGGTCTCTTGACCGCCATCGGCACCGGCCGCACCGCCGTGCGCGCGCTGCTCGGCCCGCAGGGCGTCGACTTCGAGGTCGTCGTCTACGACCAGTACGGCTACAACCCGCCGGCCGACTACGCCCGCGGCATCGAGCCCGAGGACGGCCACCTGGTGCTGTTCAGCTCGTCCCACGGCCCGGCCCGCCTGGGCACGCACGACACCGTGCGCGTCTTCGACCTCGACACCTACGACGAGCTCGACTACCGCCCCAGCAAGTACGGCCCGCAGGGCCGCCGGCTGGTCGAGAACGGCGACGAGCTCTACGGCGGCGGCGGCTGCGGCATCGTCCGCGGCCCCGAGGGCGAGGTGTTCCTGCTCAACGGCCACTTCGCCATCGCCTACGACCACATCAACGCCCAGCAGAGCCGCGGCGACCACCAGGTGTTCTTCCGCCCGCCCGGCGAGGCCGGCGGCGACGCCGCCCGCCGCGTCTGCCACGGCGCCTACTGGCGCGATCCGGCCACCGACCGCGAGTTCCTCTTCGGCTTCGAGCTCGACGGCGTGCCCCTCGTCCGCATCTGGCAGGCCGAGATCACCGATCTGGCCGACGGCGACGTGCAGGCGGCCGAGCTGCCCAACGCGCCCCTGGCGATGGGCTCGGGCCGCACCGGCTTCAACCCCGCCGTGTGGACCGACGCCGAGGGCACCCCCTGGCTGCTGTTCACCGAGCAGGGCATCCCCGACGTCACCGCCGACAACCAGCTGCACTTCGTGGCCCTGGGCGTCGACGCCGGCGGCCTGACCGCCGACTTCGATCCGGCCGACACGATCGCCACCGAGCCCACGGCCGACCTGGACGGCATCCTCGAGGCCCCGGGCCTGATCGTCGCGCCCGTCGGCCCGACCCAGGCGCCCCACGCCTTCGTCGGCAACGAGACCTCGATCAGCGTCATCGATCTGGCCGCCCACACCCTGGCCGACCGCATCGAGACCCGCTGGTACGGCTGGGCCATCAAGACCTTCGCGCTCAGCCCGGACGGCACCAAGCTGTACGCCCTGCCCCACGTCACCTACCCGCAGGCGCCCCTGGCCTGCGACGACGCGAGCGACTGCCCCAACGCCCAGGGCTGGGCCTGCGAGGCCAACGCCTGCACCTTCGGCGGCGAGCCGGTGCGCCCGGGCCAGATCGACGTCGACCACAACTGGTTCGACGGCAGCGTCCGCCGCAACCAGTTCAGCAACCACCGCGCGGCCATCCTCGACCTGACCGGCGACCAGCCCATCGAGGACACCACCCTGTGGGACTGCTTCGTCGACGACGAGGCCCTGTGCGCGGGCCTGCCCTACCGCCGCTACGGCGTCGACCTGCGCCACACGGCGCTGAAGAAGCACATGCTCGACACCCTGCAGAGCGGCAGCACCGGCGCCCTGCCCGCGGTGGTCGGCCTCAACGTGCGCCAGATGGCGGTCACCGAGAACGCGCTGGTGCTCATCGGCGCCGACGCCAACGACGGCCAGGGCTCGGCCCTGGCCAACCTGACCGATCTGGCCATCTTCAACATCGCCCCCGCCGACGGGCAGCACGCGAACGGCGTGGTCTTCCGCGGCTGGCGCGGCCTGCCCTACGCCCTGCAGGGCCTGTCGGATCCCTTCGGTCTGCGGCTGGGCGAGCGCGATCAGGTGCTGGGCAACGACCGCGTGAAGAACGCCGGCATCCTGTACGTGCCCGGCGCGCCGCCCCCCGACATGGCCGGCGACGGTCCGCCGCGCACCCCCGACGCCCCCATCGAGGACACCGGCGAGTACGCCGACGCGCCCCCGCCGCCGGCCGGCGACGACGGCAAGCTGCTGCTGCTGTCCAGCTCGCACGCGGCGGCCGTCGACGGCACGTTCGACGTCCTGCGCCGCCTGAACCTCGACACCTACACCGAGACCGACTTCGACCCGGCCGTCGACGGCGCGCAGGGCCTGCCGCTGGTCGAGGGCGAGGACGGCACCTTCGAGGGTGGCTGCGGCACCGTGCGCGGGCCCGACGGTGAGATCTGGCTGTTCAGTCGCTTCACCGCCATCGCCTACGATCCCGGCACCGGCGCCCAGCTGTACGACGGCAACTACGTCCGCTTCCCGGGCGGCAACGACGTGCGCGTCTGCAGCGGCGCCATCCACGTCGACGGCGACACCAAGCTGCTGTACGGCTTCGACAGCGCCATCGAGGGCCCGGCGGCGCCCATCTTCGTCGCCGACCTGAACGCCCTCGTCGACGGCAACGTGGACGCGGACACGATCGAGGATCCCTACCTCGAGCCCTACTTCATCGGGAACGAGCAGTACTTCCCGCGCTACGTCCAGGGCTTCGTGCGCGACGGCGCGCTGTGGTTCCTCGAGAAGAACGAGCCCCGCACGGCCTTCCGCAACGTCGTGCACCGCGCGGCCATCGGCGCCGACGGCGCGCTCACCTTCGACCCCGCCGACGACATCGAGGCCGAGTACACCGGCGCCGACATCGTCTTCTCGGGTGACCCCGCGATGATCGTCGCGCCGTTCATGGGCGCCGACCACCTGTTCATCGGCAACCAGAACAGCATCACCGTCTACGACCTCAGCGGCGGGGCGCCGGCGCGCGTGAACTACAACGCCGACGGCGACGGCATCCAGGACGACCTGGACATCTACGACTTCGGCCGCTCGATCACCGCGTTCACCACGAACCCGGACGGCACGAAGCTGTACGCCCTGCCCTACGCCAAGAGCGAGCGGCTGCCCACGGACTCGATCTCGGTGCCCCTCGTCGGCGGCGGCCGCCGCCTGCAGGGCGTCGACCGCTACCGCGTGGTGGTGTTGGACCTGACCGCGGGCGACGCCGAGGGCCGGCCCTCGTTCGACCCGGCCACCAACAACGGCAACGGCATCGACCTGGTCTACACCTACCTCAAGCAGTACCTGGTCGATCAGGGCGTCTCGCCGGGCGCGCTGCCGCCCATCTTCCTCAACGTGCGGAACATCGCGGTCAGCGACCGCACGCTGTTCCTCATCGGCAACGACAACGCCGACGGCATGGGCAGCGCGCTGGCCAACCTGACCGACCTGGCGACCTACGACCTGGCCACCGGCCGGGGCCACATCTGGCGCGACTGGATGTACGAGGGGCTGCAGAACGCCTCGGCCGCCTTCGGCTTCCGCCTGGGCGTGGCCGACGGCAGCGAGGACGCCAACCTGAACGGTCGCCGCATCAAGAACGCCGGCGTCGTCTGGGTGCCCTGAACAGCGCCCTCGAGCGCACGCTCGGCCGCGCGGCCGAGCGTGCGTCCCCGCCTCACTCCACCGACAGCTCCGCCTCGGCGATGATCTCCGGCAGCGCCGGCACGGTCTGCAGGAAGAACCGCAGCTGACGGATCTCGGGCGTGTCGACGGCGAACAGATCCGCCGCGAAGCGGGCCCCGAGCGTCTGGTACAGCAGCCGCGCTCGCACCGTGTACGGCCCGGCGCCGACCGGCGCGGCGACGCGGTAGGTCACCGTGTCCTGCCCCGCGACGAAGTCGGGATCGTCGTCGGTGCCCACGGGCGCGGTGCGCGGCCCGTCGGCGTGATCGGCGCGCCAGCCCGCCGGCAGCAGGCGATCGTCCTGGCAGTACGTCGCGGCCCGCAGCAGGCGGCCGGTGGGCACGCCGTCGGGATCGCACATCACCGACGCGTAGATCTGCACCTGATCCGCCCGCTCGATCACCTGGTGGTGCGGCTGAATCGGCCCGTCGGCGCGCTCGCTGGGCAGCACCGCGCCGTCGGCCACCAGCCGCCCCTCGGCGTCGTGCGCGCCGCTGTCGAACACCACCGCGTCGGCCGCGTCGCGCACCGTCACGCGCAGCCAGGCCCGCCGCGTGGGGATGCCGCTCGGCAGCTTGTGGCCCGCCTGGTTGTGCACCGTGATCGGCAGCTCGATCACGTCCCCGTCCCGCCGCGCCGCCATCAGCTCGAGCCGCGCCGCCCGCGCGAGCTGGGCCCGCGCCGCCGCCACGGTCGTCGCGAAGGCCGCCGGCGTGGCCTGCGGATTCAGCACCGCGCGGAAGGTGTCCAGCACGCGCGGGACGAGCGTGTTGCCGCCCACCAGCACGTGCCGCCCGTAGGGCGCCCGCGGCTGCACGAACGGGAAGTCCTGGCCCCCCGGGTTGCGCGCGATGGCCGTCTGCAGGGGCACCCCCTGCGCGCTCATCGTCGGCAGGTGGCAGGCCTGGCAGGTCAGGTTCGCCGCCGGATACCGCGAGTTGCGCCACTCGAGGTAGGTCGCTTGCTCGACCAGCTGATGCCCCGTCGCCTCGCCGTCCGCGGTCAGCGCGTCGGTCAGCAGCGTGTGGCAGCTGCCGCAGAGGGCCGCGTCGGTGATGTGGTCTCCCTGTCGCGGCGTGATGCCGGTGTGCATCTCCATCGGCCGGGCCTGCGGCTGCGCGTGCGGCCCGTACGCCACCCTCTCGTCGCCGATCACCCAGTGCCCCGTGAAGCTGTCGTCGGTGCCCAGCCCGTCCGGCTCGATGCCGTGGCACACGGTGCAGGTGACCCCGTCGCGGGCCAGGTGGCCGGCCGTGTCGGTCGCGTCGATCAGCGCCATGCTCGGCGCCTCGCTCTCGTAGTTGCCCGCCGCCGCGTGGCAGCGCGTGCACTTGGCCTCGATGGCCTCGCGCGCCGCCGGCGTGGCCGCCACCTCGGCCGACACGACGGCGCGCCACAGCGGATCGCGCGCGCTGTTGGCCATCATCGAGCCCATCCACAGGTCGAAGGGCGCCACGCCCGCGCCCACCTCGTCGCGCATCGCCTGCGCCCCGGGCGCGTTCTGGTGGCACAGCGCGCAGGTGCCCGAGGTGGCCAGCCGCGCGCCAGCGACCGTCGCCAGGCCGGGCAGCGGCGCCATCGGCTCGAGCGCGCCCAGGCGCCGCCGTCCGGCGCGGCGCCCGCGTCGAGCAGCGGCGCGGCGTCGGTCGGCGCGGCGGCGTCCGCCCCCCTGGGGCAGCGCGTCCGCGGGGCCGGACCCGACGTCGTGCCGACCGCCCCCGTGCGGCCCCGTGCCGTCCATGCCGCGCGTGCCGTCGTCGCAGGCCCACAGGGCAGCGAGGGCCAGCAGGCTCAGCGCACGACGTGGCATCGGTGCGCCTCCTCGGGCCCCTTGGCCACGAAGCCGCTGACCACCTGAGCGTGGGCGTGCACCAGCCGCGCGGCGGCGGGCGTCTTGCCCCGGTGCGTCACCTTGATGCCGCCCGGGACGTCCTCGAAGGTCAGCGTGGTGTCGCCGAAGTGCTGCGCCAGATCGGCGTAGATCGGATCCCAGGCGCGGACGCGCAGCCCCTCGGCCAGCCGCGTCTTCATCTGCCGCACGTGCCGCCGCAGCGCCTCGACCTGCTCGGGCGCCTCGCTGATCGTCACCGTCTCGACGCCGTCGGGCAGGATGGTGAGCGATCGCTTCACCTTGGCGTGCTGATAGACCAGCGCGTGGATGGTGTCGCGCATCGCCGCCGGCATCGGCCCCATGCCCCCAGCCTTGCCCTGACCGGGGCCCATGCCCATGCCCTTGCCCTTGCCCTTGCCCTTGCCCTTGCCCTTGCCCTTGCCCGTGCCCCTGCCCTCGCCCTGTCCAGCCCCCATCCCTCCGCACCGACACCCGCCCCCACCACCGCACGCACACCCCGCGCCCTCACCCTGCCCAGCCCCCATACCCTGTCCCGCCCCCATCCCCCCGCACCGACACCCGCCCTCACCCCCGCACGCACACCCCGCCCCTTGCCCCCGCGCCTGCCCCTTGCACCCGCACGCCGCCCCCTGCCCGCACGCGCACGCCGGCGCCGCCTCCGCAGCGTCCGCCACCGCGTGCGGCCCGCGCGCACACGGCACCGTCTCGACCTTCACCAGAAAGCCCTGACCCGCCGGATCGTGAATCACCACGTTCTCGAGCGCATCGGGCGCGAACAGCGCGAGCACGGTCAGCACGCCAACCATCGGTCCTCTCCCGTCCCAGGCGCGCCGGGCGTCGGCGCGCAGCGGCCGGGAGAGCCGTCAGATGCCGCGACTGTGGCGCTTCAGGGGCAGCCCTCGAGGCCCGCGATCCACGCCCCGACCACCTCGACGCCCACCGGGTCGACCCACGCCGTCGCGGCCACCGGCATCTGCCCCACCCCGCGCGTCAGCATGCGCTGCAGCAGGTTGCTGTTGCCCGGGCGGCCCGGATCCAGGCGCAGATCGCCCGCGATGCCGAAGGCGCTGTACTTCAGCGGCACGCCGCAGGCCCCCGTCTCGGCCAGCGGCGTCGTGTAGCGCAGGTCCAGCCCCAGCTCGGGCGGCGTCCACCCGTCGGGCTGGTGGCAGTGCGCGCAGTTCGCGTGCAGGTAGGCCCGCGCGCGGTCGGCGAGGGGCGCCGTCGCGTCGCTCGGATCGGGCATGCCGGCGCCCCCCGGCGCCCGGTCGAGCACGCCGTGCGCGAACAGCGCCTCGCCCTGATCCACCACCGCCCCCGCCACCTCGATCGGCCGCACCATCTGCTGCGTCGTCGGCCCCAGCACCCGCAGCGCGCGCGGGTTGTGGCAGGTCTGACAGTCCGCGCGGCTGGGGAACAGATAAGGCAGCGTCGCGGCCTCACCGTCCCGCCGCACCTCGACCTCGATCGCCTCGGCCATGTCGCCGGTCAGCAGCGTCGCGTCCTGCCCGTCGGCGTCCCAGCGATAGGTGTGGAAGCTGAAGCCGAAGGGCCGCCGCACCATCACGCGCGTCTCGACGCTGCGCCGCACGCCGTCCGCGCCGGTGAACGCGAAGTCCTTGATCAGCATGGCGTTCTGGGGAAAGTCCCAGGGCCCGACGTCGTCGACCGTCACCCGCTCGCCGGCCGGCAGCGCCAGCCAGCGGCGCTTGTGGGCGCCGTCGGTCCACAGCGGGCTGGCCACGTCGTAGGGCACCACGCCGGGCGCCGGGCGCAGGCTCGGCACGTCCTCGAAGCAGCCGGTGTCGGACAACCGCGCCGGCATGCCCAGCGCCCGATCCGGCGCGGCCACCTGCAGTCGGCCGGGCGACGCGCCGTCGACGATCGCCAGCACCCGCCCCCCGCCGTCGCGCGCGAAGGTCGAGGGCTTCCCGTCGAGCGCCGCCAGGTCGGCCACCCGCACGCCGTCGTCGACCACCCGCGCGCCCCGGACGGTCTCACCGCAGGCGTACAGATAGGCGCCCCACAGCTCCGGATCGTCCAGGCTGCGGTACACGAACCCGCCCACGGCGTCGGCGCAGGCCTCGGCGACCACGTCGAAGCGGCCCCCCGGCGACGCCACCTTCACCGCGCCGCCGTCCAGGCACCAGGCGCGCCCGTCGTCGACGACGCAGCGCCCCGGCGCGTCCAGCCCCGCCGCCCAGACCGCCTCACCCGCCGTCGGGTTGTCGGCCGCCGGCTCGCCGGTGGTCGCGTCCAGCCGCAGCAGCCCGCCCGCCGCCGCGACGAACACCGCCTCGCCGTCCAGCTGCACGCCGCCGCCCGCCCCCTCGCCCCGCCACAGCGTCGCGACGGCGCGCGCGTCGACCGGCCCCTCCGGCCGCACGATCGGGTGCACCGTCACCGCCAGCCCGTCCGCGCCGCGCGTCGCGACGAACAGCCGCGCCGCCGTCCCGTCGTCGCGCGCCACCGCCAGCCCCACCAGCTCGCCCTCGACCTCGAGCACCGTCACCGGCGCCGTCGCGCTGCCGCCCACCGGCACCCAGCGCACCCGCCCATCGGCGTGCCCCACCCACCAGCCGCCCGGCCCTTCGATCAGATCGACCGCGCCCTCGCCGCGCAGCGCCCGCAGCACCGCCCGCGCCTCCACCGCCGGCAGCGCGTCGAAGTCGAAGTCGCCCGGCGCGCAGGGCTGCGTCGCGGGCAGCGGCGGCCAGGCGTCGGCCGGCGGCGGCGCGGCGTCCTCGGGCGGCGCGGGCGCCGCGTCGCCGCCCCCGTCGTCACAGCCCCCGACCAGCGCGAGCAGCGCCAGCGCGACCGCCGCCCCTCTCATCCCAGCGCCTCCAGCCGCTGCTCGAGGGCCTCGGCCAGCGTCCGCAGCACGTGCAGCCGCGCGTACCGCTTCTGGTTGCCCGGCACGATGGTCCACGGCGCCAGCCGCGTGCTCGTGCGCTCGATCATGTCGTGCACCGCCGCCTCGTACTCGTCCCAGCGCGCCCGGTTGCGCCAGTCCTCGTCGGTGATCTTCCAGCGCTTGTGCGGCGTGTCCATGCGGTCCTGGAAGCGCTGCTCCTGCTCCTCGCGCGTGATGTGCAGCCAGAACTTGGCCAGCACCGCGCCGTCCTCGACCAGCTGCTGCTCGAAGTCGTTGATCTCGGCGTAGGCGCGCATCCACTCGCGCGGCGTCGCGAAGCCCTCGATGCGCTCGACCAGCACCCGGCCGTACCAGCTGCGGTCGAAGATCGTCACCCGCCCCCGCCGCGGCAGGTGACGCCAGAACCGCCACAGGTAGTGGCGCGCCTTCTCCTCGTCGTTGGGCGCCGCGATGGGGATCACGCGATAGGTGCGCGCGTCCAGCGCCGCCGTCACCCGGCGAATGGCGCCCCCCTTCCCGCCGGCGTCCCAGCCCTCGAAGGCCGCCAGCAGCGTCACCCCGCGCTCGGCGGCCTCGCGGTAGGCGCGGTGCAGCCGCCCCTGCAGCAGCGGCAGCTGCTCTTCGTACTCGGACTTCGGCAGCTTGGCGGGCATCACCACCCGCTGCAGGATGCTGCGCGGCCGCGTCTCGGGGCGCGCCTCCTCCTCGTCCTCGCCCGGCACCACCCGCGGCAGCTGCCGGCGCGCCTCGGCGCGGTTGGACGCCGCCTCCATCGCCGCGTGCAGCAGCGTGCCCACGCGCAGGCGACGGAAGTTGGGATCGGCGCCCTCGACGATGTGCCACGGCGCGTTGCCGGCGTCGGTGCGCAGGATCATCCGCTCGCCCAGGCGCACCACCTCGTCGTACTGCGCGTGCTGCGCCTCGTCGCTCTCGGACACCCGCCAGGCCGTGGCGGGATCCTTCTTCAGCGCGGCGATCTTCTTCTTCTGCGCCTTCTTGCTCAGGTGCATCCAGAACTTGACGATCAGCGCGCCGTCGTCGGCCAGCATCTGCTCGAACACCTTGATGCGGTGCATGGCCTTCTCGAAGTCGAGATCGTCGATGCGGCCGGCGAGGCGCGCCTCGAAGGGCTGCCGGTACCACGCCGACAGGCGCAGGCCGATGACGCCGCGCGGCGGCATGTCGCGCCAGAAGCGCCAGAAGGCGGGCCGCTGCTGAGACTCGCTCGAGGGCGCGCCGTAGGCCTCGGTCTGAATCCAGCGGGGATCCATCCAGGCGTTCAGCACGTTCACGGCGTCGCCGGTGCCCGCCTTGTCGAGGCCCGCGAACAGCACCAGCACCGGGAAGCCGCCCTCGCGCAGCCGCTGCTGCTCGTCGAGCAGCGCGTTGCGCATCACCGTCTCCTGCTCGTCGAAGGTGGCGTCGTCGATCCGCTGGCCCAGCTCCGCCGTCTCGAACATGTGCTCGCTCCTCACCGCCCGCGCGGGTCCGACCCGGTTTGTAGCAGCCCGGCGCGAGCGATGCCCCATCGCGGTTGCACCGGCCAGCCACGATGCGCAGCATGGCGCGAAATCATCCTCGCGGAGGCGGAACCATGCGCGCGGCGCTGGTGGGACTGGTGGCGCTCGGCTTGGCGCTGGGCGGCTGTGACGACGGCGCGGTCGGCAACGGCGGCGCGGACGCGGCGCCGGGCATGGGCGGCGGCGGCGGCAGCGGCGGCACGCCCGGCATGGGCGGCGCCAGCGGAACGCCTGGCATGGGCGGCGCGCCCGGCATGGGCGGCGAGGGCGGCGGCGGCGGCACGCCCGGCGTGGGCGGTGACGGCGGCGCGCCAGGCGCGGGTGGCGCTGGCGGTGACGGCGGCGCGCCGGGTGCGGGTGGCGCCGGCGGCAGCGGCGGGATCCCGGCATGGGCGGCGCGCGGCGGGAGCGGCGGGACCACCCTGGCATGGGCGGCGCTGGCGGCGGCACGCCTGGCATGGGCGGCGCCGGCGGCGATCCTGGCGGGGCGGCGCCGGCGGCACGCCCGGCATGGGCGGCGCCGGCGGCACGCCCGGCATGGGCGGCAGCGGCGGCGACCCCGGCATGGGCGGCGCCGGCGGCGACCCCGGCATGGGCGGCGCCGGCGGCGATCCCGGCATGGGCGGCGATCCCGGCGCCGGCGGCATGGGCGGCCAGCCCGGCCCCCAGCTCGAGGCCATCGCCATCGCCCCCGATCGCGTCACCTTCGTCGTCGGCCAGACCGCCGCCTTCCGGGCGACGGGCAGCTACAGCGACGGCAGCGAGGCCGATCTCACCGCCGAGGTGCAATGGCGCTCGGCCAACCCGGCCATCGCCGCCGTCGGCCCCCGCGATCCCGACGAGGGCCAGCTGATCGTCGCCCTCGGCGCCGGCCAGACCTCCTTGGCGTGCTCGCTGGGCGCCGTCGTCTGCAGCCCGGCCCTGCTCGAGGTCGAGCCCATCGAGGTCGTCGCCGTCGAGCTCGAGCCCGACAGCGTCACCCTGCCCCTCGGCGCCTTCCGCGACTTCCGCGCCTTCGCGCGCTTCAACGACGACAACCGCGTCGAGGTCACCGACGACGCCACCTGGGCCATCGTGAACCCGCAGATCGCCACGGTGCAGCAGGACGGCCCCGATCGCGGCCGCGTCACCGGCGTCCTCGAGGGCCAGACCTTCGTCACCGCCAGCTATCAGGACATCGTCTCGCTGCCCGCGCGCGTGCAGATCACCGACAGCCGCCTCGAGGCGCTGACCATCGCGCCCCTCGACGCCGATCTGCCCCTGGGCCGCGCGCTGCCCTTCACGGCGATGGGCCGCCTGTCCGACGGCAGCGAGCTCGATCTCACCGACGAGGTCGTCTGGCGGTCGAGCAACGAGGCGGTCGCGGCCTTCGACGGCGCCCCCGGCGTCGCGCGCGGCCTGGCCGAGGGGCAGACCCAAATCACCGCCACCCTGGCCGACCAGACCAGCGCGCCGACCACGCTCACCGTCGGCCCCACGGCGCTCGACAGCCTCGCCGTCACCGGACCGAACAGCCTGGTCGTGGGCCTCACCGGCGTCTTCACCGCGACGGCCACCTGGTCGGACGGCGCGCAGACCGAGGTCACCGACCAGGTCGAGTGGCGCTCGTCGGCCGCCGGCATCGCTACCATCCAGTCGGGCGGCGACACGCCGGGCACCGCGCTGGCCGTGGCCGCCGGCGACACCGACATCACCGCGCGCCTCGCCGGCGTCACGAGCCCGGCCCGCCGGGTCACCGTCGAGGCCGTCGCGCCCACGCGCATCACGCTGCAGCCCGCCGAGCTCGACCTGCTGGTCGGCGAGGTGCGCCGCTTCACGGCCACCGCCACCTTCAACGACGCCAGCAGCCGCGACGTCACGGCCGAGGCCACCTGGTCGAGCGCCAACCCGGCCGTCGTCGCCGCCTCGCCCGACGATCCGGGCCGCGTCGAGGCGCTGGCCGTGGGCAGCACCCGCGTCACCGCGACGCTGGACGGCCTCGCGGGCGTCGCCGACGTGACCGTGGCCGCGCCCGATGTCGAGCGCGTCGAGGTGCGCCCAGGCACCGCGACGATCCCCGTCGGCCTCACCCAGCCCTTCACCGCCGTGGCCTTCTTCGGCGACGGCAGCGAGCGCGACGTCACCGCCGAGGCCACCTGGGCCGTCGACGACGACGTCGTCGCCCGCGTCTCGAACGCCCCGGGCACCCGGGGCGAGGCCACCGCGCTGGCCGTCGGCGAGGCGGGGATCATCGCCACCTTCGGCGACGTCGACAGCGCGGCCGCGACGCTCACGGTCGAGGCCGCCGAGCTGATCGCCCTCGCCGTCACCCCCGCCGAGCCCCGCGTCGTCGTCGGCGACACCCTGCAGCTGACCGCCACCGGCACCTTCTCGGACGATAGCGAGGTGGATCTCACCGGCATGGCCCAGTGGGAGTCGCTGGACACGCAGGTCGCCACCGTCTCGAACGTGGCCGGCACGCGCGGCCTGGTCGAGGGCGTGCGCGTCGGCGAGGCCGAGCTGCGCGCGGTCGTCGGCGACGTGCTGTCGCCCGCGATCACCGTCACCGTGCTGCCGCCGCCCAACCAGGCGCCGGTGGTGCAGCTGACCTGCGACCGCACCGGCCGCGTGGGCCAGGTGATGGACTTCTCGGCCACGGCCGAGGATCCCGACGGCCAGGTCACCCGCTTCGTGTGGGACTTCGGCGACGGCAACGACGCCATCGACACCGGCGCCCAGGGCGCGGTCGCCTACACCTACGCGCAGAGCGGCAGCTTCCTGGTCGAGCTGTCGGTCTACGACGACGACGGCGATCGCGCCATCGCGCGCTGCAACGTGGTCGTGCAGAGCCAGAGCGCGCCCACGGTGCGCATCGTGCGGCCCCAGGGCACGCGCGACACCACCCAGGGCGAGGTCATCTCGGTGCTGGTCGACGTGCGGCCGGGCGCCGGCCGCGACGTCGGCCGCGTGGCGCTGCTGCTCGACGACGACGAGGTCGCGAGCGACGTCGAGCTGCCCTACGAGATGGACGTGACCGTGCCGCTCGAGGCCGCCTCGGGCGCGACGCTGCGCCTCGTGGCCATCGCCGAGGACGACGTCGGCGAGACCGGCCTCAGCGAGCCGGTGCTGCTGAACGTGATCAACGCGCTGCCCGAGGCGCGCTTCGTCGCCATCCCGGTGGCGCCGCGCCTCATCACCGTCGACGCCAGCGCCGCCACCGACGACACGACCGACCCCGCGCAGCTCGAGGTGCGCTGGGACTTCGAGGACGACGGCACCTGGGACACCGCCTTCGACACCGCCAAGCAGGCCGCGCACGAGTACCCCGACATCGGCGACTACACCGTGCGCATGGAGGTGCGCGACAACATCGGCCAGACCAGCCAGACGACGCGCCCGGTCAGCTTCACCGACCAGCAGTTCGTCGCCGGCGACGTCGAGACGACGGTGTGGTTCGGCACGGTCGTGCTGACCGGCAACGTGCGCGTGCCCGCCGGGCAGACGCTGACCATCGCCGAGGGCACGCAGGTGCTGTTCAGCCGCTTCGACCAGAACGGCGACGACGTGGGCGACTTCTCGCTGACCATCCAGGGCCAGCTGCTGGTGCAGGGCACCGCCGACAACCCGGTGCTGTTCAGCGTGTTCGAGGAGAACCGCGGGCCCGACGGCTGGACGCGCGTGGACGTCAGCGGTGCCCAGCCGAGCGCGATCGAGCACGCCGTGTTCGAGTACGGGCACGACGGCCTGCGCATCGGCAACGCGAGCACGGTGCGCGACGTGACCGTGCGCTCGATGGGCGGCACCTGCCTGACCCTGACCGGCGCCGACGACGCCACCGTCGAGGACACCCAGGTGCGCGGCTGCGACATCGGCGTCGTCGTCGGCAACAGCGATCGCGTCACCCTCAGCCGGCTGACCACCGCCGACCACCAGCGCGACGGCCTGCAGGTGAGCGGCAGCAGCGCCCTCGACACCGCCGACCTCGTCAGCGTCGACAACGGCGGGCTCGGCGGCCTGATGACCGACTCGACCGGCACCCTGCTGCGCCCGGTCGTCGACCGCAACGGCGGCGCCGGCCTGTGGTTCCGCAACAGCAGCTTCGCGACGACCGACGGCTCGCTGCAGCGCAACGGCGGCGCCGGCGTGCGCTACAGCGGCAGCAGCAACGGCGAGCTGCGCCGCATGCAGATCGTCGAGAACGCGCGCGAAGGCGTGTCGGTCGAGCCGAACGGCGCGACGAACCCCGGCGTCGTGGTCCAGCGCAACAACATCTTCGCCAACGGCACGACCGGCACCGACCTCGTCGAGACGGTCAGCACCGCCGGCGTCCTGACAGCCAGCGCCACCAGCAACAGCGGCGACAACACCTCGGGGGTCTACACGGCGCCCGCCGGCGCGACCATCCTGGCGGCGCTGCTCGACTTCGACGAGCCGGGCAGCGGCAGCGGCTACCTCTACAACGCCGACAACAACAGCGTCCTGCGCTCGTACAGCAACGACGCGAACGAGTGGTACACCGTGCCCGCCGGCGTCACGCGCCTGCGCGTGCGCGCCACCTACAGCTGCTGCGGCGGCACCCAGCGCATGCGCGTGGTCAGCGTCGTGCTGCGGCGCGGCGACGAGGCGCCCAAGCAGGTGGTCGTCGCCCGCACCAGCGGCACGCTGGACCTGCGCGCCAACTACTTCGGCCGCTACCCGGACGTGCTGGGCGAGCTGGCCCTGTCGCCGGCCACCGGCGCCAACCTGCAGGGCTACGTGGGGGTGGCCTTCGACGACGCCTGGGACACCGACCCGTACTACGGCAGCGAGCCCATCGCGGCGGGCACCGTCTGGTCGGGCACGGTCTACGTCAGCGGCGACGTGGTCGTGCCGGGCGGCGCCGATCTGACCGTCGAGGCCGGCACGCAGGTGCTCGTCGCCCCCACCGATCAGGACCGAAACGGCGTGGGCGACTACCTCGTCGACGCGGTCGGCCCGCTGACCGTGGCCGGCGAGGCCGAGGCGCCCGTGGTGTTCACCGTCGACGATCCCGCGCCCGACGGCCCGCTGCGGGTCAGCGACTGGGAGCGCCTGCGCGTCGGCGCCGGCTCGACCCTGGCCCACCTGACCATCGAGCGCGCGCAGATCGGCCTGCACGTCAACGGCGCCAGCGCCATCAGCGACCTCACCGTGCGCCGCAGCCGCGCCGGCGTGCTGGTGAGCGCGGGCGGGGCCACCCTGGACCGCGTCACGCTGATGGACGTGAAGCACACCGCGCTCGACCTCGACGCGCCGGCCGCGATCACCGACGCCTACGTGCAGTTCGCCGGCGGCGTGCGCTGCAACGACGACGACGGATGCGCGCGCGGCGAGCTGTGCGAGCAGAACCGCTGCGTCGACCCCACCCAGCCGAACGGCACCGCCCGCGGCGTCGACGTCGCCAGCCAGGGCAGCGCCCTGCAGTACGTCGACGTCAGCGACAGCCGCGACGACGGTGTCTTCCTCGCGCCCGGCGCGCAGGCCGCCATCACCGACTGCGTGATCTCGTTCAACGACCGCGCCGGCGTGTACCTCGACAGCCGCGCCAACACCCAGCCGATGCTGACCCTCAACGGCTGCAACCTGTTCGGCAACGCGGCCGAGGGCGGCCCCGGCGCCGCGTACGCCGAGCAGATCAGCACCGCGGCCATCCTGACGGCCAGCGCCACCAGCAACAGCGGCGACAACTCGTCCGCCGTCTGGACGCCCCCCGAGGGCACGACGATGCTCGAGGCGCTGACCGACTTCGACGAGCCCGGCTCGGGCAGCGGCTACCTGTACAACGCGGGCAACAACAGCGTCCTCGCGTCGTACAGCAACGACGGCGGCGAGTGGGTGGGCCTGGCCGCCAGCGTGCCCAGCCTGCGCGTGCGCGCCACCTACAGCTGCTGCGGCGGCACCCAGCGCATGCGGGTGACCAACGTGCGGGTCCAGGGCGGCGGCCTCGCCGACGTCCAGCTGTCGGCCAGCGTCTTCGCCGCCGGCCGCGTCGACGCCCGCCGCAACTGGTGGGGCGGCCCCACGCCCCAGGGCGCCTTCTACGAGGCCACCGTGGGCGCCGTCGACGTCCAGGAGTGGGCCCCCGTCGCCCGCCCCGCCAACGCGGTCGGCCCCCGCTTCTGACCGCGGCCCTTGCGGGCGCGGCGGTCACGCGCCAGAGTGCGCGCGTCATCGCCCGCTCGCCCCGCGGTGAGCGGCCAGCCCCGCGAGGTGCTCCATGAGCCTGCTGCCCAAAGCCCGCTTCGGCCGTGTGCTGACCGCCATGGTCACCCCCTTCGACGATCAGGGCCGCCTCGACCTGAAGGCCGCCCAGCAGCTCGCCCGGTGGCTGTTGGACCAGGGCAACGACGGCCTGGTGCTGAACGGCACCACCGGCGAGTCGCCCACGCTGACCGCCGAAGAGAGCCTCGACCTGTTCCGCGCCGTGCGCGAGGCCACCGACGCCCCGCTGCTCGCGGGCACCGGCTCGAACGACACCGCCCACGCCATCAAGATGACCAAGGCGGCCACCGCCATCGGCGTCGACGGCGTGATGCTGGTGGCGCCCTACTACAACAAGCCCTCGCAGGCGGGCCTCGAGCGCCACTTCCGCCTGGTGGCCGAGGCCACCGACCTGCCGGTCATCCTCTACGACATCCCGGGCCGCACCGGCCGCAAGGTCGAGACGTCGACGATCCTGACGCTGGCCAACGAGGTGCCCAACCTCGTCGGCCTGAAGGACGCCGCGGGCAACCCGGGCGAGACGGGCCGCGTGGCCGCCGGCGCGCCCGCGGGCTTCCAGATCTACAGCGGCGACGACGCCCAGACGCTGCCCCTGCTGGCCATCGGCGCGGTGGGCGTCATCAGCGTCGCGGGCCACTGGTGCGCGCGCGCCTTCGGCGACATGATCCGCGCCTTCGACGCGGGCGACCTGACGCGCGCCCGGCAGCTCAACGCCGCCATGCTGCCGTCGTTCCGCTTCGAGACCAGCGACGCCGCGCCCAACCCGGTGCCCAGCAAGGCCATGCTGCGCACGCTGGGCCAGCCCGTGGGCCACTGCCGCCCGCCCATGGGCCCCACGCCCGACGGCCTCGAGGACGAGGCCCGCCGCGTCTACGCCGCCCTGCAGGACGCCACCGCCGCCGCGCGCTGACCGGCGTTCGCCCTTTAACCACGCCGCGTCCGAGACTACCCTACGGCCCCCAACGAGACTGTTGGGCACCGAGGGGTCGAGCAGGGTGCGTCACCGAAAGCTCGGATCAAGGCGCGGAAGCATGACGATACCCAGCGGTATCGCCTTGCTTTCGCAACGCCGAGCCGAGCATTCGGGGGCGTGCACTGCGAAGTGCCCCGAGTGCCCGACAGGCTCATAGAGGAGGCCGTGATGACCTACCCCCGCACCGACATCGAGATCGCCCGCTCCGTGAAGCTGCGCCCCATCGGTGAGGTGGCCGCGCGCCTGGATCTCGAGCCCGACGACCTGCACCTTTACGGCCCCTACAAGGCCAAGCTCGACCCGGCGCTCGACCGCGGGCGCCAGGGCAAGCTGGTGCTGGTCACCGCCATCAACCCGACGCGCGCCGGCGAGGGCAAGACCACCTGCACCGTCGGGCTGGGTCAGGCGCTGTGGCACCTGGGCCACCGCTCGGTCATCGCGCTGCGCGAGCCCTCGCTCGGGCCCTGCATGGGCGTCAAGGGCGGGGCCACCGGCGGCGGCTGGTCGCAGGTGCTGCCCATGGAGGACATCAACCTGCACTTCACGGGCGACCTGCACGCCATCACCGCCGCGCACAACCTGCTGGCGGCCATGGCCGACAACGCGCTGCACCACGGCACGACCGACCTCGATCCGCGGCGGGTGACCTGGAAGCGCGTGCAGGACGTCAACGACCGCGCGCTGCGGCACCTGGTCGCGGGCCTGGGCGATCGCACCGACGGCGTGCCGCGCCAGACCGGCTTCGACATCACCGCCGCCAGCGAGGTGATGGCCGCCCTGTGCCTGGCCACCGACCTCGACGACCTGCGCGCCCGCATGGGCCGCTTCGTCGTGGGCTACACCGCCGAGCGCGAGCCGGTCACCGCCGCCGATCTGGGCGCCGCGGGCGCGATGACCGCCTTGCTGCGCGACGCCTTCCGCCCGAACCTGGTGCAGACCCTCGAGGGCACGCCCGCCATCATCCACGGCGGCCCCTTCGCGAACATCGCCCACGGCACCAACAGCGTGGTCGCCACGCGCATGGCGCTGCGGCTGGCCGACTACGTGCTGACCGAGGCCGGCTTCGGCGCCGATCTGGGCGCCGAGAAGTTCTTCGACATCGTCAGCCGCCAGTCCGGCTTCGCGCCGCGCGCCGTCGTGCTGGTGGCCACGGTGCGCGCGCTGAAGCTGAACGGCAGCGCCGACGCCGACGACCTGGCGACGCCCGACGTCGCCGCCCTCGAGCGCGGCCTGTGCAACCTGGACCACCACATCGAGCTGCTGCAGCGCTTCGGCGTGCCCACGCTGGTGATGCTGAATCGATTCAGCACCGACGGCGACGACGAGGTCGCGCGCCTGCGCGCCCACTGCGAGGCCAAGGGCGCGCGCTTCGCCGAGGCCGACGTGTGGGCCGGCGGCGGCGAGGGCGCGCTCGACGCGGCGCGCGCGCTGGTCGAGCTGGCCGACGCCGGCGACGGCCGCTTCACCCCGCTGTACGACCTCGAAGACAGCCCCGAAGAGAAGATCCGCAAGGTGGCCCAGGCCGCCTACGGCGCCGCCGACGTGGCCTTCACCGCTCAGGCCCGCCGCGACCTGCGCCAGGCGCGCGCGCTGGGCATGGCGAACGCGCCGGTGTGCATCGCGAAGACGCCGGCCTCGCTGAGCGACGATCCGAAGCGCCTGGGGCGGCCGACGGGCTTCACGCTCACCGTGCGCGAGGTGGTCGCCTGCGCGGGCGCGGGCTTCCTCGTGCCCATCACCGGCGATCTGATGCGCATGCCGGGCCTGCCCAAGCGCCCCGCCGCGCTGAGCATCGACGTCGACGCCGACGGCCAGATCACCGGCCTGGCCTGACGGTCAGTCCGCGGGGCTGCGCACCAGCAGGACCGGGCACGTGGCCGTGCGGGCCACCCGATCGGCCACCGACCCCAGCAGCAGCCGCGACAGGCCCGTGCGCCCGTGCGAGGGGATCACGATCAGATCCACGCTCAGCGTCTCGGCGACGCTGACGATCTCCTCGGCGGGCGCGCCGGTGGTGACGTGAGCCTTGACGCCCTCGAGGTTCGACTCGGCCAGCCACGCCAGCAGCCGGTGACGGGCCGACTCCAGATCCACCTGCGCGGGATCCTCGCCCCAGACGATGCCCGGCTGATCGGGATCGATGACGGGCACGACGTGCAGGACGTGGATCTCGGAGACGTCGTGGATGGTCTCGGCGGCCTCGGCGACGGCGCGACGGGCCGCGTCCGAGAAGTCGGTGGGGACGAGCACACGGTTGGGTCGAAGCCAGCTCATCGGAACCTCCAGTGCCGCCCCAACCCTACCAACGCCGCCCGCGCCGGGCGAGGCCGATGCACGGCGCGAGCAAGGGTCTCGCACTTTCTGCGACATCCCTTTGGCCGACCGCGTCGCGAGCCGCTAGAATCGCTGCGCACACCCGGTTGATGGCCCAGTGAGAGGCCCTTGGGGGGAAGATGGCCTGCAACGTGATCGCGATCGACGAGGACGACGACCTCTGGCTCGCCGAGATGGCACAGAAGGAAGGCATCCCGAAGACGCACCTCATCCGCCGCGCGGTGCGCCAGTACCGCGAGCAGTTCGACGGCGACAGCGTCTCCCTCGAGGCCCTGCTGCTGTCCACCCCCGCCCTCTGGGTCGACCCCCAGCCCGGTGAGCCCGAGGTCTGAGGCCCGCGGCCTGAGCCCCCGAGCCGAGCCCAGCAGCGTCGGCAGCCCCGCCGGCTTGCCCCGCCCTCGCGCCCGTGCCAGATTCGGCGCATGTTCACGCGCTTCACCTGCCGCGGCTACCGCAACGTCACGGCCGACGACGTCGAGCTTGGCCCGCTGACGGTCCTGCTGGGGCCGAACAACTGCGGGAAGTCGAACTTCGTTAGGGCGCTGACGTTCGTGTCAGATTTGTGTGATGTCCTGGACGGAGTCGCATGGGCGCGTCCGGTTGACCGCGTCATTCAGGAACATGGCGCCCACCGCCTTCTCCGCCGCGGTCAGCCAGCAGAGTCGCCGCACGCGACGCTGCAGTGGACCTGCAGACGCGGGGCTCCCGGTGACGTGGCGGCCATCAATTCGGCCGGCTATGAAATCGGTATTGGCCCAAGGTTCCGTGCACTTCCTCAGCCCGCGCGGAACGACGCCACGGCGCCCTTGCTCCAAACGGAAAAGCTCCATCTGTCGGTGGTTTCTGGGCCAACGTCGTGGACCCGCGAGGGGGCCACGCTCGAGATGGCCGTCTATGACGCCGACGGCGTGCAGGCGTACTCCGAAGAGTATCGCGACCGAGAGTCCTTCCTGGTTCAGCCCGTCGGCAGAGCCGTAGGTGGCGACCATGGCAAGCTGCTATCGAGCCCGGCCGACCGGCTTGCACGTTTCTACGGACCCGTCGGGCGCTTTGAGTGCGCGAGATTTGACCCGCACGAGGTTGCGCAGCCCGTCCGCCGTGAGCGGAATGTCCGCCTCGATGCACAAGCGCGCCAACTGGCCAACATCCTTGCGGATCGAGACAACGAAGCCGACGGCCTCGAAGCCATCGTCGCCCGCATGCAGGAGCTCGTCCCCGACCTCGAGCGCCTGTGGGTGCCCGACGACGCCAACAGCGGCGCGTTCCGCAGCGTCCGCGCCAAGCAGCGCGGCGCGGTCTTCGACCTCGTCGAGCTCTCCGACGGCACGGTCCACGCCCTCGTCCTCGCCACCTTGCTCACCGGCCCGCGCCAATACGGCGTGCTCTGCCTCGACCAGCCCGAGCTCAACCTGCACCCGGCCTGGCTGCGCGTGCTCGGCAACTGGCTGCAGCGGCAGGAGGGCGCCGATCAGGTCATCGTCACCACGCACGCCCCGGACTTGCTCGACACGCTCACCGCGGGCTTCCGTCAGGGCGACGTCACGGTCCTCGTCTTCGACGTCGACGGCAACGTGCGCAACGTCGATCCCGCCGAGCTGGACGACCGCTTCGCCGAGGGCTGGGAGCTGGGCGACCTGTACCGCGTGGGGGATCCGCGGCTCGGCGGGTGGCCCTGGTGAAGATCGGCTGGTTCGCCACCGGTGGCCACACCGAGGTCGGCGGCCTGCCGCGCTTCCTCCAGCGCATCGACGACCGCACCCGCTGGGTCCGGTGCTTCCCCGCCGTCCAGAAGCCCGGCCCCAAGCTGGGCCGCGCTGCGCCGGCGCCGTCCGACGAGGGGATCACCGGCGCCGACCTCGGCGCGCGCATGCTGAAGCTCATCCGAGAGCGCCATCAGCCCGGCGAGTTCGACGCCTACCTGCTGGTCGACGACGCCGACTGCCGCTTCTGCGGTGACGAGCCGACCGCCGCGCGCGCCGCCTTCACCGAGCGCCTGGCCCTCGAAGTGGCCCAGCACCTCGGCCGTGACGTCCCCGTCGTGGTGCTGCTGGCGAGCCCCGAGATCGAGGCCTGGTTCGTGGCCGACTGGTCCCGCGGCTTCCGCGCGACCTACCCCCGCCACGCCGACGCGCTCGGACGCGCCGTCAATCGTCTGCTGAAGGCGCACGACCTCGACCGCGACCGCATCGAGGCCTTCGGCTGCCCGCGCGCCGGCGCGAGCTGCACGACCAAGCTGAGCGACGAGATCATCGCCCTCGTCGAGGCCCGAGGCGGTCGCTACAGCAAGGGCATCGATGGCCCTTCCATGCTGAAGCGCATCGACCCTACGCGGGTCGCTCGCCGCTGTCGTCGCGACTTCGCCCCCGCGCTCGCCGAGCTGCGCCGCGTGATGACCGCCCACGCCGCGGCGAACTGACCCGAGGGGGTCAGGACGATCACATTTCGCTTTCGCTGGCGACCGCGCCCTGCCGTCCGACGTCCGACCCCTCCGATCGGCGGCGCTACCTCCGCTTCCCGAGCGCGCGCGCCACGACGAACGCGGCCGCGACCGCGAGCGCGGCGCCCAGCAGCACGAACCCGTCGATGTGGCCGGGCGGGGCGCCGTGGCCTTCGTGCGCGAGCGCGGTCGAACCCCAAACCAGCGTCAACAGCACGGTGAGCGTACGCATCACGACTCTCCTCCTCGGGTGCGGGCGCAGAGCGCGTCAATCCAGCCGAGCCACTCGTCGGTGCCGTCGTCGCCGATGGCCGAGGTGACGATGCAGCGCGGTTCGGGCATCACTTGCGCGAGCGAGGCGCGCAGCCCCTCGAGGCTGGCGCCGGGCAGGTAGGGCAGCAGGTCGGCCTTGGTGATCACCACCAGATCGGCCTCGCGGAACATCACCGGGTACTTCAGCGGCTTGTCGTCGCCTTCGGTGACCGACAGGCACACGACGTTGGCGGCCTGGCCGAGGTCGAAGATGGCCGGGCACACCAGGTTGCCCACGTTCTCGACGAACAGCACCTCGGTGTCGCCCGGCGACCAGTGGTGCAGGGCGTGGTGCAGCATCTCGGCGTCGAGGTGGCAGACCGTGCCGGTGGTGATGGCGCGCGACGGGATGCCCGCCCGGGCCAGCCGAGCGGCGTCGTTGTCGGTCGCCAGATCGCCGCTCACCGCGGCCAGCCGCCACGCGGGGCGCGCCCGGGCGGTGGCCTCGAGCAGGGCCGTCTTGCCGGCGCCCGGCGATCCCATGAGGTTGATGACCGTCAGGCCGGCCTCGCGGAAGTGCGCGCGGTTGTGCTCGGCCGCGTGGTCGTTGTGGGCCATGACGCGGGCGTGCAGCTCCACGTCCACGCCGCCCGCCGTGGGGACGGGCGAATCACCGCCGCAGCCGCAGGTGCCACACATGGTCAGACCTCCATCTCGAGACGTTCCAGGATGAGCTCGTCGCCGGCCTCGAGGCGCGCGGGCGTGCCGTCGTCGGGGCAGACGAGGGGCGCGCCGGAGGGGCGCTCGCCCCCGCAACGCGGGCAGACCCAGCGCACCGGCACCGGGCGGATGCTCAGCTCGGCCTCGGCGGCGACGGTGCCGGCCCGCGCGAGCTCGAAGGCGCCGGTCAGCAGGCCCGCCTCGACGCCGCACTGCGCGCCGAGCGCCAGGTGCACCACCTTCACGGCCGTCGCGTCGTGGGCGCGGGCGGCGGCCTCGATCTGGTCGAGCAGGGCGCAGGCGACGCTGTACTCGTGCACGGCGACCTCCCTCAGCAGATCCGCGGCAGGGGCTCGCCGCGCGGCTCGGCGAGCAGGCGGCGGCCGAAGCCGGTGTCGACGATCACGCGGCCCGCGTGATCCGCGATGACCTCGCCCACACACGCAGCGTCGCGGCCCAGCGGGTGCGCGCGCAGGGCGCCGAGCGCCGCGTCCACGGCGCCCGGGCGCACGATCAGCACGGCCTTGCCCTCGTTGGCGACCACCAGGGGATCGACGCCGAGCAGCTCGCCGGCCGCGCGCGCGGCGTCGCTGATGGGCAACGCCACGTCGTCGAGCACGACGCCCGCGCCGTTCTTGTCGGCCAGCTCGTGCAGCACGGCGCTCACGCCGCCCCGCGTCGCGTCCTTCAGCCCGACGAGGTCGGCGCCCACCGCTTCGAGCACGCGCGCCACCAGCCCGTTGAGCGGCGCGACGTCGCTCCGGAGCTGGTCGCCCAGCCCCAGTTCGTGCCGCGCCGACATCACCGCCAGGCCGTGGTCGCCGATCGAGCCGCTGACGATCACCCGGTCGCCGGGCCGCATGCCGCGATCGCGCACCAGACGGTCGGCGAACCCGAAGCCGGCGCTCGACAGCACCACCCCGTCGACCTCACCCTTGCCCATCACCTTGGTGTCGCCGGCGAGCACCCGCGTGCCGGCCTCGGCGCAGGCCGCGTCGATCGACGCCTGGATGCGCCGCAGTTCGTCGCGCCCGTAGCCCTCCTCGACCACCACCGTGATCGTCAGGCCCAGGGGTGCCGTGGCGCCCATCATGGCGAGATCGTTGACGGTGCCGCACACGGCGAGCCGCCCGATGTCGCCGCCGGGGAAGAACGCGGGGGCGACGACGTGGGCGTCGGCGGTGGTCACCAGCCAGCGGTCGCCCACCCGCACCGCCCCGCCGTCCTCCATCGCCTCGGGGCCGACGACGTCGGGGTCGTCGCCGCCGCCGCGCACGAACACGTCGCCGATCAGGTCGCGCATCAGCGAGCCGCCGGCGCCGTGCGCCATCTTGATGCGATCGTCGCTCACGGCCCCAGCTCCGGGCGCCCGCCGTACTGGAACCAGATGCGGCACATGCCCTCGCTCGACACCATGCTCGCGCCCACCGGGCTGTCGGGCGTGCACGCCTTGCCGAACAGGGGGCAGTCGTCGGGCCGCGCGTTGCCGACCAGGATGTCGCCGCAGCGCTGCTGGGGCGGGCACACGGGGCACGCCGCGTGGGCGGTCCCGTCGCCGAGCTGCCGGGGCAGATCGAACCGCACGCGCGCGTCCCAGCGGGCAAACTCGGCCCGCAGATCCAGGTCGGCGGCGTCGAGATCGGCGATGCCGCGCCAGTGGCCGCGGGTCAGCTCGAACACCTGCCACAGCGCGTCGAGCGCGCGGCCGTTGCCGGGGCCGGTGACGCAGCGGGGGAACAGGTTTTCGACGGTGGGCGTGCCGCTGACCACCAGCTCGACCGCCCGAACGAGCGCGGCGAGGATGTCGAGCGGCTCGAAGCCCATGATCACGATGGGCTTTCCCCACGCCTTCGCCATCGGCTCGAACAGCTCGAAGCCGGTGATCGTGGCCGCGTGGCCGGCGGCGAGGAAGCCCTCGACGCGCGTGTCGGGCATCGCCGCGACGACCTCCATCGCCGGCGGCACGTACTTGTGGGCCGAGTAGACGAAGAAGTTGTCGGGCGGGCCGGCCAGCAGCGCGGCGGCCGTCGTGACCGCGGTCGTCTCGAAGCCCGTGGCGAAGAACACCATCGGCGTTTCGGGCTCGGCGCGGGCGAGCTCGACGGCCTGATCGACGCCGTAGACGAGCTCGACGCGGCCGCCCTCGGTCTGCGCGTCGGCCAGCGACAGCGTCGTGCCGGGCACCCGGATCATGTCGCCGTAGGTCGCCACCCGCACGCCCCGACGCGTCAGGTCGACGGCGGCGTCGATCTCGGCGGCGGACGTCACGCAGACCGGACAGCCGGGCCCCATCACCAGGTCGAGGCCGGGCGGCAGCACCGAGCGCAGGCCGAAGCGCGCGATGGCCTGCTCGTGCGTCCCGCACACGTGCATCAGCGTCACCGGGCGGTCCACGCGGTGCGCGGTGAGCGCGCGCAGGCGGTCGAGCAGGCCGCGCGCGCGCGCCGGATCGCGGAACTGCAGCCGGTCGACCTGCGCGGCGCTCACGACCCGCCTCCGCCGGTGGCGTCCAGCTCGCCGCGCATGTCGGCCGCCAGCAGGTCGACGCCGTCGCCCTTGGCCGCCGCCTCGAGCAGCTCGTCGTACAGCGCGAGCGTCTCTTCGACCTCCTCGGGCGGGATGCGGCGGATGGCGTAGCCCACGTGGTTCAGCACGTAGTCACCGACCTCGACGTCGGCGTCGCACAGCTCCAGGCGTACCTGGCGCGTGACGCCCCAGAAGTCGACCTGCGCGATGAAGCCGTCGACCGAGACGACCTTGCCGGGCACTCCGAGACACATCAGGTGTTCTCCTTGGGTGATTGGACCAGCGCGCCGCTCGATCCGTGCCCGTGCCCGTGCCCGTGCCCGGATGGCCACGCGTCATGCCGAGCCTTCGGATATGAAGAGGGGGTCGTGATCAGCATCTTGTGGCTCGTGGTTCGCGAGCGTGGAGGCACGGGCACGGGCACGTTCTCCTGTAGGGACGAAGATGCACTCTGCGGCGTGAGCGGAGACCCATCAGCAGTCCTCCAAGGCGAGTCGCGCCGCGGCGACCGCGGCTTGTCCGAGGGCGATGGCGCCGTCGTTGACCGGCGCGGCGATCGGGGTCAGGACGGCGCGTTCAGACCCGAGCTCGGCGCGCAGGCCCGCGCGCAGCGCCGCGTTGACGAAGCAGCCGCCGCCGAGCGCGACGGGTAGCTCGGCGTCGAGCGCGCGCACCGCGGCGGCGGTGGCGCGCACGACCACCTGCTGGAACGCCGCGGCGAGGGCGTCGGCGGGCTCGCCGTCGAGTCGGCGGCGCGCCATCGCGCGCACGGCGCGGCGCAGATCGATCTCGAGCAGGTCGCCTTCGCCCAGCGCGAAGGGCAGCAGCGCGCCGGGTCGCGCGCGCCGCGCCGCCGTCTCCAGGGCCATGGCCGCCTCACCGCTGTAGGTGGTGTGGCCGACGCCCAGCAGCAGCGCGGCGGCCGCGTCGAACCAGCGCCCCAGCCCGTGAGCGGGCGTGCAGGCCACGTCCCGGGCGAGCAGACCGGTCACCGCCTCGATGCGGTCCGGCGCCGCGTCCAGCAGCGCGTGCGCCTCGCCCGGCTCGCCGTCGAAGGCGTCGTGCAGCGCGGCGAGCCCGATGCGCCACACCTCGCGGATGGCGCGGGCGCCGCCGGCCAGCCTCAGCGGGCGGAACGTCGCGAGGCGCCTGTAGCCCCGCAGGTCGGCGCGCAGGATCTCACCACCCCAGGCCGCGCCGTCGTCGCCGTAGCCGGTGCCGTCGAACGCGAGCCCCAGCGCCGGCCCGGGGTGGCCGCGGTCGGCCAGCGTCGCGGCGATGTGCGCGTGGTGGTGCTGCACCGCGATCGTCCGCACGCCGGTCTCGCCCAGCGACCGCGCGAAGCGCGTCGAGGCGTAGTCGGGGTGCAGGTCGTGGACGACCACCTCGGGCGCGACGCCGAGCAGGCCGGTCAGGTGGCCGACGTGGGCCTCGAACGCGGCGACGGCGTCGGCGTCCTCCAGGTCGCCCAGGTGCGGCCCGAGCCACGCCTGATCGCCCAGCGCGACGCACAGCGTGTTGGCCAGGTGGCCACCGACCGCCAGCAGCGGCACCGGCGTCGGCACGGGCAGGCGGATGGCCAAGGGCACGTAGCCGCGGGCGCGCCGCAGGATGACCGGCTCGCCGCCGGTCACCCGCACCACCGAGTCCTCGCAGCGCGCCACGATGGCCCGGTCGTGGTCGACGAACAGGTCGGCCACGCCCCGCAGCCGCTCGACGGCCGCGTCGCCGTCGATCTCGATGGGCGCCTCGCTCAGGTTGCCCGAGGTCATCACGAGCGGCCCGCCGAAGGCCCGCAGCAGGACGTGGTGCAGCGGCGTGTACGGCAGGAAGACGCCGAGCTCGTCGGCGCCGGGGGCGACCGAGGGGGCCACCGCCGCGCCGTCGCGCCGCGGCGCGATCACGATCGGCGCGGCGTCGTCGGTCAGCAGCGCCGCGGCCGTGGCCGTCAGGTCGATGAGCGCCGCGGCGGCCTCGACGCTGGGCGCCATCACCGCGAGCGGCTTGCCCGGCCGGCGCTTGCGCGCGCGCAGCGCGGCCACCACCGCCTCGTCGTCCGCGCGACACGCCAGATGGAAGCCGCCCAGGCCCTTGATGGCGACGACCTTGCCGGCGCGCAGCGCGTCCGCGGCCTCGGCCAGCCCGGCGCCCTCGATCGTGCCGCCGTCGGGCCCGCGAAGCCACAGGCGCGGCCCGCAGTCGGGGCACGCGGTCGTCTCGGCGTGGAAGCGCCGATCGTCCGCGTCGGCGTACTCGGCCGCGCACCGCGGGCACAGCGGGAAGGCCTCGAGGCTGGTGCGCCGCCGCGCGTAGGGCAGCGCGGCGGTCACCGTGTAGCGCGGTCCGCAGTCGGTGCAGCTGGTGAAGGCGTAGTCGGCGCGCGGATCGGCGGGGTCGTCGATCTCGGCGCGGCAGGCCGGGCACATCGCGCGGTCGGGCGCGAGCGACAGAGTCGGGCGCGCGCCGACGGAGGGCTGGGGCAGCTCGACGATGCGAAAGCCGTCGGCGATCTCGTCGGCCCCCAGCGCAGCGGCGTCCGAGCGCAGGTCGCGGACCTCGGCGCCCGGCATCGGGGGCGTCTTCAGGGCCGCCTCGAAGGCGTCGAGGGCCGCGTCGCTGCCCGTCGCGCGGGCCTGCACGCCGTCGCCGTCGTTCCACACGCGACCGCGCAGGTCGAGGCTGCGCGCCAGGCGCGCCACCCACGGCCGGAAGCCGACGCCCTGCACCACGCCGTGTACGCGCAGGTGACGTCCGGGGGCCGGGGGTGGGTCGACGACGGGCATGGGCGGTCCTCCGGGGCTCGCGGAATGGCAGTTCCCGTGCCACACGGCGCCATCGGCCTGCGCCGCCGTCGACGTCACTTCGCGGTAACTGAGTGGGCCGGACCCCGACTCTTCAGGTACGCCACGAGGTCGAGCAGGGCCCGGTCCCCCAGTGACTTCCAGCCCGGCATCGCCGTGCCTGGGCGGCCGTCGCGCACCGCGCGATAGACCATGCGCGGCGTCCGGCTGTGTTGCCAGGCGGTGGCAGAGAAGTCGGGGGGCTGGCGCGCGCCCTTGGTGCGCTCGGCCGCGTTGGGGCCGTGACACTGGCGGCAGCGATCCTCGAACAGCACGCGGCCGCGCGCGCGGGCTTCGGCGGAGGCGACGGCCTCGTTCAGCGCGGCGTCGGTGGGCTCGCCGCCGCCGCACCCGAGGAGCAGCAACCCGGCGACGCCGACCGGCAGCCGCAGGGTCACGGCGCCGGCTCCCACCACAAGTCGGGGGGCGCCGGCGCCTCGAGGGGCTCCACCGCGTGTCCCCACGCCCTCAACGTACGCACGATCTCGTCGACCAGCGCCGGCACCGCCGCGCGCAGGGCCGCCGACATGGGCTGTCCGGTGACGAGCGGCCCGGGCACCGCGCCCACCAGCCGCGCCCGCAGCGTGCGCCCGCCCCACATCGCGGTGGTCTGCAGGGCCCCGGCGAGGCTGGGGTCGTGCGGTGACATGCGCATCTCGGGCGCGCTGCGCCACACCTCGTCGCCCTCGAACGCGCGCAGCGTACCGGGCGGGGCGTCGCCGGCGATGGTGTCGACGACGATCACCGCGTCGAGCCCAGCCAGCTCCGAGACGAAGTTGAGGCCCGGCGTCCCGAGGTCGCGCACGTCGACCTCGGGCGGGAAGCGGAAGCCGGCCTGCAGGGTGGCCACCACGTGGGGCCCGAGCGCGTCGTCGCCCATCAGCACGCTGCCGATGCCGAAGACGGCGGTGGTCACAGCGCCATCACCTTCGTGGTGATGCCCGCCTCGGGATCGTGCGTGTGGATGGCGCACGCGAGGCACGGATCGAACGAGTGCACCGTGCGCAGCAGCTCGAGCGGGCGCTCGGGATCGGCGACGGGGTTACCGACCAGCGACGCCTCGTAGGGCCCCATCTGTCCGTTCTCGTCCCGCGGCCCGGCGTTCCACGTCGACGGCACCACCGCCTGGTAGTTGGCGATGCGGCCGTCCTCGATCACCACCCAGTGCGACAGCACGCCGCGCGGCGCCTCGTGGAAGCCGAAGCCCTGCTGCCGGCCCTTGGGGAACACCGGCTCGACGAAGGACTCGAGATCGCCCTTGCCGATGTTGTCGATCAGGCGGTCCCAGTGGCTCTCGGCCAGCTCGGCCATCAGGTGCGCGCGCACGCAGCGGGCCGCGTGGCGGCCGAGCGTCGAGTGCAGCACCTTCGGGGTCAGCTTCGTGCCCGCCAGCGACGACGCGGTGTCGAGCACGTAGTCCACCCGCTTCACGATGCGCGGATCGCCCTTCGCGTAGCCCACCAGCATCTGCGCCAGCGGACCCACCTGCATCGGCTTGCCGTCGAAGCGCGGCGACTTCACCCACGAGTACTTGCCCTCGGGGTCGAACTTCCCGGGCTCCGGCGCGGTGACGCCCTCGTAGGGGTGCAGCGTGTCGCCGCCCTCGTACCAGGCGTGGGTGACGTTCTCGGTGACGTTCTCGCGGAAGTACGCGTCGCCGAACGAGTCGATCGACTTCAGCGTCTCGAGGTCCGCGTTCATGATCGTGCCGCCGGGCAGGTCGAACTCGGTGGCCGCCGCGTTGGTCGGCAGGTCCGGCACGGCCATGTAGTTCAGCACGCCGGCGCCGTAGCCCAGCCAGTCCGGGTTCATCGCCGCGATGGCGATCACGTCGGGCAGGTACACCTGCTCGACGAAGGCGCGCACCTCGCGGAACAGATCGCGCACCCAGCTCAGCCGCTCCATGTTCAGCGCGGCCTGGCTGTCGGGGTCGATCGGGTTCGAGATGCCGCCCACGGCCAGGTTCTGGATGTTGGGCGTCTTGCCGCCCAGGATGGCGACGATCTGGTTGGCCTTGCGCTGGTACTCGAGCGCCTGCAGGTAGTGGTCGACCGCCAGCAGGTTCACCTCGGGCGGCAGCTTCATCGCCGGGTGGCCCCAGTAGCCGTTGGCGAAGATGCCCAGCTGGCCGCTCTGCACGAAGCCCTTCACCTTCTCCTGCGTGGCCCGCAGCTGATGGCGGCTGTTGCCCGGCCACTCGCTGAGGCTCTCGGCCAGCTTCGAGGCCGCCACCGGATCGGCCTTCAGGGCCTGGGTGACGTCGACGAAGTCGAGGGCCGACAGGTGGTAGAAGTGCACGATGTGGTCGTGCAGCGCGTGCGCCATCACCAGCATGTTGCGCACCAGCTGGGCGTTGTACGGGATCTCGAGCCCGAGCGCGTTCTCGACGGCCCGCACCGACGCGATGGCGTGCACGGTGGTGCACACGCCGCAGATGCGCTGCGTGAACAGCCAGGCCTCGCGAGGGTCGCGGTCCTTCAAGATGAGCTCGATGCCCCGGAACATCTGACCCGACGACCAGGCCTTCTGCACCTGGCCGTCGCTGACCTCGGCGTCGATGCGGAGGTGTCCTTCGATACGGGTGACGGGATCGATGGTGATGCGCGCGGTCACGGCGTGCTCCTCGGGGTGGCCGGGGCGAGCACCGGCAGGCGTTTGACGATGACGATCCACAAGAGCATCTCGAGCGCGATGATGCCGACGGTCACGAAGGTCTCGATGGCCGACGGGAAGTACGCCCAGCGCGAGCCCGGGTTGAAGGCCAGGATGAACGTGTCGAGGCGGTACAGGGAGCCGCCGGCGAGCACGAGCAGGGCGATGGTGAACAGGCTGCTGCGGCGCGCTCGCATGGACGGGACCGCCAGCAGCAGCGCCCCGCCGAGGATGAGCGTGGTCTCGAGCCAGAAGGCGGCGCTGAGGTAGCCGCTGTCGAAGGCGAGGCCCAGCCGGCCCTTCATCGCGAGGTCGGCGAAGCGCACGACGGTGAACACGACGAGGCTGCCGGTGATCGGCGCCCACAGCTTGCGCAGCATGTCGGTCTCGACCGGCAGGCGCAGGCTGTGGTTGGCGAGGGTGGTCTCGAAGGTGATGACCGCCCAGCCCATCGCCAGCACCGAGATCAGGAACAGGAAGGGCAGCCAGCCGGTCTGCCACAGCGGGTGCACCTTGGCGCCGGCGACCAGCATCAGGCTGCCCAGGCTCGACTGGTGCATCGTCGGCAGCAGCAGACCCAGGGCCAGGATGAAGGGCAGCGCGCGCTCGAGGAAGCCGGCCGTCCGCTTGGCGAGGCGGGCCAGGCCCGTGCGACGGCTCTCCGCGAGCTTCTCGAGCCAGATGGGCGACGCCTCGATGAACAACACGATGACGTAGGCGCCGATGCACAGCGCCACCTCGAACAGCACCGAGTCGTAGTTCCAGTGGCTGGGGGTGAAGGGCACCTTCCAGATCAGCCAGGGGCGACCGACGTCGAGGGCGACGCCGACGACGCCCATCGTGTAGCCCAGCAGGCTGGTGACCAGGGCCGGGCGCACCAGCGGGTGCAGCTGGCCGCGGTTGAAGACGTAGACCAGCAGGGCGGCCGCGTAGCCGCCGCAGGCGAAGGCGGTGCCGATGACGACGTCGGCGGCGATCCACAGGCCCCAGGGGTTGCCGTCGCTGAGGTTCGTGACGGCGCCGAGACCCACCGCGAGGCGGTAGGCGATCAGGCCGAGGCCGATCGCGGCGACCAGCGCGAGCGCGGCGAAGGGCTTCGACCAGATGGGGCCGCCCATCGGGCGGGGTCGGGCGTGGGCGCTCATGCGTCACCTCCCGCCTCGGGCGCCTTGCGTCGCGCGTGGAAGACCGCGGCGACCAGGCCGGCGTACACCGCCATGGGGGCGATGAAGCCCTTGTAGACCGTGTGCTGGATCTTCTTGGAGAGCGCGGGCACCGCCTCGGGGCCGAGCGCCGGCAGCCCGAGCTCCTGGAACGACACGCCCTTCTTGCTCAGGTACATCACCTGGGTGCCGCCCGCCTCGTGCTCGCCGTAAACCGACGGCTCGTAGCGGTCGGGCGCGGCCGCGATGCGGGCGTGGGCGTCGGCGAGCAGCTGGTCGCGCGGGCCGTAGATCACCGCGTGGGTAGGGCACACCTCGCAGCAAGCCGGCTCGCGGCCGTCGGCGACGCGGTGCGCGCACATCTCGCACTTGACGATGATCGCCGCGTTCGAGCCCCACTGGAACTTGGGCACCTCGAAGGGGCAGGCCACCTGGCAGTAGCGGCAGCCGATGCAGCGGTTGGCGTCGTAGACCACGACACCGTTCTCGTCCTTGTGCAGCGCCTGGATCATGCAGGCCGCCGTGCACGCCGGCTCGATGCAGTGCATGCACTGCCGCTTGACGAAGCTCTGCCGCCCGTCGTCGCCGCGGAACTGCATGATGATGTTCTTGGTCTCGGCGTTCAGGTCGGTGGGGTCGTGCCACAGACCCGAGGTGCTCTCGCGGGGCAGGCCGTTGGCGTCGGCGCAGGCGTGCACGCAGTTCTTGCAGCCGATGCACTTCGTGGCGTCGAACAGCATCGCGTCGTCGTCGGCGCGCGGCGCCCGGCCCGACTGGGCGCGCGCCGGGCGAGCGGACAGGCCCGCAGCGGACGCGCCCATGAACGCGATGAATCCGCGGCGGTCGAGTCTCATGACGCGCCTCCTCCGCTGGGCGGATCGCCGTCGACGATGTCCTCGGCGCGGCGCATGCGGACGGCCGTGGCCACGCCGGCGCCGGCGAGGGCCCCCAGGGCGAGGCCAGCGGCGCCCAGGGCGAACCCGTCGGCGCCCTCGCCCCCCTTCGGGTTCACCGGCGGCGCCTGATCGGGCGGCAGCACGCGCAGCACGTCCGCGGTGTCGTGCAGCGGCTTGGTGAAGCCCACCTTCGACTCGGTGCAGCCGAAGCAGGGGTGCCCCACGCCGATCGGCCACGCGCCGGGCACCTCGTTGAAGTGCTGGTACGAGCAGTTGGCGTAGGTCTCGGGGCCCTTGCAGCCCAGCTTGTAGAGGCAGTAGCCCGCCTTGTGGCCGTCGTCGCCGAACTTCTCGGCGAAGCGGCCGGCGTCGAAGTGGGGCCGCCGCGGGCAGTTCTCGTGGATGGTCTGCCCGTAGGCGAACTTGGGGCGCCCCAGATCGTCGAGCGCCGGCAGCTTCCCCCAGGTGAGGAAGTTGAGCACCGTGCTCAGCAGGTTGTAGGGGTTGGCCGGGCAGCCGGGCAGGGTGACGACGGGCTTGTCCTTCAGCGCCGGATCGTCCGCGAAGATCATGGGCACGCCGGTCGCGCCGGTCGGGTTCGGCGCCGCCGAGGGGATGCCGCCCCACGACGCGCACGAGCCGATGGCGACCACCGCCGCGGCCTTCGAGCCGACGTCCTTGAGCATCTCGAGGGCGGTGCGCCCGCCGATCATGCAGTAGGCGCCGTTGGCCGCGGTGGGGATGGCGCCCTCGACCACGCAGATGTACTGCCCGGCGTGGGCGGCCATCGACGCCTGCAGGGCCGCCTCGGCCTGGTGGCCGGCGGCCGCGAGCAGCGTCTCGTGATAGTCGAGCGAGATGAGCTCGAGCAGCAGCTCGGCGAGCGACGGGTGCGTCGTCCGCAGGAGCGACTCGGTGCAGCCGGTGCATTCCTGAAAGTGCAGCCAGATGACGGGGGGTCTCTTCTTGGTCAGGACCGCCTCGACCATCTCGGCGGCCGCCCGATGGGGCAGGCCGAGCGTGGCGGCTGCCATGGTGCACAGCCTCAGGAAGTCACGTCGATGAACCACCCCGGTCGCATCCGTGGAACGAGTCGCCCGCACGCTTCACCTCCTGACTGCGTTGTTCCAGACAGGTCGCGAACGGTTCGGGGCCCTGCATCGTGCGTGCCGCTGAAGTCGGGCCGCCGTGACGCAGAACGACCGTTCGACGCGTCTCTGATTCCGGACGCAGCCGCGACTCATCCGTCACGCCGAGGAAACGAGACATACGCGACAGGCGCGCGCGGCGCGGCGCCCCCGACCGACCGGGACCCACCGATGACTCCAGGGTCGGTGAAGGCAGAACCCTCGCGCGCGCGCCCGAGCGCCCGCGATCACACCAGCCGGCGCAGCTTGCCGACCAACCCGCTGGCGTTCTTCAGCCAGGTCGCGAAGCGCTCGCCGCCGCGCGGCATGCGCATGCCGATCAGGATGCGCAGCAGCGACTGCCCCACCTCGGTCAGCGCCAGCAGCAGCCTCATGCGCTCGACGTCGTAGAGCACGGGCTCGTCGGTGGCCTGAGCGTACTCGGCCTCGTCGATCGCGCCCTCGAGGGCCACGCGGGCGCCCTCGAGCAGCATCCACTCGCGCGTGCGCAGCACGTCGGCGATGGTGGGCCAGAAGTCCATCACCGCCTCGTAGGGCGCGTTGCGGTGGGTGCCCACCGCGCGCAGCAGACCGTAGTCGACCAGCTCGGCGACGGCGCCGCTCACCAGGCTGCGGCTGACGCCCAGCGTGGTCGCGATCTCGGTCTGCGACAGGGGCGCGGCGCGCAGCGCGACCAGCGTCCACACGCGGCCGTGGATGGCCTTGAAGCCCCAGTACTCGATGAAGCGGCCGGACGCGTCGCACACCTGCACGACGCGGCGGGTCTGGCGATCGGCCGCGACGGGCGCCGCGGGCGCTTCGACCTCTTCAGTGCTGGCTGAACGACGACGGCTCACCGCGGCAGGGTAACCGCGGGCGCGGCGCGCGTCGAGCGGCGGCGCTTGCGTCCGATCCCGGCGGCCGCTACCTTTCGCCTTGTTCACGCATCATTGAACAATGAGAGCCGCTGACGGAGCCCTTGTTTCCATGACCCCGCCGACCACACAGCCCCATACGTCGAGGATGCCTGACGTCTTGGCACCGCACCCGGCGCGGGGGCGCGCGGTCCAGGCCATCCCGCCCTTCGACCTGGCCCGACGCCTGGCCGCGGTGGTCGAGGCCGAGGGCCCATTCATGGCGTGGTGGGCGCCGGACGGGGGCTGGTCGTTCGTCGCGCAGGGCGAGAACATCGTTGTGGATCAAAGCGTTATCGAAGACGACCACCCGAACCTCCCGGCCCGCGTGGGCGCCCTGCCCTTTCGCGCCGGCGCCGCGTCGGTGTGGGGCGGGTGGCCGACGCCGGGTCTGCGGGTGCCGACACGCGCCTGGTCATCTTGTTCGAACATGGCTGAACACTGGCTCAGCACATCGGCCGGCACGCCGACGCGCCCGCCCGCGCGCCCCGCGCCCTCGTGGTCACCGACGGTCGAGTCGGCCGCCGACTGGCGCGCGCGCGTCGCCGCGGCCGAGGCGGCGTGTCGTCAGGGACGCCTGAACAAGGTCGTGCTGGCGCGCGCGGCGGCGCGGCAAGCGCCCGCCGGCCGGCGCTACGACATCGCGGCGACCACCGCGGCCCTGCGCGCGGCCCACCCGGGCGCCTGGATCTACGCGCTGGGGGACGGCGCCGGCCGCGCCTTCGTCGGCGCCTCGCCCGAGGTGCTGGTGCGCCGCGAGGGCGGGCGCCTGCGCACGCACGCCCTGGCCGGCACCGCCCGCGCCGCCGACGCCGCCGCCCTGCACGGCTCGATGAAGGACCGCCGCGAGCACGCCTGGGTGGTGGACGCCCTGCGCGCCGATCTGAGCCCCTGGGCGCGCGCCATCCGCGTGGCCGAGGCGCCGCGTCCCCGGCCCGCGGGCCCGATCGTGCACCTCGAGACGCCGATCGAGGCCGAGGCTCGACCCCACGCCGCCGCCGACCGGGTGGCCGCCGCCCTGCACCCCACCCCCGCCCTCGGCGGCCACCCGCGCGCCGCCGCGCTCGCCTGGCTCGACGCCCACGAGCCCCTCGAGCGCGGCCTGTACGGCGCGCCCGTGGGCTGGGTGGCGCCGAACGGTGACGGCGTCTTCGCGGTGGCCATCCGCGGCGCCCTGCTCGACGGCGCGCGCGCGTGGGCCTTCGCCGGCGCCGGCGTCGTCGCCGGATCGGATCCCGACGCCGAGTGGAACGAGACCGTGTGGAAGCTGCAGGCCATCGACGCCTGCCTGGTGACGCGTTGAGCGTCGCCGCGCTGAACCTGGCCGCGGCGGCGGCGCTGATGGACGGCCTGGCCGCGGCCGGCGTGCGCGACGTCGTCTTCTCGCCGGGCTCGCGCAGCACGCCGTTGGTGCTGGCCGCCGACGCGCGCGTGGCGCTGCGCACCTGGCCGGTGCTCGACGAGCGGGTCGGCGGCTTCTTCGCCCTGGGCCTGGCGCGCGCGGCGGCGCGCCCGGTGGCGCTGGTGTGCACGTCGGGCTCGGCGGGCGCGCACTACCTGCCCGCCGCCCTCGAGGCCGACCGCGGCGGCGTCCCGCTGGTGGTGGTCACCGCCGACCGCCCGCCCGAGCTGCACGGCTGCGGCGCCAACCAGACGGTCGACCAGCGCGGCCTGCTGGGCGGCGTCGGCCGGCTGGCGCGCGACCTGGGCGCGCCGACGCGGCGGCGCTGGACGGCTGGTTCGCGGCGGCGCGGCAGGCGGCCGAGCGCGCCGGTGACGCGCTGCGGGGCCCGCGCACCTGAACGTGGCGTTCCGCGAGCCGCCAGGGCGCCTGACGCCGGGATCCCGCCGCCGCGCGCCGGCGGCCGCCGGCTGACCGCCGCGCCGGCGCCCGACGCCGCGCTGGTCGACGCCGTGGCCGATCGTCTGAGCGCCGCCCGGCGCGGGCCATCCACTGCGGCGCGGGCGCCGCCGACGGGCCGACTTCGCCGCCGCGGTCACGGCCCTCGCCCGCCGCCTGGGCTGGCCGGTGCTGGCCGAGGTCGCGGCGGGGCTGCGGGCGGGTGACCACGACCTCGATCCCCTCGTCGCGCACGCGGACGGCCTGCTCGGCGGCGACGTGCCCCCGCCCGACCTCGTGCTGCGCCTCGGCGCGGTGTCGCCCTCGCGGCGCGTCGGCGCGCGGCTGGCGCGCGCCGAGTCCACGGTGCTGGTCGCGCCCGACGGCCAGCGCCGCGATCCCGCGCACCGCGCCGAGACGCTCGTGGTCGCGCCGCCGACGCCGCTGCTGGCGGCGCTGGCCGAGCGCCTGCCCGCCCGCGCCGGCTGGCTGGACGCCTGGCGCGCTGCCGACGACGCGGCCGACGCCGCGTGGCCGCGGCCGACACCTTCTGGGAGGGCGCGATCGCCCGCGCGGTCGTCGCGGCCGTGCCCGACGGGGGCGCGCTGCACCTGGGCAACAGCCTGCCCGTGCGCGACGCCGACGCCTTCGCCGCGCGCCGCGCCGGCGACGTGCGCGTGTTCGTCAGCCGCGGCGTGAGCGGCATCGACGGCGCCCTGGCCACCGCCGCCGGCGAGGCGATGGGCGCCGGGCGCCCCACCTGGGCGCTGGTCGGCGATCTGACCTGCCTGCACGATCTGGGCGGCCTGCTGTTCCTGGGCCAGCTTCGGCCGGACGTGACCGTCGTGGTCGTCGACAACGGCGGCGGCGGCATCTTCGGTGTGTTGCCGATCGCGCGGCACCCGAGCGCGTTCGAGCGCTGCTTCCTGACGCCCCAACTCTTTGACTTGAAAGCGCTTTGCGCCGGCTGCGGCGTCGACTACCGCCGCGCGGGCGACCTCGACAATCTGCGCGCCGCGCTGGCGCCGGCGCCCGGTCCCCGCCTGATCCACCTGCCCGTCGACCGCACCGCCAGCGCCGCGGCGCGCGACGCGGTGAACGCCGCGCTGGCCCGCGTCGAGGTGCGCCCGTGAACGCCGCCCCCCGCCCGTCGCCGCTGGGGGTCTGGCTCTTGGCCATCCGCCCGGCCACCCTGTGGGCCGGCGCCGTGCCCGTGTTCGTCGGCACCGCGCTCGCCGTGGCCGACGGTCACCGCGCCTGGGGCGCCGCCGCCCTGGCGCTGGCCGGCGCGGTGCTGATCCAGATCGCCACCAACCTGGTCAACGACTGGGCCGACTTCCACAAGGGCGCCGACGGGGCCGACCGCCTGGGCCCGCCGCGCGCCGCGGCGCAGGGCTGGCTGAGCCCGCGGCAGGTCGCGGCCGGCGCCATCGTCGCCCTCGTCCTGGCGGCCCTCGTCGGCGCGGCGCTGGTCGCCCTCACGGGCTGGCCCATCCTGGCGCTGGGTCTCGCCAGCCTGATCTGCGCCGTCGCGTACACCGCGGGGCCCTTCCCGCTGGCATACCTGGGCCTGGGTGATCCCTTCGTCCTGCTGTTCTTCGGCTTCGCGGCGGTCGTGGGCACCTACTACGTGCAGGCCGGCGCGACGACGCCGCTGGCGTGGGTGGCCGGCGCCGCGGTCGGCCTGCTGGCCACCGCCATCCTGGTGGTGAACAACCTGCGCGACCGCCGCGGCGACGCCCAGGCGGGCAAGCGGACGCTGGCCGTGCGCTTCGGCGCCGCCTTCACGCGCGCCGAGTACGCGCTGCTGGTGGCCGGCGCCTTCCTGGCGGTGACGGCGGCGGCGTCGGTGGGCGGCGGCTGGGGCTGGCTGTTGCCCTGGGCCTGCCTGCCGCTGGCGTTGCGCACCACCCGCGCGGTGTGGACCACCGACGGCGCGGCGCTGAACCCGCTGCTGGGCGCCACCGCCCGCCTCGAGCTGGTGTTCGGCCTGCTGCTGGCGATCGGGGTGCTGTTGTGAGCCTCGTCGCGCGGCTGGACGCGCGGCCCGCCGCGGGCGTCGAGCGCCCCGCGTGGTGGGTGCGGCTGGAGGCCGATGACGGCGCCGTCGGCTGGGGCGAGGCGGCGCCCCATCCCGGCTTCGGCGGCGGCGCGGCGCCCACGCGGGCGGCGCTGGCGGTGATCGAGCGCCACGTCGGCCGCCCCCTGGGGGCGCTGGCCGAGGGCGCGGCGACGGGCGCGCCGAGGTCGACTTCGCCCTGGCCGTGGCCGCGGGCGACGCCCTGGCGCGGCGCGCCGGCGTGCCGCTCGCCGCGACCTTTCCGGCCCACCACGCGGCGGTGGTCGACGCGCACGCCCTGGTGCGCGACGCCGCCGGCGCCTGGCCCGGCGGCCGCGGGCGCCCGCGCGCTGAAGGTGAAGGTCGGCCCCGATCTCGACGCCGCCGACGCGCTGCTGACCGCGCTGCGCGCCGCCGCGCCCGGCCTGGCCCTGCGGGTGGACGCCAACGGCGCCTGGACCCGCGACCAGGCCGCCGCCGCGTTGGATCGGCTGGCGCGCCACGACCTGGCCTGGATCGAACAGCCCTGCCCCGCCCTGGCCGACCTGGCCTGGCTGGTGGCCCGCACCGCCGTGCCCGTGGCCGCCGACGAGAGCGTGGTGGCGGACGCGGCGGGCGCCGTCGAGGTCGCCGCCGTCGTCGTGCTGAAGCCGGCGTTCCTGGGCGCGCCGCTGCGCACCCTGAGCCTGGCCGCCGAGGCGGCGCGCCGCGGCGTCGGCGTCTGCGTCACCCACGCGCTGGAGTCGCCGATCGGGCGCGCCGGCGCGCTGCACGTCGCCGCCGCCCTGGCCGACGGCGGCGTCCACGGCGTCGGCGGCGCCGGCCCCACCCCGCTGCCGCGGATCGGCGGCCTGGGGGTGACGCCGTGAGGTTGCCCCACCCGCTCGAGGCCCACATCGCGGCGCGCCCGGGGCACCCCGCGCTGGTGGTCGACGGCGTCGCGCTCGACTACGCGGGGCTGCGCCGCGCCATCGCGCGGCGCGCGGGCGGCCTGGCGGCGGCGGGCATCCGCGCGGGCGACACCGTCGCCCTCACCGGGCGAGTGGACCGGGACTGGATCGTCACCTTCCACGCGCTGGGCTGGCTGGACGCCGCGGCCGCCCCCCTGAACCCGCAGGCCACGGCCGGCGAGCACGTCCGGGCCGTGGCCGCGATCGCGCCGGACCACGTGGTGGCGGCCCCCTGGCCCGACGCAGATCCCGTGCCTTCGGTCGACGCCGCGCTGGACGCCGTCCGCCTGGTGGTGGCCACGTCGGGCAGCACGGGCGCCCCCCGCGCCGTCCGCCTCACCGTCGGGCAGATCGTCTTCAGCGCCTTCGGCAGCGCGCTGCGGCTGGGCCACGATCCCGCCGACCGCTGGCTGGGCTGTCTGCCCCCGCACCACGTCGGCGGCGCCTCGGTCCTGCTGCGCTGCCTGACCTACGGCACCACGGCCGAGGTGGCGCTGCCCTTCGACGCCCGCGCGGTCGCCGGCCGGCTCGACGGGGGCGCGGTGACGCAGGTGTCGCTCACCCCGCCGCTGCTGGCCCAGGTGCTCGACGCCCGCCCCGCGCGGCCCTTTCCGGCCGCCCTGCGCGTGGTGCTGGTGGGCGGCGGCCCGCTCGATCCCGCCCTGCACGCCCGCGCCCGCGCCCTCGGCGTGCCGGTGGCCCCCACCTGGGGCCTCACCGAGACGGCCTCGCAGGTGTGCACCGCCGCGCCCGGCGAGGGCGGCCCCGACGTCGGCGCCCCCCTGCCCTTCGCGCGCGTGCGGAGCAACGACGCCGGGCGGTTGGTGGTCGAGGGCCCGCTGGCGCCGGGCGGCCGGCTGGTGACCGGCGACCGAGGCCGGATCGACGCCGACGGCCGCGTCACCGTCGATGGGCGCGCCGACGGCCTGATCATCTCGGGCGGCGTGAACCTCGATCCGGCCGAGATCGCCGCGGCCCTCGAGGCGCACCCCGCGGTGCGCGCGGCCGCGGTCGTGGGCGTGCCCGACCGTCGCTGGGGCAGCCGCCCGGCGGCGCTGGTGGTCGCCGACGGATCGGTGGACGCCCCCGCCCTGCGGGCGCACGTCCGGGCCCGGCTGACGCGCTACAAGGTGCCGGATCGCATCGTCTTTTCGGACGCGCTGCCGCGCACGGCGCTCGGCAAGGTCGACGCCTCAGCCGTCCGGCAGCAGGTCGAGGCGGCGCAGGCCGTCGCGAAAGACCGCGGGCATGGGCAGCTTGCGGAAGTCGGCGAAGTCGACGAACGCGTGCACCAGCCGGACGGTGACGCGCGGGCGCCCGTCCTCGCCGACGATGGCGTACGCGAAGGTGACCGACCGCTCGGACGCGCGCTCGACGGTCAGCCGGACGATCAGCCGGTCGCCCTGCCGCGTGGGCGCGGTGTAGTCGGCCTCGGCGTGGACGAGCGGCATGCCGAAGCCGTGCCGGTCGAAGATGGTGGCCACCTCGCCGAAGGCGGCCGCCAGCATCTCCTCGAAGCAGACGTGGGCGTACTCGAAGGCGCGCCCGAAGAACACGATCCCCGCGCGATCCACCTCGTGGAAGCGGGCGGTGACGCGGTGCTCGAAGGCCATGAACCTCTCCCGGAGGACGCGAGATGAGCGAACATAGCAGCCTGGCGCGCGCGCCCGCGACCGAGCCGGCGGGGCACCCGGTGCTCGAGCCGCTCGGCCGGGTCAGCCGCCTGCACGGCGCCGCCGACGTGGCGTCGCGCCTGAGCGCGCTGCGGGACTGGCTGGCGGCCGATCTCACCGATCTCGAGCGCGACCTGGCCGACGTCGGCGCGGGCGGGCGCGATCTGGCCTGGCGGGCCGCGCGCCACCTGCTGGCCGCGCCGGGCAAGCGCGTGCGACCGCTGTGCGTGATGCTGGCCGCGCGTCTGGGCGGCCGGCCCTTCGACGGGGCCGTGCGCGCGGTGGCCGTCGCCTGCGAGCTGGTGCACAGCGCCACCCTGCTGCACGACGACGTGATCGATCTGGGCGACGCGCGCCGCGGCGCGCCCACCGCGCGCGTCGTGTACGGCAACGCCGCCAGCGTGCTGGGCGGCGACCACCTGCTGGTCGACGCGCTGCAGCGTGTGCGCACCACCGGCGCCGCGCCGCTGCTGGCCAGCCTGCTGGACGTCATCGGCGCGATGGTCGCCGGCGAGGCCCTGCAGCTGGCGCGGCGGGGCCGCTTCGAGCCCGACCGCGACGCCTACCTCGAGGTGGTGCAGGGCAAGACCGCCGTGCTGTTCCGCTGGGCGCTCGAGGCCGGCGCGACCCTGGGCGGGCTGCCGGCGTCTTCGGTGGTCGCCCTCGGCGAGGTGGGCGACGCGCTGGGCATGGCCTTCCAGCTGGTGGACGACGTGATCGATCTCGAGGGCGACGCCGGCAAGACCACCTGCGCCGATCTGCGCGAGGGCAAGCTGACCTGGCCCTTGGTGCTGGCCGCCGAGCGCGCGCCGACGCTGGCCGCGCGCATGCGCGCCTTCGCGGCCGCCGACGGCGACGTGCCGCCGGCCGAGGCCCGGGCGCTGGTCGACGCCGTCCGCGCCACCGGGGCCCTGGACGACACCCGCGCCGAGGCCTCGCGCTATGGTGCGCGCGCCCGGCGCCGCCTGGCCACGCTGCCCGAGGGCGCCCCGCGCGCGGCGCTCGAGGCGGTGGTCGACGCCGCCCTCGCGAGGAGGACCTGATGCTGATCACCCTGCGCCCGGACGCCGACGTCGTCGCGGTCGAGGCCGCGCTCAAGGGCCTCGGGCTTTGGACCACGCGCCTCCGGGACGCCGACGGCGCCGCGCGCGGGCTGCGCGTCGAGCCCCACTCGGCGCCCGCGGCCCTCGCGACCCTGCGCGCCCTGCCCGGCGTCGCCGACGTGTGGCGCGCGCCCTCCCCCCACCCGCGCGTGGACGCGCAGGCAGGTGCCGCGGTCCCCTTGCCCGGGGGCGCGCCCTTGCTGGTGGCCGGCCCCTGCAGCGTCGAGTCGCCCGAGCAGGCCCACGCGGCCGCCGCGTTGGCCGCGGCCGCTGGCGCGACCGCCCTGCGCGGCGGCGCCTTCAAGCCCCGGACGTCGCCCTACGCCTTCGACGGCCACGGCCGGGCCGCCCTGGGCTGGCTGCGCGCCGCCGCCGACGCGCACGACCTGGCGGTGGTCACCGAGGTGCTGGGCGAGCAGCACGTCGACGCGGTCGCCGCCGTCGCCGACGTACTGCAGGTGGGGTCGCGCAACATGCAGAACTTCGCCCTGCTGCGCGCCGTCGGCGCCGCCGGCAAGCCCGTGCTGCTCAAGCGGGGCATGGCCGCGACGGTCGAGGAGTGGCTGCTGGCCGGCGAGCACCTGCTGACCGCGGGCGCCGGCACCGTCGTCTTCTGCGAGCGGGGCGTGCGCGGCTTCGATCCCGAGACGCGCAACCTGCTCGACCTGGGCGCCGTCGCGCTGCTGAAGCACGCCTACCGCCAGCCCGTGCTGGTCGATCCGTCGCACGCGGCGGGGCGGCGCGATCTGGTCGTCCCGCTGGCGGCCGCCGCGCTGGCCGCGGGGGCGGACGGCGTGATCATCGAGGTGCACCCGGATCCCGGCGCCGCCCGCAGCGACGGGCCGCAGGCCCTCGACGCGGCCGCGCTGGTCGCCCTGACCGCCACCCTGGAGGCCCACCGATGAGCGCCGCCGACGGCAGCGGCGCGATGTTCGACCGCATCGCGCACCGCTACGACCTGCTGAACCGCCTGATGAGCTTCGGGCTCGACCGCGGCTGGCGCCGCCGCCTGGTGGACGCGATGCCCGACGCCGGCGCGCTGCTGGACGTCGCCACCGGCACCGCCGACGTCGCGCTGGCCCTGGCCGACGCCCACCCGTCCACCACCGTCGTCGGCCTCGATCCCAGCGCGGGCATGCTCGGCGTCGGCCAGTCCAAGATCGCCGAACGCGGGCTGGCGCACCGGGTCACCCTCACCGAGGGCGACGCCCAGGCGATGCCCTTCGCCGACGCCACCTTCGCCGGCTGCACCATCGCCTTCGGCATCCGCAACGTGCCCGATCGCCTCGCCGGCCTGCGCGAGATGGCGCGCGTGACGGCCCCCGGGGGCCCCGTCGCCCTCCTCGAGCTGGCCGAGCCGGCCTTCGCCCCGGCCCGCTTCCACGTGCACCACGTCGTGCCGCGTCTGGGCGCCTGGCTGTCGGGGGCGAAGGAGTACCGCTACCTGCAGCGGTCGGTCGCCGCGTTCCCGCCGCCCGACGCCTTCGCCGCGCTGATGCGCGCCGCCGGCCTGCGCGACGTCGAGGTGCACCGCATGACCTTCGGCGCGGCCCACCTGTACGTCGGGCGGGCTCAATAGCGGACGTGCAGCACCGAGTAGCCGGGCTCGGCGCGCTCGACGCTGACGTCGGCGCCGGGCGCGGCGATGTCGGCGATCAGCGCCAGCTCGGCCTCGCTGTAGAAGCGCCGCGCGGTGATGGCGGCGTCGTGCACGAAGTCGCGCTGCAGCGACAGCGCCGTGAACAGGGGCAGCCCCACCGCCATCAGCAGGCTGCGCCGCCCGTCGATGCCGACGAAGTGCCGCGCGCCCGCGAGCCCCGCCTGGGCCACCATCATCGCAAGCTGCCCCGGCGAGAAGTGGTGGATCGACTGGGCGATGAAGCAGATGTCGAAGTCACCCGGGGTCAGCGTCGACAGCAGATCGAAGGCGTTCAGCTCGACGAAGCGGACCGGCAGCCGCCGAGCCTGGGCGCGGATGTTCGCGTCCGCCACGTAGGCCGGCACGATGTCGCTGCCCGTGACCCGCACCGGCAGCCCCTTGCGCCCCGCCAGGCGCCCGAGGGCCATCGTGAACTCGCCCGAGCCCGAGGCCAGCTCGAGCACGCGCGCGGGCCGGCGCTCGCGGCGCGCGACGTGCTCGATGGCGGGCCGCAGGTGATGCAGGAAGCGGTGATAGGACAGCAGCCCCTGGTTCATGCGGTGCAGCGCGTGGACGATGCGCTGCTTGCGGGCGTCGGACACGTCGTCGCGGTCGAGGTACTCGACGCGCTCGGTCCACAGCAGCCGGTCGACGAGGCTGAGCGCCCGCAGGGTGGCCGGGCCGCCCGCGGCCAGCTCGGTGCGCCGCGCGCGCAGGCGGGCCAACGCGGTGTCGGCCACCCGCTCGAGCTGCGCCATCGTCTCCCACGCGCCCGGGAACTGGCCCTCGGCCTCGAGCGAGGCGCGCGCGTCGCGGTTGAGCTCGGGGAACTGGATCATCGCCGCGTCGTCCTCCGACCGTTCAGTCGACCAGGCCCAGACCGTACAGATCCAGCACCCCCGCCAGGTGGGGGCGCAGATCGAAGGCGACCAGGCTGACGCCTGGGCGCACCCGCGCGCGCGGCGCGGCGCGCTCGAAGACCGCGGCGCACAGGCGCGACGGATCGTGGCGCGAACGGTACAGCAGACCGTCGGGCGCCTCGGGGTGCGCCCACAGCGCGCGGCTCCACGCCTGCGCGGCGCGGTAGTCGCCGGCGCACAGCCGCGCGTCGGCGCCCAGCCGGCCCAGCCCCGGCCCCGACAGGTCGACCAGGCGCAGGGGCGCGTCGAAGTCGATCGGGGTCAGCAACCGGTCGCCCAAGGCGCGGCCCGACACCAGCCTCGGCGCGTCCGCGACCACGCGGCCGAAGGTCTCGACGAAGGCGCCCTCGAAGTCGGCGCCCAGGTACAGGACGCCGAACTCGCCGCGCGGATCGTCGAAGCGGTTGTTGCGCGAGCGGCCGAAGTGCAGCGGATCGCGCACGGCGCGGTGCACCCTCAGCCACGGGCCCTGCCACACGCGCAGCAGCAGCGGACGTTCGGACAGATCGGCGGGCGGAGGCGGATGGGGGCCCGGCGGCCGGCCGCCGGGTGGGTCGCCGGCGGCGGCGCCGAGGCGCGCGGGGCGGGGATCACCCGGCGCCATGCTCCCCGTACAGCGCGGCGGCGCGCAGGACGCGCTCCACCTCGCCTCGGCGGAGCGCCGCGAGCGGCACCTCGTCGCCCAGCGCGCCGGCCGGGGTGAGGAAGAAGCTGAGCTGCATCCAGGCATCGTGGTCCCGCAACGCGTCGAGGCACGCGCCGAGCCCCGTCAGCACGCCCCCTTCCGTGAACTGCCAGGCCGGGTACGCGTAGCCGTGCCGCGGCCGGTCGATCGCGAGAAGGTGACCCGAGCGGCGCCGCTTGTCCACCGCCTGCCGCGAGATGCCCAGCAGCTCGGCCACGGCGGTCGAGCCCAGCGCGCCGCCCTCCATCTCGAGCAGCCGCAGCCGCGCCTGCACGCCGCGCAGCCGGGCGGCGGCGAGGGGATCGGCCTGTCGCATCCGATCGAGCGCGCCCTCGCTGCCGATCGCCTGCAGCAGCGCGCCCAGGTCGGACGGCGCGCTGACCGCGGAGCGCAGGGCGCTCTGCTCGAGATCGGCGATCAGGTTCGCCACCGCGCGCAGGGCCCGGGTGGCGAAGGCCGTCTGCAGCGCGTCGCCGCGATGTTCTGCGATCTCCTTGACCAGCATCTCGACCTCGTTTCGTTCACCCGGATCCTCACCACGGGCCGTGGCCGCGCTCGACATCCGTTTGCCCCCTGTTGACCATGTTGCACGCTACATTCGGCTGACAACTTCGTCAACCTGAGTCCCCGGACGCCCGTCAGGTCGCGCTCTTGCGTCCGGCGCCGCGCGGCCGAGCGCGACCGCGGGGCGGGATCAAGCGAGCGCCTGCTCGATGGCGTCGAGCAGATCGGTGGGGCCGAAGGGCTTGGGCAGGAAGACGCAGGCGCGGCCCACGTCGCCGGGCGGCGAGCGCTCGTGTACGTACCCCGACACCAGCACCAGGGCGGGGCTGAGGCCGGCGTTGGCCATGGCCTCGACCAGCTCGACCCCGCTGCGGCCGGGCAGCACCACGTCGGTCACCAGCAGGTCGGGCGCGCGCGCCGAGGCGAGGCCGGCCATCGCGTGCTCCGCCGAGTGCGCCGTCCGCACGTCGAAGCCCGCCGTCCGCAGGAGCCGGGCCATCAGCCGCCGCAGCTCGGGCTGATCCTCCACCACCAGCGCGTGCCCGCGCGCCGCGACGACCGGGGACGGCTCGGGGGGGATCGCGCTGCTCCGGCGGGCCTTCGCCGGGGCCGGCGGCAGGACGACCTCGAAGGTGGTGCCCGCGCCGGGCGCGCTGTCCACCGCCAGGCGCCCGCCCGCCAGCTCGACGATCTCGCGCACCATCGGCAGGCCGAGGCCGGTGCCCGCGGGCCCCTTCGTGGTGAACAGCGGCTCGAAGGCGTGGGCCAGCACCGCCTCGGTCATGCCCTCGCCGTCGTCGCGCACGACGAGGCGCGCGCCCCCGTCGACCCGGTCGAGGCACACCACGATGTGCCCCTCGGCGCCGGTGGCGTCGCGCGCGTTGAGCACCAGGTTCAGCACCAGCTGCTCGACGTGCACGCGCGACACGAAGACCGGCGGGACGTCGTCGTCGAGCAGCAGCGTGAACTCGACGTCCTCGCCCAGGGTCCAGCGCAGCAGCCGGTCGAGGCTACGCAGCGCGTCCGCGAGATCGACCAGCGTGGGCGGCTCGGCCACGCGGTGGGCGACGGCGCTCAGGTGACGCACCAGCGAGGCCGCCCGATCCGCCGCGCCCCGGACCTCGGCGAGATCGGCGCCGACGACCGAGTCCTCGGGCAGATCGCCCTCGGCGAGGTGCGTGAAGCTGAGGATGGTGGTGAGCTCGTTGTTCAGGGCGTGGGCGACGCCGCGGGTGAGGCGCACGACGGGCTCGTTGCGCTGGGCCGCCAGCAGCTGCTCGGTCAGCGTGCGCCGCTCGTCGACGTCCGCGACCAGCCCGATGACCCGGTCGGGGTCGTCCGGCGAGCGGCGCCCGTGATCGGACACCCAGCGCCACGCGCCGTCGGCGCTGCGCAGCCGGTACTCGACACGAAAGGTGCCGCCCACGGCCAGCTGCCGCTGGCGGGCGTCGGCGACGGCGGGCAGGTCGACGGGGTGCACGCGCCGCAGGGCCTCGAGGGGCGAGGCCAGCAGATCGGCGCGAGGCACGCCGAACACCGCCTCGACGTTGTCCGAGACCCAGCGCAGGTGGCCCCGCGCGTCGGCCTCGTAGACGACGACGCCCAAGGCCGCGACCATCTGGGCGAGTTGCTGAGCGCTCGTGAGGGGCGTCTCGGCCACGACCGGGTCTCCTGCTCACCGCGGCCCGACGCAGCCGCCACAGGCACTCTATCGGCGGCCTGCCCGCGACACACGAGTGTCTGCCACCGGCCGCCGCCTCAGGCGCCGACCTGACCCCACCGCATGCGGCGCTGCTCGGCCCGCAGCTGCAGGCGGGCGCGGTGGAAGCGGCTCTTGAGCGCGGGCAGCGACAGCCCGGTCTCCTTGGACAAACCCTTCAGCGACACACCATCGACGAAGCGGCGGACGAACAGCTGCCGATCACCGTCGCGCAGGCGGTCGAGGAAGCGGTCGGTCAGGTCGAGCAGCTCGCGATCGCTGGCCAGGCGCTCGGGGGCCGGCTCGTTGGCGACGGCGGCGGGCGAGTAGATCTCGGGGGTCGGCACCATGCGCTTCTCCTTGCGGTGCCGCAGCAGCGCGCAGTTGACCACGATGCGGCTGACCCACGAGCCGAAGCGGGCCTCGGAGCGGAACTGGCCGATGCGGCGCAGCACCTGCGTGCAGGCGTCGTGCGTGACGTCCTCGGCCTTCGTCGGGTTCCGGGTCACCTTCAGGGCCAGGTAGTACATGCGCTGGTAGTGCGCCTCGAGCAGCTGATCGAGGGCACGGTGGTCGCCGCCCTGCGCGCGGTCCACGAGTGCGGCCTCGTGCTCGGGGGTCATGGTGTCGGTCTGCTCGCTGGCGTGGATCATCGGGAAGCCTCGCTGGAAGTTCGCCCACCCCCGTACGCAAGGCCCGGGCCAACCCTTGACCCACGTTCGCTCAACGTTTTACGAAGAATGAACCGTGGCAATCTGGGACAGCTGCCCCGGAACGCAACGAGTCACATTGGACAACGTTCGTCCAAGCTGGGTCCAAACACCGTCCGATCCCGTGCGCGGCCGGCCGCGGCGCCGGGGACGCGCTCAGCGCGGCGCGATCGGTCCCGGCGCGCCCTGGGCGATCCAGGTCTTGACGAGGGAGAGCTGCCCCACCCCGAGGGGCGGCAGGCCGAGCGGCATGCCCGGCCGTGAGGCATCCGGCCCGTGGCCCAGCGCCCCGTCGAGCCGATCCACGGTCCGCTGATCTCGACCGGCCTCGCGGTGCCGCCGCAGCAGCGCCTCGAGCAGCAGCGGCGGCTCGCCCGGCGCGGCCGGCTCGAGCACCGAGCGCCGCGCGCCGTCGCGCACCAGGCCCCGCTTCAAGCCCGCGTAGGTCTCGAGATCCAGCTTCAGGCCGGCGAAGCCCAGCCCCCCGGTGTTGCCCGCGCCGCCGTCGCCGTTGTTGCTCTCGGGGTGCATGTGGCAGTGCACGCAGATCTTGCCCAGCACCTCGTCGAACACCTCGTCGTAGGTCACCTTGCGCGCCAGCAGCGGGACGTCGGGCGCGCGGGCCGGCGGCGCGGGCCCCGTCTTCAGCGGCGCGTGCAGCAGGAAGTCGGCGATCGCCTCGGCGTCACCCGGCCGCAGGGCCTGCTTCGGCATGGCGCTCTGCGGATCGACGGCCTGGGGGTGCTCGATGAAGCGCACCAGCGTCGCGCGCGGGATGCGCTCGCGCACCCAGCGCAGGTCGGGCGCGGTCAGCACGGGCGCGGCCACGTCGCCGGGCGGCACCGCCTTCTTCATCGCGGCGTAGAAGGCCGCGTCGAACGCGGCGCCGAGGGCCAGCCCCCCCACCCGGTGGCAGGTCGGGCACCCGCGCGCGACGAAGATCGCCTGCCCCGCCTCCACCCGCGCCGGCGGCGGCGCCGGGGTCGTGGCCAGGGGGGCGCCGGCATCGGCCCCGTTGAGGGCCGCGAGGTACGCGACGACGTCGTCCTTCTCGGCGGCGGTCAACCGCAGCGGGATCATCGACGTCTCGAGGTGCGGCCGCAGGTCGAACGGCGCGTCGAGGAACCGGCGCACGAAGCCCGGGTGCACCCGTCGGGTCAGCGTGCCCAGATCGGGCAGGCGGGTGAAGTGGACGATGTTCTCGAGGTAGCGATCCCAGTCGGGGAAGTCGGCGCGCTGCCGCGCGATGGCGGCCGGATCGCCCTTGGTGCCCAGGATCCATCGGTGACAGTCGACGCAGTGCATGGCCCGATCGGCGGCGGGCACGCCGCGGTCGCCGTTCACGTGGGTGATGGCGTGGCAGCGGTTGCACTGGGCCCGCTCGATGACAGCGCGGCCCCGCTCGGCGGCCGGCCCGAGGGGGGCCGCGTCGGCCCGCGCGGGGCCGGCGGCGAACAACAGGGGCAGCAGGACCAGCGGCAGGCGACGGGCGGGGCGGTGCATGGGGGGAGATTACAGGCGCAGGGGCGCCACGTCAGCGTTGGCCACGTTCACCTGCTCGCCGCCCAGGGCGCGCTCGGCCGCGACCACCGCCTCGGCGGAGGCGCCGCCGATGCGGGCGCGGGTCAGGTGGCGCTCGGCCGCGGCGCGATCACCCGCCTCGACCTCGAGCACCGCGAGCTCGGCGTGGACGTCGGCGGCCTTCACGCCGTCCATCGACAGCGCGCGGGTCAGCGCGCCGCGCGCGCCCTCGAGATCGCCGGCGCCGCGCTGGGCCGCGGCCACCGCGCGCAGGGCCGGGCCGTCCGGGGCCAGCTCGGCGGCGCGGGCGAAGCGCGCCTTGGCCCGGGCCGCCTTGCCCGCCTTGGCGTGCAGCAGGCCCGCCCGCAGCGCCGCCTTGGCCCGCGAGGCCGCCGGCCCGGCCGCGTTCATCGCGCGCTCGTACAGCCGGATGGCCGTGCGCAGCTCGCCGCGGGCCTCGGCGGCCTCGGCCTGCTGCAGCGTGTTCTGGGCGACGACGGCGACGACCGGGCGCTTGCGCATCGCGCAGGCGCTGGCGACGGAGGTGGTGGCGACGAGGGCGGTGGCGGCGGCGAGGGCGACGAGGGCGGTGCGCTTCATGGGGGTCTCCGAGGTTCGAGGTATGGCCCTTCGAACGCCCGCCCCCCACAGAAGTTCTGTCGGCGGCCAAAAAAATTCCCGGGCCCGCCCGGCGGGTTCAGCTGCCGGTCGCGCGGCCCTCGCCCAGGTAGCGCTCGATCGCCATGCGCAGCTGGTTGACCCCGTAGCCCTGGCGCACCATCACCCAGTCGACGTCGCCGTCGCGCAGCGGGGGCATGAGGATGTCGGTCACCTTGTGGCTGATGAAGCGGGCGAGCAGGACGACGAAGTCGACGCCGCCGTTGCCGACGCGCTCGCCGAGGCTCTGCACCGTGCGGATGTCCCAGCCGCTGATCCACTCGACGGACTCGAAGCCGAAGGCCGCCTCGATGCGGGCGCGGGCGGGCTCGCGCACCTCGCCCCCCACCATCACCGCCACCCGCCCGCGCGTGCGCTCGAAGTACGGCCAGTCGGCGGGCAGCGCGGCGTCGCCCTCGTCCTCGTCGACGATCTCGATCGAGGCCTCGGCCTCGCTGGCCTCGGCCTGGCGCACCGCGCGGCGCAGGCGCTTGAGGGCCTTGTCGCCGCTGAGCGCGTCGAGGTGGCCCACCAGCAGGCGCGCGAGCCGGACGTCCTCGGGCTGCACCCCGGCGTTCAGCGCGCGGGTCGCGGCCCGGCGCACGCGCACGGGGCTGGGGACCTCCTCGCCCACCACGACGGCCAGCTCGCGCAGCGCCACCTCGGGGTTCAGCGCCGCCCGCTCGGCGTCGAGCGCGAAGCCGCCCAGCTCGCGGCGCAGCGCGTTCCACCAGAACTCGGCGTCGCCCACCCAGCTGCCGCTCTCCGGCCGGTGGCTGCGGCTGAGGCCGGTGATCCAGCCCGGCTGGTGCTCGTTCGAGAACTGGGTCAGCTTGGCGAAGTCCTTCTTCAGCTGCAGCGCCAGCAGCGAGCGCAGCTGCGAGCTGGTGTCGTCCTGCAGGCGGCGCAGGCGCGACGCGAAGAGGCCCAGCAGCGCCTGCTGGATGGCGCGCGGGAAGCCCGACCAGTCGGCGCAGCGCATCACCTCGCGATCCACCTGCGCGGCCTCGTCGAGCAGCTCGTCGTCGGTCAGCTCGGCCCGCGGCTCGCCCACGCGCTCGATGATGCCGTGGGCCGCGTCGACGTCGAAGGGCACGACGCCGACGCCCTCGCCCTGGGCCCAGCTGGGCCCCAAGACGACGCTGTCGAGGATCGACAGGTCGAGCTCGTCCTCCTCCTCGTCGTCGTCCGGCGACGACTCCAGCGAGTCGTCGCCGCCGCCCGCCAGCGGGACGGCCCCCACCGGCGAGGTCTGGGGCGCCGCGCCGTCGACGCGCTCGTGCACCGTCTCGTCGGGATCCTCCAGGACGATGCGCCCGCCCTCGAGCCGCCAGGCCAGGGCCAGCGTCGCCCAGCGCATCAGCTTCTCGTCCCGCTCGGCCCGCAGCGCGTCCAGCGTGCGCTCGCCCGCGCGATCGGGCAGCAGGGCCAGATCGGCGTGCACGGCCGCCACCTGGCGCTGCAGGCCGACCAGCTCGCGGCTCAGCTCCTCGAACTCGTCGAAGATGGCGTCCAGGCGGGCCGGATCGAGGGGGGCCGCGCTCACCGGCCTTCGTACTCCGGGGTCTGCTTCGACACGAAGGCCGCCACGGCGACGCCCAGATCCTGGGTGATCAGGTGGGCGGCGTTCCAGGTGGCGACGTACTCGAGGCCGCGGTCGATGTCGGCGCGCTGGGCCTCGTTCATCACCCGCTTGGCCCCCTGCACCGTCAGCGGCGGGTTGGCGGCGATCTCGGCGGCCAGGGCCAGCGCCTCGCGCTTCACGGCCTCGGCGTCGGGCAGCACGCGGTTGACCAGGCCGATGCGCTCGGCGTAGGCGGCGTCGAAGTCGCGGCCGGTGAACACCAGCTCGCGCGCGATGCCCGGGCCGACGATGGCCGGCAGGCGCTGCAGCGTGCCCAGATCGGCGACGATGGCCATCTTGGTCTCGCGCACGCCGAAGCGGGCGTCGGCCGAGGCCAGCCGGACGTCGCAGGCGGTGATCAGATCGACGCCGCCCCCGATGCACGCCCCGTGGATGGCCGCGATGACCGGCACGCGGCAGCGCTCGACCGCCAGGAAGGCCTGCTGCAGATCGCGGATGAGCTGATGCAGCCGGCCCTGCCGCGCGCCGTCGGGCGGGCCGGGCTGGATGGGCAGCTTGGGCATCATCGCCAAGACGTCGAGGCCGGCGGTGAAGGCCCGGCCGCGCCCCGAGATGACGGCCGCGCGCACCTCGGCGCGGGCGTCGATGTCGCGGAACACGGTCACCATGCCCTCGAAGAAGGCGGGGTCCATGGCGTTGAGCTTGTCGGGGCGATCGAGCTCGACGTGGGCGACCGCCCCGTCGACGTTCAGCTGCACCATCGGAGTCCTCCTCGCGGCGGCGATCCGCAGCCTACACGCGGCGGGAGTCCGACGCGACTGCGCGCGCCCGCGCGGGTGTCAGCCGTTCCAGCTGGCGCCGGGGCGGCCGAGGGCCGGCGCGTCCGCCGACGGCAGGTCGGCGTCGGCCAGCGCCTTCAGGCCCGCCGCGCGCCGCACCTCGACGGTGGTGACGACGCCGGCGACGGCGTTGAAGTGGTCGAGCACGATGGCCGGGCGCTCGCGATCGCGCATCGCGCGGACCACGTCGTCGAGGGGATCGTCGACGTTGACGAAGAGGGGCTCGCCGTCGACGAGGTCGCCGGCGCGCTCGCCGGCGCCCGCCCGAAGGTCGGTCACCTGCAGGGCGCCGCGCACGCCGTCGAGATCGCGCACCAGCGCCGCCTGGGCCGCCTGCAGCAGCATGTGCCGCGCGACGCCCGCCACGCGCAGATCCGGCGGGACGGTGGCCACGCGCGTGACCATCGCCTGCCGGGCGGTCAGCCCCTCGACGGCCAGGCGCTGCCGACGCGCGCGCCGCTCGGCCCCGGCGCCGAAGAAGACGAAGGCGCCGATGAGCACCAGCATCAGGCCGTGCACCGCGACGCCCCAGACGACCAGGCCGATGGCGACCACGCGGCCCAGGCCGGCGACGACGTCGACCGCGCGATCCGGGCTCAGCCAGCGCTCGAGGACGGCGCCCAGGACGCGGCCGCCGTCGAGGGGGAAGGCCGGCAGCAGGTTGAAGACGGCGATGACGAGGTTCAGCAGGCCGACGATCAGGGCGACCACGACGACGTCGAGGGGCAGGCCGGGGATGCGGCTCAGGCCGAGGGCGGCGGCGCCGACCGCGAAGCTGACCAGCGGGCCGTTGAGGGCGGTCCAGAAGCGCTGGCGGGCGGTGGCGTCCGGGTGGTCGATCTCGGTGACGCCGCCCAGCACCATCAAGGTGATCGCGCGCACGCGCGCGCCGTAGCGCAGCGCCGTGAAGGCGTGCCCCAGCTCGTGCAGCAGGACGCCCGCGAACAGGGCGAGGGCGACCGCGAGGCCGAGGGCCAGCGGGGGCAGGGTCAGGGCGGTGGGGTCGACGCCCAGACGATAGAGCAGGAAGGGGAGGTCGCGCGCCGCCACCGAGGTGGCGATGAAGGGCACCACCAGCAGCAGCGACACGTGCAGCCGAAGCGGGATACCGCGCAGGTGCGTGAGCGTCCAGGCCGTGCGGAACATGCGGTCCTCCTCGTGGAGGAGAGGCCGCGGCGCCCCGCCCGGTTGCATCAACCGGCGGCGAGCAGCCGCTGAATCTCGTCCACCGCGTCGTCGATCGAGATGCGACGCTGCTCCATCGTATCGCGGTCGCGCAGTGTGATGCTGCCGTCCTCCATCGTCTGCCCGTCGATCGTCAAGCACCAGGGGGTGCCGATCTCGTCGTGGCGGCGGTAGCGGCGTCCGATGGCGTGCTGCTCGTCGTAGCTGGCGGCGATGCCGCGGGCCAGGAAGGCCTGCACCACCTCGCGCGCCTTCTCGGGCATCTCGTTCTTCTTCACCAGCGGCAGCACCGCCACCTTGATCGGCGCGAGCTGCGGGTGGAAGCGCATCACCACGCGCGTCTCGGGGCCCTTGGCGCCCTCGACGGTCTCCTCGTGGTAGGCGTCGAGCAGGTACACCAGCACGCCGCGCGTCGCGCCCGCGGCGGGCTCGATGACGTAGGGCACGAACTTCTTCTGCTGCTGCGGATCGAAGTACTCGAGCTTGGCGCCGCTGTACTGCGCGTGCTTCTTCAGGTCGTAGTCCGTGCGGTTGGCGATGCCCTCGAGCTCGCCCCAGCCCCACGGGTAGTCGTACTCGATGTCGAAGCAGCCCTTCGCGTAGTGGGCCAGCTCGTCGGGCTCGTGCGGGCGCAGGCGGAACTTCGACGGATCGTTGGCGAACTGCTGCCACCAGCTCATGCGGGCGTCGCACCAGTACGACATCCACTCGTCGTCGGTGCCCGGCTCGCAGAAGAACTCCATCTCCATCTGCTCGAACTCGCAGCTGCGGAAGATGAAGTGCTCGACGGTGATCTCGTTGCGGAACGACTTGCCCATCTGGGCGATGCCGAAGGGCACCTTCATCGACATCGACTGCTGCACGTTGAGGAACTGGACGAACATGGCCTGGGCCGTCTCGGGCCGCAGGTACACCGCGCCGTCCTTGGTGACCTCGTCGATCTTGGCGCGCAGGTCGTTGCCCGCGAGGCCCTCGAACTCGCCCTTCTCGATGGCGTTGGCGATGGCGCCCAGCGGGCTGACCGGGCCCAGGCTGCTGCGGAACATCAGGTTGAACTGGCGCTCCTCGCTCATGAACGGCGAGTTGCACACCTTGCAGACGTAGCCGCGATCGCCGGCGACGGCGCCGTGCAGATCCTTGCCGCGGCGCTCGAGGGTCACCCCGAACTGCTGCTCGACGACCTCGGCGGCCACCTTGGCGCGGCCCTTGTCGGCGAAGGTCATGACGACCGGCTCGCCCTGCTCGGCGCGGGGGGCCTGGTCGGCGCGGAAGCGCTCTTTGCACACCTTGCAGTCGACCAGCGGATCGCTGAAGCCGGCCAGGTGGCCCGAGGCCTCCCACACGCGCGGGTGCATGATGATCGACGCGTCGAGGCCGACGACGTCCTCGCGGCCGTTGACCATCGCGCGCCACCAGGCGCTCATCAGGTTGCGCTTGAGCTCGGCCCCCAGCGGACCGTAGTCGTAGGCGCTGCGCAGGCCGCCGTAGATCTCGGACGATTGGAAGACGAAGCCGCGCCGCTTGCACAGCGAGATGATCTTCTGCATGAGGTCGGCCTGCACGTCGGCCCTCCCGGCTGATTTCAGAGGGGCGGCATGGTAACCATCGGCCTCTGCCCCAGCAACCCGGACGCCATGCGCCTGATCGCCTTCCTGATCGCCCTCTGCCTGGCCGCCCCCGCGGCGGCCGCGCCGCACGTCGATCTGGTGGTCGTCGGGCCCGGCGACGACGTGTTCACGCTCTACGGGCACGCCGGCATGCTGGTGCGGCCCGCCGCGTCGACGCCCCTCGAGCAGGGCACGCTGTACAACTTCGGCATCACGTCCTTCGACCGCCCGAACTACGTGCGCGACTTCCTCACCGGGCGGGTCGAGTTCTGGGGCAAGCCGCAGAACTTCGACCGCAACCTGGCGCGCTGGCGGAAGGAGGACCGCACCGTGGTGCGGTATCCGCTGAACCTGCCCGCGCCCCAGGCGGCCTGGCTGGCCGAGCGCCTGGCCTACGTCACGACGCCCGAGCGGCGGAACTTCGTCTACGACACCTTCCGCCGCAACTGCGCGACCTGGCTGCGGGATCTGGTCGACGAGGCGACCGGCGGCGCGGTCTACGCGGCGGTGGGCGACGCGCACACCGAGTACAGCTATCGGGACGACGTGCGCGCCGCCTACGCCGGCCAGCCGGTGCTGCTGCTGATGACCGAGGTGGTGCCGGGGGTCGAGCTCGACCGGCCCCGGACGCTGTGGGAGCGCGCCTATCTGCCGGCCCACCTCGCCGAGGCCTTCGGCCGGGTGACGCTGAACGACGCCGAGGGCGAGCGGCCCCTGCTGGGCGAGCCCGAGGTGCTGCTGACGCGCGCCGGGCCGGATCCGCGCGAGGGATCGCCGCGGCGGGCGCAGGTGTTCCTGGTCGTGCTGGCGGTCGTGCTGGCGGGCATGGCGTTGGTCATCGGCCGGCTGGGGCCGCGCTGGCGCGGGGCGGTGCTGGCGGTCTACGCGCTGGGCGCGGGCGCGCTGGGGACGGTGCTCGCGGTGGTGGGCGCGACCAGCGACTGGCCCGACATGCAGCACAACTGGCTGTTGCTGGCGGTGGTGCCGCTGGACGTGTTCCTGCTGTGGCCGGCCGTGCGGCTGATCGGCTGGGGGCGCCCGGCGGGCACGCTGGCGCGCACCTGGTTGGGGCTGCGGGGGGCGACCACGCTGGCGCTGGTGCTGGTGACGCCGCTGTTCGCCGAGCTGCGCGGGCCCCTGCCCCCCCGGCTGGTGGCGCTCGCGGGCTTGGCGCTGGCCTGGCGCTGCCTGGGCCGGCCCGCGTCGCGACGTCGCGGCCGCAGTGAGCCACCGCCGCGGGCCGCGCGGCCGCAAGGCGCCGGGATCACGACGGAAGCCGGCGCAGGGCCGCCGCGAAACGTCGGCGCGAGAGCCGACACTTGAGCACAAAAACCTACATCACCCCTTTTCGACGGCCGGTGATTCTGCAAAACTTCAGGAGCCGCACTCGGGTAGGGGAATGTATGAATCATCGCACACGAGCGGTGCTGACCGCCGCGCTGCTGCTGGCCACCCCGGCCGGCGCCACGCCCACGGTGGTGGACGGCTTGGCGCCCCAGGCGCAGGACGGCTGGACGACCCCGCTCTGGCGCGCGGTGCACGGCCCCGACGACGCCCTGATGGAGGCGCGCTTCGAGGCCGAGCTGGCCGCGGTCGAGCAGGCCGAGGACGCGGAGGCCGACGTCCAGGATGACGAGGCGGCCGAGGACACCACGACCCCGGTGGTCGATCCCGAGAAGCCCGCCGCGGTGTCGATCGGCTCGCCCAACGGCGGCTGGCTGGTCTACCCCGCCCGCCTGCAGGGCCACCCCCACATCAAGAGCCGCGCGCGCAGCAATTACGGCACCGACGAGACCGTGCAGGCCATCGCCGCCGCCGTCGACGCCGTCGAGCGCCGCCACCCCGGGGGCCACCCGCTGGTCGTGGGTGACATCTCGCGGCGCCAGGGCGGGCCCTTCCGCCCCCACAAGTCGCACCAGTCGGGCCGCGACGCCGACATCGGCTACTACCTGGTGGACGGCGCGCCCGACGGCCTGAAGCGCGCCACGCCGCGCACGCTGGACGTGGCCCGCACGTGGACCTTCCTCGAGTCGCTGCTGGCGGATGACAAGGTCGAGTACGTCTTCACCGACCGCCGACTCGAGCGCGCCCTGTACCGCTACGCCAAGGAGAAGGCGAAGGTGCCCGCCGAGGTGCTCGACCGCGTCTTCTCTTACCCCCACGCGAACAAGACCGGCATCCTGCGCCACCTGCGCGGCCACGCCGATCACCTGCACGTGCGCTTCCGGTCGCCGCAGGCCATCGCCGCCGCCACCGCGTACGTGCGCGAGCACGGCCTCGCGGCCATCCGCCCGCTGCCCGTCTATCGCAAGGTGCGCCGCGGCGACACGCTGACCGGCCTGGCCCGCCGTCACAAGACGTCGATCAAGAACCTGTGCCGCTGGAACCGCATCTCGCGGAAGAAGGTGCTGCACCCGGGCATGAAGCTGATCGTCGGCCACCGCCGGCCGCGCCTGCCCGAGCCCGACGCGTCCTGAGCGTCACGCGCGGAGGGTGAACGAGAAGGTCGAGCCGTGCCCCGGCCGGCTCTCGGCCCAGACGTGCCCCCCGTGCCGCTGCACGACCCGCGCGGCGACCGCCAGGCCCACCCCCGCCCCGGACAGCCCCTCGCCCACGTGCAGGCGACGGAAGGGCTCGAACACCTGCCCCGCGTAGGCCGGCTCGAACCCGACGCCGTTGTCGTGCACGCGATAGACGGCCGGCTGGCCCGGATCCACGTCGACCTCGACGCGCGGGGCGGCCACCGGCGCCGCGAAGGCCAGGGCGTTGGACAGCAGCTGCTCGAGGGCCAGGCGCAGGAGCGCCGGATCGGCGTCCGCGGCCAGGCCGGGCTCGACGTGGATGGCCTCGCCCCCCGGCAGCGTCTGCGCCACCTCGTGCACCAGCGCGGTCAGGTCGATCGGCACGCGGTGCAGCGCGGCGCGCCCGACCGCGTCGAGCATCATCAGCCCGTCGAAGCGCGCCTCGAGGCGCCGCGACGCGCTCTGCAGGTGGTGGAGGTAGTCGCGCCCGCCGGCGTCGAGCTGATCGCCGTACTCCTCGTGCAGCAGCTCGGCGAAGCCGTGGATGCTGCGCAGGGGGCCGCGCAGATCGTGCGTGATGCTGTGGAACAGGGCCTCGAGCTCGCGGTTGGCCCGGGCGAGCTCGGTCGTGCGCGCCTGAACCCGGCCCTCCAGATCGGCGTTGAGCTGCTCGATCTCGTCGCGCGCCCGCTTGCGCTCGACGGCGTAGCGCAGGGCGCGCGGCAGGACCGCGGCCACCGACGACCCCTTCACCAGGTAGTCCTGCGCGCCCGCCTGCACCGCCCGCAACGCGAGCACCTCGTCGTCCCGGCCCGACAGCACCACCACCGGCAGATCGGTCAGCTCGCGCACCGCGTCGAGCGTGACGAGGCCCTGCGTGTCGACCAGATCGAGATCGAGCAGCACGACGTCGGCGGCGCGCGCGACGAGGGCGGGGACCGACTCGGCGAGGCTGCGATGCCAGGCGACGGCGAAGCGGTCGCTGCGCAGGGCGTGCCGCGCCAGGGCGGCGTCGGGCGGGGCGTCTTCGATCAGCAGGACGCGCAGGGGCGTCCGATCCGGGGCCGGGATGGTCATGGCGGCGCGAGCTGCCCCTCGGCGTCGTCGAGCACGTCGGGCAAGAAGACCTCGAAGGTGGCGCCCTCGCCGGGCGCCGACTCGGCGCGGATCCAGCCGCCGTGCCGCTCGGCGATGCGCTTGCACACGGCCAGACCGATGCCGGTGCCCTCGGCGTCGTCGCGGCCCGCCCCCGCCAGCCGGCGGAAGGGCTCGAAGATGCGCTGGGCCTCGGCGGCGTCGAAGCCGAGGCCGGCGTCGCGCACCCGCAGGCGCCAGCCGTCCGCGTCCCGCTGCGCCTCGAGCCAGACCTCGGGGGGCCGTTGCCCGGCGAACTTCAGCGCGTTGCCCACCAGGTTGAGCAGCAGCTGCCCCATCTGCACCTCGTCGGCGGTGACCGTCGGCAGCGGCCCCCGGTGCACGCGCGCGCCCGACGAGGCGACGCGCAGCGCGAGGTCGTCGAGCACCCCGTCGAGCACGGCGTCGAGGGCGACCGGGGCGCGCTTCAGGCCGGCGTTGCCCAGCCGCGCGTAGGCCAGCAGGTCGCGCACCAGCCGCTGCATGCGGCGGGCGCCGTGGACGACGTAGTCCAGCCACTCCCGGGCCTCGTCGTCGAGCGCCGCGGCGCTGTGCTCGGCGAGCAGCTCGGCGAAGGCGCGCACGGCGCGCAGCGGCTCCTGCAGATCGTGGCTGACCGTCGAGGCGAACTGGCGCAGCTCGTCGTTCGAGCGCTCGAGCTGCTCGGTGGTGCGCGCGAGGGCCTCGCGGTTCTGCTTCTGCTCGGTGATGTCCTCGGAGATGCCCAGCAGGTACAGGGCGCCGCCGTCGTCGTCGAGGATGGGGATCTTCTTCGTGTGCAGGAAGCGCACGCCGCGCTCGCGGGTCTGGATGGCCTCGCAAGGGATGTCGAGCAGCTCGCCGCAGCGCAGCACCTCGCGATCCTTCTCGGTGAAGAAGTCCGCCTCGTCGGCGGGGAAGAAGTCGTAGTCGTTCTTGCCGATCAGCTCGTCGCGCGCGAAGCCGAGCAGGCGCTCGCCGGCGCGGTTGAACCGCACGAAGCGCAGATCGTCGGCGCGCTTCACGAACACCATGTCGGGCAGGTTCTCGACGATCTGATGCAGGAAGCGCTCGCTCTCGCGCAGGGCGGCGTGCGAGCGCTCGAGCTCGGCCCGCGCGCGCTGCAGCTCGTCGTAGCGGGCCGCCGCCCGGGCGTTGCCGTCGGCGGCGGTGAGATGGCAGGCGAAGGCACGCACCGCGCGATCCAGCGCGGCGGCCGCCGCGGGCCCCGGGGGGCCGGGGCGCCGGACGATCAGCAAGCGGTCGCCGTCGAGCGGCCACCAGCGACGCTCGCCCTCGCCGCCATCCGCGGTCGGCCTGTGGGGCGGCGGCGCGCCGACGTCACCCACGCGCACCTTCAGGGTCGGCGGACCGCCGACGTAGCGCCAGACGCCCGCGCCGCTGAAGGGGCCCTGCCGCACCAGCGCCTCGACGAACTGCGCCGCGCTCGTTCCCGGGTGGTCGGAGGACAACGCCGCGAGCAGCACCTCGGCCAGCCATGGCGGAGCATCGTCGGCGCCCATCGCCCTGTCTCCCTCCGTCCGAACGACGCCGTCCGTGTCGGGCGAGACCGCGCGCGGAGCGAGCGGCCCTCGGTTCGACCGGCCCGACGGCGCACCCACGCTACCGATGCGCCCGGTTCGGAACAACCCTCGCGGTGGTCCCACGCGCCGCTTGATCGGCTCGCCCCGTCGAGCCCATCCTCGGGCCCACCGGCGCCCGTCGGCCAGCGGGCCGGCGCGCGGCGGGTGGATGGCGGCGCGACCGAGTGGGCCGCGCCGGCCACACACGAACCGCTCGAGGGGTCTCGCCGTGCGCATCCTGCTGCTGTTCGCTCTCGCAACGCTGCCCGCCGCCGCCCACGCCGCGCCCGCCTGGACGGTGCTGCCGCTCGACGCGCGCGGGGTGGATCCCGACGCGGCGGCCACCTTCCGCGATCTGCTCGTCGCCGAGCTGGGCGCGCGCAACGGCGCCGACTTCATCGACGGGCCCCGCGCCTGCAACGACCTGCCCTGCGCGCGCGACGCCGGGGGCGAGGTGGGCGCGGGCGTCGTCGTCTTCGGGCGGCTGGCGCGCCTCGGGCGCAACATCGTCGTCACGTTGACGGTGATCGACACGGCCGCCGGCCGCACGCTCAGCCAGCAGCGGATGAGCGTCGACGCGGTCGAGGATCTCGAGAAGGTCGCCTCGCGCATGGCGCAGGCCATCCACGACGGCCGCGATCTCGACGACACCGTCGAGCTGGGCACGGTCACCGGCGCCGAGGTCGAGCCGGACCGTCGCCGCGAGGGCAAGAGCGGCCTCGGGCTGCGCATCGGCGGCGTGACGCCGGTGGGCGAAGCGTACCGGTCGGGCTTCGGCATCCTGGTCGACCTGGGCTACTGGTACGAGGCGCGCGACTTCGCGATCGAGCCGCGGGTGGGCTGGCGCGGCACGGCCGAGACGGACGAGGACGAGAGCTACGGGCAGGTGGCGATCGACGTCGGCGCGCACTACATCCTCACCCGCGGCGACTTCGCCCCGTTCATCGGCCTCGGGGGCGGCCTGCGCTGGACCTACGAAGAGCGGCGGAACCGGATCAGCGCGGGTCAGGTCATCCAGCTCGAGTCGAACGATCTCGAGCTCGACTCGGCCTGGGCGCCGGGCGTGTTCGGGCGGATCGGCGTGCTGTTGTTCCGCACCTACAGCCTGCGCGTGGCCTTCACGGTCGACTACGACGTCACCTTCGTCGACCTGCACGGCCTGGGCGCGCCGCAGACCGTGCAGGCGGGCGTGGGCGTGATGTTCTGAGCGGGCTTACTGGGCGGCGGCGGCCGGGGCGGGGGGCAGCGCGCTCTTGTGGGCGGCGTACCACGCCTTCGCCGCCTCGACGGCCTTGCCGCGGCGGGCGTCGCGATCGCGCCCGCTGAGGGGCTTCACCTTGTGGCGGGCGGCGGCAGGCAGGCCGGCGCTGAGGCTCTCGAGGGCGTAGAGGGCCACCTCGTCGACGCGGGTGGAGGTCTCGGGGCGCAGGACGATGCGGTCCTTCTTGCCGTCGAGGCCCTTGGGCCGCAGCTCGGCCATCGCCTTGCCCGCGTCGTCGAGCAGGCCGACGAGGGCGTGGGCGGCGGCGGTCAGCTTCAGCGTCGCGGCGGCCTCGGCGGCGGCGGCGCGCACGAAGGGATCGGCGTCGGCGAGGGCGGCCATGACCGGCGCCGTCAGGCTGGCCGCCTCGGCCGGCTTGGCGACGCGGGCGGCCAACATGAGCGCCGTCGCGCGGACGGCGGGGTTCTGGTGGGTCAGCAGGGGCTTCGCGGCCTCGAGCACCTTGGCGCGCTCGGGCAGATCGGGATAAGCCGAGCGGCCCAGCCGATCGGCCGCGACGGCCTGCAGCGTCGCGTCGGACGCGGCGAGCGCCGGCAGGATGGCCCGCACCACCTTGGCCTTCGCGTCGCCCGGGCGCGCCTTGGCGATCTGGAAGTCGCGCACGTTGCCCAGCGCGCGGATGGCCGCGATGCGCGCCGTGGTGCTGCCCTTCTCGGCCATCTCGGTCATCTTGCCGAGGGTCGCGGCGTCCACCTTCTCGTCGCCGATGATCAGCCGCGCGGCGCGCAGGGCGTTCATCTGCACCACGCCGGCCTTCGAGCCCAGCCGGGCGCGCACCACCTTGCGGTAGTTCTCGTCGACGGTCGGGCGCTCCTTGTGCTTGCGGCGGGCGAAGGTGCGGCCCATGCCGTCGAGCGCCGCGGCGACGACCTCGGGCTCCGGGTGGGTCGCGGCCAGCCACAGGAACTGCCGCGCCCGCGCCGGATCGCGCCGCACGATGTGAGGGAACTGCGCGCCGCGCACCTGGTCGGCCAGGCTGTTGGCGCCGGTGACGACGGCGGCGTCGGGCGTGCCGCTCAGCTTGACCGGCGTCTGCTTCTGGGCGTGCGCCGTGCCGACGAGCGAAAGCGCACACAGCGCAACGAGTGCGAACCTCATCTCTCCCCCTCTCTGAACTGACTCGGACCGGATCTGCGTCTGGAGTTGCGGAGAAAGCCACGCCGGCGGGCGGAAGTCAATCGAGGGCCGGCGAACGGTCGGGCGGACGGGGTGCGCCGCCCGCCATTCACTCGGGGGGTGGGTCGGCCTTGTCCAGGGAGACCTCGTCGGGATCCTTCCCCTCCGGCGCGGCCGGCTTCGGACCATCGGTCGCGTCCGGGAAGCGGAAGGCGAAGGCGGTGTCGTCGGTGGGATCGGCGTCCACGACCAGCCGACCGCCGTCCTTCAGCGGCCCGAAGAGCAGCGCGTCGGCGAGGGGCTTCTTGATGCGGTCGCGGATGACGCGCCCCATGGGCCGGGCGCCGTTCAGCGGATCGTAGCCTTCGCTGGCCAGCCGCTCGATGGCCGCGTCGGTGGCCTCGACCACCACGCCGCGCTCGGCGAGCTGCGTGCCCAGCTCGGCGACGAACTTGCGGGCGATGCGCTCCATCACCGTCGCCGGCAAGGGCGCGAACTTCACCCGAGCGTCCAGGCGGTTTCGGAACTCGGGGCTGAAGCGCTCCTTGAAGGCGCGATCGTCGTCACCCCCGTGGTCGACGCCCTCGGCGAAGAAGCCGGGCCGCTGGCGCTGCAGATCGCGGGCGCCCACGTTGCTGGTCATCACCAGCACCACGTTGCGGAAGTCGGTCTTCTTGCCGTTGTTGTCGGTCAGCGAGCCATGATCCATCACCTGCAGCAGCAGGTTGAAGACATCGGGGTGCGCCTTCTCGATCTCGTCGAGCAGCAGCACCGAGTGGGGCGCCTTGGCCACGGCGTCGGTCAGCAGGCCGCCCTGATCGAAGCCCACGTAGCCCGGGGGCGCGCCGATGAGGCGGCTGACCGTGTGGCGCTCCATGTACTCGCTCATGTCGAAGCGCAAGAGCTGCAGCCCGAGCAGATCGGCCAGCGCCCGCGCCAGCTCGGTCTTGCCCACGCCGGTCGGCCCGCTGAACAGGAACGAGCCGATCGGCTTGTCGGGGTGGGCCAACCCCGACCGCGCCATCTTGATCGCGGTGGCCACCTGCACCACGGCCTCGTCCTGGCCGTAGATGCGCTGCTTCAGCTCGGCCTCGAGATCGGCGAGGCGCTCGCGATCGTCCTGGGCCACCTGCTTGGGGGGGATGCTGGCCATGCGCGCCAGCGTGCGCTCGACGTCGCTCTCCTCGACCGTGGCGCGCCCGGCCAGCTTCACCTCGGCGGCGGCCTCGTCGATCACGTCGATGGCCTTGTCGGGCAGCCGGCGGTCGTGCAGATAGCGGCCGGCCAGGCGGGCGGCCTCCTCGATGGCCTTCTCGGTGTAGGTGACGCCGTGGAAGTCCTCGTAGCGGCCCTTCAGCCCGCGCAGGATCTCGATGGTGTCGTCGACCGAGGGCTCGCTGACCTCGACCTTCTGGAAGCGCCGCGCCAGCGCATGATCGCGCTCGAAGATGCTGCGGTACTCTTTCCAGGTGGTCGCGCCGATGCAGCGGATGACGCCCCGGGCCAGCAGGGGCTTGAGGATCGACGAGGCGTCGAGCGCCCCGCCGCTGGCCGCGCCGGCGCCGATCAGCGTGTGGATCTCGTCGACGAACAGCACGGCGCCCTCGGTGCGCTCGAGCTGTTTCACCACGGCCTTCAGGCGGTTCTCGAAGTCGCCGCGGTAGCGCGTGCCGGCGACCAACGCGCCCACGTCCAGCGCGTAGATCACCGCGTCCTTCAGCTGATCGGGCACGCGGCCCTCGTGGATCGCCAGGGCGAGGCCCTCGACGATCGCCGTCTTGCCCACGCCCGCGTCGCCGACGAACACCGGGTTGTTCTTCCGGCGGCGGCTCAGCACGTGGATGGTGCGCTCGAGCTCCTCGGTGCGACCCACCATCGGATCGATGCGGCCCTCGGCGGCCTCGGCGTTCAGGTTGGTCGAGAAGGCGTCGAGGGCCTTCGCCGGCGGCGGACCGCCGCCCTCTTCGTCGTCGTCGTCGCCCTCGAGGAAGTGGGCCTCCTCGAGCTCGTCGGCGCCCACCGCCTCGTCCTCGCCGTCGTCCTCGACGAAGCCCTTGCTGCGCCCGTGCGAGACGTAGCCCATCAGATCCATCTTGGTGATGCCCTGCTTCTTCAGCAGGTACACCGCGTAGCAGTCGCGCAGGTTGAACAGGGCGATCAGCACGTGCGGGCCGCCGACCGCGTTGCGCTCGGACGACTGGGCGTTGAACACCGCGCGCTGCAGCGCCTCCTGGAACCCGAGCGACGGCGCGACCTCGAAGGGCAGGTGGTCGGGCACCGTCGGCACGTGCTCGTCGAGGTAGGTCTCGAGCTCCTCCTCGAGGCGCTTCACGTTGCCCCCGCAGGCGCGCAGGGCCTTGGTGGTGACGCGATCGTGCAGCAGCGCCAGCAGCAGGTGCTCGGGCCCGGCGAACTCCTGCCGGCGGTGGCGGGCGTTGTCGAGGGCCACCTCGATCCCGATCTTCAGCTCTTCGGTCAGCTCGACCATCGCCTCACTCGTCCTCTTCGCGCCCGCCGTCTTCGGGCTCGATGGTCAGCCGCAGGGGCATCTCGTGCTGGCGCGCCAGCCGCTCGACCTGCGCCACCTTCGAGGCGGCCACGTCGTAGGGGTAGATGCCCGCGATGCCGCGGCCGCGCGTGTGCACGTGCAGCATGATGCTGCTGGCCTCGGCGTGCGACTTGTGGAAATAGCGCATCAGCACCATCACCACGAAGTCGCGCGTGGTGTAGTCGTCGTTGTGGAACACCACCCGGTACATGGGCGGCCGCTTCAGCCGCCGCCGCGTCAGGACCTCGGTCTTCTCGTCCCGCCGCGGATCGTCGTCACCCGGATCCTTCGGTCTGCTCACGCCTCACCTCGGCCCCAGCCCGGCGACTCCGCCCAACGCGGGGACGCCGCCGTGATTCTAGACCACCGCGGGCGCCATCGGGATCCCTTGCACGTCACCCCCGGGGCCAGCAGGGGGTGGGCTGTCCTAGGATGAGCGCCCCCGGGGCCGGGTTTCACCCGCGCCCGCGGGCGGCCTCGGCCGCGCCCCTCAGCGCGGCTCGGCGGGATCCTGCGCGCGCCGCGCGAAGACCCGGGGCAGGAAGCCGGGGAAGCGGGGCTCGCCCAGCAGGATGAAGCGATCGTCGCCGCCCAGGGTCAGGCGCACCTGCTCGGTGACGTCCTTGCAGGCGACGCGCAGCCGCACCTCGCCGCCGGGACCCGGCGCCCGGCCTGCCTCGGCGCAGCCCAGCAGGTGGGCGTCGCGCAGCACCCGCGTCAACGACTGCACGACGCGGGTGCGGGTGCAGTTGGGGTGCGCGTAGCCCGCGCAACGGTCCACGCCGCTGCCGTCCACCACCGCGCGCCAGCGGGCCTCGTCGCCGTTGAAGATGTCGGCGATGCACGCCTCGCGGTGGCAGGCCTCGAGGCCCGCGCGCACGACGTCCTCGCCCAGCGCCTGCACCGCGGCGGCGGCGCCGTCCCGGCGGACGACGCGCATCAGCTGGTCGAAGGCGTCCTGATTGCGCGGCGCGTCGGGGGTGCGCTGAATCCACCAGTAGACCAGCCCGGCCAGCGCCAGGCTCTGCGTGACCACCAGCGCGAGGATCACGCGCCGCGAGACGCCCCGCCGGCGCGCGCTCATCCCTCGGCCCCCGGCATCATCGAACGCCGCTCGGCTTCATCCAACGCCCCCGACCCGGCGCGGCGACCCCCCACGGGGCCGTGGGGGCGCCCCGCGGCGGTCGCTCAGCTGCACCCCGTGGTGCCACCGCAGCTGACGCACTTGAGGCACGACCCGTTGCGCACCAGCGTCAGGGCGCCGCACTCGGGGCACGGATCGCCCTCGTAGCCCTGCTGACGCGCCCGGGCGCGGGCCTTCGCCTGATCCTGCTTCACCGGCTCCACCCGCCCCACCGCCAGCGCGGTCGCCGCGCCGCCGCCCGCGCCCCGCGCCATCGGGGCGCTGGGCCCGGCGCTGGTGGCCGACGTGCTGGTGGTCAGCGCGTGCAGCACGGGCTGGGCGGCCTTGCCCGCGGGCGCCCCCGGCGCCGGCGTCGCGTTGCGGTGGAAGCCCGCCGAGTCGTGCCCGCCGTTGGCCGCGACCGGGGCCGGCCCCAGCGGGCTGCCCTCGGCCAGCACGACCTCTTCGGTGTACTCCGGCTCGTCCTTCTTGCCGACGTGATCGCCGCGCAGATCCTCCTCGCTGACCTGCGCCAGATCGTTGCGGCCCAGGTAGGTCACCGCCAGCTCGCGGAAGATGTAGTCGATGATCGAGGTCGACATCTTGATGCGGTCGTTGCCCATCACCATGCCGTTGGGCTCGAACCGCGTGAAGACGAAGGCCTCGACGAACTCCTCGAGCGGCACCCCGTACTGCAGGCCCAGCGACACCGCGATGGCGAACGAGTTCATCAGGCTGCGGAAGGCGGCGCCCTCCTTGTGCATGTCGATGAACAGCTCGCCGAGGCTGCCATCGTCGTACTCGCCGGTGCGCAGGTAGACCTTGTGCCCGCCGACCATCGCCTTCTGCGTGTAGCCCCGGCGCCGCTGGGGCAGCCGCCGCCGGCGCGCCAGGTACCGCACCACGATGCGCTCGGCGATCTGCAGGGCCGCCGCGTGCGGCCGATCGACCGCCACCGGCAGATCCAGCTGCGTCGCGTCGTCGGTGTTGGCGTCCTCGTCCTCGACGAAGTCGTACAGCGCCGACGACAGCGGCTGGCTCAGCTTGCTGCCGTCGCGGTACAGCGCGTTGGCCTTGATGCCCTTGCGCCAGCTGTGCAGGTAGGCCTCCTGCACGTCGGCCACCGTCGCGTGCGCCGGCATGTTGATCGTCTTGCTGATCGCCCCGCTGATGAAGGGCTGCACCGCCGCCATCATGTCGATGTGCGCGCGGTAGGCGATGTAGCGCTGACCCCGCTTGCCGCACTTGTTGGCGCAGTCGAAGACGGGCAGGTGCTGCTCCTTCAGGTGCGGCGCCCCCTCGACGGTCATCGTGCCGCAGACGTAGTCGTTGGCCTCGGCGATCTGCTTGCGCGTCAGCCCCAGGGCAGCCAGCAGGTCGAAGTCCGGCTTGTCGATGTTCGCCGCCGGGATGCCCAGCTTGTCGACGAGGTACTCGTCGCCGAAGGTGAAGCGGTTGAACACCATCGACAGATCGAAGGCGCTGGGCAAGAGCCCCGCCACGCGCTCGATGGTGCGCGCGTCGAAGCCGTGCTCGCGCAGCTTGTCCGGCGCCAGGTGCGGGCAGCCCTCGAGCGAGCCGGTGCCCTTCACGTAGTGCACGATGTCGTCGATCTGCTGGGGCGCGTACCCCAGCTTGCGCAGCGCCAGCGGCACCGACTGGTTGATGATCTTGAAGTAGCCGCCGCCGGCCAGCTTCTTGAACTTCACCAGCGCGAAGTCGGGCTCGACCCCGGTGGTGTCGCAGTCCATCACCAGGCCGATGGTACCGGTGGGCGCGATGACCGTGGACTGCGCGTTGCGGAAGCCGTGCTGCTCGCCGAGCTCGAGGGCCCGGTCCCAGGCCGCCCGCGCCGCCTTCAGCAGGTACTCGGGGCACTTCTCGGCGTCGAGGCCCACCGGGATGGTGTGCAGATCCTCGTACTCCGCCCGCGGCACGCCGTAGGCCGCCCGCCGGTGGTTGCGCATCACGCGCAGCATCGAGTCGCGGTTCTCGCCGAAGCCCGGGAAGGGCCCCATCTCGGACGCCATCTCGGCGCTGGTGGCGTAGGCCACGCCGGTCATGATCGCGCTGATGGCGCCGGCGAAGTTGGTCGCCTCGGGCGAGTCGTACGGGATGCCCAGCACCATCAGCGCGGTGCCCAGGTTGGCGTAGCCCAGGCCCAGCGTGCGGTAGCGCCAGCTCAGGTGCGCGATCTCGCGGCTGGGGAACTGCGCCATCGCCACCGACACCTCGAGCACCACCGTCCACAGCCGGCAGGCGTGCTCGAAGGCCTCGACGTCGAAGCGCGTGTGGTCGTCGGCCATGAACTTCATCAGGTTGGCCGACGCCAGGTTGCACGCCGTGTCGTCGAGGAACATGTACTCCGAGCAGTTGTGCACCACGAGGCCGTTGGCGACGAAGTGGTGGGTGGTCGGCTCGGTGAGGTCGTACACGGCCTCTTCGCCCACCAGCGTCAGGCTCTCGACCCGGTCGGTGAACGCGTCGGCGTAGGTCGCCACCTCGCGGTTCAGCTGCGCGAGGGCCTCGACCTTGGCGCTGCCCGGCAGGAAGCCGATGCGCTCCTCGAAGACGGCGCGCGAGCTGCGGCTGATCCGCAGGCTGTGGATCTGGCGCACGGGGTACTCGGCGCGCCCGCCCTTCCCGTCCGGGAGCAGGGCCGTGGTCTGACCGAGCACGCGCCGATCGCGGTAGATCTTCGCCTTGATGCCGAAGCCGAGCAGCATGAGCTGCACCTGGCTCAGCAACGTCTCCGAGGTGCTGTCGAGGCCCACGTAGTGCGACTTCTCGCCGTAGCGGGCCACGGTGCCGTCGGCGGTGAACAGGCCCCGGAGGATGGCCGCCTGGCTGGCGGCGTCGAGGGCGAAGGCCGCGTCGTGCAGCCGCTTCTCGTGGCTGCCCGCGTCCAGCACGGCCAGCCGCGTCAGCGGCTCGACCACGCAGCGCGCGCTGGTGCCGAGGCGCAGCGTGCCCTGGGGCTGCGACACCTCGATGTCGCGCGCCGCGCGGCCGTCCTCGGCGTGGGCGCGCTTGAAGGCCATCAGGTTGGCGTGCACGCGCTGCGCGACCGCCTCTTCGTCGGGCGACAGCGTGACCATCGCGGCCTGCTGCGCCCCCATCAGGCAACCGTCGCCGAGCATCAGCCCCAGGAACTCGGCGAAGCCCTCGTCGAGCGCCTCGGCGCCGAAGCCCGCCCCGCGCAGCAGCAGCACGTCGTCCCGCGTCAGCTCGCAGGCCGGCACGTCGCCCCGGTTCGCCGTCAGCACCCGGTGGTCGCCGGTGAGCCGCAGCGTGAAGCCGGCGCGCGTGCGCAGGCGGTAGATGGGCTTCGTGCCGGTGGCGAACGCGGGCGCGATCGCGTGCAGCTCACCGTCGGCGCCCACGACCTCGAAGGGCGCCTCGAGCAGGCTGTCGATGCGCCGCAGCCCGGCGCCGGTCGCCACCAGCGTGTCGCCGGTCACGCAGGGGTTGCTGGCGTTGATGCGCCCGCTGCCCGGGCAGGTGTGCCAGTCGTTGATCGTGGTGTCGTACTGCACGCCGGGATCGGCGCAGGCCCAGGCGGCGTAGGCGATCTGATCCCACAGGTCGCGCGCCTTCAGCGTCTTGGCCACCTTGCGGTCGGTGCGCCGGATCAGGTCCCAGTCGCGATCGTCCACCACCGCCTTCATGAAGGCGTCGGTCAGGCGCACCGAGTTGTTCGAGTTCTGGCCGCTGACGGTCTGGTAGGCGTCCGACTGCCAGTCGACGTCGTACTCGGGGAACTCGATCTCGGTGTAGCCCTGCCGCGCGAACTGCAGCACGCGGTGGATGTACGAGGCGGGGATGTCGGCCGAGCGCGCCCGGGCGACGGCCTTGCGCAGCGCCTTGTTGTCCTTGGGATCGAAGCGATCGCCGGCGACCTCGATCTGCGCGGCCTCCATCACCCGGCCGAGGTGCTTCCGGATCTGCTTGCTGCCGGCGACGAGGGCCGCGACCTTCTGCTCCTCGACGGCCTTCCAGTTGACGTACTTCTCGATGTCGGGGTGGTCGACGTCGAGCGTGACCATCTTGGCCGCCCGGCGCGTGGTGCCGCCGCTCTTGATCGCGCCGGCCGCGCGATCGCCGATGCGCAGGAAGCTCATCAGGCCGCTCGAGCGCCCGCCCCCGCCCAGCGGCTCGTTCTCACCGCGCAGGGCGCTGAAGTTGCTGCCCGTGCCGCTGCCGTACTTGAACAGGCGCGCCTCGCGGACCCAGAGGTCCATGATGCCGCCCTCGTTGACCAGATCGTCGCCCACCGACTGGATGAAGCAGGCGTGGGGCTGCGGCCGCTCGTAGGCGCTGGTGCTGCGGTGCACCTCGCCGGTGGCGTGGTCGCAGTACATGTGGCCCTGCGCCGGGCCGGCGATGCCGTAGGCCCAGTGCAGCCCGGTGTTGAACCACTGCGGGCTGTTCGGCGCCGCCATCTGCAGCGCCAGCATCGAGCGCATCTCGTCGTAGAACGCGCGGGCGCTGTCCTCGTCGTGGAAGTAGCCGTGCTTCCAGCCCCAGTAGGTCCAGCAGCCGGCCAGGCGGTCGAACACCTGGCGGGCGTCGTGCTCGCCGGTGTCGCGCGCCGCGGGGGGCAGATCCTCGAGGGCCTGCTGATCGGCCTCGCTGCGCCACAGCCACTCGGGCACGTCGGCCTCGGGCACGCGGCGCAGGCGGGTGGGCACGCCGGCCTTGCGGAAGTACTTCTGCGCCAGGATGTCGGTGGCCACCTGGCTCCAGCTGGCGGGCACGACGACACGCTCGTTCAGGAACGCCACCGTGCCGTCGGGGTTGCGAATCTCGCTCTTCCGCTCGACGAACTCGATGCCCTCGTACGGCGAGGACAGGCCACGGGTGAAGCGCCGCTTGATACGCATAGGGCAGACTTCCATGACTCGCCGGACCGATCACATCGACGCACGCCTGCGCGCCGCCGAGCCCCGGACCAGGATGTTGCAGACCAAGATGTTGTGCTGGCCGGCGTGGACCCGAACCACGGCCCCTCCAGAACGTGGTGAGCCCCGGCAGCCGGGTTGTATTACCCACTGAGCCCCCCCCCGGCAAGGGAAAATTTCCGGCGCGTCGACCACAACATCTATGCAAGATTACATCACCGCACCCCAACATCTTGGGCCATGGCGCGCAAAGCCGCCAACGGCGCGGGTTGCCGCCGCTGGTACGCGGATTGCTCGACGGCGGGCGACCGGCGCGGACGCGCCGCGGGTCGTGGAGGACCTGGCGAGGGGGCCCGACAGGGGGTCGCCCGACCGCCGCGGCGCGCGCTCGCGGCCGCGGCGCGGAGTCAAGGGGATCGACGGCGGAGAGTCGAAACAGACCCACCCGAGTCATCGGCGCGCGGCGCTCGCGGCGCCTCAGCCGGACAGGCGCTCGAGGCAGGCCCGCAGCTCGGCGAGGCCGAAGGGCTTGGGCAGGAAGCCGGCGAGGGTGTCGCGCAGCCCCTCGTCCCGGATGGCGGCCTCGCCGTCGCCGCTGGCGACGACCACCGTGACGTCGTCGCCCCGGTCGCGCAGGGCGCGCAGGACGCTCTCGCCGCTCATGTCGGGCAGCTGCGCGTCGAGCAGCACGAGATCGAAGGGGGCGGCCGGCTCGGCCAGGGCCGACAACGCGTCCGCGCCCGTCCCGACGACGACCGCGGCGTGCCCCAGCCGCTGCAGCAGCCGGCCGACCACCCGCGCCACCGGCGCGTCGTCTTCGACCACGAGGATGTTGCGGCTCAAATCTCGCCTCCCGCTGACGTGCCCGGCGCCAGGATACGCGCCGTCCGCGCGGCGCGCCATGGCCGTCGCATCAACGCCGACCGTCGGGCGGCTTCCGGCGCCGTGGCCCGTCGAGCTCGTCGAGCACCTCGCGGGCGATGCGCGCCGCCAGGCCGCGCTTCCTCGCCTTCCGGGCCAGCTTGCGCAGCAGGCGCTCGGAGCCCACGCCCAGCCGCCCCAGGAGCTGCCCGACCGCCTCGGGATCGACCAGCCCCTCTGGCCCCGGCACCTGATCGGCCAGCACCCGCCGCTTCTCGCGCTCGAACTCGTCCTTCGACAGCGCCCCCTGCAGGTGCAGCGCGTGCAGGCGCTCGATCGCGGCGGTGGGATCCGGCGCCTGCCCCGCCGCGATCATCAGCTCGGGGTTGAAGCGCGCGTCGAAGTCGGCCTGCGAGCCGCGCACCATCGACCACGCGTCCAGCAGCGACAGCAGCAGGGGGATGAAGGTCCAGAAGAAGATCAGCGAGAGGATCGCGCGCGCCCGGCGCCGGGGCAGGTACCAGTTGTGCAGCCCCCAGTAGCCGCCCAGGACGGCCAGGGCGACGGCGAGCGGGCGCGAGCGCGCGCCGATCCGGCGGCGCAGCGCCCGCGTGATCACCGGCGCCGGGGCGGGCGCGGCCTCGCGCGGCACGGGCAGCGTCGGGGGCGCGGGCGCGACGGGGGGCGCCGGGGTCGACTCGCCGCGACGCAGCGCCGCGATCGTCGCCCGCGCGGACGTCGCGGAGGCCGGCCGCATCACCCGATCGGGCGCCAAGAGCCGCTCGAGCAGCGCCTTGACGCCGTCGCCGGCGTAGACCGCGCCCTGCCAGTCCAGCCGGTGGTCGGCGCCCACCAGGTCGAGCGGATCACGCCGCGACAGCAGCACCACGCCCAGCACGCCCACGGCGTACAGGTCGGTGCGCGGCTCGGCCTCGCCGCGGAACTGCTCGGGCGCCATGTAGCCGTAGGTGCCGGCGACGGTGCTGCCGCCCAGCCGGGGATCCTCGATGACCTCGCGCACCGTGCCGAAGTCGACCAGCACCAGGGCGCCGTCGGACGCGCGCCGCATGATGTTGCCGGGCTTGAGATCGCGGTGCACCACCGGCGGCCGCAGCGCGTGCAGGTACTCGAGCACCTCGAGCACGGCGTCGAGGATGCCGAGCACCTCGTCCTCGGTGTAGCGCCGCCGCGCCATCTCGTCGGCCAGCGTGGGGCCGTCGACGAAGCGCTGCACGAGGTAGAAGGCCCGCTGCTTGCCGACGCCGACCGTGAAGTGGTCGACCAGCGCGGGGATGCGATCGTGGTCGAGCTCGCCCAGCACGCGGGCCTCGCGCTCGGCGCGCGCGACCACGTCGGCGGGCGCGTGCCGCAGGGCCAGCTCCTTGATCGCCACGATCCCGCCGGCGCGCGTGTCCGTCGCCCGATAGGTGATGCCGGCGGCGCCGCGGCCGACGATCGCCTCGAGGCGATAGCGCCCGGCCAGCAGGGTGGGCGCCCCGCAGGCGCCGCACGCCTCGGCGGCGGCGTCCGCGGCCTCGCCGCAGCCCGGACAGAGGAGGGTGGTGCTCACCGGGGCAGGGTGGCGACCCGCGACGCGGCACGCAACCGCGGCGGAGCGCACGCGCCTTCCGCCGCACCGCCCCGCGCTTTAGAGTGGCCCGTCGCCCGCGCCCGGAGCGCCCATGGCCCGCCCCCGCTTCCTCGACGACCTCGCCACGCTCGACCGCGACGCGCGCATCCGGGTGCTGGGGCTGGGGGTCGTGGCCTTCTTCATCCTGGCCAGCTACGAGCTGGTGCGATCGCCGGTCGAGGCCATCTTCAGCCTGCACCACCCGGCCGCGGGCGAGGCGTGGGTGCTGCTGGCGGTGGGCCTCGGCGCGGCGGTCGCGGTCGGCCTCTACGCCCCGCTGACCGCGCGCTTCGACCTGCTGACCCTGCTGGGCGGGGCCGCGATCGTGAGCGGCGGCGCCCTGGCCGGCCTGATGGCGCTGTACGGGGCGGGCGAGCACGTGGTGACGCCCTACCTGCTGTACGTCTGGAAGGACGTCTACATCGTCGTCGTGCTCGAGGTGTTCTGGAGCTTCGCGAACACGGTGTTCCCGCTGCGCTCGGCCCGGTGGGTGTACGGGTGGCTGCTGGCCTTCGGCTCGTTCGGCGCGGGCTTCGGCCTGTACGTGGGGGGGCTGCTGCGCGAGTCGGTGGGCAGCGTCGAGCGGCTGTGGGCGGTGCTGCCCGCCCTGGGGCTGGCCTGGGCCGGCGCGGCGCTGCTGCGGCGCCAGCCGGGCGGGGGCGCGCCGACGCCGGTGCCGCCGGTCGAGGGCAAGCCGCGCGCCTCGCTGCTCGAGGGCGTGCGCGTCGTGCGGCAGAGCCCTTACCTGTCCGCGGTGCTGGCCATGGTGTTCACCATCCAGCTCGTGGTGGCGCTGGTCGACTTCGCCTTCAAGGTGCGCCTGCGCGAGAGCTTCCCCGATCTGGACGCCCGCACCGCGTCGCTCGACGCCGTCTACGCGTGGGTGAACTACGCGTCGCTGAGCCTGCAGGTGTGCACCGGCGTCGTGCTGAAGGCCATCGGCGTGACGGGCGTGCTGGTGGGCATCCCGGCGCTGATCGCCTTCACCGTCGGGGCGATGGCGGTCGTGCCCACCTTCGCGGTGTCGGCCGTCGCGAAGGTGGCCGGCAAGGCCTTCGACTACAGCCTGTTCCGGGCGGCGAAGGAGCTGCTGTACCTGCCGCTGAGCTATGCCGAGAAGACGCAGGGCAAGGCGGTGGTGGACATGCTGACCTACCGCGTCGCCAAGAGCGCGGCGGCCGCCCTGCTGCTGGGGCTGGTGGCGCTGGACGCGACGCGCTGGGTGCCGCACCTGGCCTTGGCGCTGGTGGTCGGCTGGCTGGTGCTGGCGGCGCTGATCGCGCGGCGCTACCGGGCGCGCGTCGGCGACACCGAGGCCGCGTAGAGGCGGGGCAGCAGGCCCGGGAAGGTCGGCTCGCCGGCCACCCGCCAGCCGTCGTCGGTGGCGGCGACCGTCACGAAGTCCTCGTCGGCCCCGCAGCGCAGCCGCAGGCGGCGCTGGCTGCCCGCCTCGAGCACCTCGACCACGCGGCACTCGGGCACCCGCGCCAGCACGCGCAGCAGCCCGGCGCGGACGCGCTCGGGCGTGCACTCGGGCGCCTCGAAGCCCGCGCAGGGATCCTCGCCGCGCCGCGCCGCGCTGGCCAGCGCCCACTTCGACCGCGAACCGTCGAAGCGGGCGTCGATGCAGGCCAGGCGGCGGCAGCCGCGCAGGCCCGCCGCCGCCACGCCCGGGTGCAGCGACGCCAGGCCGCCGTCGGCGCCGCCCGCCGCCACCGCCGCCTGCAGATCCTCGAACGCCGCCGCGTAGTCGGCCGCCTGGCCGCGGACCCACCACACGACCGCCAGCACCGCCAGGCCGGCCACCTGGAGCACCAGCAACACCTTCACGGCTGCCTTCAGCTGCACCCGGACGACCCTACCCGACGGCCGCGGGCGACGATACAGTGCGTGCCGGGTGCGGGCGAAGGGGTCGAGAGGGGCGGCGCGTGAGTCGACTGGACGACATCGAGATCTTCACCCGCGTGGTCGACGCCGGCGGCTTCTCGGCGGCCGCGCGCGCCATGGGCGTGTCGAAGTCGCACGTCAGCAAGCGGGTGCGGGCGCTCGAGGCGCGGCTCGACACGCAGCTGTTGCGCCGCAGCACCCGCCAGCTCGATCTCACCGAGGTGGGCGAGGCCTTCTACGTGCGCACCACCAAGGTGCTGGCCGATCTGCAGGCCGCCGAGGAGACCGTGGCGGCGCTGCAGGGGCGGCCGATGGGCACGCTGCGCCTGTCGGTGCCGGTCTCGTTCGGGCTGCGCTACCTGGCCGACGCCGTCGCCGACTTCCTGCAGGCGCACCCGCAGCTGGACGTCGACATGGCCTTCGAGGATCGAAAGGTGCACCTGCTCGAGGAGGGCTACGATCTGGCCATCCGGGTGGGCAGCCTGCCCGACAGCAGCCTCATGGGGCGCCGGCTGGCGGCGATGCCGGGGGCCATCTTCGGGGCGCCGGCCTTCTTCGAGCGCCACGGCCGGCCCGAGCACCCCAACGACCTGCGCGAGCTGCCCTGCCTGCTGTACAGCTACCAGGCGTCGGGCCGCGCCTGGAGCTTCCGCGACGCCGCCGGCGAGACGCTGCGGGTGCCCGTCGACGGCCCGCTGACCACCAACCACGGAGACGCGCTGCTCGCGGCGGCGCGGCGGGGCCTGGGCCTGACCTATGCCCCCGCGTTCCTGGCCTGCGCCGACGTGCGCAGCGGCGCGCTCGCGCCCTGCCTCGAGGCCTGGTGTCAGGACAACGGCGCGGTGTGGGCGGTGTACCCCCCGGCGCGGCACGTCGCGCCCAAGGTGCGCAGCTTCATCGACTTCCTCGTCGAGCGCTTCGCCGATCCCCCCTGGGGCGACGTGCTGTGATCAGCCGGCCGGGTCGTCCTCGGCGGGCGCCTCGCCGTCGGCGCCGGGCAGCGTGAGCCAGAAGACGGCGCCGTGCGGCGCGTTGCCCTCGACGCCCACCGCGCCCTCCATGCTGGCCACCAGGTGCTTGACGATCGACAGGCCCAGGCCGGTGCCGCCCATGTGCTTGGCGCGGCCGGGATCGACCCGATAGAAGCGCTCGAAGATGCGCGGCCGGTGTTCGGGCGGGATGCCCGGCCCGTCGTCGCGCACCTCGACGCGCACGCGGTCGCCGTCGGGCCGCGCCACGAGCTCGACGTGCCCGGTCTCGGGCGTGTACTTCACCGCGTTCTCGAGCAGGTTGATCAGCACGTGCTCGAGGGCCTTCGCGTCGGCGCGCACCGCCAGCCCCGGATCGACGTGCACGTCGAGGCGCATCGACTTGTCCTCGAGCAGCTTCTCGACCGACTCGAGCGCGCGGCGCGCCACCACCCCCAGCGGGATGGTCTCGGGGTGCACGGGGAACTTGCCCGACTCGATGCGCGAGATGTCGAGCAGATCGCTCACCAGCGCGCGCAGGCGCTCGGCGTTGCGCAGCATGGCCTCGAGGAACTGCGGGGCGCGCTTGCGGTCGTTGAGGGCGCCGTCGCGCAGGGTCTCGGCGTTGAGGCAGATGACGCTCACCGGCGTGCGCAGCTCGTGGCTGACGTTGGCGACGAAGTCGCGGCGCATCGTCTCGAGGCGGCGCAGCCGGGTGACGTCGTGCAGCACCATCACGATGCCCTCGTCGCCCCGCTGCGGCGTGATGCGCGCCTGCAGCTGCCGCCCCTCGAGCTCGATGTCGCGGGCCTCGGCGCGCCCGGTGAGCACGGGCGCGAGCGCGTCGCGCAGGGGCGGCGTCAGCGCGTCGAGCAGGGGCTGATCCTGCGGCGGCGCGTCCAGGCCCAACAGCTGCAGCCCGGCCCCGTTGATCAGCGTCACGCGGTGCTGCGCGTCCAGCGCGATGACCGCCTCGGCCATCGCCTCGAGGATGCCCTCGAAGCGATCGCGCTCGTTGGCCAGCGTCTCGACGACCTCCTCGAGGGCCGTGCCGAGGTGGGTCAGCGAGCTGGCGATGCCGGCGATCTCGTCGGGCGGCTGCGGCGGCGTCGGGCCCTCGGCGCCCGGCCCCTCGAGCATGCTGCGGGCGCTGGCCAGCAGCTCGCGCAGGCCCCGCGACAGCAGGTGCGAGGCGAGGAAGCTCATCACCAGCGCGACCATCAGCCCCACGAGGGACGCCACCAGCAGCATCCAGCGCATGCGGGTGACGACCTCGTCGACCTCCTCGAGGGCGGTGGCCACCCGGACGACGCCCGCCGCCCCCGCGGCGGTGAAGGGCACCGCGACGTACAGCATGTCGGTGTGCAGGGTGTCGCTGTGGCGGCGCGCGACGCCGGGGCTGCCCGCCTCCGCGGCCACCACCTCGGGGCGCCCGTCGTGCCGCTCGAGCTCGGCGATGGCGGGCAGGTCGAGCTGGCTGTCGGCCACCACGCGGCCGCCAGCGTCCAGCACCGTGACGCGGGCCTTCAGCGCGCCGCCCAGCCGCACCACCAGGGGCTGCACCGAGCCGGGGTCGAAGGGCAGCCCGGCCACCTCGAGGGCGGTGCGCGCCGCCTCGGCGCGGGTGGCCAGCTCGCCCTCCATGCGGTTGCGCAGCCAGCTGCGCAGCTGCACCTCGAGGTACACCGCGCTGATGGCGCCGACGACGAGGATGAGCAGGACCGAGACGGTGAAGAGGCGGCCTCGGACGCCGAGCCGGGTCACTCGTCCACTTCGTCCGGGCGCGCCCGGAAGCGGTAGCCCACCCCGCGCACGGTCTCGATGTACTGCCCGGCCTCGCCCAGCTTCTCGCGCAGGCGCTTCACGTGCGTGTCGACCGTGCGGGTGGTGACCTCGGCCTGATAGCCCCAGACGTCGCTGAGCAGCATCTCGCGCGTCTGCACGCGGCCGCGGCGCGCGTGGAAGGTGGTCAGCAGGCGGAACTCGAGGGCGGTCAGCTTGACCTCCTCCTCGTCGACCCAGACGTGATGCCCCGGCGTGTCGATGCGCAGGCGGCCGAAGGTGATCTCGTCCTCGGACTCCTCGCCGGTGCGCGCCCGCCGCAGCACCGCGCGCACGCGCAGCAGCAGCTCGCGCAGGCTGAAGGGCTTGACCACGTAGTCGTCGGCGCCGACCTCGAAGCCGACGACGCGGTCGATCTCCTCGCCCTTGGCGGTGACCATCATCACCGGCACGTCCTTGGTGCGCTCGTCGGCCCGCAGCTTGCGGCAGACCTCGGTGCCCGACATGTCGGGCAGCATCAGATCCAGCAGCACCAGATCCGGGATGGGCTCGACGAAGGCCTGCTCGATCGCCTCGGCGCCGGTCGACGCCGTGCGGGTGCGGAAGCCGTCACGCTCGATGTTGTAATCGAGCGTCATCAGCAGGTCCTTCTCGTCTTCCACGATGAGGATGAGTGCGCTCATGACCGCCAGACCCTATCCCGCCTCCATGACAATCGGGTGACGATCCGGCGCCTGCTCGGCGCCCCGCGTCACTTCGCGAACAGCTCGGCGGCCGGCACCACCCGCACCTGCTCGGGGCGGAAGCCGAGCGGCAGCGGAGCGACCTTCGCGTCCAGGTCGGTCACCTCGGGCGGCTTCGGCGAGGCGTACGTCTTGGGGCTGGGCGCGTCGGCCAGCACCGCGTCGGCGAAGGCCTGCGCGTCCTTCGTCACCACCACCACGGTCAGCGCGTCCGGTCGCAGGCGCCGGGCGATCACCTCGGCCACCGCCGGCGCGTCCAGCGTGGCCAGCGCCAGCGTCAGGCGCTCGGCCGCGGGCTGGTTCAGCCCGTAGAAGCGATCGTCGATCGCGTCGCCCAGGCGGCGCTGGTCGGTCTGGCGCTCGAGCCACACGTAGCCGGTGAGGAAGTCGCGCACGGCCGCCACGTCGGCCGCCGGCACGCCCTGGTCGTGCAGCGCGCGGAACAGCCAGGTCACCAGGCGCAGGGTGAAGTGGCGGTCCTCGTGAGGCACCGGGCGCACCCACAGCGACCAGAACTGATGGCGCCGGGGGATGTTGGTCAGGGCCAGGCGCTCCCAGCCCTCCTGCCGGAAGGCCTCGGCGTAGGCGTAGGTGCCGTAGTTCAGGCCGCGCTTCTCGCGCACCTGCTGGAACAGCACGCCGTGGAACTGCCGGTGCTGGCCGAAGTAGCTGGCCGCGAGGGCCAGCGCCGGGTAGTCGGGATCGGCGCGCGTGACCGGCAGGGTGTGGCCCAGCGCCATCGCGGTGGCGCCGGCGTTGGGCTGGTCGACGACGATCAGGCGCTGCGCGTCGGGCGGCGGGGGCGGCACGGTGGCCGGCAGATCGGCGACGGCGGGCAGCGCGGCGAGGTCGGCCCGCACCCGCTCGACGAGCGCGGCGTCGGCGGCCCCGCCCAGGCCCACGGTCAGCCGATCCCGCGCCAGCGCGCGGCGGCGGTGCGCCTTCAGGGCCTCCAGGGTCAGGCCGCTCAGCCCCGCTTCGGTGCCCAGCGCGGGGTGCGCGTAGGGCGTGCCCTCGAAGAGCGTCGCCTCGAGCACCAGCTTGGCGAGCGCCTCGTCGTCGCTGGTGCGCACCTGCTGGGTCAGCCGGGTCAGGGCCTGCGTCTTCAGCCGCTGGAAGTCCTCGGCGCCCAGGCGGGGGCGCAGCAGCACGTCGCGGACGATCGGGTAGAAGCGGTCGACGTGATCGCGGTGGACCCGCGCGACGAAGGTGAGCAGCTCGCGATCGACCTGCACGTCGATCGAGGCCGCCCAGGGGTGCAGCGTGGCCAGCAGCGCCGGGTAGGTCAGCGCCTCGGTGCCGCCCTGGGCCATCAGGTGGCCCAGCAGCCAGGCGGCGCCCGCCTGCCCCGGCGGATCGTAGGCCGAGCCCGCGCGGAAGACGAAGCGCATCTCGACGATGGGGCTGCCGCTGGGCTGATGGACGACGGTCAGCGGCGCGGCCGGCGGCGCCGCGGTCGGCGTCGAGGCCGGCGTTTTCGGCGCGCCACCGCAGGCGCTCAGCGTGAGCGCGACGGCCAGGCCGGCCAGCACGATCGGGCGATGGAGGATCACTGCGCGGCCTCCGCGTGGGCCAACGAGACGGTCACCCGCTGCGCGGGCCCGAAGTACGCCTTCGCCACGCGCGCGACGTCCTCGGCGGTGACGGCCGACAGCGCCTGCAGCGCCCGCTCGGCGTCGCGCACGTCGCCGGTCAGCCCGACCACGGCCGCCAGGTAGCCGCCCACGTCGCCGGGCGTGTCCAGGCTCATCAGCCGCGCGTACTTCAGGTGGCTGCGGGTGGCGGCCAGGCGCTGCGCGTCGACCTCGCCCCGCGCCACGGCGTCCAGGGCCGCCTGCAGCGCGGCCCCGATGGGGGCGGGATCGGCGCCGGGCACCAGCACCAGCTCGAACTCCAGCAGCGAGGGATCCCGCCGCAGCTGCTCGCCGCCGTGCTCGAGCGTGAACGCGCGCTTGTCCTCGAGCACCAGCGATCGGTAGAGCGGGCTCGTCTCGCCGGCCACGAGCTCGGCGAGCACCCGCACCGCGGCGGCGTCGCGATCGTCCGCGCGGAAGCCGGGCACGCGCCACCCGATGGTCAGCCGGGGCGGCGTCGGGCTCGGCCACTCCACGTGCTGCGCGCGCGGGCTGGTCTGCGGCGGCTCGGCCGGCACCGCCGGGGCGGTGTGCGCGCCGCGCCAGGGGCCGTAGGCGGCCTTCACCTTGGCCACGACATCGGCGGGCTGCACGTCACCGATGACCAGCACCGTCGTGTTGTCGGGGGTGTAGTGCCGCTCGAAGAACTGCCGCGCGTAGGCGTAGCCCTCGGGCATCGCCTTCACGTCGTCGCCGTAGCCGATGACCGTGTGGCCGTAGGTGTGCACGTCGAAGGCCAGGTCGGCCAGCGTCTCCCACAGCTTCATCGCGGGGTTCGAGAAGGCCTTGTTGTACTCGCCCAGCACCGCCCCCGCTTCGGTGCGGAAGTCGGCCTCGTCGTACTGCAGGTGCTGGAAGCGGTCGGCCTCGAGGGCGACCATCGTGTCCAACCCGCGCGCGGGCCCCACGATGTAGTAGGCCGTGTAGTCCGCGGTCGTGTAGGCGTTCGCGTCGGCGCCCAGCGCCTGCAGCGCGGCGTTGTAAGCGGCCGGCGAGGTGGTCGGCGTGCCGCGGAACATCATGTGCTCGAAGAAGTGGGCGTAGCCGCTGCGGCCGGGCTCGACCTCGTCGCGCGCGCCCGTGCGCACGACGGAGTAATAGGCCACGATGCCCTTGGCCGGCGTGCGGATGGCCACCACGGTGAGGCCGTTGTCGAGGCGGGTGATCGCCGGCTCGAAGGGCAGCACGCGATCGGCGGCCGCGGCGGGCGCGGCGGCCAGCGCGGCCGCCGCCAGCAACAGGGTGCGCGTCATCAATCCCACCGGCTCGTCACGTCGAGCGACCACCCGCGCAGCGCGCCCACGTCCTGGCGCGCCAGGTCCTGCACGGTCAGCGTCCAGGTGCCGTTGACGGTGTCGTCCATCGAGAAGCCGCGCACCGGCACGCGATCCAGCCGCAGGTCGTCGGCGCTGCCGCCGGCCCGGTCGTGCACCACCACGGTCTGGCCGTTCGGGTCGGTGAGCGTCACGCGCAGATCGCCGCGCCAGGTGTGCTCGATGGCCAGCGTCAGGTAGACGTCGGTGGGCACCGTGGCCAGGCCGCGCACCACCGCGCCGACCTGGACGCCGTCGGCCGAGGCGTCGGGGATGTCGTGCGGCGCCTCGCCCACGAAGACGCCCTGCATCCACGCAGGCACGCACTGCCCCTGCGGGCCATAGGCCAAGCCGGCGCAGACCAGCGCCGCGCCGCAGGGGCGGTCGGCGCCGCAGGCGGCCCCCTCGCCCGGCCGCGCGCTCACGTCCCGGCAGACGCCCTCGCCGTCGACGGCGCCCACGCAGCGTAGGCCGTCGGCGCAGGGCCGGTCGGCGCCGCACACCGCGCCGCCCTCGACCGGCGGCGGCGCGTCCGGCACGCAGCTGCCATAGCTGCCCTCGGCGTCGCAGCGCGCGCCCGCGCCGCAGTCGTCGTCGAAGGCGCAGAAGCCGTGATCGAGCAGGCAGCGGTGCGCCGCGCCGCCGCGCGCGAAGGTCCAGCCGCAGCCCTCGCCCTGCCGCTCGCAGCGCGCCTGCGCCAGGCACTGGTACACCGGGCGCACGTCGCACAGGCTGACCACCTCGCGATCGGCGCACACCTGGCCGCTGCAGCCCCGCGGCTGGCAGACGCCGTCGTCCGCGCGCGGCGGCGCGCAGGTGTCGAGATCGACGCAGGCGTAGCAGCCCTGCTGATGCGCCAGCATCGTGCCGTCGGGGCAGACCGGCACCGCGCGGCGGCAGGTGATCGCGCGGCCGTCGTCGCAGGCGGTGTCGCGCGCGCACACGCCCGGGCCACCCGCGCCACCGTCGAAGGGGCGGCAGGCGCCGTTGACGCAGGCGTCGTCGCCGGGCGCGCCGCAGTCGGGCGCGCGGCAGGTGCCGCCGTCGTCGCCGAGATCGCAGCCGAGGCCGACGGCGCAGTCGGCGCTCTGGGCGCAGGCCTCACCCGCGGCGGCGCCGCGGCCGGCGCAGTGCACCTCGAGCGCGTAGCGGCCGCGCCCCACGCGCCCGTAGGTGGTGGCCAGCACCGTGTAGCGGCCGGCCCAGGGCAGCGCGACGCCGTCGAGGCAGCTGTCGTAGGTGCCCGGGCGGCAGTCGTCGTCGTAGTCGATCAGCCCGCCGCGCGGATCGAAGAGGGCCAGCAGGCTGTCGGTGACGCCGTCGGTCGCGCGCAGGTCGAGGTCGAGCGTCTGCCCCGGCCGGCCCTCGAAGGTCCAGGCGTGATAGCGGCGATCGGCGGCGAAGGCCCCCTCGACCGTGTCGCCGCAGGCCACCGCGCCCACCAGCGTCGGCTGCTGCAGCGAGTCGGCCTTGCCCACGCGGGCGGCCGCCGCCGCGGCGGGCAGATCGTCGATGCGCGGCGCCGGCTTGACGGCGTCGTCGGGCGCGCAGGCGCACGCCGCGATGGCCAGCATCCCCCCCAGGATGGCAGTGCGCGTCATGGTGTCCCTCCCATCGACGCAAGGGCGGGACCGTTGCGCACCCCCGCGCGGATTGCAAGCGACATCGGCGCGCGAGCGCGTACCCTGCGCGGCCAGGAGGTTCGGATGCGACGTTTCTACTGGGACTACTACGGCCCGATGGCGGCCGGCACGGCGGCGCACTTCCACCGCCACCTCGACGACTTCCTCGCCGCCCGCGGCCTCGACGGCTGCCGCACGGGGGTCGAGACGCTGAGCCCGACCCACAGCGCGGCCTTCTGCGACACGCCCGAGGCGCACGACGCGGTGGTGTTGCAGGCGCTGCGTCCGCGCCGCGCCGCGCCGGCGCCGCCCGCTTGACCCGCGGCGGCGCCCTCGCCGAGCATGCCGCCATGCGCGCGCTGGCCATCATCGGGGTGCTGAGCTCGCTCGGCGGCTGCGTCGAGGTGCCCGATCGGTCCTTCGACCGCCAGCTCGGGGGCGACGCCGCGGCGCCGCGCGAGGACGGCGAGGCGCCCGCCGGTGACGCGCGCCCCGGCGACGCCGCGCGCACCGACGGTGATCCCCGCGCGACGCGCGCCCTGCCCGACGCGCGGGCGCCCACGACGGCGGGTCGCCCCGCCCACCGACGGCGCCCCGCTCGACGACGCGGGTGAGCCCGCCGACGCCGGCCCCGTCCCCGACGCCGAGCCGCCGCCGCCCCCGCCCCCGCCCGGGCCCTGCCGCGAGTTCCTGCGGACCGGCGAAGAGCCCGACGCCGATGCGGTGGAGGAGGTGGTCTGGATCTACCGGGGCGACCGCCCCTGGGCGCGCCTTTCCAAGTACCCGAACGTGCGCAACCTCGAGCGCATCGCCACCGACGTCGAGGGCCGCCGCGTGCGCACCGCCTACTACAGCAGCTACGTCGGCGGCCGGCTGTTCGCGCCCGACGAGGTCGAGACCGTCCGCCACCAGCCGGGCAGATCGGTCGCCGAGCGCAGCGGCCCGGCGCGCGTCGATCCGATCACGTCCACCACCGAGTACGACGCCGACGGCGCGCCGCTGCGCCTCGAGGTGGCGGTCAGCGGCGTGGTCAGCGAGCGATGGACCATCGAACACCGGCCGGGGCTGCAGATCTGGCGGCGCTACCTGGTGGCGAACGGGGCGCCGACGTTCAACACGCTGATCGGGCCGGACGCGCCGCCGCCCCAGCGTGTGCGAACGGTCGAACTCATCGGGCCACGTCAGGCCAGCCGCGTGGTGGATCGGGTCGACGGCACGGTGCGCGGGGTGCGCACCTTCGATTACGGCTGCTGGACGTGCGACGACGGCGGGTGCGTCGCCACGCCGCCCGACGAGGCCTGCGACGGCGCGGACGACGACGTCGACGGCCTCGTCGACGAGGGCGTCGCCAACGCCTGCGGCGGCTGCGGCGCGCCCCCGCCCGAGGAGTTCGACGGCCAGGACCAGGACTGCGACGGCGCCATCGACGAGGGCGTCGAGCAGGCGTGCACCGGCCAGACCGTCTTCTGCAGCCGCGGCTTCGGGCGCTGCGAGCCGGGCGCGATGGTATGCCGGGCGGAGACGGGCTGGTCGGCGTGCAACGGCATCCTGCCCGCCGCCGAGATCTGCAACGGCGAGGACGACGACTGCGATCAGCGCATCGACGAGGGCGCCCTGACGGCGTGCAACACGTGCACGCCGCCGGCCCTCGAGACGTGCAACGCGCTCGACGACGACTGCGACGGGGTGGTGGACGAGGTGGCCGCCTGCGCCTGCCCGCCGGCCGAGGGCCTGGTGGCCTGTTGGGGGCGGCGGCCCAGCTGCGTCTACGCTGTCGAGGATGTCGCGCCGCCCACCACCTGCGACGCGGTGTGCGGGGGCCTGGGCGGCGCCTGCGTCGGCGCCCGCGCGGCGCAGACCAGCTGCGTCGATCCGGATCGCATGGAGTGCGACCGCGCGGCGCGCACGCTCACGTGCGCGTGCACGCTGTAGCGCATCCGCACCGAATCAGCGGGGCGGGACGTCGAGGGTGGGCAGCTCGGCGGGATCCAGCGAGCGCTCGACCAGCGCCACCAGGACGTCCAGCTTCACGCGGCCCAGCGCGCGGGCCTCGGCCTGATGCGGGCCGATCAGCTTCACGTGGCTGTCGGCGCGCACCGCCTCGACGCCGTCGGGCGCCTGCACCAGGCGGAACTTGCCCTGCTCGAGCCCCAGCGTGTGCAGCGCGTGCGGCGTGCCGTCGCCGCGCAGGAACAGCAGCACGGGCTCGTCCAGCTCGAAGCGCGCCATGCCGTCCACGCGCTGCTCGAGATCCTCGACGGCGCCGCCCAGGACGCGCACGACGAGGGCCTCGTCGTGGCAGTCGCCCTTGTAGCAGCGGTCGACGCCCACGACGACGTCGGTGACGATGACCGGCCCGTCCCAGGCGCTGCGGATGTCGAGCACCTTGCCTTCGACGATGCGGTCGGCGCGGCCGGCCAGCTCGGCGACGCCCAGGGCCTCGACGATGGTGGCGCCGGCGGGCGCGGCCAGGGTCAGCAGGGCCGCGGCGGCGGCCAGGAACGCCAGCGGGCGCTTCATCGGGGGTTCCTCCAGGTCTCGCGGCGACGCGCGAGGGTCGCGAGGGCCAGGGCCAGCAGCCAGGCGGCGTCGCCGGCCGGTCCGTTCGTGGTGTCGCAGCCGCCGCGCTCGAAGGGCTCGGCCCCCACCAGGATGGGCGCGCGCTCGGCGGCGGGCGCCGTCCGCGGGGCGGCGGGCGGGGCAAGCGGCGGCGCGGGCTCGGGGGGCGGCGCCACGCGGTCGTAGTCGACCGGCGCCGCGCCGGGATCGGCGTAGCGATCGGCCAGGTCGCGCATGTCGGCGGCCGTCAGGGTGCGCCAGCGCAGGTCACCCAGCGGGGCGCGCTCGTACATGGTCGAGTCGGGGTCGTCACTGTGGGGCAGGCCCAGCGCGTGGCCCAGCTCGTGGGTCAGCACGGCCTGCAGATCCGCGCGCTCGGGGTCGGCGTCGCCCCAGACGTAGTCGCGGGCGTTGAGTTCGATGGGCGCGGCCAGCAGGCGGCCGCTGATCGCGGTGCTGGCCCAGGTGGTCAGGCCGAAGGCGTCCGAGCCGTCGGACAGCGGGCCGTGGACGAACTCGATCACGATCTGCGCGTCGGCGGCGTCGTCCACCCGCTCGAAGGCCACCTGGGTGCCCGGCACCGAGGCCCAGGTGTCGAACGCGGCCTGCATGGCGGCGTCGGCGCGGCCGGGCGCCATGCCCGGCGCCTCGCCGACGACCGCCCAGCGCACCGGCATGTCGACCCAGCGCAGCAGGGGCGCGTCGCCCGTCGGCGAGGCCTGGACGGCGCCGGCGGCGAGGCAGAGCAGCAGCGATGCGAGGGCGAGACGGCGCATGGTCAATCCGCGTCCAAATCTTCTACAAGCTCCATCGGAGGCCCCGTCCGCGCTGCGGCGCCGGTGTGTCAGTCGGCACCCAGGCGGGGGTTACATTGACGACGTACGAGTGCAGTCCTATCGTCCCGCCGATGCACGCCCCGCCCCCGGTCCTGCGCGCGGACGCCCTCGTGGTGGGCTACGGACGGCGCGGCATCCTGCCGCCCCTGACCTTCACCGTGCGCCCGGGTGAGTTCTGGGCCCTCATCGGCCGCAACGGCGGCGGCAAGACCACCCTGCTGCGCACGCTGCTGGGGCTGCTGCCGCCCATCGCCGGCGCGGCCGAGCGGGGCGCGGCGGGCCTGGGCTACGTCCCGCAGCGCGGCGACTACGACCTGAACGTGCCCGCGCGCGTGATCGACTTCGTGCGCGGCGGCGCCGACGCGGGCTGGTCGTTCCTCGATCCCCTGCGCCCCTGGCGGCGGCGCGGCGCCGTCCGCGCGGCGCTGTCCGCCACCGAGGTCGAGTCGCTGGCCCGCCGCCCCTTCGCCCGCCTCAGCGAGGGCCAGAAGCAGCGCGTGCTGATGGCGCGCGCGCTGGTCGGCGATCCGCGCCTGATGGTGCTGGACGAGCCCACCAGCGCGATGGATCCGATCAACGAGCAGGCCGTCTTCGACCGCCTGGCCGCGCTGCGCGACGCGCGCGACATGGCCGTGCTGGTCGCCAGCCACCAGATGAGCTTCGTGCCGCGCTACGCCACCCACGCGGTGTTCGTCGACTGCGACATGGGCGTGGCCCTCGCCGGCACCGCCGCCGAGGTGGCCGGCCACGACGCCGTGCGCCGCCACTACGGCGACCTGATGCGGGCGGCCTGAGGACCACCGTGGACGACGGCCTCACCCTCGGCGCGTTCTTCGACGCCTGGCCCCTGTTCCGCGAGGCCGCGCTCACCGGCTTGGTGGCCGGCGGTCTGCTGGGCGTGCTCGGCGTCTACGTCGTGCTGCGGCGGCTGGTGTTCCTGACCGCGGCGGTGTCGCAGGCGGCCGGGCTGGGCGTCGTGGCGGCGTTCTACGCGCAGCTGCACCTGGGCCTGGCGTGGCTGTCCCCCACCCTGGGCGCGGCCGGCGCGACGCTGGGGGCGGTCGCGCTGGTGTTGCTCGGGCGGCGGGGGGCCAGCGCGCAGCGAGACGACCTGCTCGGCGTCGCGTGGCTCGTCGGCGCCGCGGGCACGGTCGCCGTCGGCACGCGCGTCGTCCAAGAGGTGCAGGACGTCCAGACGCTGCTCTTCGGCACGGCCGTCGCGGTGGTGCCCGAGGACTTCCACCGAGTGGTGGCGGTGGCCGCCGTGCTGCTGATCCTCCACGGCTGGTGGTGGCGGGGCTTCGCGGCCGTGTCCTTCGATCCCGACGGCGCGCGCGTGCGCGGGCTGCCCGCGCGCGGGCTGGACGTGCTGCTGTTCGCGACCCTGGCCGTCGCGGTCAGCGTGACCACGCGGGTCATCGGCGCGCTGCCCACCTTCGCGTTCAGCGTGCTGCCCGCCGTGGCCGCCCTGCGCCTCGCGCCCAACGTGCCGACGGCGCTGATGCTGGCCGGCGTGGTCGGCGCGGGCACCGGCTTCGCGGGCTACGTGCTGGCCTTCCTGTGGGAGCTGCCGGTCGGCGCCACCCAGACGCTCTTGGGCGTCGCCGTGGCGGCCGTCGCCGCCGCGCTGGGCGCCGTGCTGCGCCGCCTCACCGGGGCAGGGTGAGCGTCATCCGGTCGATGTGCGTGGCGCCGGTCTGCCCCTGCAGCCAGGTGATGTCGGGGCGGTCGACCGGCGAGCTGTAGTTGTAGAGCAGCACGTCGTCGCCCTCGAGCGGCACCGCGCTGGCGAAGCAGGTGTCGCCGGCCGAGGGCAGGTCGAGCACGAACTCGACGGTCAGCGCCTCGGGATCGACGCGCCACAGGCTGCAGCGCTTGGGCTTGCTCCAATACGCCGTCTGATAGGCCGCCCACTCCTCGCGCGGCGTCATGTCGGGCTGCATCAGATCGTAGTGGCCGTCCTCGGTGACGTGCCGGCGCGCGACCAGCCAGACGCTATCGCCGTGGCGAAAGACGAGGGGCGAGTCGTACTTGCGGGGATCGTCGTTGCAGCGCCACTCGCCCAGCCGGTCGGCCTCGGCGCGGCAGATCTTCGAGCCGAAGACGCCGTCCTCGCCGGCCTCGTTTCGGCCGACGGCCACCACGGACCCGTCGGCCAGGAACGCGAAGTCGGTCTCGGACACGCCGCCGCGGAGCACCACCGGCTGGTCGGGCACGACCGGCGACCACCGCTCGCCGTCCTCGCTGTACAACCAGTAGACCTCGATGGGCGCGCCGTCCGCGGTGTAGACGGACTCGCCACCCGTGTAGCCGGTGAGGAAGGTGACGCCGTCGATCACGCGGATGCGCCAGGGGATGAAGGTGTCGGGGAACACCTTCGTGGGCTCGGACCAGTCGCCCGGGCCCCGATACGCCGCCACGCGCGTCTCGCCCGGCTCGAAGGCCGTCGAGCTCTGCCCCAGCACGGCGAAGTAAAGGAACAGGCGGTCGCCGACGGAGGCGAAGCGGGGCTCGCGCAGATCGGTGCCCAGGTGGAACTCGCCCTCGTAGCGCCAGTCGACGTGGTCGGTCGTGCTGACCACGTACAGCCGGGTCTGCGGGCTGGCGAAGTGGTTGGGCGCGGTGCGGAAGGCGAAGAACAAGCGGTCGTCGTGCCAGACGATGTCGAGGTTGTTGTGGGCCGGCTGCGAGACCACCTCGGGGGGCATGGCGTCCGAGGGCACCACCTGCACCGGCGGGGTGAGGCGGGGCAGCTCGTCGCCCGGCGCGCCGCACGCGGCCAGGGGCGCGCAGGCCGTCGCGTCCGGCGGGCCCGCGTCGTCGTCGTCCGTCGGTGGTTCGTGGTCGAAGGGCTTGCAGTCGGCCAGCCCGCCGTTGAAGCCGGGGTCGGCGTCGCCATCGTCGCAGGCCCAAAGGGCCAGAAGTGCCAGCCAGGGGAGCGCGCGTCGCATGGTCGGTGATGCTAGCCGGAACGGCGCGCGGCCGCACCTCCGAGTCGACGGGCGCGCGCGGCGCCGTCGACCTCGGCCGACCGCCGTGGCACCCTGCCGGCGGGAGGTGACCATGCGACGCGCCCTCTTGCTGCTCGCGCTCGTCGGCTGCAGCCGCGGCGAGTCCCCGGCCACGCCGGCCGACGCGGCGGCGCCCCCGGTCGCCGACGCCGGCGTCGCCGATCTGGTGCGCCAGCTGAAGGCCCAGGCCGCCGACGCGCGCGTCGAGGCCGCGCGGCGCCTGGGTGAGATGGGCGCGACCGCCCGCGACGCCGTCGGCGCGCTGGCCGCCACGCTGCAAGATCCCGAGACGCGCGTGCGCCTCGCCGCGCTCGACGCGCTGCACGCGCTGGCGCGGGCCAAGGTCGCGCTCGCCGAGGCGATCGAGCCCCTCACCGCCGCGCTGAAGGACGCGACCGCCGCCGTGCGCGCCCGGGCCGCCGACGTGCTGGGCCGGATCGGCGACGCCGCGTTCGTCGAGCCCCTGCGCGCCGCGCTCGCCGACGCCGACGCCACGGTGCGCGCGGCCGCCGCCCGCGCGCTGGGCGGCTGGGCCCGCCGGCCAAGGCCGCCGTCGTCGAGCTGACCGCCCGCCTCGAGGACGCCGACCACGCCGTGCGCCTGTGGGCGCGGCAGGCCATCACGCGGCTCGAGCCGATGAACGCCGCGTCGATGCGCGAGATCGTCCGGGCGCTGCAGGATCCCGACACCACCGCTCTGCTGCGGGCGCGCCTGACGCAGATCGCCGCGGGCTGGCTGCGCGGCGACGCCGAGATGGCCGCCGAGCCGCTCGTCGAGATCCTGCGCGAGGCGTCGCCGGAGCACGAGGCCGAGATCCGCTGGCTGGCCGTGCGCGCCGCGCGCGTCGCCGGCGCCCACGACGACGCCCTGATGCGCGAGCTGGTGCGCGCGCTGATCGACGACCAGGGCAACCTGAAGCGCGAGGTGCTCGACACGCTGGCCGTTTACGGCGCGAAGGCGCGCGCCGCGCTGCCCGACGTGCTGCCCGCGCTGAAGGACGCCGACGCCACCGTGCGCGCCGCCGCCGCCCGCGCCGTGACCGCCATCGGCGACGCCAAGGACACGCTGCCGGCCTCATCGAAGGCGCTGGCCGACGACGCCGCCGCCGTGCGCGAGGCCGCCCTCGACGGCCTGGCCACCCTCGGCGCCGCCGCGCGCGCGAGGCCGCGCCCGCCCAAGGTGCGCGCCGCCCTCACCGACGCCGCCGGCGACGTGCGCGCCGCCGCCGCCCGCGCGCTGACCGCGCTGGAGAGCTTCACCGAGGACGACGTCACCGCGCTGCTGAAGGCGCTGAAGGACAGCGAACCCCAGGTGCGCGCCGCCGCCGCCGCCGCACTGGGCCGCGCGGGCGCCCTGCTCGACGACGCCGCCACCCTCGCCGACGCCCTGATCACCGCCCTCGGCGACGACGCCGCCGAGGTGCGCGCCGCCGCCCTGCGCGCCCTCGCCGGCCTGAAGGGCTACGCCGACCAGGTGCTGCCCGCCGCGATGAAGGCGCTGGCCACCGGCGAGGACGTCGTGCGCGAGGCCGCCCTCGAGGCCGTCGCGCTGCTGGGCGAGCAGGCCCGCGTCGCCCTGCCCGTCCTGCGCCGCCTCGCCGACAGCGACAACGCCACGCTGGCCGCGCTGGCGAACAAGGCGATCGCGGCGATCGAGCGGTAGGTTTTCTTTGAGGGCCGGCGTGATCTGTCGATAGTGACGGCGGGGACCGAGGAGGGGCCGTGCCCGACATCCGTGGGAAGCGCGTACTCGTCGTCGGCGGCGCGGGCCTGATCGGCTCGCACGTGGTCGACGAGCTGGTGAAGACCGACGTCGCCGAGGTGATCGTCTACGACAACTTTTGCCGCGGCACGCTGGGCAACCTGCGGGGCGCGCTGGGCGATCCGCGCGTGCGCATCTACGACGTCGGCGGCGACATCCTGCAGGCCGACATCCTGGCCTCGGCGATGAAGGAGGCCGACCAGGTCGTGCACCTGGCCGCGCTGTGGCTGCTGCAGTGTCACGAGTACCCGCGAGCCGCCTTCGATGTGAACGTGCGCGGCACCTTCAACGTGCTCGAGGCCTGCCGCGACGCGGGCATCGAGCGGCTGGTGTACTCCAGCTCGGCCTCGGTGTACGGCGACGCGCGCTACACCCCGATGACCGAAGAGCACCCCTTCGACAACACGACGTTCTACGGGGCGACGAAGATCGCCGGCGAGGCGATGGCGCGGGCCTTCCACCACCGCTACGGCCTGGACTACGTCGGCCTGCGCTACATGAACGTCTACGGCCCCCGGCAGGACTACAAGGGGGCCTACATCGCGGTGATGATGAAGATCCTCGATCGGCTGGATCAGGGCCTGCCGCCGCTGGTCTACGGCGACGGCTCCCAGTGCTACGACTTCGTCTACGTGGGCGACGTGGCGCGAGCCAACGTGCGCGCGCTGCAGAGCGACGCGACCGACGCTTTCTACAACGTCGGCACCGGCATCGGCACGTCGATCAAGGCCATCGCCGAGCTGCTGCTCGAGCTGACCGGCAGCGACCTGGACATCGAGTACCACCCCGGGGGCCAGTCCTTCGTGACGCACCGCATCGGCAGCATCGACGCGGCGAAGCGCGACCTGGGCTTCGAGTGGAGCGTGCCGCTGCGCGAGGGGCTCGAGCGCCTCATCGCCTGGCGCGCCGAGGACAAGGCGCGCCGCGCCCGGGAGGCCACGTGAAGGTCCCGATCACCCGCCCCTTCTTCGACGACGACGATCGCGCCGCCGTCGCCGCCCCCCTCGACACCGGCTGGGTGGTGCAGGGCCCCAACGTCGCCGCCTTCGAGGGTCTGTTCGCGCAGCACACCGGCGCCGCCCACGCGGTGGCCTGCACGTCGTGTACGACCGGCCTGCACATGGCGCTGGTCGCCGCCGACATCGGCCCGGGCGACGAGGTGCTGGTGCCCGCCTTCACCTGGGTGGCGACCGCCAACGTCGTGCTCTACGTCGGGGCGACGCCGGTGCTGTGCGACGTCGACCTCGACACCTTCAACGTCGACGTCGACGACCTCGCGCGCCGCATCACCCCGCGCACCAAGGCGATGATCCCCGTGCACCTGTTCGGCCTGCCCGCCGACATGGCCCGCCTGAACGCCCTGGCCGCCGATCACGATCTGAAGGTGATCGAGGACGCCGCCTGCGGCCTCGACGCGCGCATCGACGGCCAGCACGTCGGCACCTTCGGCGACTTCGGCGCCTTCAGCTTCCACCCGCGCAAGGCCATCACCACCGGCGAGGGCGGCATGGTCACCACCGCCGACGCGGGCCGCGACGCCCTGCTGCGCGCCCTGCGCGATCACGGCGCCGCCAAGAGCGATCTGGCGCGCCACGGCGACAAGCAGGCCTTCCTGCTCAGCGCCTTCGAGCTGATGGGCTTCAACTACCGCATGACCGACTTCCAGGGCGCGCTGGGCGTGACCCAGATGAAGAAGGCGCCCTGGATCCACGAGCGCCGAACCGCCCTCGCCCAGCGCTACGACCGCCTGCTGGCCGACCTGGACTGGCTGCGCACGCCCGCGGCCCCCGCCGGCTGGACCCACGGCTACCAGGCCTACGTCTGCCTGTTCGCGCCCGAAGAGCCCACCTTCGACCGCCTCGACGCCCTGCGCGACCGCCGCAACGCGCTGATGAGCGCGCTCGAGGCCGACGGCGTCCAGACCCGCCAGGGCACCCACGCGGTGCACACGCTGGCCCTGTACCGCGACCGCTTCGACCTCACCGCCGCCGACTACCCGAACGCCGCGCTGGCCGAGAACCTGTCGATGGCGCTGCCGCTGTTCCCGACGATGACCGAAGCGGAGCAGGACTGGGTGGTGGAGCGACTGAAGGCGCACGGGCCGGGGTGAGCGTCGACCGCCGCGAGAACGCTCGGCGCGCGCCGGCCTACCAGAAGGATCTCGCGATCGAGGACGCCCTCGCCGCGATCAACGACCGCCTCGAGCGCACCGCGGAACCCGCCCCGCCCTTCATCGGCCCCCTCCTTCTGACCGTCGGGCCACCCCGCAGCGGCACGACGCTGCTGACCCAGCAGCTCGCGCGGGCGTTCGACCTGACGATCCCCGACAACATCGTCGCCCGTTTCTGGCGCGCTCCCGACGTCGGTGTGACGCTCTCTCGGGCGCTTCGGCATCAGTTCGAACGCGACGCTCTCGACCCATCCTCCCCGCCCCGGTCGACCCACGGTGTCACCCGTGGGCCCTTCGAGCCCCACGAATTCGGCTACTTCTGGCAGCGGTTCTTCGATTTCTCGAGCAGCCACGCGTTGTCGGACGCCCAACTGCGATCGGTCCGTTGGGACGCTCTCCGCGCCGACCTCGCGCGCATGCAGGTCGCTGGCGGTGGGCGCCCGCTCTCGATGAAGGGCGTCGCGCTTTCCCTGATCATCGAGGCGCTGGCGACCCGCATCCCCGAGGCCGTGTTTCTACACGTCGAGCGCGATCCGCGCTTCGTGGCTCAGTCGATGCTCTCGACCCGACGGGCCCGGTACGGGCGCGCCGAGTCATGGTGGTCGGTCGTCCCGGCGAATCACGACGCGTTGCGCGGCCTACCTCCGGTGGAGCAGGTCGTCGGTCAGCTCGAGGCGCTGCGCCTGGCCATCGCTCGCGGCCTTGCGACCCTTCCCGCAGAACGACGGGTGACCATCGCCTACGACCATCTCTGCGAGCGCCCGCACGAGACGCTCGACGTCGTCGCCGCCGCCTGCGAGGCTCGCGGCGTCACGCTGACGCGCGCGGCGAGCGTCCGACCAACCCTTCCCGTTCGCCGGGTCGACGACCCCGCCGAGTTCCGCGCTATCGAGCGCGCGCTCGCGACATCGGGCCTCGACGAGCCCCCGCCGCCCGCGGTGCCCGGCCCGCGCCCGCCCGGAGCGACCGAATGACCGCCCCCCGCATGCTGATCGGCACGCTCGACATCGGCAACAACATCCGACTGCTGGCGACGGGTTTCCGAGCGATCGGCTTCGACGTCACGACCGCGACCGTCGCGCCCAACGGCGTCTTCTACGCGCAGGACTACGACCTCAACCTCGCGGATCTCCACGCTGCTGCGCTCGAGTCGATCAAGCACGACAACTATCCCGACTGGGTCTGTGACGATCCGAGGTGGGCTGCCCTGTTCGATTACGACATCTATCTCTTCGTCGCATCGCACACGCTGCTGCCCGGGTTGCTCGACCTGCCGCTGCTCAAGCAGCGGGGCAAGATCGTGATCTCGTTCCAGGCCGGCTCCGAAGTGCGGTTCTGGCAGATGGCCCGCACGTTCAACGCTGCCTACGGCCACAGCTTCCCGGAGGGCCTGATTTCGCGCCATGTCAACGGCGCTCGGGACCTGGGCGCTTTCGCTGGCTACTCGCGTTACCTCGACGTGTTCGCCAACAAGCTGCACAACATCCGGATGGCCGAGCGCTATGCCGACCTCCTGCTCTCCCAGCCGTGCTCGAACGTGTTGGGTGTCCGACCGTACATGGCCGCCATCCTGCCGGTCGACACCCAGCGCTGCACCGCGAGAGTGCCCGGGCGCGAGCGTCCGGTCGTCGTGCACGCGCCGACGAACCCCGAGTTCAAGCAGTCCGGCCTCATCTTCGCGACGCTCGACCGGCTGTGGCGCGAGGGCGTCGGCTTCGAACTTCGCCTCCTGCGCAACGTGCCCAACCACCAGGTTCTCGACGCGCTGACCGACTGCGACGTGCTGATCGACCAGATCGCCTGTGGCAAGACTGGGCTGCTGGGCTTCGAGGGCATGGCCAGCGGCTGCATGGTGATCGGTTGCAACGACGAGGAGGCCGCGCCGGTACCGTATCGGTCCCTCCCGGTCGCGCGCATCGCCCCCGACAACGTCTACGATGTACTGAAGACCGCCCTGACCGACCGCGTTCTCCGTGTGCGCGCCGCCGAAGCAGGGCTGCGGTACCTGAGCCTCGGACACCATACGCCCCAGCGCGTGGCGCAGTACATCCTGGACTGCCTGGACCGGTCCCAGCGGGGCGACTTCGACTACTACCCGACCCAGCTCATCGAACAGCCCGAGTTTCCCAGCGAAGAGGTCGTCCCACAACACCTGGTGCAGCTCACCTGGGACGTGCTGACCGACTTCGGGGTGGCGCCCGATGCGGATCTCGAGCCGATGAAGGCCCGCGGACTGGTCCCCGGCGACGCCCCCAGCGCGGCGCTCCCCCGCTGGGATCTGACGAACACCGAGCGGCTCTTCTGGGGCTGGCGGGGTCCGAACGCCGTCTACCCGCGACCGCGTGGAAAGGGTGGGTGACATGGACCGTGAGACGCTGTTGGCGAACTACGACGCACTGTACGATCCTGAAGGTGCGCACACCCAGCACGCCAGCGATCTGCTGACCGAGAAGGTCATCAGGCCCCGGCTGCGCGGGCGGGCCTTCGCAGAGTTGGGAATCTCGACCGGCATCATGAGCGTTCGTCTGGCGCCGCACTGCGATCGGTACCTGCTGGTCGACGCGAATCCGAAGTACTGTGCTCACGTGAAGCGGCGATTGGCCGGTGCGGCATGCCGGGTCGAGGTGATCGAGACGTTCTTCGACGCTCTCGACCCAGCGCGGCTACGCGACACCTCCGACGTCTTTCTGATTTCGATGGTTCACGTCCTGCCCGGCGTCTGGCCTTCACTCCTCGAACTCATCGCCGAGGCGGTCGCCCCCGGTGCCCGCGTCCACCTCACCCTGAGCAACCGCCTCGCGCCGAATCGCCTGGTCGGCTACCACATGGGGCTCATCGAATCGCTCGACGCCGTCGACGAACAGGCCCGTGCCTTCGACACCCACTACGTCGACGCCGAAGATGTCGAACGCGTCGCCGCCGCGGCGGGCCTCGAGACCGTGGCCCACGAGGGCTTCCTCTGCCGGCCGGTGCCATTGAGCGTCCTCAACACTTTCGTCGATCGCGCCGGCGTCGAGCTGCTGTGGCGCATGGGCCAGAGCTTGCCGCCACGGTTCTGCAACACAACGTACCTCTGCCTCGAGCGCGCCGAGTGAGCTCGCCTTCACGGCGATGGACCGTCGAAGCGATCGGCGCCGAACGCTATCAACGGCTGTGTCCTGCCACCGTCTTCGCCCACCCAGTGTACCTGCGGCGTCCTCGTTCGAGCCTCGCCGCGCCTGCGCACATCGCCATCTGCGGGCCGGGGCGCGAACCTCGGACCGCGCTGGCGCTCCACCGAGACACGGACGCGGTGGAGCTGACCTATGCGTCGTCATTCACCTACGTCGATCTGCCGCATTCTTTCGGACTCTATGACGGCCTCGATCTGGTCGACGCCATCGTGGACTGGGCTGGCCCACGCACGGTCTCGATCACGCTGCCTCCCGCGCCGTACGGGGCCTGGGTCGACCCCCTTCGTCTCGCCTTGCGGGCTCGCGGTTTCACCTCGCTCCATTTGCGGGCCTCACCCATGCTGCGTCTCGCCGATGTGGCCCGCTACGAGGGCTTCAGCAGCAACCAGCGACGCGGCATGCGCCGTCTCGAGCGGCGAGGCCTGACGCTTGGCCGCGCCGATCCACCGAACGACGCGCTGGACTTCATCGCCGCCGACTACGCGTCCCGCGGGCGGGTCATGAGCGAACCAGCCCATATGCTGGCGCAGTATTTCCGGGCCGGCCTACCGGTCGACGTCTGGGAGGTATTCGACGGCCCGCGCCGGATCCACGCGGCGGTCTTCTACCGGGTCGGCCCTGCGCTCCTCTACATGTTTGCCGGCCGAGACCCCGACGAACGCGACAGCGTGTTCGCTTGGTTGCTGGGACAGCTCGGGCGCCGGCTCGACGACGGCGTTCTGCACTGGATCGACCTCGGGGCCGCGGGCTACGCCGTGCCGTCCTTCGACTTCGCGAATCAGAGCGTGGTGCGTTACAAGGCCCAGCTCGGCCCGATCTGGCCGTACCGCGAAACGCTCCACCGGCCGGCGGCTACCCGGACCGCGGCCCCTCTCGGGAAAAACTGAGCGGCGCCCAACTCGTCGCTCCCTCGCTCCTGGCCCTTCGCACGGCCCACACCAAATCCGTCAGCCGATACGTCGCGATCTGCCGCTCGGCCAGACGCCGACACAGCGCATCGAAGAGCGTCCCGATCCCGCCGCCTGGACCGATGAAGGGTTCCAAATGCTCACGGGTCGCGCTGGCGAGATCCGGACACGCGGCCTTGGCCTCGGCGTAGCGCGCTGGCGACTCGGCGTCGAGGTACACGAGTATCGGGTGAAAGTTGAGCACCTTGAGCCCGGGCGACGCGAGATCGATCGCAGCGAGCTCGCAAGGTCGGCCCCCCGCCAGGTGCGACGCATCGGCCCAGACATAGGGCACGCGAACCAATCCAAAGGGCGTATCGAAAGGCTGGACGTACGGCACATCGTTCAGCAGCAGGCTGCTGTCGTACTCGACCCCGAATCCCCGAAACCGGGCCAGAAGCGGCGAGGACTGGATCAGCATGTGCGTGCGCACGCCCGTCGCGGTGGGGAACCAGCTCCGCAGTCGGCTCATGACGGCCTCGGGGGAGTCCCCGTGCGAGCTTTTCGGCGCGAAGTTCGGGTGCAGGCCGACTTCCAGCCTGGCGGAAGGAACGAGCGACTCGAGCGGGTGGGTCGCGAAGACCGTCGCGGCCAGCCCGTGGGACCGCAGTCGTCGTAGAATGTCCTCGACGACGAACGCGGGCGCCCAGTCGACATCCAGGCTGATGCCCACCGCCCGCAGCTCGCGCGCGTTGCAGAACTCAGCCAGGGTCATCGGCGAGGACCTCCCGGCACACGTCGTCGACCACACGAAGCACTCGTTCGGCCTCCTCCGCGCTCAGCGAAGGCTGTACGGGCACCGAGATCGTGTGTTGGAAAGCTGCGACCGCGCCGGGGAAGTCGGCATCGGGTCGCCCCAGTGCGCGGTGGAGCAGCGCATCGACACCACGACGGACCATCACCCCGCGATCGCGACAGGCCGCCGCGAAGGCATCGAAGTCTGCGTCGAGCCAGAGGGGCAGGCGGAACAGCGCCGACCTGTCGAGGCGCGCCGCGAACATCTGCGTCGCGGCCGGCGCCCACCGAATCAACGCCTGTTCGACCAGACGGCGTCGTCGCGTCTGTGCCTCGGGATGCCGGGCAAGCTGTGCGATCCCCAGCGACGCCGCGAAATCGCTCAGTGGAGCGACGAATCGCTGGTCGTCGCGAAAGCTGCGCAGGCTCGCGGCCAGGTGTTCGTCGTCGGTGACCACCATGCCGCCTTCGCCGGTGGTCAGACACTTGGTCGCGTGAAAGGAATAGACGCGCGCCACCGCGCCGGCGGCGGGCGCCGTCGGGGCGAGCGCCTGACACGCATCTTCGATGACCGGCACCCCCAGCGCCGCCATCTCGGCGATCGGAGCCCGGATGCCCAGAGCGTCCACCGCGATGACCGCGCGCGTGCGATCCGTCAGACACGCGCGCACATCGGCGGCCGTCGAGCACCAAGCGTCACTGACGTCACACAGCACCGGGGTCCCGCGCAGCCGACGAACCGCCAGCATCACGTCCCGGCACACGTAGGTGGGCAGCACGACCTCATCGCCCGCGCTGACGCCCACCGCGGCGAGCGCCAGGACCAGCGCGTCCGTTCCGGTCGCGGTCGCGACGCCCGCTCGACCGCCGACGTACTGCGAGAGAGAGGACTCGAAGTCCGCCACGCGCCGGCCGGCGGCGATCATGCCCGACGCCAGGCACGCGGTCACTGCCTCCACATCCTCCGGCAGCAGCCAAGGCCGCGAGTGTGGGACGACCCTCACAGCAGCCCGAAGGGGTAGACGAAGAAGGACGGATACATGGCGGTCAGCTCCGCGCGGTGCGTTCTGAACCGAGCGACGGCGCCGGGGCGGGTACGCACCAAATATCGGTATGTCGCGTCGGCGGCACCCCAGCCTCGCTTGAAGTGGTGCAGCGACGTTTGACTCCGCCAGGTCCCACCCCAGTTCCACTGCGGGCGACCTGCACGCATCGCAGCGACCATGGCGTGCGCGATGACGAACGAGAGGGCCTGCCGACTTCGATACTCCAGGTCCACTGCCGGCACCAGATACTCGGTGGTGTCGCCGTGGTGCAGCGTCAGCAGTGCCGCCGCTGGCCGGTCCCCATCCATCGTGAGCCAGATCCGCCGCGCGGCGGCCGGCACGCAGCGCCTCATGGCCTCGAAGTCCGTCGGCGGCTTGGGTGTCGCGCCTTTGGCGCGCATCCCCTCGGCATGTAGGCTCTCGAGCGCCCGCCAGGCTTCTGGATCGTCCGTCGCTTCGACCAGGCGAAAGTCCTGGCCGAACGCCTTCCGAACGAGGTTGCGGGTCTTCTGGCGCACCGTGACGAGGACCGCCTCCAGGTCGGCATCGGGACAAATCGGCAGTTGGGTGACCTGGCCGATACGGTCGTCGCCCGCGTCCGGCCGGAGCACGGCATCGTAGACCGCCCCGGCCACCTCCTCGGCGGGCGTTGTCACCAGCACCGTCGAGATGGCTTCCAATTGATCGGCCCAACTCCGAAACGCCGTCAGCAGCGCTTTCCTTGCCTCATCGTCGGCATGATCTGCCAGGACGCACGCACCGGGTGTCCCGTACCAGGGCAGCGCATTGACCACCCAGCCCAAGGGACCCTGGCGTGCGCCCGCCGCCAATCCACCGACGATCGTGTCTCCCCGCAACGCAACCCAACGGCGGAAGCGGCCGCCGGTGACGCACTTCAGAAACTGCAGCCACTCGCCCGTCGGGTAGATGGGGGTTCGCTGAGCGCGCACGAACCGGCGCCAGGCATCATCCGGCACATCGTGGATCACGCGCACGTCGCGTCCTCGAAGATCCGCAGCCACCATTCGAAACACAGGAAGGACCAGATCAGAAGCCGGCGGTTCTGTCGACCCGCGAAGTGCTCCCCCAGCAGCCGCCGCACCGTGTCGGGCTCGAGGTACTCGTAGATGCGCGCGTCGCCGTCGATGAACAGTCGGCGCAGGTAGTCCATGCTCTCGCCCTTGAACCAGCTGCCGTCGGGTGCCGAGAACCCCTGCTTGGGTGCCAGCGCGTACTCCTCGGGCACGAAGTTCGCCAGCACCCGCCGCAGCACCAGCTTCCCGTCGTTCGTACGCCGGAAATACTGGTCCACCTTGTCGCCCAGCACGTTCTCGTCCAATCGCTCTGCCGCGTGCAGGTTCCTCAGCTTGTGGTGCACCGGCACGCGCATCGCGAAGTCGACCAGGTCGTTGTCGAGGAAGGGCACGCGCGACTCGACGCCGTGGGCCATGTGCAGCTTGTCTTCGACGCTCAGCAGGCCGTGCAGGAAGGTCTTGGCCTCGAAGTAGAGCGAGAAGTTGACGTAGTCCTCGGGCGTGCGGGCGTCGGCCAGGTGATCGGCGTGCACGGACTTGAACAGTCGGCGGGTGTCGTGGGCCTCGACCGTCGCGTGCAAGTGCGGCCGGAAGAACGAGGCCTTCAGGCCGTCGGGCACCAGGCGCTGCCAATAGCCGTAGTACTTGTCCAGGTAGTCGGCCGGGCGCTCGTTGCCGCGGCTGGGGCCGTAGTAGCGCCAGGGATAGCCGGCGAACAGCTCGTCGCTGCCGGTGCCCGACAGCACCACCTTGACGAACCGGCTCGACAGGCGCGCGGCGTAGTAGTTCGGGTAGCTCTGGCCGACGCGCGGATCCTCGAGGTGCGCGATGAGCGGCTGCATCACCCGCTCCATGTCGCCGGCCTTCAGCACCACCTGGTAGTGCTGCGTCTTGTAGAGGCCGGCCAGGTGCTCGGCCCGCGCGCGCTCGTCGCAGGCCAGCTCGAGGCCCGAGGCGGTGCTGGTGTCGAAGCCGCAGGTGAAGGTGTGCAGGTCGGGCACGCTGCGCGCGGCGACGCAGGCGATCGAGCCGGAGTCGATGCCGCCGCTCAGGTAGCTGCCGACGGGCACGTCGCTGACCAGCTGGCGCTGCACGGCCTGCTCGAACAGGCGCTTCACCTCGCGCTCGGCGGTCTCGGCGTCGATGGTGGGGTCGGCCTTGAAGCGGAAGTCCCAGTACGCTTCGGTGGCCGGCAGCTCGGCGGCGCCGAGGGGTACGCGCAGCGTGTGGCCCGCCGGCAGCGTGCGCACGCCCTCGAACAGGGTGCGGTCGCTGAAGATGTTCTGGAAGGTGAAGTACTCGTTCAGCGCCTCGCCGCTCACCTTCGTGCGAAAAGCCGGGTGAGCGCGCAACACCTTGATCTCACTGCCGAACAGGAGCGTTCGCCCCACCTGCGCGTAGTACAGCGGCTTGACGCCGTACCGATCGCGCGCAAGCAGCAGCGTGCGCTCGACGCTGTCCCAAAGGGCCAGCGCGAACATGCCGTTGAAACGCTCGACGGCGGCGGGCCCCCAAGTGGCCAGCGCCTCGAGAACCACCTCGGTGTCGGTGCCCGAGCGGAAGGTGCGCCCGCGCGCCTCGAGCGCGCCGCGCAGCTCGCGGAAGTTGTAGACCTCGCCGTTGTAGGCCAGCACGTAGCGCCCGTCGCGCGTCTGCATCGGCTGCTGCCCACGCGGCGTCGGGTCGATGACCGCCAGGCGGCGGTGCCCCAGCGCGAGCGGGCCGTCGGTGTACCAGCCCTCGCCGTCGGGTCCGCGGTGCGCGATGGCGTCGGCCATACGGCGCACGACCACCGCGGAGGCGGGCGCGCCCTCGAGGTCGAAGAAGCCGGTCAGGCCGCACATGCGCGCTCTCCCTGGGGCCGCCGTGGGGACCGCCCCGACCGCGACATCGGCCGGATCGCGGCGAACATGAGCCGCCCCCGCGAACTGGCCGTCGCGTGGCGGCGATGATATGTGGTCAGATGTACACCACGCAACCACCCTGAGCGGACCGACCATGCAACACACCGACGAAGGCGAGCGGCTGTTCCTGGCCGGCGACCTCGAGGGGGCCGAGGCGTGCTTTCGGCGCGCGCTGGCCGAGAACCCGGGGGACGCGACCGCGCACAACGATCTGGGGGTGCTGGCGTACCGGGCGGGGCGGCTGGAGGAGGCGGCGATGCACCTGCTGTTGGCGCTGCACGTCGAGCCGACGCACCTGGAGGCGCTGGGCAACCTGTGCGACGTGCTCGACGCGCGGGGGCAGCTCGCGTTCGCGCTGCCGGTGGTCGAGCGGGCGGCGCACGCGGGGGCGGATCCGCAGCACCTGGGCGGCATCGTGCAGCAGCTCGAGGCCCTGCTGGGCGGCGCGGAGGCCGATCGCGGGCCGGCGACGGCCGATCCCGCCGAGATCGTCCCCCGGCTGGCCTTCGTGGGCGGGGGGCGTGCCCTCGCGGTGGGCACCGGCGCGGCGGGGTGGGCCGCGGCGCTGGCGGCGCACAACCGGGACGTCGTCGCCGTGGGCGTGGCCGAGCCGGGCGAATCGCTCGGCGCCGCGCAGCGCGTGGGCGGCGCCGTGGAGGCCCTGCCCGTCGAGGATCGCACGCTCGACTTCGCGGCCTGGGTGGGGGGCATGCCGCACGCCCGGCTGGAGCCGGCGCTCGGTGAGTTGGCGCGCGCGCTGAAGCCGGGCGGGCGCGTGTATCTGTTGGCCGAGGGACCCGGCGTGCCCCTCGAGGCGTTCGTCCGCGCCCTGGCCGACGGCGACGACGAGCGCGCCCGCGCGGCGCTCGAGTCGCTGCGCGCGGACGTGGCGCGCGCCTACGGCTTGGGTGGTGCGCGGCAGGGGCCTCGCTATCGCACCTACGACGCGGTGGCCGGCGCGCTCAACGCCCTGGGCTTCGTCGTCGTCGAGCGCCCCGAGGCCCTGACCGCGGCCGCCGCCTTCGCCGGCGAGGACGCCGCGTACGACCTGGTCGCGCAGCGCGTCGAGCTGCTGCCGCAAGGCTCGGACGCCGACGCGCGGGCCGCGGGGCTCGCCGGCCTGGGCCTGCCGCGCCGCGCGGTGGCCGCGCTGACCGGCCGCGACGACGCGCCGGCCCGTCACCTGCGCGCCGCCGCCTGGCTGCGCGCCGGTGAGGTCGAGCGCGCCGAGGCCGAGCTCGCCGGCCTTGGCCCCGAGGGGCCCGATCAACGCTACGTCGCCGGCTTGCTGGCCCACGCGCGCGGCCGCTTCGCCCTGGCCGCCGAGCACTACGGCCACGCGGGCGCCGAGGATCCGATCGACTGGCTGTCGGCCCTGTGCCAGGCCCGCCTGGGTCACCCCGAGCGCGCCCACGCCCACCTGGACGCCTTCGCCGCGCGCGCGCCGGGCGCCCTCGCCCCCTGGGTGGGCCGCTGGATCATCGTCGCCGACGATCCGGCCGCCCTGCGCCACGCGGTGCGCGGCTTCCTGCGCGCCCGGGATCCCGACGACCCCGATCTGGCCGCCCCGGCCGACGCCCTCGCGTGACCGGCCGCCGCCCGATCAGCACCGTCTTCTGCGTGCGCCCCATGCGCGGCCAGGCGGACGACGACGCGGCCTTCCTGGTGCTGAAGCACGCGCTGCGCGAGGTGTTCGGCCCGCTGCTGAGCATCACCAGCCTGCCGGCCGCCGGCGGCGCCCTGAACCGCGCGGGCCTCAACAGCCGCACCGTCTACGAGTTCGGCCTGTTCGGACACGGCGTCGTCGTGCTCGGGGGCGCGCCGCTCGACCATCGCGAGTGGCTGCAGCTCGAGGTCGACGCCCTGGCCGCGCTGGACGTGCCCCTGCTGGCCTGCGGCCTGCCCCGCGGCTTCACGCCCGGCGAGCTCACGGCCCTCTCGGCCCGCGGCGGCACGCTGCTCGCGCGCGACCACGACGCGCTGGCCGAGATGCAGGCCGCGGGCGTCCCGGCCACGCTCGGCGGCCCCCCTGCCCTGTTCCTCGACCGCGCCACGCGCCCCCCGCCCCCCGGCCACGCCCCCACCTCGGCCGACGTCCTGGTGGTGGTGCGCGCCCCGGCCGACACGCCCCTGCCCGGCGACCGCCGCCGCCGCCTGCCGGGCGAGCTGCGCGACCTGGTGCGCGGGCTGACCGCCTCGCACGGCGAGGTGCGCCTGCTGTGTCAGAGCGAGGCCGATCGCCACCTGGCCGCCGCCGTCTCGGACGTCGATTACGTCGCCTGCGAGGAGGTGTACGACTGGGCCGACCAGCTCGGCGCCGCGTCGCTGGTGGTCACCTTCCGGCCCGAGGCCGCGCTGGTGTGCGCCGGCCGCGACACCCCCTTCGTGCACCTGGCCGCCGGGCCCCACGATCACGCCGCCCTCGAGGCGATCGGCCTGTCCGGGTGGCCCATCGACGTCGAGTCCACGCCCGACCTGGTGTCCGCCGTCGCCGAGCGCCTCGGTCGTCTGCAGACGCTGAGCGACCGCCGCCTGACCGCGATGCCCGGCTGGGCCGCCCTCGACCGCGCGCTGATGCAGGCCGTGCGCGACTTCGCCGACCGCGTGGGCGCCGCGCGCGTGGGCGACGCCCACCGCCCCGGCGCCGACGCCCAGGCCGTGCGCTCGCTGCTCGCCGCCGAGGCCACCGCGGTCCACCCACGCGCCGACGATCCCCCCGACTGAACCCGGGCCAATCGCGGCGCTTTCCGCTATCTTGGCCGGGCCATGCACCAGCACCTCGCCGAGAAGGCGCCCGCGCCCGCCGCGCCGCAGCGCACCGAGGAGAAGACGCCCGAGGGGCCCGACACCGCGCAGGTGGCCGCCCAGCAGGGCTATCTGCAGGCGCTGCGCGGCCCCGACGAGCGCGCGGCCCGCCCCGCCGCGCCGCCCCCGCAGGAGGGCGGCAAGAAGAAGGAGGAGAGCGGCGGCTTCTGGGGCCGCGTCGGCGGCTGGTTCTCGAAGGCCGCCGACTGGGTGGGCGAGAAGGCGGTGGCCGCCAAGGACGCGGCCGTCGCCGGCTACGACTACGTGGCCGAGAAGGCGAGCAGCGCCTGGGAGACCACCAAGCAGGTCGCCACCGACACCTACGACGTCCTCACCAGCACCGATCTCTCGTACCAGAACGGCACGCTGAGCGGCACGACCGACGCCGCCGAGGTCATGGATCTGATGCCCGCGCGGTATCGCGACGCCATGGCCTTCGACAAGCGGGCGAAGAACGACGTCACCGTCGCCTACGACACCAAGACCGGCATCGTCACCGCCTCGGCGTCGACGCTGGCGCTGTCGAAGCTGGCGCTGGGGCCGCTGACCGCCGGGCCCACGACGCTGACCGACGTCGTCATCACGCTGGCCAACCCCAAGGGCGGCGTGCCGGTGCTGGACAACACCGCCGACAACCTGCAGGCCACCATCCACGTGGGCGGCGTCAGCGCCACCGAGGTCGTCTACGCCGGGCCGCAGGGCGAGCTGAAGGTGCAGTCGGTGGTGCTGGCGGGGCTCGACGCGCAGGCCTTCAACCCGGGCGGCGGCGTGCCGATGGCCGACGGCACCAAGGACCACCTGGCCGGCACTTTCGCCTTGGAGTCCGCGGTGTTGCGCGGGGTCAGCGGGGACGCCGTCGAGGCGGGCGAGGTGGCCGTCGAGGGCGTGCGCGGCGGCGTCGACCAGGACGCCGAGTCGGCCTGGGCCACCGTCGGCAGCGCGCAGGCGCGGCAGGCGCGGGTGGGCGACACCTCGGTCGAGCAGGCGCAGGTGCGCGGCGCGCGGCTGGGCGTCGACAACACCGGCGGCGGCGCGCCGCTGCTCGATTCGACGCCCGACCAGCCGAAGCTGGCGGCGCAGGTCGAGAGCGCGTCGGTGGACGGCCTGCGGACGGCCCAGGGCACGGTGGGCCACGCGGACGTCGCGGGGGTGTCGGGGCATTACGACGTCGCGACGGGCGACGGCGCGGCGCGGGTCGACCAGGCCAGCGCGCGCGACGTGGACCTGGCCGGCGTGAAGGTGGCCGGCGCGCAGGCCGAGGGGCTGCAGGCGGCGCGGGCCGGCTCGGCGCACTCGGCCAGCGCGACGTCGCTCGCCGTGCAGGGCGCCGACTCGGAATGGGGCGGCGCGGACGCCGCGCGGGTGCAGGGGCTCGAGGCGCGGTTCGACGCGCAGACCGGGGACGCGGCGCTGCAGGTGCAGGCGCTCGAGGCCCAGAAGGCGCGCGGCGCGGGGGCCAGCGCGGACGCCCTGCGCGTCGAGGGCCTGGCCGCCCAGCGCGACGCCGAGACGACGCGCGCGCAGGTCGGCGCGGCGCAGGTCACGGGGCTGGACGCCGGCGCGGTGGGCGGCAACCTGAGCGTCACCGACGCCCGCGCCGAGACGGCGCCGGGAGATCGACTGCTGGCGTCGGCGGCGCAGGTGAAGGGCGATCACCTGAAGGTGGGCGACGCGACCGTCGGCGCCGCCGAGGTCGAGGCGGCGTACGTCGGGCGCAACGCCGAGGGCGCGTGGGGCGCGGGGGCGAAGTCGGCGGCGGCGCGCGACGTGCGCGCGGGCGACGTGGCGGTGGGCGCGGCGCGGGCCGAGGGTCTGCGCGGCGACCTGGCCGCCGACGGCGCGGCCTCGGCGAGCGTCGACCGCGCGTCGGCCACGAACCTGCGGGCGGGCGACGCGTCGGTCGGCGCGGCGCAGGTGACCGGGCTGCGCGGCGGGCGCGACGCCGAAGGCGGGCTGCACGGATCGGCCGACCGGGCGTCGGTCGAGCGCGTGCGCGCCAGGGAGAACGCGGTGGGCAGCGCCCAGGTGACCGGCGTGCGCGGCGGCCGCGGCGCCGACGGCGGGCTGCGCGGCGCCCTGGACGAGGCCACCCTGACCGACGCCCAGGTGGGCGGCGCCCGCGTGGGCGAGGCCTCGGTGCGGCGCGTCGAGGCCGCCCGCGACGCCGCCGGCGTGACGACGGCCTCGGCCGCCGAGCTGCGGGCGCGGGATCTCACCGGGCCCGCCGCCGCCGAGACGCTGGCCGTGGACGGCCTGGCCGCGCGCCTCGAGGGCAACCAGGGCAGCGCCAGCGCCGAGCGGGTGGCGGCGACGTCGGTGCAGGCCGGGGACGTCTCGCTGGCCGAGGGGCAGGTCGACCGGCTGCGCGTCAGCGGCGGCCTCGATGGTCAGGGCCGCGCGCAGATCGGGGGCGCGCAGGCGCGCGATCTGAAGGTGGGCGATCAGGCGACCGTGGGCGCCGCGCGCGCCGAGGGCATCGAGGCCAGCCGGCGCGACGGCGCGGTGGCGGCGCGCGCGGACCGGCTGCACGCCGAGGCCGTCGACACCCAGTGGGCGGACGCGGGCGCGGTGGACGTGCAGGGCGCGCAGGTGGGGCTCGGAGCCGACGGCACGCGAGCGCGGGTCGACGCACTGGACGTCGAGCGGCTGGCCGCCGGCCCGGTGACCGCCGACGCGGTGGGCCTGCGGGACGCCGGCGTCGCGGTGGACGCGGAGGGCGGCGTGCGCACCGACGCCCAGGCGGTCAGCGCGGCCGATCTTCGCGCCCCGGGCTTCCAGGGGCGCGCGCTGGAGGCCCACGGCGTGCGCACTCGCCACGACGCCGCCGGCCACGAGGTGGCCGTGCAGGACGCCGCCGTCACCGGCGCCGACTTGAGATCGGGCCGCTACCACGGCAGCGCCGAGCGGGCGTTCGTCGACCAGACCCGGGTGAGCGTGGGGCGCGACGGCGACTTCTCGGCCGCGGCGGGCAAGGTGGGCGTGCAGGGCGTCGACTTCGACGTCGCCGGCCGCGACCTGGACGATCCGGGCACGACGGGCGGCGGCTACGTGTCCACCGGGCAGGTGGTGCGCGGCCTCGCGCCGCGCGTCCAGGCGCTGGACGCGAACTTCACCGCGCCGCTGAAGCCCGGTGAGATCAAGGGGTTGGGCGTCGACGAGGGCACCGACCTGAGCGTCGAGGTGCAGGCCCGCGACAACAAGCTGGTGCCCGGCCACGTAAGCGCCGAGGTCGACCAGCCGCTGGACGCGCCGGCCTGGATCGGCGTGCGCGGCGTGCACCTGCGCGAGCACCGGCCGCGGGTGAGGAACGAGGACCGGCCGCGCTTCGGCAAGGAGAGCATGCGCAGCCCCCGCTACGTCGACGGCCCGGCCTCGGCCACCGAGGGCAAGCTGGACGCCGACGTCACCGGCTGGTTCGACCAGGACATCACCGGCAAGGTGAACGGGGCGCTGGGGCGCGACGGCGAGAAGACGCTGCCGCTGTCGCTGGGCACGCTGGGCGCGCTGACCGCCGACCGCATCGACGCCGCGCGCGACGCGGGGCGCGGGCCCGACGCGCTGCCCGAAGAGAAGGTCGAGGCGCAGAACCCGATCGACATGGATCGCTACGCGCTGGACGCGCGGGTGCAGCTGAGCCCCGGCGAGATCGATCTGGGGGGCAAGCAGCACGTCGAGGTGGCGCGCGGCGCCCCCGGCGCCAACCAGATGAACGTGCGCGGGCGGGGCGGCGAGGATCTGGTGTTCGACATGGTGAACCTGGTGCTGGGCTCGATGAACCTGCAGGTGGGCGAGAAGAAGTTCGAGGCGGACGGCGCCGAGGTGAAGCAGGCGCAGCTGAACGTGGGCGAGAACGCCGAGCGGGCGACCACCTTCGACGGCAGCATCGGCAGCTTCGAGGCGCAGGGCCTGACGATCGAGTGAGCCCGGGGATCGCGCACCGGGCGCCGGGGCCGGGCGATGACGCGCGATCGCGTTGACGACGGGCGGACGCATGCGACTTCTCGGCGGACTGATCGGGGTGGCCCTGGCGCTGGCCGCCTGCGACGACGGCGGCGGCGCCGACAGCGCGGCGTGCCACGTGCTGGGGCGGGCGCTGGGCGTCGGTGAGCAGATCCAGGATGTCGAGGCCTGCGTGGCGTGCACCTGCCACGCCCCCGGTGAGGTGGGGTGCCAGGATCTGCCCTTCTGCGGCGTCGACCGGGGCGTCGCGACCGACGCCGCCCCGCCGCGACCGCCTCGCGACGCGGCGCCCGCGACCGACGCGGCGCCCGCCTGCGAAGCCGGGGCGCTGCGGTGCGATCCCGACGACGTCGCGCGGGTGGAGGGCTGCGTCGGCGGCCGATGGATCGAGGCCGAGCGATGCGGTGAGGGCGTCACCTGCCAGGACGGCGCCTGCGTCGGCGACGGCTGCGCCCTCGGCGAGCGCACCTGCTCGTCGGCCACCGAGGTGGGCGCGTGCACGGCCGAGGGCGTGTTTCGCGCGGCCGAGACCTGCACCGGCGACACGATCTGCGCGCTGGGCGGCTGCCGGACGCCCGCCTGCGCCCAGGCGCTGGGCACCCTGAGTTATCTGGGCTGCGACTACCTGGTGGCCGAGCTGCCCAACGAGGTGATGACGACGGGCGGCCCCGCCCCCGACGCGCCGGCGGCGGTGGTCGTGACCAACCCCGATCCGGTGCACCCGGTGCGCGTCGACCTGCGGCGCGCCAGCGGGCGCGACGCGCCGGTGCTGGCGGCGGTGACGGTCACGGTCGACCCGCGCTTCGCCGGCATGATCGAGCCGGTGACGGTGCACAGCGAGGTGCGCGACGCGGCCGGCGAGGTGGTGCTGCGCGACTTCGCGTCGGGCGGCGATCTGCAGGTGCCCCCGGGCGGCGTCGCGACGCTGCTGCTGCCGCGCGCCACGGGCCTGATCGAGGCCACGGGCGTCAGCGACGACACCTGGCGCCTGCTGAGCGATCGCCCGGTGGCGGCCTATCAGTTCAACCCGTACTGCTGCAACTACAGCTTCAGCAACGACGCCAGCCTGCTGACGCCGGTGACGTCCCTGGGGCGTGAGTACCGCTTCCTGGGCCCGGCGCGCTGGCCCACGCCCGCGAACACCGCCGCGGAGCCGACGCTGACGGTGCTGGCCGCCGAGGACGGGACGACGGTGAGGCTCGAGCTGCCGCGGGCCGATCTGGTCGACCATCGGCTGCACCCGAGGCTGACGGCGGCGGGCCCGGCGGCCGTCGAGGTGCGGCTGGACGCGCAGGAGATGCTGACGCTGATGCCCGACGCGGCGGCGCCCGCCACCGCCGATCTGAGCGGGACCGTCATCCGCGCCGACCGGCCGGTGGCGGTGTTCAGCGGCCACACCTGCACGTACTACCCGCACGATCAGGCCGCCTGCGATCACCTCGAAGAGCAGCTGGTGCCGGTCGACACCTGGGACGCGCGCTTCGTGCTGGTGCCGCCCGTGCGGCGAGGGGGCGCCGACAGCGAAGAGGGCGTGTTCTGGAAGATCCTCGCGCGCGACGCGGGCACGCGCGTCCGGCTGAGCCGGCCCATGGCCGACCTCGAGCCGCGCGCCCCGGGCGCTGCGGGCGTGCCCGACTGCGCGACCCTGCTGGTGGACGACACGACGCTCGTGTTCGACGACGCCCTCCACTGCGAGTTCGGCAGCGCGCACCCGGTGGGGATCGAGGGGGACGGTCCCCTCATGGTGCTCGGCATCGTCAGCGGCCAGGCCACGACGGGCGCCGAGAGCGGCTTCGGCGCGCGCGCCGGCGATCCCTCGCTGTTCCTCGTGCCGCCCGACACGCAGTACCGCCAGGACTACGTGTTCCTCGCGCCCGCCACCTACGCGCAGGACTTCGTGACCGTGATCGCCCACCCCGACGCGACGCTGACGCTCGACGGCGCCGCCGTCCCGCTGGCCGACGCGACGCCCGTGCCGGGCAGCGATCACGTCTTCAGGCACGTCCCGATCACCGACGGGCCCCACCGCATCAGCGGCGACCGCCCCTTCGGCATCCTGGTGTTCGCCTACGATGACTTCGTCAGCTACGCGTTCACCGGCGGGCTGAACCTGGGGAAGCGCTGAGCGCGCCGCAGGGATCCTCGTCCGGCTGCGCCGCGCGCAGCTCGACGGTCAGGGCCTGGATCGACGCCTCGAAGGCGAAGCGCGCCTGGCGCTCGGCGTCGTCGAAGGGCGCGTAGACGCCGCGCGGCCGGACGAAGTCGCGACGGGCGCGCACGGTGCCGTCGGCGCAGGTCACCCGCGCCGTGGCGGTCAGGTCGGGGCGGTCGAGGGCCAGGGTCGGCGCGCGCTCGGCGACCGTGAAGCCGGCGGGCACGGGCACCTCGATCCGGCGGGTGAAGCGCATGCTCCGATCCACGACGAGGGGCAGCGTCCGCGGCTCGGACAGGCGCGCCCGCACCAGCAGGCTGCCCAGCGGGAGCGACCAGCGCGCGCCCTCGGGCCGCGAGAACGCCGGCAGCGTCCGACGGAAGCGCCAACCGCAGCCGTCCGCGCCGGGCGCGCAGTGCACCCCCTCGATGTCGGTGATGTCTTCGCCGGTGGGCTCGTCGGCGCCCGCCTGCGCCAGGAACTGCCGCACCTGATCGTCCGAGAACCGCGGCTGGAACACGGTGCGTATCCACTGGCCGTACGCGCCCTCGCCGCTCACCCTGTAGGCGGCGTCGGCCGCGCCGTCGGGTCGCAGCGTCAGGTCGACCTCGACCACCCGGGCCCCGGGTCGCGCCGGGCGCCCGTCCATGCGCGACAGCGTGGCGAAGACGGCGGGCTCGGCGCCGACGCGCGGCTCGGTGCGCAGCACCACCGCGTCGGCGCCCCGCGCCGCGTCGGTCAGCTCGCCCGGCGCACAGACGGCGCACGTGGGCTCCAGCCACAGGGGCGCCTCGAGCCCCGACTGCGCGGGCAGGAACAGGGCCAGGCGCTCGAAGCCGTCGGTGGTGGGCCACGCGGGCTGCACGCGCGGACGCAGCGGCGCGCGATAGAAGGCCCAGCGCACCTCGACCCCGGCGTCGATCAGCAGGCGCCCCAGGATCGCGGCCATGCGCACGGCGTCGGTGTAGCCCTCGGCCAGCGCGTCGGCGGCCGAGCCGCCCGCGGACAGGTCGCCCCCGCCCCACTTGCCGTTCCAGCGCACCGCCTCGCGCAACGCGGCCATCGCCCGCCGCGCCGAGCAGCGCGGCCGGCCGCCGCAGGGCTCGATGCGCAGGTCGATGGGTCCCGCCAGCGCGTCGCTGTGCATCAGCCGAAGGGCGCGCGTCCGAAACGCCGACTCCCAGGTCTCGGCGTAGTCGTGCTGCCAGCTGCCGTCGACGACGCGCGCGATGCGCACCTCGAGACCCGGGCGTCGATCCTGGGCCGGCGGCGCGGCGCCGTCCTTCGGATCGGCCGGCGTGGGCCCGCCCCGCCAGGTGATGCGCCAGGGATCACCCTGGACGATCTCCATCTTGCGGTCGGTGTTGAGCGTGCGCGCGCGCCAGCGCAGGTGCCGCGAGCCCGTGACCGTCACCTCCTCGGCCAGCGTCGGCGCCGACGGCATCGGCCGATGGTCGATGTGCAGGCGGTAGCCGTCCTCGCGCCACGTGGCCACCCACTCGACGATGCTGCCCACCTGCAGGTTCGGGAAAGGCAGCGCGTCGGCCTTGCCGTCGGGCGCGCGCTGCAGGTCGTCGAGGCCGAAGACCTGCACGCGACCGTCGGGGCCACGCACGCGGCCGGCGAAGTCGATCAGCTCGAGCTCGCCGTTGCCCTCGAAGAGCAGATTGCCCTGGTCGAGCCCGTCCTCGGCCCGCACCTCGAAGATGCGGTGGCGCCGCACCTCGGTCCACGAGCCGCGGCGCTCGTACTGCAGCCGCCAGACGTCGCTGCGCTTCAGGTAGACCACGGGCGCCTCGGGGAACAGGTCCGGGGGCACCGGCTTCAGGCCCGCGACGGGGCCCAGCTGGGCCCGCAGTGACGGGCCGCACGCGCCGAGCAAGAGCAGGCCGACGCAGGCGATGCATGCTCTCATCGGTGGGCCTCGGTGGGTGCGATGCGCGCCGGGCTGCGCTCGGCCGCCCGGATGGCCGCAAGCGTCACCCGCAGCGCGTCGTACTCGTGCGCCGGCACGCGGGCGCGCCGGACCAGCAGCGTCCGGTCGACGTGCACGGTGTCGCCCTCGCGGGCCCAGCGCAGCGTGTAGCGCAGGTGGTCGTCGTCGAGCTCGACCGGCGGCGGCAGCGACGCCGCCCAGGTCGGCGGCAGCGCCAGGGCCACACGCAGCCGCTCGGTGCGGGGACCGCCGAGATCGACCGGCGTCCGGCGCTTGCCCGTCGCCGGCAGGCGGAAGATGGCCGGATCGACCAGATCGGTGAGACGGAAGGTGCGCAGCTGCGCGGCCACCGCGCTGCCCGGGCGAACCTGGCCCAGGACGGTGACGGGCACGCCCGGGCGCGAGGCCTCGACGCCTTCGGTGACGAGGGCGGCGAGGGCCGGCCGGCCGCGCAGCGCCACGAAGGGCGCGACCGCCTCGGCGTGGCGCGCCGCGGGCTGCGTGAGCAGCGTCGATCGCAGCGCGGCGGCGCGCGTGCCGGTGCGCCGCAGGACGAAGGTGCCGGTCAGCGGACCGCCGTCCGCCGGCACGGTGAGCCGCACGACGTCGTCGGCGGTGTTGGCCTCGGGCCCGGCGAGCGGGCTGCGCATCAGGCCCGCGCCGTCGGCCGTGAAGGGCAAGAGCTCGGCGTCCTGGTCGGCGGCGGGCAAGGCGCCGAAGGGCACGACGCGCGTGGTGGGATCGGCGACGACCGGACCCTCGGGCAGATCGACCACCAGGATCTGGTGGTTGCTGTTGCCCACCACCGTGGGCAGGCCGAAGGGCAGCGGGAAGCCGTCGTGCGCGTAGACCGCGGCCTGGCGGCTGGGGATGCCGTCGGCGGCGAGCAGGACGCCGAGCAGGTTCGCTTTGTCCTTGCAGTCGCCGTAGCCGACGTCCTTCACCTGCTCGGCCGGATGCGGCACCCAGCCGCCGAGCCCGACGCTGATGGCGCAGTAGCGGATGTTGCGCTGCACCCAGTCGTACAGGCGGCGCGCGCGCTCCCGCGGGGCCGGCGGCGCGCCCTCGAGGATGCCGGCGGCCAGCGCCTTCAGCGGTGGCGTCACCTCGGCGCGCGGCGCGTGCAGCGCGTGCATGTGGGCGGACAGCTGCTCGGGCGTCTCGAAGCCGCGCTGGGGGCCGTCCCGATCGGCCCACTCGGCGAGCTGGACGTGCACCCGCTCGGCCACCTGCCAGGCGGGCGGCCCGTGCGGTTCGCGGACGATCGCGGGCAGATCGTGCCGCTGCCACTCGAGGACCCGGCGGCCGGCCTCCACGCGCTCGGTGGGCGGACGCTCGACCGGCTCGCCCAGGCGCGTGGTCCGCCAGCGGATCGACCAGCCGACCGGCATCGAGACGCGCACGGCCGCGTGGCGCACCGGCAGCGTGTCGCCGAGGGTGAACCACGCGCCGTAGAGGCGGAGGTCGTCGACGCGCGTGACGACGCGGGTCTCGACGACGGCGTCGTCGGGCACGACGGGCGGCTTCAGCGTGGCGCTGCGGCGGTCGGAGAAGAGCACGAACGAGGGACGCAGGGGGGCGTCCTCGGCGTCGTCGCGGTCGTAGGTGCGGTCGTGGCCGCGCGCGTCCACCACCCGCACGCGCAGATCGAGCAGCGCCTGGTGGTCCGGGGCGTACCAGGCCCAGGCGGTGGCGTGGTGGCGCGCGGACGGCTCGAAGAGGCGCATCGTGCGGCGGCGGGTCAGCGTCGCGAAGGGGGCGTTCTTCGCCTGGTCGAGGTCGAAGCGGATGTCGAGCGTGTCGTCGAGCACCACGCCCGGGTGCGGGGCGACGTCGGCGGCGGTGGGCAGGGCCGCGAAGTCGATCGTCGACCAGCCGCCGCCGCAGCCCGCGAGGACGAGCCACCCGAGGAGATGGATTCTTCGATGCATGGTGCCGCCCACGACTGGCCCTGCCCGCGCGGCAGGGTAGCCGAAGCGCCGCCGGGTGGCCAGCGGGCGGCCCCGGCGTCAGCGGGGCTGCTGCGCCTGGTTCACGCCCGCCGGGGCGACGCCGAGGCCGCCGGGACCCTCACCTTCGAGCCATGCGCGGGTGACGACGGCCTCGATGGGCCCGGTGGCGCCGGGGCGGACCACGCGGACGCGGAGGGGCTCGCCGGGCGCGCCGTCCCAGATGGCGCGCAGGACGTCGTCGCGCAGCTTGACCGGGCGGCCCTCGACGTGGGTGATCAGGTCCATGCGCTGCAGGCCGGCGTGGTCGGCGGGGCCGCCGACGTCGAGGATGACGAGCAGGACGCCGAAGTCGGGGGCGTAGCGTTGGACGACGTCGGTGGGGTGCTCCCACAGCTCCTCGAAGGCGGCGCCGACGGTGGGGGTGCGGGCGTCGGTGCGGCGGGCGGCCAGGGCGCGGACGGCGTCGACCGGGCCCATCTGGGCCACGCCGACCGGTGACGTGCCCTCGCGGATGAAGCCCGACTGGATGCCGACGAGGCGGCCGGCGCGGTCGAACCAGGCGCCGCCCGAGGTGCCCACCGGCGAGGGGCCGGCCAGCATCACCATCTGCATGTAGTGGCCCTGGTCGGGGCGGTACTCCCAGGTGGGGCCGTCGCGGGCGACGTGGCCGGCGATCAGCACCTCGTGGCGGTACAGGGGCGTGCCGACGAGGAACACCTGCGCGCCCGGCGGGGGCACGGCGTCGGCGAGCGGCATGGTCGGATAGGGCGCGGCGCGGGCGGGCAGGCGCAGCAGCGCGATGTCGTGGCCGCGGTCGAAGGCGACGACCTCGGCGGGCACGCGGGGCATCGCGCGGTTGCGCAGCTCGACCTTGGTGGGGTGGCCGACGACCGCGTGCCCGGCGGTGATGACCCAGCCGGCCGGGTCGACGACGACGCCGGTGGCGGACAGGTGACCGTCGACGATGATCTCGACGCTGGCCTGGACGGCGCGGGCGTAGAGGGCCGGATCGAGGTCGGTCGCCCCGGCGCGGCCCGCGATGAGCAGGGCCGCCAACGCGAGCGTGACCTGGAGGCGGCGCTGATGCACCATGCGCCGACCATGAAGCGCCCGCTGGATCATGTCGCCGCCGCCCTCCTGTGGCGCTACGCGTGCCACTCGCTGATGCTGGGGCTGGCGCTGATCAACGAGGCGCGGCCGGCGCCCACGCTCCCCGACGCGGTGTTGGCGGTCACACCGTATGTCGAGTGGATCGGCGCGTACAACTACCACCTGTGGCTGGCGCTGTACGTGCCGGTCGCGCTGACGCTGTGGTGGCGCGACCGCGCGGCCTTCGTGCACTTCCTGTACGTGGGCGGCGTGCTCAGCCTGCTGCGGGGCGTGTGCATCAACCTGACCGGCCTGGGCCCGGTGGACGGCCCCGACGTGAACGCCGGGCTCGACTGGGCGCGCGGCGTGGCGGCCTGGTGGAGCCTGGTCAACCCGCTGCCGACCTTTCAGGCGGCGGGCGCGCACGTGCACCTGACGAAGGATCTGTTCTTCAGCGGCCACACGGCGACGACGTTCCTGCTGTACCTGTACGCCCGGCGGGCGGGGCTCGGCGGCGTGGCGCTGGCGGCCCACCTGACCGTCGTGGCGACGGTGTTCCTGTCGCGGCTGCACTACACGATCGACGTGGTGGCGGCGTGGGCGATCACCTGGGCGCTGTTCCGACTGTGCGTCGAGCGCTGGCCGCCGGCCGCGCACTTCAGGACGCGGCCGCGCCCCGCAACGTAGCCGGCGCGGCCGACAGGCCGAGGCCGACGCGCACGTGCGCGTAGAAGGCCGCCGGCGCCTCGAGCATCGGGAAGTGCCCCGTGCCCGGCACGACGGCCACCGGGTTGGTGGCGTCGGGGGGGATGCCCGCGCGGATGGCCAGCGAGCGATCCGAGACGCCGCCGCCGCGACCGCCGTAGACGAAGCTGGCGCCGGACCTCAGGGCGGCGTCCACCCAGTCGGCGGTCTCTTCGAAGGCCATCGCGGCGGCGCGCAGGCGCGGGAACTTGGGGCGCAGCCGGGCCAGCATGGCGTCGACGCGCTTCGCCACCGGCGGCGCGTCCCACACCAGGTTGCGGAACATCGGGTGGGGCTCGGCCAGGAAGGTGTCGGCGATGACGCGCTTCAGGCCGCGGCGGCGGGGCTCCATCACCGCGAGGTGCAGCGCCGCCAGGCCGCCCAGGCTGTGACCGAGCACGGCCTGCGCGCCCACGGCGTCGACCTGCGCCCCCACCCAGCGCGCCGCGGCGTCCAGGCTGTCGAGGCGCTCGGGCAGCGGCCAGTCGACGAAGGCCAGCTCGACCTCGGGCAGGTGGCGGGCGGCGTGCTCGAAGATGTCGGAGGCGCAGGCCAGGCCGGGCACGCAGAGGCACTTCATCGGCGGACTCCTGATCGCGTTGGGCGTCGGGCGATGCCAGCCCCTATGGCACAGTCGGCGATGGCGATCCAGGGCTGCGATGCGGGCGGGGGGAGGGTCGGGTCAGAGGGTCAGGTCAGCGGGCGAGCGACGTGGGCGCCGTGCCCTCCGGGGCTCTCGGGCACGGGCACGGGCACGGGCACGGGCACGTTTCTTCTTTTAGTTCCCGGGGTTGGGCTCCATCGGCAGCGGCGCGTAGGGGCGGCACGGCTGCCCGCGCAGCGCCCCGCAGGCCGGGGCGGGCGTGGGCACCTCCACCTCCGGGATCCACGGCAGCACGACGCTGGACGGGTGGACGTCGTCGTGGCCGATCGTGTGCTGCACCGTGCCGTCCTGCTCGAGCAGCAGGAAGCGCCACTCGGCGCGGCTGTCGCCGGGGGTGTCGACCGACAGGCGCAGGCGGCTGCCGGCGCGGAAGACGTGGGCGAAGGGCATGATCTCGACGCGCACCAGGGTCCATTCGCCCGGCACCAGGGGGGCGGCGTCGGCCTCGCGGTGCGTCTTCACCGGGCGCAGCTCAGTGGCGTCGTCGCGCAGGGCGCGGTGGCTGGCGCGCAGCCAGCCGCTCTGCACGTACACCTCGTCGCCGTCCGGGCGCACCTCGGTCAGGTTGACCTCGAGATCGGCGTCGTCGGCGGTCGAGCGAAGCCACAGATCGACGCTGCCGCTGCCGGCGAGCACGCGATCGCCGTCGAGGGGCGCCCCGATCCAGGCGACCGCGTGGTCGGGATCGAGCGGTCGGTAGTCGTAGGCGGGCTGCAGATCGTCGATGCCGCCGCCGGGCAGCGTCACGCGGTCGCCCGCCTCGGGATCGACCGCGAAGGTGCTCTCGCCGCCGTCGGGCCCGGGGGCGGCCTCGGCCAGCGCGCCCTCGGGCGTCAGCCACAGGCGCCAGGGCGTCGTCTCGGGGATGGGCCACGCGTCGAAGTGCTCGATGAAGGTGCCCTGCGGCGCGCCGGGGGCCAGATCGGGATCGCCGCCGCTGTCGAACGTGAGGCGCACCACCGGCTCGGCCTCGTAGTCGGCCAGCGCCTGGTCGTAGTCGTCGTAGTCGGCGAAGCGGTTGGGCGGCATGGTCAGGTTCACGCCCAGCCGCTGCGAGAAGAAGAAGGGCACCAGCGCCAGCACCTCGTCGCTGAGGAAGGGCACGCGGCGCGCGACGTACAGCTCGTTGAAGATGAACCACTCCATCAGGTTCTGCGGGGTGTAGCCGTCGCTGTGCACGCCGTTGGTCAGCACGAAGCGCACCGAGGGCGAGGCGGTGAACTTGTCGAGCAGCGTCGCGAAGTGGGGCCCGGTCTGTTCGTCCTGCCACTGACCCGAGAGGTAGACCGGCACGTCGATGCGATCGACGAAGCTCGACGGGTCGACCGGCTTGGCCACCTCGTCGGTGTAGTAGGGGTTGGCCAGCGCCTTGGCGACGACGTCCAGCTTCTGGCCGTGCAGCAGCTGGTGCTCTTCGCAGACGGTGTCGCCGGCCTCGACGAGATCTTCGATCCAGGCGTGGCCGTAGGGGCGCGCGCGGTCGAGCACGTTCTCGATCCACGCCAGGGCGAAGCCGCTGTTGTAGATGCCGCCGGGCGAGAGCGTCGACGACGCGCTGTCGGCGATGACGGACATCGGCGTGATGGCCGCCAGGGAGGGCGGGCGCGTCTGCGCGACGAAGAGCTGGCTGATGCCCGGGTAGGAGAGGCCGGCCATGCCCACCTTGTTGTGCATGACCCAGGGCTGACGGGCGACGATCTCGATGGCGTCGTAGCCGTCCATCAGCTGCAGGGGCTCGAAGTAGTCGTAGGCGCCCCCCGAGCAGCCGGTGCCGCGCATGTTGACGCCGACGCTGGCGTAGCCCGCGACGCCGGCGATGAGGCCCGCGGGGTGGCCGGGCGCGTCGCACAGGACGGGGAAGTTGTTGCACAGCGGGCGGGCGGCCTCGCTGACGACCTCGCCCGGCTTCGAGGGCGAGTAGCCGCTGTAGTTGACGAGGGTGGGGTACGGGCCGTCCTCGGGCGGGCCGGGCAGCGAGACGAAGATCGACAGCTTGGTGCCGTCGCGCATGGTCATGTAGCCGAAGCCCGGCTGCAGCACCTGATCGTAGAAGTCGGCGGAGGGCGGCGGGAAGTCGACCGCGCGGACGGTGATGTCGTCGACGGCCTCGTCGGGCGCGTCGGCGAGGCGCACGGTGTAACCGTCGGCGGGCGGCAGGCCGCGGAAGACCTTGCTGCCGAGCATGTCGGTGGGGCCCTCGGCGAAGACCTCGCCGTCGGGGCCGAGCACCTCGAGGTCGGTGTCGGTGGGGGCGTCCCAGACGTAGATCTGCTCGACGGTGCCGCGCACGCGGAAGGGGCCCGGCGGGGGCGGCGCGGCGTCGGGCAGCGCGGCGTCCGGCGCGGCGGCGTCCGGATCCAGCGGGGCGGCGTCTTCGCCGTCCGACCCGTCCGGGGCGCCACCATCCGCGAGCCCGCCGTCGAAGGCGCCGGCGTCGTCGGTCCCCTGGAGGGCGGTCGAGCCGCCCCCGTCGTCGCAGGCCGCCTGCCCGAAGGCCATCAGGGCGATCAGCCCGAGACCGAGCCGCCTCACGCGAACGCGCTCAGGCCGGTGAGGGCGCGGCCGATGGCCAGCGTGTGCACCTCGTGGGTGCCCTCGTAGGTGTAGACGCTCTCGAGGTTGGCGGCGTGCCGCATGATGGGGAACTCGTCCATGATGCCGTTGCCGCCCAGCACGCCGCGGGCGGTGCGCGCGACGTCGAGGGCGAGGCCGACGTTCTCGCGCTTGGCCAGGCTGACCTGGATGGGGGTCAGCTTGCCGGCGTCCTTCAGCTGGGCCAGGTGCCAGGCCAGCAGGTGGCCGTTCACGATGCGGGCGCCCATGTCGACCAGCTTCTGCTGGGTGAGCTGGAAGGCGCCGATGGGCTTGCCGAACTGGAGGCGCTCGGTGCTGTAGCGCTGGGCGGTCTCGAAGCAGCACTGCGCGGCGCCCAGTGCGCCCCAGGCGATGCCGTAGCGGGCCTGGGTGAGGCACGAGAGCGGGCCCTTGAGGCCCTCGACGCCCGGCAGGACGTTGGCGTCGGGCACGAAGCAGCCCTCGAGGACGATCTCGCCGGTCCACGAGGCGCGCAGGCTCATCTTGTGGCGCATCTTCGGGGTGGTGAAGCCCTCGAAGCCGCGCTCGACCAGGAAGCCGCGGATGGTCGAGGCGTCGCCGTCGCCGACCTTGGCCCACACGACCGCGACGCCGGCGATGGGGGCGTTGGTGATCCACATCTTGGCGCCGTCGAGCACCCAGCCGCCGTCGACCTTCTTGGCGCGCGTGCGCATCGAGCCGGGATCGCTGCCGCTGTCCGGCTCGGTCAGGCCGAAGCAGCCGATCAGCTCGCCGGTGGCCATGCGCGGCAGGAAGCGCTGCTTCTGGGCCTCGTCGCCGTAGGCGTAGATGGGCCACATGCACAGGGCGCCTTGCACGCTGGCGAAGCTGCGCAGGCCGCTGTCGACCCACTCGAGCTCGCGCATCGCCAAGCCGTAGCTGGCCGAGTCCATGCCCGCGCACCCGTAGCCGTGCAGGTTGGCGCCCAGGACGCCCAGCGCGCCGATCTCGGGGACGAGGTCGTCGGGGAACGTCTCGTCGCGGTAGGCCTCGCGGACGCGCGGCAGGAAGCGCTCGCGCGACCAGGCGCGCACGGCGTCGCGCACCATGCGCTGATCCTGGGTGTAGACGCTCTCGACGGCGAACAGGTCGAGCAGGGGGCTGGGCTTCAAGGGGTCTCTCCGTCGTGGGGGGCGTGCCCGGGCGGGTGGAGGCCCAGGGCCTCGCGCACCTCGGTGACGACCATCTCGGTCAGGACGCGGTAGGTCTGCTGGCCCTCGGCGGCGGTGGCCTGGGCCGGAGCGCCGGTGTAGGCGTGATCGGCGCCGGCCTCGAGGAAGGTGTGCTGGCCCGCCTTGATGGCCGCGCTGAGGCTGATGGGCACCTCGGGCAGCGCCTGCATGGCGGGCTTGTCGACCAGGCCGGGCTGGGCGGCCAGCACCAGGCTGCTCTCGTAGCAGCCGGCGTGGCAGGCGCCCGACTTGAACTCGGCGGTGAGGCGGCGGCCCCAGCGGCGGCTGATGACCTGCGGCGCGCTGACGGCGCCTGCGCCGTGGACGTCGGCCAGCTGGCGGGCGGCGGCGGCGACGGCCTCGAGCTGGCCGGGCTCGAGGTGGTGGTTCAGCAGGCAGACGTGGGCGAAGCCGTCGCGCAGGTAGCACTCGGCACCCGCGACGAGGAGGGCGACGAGGGCCTCCTTGGGGACGCTGACGGCGCCCGCGAAGCCGGCCGCGAAGTCGGTGACGCCGTAGGGCAGCGTCGGGGCGACCAGGGCGCTGACGCCCTCGGCGCGCAGGGTCTGGGCGGCGCGGTGGGCGTTCTCCTCGGCGAGGATGACGTCGGTGGACAGGGGCAGGTGCGGGCCGTGGGGCTCGGTGCTGCCGACGGGCCAGATGACCACCGGGTGCGGCGCGGCGTCGAGGAACGCGCGCAGGGCGGCCGAGCTGAGATCGGCCAGGGCCGACGGGGCGTCAATCACGGGGCAGCGCCTTCTTGTCGATCTTGCCGCGGTCGTTGCGGGGCAGGGCGTCGACGAACACCACCTCGCGCGGATACTTGTAGCGCGCCAGGCGCTTCTTGACCCAGTCCTGCAGCGCGGCGGCCAGCGCGTCGTCGCCGGGGGCGCGGGTGCGGACGAAGGCGCGGGTGAGGGTGAGGCCCTCGCGGTCGACGCCGACGACGGCGGCCTCGACGACGGTGGGGTGCTCCATGAGGCAGTTCTCGACCTCGACGGGGCTGACCCACTGGCCGGCGACCTTCAGCAGCTGGTCGGCGCGGCCCTCGAACCAGAAGTACCCGTCGGCGTCGACGCGGAAGAGGTCGCCCGAGCGGCACCAGTGCCCGTGGAAGGTGGCCCAGCTCGCGTCGCGGTTCAGCCAGTAGCCGAGGGCGACGCTGTCGCCCTTCACCCAGAGGACGCCCGACTCGCCGGGGGCGACGGGGGGCGCGCCCGGGCCCTCGGCGTCGGCGGGCAGGACGGCCAGGTCGTAGCCCTCGACCGGCCGGCCGAGGGAGCCCGGCTTCACGTCGCCGGGCCGGTTGGTGAGGTAGATGTGGAACATCTCGGCGCTGCCGATGCCGTCGTAGACCGGGACGTCGAAGCGATCCATCCAGCGCTGCAGCAGGGCCGGCGGCAGGGCCTCGCCCGCCGAGAGGGAGAAGCGGAGGGAGGCCAGGTCGACGGTCGCGCCGGCGGCGTCGGCCTCGAGCAGCTTCGCCATGAGCGTGGGCACGTTGGTCAGGGCGGTGGCGCCGTAGTGTTGGACGGCCCAGGCGACGCGCTCCGGGGTCGGCTTCTCACTGAAGAGCGCGGCGCAGGCGCCGACCGCGAAGGGGAACATGAGGTTGGTGCCGGTGGCGTAGCCGAAGAAGAGACGCGGGACGCTGACGCAGACGTCGTCGGGGCGATAGCCGATGGTGCCCTTGGCGTAGACCTCGGTGTTGAAGGCGAAGTCGCGGTGGCAGTGCATGGCGGCCTTGGGCCGGCCGGTGCTGCCGCTGGTGAACAGCCAGATGGCGGGGGCATCGCGCGCGGTGAGCGGGGTGTCGGTGGCCGGCGGCGCGGCCTCGAGCAGGGTGTGCAGGCAGCGGGGGTCGCCGGCCGGCGCCTCGGGATCGTCGAAGGTGCCGGCGTCGGGGACGACGAAGACGGGCGTGTCGACGAGGGCGTCACCCAGGGCCGCGGCGACCGCCGGGGTGGTGACGACCGCCGCCGCGCCGATGTAGTCGATGACGGCGGCGAGATCCTGCGGGGGCGTCAGCGGGTTGCCCATCGCGACGACCGCGCCAGCCTTCAGGGTGCCGAAGAAGGCCCAGGCGAAGGGCGGCACGTCGGGCAACACGATGTAGACGCGCTGCTCGGCCTGCACGCCGGCGCGCCGCAGCAGGGTGACGAAGCGGAGGGTGCGGTCGGCGACCTGGTCGTAGGTCCAGCGGCGGTCGCCGAAGCGCAGCGCCGTGCGGCCGCCGGCGCCCTCGGCGAGGCGGTCGAACAGGAAGTAGTCGGCCAGGTTGAAGTCGTCCGGGAACGTCGGCATCGGCACCTCCCTGCGGCGGAGGGGTCAGGCTTACGGCACCGGAGGGGGGGCGTCAATCGGGGGCGGGGGCGCCCGGCCATCCCCAACCCCCACCCACCCGATGTGGGGTTATCGGACAAACCGGCGCCGTGTTGCACGAAAAGTGCGCGCCGCGCCGAGGAGTGCCTCCGCGGTCGGCGGCGCTTCGGGCGCGCCGAGCGGGATCGACGTCGGTTTCCGGCACGGCCGCTGACGCTGGTAGAGTCGGGGCGTCCGTGCGGAGGCGACATGCGCGTCGAGCGACTTCAGCTGGAGAACTACCGGGGCTTCGCGTCGCTGGACGTGACCTTCGCGGCGACCGGACCGACCGTGTTCATCGGGGAGAACGGGTCGGGGAAGTCGTCGATCATGCGGGCGCTGGAGATGTGGGCGCGTCAGTTCGACGCGGTGTCCAACTTCGACGCATCCGACGTGCGCGTTGGTGCCGAACGGTTCGACCTTGAACTGACCGCTTCGGTCGACGGCGAGCCTGTGGTCTGGGGTGCACAGAGCTTCCACGCACTGACCTTCGGCGTTCAGGAGCGCCGCGCAGGCCCCGAGCGTTCGACTCACGGCAACGAGCGCTACGAAGCGCTGGGCCGGGCCCGAGGGGCGACACGCAGGGCTGTCGCGCGCCCTCGAGTCGAACCGATCGACGATCCGAAACGGATCGTGGTGCTACGACACCTTCTCGACTGGTTCCGCCGCACCGAGGATCTCGAGAACGAGGTCCGCCTCAACGACGACCCCGCACACCGGAACCCCGAGCTCGAAGCCGTCCGCCGCGCCCTGTCCACCTTCGCGAGCGCCCTGCCCGACTTCACGATCGGACGGCCCCGCTTCTCGCGCGTCGGCCAGTGGGCCAACGACGGCCGCGGCACCTTCCTGCTCGACAAGGGCGACACGACCCTCGGCTTCGACCAGCTCTCCGATGGCGAGTCCTTCGTCATCCTGCTCGTCGCCGATATGGCCCGCCGCCTCGCCGAGCCTCGGCGCAGCGATGACCAACCCGACCCCCTGCAGCGCCCGGGGATCCTGCTGATCGACGAGATCGACCAACACCTGCACCCCCGCTGGCAGCGCGCCATCCTGCCCGCGCTCGGCGCCACCTTCCCCAACGTTCAGGTGATCGCCACCACCCACTCGCCCACCGTCGTCGGCAGCCTGCCAGCCGCGAACGTCGTGCGCCTGAAGGACTTTCAGGTGGTGCCCACGCCGCACACCTACGGCCGCGACTCCACCACCATCCTCGAAGACGTGATGGGCCTGCCCGCCCACCCCACCGACATCCAGCGGCGCCTCGACGACCTCGCCCGTCTGATCGACGCGGACGATCTTCGGGGCGCCCGCGCCGCGCTCGATCAGCTGGCCGACGTCCTCGGCGCCGACGCCCCCGAGGTCACCCGATACGACACGACGCTGGCCCTGCTCGGCGAAGGATGAGGGACATCACGAAGGGCCCGGAGCCGGAGGCCCTGCAACGTCACCGGCGCGACGTCGCGGTCGGACCGACCTTCGACAACCTGCCACGCGGTGAAGTGAAAGCGGCGCTGAGCCGCGACCAGCGCGGCCTGTGCTGCTACTGCATGCGTCGGCTGGACCTGGCAACCGCGCGCATCGAGCACTGGGCGCCCAAGTCCAAGCACCCCGACCGTGCACTCGACTGGCAGAACCTCCTGCTGGCCTGCGACGGTCACGCGGGTGAGGGGCCCGAGGCGCACACGTGCGACGTCCTGACGAGCGACACCGAGATTGCGCTCGACCCGCTGAACGGCGTCGAGCGCTGGCTGCGCTACGACGCGCAGGGGCGCATCCTGGCAAGGCGCGCGGACCACACGCGCGACATCGAGCAGACGCTCGGCTTGAACCGTCCGCAGCTGACCCGCGGCCGCCGCGCGGCGGTCGACGGCCTCATCGACGGACTGCGGCGCAAGAAGGCCGACAAGGAGTGGTCGCGCGAGTGGCTCGAGTCCGAGCAACGTCGCCTGGGCGAGCGCGAACGCCTCCAGGCCTTCCACGCCCTGCTCGACTACTGGATTGGAAAGCTCGCCGCCCGCCGCTGAAACAGGCACTTCGAATCGCGCGCCTTCCCCCGCTGCACCGGGAGCGCGGGGTCCCGGGGCGTCGCCAGGTCAGGTCACCGACAACGTCAGCCCTCGGCTGCCCCCTCGGCCTCGGCCGCTCGCAGGGCCTCGAGCTGACCGTAGATGTCGTCGAGTGCGAGCTCGATGCCGAGGCTAGCGAGGGGCACGCGGCCGTCGCCGGTGAAGATGCCCGTCTTCCACCAGCCGCCCTCATCGCGGCGCAGCACCTCGACGCTGCGCTCGGTCGACGACACCAGCACGTACTCCATCAGCGACGCGCGCTGGCGGTAGTGGCCGGCCTTGGCGCCGCGGTCGTAGGCCTCGGTGGAGGGCGACAGCACCTCGAACACGACCTGGGGGTTGAGCAGCGTCGGGGGGGCGTGGGTGCGGTCCAGGTCGGGGCGGCCACACACCACCGTGGCGTCCGGATAGCCGTACAACCCCGTCTCGTCGATGCGCACCCGGGTGTCCGAACCGAGGGTGATGCAGGGCCTGCCCGCCTTGGCCAGCGCCGCCACCAGCGCCGTGGACAGCCCGACCTTCACGGCCTCGTGCTCGAGGGTCGCCCCCGCCATCGCGACGATCTCACCGTTGACGAACTCGTGCTTCGTCTCGGCCGTCGCCTCGAGCGCCAGGTAGTCCGCGACGTCCACCCGCGCCACGCTCGCCGTGCTCATCGCGTCCTCCGCCCTGCGGTCCGCGGCCATGGTAGCAAGCTGCGCCGGCGCCGTGCGACCGGGCCGCGCTGCGCCGCCCCGCCATCCCCAACCCCCACCCACCCGATGTGGGGTTATCGGACAAAGCGGCGCCGTGTTGCACGAAAACGCACCGGGCGGCCCAGCAGGCGTCTCGCTCGCCCGCCCCGTCAGGCCCGCCCCGCCCCCATCTCCAGCACCTGCGGCGCCCGATCCCGCGCACACCACCGCATCAGCCGCGGCCGCGTCGCGTCCTGCGACCCCGTAATCACCCCGAACCGCGCGTCGCAGTCGCACGGCTCGCCCCGCGCGTGCATGCGCTGCCGCGGCAGGTGCTCCCAGCTTCCCGGGTTGAGGAAGTGCGCGCGCCCCAGCCGGCGCAGCACCGGTCGGTGCGTGTGCCCGAAGACCACCACGCGCGCGCCGGTGAGCCACGCGATGCGGCGCGCCAGGCTGCCGAGCAGCGGGTGCACGTCCTGCACCGGGCGGGCATCGGCGAGGGCGCGCCAGCCGAGCCAGGCGACGCCCAGGAGGCCCATCGTCGCGAACGCGGCCGTGGACGGAGACAGCAGCGCGAAGGCCGCGACCGTCGCGGTGACGAAGGCCCCCACCAACGCCACGCGGTCGAGATAGAGCGCCTGCATGTACCGCAGCACGCTGGCGCCGACGTGCGGCAGCCGCAGGTTGTCCAGCGCGAGGATGCGCGCCAACGGCATCCCGAACTTGCGGGCGAAGCGGGCCAGGCGCTCCCGACGCCGCAGCTTCTCGGCGCGCATCAGTCGCCGCCGCGCCACCCCGTCACGCAGCGCGTCGATCAGGTAGCGCGCGAGGAACACCACCGACTGCCACGCCGCCCGCAGCAGCGGCCAGCCCATCATCCGGGCGCCCCAGCGCAGGAAGTCGCCGACCCCCCAGGTGTCGACGTCGTGCACCGGGAAGGTGCGCACCCGATTGCAGAAGTAGCGCAGGCCCCAGTGGCCGAAGTTGGGCGCCAGGCGCGACGGCGCCGCAGGATCGACCGGAATCAGCGGATCGGGGAACGTGGCGTAGGGGTCGAAGCGGTGCCCGTGTTCGATGTAGGCGCGCCCCTCCTCGTAGTAGAACCACGGCGAGAAAGACACCTTGGCGGCCACCGCCTCGGGCGCCTTCGAGTGCGCCGCGATGTGCTGCACCAGCCCGTCCCGAACCGTCCGGAAGAACAGATCGGCGTCGTGGTTGCCCACGACGAACACCAGCTTGTTGCCCCCGTCGACGAAGCGCGCCAGCGCCCGCAGGCTGCGGCGGTGGAAGCGCGCGATCTGGTCGAGCTTCCACCGCGAGCGCTCGGCGCTGAGCGCCAGCCCGTGCAGATCCTCGTCCTCGTCGGGCGCCGCCTCCTCGCCTTCGGGGCGCAGATCCATGTGCAGGAAGTCGATCGTGTCGCCGTTGAGCACCAGCGTCCACGGCGCCGGCCGGCCGTCGTCCCCGGGCAGCGGGTGCGCGCTCCAGTACGCGAGGAAGCGGCTCAGCTCGCGGTCGAGGCGCGCCACCTGCCGCAGCGCCCGGAACCCGAAGGGCGGCCGGAGCGGTCCACCCAGGTGCAGGTCGCTGACGACCAGCAGGTTCGGTGCGCTTCTTCCCATGGTCTCAGCCTACGGCGGGTGAGCGGGCGAGATAAAGATGCAGGGTCGGCCGTGGCCGTCGCGGCCGCGTCAGGCTCGGCGGCGCCGCCGCCGCCGCAGCAGCAGCAACACGCCGAGCAACCAGCCGAGCGCGGCCGGATCGTCGTCGGCCGCGCGGCAGTCGCACCCCTCGGCGGGATCGCTCGAGCCTGCCGTGGCATCGGCCGCGGGCGCCGCGTCGCGGGTCGGGCCGTCGGCGTCCGCCGCGGTCGCGTCGGTCGGCGGCCGCGCGTCGTCGACCGGCGCCGCGTCGGCCGCCAGGCGTCGCGCGGCGCGGCCCCGTCCCCGTCGGCTCGACGTCGGGCGTCGCGTCCGCGAGGGCGTCGGGCGTCGTCACGCCCGCGTCGGCGATCGCGTCTCCGCCGTCCGGCCACGCGTCGGGCGTCGGCGCCGCGTCCGCCACGACGACCGCCATGTCGGGATCGACCACCGCCATGTCCGCGGGCGGGACCGCCATGTCCGGCACCGGCGGCGGCGCCATGTCGGGCACCGGCGGCGCCATGTCCGGCACCACCGCCATGTCGGGCACCGGCACCGCCATGTCGGGCACCACCACCGCCATGTCGGGCACCGGCACCGCCATATCCGGCACCACCGCCATGTCGGGCACCACCACCGCCATGTCGGGCACCACCGCCATGTCGGGCGCCACCGCCATGTCCGGCACCGGCGGCGCCATGTCCGGCACCGGCGGCGCCATGTCCGGCACCGGCGGCGCCATGTCCGGCACCGGCGGCGCCATGTCCGGCACCGGCGGCGCCGCGTCGGGCACGCCCATGTCCAGCCGCGGCTCGTCATCCACCCGCGGATCGCTCGAGTCCTCGAGGATCTCCTGCCCGTCGCTGCGCCCGTCCCCGTCGGTGTCGGCCTCCTCGGGGTTCGTCCCCAGCCGCGCCTCCTCGGTGTCCGGCACCCGATCGCCGTCGGTGTCGATCGGCCGCCACGCGCAGGCGAAGGCCCCCCCGGGCAGGCCGGGCAGCGATTCGGTCTCGTCGAGGAACGCCGTCACCGGCAGCCCGAAGGGATCGGGCCGCGTCGACACCCGCAGGTACGTGTGTCGCTGCCGCAGATCGTCCTGGAACTCCAGGTGCGCCCACGCCGGATCGGCCGGCAGGTTCGCGTACAGCCGCAGCCCGTCCCGATCGCCGAAGAGCGCGCTGCGCAGCCGCTCCCGCGACACCGCCACCAGGCTGCCGTTCGGCCGCACGAAGATGCCATGGCTGCCGCCCACCCACTCGCCGTCGAGCGACTCGGTCGAGAGCCCGTTCGCCAGATCCTGGGGCACCCGCCCGCGCGTCAGCAGCAGCCCGTCGTCGTTCGTCAGGTTGCGGTAGTTGCGCCCCGCCGTGTCCTGCGCCCGCACGTTGGCCCCGATGACCCCGTGCGTGATGGCCACCCGCCCGTTGGGCAGCGCGTTCACCTTCGGCCGCATGCCCGTCGCCAGGTTGTTGAACTCGATGGTCCGCGTCTGCCACCCGTTGGGCGGCGACCACGTCACCCGCAGCCGCCGCCCCTCGACGTGCCGGTGCGCGATCACCAGCCGCCCGGACACCACGGCCGCGTCGACTTCGACGCCCACCTGCTCGCCCTCGACCGCGTCCACCTGCACCACGGCCCAGGCGTCCTCGCCGGTCCGCTGAGCCACCTTCAACACGTCCCCGTGGCGGAAGGCCACCGCGGGCGCGTTCTGCCACCACACCAGCGCGCAGAAGTCGCCCGCGCCCACGCCCGCCTGCACGACCTCGCTGGTCCACGTCCCGTCGGCCCCCCGCGACGCGACGATCAGCCCCGGCTCGCGTGCGTCGTAGGTACAGATGTGCGGCACGCCGTCGAACAGCGCCAGATCGGTGTCGACGACCTCGTCGGTGCCGATGATGCTGATGCGCCGCTCGGCGACCTCGTCCACCAGCCCGCCGTCGGGCCCGATGCGGGTGTACACCAGATCGCCGCTGATGCGGCGCACGCGGCTCAGGTGCATGTCGCCCAGCGCGTCGACCTCGAGATCGAGGCCGAAGGCGGCGTCGTTCTCGGGCAGACAGAAGCGCTCGAGGCCCTCTTGGGCGTGGGCGGGCGCGCCCGCCGCGGCGAGCGCGGCGAGAAACAACAGATTGACTGGGCGCAAGGTCCCCCCTCGGACACCGATCCGCAGGATGCCGAAACGGCCCGTTCGAGGAAAGCCTGGAGGGGTAGGTAGAAGCCGCACCCGGCGTCCGGCGCGATCGACGCGCGGCCCCGCACGCGCGCTTTGCCTCCGGCCGTCCGCTCCTGACAGAATGGTGCACCTTCGTCTCGACCCGGGGCCGCCGATGCGCCGTCTTCTTCGCCTCGCGCTCTTCTGCGCGCTTCTGCCCACCACCGCCTGCCTCGTGCCCGACGAGGCCTCCGACCCGAAGCCGGGCAGCGGCCGGCAGCCCGACGTCGGCCCCGAGCCCGACGCCGCGCCGATGGACGACGCCGCGCCGCCCGCCGACGCCGCGCCGATGGACGACGCCGCGCCGCCCGCCGACGCAGGCGCCGACGCGGCCCCCGCCGACGCCGGCATCCCGCCCGGCGGCGAGGCCTGCACCTACGCCTTCGAGTGCGCCTACGGCGACTGCCTCGAGGGCGCCTGCGTCAACGAGCGCCCCGACCGCTGCCCCGACGGCGACGACGCCGAGTGCCCCGAGGGCGAGATCTGCGGCGGCTTCTCCGGCCGCTTCTATTGCTTCCGGCCCTGCGAGAAGGAGGGCACCTGCCCCATCCGCCCGCGCCCCTGCCGGTCGAACGCCGACTGTCCCGACGGCACCAGCTGCCACGACGCCCTGTGTCGCAACGACTGCGTCACCGACCTCGACTGCCCCGCCGACGGCTACTGCGTCGACGGCGGCTGCCTGCGCTACCCCGAAGACCTCTTCCAGGGCGACGCGCCCACCCCCGTCGGCCAGCCCGGCCAGCTGCACGCCGGCGTGTCGGTCGTGCCGCTCGACTACCCGATGGGCGTCTCGATGGCCGGCTTCGGCGGCCGGCCCGGCCCCCGCACCCCCTACGCCAAGGCCCTCGGCGGCAGCGACCGCGTCTTCGAGGACATGGACGTGCGCGTCATCGCGGTGTCCACCGACGACGAGTTCCTGATCCTGATGCGCCTGCCCCTGTGCTGGTCGACCGACTACATGCTGGCGCTGACCGCCCAGAAGCTGCAGGCGCTGACCGTCGACGACGCCCACCCGAACGGCATCAACTTCGACGGCAAGATCATCACCAGCGCCACGCACAGCCACAGCCAGCCCGGCCGCTACTGGAACCTGGTGCCCGCGACCGGCTTCGGCGTCTTCGGCTACGGCGCCTTCTCGCCCGAGATGGTCGACCGCTACACCACCAGCTTCGCGCACGCCATCAAGGCGGCGCTCGACGACATGCGCCCCGCCAAGATGGGCTGGGCGATGCTCGACGACTTCGATCCGAACAGCCGCATCCACAGCGACCGGCGCGGCGCCAGCCCGCAGTTCCGCGACGACCGCATGCTGGTGCTGCGCGTGGACGACGCCGAGACCGACACGCCCATGGGCGCCATCGTGAACTTCGCCATCCACGGCACCCACATGGAGGAGACCTGGCTGACCGGCGACGCGCCCGGCGGCATCGAGCGCATCGCCACCGAGCGCCTGTCGGCCAAGGTGGGCGCGCCCGTGCCGGTGCTGTTCTTCCAGGGCAACGCGGGCGACATCAGCCCGCGCGGCGACGACGGCACGCGCGTCAACTGGGCCAAGATGCAGGCGGTCGGCCACCGCGCGTGGGCGCCCTTCGAACGCGCCTGGGAGGCCGCCACGCCGCGCAGCGACGTCCGCCTCGAGGTGGTCACGCGGCGCATCCCGGTCAGCTACGAGCTGATGGGCTACGACCGCGAGGTGCCCGAGTTCCAGGCGCCCAACGGCCGCCCGCAGGTGTACGGCGCGTTCCAGTGCGTCACCGACGAGCGGCGCCCCGAGGACGAGCCGTACATGGACGGCATGCTGGGCTGCCGCCTGAACATCCAGTCCTACCTCGGCGCGCCGGTGGTGCAGTTGCAGAAGACCACCCTGAGCGCCTTCCGCCTGGACGTCTGCCCCACCCGCGGCGCCGACTGCGACACCGGCCCGCTGGTGGTCAACACGCTGCCGGGCGAGTCGACGTCGATCCTGGGCGTCGCGCTCTCCGACGAGATCGAGGCCGACGCGCGCGCCGCGGGCCTCGACGACCTGCGCGTGATGAACTTCGGCTACAGCCAGGACCACCACCTGTACCTGCTGACGCCCGAGGACTGGTTCCACGGCGGCTACGAGGCGGCGCAGGGGCTGTGGGGCTGGAAGCTGGGCCGCTACCTCATGGACAACAGCCGCGCGCTGGCCGGCCAGCTGTTCACCGACGAGAAGGAGGACAACACCACCGGCATCAAGCCGACGTGGTGGCCGGCGCTCGAGGACGACACGGTCGAGCCCACCGAGACCGTGGGCGAGCCCGGCGCCGCGGTGATCCAGCCCCCCGCCGCCGCCCCGCGCGGCGCGCTGATCGAGACGCGCTGGACCGGCGGCCACCCGGGCGTCGACGTCCCCACGGTGCGCCTCGAGGTGCAGATCGTGAACGGGTGGGCCACCGCCCTGCGCCCGGGCGACTGGCCCTACGATCACGGCGGCTTCGAGAGCCTGACCCTGTACCACGGCGACTACGCCGCCGATCACACCTGGGGCGCGCGCTGGGAGCTGCCCTTCCAGCTGCCCGCCGGCACCTACCGCCTGGCCGCCGACGGCCACGCCTGGAAGGGCGGCGCGAAGATGGCCTACGCCTTCCGCAGCACGTCCTTCGAGGTCACGCCGGCCACGCTGGTGGTGCGCGAGGCGACCGTCGAGAACGGCCGCGTCGCCTTCAAGGTCAACTACCCCGACGGCCCGTCCAACGACGACGGCGCCACGCCCTTCGACGAGCTCGAGTTCACCGGCCACCTGCTGCGCTGGGACGGCGAGTTCTCGTTCCCCGATCCCCTGCGCAACTACTCGTTCGTGCTCGGCGGCCCCCTGCCCGACGCCCCGGTGCAGGTGTCTGTGGGCGACGCCGCGAGCGAGGCCGTCGAGACCGCCCGCGACCAGGTCGCCGTCGATCTCGTCACCGCCCGCCCCGCCGCCGGCGACCCCGTCGTCACCCGCCTCGAGGGCTGGGTGACCACCCGCGTCGAGCTGGACGCCCCCGCCGAGCCCGGCACGCACACCCTGACGGTGTCGGATCGCTACGGCAACGCGGCCAGCTTCGACGTCGAGGTGCCCGCGCCCTGACCGGGCGCCGGGCCGCCGCCGGTCAGGGCTCGACCGGCGGCTCGTCCGGGCAGTCGTTCGCGGTCGTGATCACGTAGGTCGTGTCCGCGCCGTCCTCGCTCTCCACCACCAGGTAGTAGGGGCCCAGGTCGGGCGCCTCGAAGCTGACGGTCTCGTCGTCGGTGTCGGTGGCGCTGCGCGTGATCTCGGTGCCGTCGGGGCCGCGCAGCACGAAGGTCAGGTCGCCGTCGGCGTGGGTGAAGGCCAGGGTGGCGCTGAAGGTGCAGCCGGGCAGGGGCACGACGGCGAACCAGTCGGGGTCGCCGCCGCAGGTGACGCCGTCGTGGGCGTCGCCGCCGAGGGCGAAGGCGTCCTCGAGCCGGTCGTTGGGCTCCTCGGGGTCGTCGGCCGGACAGAGCAGCACCCGCGGGCAGAGGTTGCCGGTGCCCGGCGTCGGCTCGAGGTTGGCCGAGAAGTCTGCCGCGTTGTCGTCGGTGTCGTCGCCGTTCGCGCAGCGTCCGATGCTGGCGGCGTTGCCCGGGTCGGCGGGCGCGCCGGCCGCGCCCTCGGTGAGGCCCTCGACGACGCCGCCGAAGGTGACCGCGTCGAGCACCACGCCGTCGCTGTCGACGATGCGGGCGCCGTCGCCCGGCGCAGCGGTGAGCGGGGCCTCGAGCGCCAGGGTGAGCGCGCCCGCCGGCACCGCCGCGTCGCCGACCACCAGGAACAGGCCCGGCGCCATGCGATCGACGGCGTCGGCCAGCGCGTAGGTGCCGTAGACCTCGCCGGTGGCCGCCGTGACCAGCTCGAGCGCGATGCCCGCCAGCGGCTGGTCGGCGTCGCCGGCGTTGAACACCTCGACGAACTGCGCCGGGCCGGCCAGGTCGACCTCGTTGATCACCAGGCGACCGGTGGGGCAGACGACGTCGACGTCCAGGCCGTAGCTGTTGGTGTCGCTGAAGAAGCCCTCGACCTTCACATAGTAGGTCTCGACGCCCGGCAGGTTGGCCACGGCGCTCACCCGCTCCACATCGGCCTGCGTCGTGCTCGAGTCGAGGTTGAAGCCGCCCGCGTCCTGCAGGCGCAGCTGCAGGTCGCCGTTGGCGTTCAAGAAGCTGATCTGCGCGCTCACCGTGCAGCCGAACTCGGCCTCGACGGCGTAGTAGTCGGCCAGATCGCACAGGGCCGCGTCGACGTGGGCGCCGGGCTCGAGCGGCGTCGCGGTGCCGATCGCGTCGTTCTCCTCGAGCGGATCGTCGCCGGGGCACTCGAAGCGCGGCGGGCAGGTCACCTGGGCGCCCAGGGCGTAGACGGTGCCCGCGTCGCCGGTCAGCGCCAGCGCGTAGGCGCCGGCGACCTCGACGGTGGCGTCGAGATCGCTGCCGGTGGCGTCGGGGACGCCCGCCTCGACCTCTGCGCCGTTGGCGTCGACCAGCCGCAGCGTCGCGCCCGCGCCCGCGTCGTCGACGCGCGCCTCGACGCGGCAGCCCGCCTCGAGCAGCAGCCCGAAGTGATCCGGGTCGTCGGCGCACAGGATGCCCGCGTAGGTGGCGCCGGCCTCGAGCGGCGTGGCGTCGCCGACGGTGTCGTCGGGCTCGAAGCCGTCGTCGGCCGGGCAGGCCAGCGGCGGCGGGCAGGCGAGGTCGTAGGTCAGCGTGTACTCGGGCGAACCCTGGCCCCCGAACAGGAACGCGCGCACCGTGTAGGCGCCCGCGGCGGGCAGGGTGACGGCGATGCGCTCCTGGTCCGCCGGCGTGGCGCTGCGGCCCGCCGGGCGTCCGAGGGCGTCGAACAGCTGCAGGTCGAGGTCGCCGTCCGCGTGACGGAAGTCGGCGGTGACCGTCACTTCGCACGCGGGCGAGGGCGTCGTGAACGTGAAGTAGTCGTCGTCGGCGCCGCACAGGCGGGCGTCGACCGGCGTGCCCGGCTGCAACGGCGTGGCGTCGGCGGGCTGGTCGTCGTCCTCGAGGGCGTCGTCGACGCACTCGCCGACCGGCCCGCAGTCGAGATCGACCTGCAGGCCGTAGGTGTTCTCGGCCCCCTCGAAGCCGTACACCTGCACGGCGTAGCGGCCGGCGGGCAGGCGCTCGGTGATGCGCTCGTCGTCGGTCTCACTGTCGCTGCTGCCCTGCTCGGCGCCGACCGCGTCGGTCAGCACGATGTCGAGGTCGCCGTCGGCGTGCGTGAAGGTGACGCGCACGTCCACGGTGCACACCTCGGGCACGTCGAACGCGAACCAGTCCTCGTCGCCGTCGCAGATGGCGCCCTCGAGCGCCTCGCCCACCTCGATGGCGGTGGCGGCGTCGGGCGCGTCGTTCTCCTCGAAGATGTCGTCGTCGCACACCGGCGGCGGCGCGCAGTCGATGGTGGCGGCGACGAGGTAGGGCACGGCGCCCAGGCCCTCGCCCTCGACCACCCGCGCAAAGAGCGGCGCCGCGCCCTCGGTCCGCAGGCGCGCCACCGGGCCGCCCTGATCGGCGCCGTCGGCCGTGGCCAGCGCCGTGCCGTCGGCGGCGTGGATCGAGACGTCGAGGTCGCCGTCGCGCGTTGCGTACAGGACGCCGACGTCCACCTGGCAGCCCGCCTCGACCTGCCCCAGCGCGAACCAGTCCTCGTCGGCGCCGCAGATGACGCCCTGGATCGGCTGGTCGGCCAGCGGGCGGGCGTCGTCGACCGTGTCGTCGTCCTCGCCACCGTCGTCCTCGCAGGTGCAGTCCAGGCGCGCGTTCAGCGTGTAGAGCGCGCCGGCGCCGGCCAGGCCGAAGACGCGCAGGCGGTAGCCGTTGTCGGCGCGCAGGGGCACCTCGAGGTGCTCGTCGTCGGTGACCGAGTCGGCCACCTCGACGGTGGCGCCGCCGGGGCCGATCAGCGCGAGGTCGAGGTCGCCGTCCAGGTGGCGGAAGCCCAGGTCGGCCACCAGCCGGCAGCCGGCCTGCGCCGGCGGCACGAACCAGTCCTCGTCGCCGGCGCACAGGATGGCCTCGACGGGCGTGTCGGCGGCCAGCACGGTGGCGGTCGCCGCGTCGTCGTCGGGCTCGAGGTCGTCGTCGCCGGGGCAGGTGAAGCGCGGCGGGCACACCACATCGACCGCGACGGCGTAGGGGCCCTCGCCGCCGTCCACGCGGACGTAGTGGTCGCCGGTGCCGGCGGCGATGTGCTCGATCTGGTCGCCGGTGGGCACGCCGACGGCCGCGACCTC
>JACKDN010000011.1 GCA_020633465.1 Myxococcales bacterium
CTGATGCCCCGGGTGAACGGACTGCCCGCGCCGATCGGCGTCGCGCGCGAGGCCCAGATCCACGCGCTGCGCAAGCACTTGGACCAGCCGGTCCCCGGGCTGCCTCATCCCAGCGACCACCCGATGGTCGTGTGGATGGTCGACGACGACGTCGCGTTCGAGCAGCTGGGCCCCGACGGTGAGACGCGGCGCCGGACGCACCTGCTCTATCGGGTGGCGCGCTACTGGTCGACGCTGCCGGCGCACAGCGTCGTGCTGGGGACCTACACCGGCGATCCGCCGGTGCCGGGCCTGGACTGCCTGGAAGGCCAACTGCACGACCTGGACGCGAACGCTCGACGCATGCTGGCGCAGGGTCCCGAGGCGCCTTGGGTGCCCCCGGCGACGCCCCGCGACGTCTTCGACGCCTACTACGACCTCACGGAGTCGGCGCCGCCGCCGGACGACGCCGTCTGGCCCTACGCGCCTGACCAGCGCGGCGAAGCCGTCGGCCGGGTCGCGCTGGGTCTCCTGCGTGACGTGCCTCGGCTGCTCGACGGTCAGCAGCTGACCCGACCGCTGGTGTGGGACGGCGGTGAGCAGGCCCCACGCGCCTCGCTCCGTCGGGGTGGCAACGCGCTGTTCCTGGACATCGACGCCTTGTTCCGCTGGCCGACGCCCGTGTTCTCGTCCGCGGACGGGGTCGCAACGCGTCGCGCCGACACCTTGTGGGCGGCGCTGGCTCGCGCAGAGGCGCCTGGCGCCGTGGTCGAAGCGACGCTCCCGCTGCTGCACGGGCGCGAGGGCCAGTCGATGGTGCCCGGGGCGTTCTCGGCCTCGACCAGCGCTTCGAAGAGCGCCGCGCAGGTGCGGGGCGTCGTGCTCGCCCGCGCGGTCGCGGCTGGCCGTGAGGTGGCCGAGGAGCTCCCCGCCCGCGAGGCGCGGGTCAGGCGCCACCGGCAGCGGCTGCTGGAGGCCCTGTCGGCGCTCATCCACACGCTCGGTCGCTTCTCCGCGTGGGACGACGGCGCCATCGACGAGGCGTTGGTGGGCGCGCGCGAGGCGCTGGCTACGCTGACCACGGTGGTCGAGACCAGCGACCCGACCCCAGGCGACGCCGCCGAGCTGCAGGGCTTCCTTGCGCGGCTACCCGAGGCGGTCGCCGCCTGGCGGGGGCTGTGGTGAAGGCGCTCGTCACCGGCGGCTACTTCGACGACGGCGGGGACGGCGTCGTCTGGTGCGTCGACTTCGCCGCGGAGCGCGCGGACGTCGTGGTTCGCTGGCACCCGCCCGCGCACCTGCGGGTCGCGACGAAGGGCTTCGCGGGTGGATGCCTGGGTGGCGACGGGTCACTCTACGTCGCGGCCCACGCCGCCGTGGTGCGGATCGACGCTCGAGCGGGGCGCGTGACCGGCGCGCTGCACCAGCCGTGCATGAACGACCTGCACCACGTGGCGCTGATCGACGCGCAACTGTACGTCGCCAACACGGGCCTGAGCGCCGTCGACGTCCTCTCACCGGCGGGCGACTTCCTGGGTAGCCACGCGCTGCTGCCGGCGTGGGCGAACGCGCGACGCCTGGGAGGCGAAGACCCGCCGGCGAACGCTCCGCCCGTGCGGCCCGGGTGGTCGGGCGAGTCGCCCGCCCCCTGGCCGCAGCGGCGGAGCGACGACGGCTACCACGCGACGAACCGCCGGCAGGATCCGTTCCACCGCCTCAAGGTGCCGGACTACCTGCACGTGAACCACGTCGCCGCGGTGGGCGATCGCGTGCTCGCCACCTGCTTCGCCGACGGCACGCTGAGGGACCTGCAGCGCTTCGGCGTCGCGGCGCGCCTCGAAGGCCACTTCCTGCACGACGGCGTGGTGCACGGCGACAGCCTCTGGGTTACGGCGATCGACGGCAGCGTCGTCGAGTTGGACGTACAAGATCTGGCGGAGCGTCGCCGCCTGTCGACGTTCGCGACCGGCCACCACGGCTGGTGCCGCGGCCTGGCCGTCACCGACGAGTACCTGATGGTGGGGCTCACCGAGGTGCGCCGCGGGCGACTGCCGCGGCATCGATGGGCCGATCGAAGTCCGGATGGGAGCGAGACGAGCGTCCTGCTGATCGAGCGAGCGACGGGGCGTCTGTCAGCGCGGGTCGACCTGAGCGATCCGGTCCGTCACTCGAAGATCTACAGCGTTCTGCCGCTCACGGAGGAGGATCGATGAGTACCGCGACGCTCGTTCTGGTTCGACCGGATCCCGCGCAGCCCAACCGCAACCACGCGCCCGACGTCGAACTGGCGAAGAGGTGCGCGGAGCGACGGCCGTGTTGGATCCTCCTGGTGGGAGGCGTGTCCAAGGCGCGCAGAGCTGACGCGCGCGAGAAGCGGCACGACGCGATGCTGACGCAGTTCGAGCACCAGCGCGGTGAGATCTCGAAGGACGGCCTAAGCATCTTCGCGCCGAGCGCGATCGAGGGCGACGACGATCCCGACACCTTGGCCAGCGAGCTCGCCGGCCACCTCGCCAGCGTGGGTTTGCGCATGCCCCTCCGGCAGACCAGCCACCTCGAAGTACACCTCGCGAGCGACTTCGACCCCGGGCTCCTGGCCGCGGTGGTCGAGGTGGGGACGGTGCATCCGAAGACCGATATCGTCATCGGGGATCGCCGGCTGTCCTCGCGCCTGCGCTGGGAGACGCGACGCGACCTCTTTCAGGCGCCCCCGGGCAAGCGGAGCGTCGATCTGGTGGGGCGGTCGCCCGCCATCGAAAAGGTGAGGCGGAAGGTAGAGCGCTACGCCGACCAGCCCTTCCCCGTGCTGATCATCGGTGAGACGGGGACGGGCAAGGAGATCGTCGCCAACATGCTGCACCAGCGGTCCGCCCGGCAGGGCCGCTTCATGGCGCAGAACGCTGCGCAGCTGCCGGCCGAGCTGGCCGACAGTCTTCTGTTCGGGCATCGCAAGGGCGCCTTCACCGGCGCCGACGCAGACCGCCCCGGGCGCATCCGTGAAGCGGAGGGCGGCACGTTCTTCCTCGACGAAGTGTTCAACCTCGCGCCGCCCGTCCAGGGCAAGCTGCTGCGGGCCCTGAACCGCGTCGAGCATGGCGTCATCCAGGTCGAGCCGGTCGGGTCGACCAAGGCGGCCGAGGAGGTGCACGTCCGACTGGTCGTTTCGGCGCTCAAGGATCCCCGGTCGGCGCACGAGAGCGGGGGTCTGTCGACCATGCGCGAGGACCTGTTCTATCGAGTCGGGGTGGGCATCATCCGACTGCCTCCGTTGCGACAGCTGCTGGACGATCTGCCCGCGCTGTGCGCCGACCTTCTCCAGTCCATCCCACAGATTCAGCGCGTCAGCGACGACGGCATCGCCGTCCTGCGTGAGCACCAGTGGCCCGGGAACGTGCGCGAGTTGAAGCTCATCCTGTTGCGCGCGGCGATGGACGGCCCGCCCGGCCGCGAGGAGGTCGGACCCGACGCGCTGCGCGCCGCGCTCGGCACCAGCAAGCTGCCGCCGGGTGCTCGTGCGCTGGCGCTTCCGTGCGACCTGGACCTCGAGCTGAAGCGGATCGAAGTCGCCACGATGCTCGCCGCGCTCCGCGAGACCGGGCGGGTGCAGGCCGAAGCCGGTCGCCGGGTCGGCATGTATGGGAAGCGGACCCGGAACTTCGGGCGCCGGCTGGCGAAGGCCGAGCAGCGGCTCGCCGAGTTGAACGCGCGTGACGCCGTGATGAACGACGACGAGGAGCCGATGGATGAGTGAGCCACCGCCGAGCGCACGGAACGGAATCGCCCCGGAGCCCCGCCGCCCCGTCGCCGCGGTCATCGGTGCCAACTCGCCGCCGCCCGCCCTGTTCGCGGCCGCGGAGGCCATCGGCGCGGGCCTCGTCGACGCGGGGCTGCGCGTCGCCACGGGCGGATTGGGCGGCGTGATGACGGCTGCGTCGCGGGGCGCACGGCAGGCCGCCGGCTGGACCGACGGGAGCGTGATCGGCGTCCTGCCCGGGCTCATCGCCGCCGACGCCAACCCCTTCGTCGACATCGTCGTGCCGACCGGCATGAACTACGCGCGAAACGTCGTGCTGGTCGCCATGGCCGACGTGGTCGTCGCGGTGGGCGGCGGCTCCGGGACGTTGAGCGAGATCGCGATGGCTTGGCAGCACGGCAAGCCGATCGTCGCCCTGGACCTGGGCGACGGGTGGAGCGCGCGACTCGCTGGCGAGCGCCTCGACCTGCGCCGTGACGACCACGTCCACCGGGCGGCGTCGCCCTCCGAAGCGGTTCGGCTGGCCGCCGAGCTGGCCGGATCGCGTGAGGCACATCGTGGCTTCTGACGCGGCACTTCAGGCCTCGATGGGTCGCGCTCGCGGTGGCGGTCCAGGAGCCGCAGCGGACACGGCCACCAGGATCCTCATGTTCCATCGCGTGCGCCCGAACCAGCCGGTCGCCTTCGGACTGCCGGACGCATATCGACTGCGCGGCACGTCCCTGACGCCGGAAGAGCTCTCGGACGTCCTGGACGACGCACGAACGGTCGTGCCCCTGAGATGGGTGGAGGAGGCGCTCGTCGCCCGCACGACCCCACCGCCCGGCGTCGTGCTGACCTTCGACGATGGCTACCGGGAGCACCTCGACCTGGTGGCCCCGATGCTGGCGGACCGTGGCCTGGCGGCCACGTTCTACGTCGCCACGGGCCTGCACGCAGGTGGCGGCGCGGTGGCGCTGGTGGACGCGTGGTACTGGCTGCTCGATCACGCGGAGCGCACGGCTGCACGTGTCCCGCTGCCTTCGGGCGGCGTCTTCGCCTGTCCGGTCGACACGTTGGAGGGCAAGACGGCGTGGGTCTGCGGCCCTCCCAAGCGAGCACTGCTGGACGCACCGCCGGACCATCAACGACGCATGGTGGACGCGCTCGCGACGTCGACCGGCGCTGCGTTGCCGGCGGACCTCGCCGACCGACTGTACCTGCGGCCAGACGAGTGGCCCCTGCTCGCGCACGGCCACGGGCAGTTGGGTGCCCACACCGTGCGTCACCCTCGGCTGACGACCCTCGACGACGACGCACTGCGAACCGAAGTGGTCGAGTCGATGGCGCGGCTCCGTCCGGCCAGCGAGAGCACGGCGTTCGCCTATCCGGACGGCGACTTCGACGACCGCGTGGTGGACGTCGTGCGCCGGGCGGGCGCGACGTCCGCCGTCACGTGCGTTCCCGGCAACGTGACGGCGGGATCGGACCCATTGCGGCTTCCTCGCATCTTCGTGCGCCCACCCGCGCGCTGACCCCATTCCCGTTGCCAACCGCGCCCTTCCGCGCCACGCTCACCTCGCCTTCTGGGGGTGTTGTCACCATGCTCTCGTTCTTCGCCGCGCTGGTCGTCTTCCTGCCCATCCGGGTGCACCCGCACAGTCACTTGGAGTGCTTTCCGTCGGGGTCGTCGTGCACCAAGCCGCTGCCGGGGTCGGTGAGCGGGGTGCGGGCCATCTCGGGGTTCGAGCTGCTGTCGCGCGCCGGGGATCACAAGATCAAGCGCATCGGCGTCCGCATCCGGGGGAACGACCTCGTGGGCACGTTCGCGGACGACGACGGGAAGGAGCCGGCGAAGTGGTTCGTGAACTGGGGGCACTACGCGGGGCGCGCGCTGCCGGAGGTGAGCGCGAGCAACTGTCGGGGCACGTGCTCGCTGCCCATCTCGCGGCCGCGGGCGGGCGAGCACTTCGCGCTGTCGGGCTTCGAGTTCGAAAGGCTGGACGGCGGTGACTCGAACATCCTGCGCGTGGCCATCCTGCCCGATCCGGCGCGCGGGCAGGTGCGGGTGGTGTTCAAGGACAACGGCGACTTCCGGTACCGCGCGCGGCTGAACTACGGGTACATCGCGCCGCCCAGCCGGGTGCAGGCGCATCGGCTGTCGGGGCGGCGGGGCAAGGGGCAGAAGACCATCGAGCTGCCGGTGGCGTCGCCGCAGGCGTCGGCTCAGGTGATTCAGGGCTTCGACGTGAAGTTCGACAACGGCGACCACCACCTGAAGAACTTCGAGATCGTGCGCACCACCTCGGGCGCGCGGGTCGTGTTCAACGACGCCAACTTCGACGATCCCGCGTCGGCGACGGTGCACCTGCTCATCGTCGAGCCGCTGCCCTGATCGGCGCGCTCGCGCTTCACTCGGCGCGCGGACCCACGGGGACGGCGTAGACGCCGGCGGGGCGCTGGGCGTCGCCCCGGTCGTAGACGAAGGCCCAGCCGTGGTGGACGCCGTAGAACTCGGTCACGGCGGGGCGCACCAGCGTCGGTGCGTCGTCGAGGCGCCAGAGGCGGCCGCGGCAGGACGCGGCGCAGCCGTCCTCGAAGGTGCGGTAATACATCTGGCCACCCTGCGGTGACAGGCTCTCGATGATGACGCGCTCGTCGAGCTCGACCGGCTCGGCCCGGCCGATGCGCCACACCCGGGTCGTGTGCGCATAGCGGCCCGGCTCGTCGGTGCTCAGCACCCACACCTGCTCCAGGTCGGCCGTCGTCCGCACCCTCCAGGGCTGGTCCACCTCGGGCGGCGTCAGCTCGCGCACCGCCTCGGCCGTGAAGCCCCACAGCCTGCCGTCGGCGCGCAGCAGGCCGCGTCGTCCGTCGGCCGACAGAGCCAGTTCTTCGCACGCGGTCAGGCCTTCGACCAGCGTTCGGCTGCCCTCGTCGACGCCCCAGCGCACCAGATCCACGGCGCCGTCCGCCCCCGGCGTCAGGTACACCACCGTCGCCGGATCGTCCCGGCTGACCAGCGCGCACGCGCCCGACGCGGCGTCCGGCGCCAACGGCCGCTCGAGCGCGATCACCCGGTTGCGGCTGGTGTACAGCACGGACAACGCGCGTTCGCTGGTCGCGTGGCCCTCGCTCAGCACCCACGACGCGCCGTCTCCGAGCGGCGCGAGGCGACCGCTGGCTTGCAGGTGCGCGCTGAGCACCTCGCCCTGTCGCCGCGACCACACCACCACCTCGCGGCGCCCCCCGTCCATCCACGCGATGCTCCGATGGCTGGGCGAGAACTGCGGCTCCGCCCCCTGAAAGCTCGGCACCTCGCTCACCTGCCCGTCGGCCACGACCACGGCCACCCACCCGGTGGGGCCGCCGGCCTTCAGGTAGCTGAGCAAGTCCCCGTCGGGCTCGGCCATGGGGTACACCCGCTGCGCGTCGACCACCCGCCGGTTCAGCACGGTGTCGTGCACCCGCACCGCGTCGTCGGCCGACCGCCACTGCACGTACCGCGGCGACAGCACGCGCCACCGCTGCGTCCCGGGCTCGTCGTCGAGCGAGGCCCCCTGCTGCGTGACGAGGTTCCACGCGCGCGGGCCCTCGGGGCTCATGAAGTGCACCACGACGCCGCTGCGCGCGAGCGCGATGCCCTCGTCGGCCAGCGGGCCCACCCGGTGGGGGCTGCGCCCGCTGGGCCAGCCGTACAGGATCGTCGAGCGGCTGCCTTCTTCGATGGCGACGGCCAGGTGGCCCAACCCCTCGACCTCGCCCAGCTCGGCGATGTCGCCGCAGCAGAGCCGCGCCACCAGGTCGCCGTCGCGCAGATCCACCCGGTCGAGCGTCCTGGCGCGCGCGTCGATCAGCAGGGCGCTGCCGTCGTCGAGCACCAGCGTCGACGTGCCGAGCGGCGCGCTGCCGATCGGGCGCACGGCCTCGCCCGACGCGTCCCAGTAGCCCACCCAGGGGTCGAGGGGCTGCGGCGTGACCAGGCCGAACGTCCCATCCGGCCCCGACCAGGCCACCTCGGCCCCGGGCGGCGCCGATCCGCTGTACAACCGGCGCCCCCGCGCGGCGTCGAAGACCACCACCCGCCCCTCGGCCTCGAAGGCGCCACGGACGCCGATCACGCGCCGCGCCGCCCCCTGGCCGATCGCCGTCAGCGCGAGGCGAGGCTGGTCGGTCAGGAAGACGCCCGCCGAGGGATCGAGCGCCGCGTCGGGCACCGCGGCGTCGGGCACCGCGGCGTCGATGGCCGCGTCGGGCGCGGCGTCGACCGGCACCGCGTCGACCACGTCGAAGGGCGTGCCCGCCGTCTCGTCCGGCGCGCACGCCGTCATCAGCATCGCCGCCGCGATCATCGCCCGGTGCATGTCCCGCCCCACCGACGCCCGTTCGCCGGCATCGTACCCTGCGATCGCCGCGCCGTCTCGCGCCCCGTAGGTCAGACGCAGAGGCCGATGGCCCAGCCGTCGTCGAGGTAGCAGCTGCCGCCGGGCGGACAGTCGGCGTCCTCGAGGCAGACCGGCAGGCACACGGGGCCCGCGCCGGGATCGGCGCAGACGGCCGCGCTGGCGCAGTCGCTGTCGAAGTCGCAGGCGCCGAAGTCGGGGACCGGGCCGGGCGGGGCGCAGCGGCCGATCCGCGCGTCGATGGCCCAGGGGCGGCACCGGGCGTCGGGCGGGCAGCCACCCCCGAAGACCTCGCAGTCGCTGGACACGCAGACGGCCAGCGGACCCGCGCTCGCGTCGCCCGCGAGGTCGAGGCACACCTGACCAGCCCCGCAGTCGTCGCCCTCGCCGGGCGTGCAGAAGGGCGCGCACCGGCCGCGCCGTCCGTCCGGCGACACCAGCGGCGCGGTGAAGCACGCCGAGCCGGGCGCGCAGAGGTCGGCGGCCGCCGCCCGGTCGGCGAGGTCGGGATCGCAGGCCCCGCCGGCCGGCGTCGCGCCGCCCTCGAGGCAGCGCAGGCCGCCGTCGTCCGCGATGTGCAGGCAGGTGCCCGTCCAGCCGCCGGGGCCGGCGGCGCAGGCGTCGTAGTTGGCGTCGCAGGCGACCGCCTCGCAGACACCGGCGCGACAGGCGAGGTGCAGCGCGCAGTCCCCGTCGTCCACGCACGGCAGCGTGCACACGCCGCCCTGGCAGTCGGCGTCGGCGGCGCAGTCGAGGTGGTCGAAGCAGGCGCCGCCGGGCGGGCCGGCGCACCGGCCGTCTTCGCAGGTGGTGCCGATCGGGCAGCTCAGGTCGTCGGCGCACGCGCGATCGTCGCGCACGCACCGGTCGTCGCCCAGGCAGGTGGCGTCGGGACCGCAGGCGGGATCGCAGCCGCCGCCGTCGACGCAGGCGCCGGTGGCGGGGTCACAGATCCGATCGGGCGGGCAGCCGGCGACGCGGCAGTCGCCCCGGCACTCGCCCAGGACGCAGTCGGCGTCGATGGGACACTCGATGGTCTCTTCGCAGGCGCCGCCGAGCGGGCCGCCGCACACGCCGCCGTCGCACGTCGTGCCCACGGGGCAGCCGCGATCGTCGACGCAGCGCCGATCGGGGCTGACGCAGCGGTCGTCGGGCAGGCAGACGGTGCCGGGGCCGCACGCGGGCGCGCACACCGGCGCGTCGTCGACGCAGCGCCGCGTGGCCGGATCGCAGACGAACCCGGGGACGCACGGGAACGCCGCCTCGCAGGACGGCTGGCACGCGCCGCGCGCGTCGCAGTACCAACCGTCCCGGCAGGCGTCGTCGGCGTCGCACGCCTGCCAGCACAGGCCGAAGCCCCCGCTCTCGACGTCACAGAAGCCCGCGGGACCGCAGTCGGCGTGGCCGCCGCAGGCGAGCTGGATACAGACGCCGTCGTGCACCTCGGACTGCTGCCGCGGCGCGCATTCGCCCAGGGCACACTCGCCGTCGTGCGCGCACGGGCCGGCGGGGCGGCGCTCGATGGGATCGAGCTGCGCGCCGGCCATCTCGACGGCGACGCAGACGGTGAGGGCGTCGCAGTCGTCGGGATCGGGGCACGCCTCGGGGCCGTCGGGGCCCAGGCGAGCGTCGAGCCCCCCGAGCAGGCCGATCACGATCTGGCCGTCGGCGATGCGGTCTCCGGTCAGCAGGCCCGCGACGGGTCCGCAGTCGACCGGCGCGGCGCCCTCGCGGCACACGCGGTACACCTCGGCCGCCATGTCGCGCAGCGCGCGGTCGGTCACGACGCCGGTGAGGCGGCCGTCGGTGAGGCTGAAGTCGGGGCCGTCGACGGCCAGCGCGCCGGTCAGGCGCGGGGCCGTCAGGGCGGGGCCGGGCAGCCCCGGCCCCAGCAGCGCCGGCAGCGTCCAGGCGTCGCCGCCGCCGTCGAAGCGCGCGCCGTCGAGCGGGCCGAAGAAGCGCTGGGGCCAGCCGCCGTCGACGCCGAACGTCGCGACGGCCACGCCGCCCTCACGGCCGGGGAAGGCCGCCTGTACCCGGATGGCGGGCAGCTCGACCGCGCGCAGCGGCTGGCCGGCCTGCCAGCCGGGCATGCGCGCGGCCAGCCGATAGGGCGCGTGGCCGGCGTCGTCCACCCGCGCCGGATCGCGGCGGCCGGTCAGGCCCTCGACGAGCGCGCCGTAGCGCGCGCCGCGCGTGCCCAGATCGGGGCAGCCCAGCGCCTCGGCCTCGGCGCGAGCCGTCACCAGGCGGAAGGACGTGATCAGCGCCCCCGGTGAGAGGGGCCCGCCGCCGCCGGGCAGCGGGACGTCCTCGGGGCAGTCCGCGGCGCCGCAGCGGTCGCCGTCGATCCCGTCGCAGTCGGCGTCGACGCCGTCGCCGACGGGATCGTCCGCGCCGGGGCGCACGTCTGGGCGGTCGTCGTCACAGTCCACGCCGCCGCACGCCTCGGCGCGCGCGCCGTCGCCGTCGAAGTCGCAGCGCGCGACCACGACGTCGGCCGCGGCCGAGACGCCGACGTCGTCGCCGCTGGCGCCGACCACCTCGAGCCGATGCGGGCCGTCGTCGAGGCCGGCGGGATCGAAGTCGAAGGGCTCACCGGGCGCCAGGCCCGCCCGCACGAAGGTGCCGTCGACGCGCAGCGCCAGGGTGGTGGGCGCGTCGTCGTCGTCGCGCCAGTCGGGGCGCAGGGTGATGGGTTCGCGGAGGCGCGCGCCGTCGGCGGGCGCGCAATCGTCGGCGACGCAGCGCTGCAGCGCCAGCGTGGCGGGGTGGTCGACGGTGACGGCGCGCTCGGCCTCGCTCGTCGCGCCTCGCGCGTCGGTGGCCAGGGCGCGCAGCGTGCGCGGCCCGGCGCGGAAGGCGGGCGTCCAGGCCAGCTCGCCGGCCGCGTCGAGCGCGCCGATCTCGACGCCGTCCACGGTGAGGGTGACCGCCAGGCCGTCACCCAGCGCGTCGTGGTCGTCGCTGACCTCGACGCGCACCGTGGTGGGCCCGGTGACGGTCGCGCCGGCGCGGGGCGCGAGGAAGCGGACGGTCGGCGGCGCGTTGGCCGGCGCGGCGTCGGCGGGCGCGGCGTCGTCTTCGGATCCATCGACTCCCGGGGCGCCTCCGTCGACGGGCGCGGCGCCATCGAGCGGCCCCCCCGCGTCGTTCGGTGCCGCGGCGTCGACGTGCGCCGTGGCGTCGACGGGCGCCCGAGCGTCGGCGGCGCCACCGACGTCCATGGGTATCGAGCCATCCGCCGCGAGGCTGGCATCGTCGGGAGCGGCGCCCGCGTCGACAGGTGGCGCCCCGACGTCGGGCTGCGCGTCCACCCGCCCTCCCCCGTCTGCGTCGGATCCGCCGTCCGCCGGCCCGACCCGCCCGTCCGCCGCGCCCCGGTCGGCGCCGTCCGCGCCGTCGCCCTCGGGCACGCACCCCATCAACGCGACCACCAAGGTCGCCACCCCAAAAGCTCTCATCGCACCCTCCCCCGATGACTGGCCTGCGAACGGGGCGCCCGACGCGCCGAGGCCACGAGGATTCACTCACGCGGTAGACTTCCAGCTCGGGGTCGGCCGACCCGCGGCGCGGCGTCGGCGGGGCGGGTCAGCGCGGTTGGCAGATCCACGCGTCGCACGTGGCGCCGACGGGGCAGTCGACGTCGCGCTCGCAGCGCCCGTACAGGTCGCCGTCGCACTGCCCGTCGACGCAACCGAGGCCGGGCGAGCACTGTTCGTCGGCGGCGCAGGCGCGATCGTCCCGGACGCAGCGGCCCGCGTGACAGCGCGCCTCCGCCCCGCAGCCCTCGGCGCAAGGCGCGTAGACGTCGACGCAGCGGCCGGTGTCGCGATCGCACAGCTCGTCGTAGTCGCAGGGCGCGTCGAAGCACGACGGTCGGCAGTAGCCGAGGCTGCACAGGTGGCCGAGGCGGCAGTCGGCGTCGCCTCGGCAGGCCTGCACGCAGGTGCCGCGCACCTCGTCGCCGTAGCGGCACGCCCCGGCCTCGCCGCATGGTCGCGCGTCGTGCGGCTCGCAGGCGTCGCCCCTGCCCGGCGGAGCGGGCGGCTCGCTCCAGCCGGCGGCGGGCTGCGCGGCGCCGTTGCCGAGCCGCGCGAAGTCCTCTTCGAGGCAGTCGGCCGGCGCGAAGTCGAGGGCGAGGCAGACGGTGAGGGCGTCGCAGTCACCGGCCGCCGGATCGCAGGCGAGCGCGCCGTCCACCCCGAGGCGCGCGTCGTAGCCGCCCAGGCTGGCGGCCACGCGCTCGGTGTCGACGTCCACGTCGCCGCTGCGCGCGAGGGCGAAGGGGCCGCAGTCGAGGTCGCCGGGGCGCCCTTCGCAGAAGCGCTCGGCGGCGGCGACCGCGTCGCGCAGGGCCGCGCGCGGGATCACGCCCGAGAGCGTGGCGTCGCGCATGGCGAAGCCGCTGCCCTCGATGCTGAGATCGGCCTGCAGACGCGCGTGATGCAGCCGCGGCGCCGTGCCGCGCGGACCGAAAAGCGGCGGCAGGGGCCATCCGTCGCCGCGCGCGTCGAGGTGCGTGCCCACGAGGGGGCCCTCGACGCGAGCGCGCCAGGGCCAGGCGGTGTCGCCCGCGGCCACGACCGGCCGATCGAAGCGGGTCGCCGACACGGTCCGACGCACCAGCACGGTGAGGGCGGGCGCGCTCAGAGCGGTGATGGGCAGCTCGACGATGCCGTCGTGCACGAGGGTGGCGGTGATCGGATACGCGACGACGCCGTCGGCGTCGGGCACGGTGGGATCGGGCCGGGGGTGGACGTCGGCCAGGAAGGCGGCGTAGCCCGCGCCGCGCGCGCCGACGGCGACGCAGCCGCGCGCGGCGGCCTCGAGGGGATCGCGGACGCCGCGGAGGCGCACGAGGCGCGTGCCCGGGTAGTCGGGGCCGCACAGGGCGGTGATCTCGACGAACACGCCGTCGATGCCGTCGCAGTCGCTGTCCACCTCGTCCCCGTAGGGATCGGGGGCGCCGGGGTGGATGGCAGGATCGCCGTCGTCGCAGTCCGGGCCGCGGCAGGCGCGACCGGTGGCCCCGTCGCCGTCCAGATCGCAGGGATCGGGAGGGCCCCCGTCGGGGGCTGCGGCGTCGGGCGCCGCGGCGTCGGGCGCCGCGGCGTCGGGCGCCGCGGCGTCGGGCGCCGCGGCGTCGGGCGCCGCGGCGTCGGGCGCCGCGGCGTCGGGCCGCGTGGCGTCGGGCGGCGGCGCGACGTCGGGCGGCGGCGCGGCGTCCTGGCGCGCCGCGTCCGCGTCGACGCGCTCGGCCTCGACCTCGAGGCCAACGTCCGACGAGGCGAGGGCGTCCGCCCCGGGGCCCGCTTCGGGCGGCACGTTCACGTCGGCCTCGCGCCCCCCGTCGGGCTCGAGACGAGCGTCCGGCGCCGCCGAGGCGTCCGGCGACGCCGCCGCGTCGAGCGCCGAGGCCCCGTCCGGGCGAGTCCGGGCGTCCAGCGCGAGGCCGAGGTCGGGCTCGCTCCCCGTCGCGTCGTCGCGGCCCTCCGCGGCGTCCCGCTCACCGCCGCCCATGTTCGCGTCGAACGCGGGCGCCGCGTCCGCCGAACGAGCGCCGCGCGCCGCCCCGTCCGCCTTCACCGCGCTCGCGTCGGAGGTCACGCGGGCGTCGCCGCCCGCCTCGTCGGCGTCGACGACGCACCCCACCAACGCGGCGCACGCCACCACCACGACCCATCGGCGCATGGTGCCCTCCCGTCCCCGCCCGAGGCGGCGCGAGACTCCGCGCCCCCAGTCAGGTTCGAGCCTCGGCGAGGCGCGGCTGTCTCATCGAACAGCGTCGGATCAGGCGACCTCGACGGCGCGGCGGCGCCGGAAGAAGCCGTCGGCCAGGTTGAGGCCCGTGACGACGACGGCGCCCGCGACGGCGACGCCCACCACCAGGCCCCACGACGTGCCGGTGCCGGTCGCCTCGAGCACCACGCCGGCGGGCTGCCGCAGGGCGCCCAGCATCAGGCCGGCCAGGGCGGCCATCGTGACGTCGTGGGCGCGCTCGAACAGCCAGCTCACCACGCGGCTGAACAGGACGAGGCCCAGCAGGACGCCGCAGCCGAAGACGCCGACGAACAGCAGGTCGGTGACGTAGCCGTGGGCGGTCAGGGAGGACACCGGATCGAGGGGGCGCCCCAGCAGGTTCAGCGTGCCGCCGATGGTCTGGTGCAGGGCGCTGAAGACGGCGTGGTACTGGCCCAGGAACAGCAAGAGGAAGCTGCCGCTGAGGCCGGGCAGCACCATGGCCGAGATGGCGAGCAGGCCGCAGAAGAACAGCCAAGGCAGCGGCGCCCGCTGCTCCTCGAGCACGACCAGCGCGGGCTTCGTCTCGAGCCAGTCGTACAGCGCCTGCTTGTCGGTGTGCACGGTGACGTTCGCGCCGGGGGTCACGCCGGCCTTCGACAGCGTGCCCTTGGGGTCGAAGACGACCACCGCCTGCCCGTCCGCCGCGAAGGCCTGCACCTTGGCCAGATCGCTGGGCGAGCGCAGCTTGCCGCCGTAGAAGACGGCCGTGGCGCCCTCGTCCGTGTGCGCCGCCTGGAAGGCGATGCCGTCGCTCTGCAGGCCGACGAACGCGAAGGCCCCGATCGCGGCGGCGAGCGCCACGCCGAGGTGCGCCACCCTCTTCTGCTTCATGTGCTGCAGGGGCACCCAGATGGACGCGAGGATCAGCCCGAAGAAGAACGCGTAGGTCGGGCCGGGGCTGTCGACCATGAGGCCGGTGATCAGCTTGCTCATCGTCAGCACCGCGGCGGCGACGCCCGCGCCGACCGGCAGCAGCACGGCCCAGTGGATCTGCATCAGCTTCGCCCACGCGCCGCGCACGTCGCCCTTCAGCAGCGGCGCGAGGAAGGCGGGCGACAGCGAGCGCAGGGCCTGGATGAAGCGCTCGTAGATGCCGCTGATGAACGCGATGGTGCCGCCGCTGACGCCGGGCACGACGTCGGCGGCGCCCATGGCGATGCCGCGCAGGAACAGGCCGATCTGGTCGACGAGGCTGAACGCGGGCGGCGGGATCTCGAGGCTGGGGCGATCGTCCACGGGGTCCTCTCGGGGGTGGGCGCGGGTCGGCGCAGCATACTGACCCCGCGGTGCAGGTCAATCGGCGGCCGGCCCCCTCATCAGCCTCTTGGCCCGGCTGCGCCTTCTTGCATAGGGTGTCGGGCCGGGGAGGAGGCCTGTATGTCGCGTGCCACGCTCGTCTGTTCGCTCGCCCTCGCGCTCGTCGCCTGTCAGCCCAGCGGGGGCGGCGGCGGGGGCGGCGGGGGCTCGGACGCCACGCCGGGGGACAGCTCGACGGGACGGCGCCCGGCGCGGGCGGCGCACCTGGCGCCGGCGGCACCCTGGCGCGGGCGGCGCCCCGGGCGCCAGCGGTACCCCGGGCGCGGGCGGCGAGCCTGGGCGCGACGGCGGCGTCGACCCTCGCGACGGCGGCCCGCCCCCGGCCGACATGCGCGTCGGCCCGCCCGGCGACCGCGACGACGACGGCGTGCCCGACGAAGAGGACAACTGCCCCAACGACGCCAACAACAGCCAGGCCGACGACGACGGCGACGGCGCCGGGCAGGTGTGCGACAACTGCCCCGACGTGCCCAACCCCGATCAGGCGGACGCCGACGGCAACGGGCGCGGCGACGCCTGCGACGTGACCGACCGCGACGGCGACGGCCGCCCCGACCAGGCCGACAACTGCCCCCTCGACGCCAACCCGAACCAGGCGGACGCCGACGACGACGGCGTCGGCGACGCCTGCGACAACTGCCCCGGCACGCCCAACTTCAGCCAGGCCGACGCCGACGGCGACGGCATCGGCGACGCCTGCGAGCGCCCGGACGACGGGGACGGCGACGGCGTGGTGGACGAAGAGGACAACTGCGTCGACGCGCCCAACGCGAACCAGGCCGACGCCGACGACGACGGGCGCGGCGACGCCTGCGACAACTGCCCCGGCGAGCCCAACTTCAGCCAGGCCGACGCCGACGGCGACGGCGTGGGCGACGCCTGCGAGGCCGCCGACAGCGACGGCGACAACGTGCCCGACGGCGAGGACAACTGCCCCGACACGCCCAACGTGCGGCAGGCCGATCAGGACGGCGACGGCGTCGGCGACGCCTGCGACAACTGCCCGTCCGACGCCAACGCCGATCAGGCCGACCGGGATCGCGACGGCACCGGCGACGCCTGCGAGGGCGCCCCGCCCCCGATGGACGCCGACGGCGACGGCGTGGCCGACGAGCGCGACAACTGCCCGCAGGACGCCAACGCCGATCAGCTCGACAGCGACGGCGACGGCCGCGGCGACGCCTGCGATCCGCCCGATCAGGTGACCGAGGTGCGCATCACCGCCAGCTGGAGCGGCGCCAACACCAACGTCGACGCCCACCTGCTGCACCCGAAGGGTCGCTGGTACGACGCCACCTGGGATCTGTTCTCGCTGAACCCCGCCCCCAACTGGGCCTCGCCGGGCGTCTGGCAGCCCAGCGCCCGCCCCGGCACCGACGAGGTGCTGCTGGCCGAGACCCTGGCGCCGGGCATCTACCAGGTGGGCGTCGGCTTCGGGCTCAACGACAACAACCTCGAGTTCGAGCCCGCGTCGGTGCGCATCACCATCGAGTGCGGCGGCCAGACGCGCCGCTTCGGCCCCCAGCAGTTGGCCCGGCCGGTGGTCGACTTCGAGGCCGCCGACTTCTGGCAGGTGGCCCGCGTCACGCTGCCCGAGTGCACCATCGAGGCCTTCCCGGCCAACCAGACCCTGGCCAGCACCACGTGCCTGCTGGGCTTCTGCCTCGCCTGCCAGGGCTGCTCGCCGGGCATCTGCGCCGGCGTCGACTGCCCCTACAGCGAGTGCGATCTGCGCGAGGGCGAGTGCATCGACCCCTGCGAGGGCGTCAACTGCGCCGCCGGGCAGGTGTGCAACCCGGCCGATCGCCGCTGCTACGCCACCGGCCAGGGCTACTGCGAGCCCTGTGAGATCAACGCCCAGTGCACCGCAGACGGCACCAGCGGCTGCCTCACCCTGCCCAACCAGGAGCGCTTCTGCAGCCTGCGCTGCGCCCGCGACGCCGACTGCCCCGCCCAGAGCGAGTGCCTCGGCCTGCAGGACAACCCCGACGTGATGTACTGCGCCCCCGAGCTGCGCACCTGCATCGATCGCTGCAGCGGCGTGCGCTGCCCCGCCGGGCAGATGTGCGATCCGCCCACCGGCATGTGCCGCCGGCCGCCCTGCGGCACGAGCGACGACTGCGATCCCGGCGAGTACTGCGGCCTGAACGACGATCGCTGCCACGCCACGGGCAGCGGCGCGGTCGCGGCCGGCGGCAACTGCGCCAGCGATCAGGAGTGTCAGCGCGGGCTGGTGTGCGTCATCGGCTTCTGCGCGGCGGTCTGCGACGGGCAGGGCGACTGCGCCAACCCGCTGCTTTGCCTGCCGGATCTGTTCAACAACAACCGCAACGTCTGCGTGAACCTGCCGAACTGACCGACCGGCCCGACGGAGCGCGACGTCTCAGCGGAGCGGGGGGCGACCGGGTGGCCGCCGTGGGGGCGCGGGCCTCGAAGCGGCGCCGCGCGAGAGGCGGGGGGAGCCGCGACGGTCCGGTGGGACCGCCGCGGCGCGCGGCTCACTTGCCGAAGCCGCCCAGGCACTGCTCGATCACGTCCTGCCCGCACTGGCAGGCGAACGGATCCGAGATGCACGGCGACGCGCACTCCTCTTCACAGCCCTCGTCGCCCTCGCAGGTCTGCGCGCAGGTGACCACGCTGCAGAACAGATCGGCGTTGCAGCCGCCGGGGGGCTGACCGCCCGGGCCGCCGCCGGGGCCACCGCCGGGGCCGCCCGGGCCGTCGTCGCTGAAGAACCGCGCGCAGCTCTCCTCGACGGCGCCGCACGACTGGTTGGCGTTGCTCACCACGCACTGGATCGCCTCGGCCGGGATGAAGCCCGAGCCGCAGGCCTGCTGGCACTCGGCGTTGCTGATGGGCTCGCAGTCGGCGATCTCGTCGCAGCAGGTGACCAGCTTGCCGCAGAAGGTGCCGCACTGGCCGCCGGGCACCTCACCGCCGGGGCCACCGCCGCCGGCCGGCGCCGGGGCCGCCGCCCGGGCCACCGCCGGGCGGGGGCTCGGGATCGGTGAAGTCGTCCTCGCTGAACTCGCCGCAGAGGCCGGCTTCCTCGGCGCGGAAGCCGGCGCGGCGCAGTCGTTCGCGGCCATCTCGGCCACCATCGACAGATCGCCGGCGCTCGCCCCCTCCCTGACACTCGACACACACACAGGGCGCTGGCCTCGGCCAGGTCCGACTGCTCCAGCGTCAGCTCGCAGACGTGCTGACGAGGCAGCTGAGGATCGTCGGTGCACGCCACAGTGCAGCTGGCCTGGTCGACGCCACCGCCGCCGCCGGGGACCTCACCGCCGGGGCCCCCACCGCCGCCCGGCACCTCGCCGCCGGGGCCACCGGCCGCCGGCGTTCCACCCATGCCCCCGTTCGCGTCGTTGTTTCCGCCGCTGCCGGGGAAGAACCGACCCGAGAACTTGCTGTTGTTGCCGCCGCCGCCGTTGCCCGCGCCGCTGCCGCCGCCACCACCACCACCGGTGCACCCGGTGAGACCGAAGCCCGCGACGGCGGCCACCAGACCGGCCGCGCGCGCGAGCTGAAACACGTTCTTCATGAACCCTCCCCTGGAGAATTGGGCCTGCGAAATGGGACCCGGAAGCCCCGGCAGGATGCGCCCGACGGCGCGGGGAGGTCAAACGTTCACGGCAAAGTATGCAGTCCCGCCGTGGACTTACGCGGGGCTGGGGGCGAAGCGGGCGAGGGCGTGGCGCAGCCGCTCATAGGCCCGGTGGGCCCGGATGCGCGCCGCGCCTTCCTTGATCTCGAGGGCGTCGGCGACCTCGCGGAAGGGGCGGCCCTCGAGCTTGTGCAGGCGCACCACCTCGCGCTGCCCGGGGGGCAGCGCCTCGACCGCCTCGCGCACCGACTCGATGACGTCGCGCTGCTCGGCGGGGGCCGGCGTGACCGCCTCGGGCTCGGGCAGCAGGCCCTCGCGCGTCAGGCTCTCGCGGCTGCGGCCCAGGCGGCGCAGCTCGTCGTAGGCCAGGTTGCGCGCGATGGCCAGCACCCACGGCCCCACCGGGCTGCCGCGCGTGTAGCGATCGCGCGCCCGGTGCACGCGCAGGAAGGTCTGCTGCGTCAGGTCGTCGGCGCGGTCGGCGCCCACCCAGCGGCCGTGGGCGCGCAGGATCATCGGCGCGAGCGCCGCGTAGACCGCCTCGAACCCCTTCGCGTCGCCGTCGACGTAGCGGCCCATGGCCTCGGTGACCTTGTCCCAGTGCTCGGCGCGGGCGGTGGCGTTCATGACATCACTCCGGGGGCAGGTCGCCGGCCCGCGGGAAGTCGAGCGGGGTCTCGGCGACGTGCGTGAGGTAGTTCGTGAAGGTGTAGTAGGCGGTCATCGCGACCAGCTCGGTGATGCCCGCGTCGTCGAAGCCGACCTCGCGCAGGCGCTCGAGCTCGCGGTCGTCCACCTTGCCGCGGTTGCGCACCAGGCTGCGCACGAAGGTGAGCGCGGCGCCGGTGCGGCCGTCGGGGGCGGTGCAGCGGCGGCTGTCGCTCAGCTCTTCGTCGGTGAGCCCCACCGCGCGACCCATCGCCATGTGGGCGGCCAGGCAGTAGCAGCAGGCGTTCTCCTGGGCGACCGCGAGGGCGATGCGCTCGCGCAGCATGTCGTCGACGGCGCCGCGGCGCAGCGCGCGGTCGAGCTGGACGACGCCCGCGAGGGCCTTGGGCGAGTGGGCCAACGTCCGCGCGACGTTGGGCACGAAGCCCAGCTCGGCCTCGATGCCCGCCAACAGGTCGCGGGCCTCGGGCGAGGCGCGGTCGGGGTCGATGGGACGAATGCGGGCCATGCTGGGCTGCTCCGGTGGGCCGCGGTTGCGGCGACGCCCGCCCCTTGTGCATCGTGCGTGCCACGCGGCGGATCCCGACAGGACGGTCGTTCGACCGGAACGAAATCTCGTGAATAACGAGTTTTCGTTGCCGAATGACGAAAACTCGTCATAGTGGCGGCGTGAGCGAGCCGACCGACGACTTCGAGGCGCTGCGCCGCCTGCTGCTGGACATGGCGCGCGAGCGCGAGCTCGAGGCGCTGCTGACGTTGATCGTCAACCGCGCCGCCGAGAGCGACGGCGTGGCGCTGGCCCGGGTGTGGCTGATCCGGCCGGGCGGCCCCTGCGCCGCGTGCCCCTGGCGCGACAGCTGCCCCGACGACACCACCTGCCTGCACCTGGTGGCCAGCGACGGCGTCTCGCTCGACGGCGAGGAGCGCTTCGACCGCCTCGACGGACCGCACCACCGCATCCCCCTCGGCGGCGGCATCATCGGGCGCGTGGCGGCGACGGGCGAGGGGCTCGATGTCGCCGACATCCGCATCGGCGAGGACGCGTCGGTGCTGCCCGAGTGGGCGCTGCGCCAGGGCATCATCAGCGCCTCGGTGCAGCCCCTGGCCTTTCGCGACGAGGTGCTGGGCGTCATCGCGGTGTCCGGCCGCCGGGTGGCCACGAAGGCCGACTTCGAGACGGTGCGCATCACCGCCGATCACGCCGCCGCCGCCATCGCCCACGCGCGCGCCTTCGACGAGATCCAGGCGCTGCGCGCGCGCCTGGAGATGGAGAACACCTACCTGAAGGAAGAGGTCGAGCGCGGCTTCGGCGATCTGGTGGGGCGCAGCCCGGCGCTGCGGCAGGTGCTCGACCAGATCGACCTGGTGGCGCCCACCGACGCGACGGTGCTGGTGAACGGCGAGTCGGGCACCGGCAAGGAGCTCGTGGCCCGCGAGATCCACCGGCGCAGCGCGCGCGCCGACCGCCCCATGATCAAGGTGAACTGCGCCTCGATCCCCCACGAGCTGTTCGAGGCCGAGTTCTTCGGGCACGGGCGCGGGGCCTTCACCGGCGCCACCGGCGAGCGCATCGGGCGCTTCGCGGCGGCGGACGGCGGGACGCTGCTGCTGGACGAGGTGGGCGAGATCCCGCTCGCGCTCCAGCCCAAGCTGCTGCGCGTGCTGCAGGAGGGGCAGTACGAGCGGGTGGGCGAGGATCGCACGCGCTCGGTCGACGTGCGGGTGGTGGCGGCGACCAACCGCGATCTGCGCGCCGAGGTCGAGGCCGGGCGCTTCCGGCAGGATCTGTACTACCGCCTGAACGTGTTCCCCATCGAGGTCGCCCCGCTGCGGGCGCGCAAGACCGACATCCCGCTGCTGGCGCGGCACTTCGTCGAGCGGGCCGCCGCGCGCTTCCGGCGCGACACGCCGCCGCTGACGCAGGCCCACGTGATGCAACTGCAGGCCTACGACTGGCCGGGCAACGTGCGCGAGCTGCAGAACGTGGTCGAGCGCGCGGTCATCACGGCGGGCGACGGGCGGCTGCGCTTCGATCTGCCGACCACCGCCGCGGCGCCGACGCCCGCGCGGTCGCACGACGACGACACGGTGTTGACCGAAGACGAGCTGAGGGCGCGCGAGCGGCAGAACCTGGTGCGGGCCCTCGAGCGCTGCGACTGGCGCGTGTCCGGGCCCGACGGGGCGGCGGCGCTGCTGGGCATCAAGCCCACCACCCTGAACTCGAGGATCAAGGCGTGGAGAATCCAGAAGCCCGCCGGCTGAGCGGCGGCGAGCGGGCCACCGTCGCGCTGATCGTCGCGGAGGCCGCGGTCATCGCCTGGCTGGGCTTCGGCTGGGCGGACCACTTCGTGGCCATGTACGGCGCGCTGCTGCCCACGATGCCGGCGCTGACCCGGTGGTCGGTGCAGCCGATGTGGGCCGTGGGTCAGCTGGGGCTGCTGGCGGCGGCGCTGTGGGCGGCCACCCGCGCCCGGCCGCCCCGCCGCGCCTTCGCGTTGGGCGGCGTCGCCGCGCTGGCCCTGCTGCTGCTGATGGCGACCGTGGTGGGGCTGTACCTGCCCCTCAAACCCATCCGCTGACGAGGCTGCGGGATCGCTTTTGTGATCGCAGGGCTTTCGCACCGACCTTCGGATGGTCTATGCGTTCCGGTCCGAAGATGGAGGAGAGACGATGACGCTGCACCCGATGGCCGCCGATCTGATGACGACGATCGAGGACGCCAACCCCCACGTCGCGGCGATGTTGTCCGCGCGCGGGCGCGCGATCTACTTCCCCTTCGGCGGCATCCTGGGGCAGGCGGCCGAGGCGAAGGGCAAGCGCATCAACGCCACCATCGGCATCGCCCTCGAGGACGACGGGCGGCCGCTGGTGCTGCAGGCGCTGCAGTCGATGATCGAGCTCGACGGCCGCGACGCCTTCACCTACGCGCCCAGCTTCGGCAAGCCCAAGCTGCGCGAGATGTGGCGGCAGATGCTGCGCGAGAAGAACCCCTCGCTGCACGACACGGCGATGAGCCTGCCGGTGGTGACGGTGGCGCTGACCCACGCGCTGAGCATGGCGGGCTACCTGTTCCTCGATCCCGGCGACGATCTGCTCTGCGCCGATCTCTTCTGGGGCAACTACCGGCTGCTGTTCGAGCACCAGCACGGCGCGAACATCCGCACCTTCCCCACCTTCGACGGCGACGGGCTGGATGTCGCGGCGCTGAAGCAGGCGGTGACCGAGGGCGCGCCGCGCAAGCGCGTGCTGCTGCTGAACTTCCCGAACAACCCGACCGGCTACACGCCCACCGTGGCCGAGGCCGACGCGATCGTCGAGACGCTGACCGCGGCCGCCGAGGCCGGCAACGATCTGGTCGTGCTGATCGACGACGCCTACTTCGGGCTGGTGTACGAGGACGGCGTGCTGGGTGAGTCGATCTTCGCGCGCCTGGCCGACGCGCACCCGCGGCTGTTGGCCGTGAAGATCGACGGCGCCACCAAGGAGGACTACGTCTGGGGCTTCCGCGTGGGCTTCATCACCTACGGCGTGAAGGGCGCGACGCCCAAGCTGTTCGGGGCGCTCGAGGCGAAGACGGCGGGGGCCATCCGCGGCAACGTGTCGAACGCGCCCAACCTGAGCCAGTCGCTGCTGGCCAAGGCCTTCCAGTCGGCGGACTACCCGCGGCAGAAGAAGGAGAAGTTCGCCACGCTGCAGGCGCGCTTCCACGAGGTGCGGCGCATCCTCGACGACCACCCCGAGTACGCCGAGCGCTTCGTGCGCCTGCCCTTCAACTCGGGCTACTTCATGTGCGTGCGGCCGCTGAAGGCCGACGCCGACGCCGTGCGCAAGCGGCTGCTCGAGCACTACGACACGGGGGTCATCGCCACGTCGGGGCTGATTCGCGTGGCCTTCTCGTCGACGCCGCGCGCGCTGCTGGCCGATCTGTTCGCCAACCTGTACGCCGCGTGCGGCGACGTCGAGCAGGGCGACTGAAGGCCGTCCGCGCGACCGCGCGCGCCCTGGCCGCGGCGGCCGCCGCCGCGCGCCACCGCCGGGCGCTGGTGCTGGCCGGATCCGTCGACTGGAGCCGGCGGGCGGCCCACGCAGCCGTCGAGGCGGCCGACCTCGACGCCCTCTGGATCGCGACCACCGCGCCGCCCGGTCAGGAGGCCCTGCCGCCCGACCGGGCCCGCGAAGAGCTGGGCGACGAGCGCGCGGCGCTGGTCTTCGACCTGCACGACGGCCTGGATCCCGAGGCGTTGGGGGCCGCGGCCGGCGGCGTGCGGGCGGGCGGGCTGTTGGTGTTCTGCGCCCCGCCGCTCGACGTCCTCGCGCGCGGTCCCTCGCGGCTGTGCGCCCGACTGGCCCGGCTGCTGCCGCGGCACGGCGTCGTGCTGGGACCGGGCGATCCGGCCCCCGCGATCCGCCCGGGGCCGCCGCCGCCGCCCCCGCCCGAAGAGGGCACCTTCGAGCAGTTGAGGGCCTACGATCTGATCCTCGAGGTCCTGCGGGGCCGCTCGCCGCACCCCGTCGTGCTGATCGGTGATCGGGGGCGCGGCAAGTCCGCGACCCTGGGCGCGGCCGCCGGCGTGGCCCTCGATCTGGCGCCTCGACGCATCGTGGTGACCGCGCCGCGCCCCCGCGCCGTGCGGCAGGTGTTCGCCTTCGCGCGCCGCGCGCTGGAGCTGCCCCCGGCGCCCGACGCCGCGCCCATCGAGGTCAACGGGGGTTGGTTGCGCTTCGCGGCGCCCGAGCGCGCCGCCGCGCTGGCGGCGGAGGCCGACGCCGTGTTGGTGGACGAGGCCGCGGCGCTGGGCGTCGCGCGCCTGCGCGCGCTCGTGGACGCCTGCCCTCGCCTGGCCTTCGCGACGACGCTGCACGGCTACGAGGGCTCGGGCCGCGGCTTCGCCCTGCGCTTCGCGGCGACGCTGGCGGCGCGTACGCCCGGCGCCCGCTGGCTGCACATGCCGACGCCCATGCGGTGGGCGCCCGACGATCCGGTCGAGGCGCTGGTGTTCGAGGCGCTGCTGTTGGACGCGCGCCCGGCCCCGGACGCCGCCGTCCGGGGCGCGACGCCCGCGGACTGCCGCTTCGAGCGGCTGCACCGCGACACCCTGGCCGCCGACGAGGACGCGCTGCGCGCCTGGTTCGGGCTGCTGGTCGGGGCGCACTACCGCACCAGCCCGGCGGATCTGGCCCGCGCCCTCGACGCACCCGGGCAGCACGTCTACGTGGCGCGCACCGCCGGCGCCGTGGTCGGCGCGGCCCTCGTCGCCGACGAGGGCGGCCTGGCGCCCGATCTGGCGGCCGAGGTGACCGCGGGTCGGCGGCGCCCGCCCGGCCACCTGCTGGCCGAGACGCTGGCCTTCCACCTGGGCCGGACGTCCGCCGCGACCCTGCGTTCGCGGCGCGTCGTGCGGGTGGCGGTGCACCCGGCGGTGCGATCGCGCGGCATCGGCGCGGGGCTGCTCATGGCCATCACCGCGGACGCCCGGGCCGAGGCCGTCGACGTGCTGGGCACGTCCTTCGGCGCCACGGCGCCCCTGCTGCGGTTCTGGCGGCGGGCCGGGCTGCTGCCGGTGCGGGTGGGGCTGCGCGCCGGCAAGCGCAGCGGCGAGCACGCCGTGGTCATGACCCGCGCGCTGACGCCGGAGGGCGCGGCCGCGCTGGGCGACGCGCCGGCGCGCCTGCAGGCGGATCTGCCGGTGTGGCTGGGCGGCGCGCTCGACGCGCTGCCGGCCCCGGTGATCGCCGGGCTGCTGCGCGGCGCGGCGATGCCCGCCCCGGCGGCGACCGACGCGGTCCTGCTGGGCACCTGCCTCGACGGCCCGCTGGCGATCGAGGTCGCGTCGCCCGCGCTCCGGCGGCTGGTGCTGCGGGGGTTGGCGGCGGGCGCCGCGCTGGACGAGGCGGCGCTCGAGGGCCTGGTCCGGCGCACGCTGCAGGGCTGGTCGAGCGAGCGCCTGGCGCGGTCGACGGGCGCCGGCAGCGCGGCCGCGGCGGACCGGGCGGTGAAGGCCGCCGCGCGCGTCCTCCGCGACGCCGAGCGCGCATCCGGTATCGGGGTGCAGTCCGTCGCGCTGTCGAGCGCCGCGGACGATTGAGTACGGTGACCGCATGAAGCGACGAACGGCAGCGCGGTGGCTGGGGGGTCTGGGCCTGATCGGCGCCCTCCTCGGGTGCGACGACGGCGGCGGCGGGGGGCCGGGCGACGGCGCGGTGGGCGACGCCGGCGTCCTCGACGGCGCGCCGCCCGGCGACGCCGCGGGGGGCCGACGCAGCGGGCGACGCCGCGCCCGGCGCCGACGCCGCGCCGCAGCGGGACGCCGCGGTGGGGCCCGACGGCGCGCCCGGCGACGACGTCGGACCCGGCGGCGACGCGGCGCCCGGCCGCGACGCGGCGCCCGGCCGCGACGCGGCCCTCACGACGACGGGGCCCCGCCGAGGACGCGGCGGCCACGCCGGACGCGGGCGCCCCCGGACGGCGGGCCGGCCGACGACGCCGCGGCGCCGGCCGACGCCGCCGCGCCGATGGACGCCGCCCTCGCGCCCGACGCCGCGCCGCCCGATCCCGACAACCCCTACCTGCCCCGGCCCGACGTGCAGACCTGCCGCCTACCGGCGCTGCCCACCCGTGGCGTGACCATCGAGCCCGCCTTCACGAACCTGCGCTTCGATCATCCGGTGCAGGTGGGCACCGCGCCCGGGGACGCCGACACCCTGTTCGTCGTCGAGCAGGGCGGCCGCGTGCTGGCCTTCGACGACGACCCCGACGTCGCCGACGCCGACCTCTTCCTGCAGGTGGGCGTGCTGCGCGACGGCAGCGAAGAGGGCCTGCTGGGCCTCGCCTTCCACCCCGGCTACGCCGACAACGGCCGCTTCTTCGTCTACTACTCGTCCACCGGCCCCATCTGCGGCGGCGCCGCGCGCTGCTCGGTGCTCAGCGAGTTCGGGCGGGCCGCGCCGCGCCGCGCCGACGACGCGTCGGAGCAGGTGCTGCTGGTGGTGCCGCAGCCCTTCAGCAACCACAACGGCGGCGCGCTCGCCTTCGGCCCCGAGGACGGGCTGCTGTACGTCAGTTTGGGGGACGGCGGCTCGGCGGGCGATCCCGACGGCAACGGCCAGAACACCGACAGCCTGCTCGGCGCCATCCTGCGCCTGGACGTCGACGGCGAGCCGGCCGCCCCGGGCGAGCCCGTCGAGCTGTGCGCCGACACCTGCGACTGGCCGGGCGACGGCGCCTGCGACGACGGCGGCCCGGGGGCCAGCTTCGACGTCTGCGCCTTCGGCACCGACTGCACCGACTGCGGCGCGCGGGTGATGGATCCCCTGCCCCGCGCCTACGCCATCCCCGCCGGCAACCCCTTCGCCGACGGCGTGGGCGGGCGCCCGGAGATCTGGGCGTGGGGCCTGCGCAACCCCTGGCGCATGGCCTTCGACCGCGCGACCGGCGATCTGTGGGTGGGCGACGTCGGGCAGAGCACCTTCGAGGAGATCGACCGCATCACCGAGCCGGGCAACTTCGGCTGGAACATCCGCGAGGGCTTCGCGTGCTACCGCGGGGGCGACTGTCAGGCCGCGGGCCTGGTGCCGCCGGTGCACGTGTACGGGCGCGGCGACGGCGTCTCGGTCACCGGGGGCGTGGTGTATCGCGGGCCGGCGCTGCCGGAGCTCGAGGGCGCCTACCTGTTCGGTGATTACGGCAGCGGCACCGTGTGGGCGCTGCGCGCGGACGCCGAGGGCGCCTACGCCGCCGAGGCCGTCGCGCGCCTGTCCCGCGTCACCAGCTTCGGCGAGGACGCGCGCGGCAACGTCTACCTCACCGCCTTCAGCGGGCGCGGGCTGCACCGGCTGGTGCGCGCCCCCGATCCCGGCGCCGAGCCCTTCCCCGAGCGCCTGAGCGACACCGGCTGCTTCGCCGACACCGCCGCGCATCGGGTGGCGCCCAGCGTGCGCCCCTTCACCGTGCGCCGCGCCTTCTGGAGCGACGGCGCGCGCAAGGCGCGCTACGTGGCGCTGCCCGTCGACGGCACCATCGACTACGCCGCGGACGGCGGCTGGCGGCTGCCGGTGGGCGCGGTGCTGATCAAGTCGTTCTTCGTCGACGAGGCGGGGCGCGACGCCGAGCGGCGGCTCGAGACGCGCATGTTCACCCGCTACGCCGACGGCTGGCGGGGCTTCACCTGGCGGTGGAACGACGCGCAGACCGACGCGTTCCTGGTCGAGGGCGGGCGCGACGAGGTGATCGAGCTGGCCGACGGCACGACGCTGGACTGGCACTACCCGTCGAGCGCCGAGTGCGATCGCTGCCACACGGACGCCGCGGGCGAGGCGCTGGGCTGGCGGACGCGGCAGATGAACGTGGCGGCGCCGGGCGTCGAGGGGAACCAGATCGACCTGCTGGTGGCGGCGGGGGTGCTCGAGGGCGCGCCCGCCCCGGCGGCCGAGCTGCCGGCGCACCCGGATCCGGCCGACGCCGGGGCCGACGTCACCGCGCAGGCGCGCGCCGCGCTCGACGTGAACTGCGCCTACTGCCACCGCCCGAACGGCCCGACGAACGCGGCCTTCGATCTGCGCGCCGCGACGCCGCTTGGCGCGGCCGGCGTCTGCGACGTGGCGCCGGTGCAAGGTGATCTGGGCCTGGACGACGCGCGGCTGGTGGCGCCGGGCGCCCCCGCGCGCAGCGTGATCCTCGAGCGCATGTCGCGCCGCGGTGACGCCGCGATGATGCCGCCGCTGGCGACCACGCGCGTGGATCCGGTGGCGACGGCGCAGGTGCGCGCGTGGATCGAGGCGCTCGACGCGTGCGAGTAGGAGCCTGCGCCGCGAAGTGCCCCGACCGTGCAGCAGGCTCCCCGGTCAGACGCCCAGGGCGGCGCGCGCGGTGACGACGGCGGCGCCGACCACGAGCGGGACGCTGAGGTTGTCGTCGACGCGGCGGCTGAGCAGCTCGGCGAGGGCGCCGGCGACGGCGCCCGCGACGGCCAGGGGCAGGAGGGGCAGCGCCGGCGCGTAGAGCGCGAGGCCCGCCGCTCCCGCCGCGACGCCGACCGCCGCGAAGGTGAGCGTGCCCTCGAGCGTGCGGCCGTGGACCAGCGACACGCGGCCGAAGCGGCGCCCCACGAGCGCGGCGGCCGGATCGGCGAAGCCCAGCACCAGCACCGCCACCGTCGCGGCCGCCAGATCACCCATCAGCACCAAGCCGAGCAGCGCCGTGGCGTACCAGGTGGCCGAGTTGACGCGGTGGGCCTCGTGGGGGTGGGCGATGCGCGCGGTGCTGCGCTGGAACAGCGCGGCGAAGCGCGGCGAGCGGCGGCGCAGGATCTCACTGGCCCAGAAGGTGGCGGTCATCAGCGCGGTGATCGGCAGCAGGGTGCGCGGGCCGAGGACGTGGTGCAGCATCACCAGGGCCCAGAGGCCGTTGAACACGTGGAACACGTTGCGCGCGTAGTTGGTGGGGCGCAGCGAGGGCACGTGCACGTCGTGGCCGCGCAGCGCCGCCGCGAGGCGCTCGTACAGCGGCACCGCGACCCGCCGCAGATCGGCCCAGGCCTCGCGCAGCCGCTCGGCCCCCAGCTCGGGCGCGGGGGCGCGCTGCTCGAGCACCGCCCGCAGCTCGTCGAGCACGCCGCGCGGCAGCGCCGCCACCGTGGGCCCGGCCGCCGCGAGCTGGGCGCGCAGCCCCAGCAGGCGCTCGCGCAGGTGCCCGGCGAGCTCGGGCCGCCACCGCGCGGGATCGCTGTCCCGCAGCAGCCCGTACAGGGCCTCCATCAGCTGGCGTTCGGTCGTGGTCAGGGTGGCGGGCACGGCGCGACCTCCGAGTGCGAACCCAGTGAAACGCGTCGGCAGCGAACGGTCGCCGAAAAGCGCGCGCGACCCGCGGCGTCCGCGCGCATCCTGTCCGGGTCGAACGGAGGCATGCCGATGCACCACCCTGACAAAGTCCACCCCGCCTTCGCCAGCGCCACGGTGCTGAGCCTGGACGGCACGCCCACCGCGCTGGAGGTGCTCTGGCGCGACGCGCCCGCCCTGATCGTCTTCGTCCGCCACTACGGCTGACTGTTCTGTCGCGAGCAGGTCGCTCGCCTGACTGCGCGCCACGACGCCGTGGAGTCGATGGGTGCCACCGTGCACGTCGTCGGCAACGGGACGGTGGCCATGGCGCGCGACTTCGCCGAGCAGTTCGGCGTGCGGGCCACGCTGTGGACCGATCCGTCCCGCCGCAGCTTCGCGCTGGCCGGGCTGCACCGGCGCTTCGGCCTGGGCCCGAAGGCGCTGCGGGCGGGGCTGCGCGCCTTCCGCGCGGGCTTCCGGCAGGGCCGCACCCAGGGCGATCCCTGGCAGCAGGGCGGCGTGCTGGTGGTCGGCCGTGACGGGCGGCGCTGGCTGCGCCACGCGGACGCCTTCGCGGGTGATCACGCCGACCTCGACGCCGTGCTGCAGGCCGTCGAGCGCGCCGTCGCCGCGGAGTGAGCCCCGCGGCGGCTGCTACACTGGCCGCGTGCGCCGCTCGCCCGCCCTGCTGATCGCCCTGCTCGGGGCCTGCTCTCCCGCGCCGCCCCCGGCCGCGCCGCTGCCCGACGTGGGGCCGATGCCCGCGCCCGAGGCGCCGCCGATGACCGGCGAGCGCTGCCTGCCCCGCCCGCCGCCGCTGGACGCCGCGCTGGTGGCCTCGCCGCTGGCCGGCGATGCGACCTTCGGCCCCGGCTGGCGCCTGTATCGCCGCGGCGATCTGCCTGCCGCGTCGGACGCGCTGGCGGCGGCCCTCGAGGCCGCGCCCGATCACCCCCAGGCCGGCGGCGCCACGCTGCTGCTGGCCACCATCGACGCCCGCCTGCGCCGCCCCGCGGCCGAGCGCTTCGCCCGCGCCGCCGAGCTGCGCCCCGATCTGGCCGTCTTCGCCCGCTACCGCGGCGCCATCGCCGCCCTGCGCGAGGGACACGCCGCGCGCGCCGCCGCGCTGGCCGCCGACGTGCCCGACGGGCTGCGCTATGGCTACGGCCCGGCCAAGGTGCAGGCGCGCGCGCTGCTGAAGGCCGCGCGCCCCGCCGAGGCGGCCGCGCGGCTGGCCCGCGCCGTCGGGCGAGCGACCGATCCCGCGGCCAGCCGCCTGCGCGCGCTGTGGGCGCGCGCCGCCGAGGCCGCGGGGGCCACCGCGCTGGCCGCCGATCTGTGGCGCCACCTCACGCTGCGCCACGACGACCGGCGGCTGCAGAAGCGCGCGAAGAAGGCCCTGCGCGCGCTGCGCGCCTGGCTGCCCGCCCGCCAGCGGCGCGCGCTGGACCAGGACGGCCCGCGCGAGGCGCTCGAGCGCGCCCGCGGCCTGCTCGAGCGCCACGAGGGGCGCGCGGTGCTGGCCACGCTGGCCGACCTGGACACGGCGTGGCCCGCCGGCAGCCCCGACCACTGTGACGTGCTGTGGCTTCGGGCGCGGGCCCACACCCGCCTGCGCGATCACGCGCCCGCCGCCGACGCCTACGCCGCGTTCCTGTCGACCTGCCGCGACGACGCGCGGGCGGTGGACGCCGTGTTCGCCGGCGGCCGCGGGCTGTTCACGCTCGACCGCCACGACGCCGCGTTGGCCTGGCTGCAGGACGTCTGGCTGCGCTGGCCCGACCACCCCTACGCCGACGACGCCCGCTACATGGCGGCGCGCCTCGAGCTGCAGCGCGGCCGGCCGGCCGAGGCGCTGAATCACCTGCAGGCGTTGCTGGCCGGCCACCCGCACGGGGATCGCGCCGCCGACGCGCACTGGCTGCTGTTCGACCAGCGGCTCGAGGCGGTGGATCCCGCGGACGGGGCGTCGGCCGAGATCGAGCGCGAGCACCGCGGGCGCCTGACCTGGTTCCGCGGCCGCGCCCTCGAGGCGCAGGGCCACCCCGAGGCCGCGCTCGATCGCTACGTCGAGGTCGTGCGGCAGGCGCCGATGGGCTACTACGCGCTGCTGGCGCTCAACCGGCTGCGCGATCGGGCGCCCGCGCGCTTCGAACAGACGCTCGAGGCCGTGGCCGCCGCGTCGCCGCCGACGCAGCTCGAGCCCGAAGCGGCCTGGTCGGACCCCGACTTCCTCGAGGGGCTGGCGCTGCTGCGGCTGGGCCTGGGCGCCTTCGCCTGGTCGGCCTTCGACGCCGCGCGCGACCGCCTGCCGCAGCCCGATCGGTTCACGCTGGGGCTGGCGCGCCTGTACACGCTGGCCGGCGACGCCGCGACCGGCGATCGGATGGTCGAGCGCGAGGTGAGCCACATCGACGGGCTGGCGCCCACCGGCGAGCTGCGGCGGTGGTTCGAGCTGGCCTACCCCCGGCCCTACCGGACGCTGATCGACACCTGGGCCGAGGCGCGGGGGCTGCCGACCGATCTGGTGCACGCGTTCACGCGCGAGGAGTCGCGCTTCGATCCGCGCGCGCGGTCGTGGGCGGGGGCGTGCGGGCTGATGCAGCTGACCGAGGGGACGGCGCGGGACATGGCGGCCGCCGAGGACGTGCGCCTGCGGATCAACTGCCGGCGGCTGTTCCGCGAGTCGCTGAACGTGCGCCTGGGCACGCGCTACCTGGCCGAGCTGTCCGCGCGGCTGGGCGGGCACCCGGGGCTGGTGGCGGCGGCCTACAACGCGGGGCCGGGCAACGTGGACGGCTGGCTCGAGGCGGCCGGCGACGTGCCCTTCGACACGTGGCTCGAGAACCTGCCCTACCAGCAGCCGCGGCAGTACGTGAAGCGGGTGCTGGCGGCGTGGTTCGTCTATCGGTGGCTGAGCACGCCGCCCGAGGCGCCGTTGGGCGATCGCGTGCCCATCGTGCCGCTGGCGCCGGTCACCCGCATCGCCCAGGGTGAGGTGCCCGATCCCACGTTGACGACGCAGGCACCGCCCTGAGGTGCATGGTCGCCAGGGAGCGGCAACCGCACTGACCACGCGGACCCGCGACCGAGGCCGTACAGCGTGCATCTGCTGACGGCACGCGTCGTGCAGAACGACGCCGACCCGATCGGGGACTGACGGAGGTACGGATGAAGCGGGTGTGCATCGCGCTGGCGCTGCTGGCGACGGCATGTAACGGCGGCGGCAGTGACGACGACGGCGGGATCGTCAACCTCGATCCGGGGATGGGCGGCAACGGCGGCCGCGACCTGCCGGCCGACGGCCTCGGCGGCGTCGGCGGCGCGCCCGACGGCATGGGCGGCGCGCCCGACGGCATGGGCGGCATGGGCGGGACCCCCGAGCCCGAGCCGATGGGCCTGCCGGTGCTGGGCGACGGCCTGCACACCCTCGACGCGGTGCAGCTGGACGTGATCGGGACGGCCTTCGCGGACGGCCTGTCGACGCCGCGCGACCTGGCCTTCCACAACGAGTACCCCGACCAGCTGTGGGTGGTGAACCTCGACGACAGCTCGATGACCATCTTCTTCGGCGTCGGCACCGACGAGCAGGGGTCGCGCAAGAAGTTCGGCTTCGGCAACACGCACTTCATGGCCAAGCCGTCGAGCCTGGCCTTCGGTGAGCCCGGCTTCCTCGCCACCGCGCAGGAGGAAGACCAGATCACCCAGCCGACGACGCCGGCCGACTTCATGGGGCCGTCGCTGTGGACCAGCGATCCGGCGCAGTTCGACGCCGGGCACGCCAGCCACATGGACATGCTGCACAACAGCCCGAACTCGGCCGGCGTGGCCTGGGCGGGCTACGGCAACGCGTACTGGATCTTCGACGGCTACCACGCCGCGCTCAGCCTGTACGACTTCAAGGAAGATCACGGCCTCGGCGGCGCCGACCACAGCGACGGCACCATGCACCGCTACGTGCAGGGCGAGGTGGGGTACGTGCAGGGCGTGCCCTCGCACATGGAGCTGTTGGGCGACATGCTGTACGTGGCCGACACCGGCAACAACCGCGTCGCGATGCTCGACACGACCACCGGCGAGATGGCCGGGCCGGTGTTCCCCAACTACGACACCATCAGCGCGCAGCAGCAGCAGCGCGTGGACGGCGCCGTGCTGAGCACGGTGGTGGACGGCGCCGCGGTCGAGGGCATGGAGCGGCCGTCGGGCCTGGCCATCGCCGACGACACGCTGTGGATCACCGACAACGCGACGTCGCGCGTCTTCGCCTTCGACCTCGAGGGCAACCTGCTGGACTGGCTGGATCTGTCGGACGAGATCGACGCCGGCGGCCTGATGGGCATCGCCGTGGGCCCCGCGGGCGACCTCTTCGTCTGCGACGCGCTGGGCGATCGCATCCTGCGCATCAGCCCCAAGCCGACCGAGGAGTGAGACGGCCGGGGCGCCCGCCCCGCCGCGACGGCCGTCGATACCCAACCATCGCGGTCGTCGTCATCGTCGACCCCGCCCCCCTACCCCTCGGCCAGCTCCTCCCGCAGCATCTCGAGCTCCAGCCAACGCTCCTCGAGCGCCGCCAGCTCGCCGCGCGCCGCCTCCAGCCGCTGCACGCCCGCCTGGAAGCCGTCGGGATCCCGCGCATAGGCGTCCGGATCCCCCATCAGCGCCTCCAGCCCCGCGATCTCGTCCTGCAGCGCCCCCATCTGCGCGGGCAGCGCCTCGAGCTCACGCTGCTGCTTGAAGGTCAGCTTCTTCTGCGCCCGCTTCGGCCGATCGGCCGCGGGCTTGACCACTTCGACCGGCGCCTCGGACTTCCGCGCCACCCGCTGCCGCAGGTAGTCGCTGAAGCCGCCGGCGTACTCGATGGCCTCGCCGTCGCCCTCGAGCGCGATGGTCGACGTGACCACGCGGTCGAGGAAGTCGCGGTCGTGGCTGACCAGCAGCAGCGTGCCCGCGTAGTCGGCCAGCACGTCCTCGAGCACGTCGAGCGTCTCGATGTCGAGGTCGTTGGTCGGCTCGTCGAGCACCAGGAGGTTCGACGGCCGCGCCAACGCGCGCGCCAGCAGCAGGCGGTTGCGCTCGCCGCCGGACAGGCTGCGCACCGGTGAGCGGGCGCGATCCGAGCTGAACAGGAAGTCCTCGAGGTAGCTCATCACGTGGCGCGGACGCCCGTGGACGAGCACCTGGTCGGTGCCCTTCTCGACCAGCGTCTCCCAGACGGTGGCGTCGGGATCCAGCGTGGCGCGGTGCTGGTCGAGGTACACCGGCGTGAGGTTGGTGCCCAGGCGCACCGTGCCCGCGTCGGGCTCGAGCTCGCCCATCAACAGCTTGATCAGCGTCGACTTGCCCGCGCCGTTGGGGCCGATGACGCCCACGCGATCGCCGCGCAGCACGGTGGTGTCGAAGTCGCGCAGCACGACGCGGTCGCCGTAGGCCTTGCGCAGGCCGCGCGCCTCGATGACCAGCTTGCCGCTCATGTCGCCGCGCTCGGCGGTGAGCTTGATGTTGCCGGCGCGCGCCACCTGGGCCGCGCGCTCGGCCCGCATCGCGTTCAGGCGGCGCAGGCGGCCCTGATCCCGGGTGCGCCGCGCGCTGATGCCCTCGCGCAGCCACTGCGTCTCCTGCGCGATCAGCTTGTCGAGCTTCGACTGCTGCTTCGCCTCTTCGGCCAGCGCGGCCTCGGCCCAGTCGTCGAAGTCGGCGAAGCCCGCGTTCGGGTTCTTGCGGAGGACGCCGCGGTCCAGCCACAGGGTGCTGGTGGTCAGGTGCTCGAGGAAGGCGCGGTCGTGGCTGATGACGACCAGCGCGCCGCGGAAGGCGCCGAGCTGCCGCTCGAGCCACTCGATGGTGGGCAGGTCGAGGTGGTTGGTGGGCTCGTCCAAGAGCAGGACGTCCGGGCGGCCGACGGTCATCCGGGCCAGGACCGCGCGGCGGATCTCACCGCCCGACAGGCCCTCGGCCGAGCGGGCCGGATCGAGGCCGATGGCGTCCAGCGCGGCGTCGGCGCGGTAGCGCTCGTGCGCGTGCTCCGGGTCGAGGCCGTCGGCCACGAAGTCACCCAGCGTGGCGAAGCCCTCGATGACCGGCTCCTGCGGCACGTACGCGACGCGCGCGCCGATGCGCACGCTGCGCACGCCGCCGTCCGGCGGCAGCAGGCCGGCCGCGACCTTGAGCAGCGTCGACTTGCCGCTGCCGTTGCGGCCGACGAGGCACACGCGATCGCCCGGCGCGAGCACCAGGTCGACGTCGTGGAAGAGCGGGCGCCCGCCGAAGCCGACGGTGACGCCCGAGAGCGAGAGCAGGGGGGCGGACATGGGGCGGGATCCAGCCACAGCGGGTGGTGGGGCGCAAGCGGTGCTGCGCTACGACCGTCGGTGTGGAGGCGCAGGGGCGGTCAGCGGTCAGCAGTCAGCGGTCAGCCGGGCCCCGTACGTCGTGCCGAGTGCGAAGCCGCTCGGCGAGCTCGGGGCGCCGGGTTGCCCGGCATGACGGTGCAATCGCCGCGACGGAGCTGAAAGCTGACCGCTGACAGCTGATAGCCCGCCCGTCCTGGCGGGGCCTACGGTGGACCACCGAGTTCGAAGCCCACTCCGTCTCGTTGGAGGGGCGAGGGTGGTCGTCCCGACGACCGCCCGTCGGTGTGACGACAATCCCCTGCCGGCGCGCGCGGCGGTGTGCTTTGTTGGGCCCGCGCACGACGGCGCGACGGAGGCGGACATGAAGATCGGCGTTCTCGGGACGGGCATGGTGGGCAAGGCGATCGGCGGCAAGCTGGTGGCGCTGGGGCACGACGTGATGATGGGCTCGCGCACGGCGGACAACCCGGCCGCGATGGCCTGGGCCACCGATCACGGCGCGAAGCAGGGCACGTTCGCCGACGCGGCGGCGCACGGCGAGCTGGTGTTCCACTGCGGCAAGGGCGAGCACGCGCTGGCGATCGCGATGGCCGCGCGGCCGGGGTTGGCGGGCAAGATCCTCGTCGACCTGACCAACCCGCTCGACTTCTCGAACGGCATGCCGCCGACGCTGTCGGTGTGCAACGACGACTCGCTGGGCGAGCGCCTGCAGGCGGCGATGCCCGAGGTGAAGGTGGTCAAGACGCTCAACACACTGAACTGCGAGCTGATGGTCGCGCCGGGCAAGCTGGTCGAGGCGACCACCATCTTCGTCAGCGGCGACGACCTCGAGGCCAAAGCGAAGGTGCGGGCGCTGTTGACCGAAGGCTTCGGCTGGCGCGACGTGATCGACCTCGGCGACATCACCACCGCACGGGGCGTCGAGATGTGGCTGCCCCTGTGGATTCGGCTGTGGGGCGCCCTGGGCAACGCGGACTTCAACCTGCGCGTGGTGCGGGCGAAGCCCTGAGCAGCGAGGGACGAGGAGGCAACGTGCGGACGCAACGCATCGCCGTCGTGACCGGCGGCAACCGAGGACTGGGGCTGGGCACCTGCCGGGCGCTGGCGCGCGCGGGCGACCGGGTGGTGCTGACCGCGCGGTCGGTGGAGGACGCGGTCGAGGCCGCCGAGGCGCTGAAGGGCGAGGGCCTGCCCGCCGTGCACCCGGCGCAGCTGGACGTCAGCGACGAGGACAGCGTGCAGGCCTTCTTCGGCTTCCTGCAGGCCGAGTTCGACGACCGCATCGACGTGCTGGTGAACAACGCCGGGGCCATCTTCGAGGAGAGCGGCGCCGACACGCTCGACGTGCCCACCGACACGCTGCGGCAGGCGCTCGACACCAACACGCTGGGCGCGCATCGCATGCTGCTCGGCGCCCTGCCCCGCATGAACCGCCAGGGCTACGGCCGCGTGGTCAACGTGTCGTCCGGCATGGGCGGCCTGGCCGAGATGGGCGAGCGCTGGCCCGCCTACCGCGTGTCGAAGGCGGCGCTGAACGCGCTCACCCGCGTGTTCCACCACGCCGCGGGCGACGACGTGAAGGTCAACAGCGTGTGCCCCGGCTGGGTGCGCACCGACCTCGGCGGCCCCAACGCCAGCCGCAGCGTCGAAGAGGGCGTGCACGGCATCGTCTGGGCCGCCACCCTGCCCCCCGACGGCCCCTCCGGCGGCTTCTTCCGCGACGGCGAGCCGGTGGCCTGGTAGGCGGCGACCGGCTGGACGCCCCCGGTGAGCGGTGTATCCTCACGGGGGCATCGTTCCACTTGCCGGAGCCCGGGTTGGCCGACTCGACCCCGCCGTCGACGCCCGAAGAGGCGGTCGCGTACTACCTCGACGTCCTCGCCGCGAGCCTCGAGGCGTGCGCCGACTGGCGCGCCGACCGCGATGCCACCTTTCTGTGGCACGCCCGCCGCTGCATCGAGGCGATCCTGTACGCGCTGGCGCAGGGCACGGAGCTTGCGCGGCGCATCGAAGGCCAGGACAAGAGTCGTGACCCCGTCGACCACCATCGGTTGGCGCTCGATCTCTGGCGGCAGGATCGCTTGGATCGATCCATCCGAGACGCCATCAACCTCGTCCGCAGCACCGGCAACCTGGGCGCACACATCCGCAGCCCCACCGCGCGGCTGGGTGGTTTCGACATTAGTCTCGCCACCGACAACTTGGTCCACATCGTGGCATGGCTGTTCCAAGAGTCCGTGCACAGGCGACCGATGCCCGCGCCCATCGAGAAGGCGCTCCGCTCGCTATCCGCCGCCGAGGCGCCGCCTTCGCCGATCGATCGCCTCGAGAAGGCGCTGGAGCGGGAGCAGCAACTGCGCGCGACCGCCGAGCGGGAGTTGGAGGCGCTGCAAGAACGGCTGAACTCGCAGGACCTCACCCTCGTGGACCTGGCGCTACCGGTGGCCAGCGCCGAAGTGCCGGTCCTCCCCTCGAGCCGTCCCCGCGAGCGCCTGCCCATCGTCGTCGCGCTCCTGGTGTGTGTCGGCGGCGGCGGTCTGCTCGGGTGGAGCCTGGTTCGCCGCGCGGACGATCCGCCCGCAGCCTCCGCCGCGCCGGTCGGCTCGGTCGCGATGGCCGCCGCCGCGCCGACGCCCGTACCGTCGGTCGTCGACGTAGCCCCAACCGCGCCCCAGGACGCCTCCGCACGGTCCGCGCCCCCACCACCCACATGTCCGTCGGGGACCCTGCGGGTGGGCGCGTCCACGCTTCGGTTCACGCGGGGCCCGTATCCGCGCCGGTCGTGGGGCGCCGCCGGGCCGATCGCAGACCCCATCGACGTACCAGCGTTCTGCATAGACGCGGCGCCGATCGACGCCGACGCCTACGGTCGATGCGTCGACGCGGGCGACTGCGACGCCGCAGTGGACGGCTGCGCTTCGGGCACCTGTCGGGACGGGCCGGCCTGTTGCGTGCCCTGGGCCGGCGCGCAGGCCTACTGCGCCCAACAGGGCGGCGCGTTGCCCACCATCGCCCAGTGGGAGGCCGTCTGGCGCGCCGCGGCAGACCGCCTCGAGCGCGCCGATGGCCAGCAGGAGTGGTCGGCCGACGTGTTCCCACCACGCATCTTCGGCTACGAGGGCGCCCCCGGCGCCTCTCCACGCCACTTGTTCGCCGACGAGGTGCTCGACGAAGACCGCGACGACCACCCGGTGTTGTCGTGGAACCGCGAGCCGCGACGCGGCGCCCACTTTCAGAAGCTCGGCTTCCGCTGCGCCTATCCAGTGGCTCCGCCCGACTGATCCGCGCCGATTTCATCGTCTCTTCATCTTCGCCCAAGCCCGCCCCAATTCGCGGCGGCTAGGCTCTGACCGTTCGAAGTCGAAGACGGAGGTGAGTCATGGCGCGCGTTCAGATCTGGGACCTGCCGGTCCGCATCTTCCACTGGCTGCTCGCAGCGGCCCTTGTCACGGCGTTCACGATCGCGCTGACGGTCGACGACGAGTCGGCGACCTTCGCGTTCCACTACCTGGCGGGCAGCGTCGCCGGGTTCCTCGTGCTGCTGCGCATCGTCTGGGGCGTGGTCGGCTCGCGCTGGGCGCGCTTCCGCGACTTCACCTTCGGGCCCAGCGCGCTCGCGGGCTACCTGCGCGCGGCGCTGTTCGGCGGCGACGGGGCGCGCTACGTGGGCCACAACCCGGCGACCAGCTGGGCGGTGATCGCGATGTTCGCGCTCATCCTGTCCATCGTGACCACCGGCCTGCTGATGGGCTCGGGCGGTGAGGCGTTCGAGGAGATCCACGAGATCCTGGCCTGGACGCTCGCGGCCGTCGTGGGCGCGCACGTCGCGGGCGTGGCGCTGCACACCGTTCGGCACCAAGAGAACATCGGCGCGGCGATGGTGACGGGGCAGCGCGAGGCGGAGCCGACGCAGGCCATCACCTCGACGCGGCCGCTGGTCGGCGTCGCACTGCTCGCGGCCGTGGGCGCCTTCGCCTTCGGGGTGTCGCGCGGCTACGATGCGGCCGCCGGCACGGTCACGCTGCCGCTGCTGGGCACCTTCGCCGTCGGTGAGGGCGGTGAGGGCGACGAGGGCGGCGATCACGACGGCGCGTCCGACGAGGGCGGCGACCGCGACGGCGCGTCGGGCGAAGGCGACGAGGACGACGACGCCGACGAGGGCGCGGACGAGCACTGAACGGGGAGGCGGCCGTGCGCATCCTGCTCATCGAGGACGAGCCCCGCATCGCTGGCTTCGTCGCGCGCGGGCTGGGCGAAGAGGGCCACCAGGTGGTCGTCGCCGAGGACCGCGCCGGCGCCCGCGCGGCGCTGACCGACGGTCCCTACGACCTGCTGGTGGTCGACCGCATGCTGCCCGACGGCGACGGCCTGGATCTGGTGCGCGCCCTGCGCCGGCAGGGCGACGCGACGCCCGCCCTGTGCCTCACCGCGCGCGACCGCGTCGAGGAGCGCGTCGAGGGTCTGTACGGCGGCGCCGACGACTACCTGGTCAAGCCCTTCGCGTTCGACGAGCTGCTGGCGCGCATCGCGGCCATCACCCGCCGCGCCGGCGCCGCCGAGACGCTGCAAGTCGGCGATCTGACGCTGGATCTGGCCGCCCACCGCGTCACCCGCGCCGGCCACGAGATCACCCTGACCGCCAAGGGCTTCGCGCTCCTGCGCTGCCTGGCCAAGAACGCCGGCCGCGTGATGAGCCGCACGCGCCTGCTGCAGAAGGTGTGGGATCTGGAGCACGATCCGGGCACCAACCTGGTCGACGTGCAGATCAGCTACCTGCGCGCGCGCGTCGACCGCGACTTCGATCGCCCGCTCATCCACACGGTGCGCGGCGTGGGCTACGTCCTCGAGGACGCGGCGCGGTGAGATCGACCCTCGCCGGTCGGCTGACCCTGCGTGGCACCGGCGCCGTCGTCGCCGCGCTGTTCCTGGCGGGCGCGCTGACCGGCGCGCTGCTGCACGTCGAGCAGGCGCGCGCCCTGGATCGCACGCTGCTGGCCGCCGCGCACGGCGAGGCCCACCCGCAGCCCGTCGGCACCTGGTCGGTCGAGCACGCGAGCTCGCCGGTCGAGGTGTGGCACAGCCCGCCCGGCGATCCGCGCGTGCCCGCCGACCTGCGCGCCGCCGCCCTGGACAGCGAGCGCCCGCGCTTCGCCGACGTGGACGACCACCGCCTGCTGCTGCTGGTGGCCGAGGCGCACGAGGGCCGCCGCGAACGCCACGCCGTCGTCGCCGCCCGCGCGCCCCGCGCCACCGCGCGCCGCACGCTCGGCACCTTCGCCGGTATCTACGCCCTGGTCGCCCTGGGCACCGCGCTGGCGACGGCCTTCCTGCTGCGCCGCGGCGTGCGCGCGGCCCTGACGCCCTTCGATCAGGTGCAGCGCGAGGCCGCCCGCGTGACCGCGCTCGGCAGCGGCGCGCGCCTCACCGAGCAGGGGCCGCGCGAGGTCCGGGCGCTCATCGCGGCGATGAACGGCGTGCTCGAACGCCTGGACGACGCCTTCCACGCCCAGTCGCGCTTCACCGCCGAGGCCGCGCACGAGCTGCGCACGCCGGTGACCATCCTGCTGGGCGAGTTGGACGTCGCCCTGCGCCGTCCGCGCTCGGCGGACGACTACCGCGAGACGCTGACGACCCTACGCGCGACCGTCGAGCGGCTGCGCGCGGTCGTGGCCGCGCTGACCGACCTCGCGCGCATCGACGCCGGCGAGGTCGAGCAGGTGCGCGACACCCTCGACGCCGCCGAGCTGGCCCGCGCCGCCGCGGGCGCCGAGGCCGCGACGCTCGAAGCGGCCGGCTGCCCGCTGACGCTCGACCTCGACGAGCCCCTGCCCGTGCGCGCCCACGCGGCGCTGGTCGAGACCGCGCTGGCCAACCTGCTGCGCAACGCCGCGCGCTACGCCGCCGGCGCGCCGGTGACGCTGCGCGCGCGGCGCGACGGCGACCGGGTACGCTTGGAGGTCGACGACGGCGGCCCCGGTGTGCCCGCCGACGCGCGCGAAGCGCTGTTCGATCGCTTCGCCCGCGGCCCCGAGGCCCGGCGGCGCCACCGCGAGGGCCTCGGGCTGGGTCTGCCCCTCGCCCGCGAGGTGGCCGCGCGCCACGGCGGCGGCTGCTGGCTCGAGGACGCACCCGGCGGCGGCTGCCGCGCCGTGCTGACCGTCGCTGCGGCCGAAGAGGGCTGACCGGCGCGCCGCCGCGCGGCACGATGAGCCACCATCGAGGAGGTCTGCATGTACCAGGGCGGCTGTTTCTGCGGGGCGGTGCGCGCGGCGTGTTCGTTGCCGTTGCCGTTGCCGTTGCCGTCGACGTCGCCGTCGCCGAGGAGCCCCAGCCGGGCTGCAGCGGCTGGCCAAGCGGCCGGTCCGTGGTGCGCGACCGACTGCCCAGCTCGATCACGGCTCACGTTCCGAGAACGGTCTCGCTGATACCCGCGCCACGACACCCCCGCGGCAGTTCGCTCGAGGCGACCTCGGCGACAGCGACAGCCGGCGACCGCTGCGACACCCCGTGGCAGTTCGCTCGAGGCGAAGCGAACTCGGCGACGGCCGGCGACCGCTGCGACACCCCGTGGCAGTTCGCTCGAACCGATGGCGAACTCGGCGACGTCGACGGCGACGTCAACGGCAACGGCAATGGTCTGTGACCGCTGTGGTGTCACGCACGGTCGGTGGCAGCTGCGGCGCGGTCGCCTCATCGCAGCGAGATTCACGCCCTCAGCGCAACGTGCACACGATCGGCACGTGGTCGAAGAAGACGGCCTCGGTGGGCAGCGGCGGGCCGTCGGGGGCGCCGGCGTAGGTGCAGGGGCCGGTGAGCGTGTCCGAGACGACGTGGTCGATGGTGGCGGCGCCGCCGTAGGTGCGCGGGGCGGTGGGGCCGATGGCGGTCAGCCAGTGGAAGGCGTGCTCGGGGCCGACAAAGTCGAGCCAGCGGTCGGCGCTGGCGTCGAAGCCGGTGAGGCGGCCGGGGTCGGTGTTCAGGTCGCCCATCACCAGGTTCACCGCGCCGTCGGCGGCGGGGCGGCCGTCGCCGAGGTCGACGAACACCTGCTCCACCTGGGCTGTGCGGCAAGCCTGATCGTCGCGGCTGATGCCCGAGGTGCCGTGCACGTTCACGAGGGTGAGCGTGCCGCCGTCGACGCGGTCGATGACGCCGCGGGCGACGCGCGCGCCGCGGCCGCAGCCTTCCACGCGGCCGCCGGTCAGCCCCTCGAGGCAGAAGGGCGCGTCGCAGCCGCGGAAGGTGCCCACCCGGCGGTGCACCGCGGCGCACTTGTCGGGGTGGCCGGGGTGGCAGGCCACCTGGTAGTCGGGGCCCAGCACGCGCTCGGCCACCGTGGGGTCGCCGGGCGTCCAGTCCTCGCAGACAAAGCCGACGCGCGCTTCGGCCGGCACGGCGGGGCAGTCGCCGGGCCAGAAGACCTCTTGGAACACGACGATGTCGGGGTCGAGGTCGGCGAAGAAGCGGCGCGTGTCGTCGACGAACGGGCGCCAGGCCAGGCCGCTGCCGTAGTGGGCGTCGGTGAGATCGGCCTCGGCCTGCCCGTAGCCGTCGTCGGGCGGGCGGTCGTGCGGCAGGTCGGGCGTGCTGCCGGTGTTGAAGGTGACCACGACCAGCCCGGGCGCGCCGGCGTCCTCGACGGGCGCGGCGTCCGGCGGCCCGGCGTCGGGCAGCGCCGCGTCGGTCGGCGTGGCGCCGACGGGCGCCGCGTCCAGCGATGCGGCGTTGGTGTGCGCCGTCCGCCGACGCCGCGTCGGACGCCGCGTCTCGCCGCGCCGGACGCCGCCCTCGTCGTCGTCGCAGCCGAGGATCGCCAGGCTGATCAGCAGACAGGTGCGCCGAATCATGGCGCGCAGCGTAGCCTGCTCAGGCGGACCGCGCGAAGCCGTCGACGCCGTACTACCCTGCGCCACCACGAACGCCGGTGGTTCGCTAGGGCGGCGCGCGGGTGCGTGTAGAGCCGACGCGGCTGTGTCGCTGGAACGGCGGTGCCTCGTTCGTACCGTCCGGCCCCTGTCGACGTCCGGTTCAGGGTCTCGCCGTGATCGTGAGGTGAACGAAGTTCGGCGACACATCGGGGCCGCCGAGTCCCATGGTCGCAGCCTCCAACTTGACGACGTAGGTACGCTCGCCGACCGTGAAGGCCTTCTCCTCTCCGAGAGGGGCGACCGTCTCGACGCCCTGCAGCGTGAGCGTCAGGTCCGAATGCGTCTCCTTCTCGTCCTCCGAACCGGGGACGGGCAGCGTGCAGCGAGGCGTCCAAGCGAACTGGAAGCCCTCGCTTTGAAGCACGCGCTCGACGAAAGGCTGGATACCCTCCACGGCGAGGAGCAACAGGCCTTCGGCGTCCTGAATGGATGACGTGAAGTGGAGCCCGCCCTCGGGGCCGGCGTACTCGTACGCGATCTGGTAGGTCGACCCTTCCGAGAGCACACCGTCCGGGACGCGCATCGATAGCGGCGCGGTGCCGCTGTCCGGGGCGCACCACGTCGCGATCCGGTCGTCTAACGTGCAGAGCTTAGCCTGTCCGTCGAAGCTGTACGATTCGGGCGCACCGCCTTGCCGCGCGGGGATCCCTTGGATCCCGAACCGCCAGGACGCCTGCCAGCCGACCCCTAGCCGATGGGGGTTATCGTGCGTACACACCGGCAACGGCATCGAGCCGTCCGACCCCGTGTTGTTCGAGTCTCCGTCTCGTTCGCACGAGGCGAGCAGGCCAACCGATACCAACGCCAGCACGACCCTCGAGGGGCGGACCCTCGTCGTCATGACTTCGAGCACCCTGCGCTCCACTCACCCCATCCGGGGGCCCGTACGTCGGAGGCGAGGCCGCGGGGCAGCCCGACACATCATGAGTGCTGCCCGCTCTCGCTTGCCCGTGCCTGCAGACGGAGGATAGTGGAGCGCGGCTGTGAACGGCAACGGGGGTCCTTCGCGTAGGGTGTAGGTCTCGCGTTGATCGCGGCCTCGGCCAGCCAGGGTCGGCGAGCCAAGCTCGATCGGTCGAAATCGTGCGCGGTCCTCGGGCGCCGAAGAGGTCTGCGGCGCCTACAACGCTCAGCGCGCCACGCAGGCTCATCCCGACGATGCGTCCGCGGCGAGCACCTGCCACCCACGCTTCTCGGCGAGCGGGCAAGCCCCCGACTCGGTCGTCATGATTTGGCGCCGGCGCCGCCCGTTTCAGGAGCGGCTTTGCCCGCCCTCTTTTCAGAAAATGCGCGGCAGTCAGCGCCGTGGTCGAGTCGACGCGAGCGCTCGCATCGAGGGCGGGCAATGGCGCGAGAGGGCGGCGCCGGCGCCAAATCGTGCGAGAACCGGTCGGCTGGGCTTGGCCGTGAGCCGCCGCGACCGTCAACTGGCGCGGCGCCAGAAGACCTGCACTTCAGCGCGGCGTATCAGTCGTCCTACCTCCGGCGGGTCCAGGGCGGAGCCCGGCCGGTGGGAGCTCGAGGGAGGCACGGAGTGCCTTCCTCGAACACTGGCGAGCCGCGGCGCCCAGCCGCGAGGAACGCGTTGGCGTCGCGGGGCGCCAAGTGATGCGGCGCGGCGCACGTGCTCGTGCGAGCCCCCGAGGGCAAGGCCGGCGACGGCGACGGCGACGTCGACGGCGACGGTTCGACCCGAAGCGCTGTGCCGGCGCGGCCCGAAGCCGCTGTGGGGACGCCGGCGCGGCGTCCGGCGGCCGTGCAGTGCGGGCTCTGCATCCTTCGCCGCCAGGCACACCCGCTCAGGGCGACAGGGCGAAGCAGTAGATGGCGCCGTAGCCGCCCGAGCAGCCGATGCACGTGCCTTCGCCTGGGCCGTTCTGGATCAGGTTCACGCCGGGCGTGCAGCCGCGCAGCGGATGATCGGACAGCCAGCTCGCGCCGCCGGGAGGGCCACCCGGTCGTGGGGGGCGCCCGCCGCGGCCCATGCGCGGGAACGAGTGCCCGCACTTCACCAGGTTCTGGCCGATGGCCTCGGCGCTCGTCCAGTCGTTGCAGGTGCTGGCCGGGTTGGCGCTGTCGAGGCGGCCCTGCGGGTTGCTGCCCGTGACCACGTCGTGCGCGTCGCCGAGCACCGAGATGGGCACGCCGTACTCGTCGGGCAGATCGTCGATGGTCTGCGGGTCGCCCGCGGGGCGGTCGCCGCTGAGCAGGCCCTCGATGTTCTCGGCCACCAGCCGCCCGTTGGCGTCGTACCAGGGGCCCTGGCCGATGCGCTCGATGGCGTGCACCGGCTGGCCGTCGGGGCCTTCGGTGGCGCTGAGGAACGCCCGCCAGGTCTTGTGCCCCTGGCCGACGCCCTCGGCGATGGTCTGGCAGATGCCGTCGGCGCCCTCGAGGCCGCCGAGGTCGCCGCCGAAGCCGTGCTCGCTGCCCGACAGCGTGCGCAGCGCCTGCAGGCTGGTGACGAAGAAGCTGAAGGGCGGGGCGCCGGCGTCGGGTGGGGGCGGCGCGGCGTCCTCCGCCAGCGCGGGCGCGGCGTCCTGCGCGGGCAGCGCCGCGTCGGCGACGGGGTCAGGGCCCGCGCTCGCGTCGGTGTCGATGACCGGCGCCGCGTCCGGCGCGCCGGTCGCCGCGTCGGCCGCGGGGGCCTTCACCGCCGCCGCCGCCCCTCACCGCCCTGCGTCGTCCCGCGCGGCCGCGCCGTCGAGCGCGCCGACCGCCCCGTCGCCGGGCGCGCCGCCGGCCCCACCGTCGTCGACCGCCGCGCCGTTGTCCTCGACGCAGCCCGCCAGGGCCAGCGCCGCGATCAGCAGGCTCATCGTCCAGAAGTGCATGCCCTTCTCCCCACCGCTCATCCGCACGTCAGATCCACCTTGCACCGCTGCCCGTCGGGGCAGTCCGTGTCGTCGCTGCACGAGGTCAGGCCGTCGATGGCCACGTCGAGCACGCCCACCGACTGCACGGCCAGCTCGACGCAGCCGACCGCGGTGTCGACCGCCTCGCCCGACCGCCGCGTCAGCACCACCGTCGGGAAGCCCGAGAAGCCCTGATCGAGCAGCGCGTCGACCAGCGCCGCCGGCACGTCGAACGCGCCGGTGTCGTCGACCGTGCACACCACGCGGCCGGGCGTCCCGCCGTGGTTCGCGATGTTCAGCTCGAGGTGCATCTTCTGGGGGCCCGCGGCGCCTGGCGGCGTCCAGCGGATCGCCGCCGGCTGGCCGCGCTCGAGCAGCACGGCGTCGGCGCCCACCTCGAGGGGCGCCACGCCGCGCCCGCGCAGGACGAACGCGTCGGTCGCGTCGCCGCTGGCGCGCAGGGTGATGGCGTCGCCCTCGGCGAAGGCCGGGTGCGGCAGCGCCTCGCCGCGGTGCGTGTAGAACCACACGGGCGGGCCGGCGGTCATCGAGACGGGGCCGGTGAGGCCCTCGACCGTCACGGTGCCGACGCCGACGTTGACCGGTGCTTCGACGCATTCCCCTTGCGTTCCGCACACTTCGGCACCGCCGCACGGTGGGTCGCAGAAGAGCGTGGGTGGGCGCAGCAGCGCGCAGGGGCCCTCGGCGGCCGCCTCGACCGGCACGTTGGCCGGCGTCACGGCGTCGGCCACCTGGCCTTGCACCGCGGTGAACGCGGGGCGCAGCTCGACGATGAACTGGCCGGTGCGCGTGGCCTCGGGGCAGGCGGCGTAGGTGTCGAGGGGCGGCGCGGCGTCGGGCGACGCGGCGTCGGGTGCCGCGGCGTCCGGCATCTCGGCGTCGCTCGGCGCGGCGTCCGGCGGGGCGGCGTCGGTCGCGGCGTCCAACGGCGGCGTTGCGTCCGCCGACGACCCGTCCAGAGCCGCCGCGTCCGCCGGCGTCGTCGCGCCGTCGTCCCCGTCGTCACACGCCGCGAGCAGAAGCCCCGCGGCGAACAGGAGCACGATCCTCACTGGTAGGGCCTCGCTTGCTTGATGAACAGCGCCGGCGCCTCGCCCGGCGCGCCGTCGAACTTGAACTCGACGTCCATCGCCCACCACGCGGCGTCCTGCCCATAGGCCGCCGTGAAGGCGCGGCGGATGCGGTCGAGCGCCTGGCCCAGCGCGAAGGTCTGCGCGGCGGTCAGCACGCGCTCGCCCGCGGGCACCAGGCTGGAGCGCGAGATGAACGTCGTCGGCTGACCCACGCGGTCGAAGTAGTAGAGGAAGCTCTCGGTCGTGACGCCCTCGGGCGGCTGCACCACGGACGTCTCGCCCACCTGCACGTTGACGTAGAAGGCGGGCTCGAGCCCCGACGGGTCGAAGGGGTTGTTGGTCAGGGCGACGCCGTTGGCCTCCTCGTCGGGGAAGGACCGGTGCACCAGCAGCGCCATGCCCACCGCCTGGTGGTCGATGCTGCGGTAGGCGCGCTCTTCGAAGGCGCGCAGCGACCAGACGCTGGCCCACACCTTCCGGATGGCGTCCTCGACGGGATCGTCGGGATCGTCCAGCGCCGCGCTCTTCGACGTGTAGAGGCCCGCGCCGGTGAAGCCGTCGAGATCCTCGGCGTTGGTGCTCGAGCGGAAGCGCAAACGCTGGCCGGGGAACTCGGCCCGCAGCTTGGCGGCCAGGGCGGCAAGGAGGTCGGCGTCGAGGGGGGCGTCCTCGATGGCGTCGCGCAGATCGTCGAGCGCGGCGTCGCGGAAGGCGGCGTCGCGGGCGAAGCGCGGATCGGCCAGCATCGACTCGATGCGCCGGTCGAGGCCGTTCTGCGCGAGATGCTGGAAGTAGTAGTGGACGGGCACGCCGAAGGCAGGCGAGACGGGCAGGTCGGGGATCTGGCGCAGCGCGCCGTAGTGCGCGGCCTTGCCCCCGAAGGCGCGCGTGGCGGCCTTGATCGCCTGCCGTAGATCGGGCGCGGCGAGGTCGACCATGTCCTCGGCGTCGCGCAGATCGGTCACGGTGAGATCGACGCCGGGCACCTGCACCGCGGGCGGCTTGTTTGCCTCCCACCAGGCGTCGGCGGCGGCCTGTTCGACGGCCTCGACCTGGTACCGCAGGGGCTCGACGGTCAGGCGCACCCACTGGCCCTCGAGGGCGCGCAGGGCGGCGTCGTCGAAGGCGCCGCGCAGGGCCATGTTGGGCGTGCCGCGGTTCTTCGACAGCACGTTGACGTGCGAGAGCGGGGTCTGGAAGGCCTCGGTGATCAGGCCGGCCACGACCGTGATGTCGTTGGGCGCCTGGCGCAGGACGACGATGTCGCGGGCGCCCAGGTAGGTGTCCTCGAGGTCGGCGGGCTCGACGAAGCGCAGGCGCCCGACCGACTCGGCCGGGTTCAGCGGCTGGTAGTCGATGCCCGCGTACAGGGTGTCGGTGTCGATGACCGGGATGTCGGGCGACAGGCCCTCGGCGGCGCGCGCGACGGCCTCGCTGGTGGGGTGGAAGACGAGGTCGGCGCCGAAGTAGGCCCGGTCGGCGACGCGCCGGAAGGCGGTCTCGATCAGCTCGGCGGGCGCGCTGTCGTAGGGGGCGATCTCGTAGGCCCAGACGGCGGGGCCGTCGTACCAGGTGACCGAGCCCAGCAGGAAGCGGCGCGACAGGGCGCTGTACTCGGTGGCGTTGAAGGCCGCGAGCATGGGCACCAGCGGCCGGCCCTCGCCGGACAGGTGGGCCGACGCGAAGGCCCAGTGGATGGCGTACTGGTTCGTGTTCTGGAAGTAGAGGGCGTCGCCGTCGGCGCGGTCGACCACGGTCTTCAAGGCGCGGGCGCCGGGCAGGGTGCTGTCGAGGGGCGGCGAGGCGAGCAGCTCGAAGTCGGCGAAGCAGCCGACCTGGGCGAGGAAGGGCGGATCGGCGGTGTCGGCGGTGCAGGCCCAGGCGGGGCCGGCGTCGGGGGTGGCGCTGTCGGGGGTGGCGCTGTCGGGGGTGGCGCTGTCGGGGGTGGCGTCGGGCGCCGCGTCGACCGGCGAAGCGTCGAGCGGTGAAGCGTCGGGCGCCGCGACGTCGGGCGCGGGCGTCGAGCCGCTCGTGTCACTGTCGTCGCAGCCGACGGCGAGCAGCAGCAGCAGCAGGGACAGGAACCGGGCCATGAACGCTCCACCCGCGCCGCGTCGCGCGGCGCGCGAAGGTCGTCCCGTTCGCAAGGTGCGTGCCGCGCCCGCAGGCGGCGCGCCCCGGTGGCGGGGTGCCAAGCGGGCGCGACAGTGGCGTCGCGGGTTGGCGCTTCAGGGGGGCAGGTCGTCCACGACGACGACGACGACGCGCCGCGGAAGGCCACCCGCTCAGTTCTGCAGGAAGGCCAGGCTGTTGTTCAGCGCCGCGCGCATCACCGCGCGCGCCCACTCGGTGTCGTTGGCCGTGCCGTCGCTGTCGGCGTCGCCGCTGTCCTCGAAGCTCCAGTCCTCGGTGAAGAAGGCGAAGCCGTAACGCGGCGTGATGTCGGTGTAGTCGCCCACCGCGCCGTTCCAGTCCCACATGACGCCCACCTGGCTCGACACGCGGCGCTTGCCCCCGTTCTTCGTGCCCAGCTCGTCGTAGAAGACGCCCTGCGCGCTGGCGAAGCCGTCGTTCCACGAAGGATCCAGCGTCTGCAGGAAGGCCGCGCGGTCGGCGTTGTCCATCAGGTCGCCCTTCGCCAGCTTGGTCCAGAACCGCCCGAACTCGGCCGGCGTGATCGTGTTGGCCAGCGACGTGTAGTAGTTCTCGTGGTTCTCGAGGCTGCGGTGGCTGTTCGGCAGCCCGTTCAGGCAGCTCGTCTCGGCCTGGTTCGCGTTCCACAGCGTCCCGTTGGCCCGGAACCAGGTGACGAAGGTGTCGCACGAGACCGCGTTCACGCAGCTGTCGGCCGACGCCGAGATGCGCTTGTCGACCGTGCAGATGTCGGTCACCTCGCCCACGTTCTGCAGGCCCACCACGTCGCGCAGCCAGTCGTCGAGGCCGCGCTCGCCGTCGAGCCCGCGCAGCACGCCGTGCAGCATGTCGGTCGACGCCGTGTCGCTGCCGATCAGCATGTTGCTCATGTAGGTCTGGATGGTCTGCGGCTGGCCCAGGTCGGCCTGCGTGAAGCCGCGCGTCGCCTCGCCCCGCCACGCCGTGTTGCCGAAGAAGCGCGTGTCGTCCATCTCGATGTCGGGGTGGCTGGCCACGCGGGCGCCGATGAGCACCTTCGACGTGCTGGCCATGTAGAAGGGCTCGTGCAGGTTCATCGACACGTAGTCGCCGGTCTGCAGGTCCTGCACGATGAAGCCGAAGGTGCCGCGCTGCCCGTCGTTGCCGTTGGTGCTGAACTCGGCGACGGCCGCGCCCAGCGCCAGGATGTTGGCGTCCCCGCCGAGCGGCCGGTTCGACTCGACGAGCTGGCGCGTCACCGGGCGGTGCCAGATGGCGCTGAAGCGAAGCTGCCCCGCCACGACGTAGGCGTCCACGTCCACCAGCACCAGGTTCTGCTTGGTGTACGTCTCGTTCCACTCCGTCAGGCTGGCCTCGGTCATGTCGCGGCGCGACGCCCAGCCCTGCACGCTGCTGTCCTGCTTCACCCAGATGCCGGCGAAGCGCTGCAGCCCGGCCGCGCTGTAGCCGCTGATGTCGTAGGGCGCGTAGCCCGCGGCGTCGTAGGCGGCCCACCGGTTCGCGTAGCCCGCGCTCGACAGCAGCGCGTGGGCGTGGAAGTCGGTGCGGCCGTCCTTCACGAACACCGCGGCGTAGCGCGTCGACCCGCCGTAGGTGTAGCCGTTGATGCGCGTGGGCCGATAGCCCAGCGCCTGATAGTCGGCGATCTTGATGTTCAGGTCGTTCAGCGTCAGGCGGCGGTGCGACTTCCACGGCGTCGGCGAGGCGTCCTTCACGAACACCACGTGGTAGCGCGGCGCGCCGCCGACGGTGTGCGCGTCGAGGTCGAGCACGCGGTAGCCCTCGGCCTGGCGCGCGTTCCACAGCGCCACGTAGTCGGCGTCGCTCAGGTTGCGGTGCGACGACCAGTCGACGACGCGGTCGTCGCGGTGCCACAGCCCCGTGTAGCGCGTGCCGGCGGGCGTCTGCACCGCGTTCAGGCCGGCTGGGTGGTAGCCCAGGTCGCGCCAGGTGGCCCAGGCGGCGGCGTAGTCCGCGCTGGCGACCCCGGCGACGTGCTGCCGGTACACCACCGGCTCGGCCAGGGCGGGGTGCAGGTTGGGCGTGACGTAGCCGCCGCCCGGCCCGCGGCCGCCGCCGAGGTCGACCACCCCGTAGGTCGGCGCGTCGTCGGCGGTCACGTCGGCGCGCGTCGGCTCGGCGGTCGCCGCGCGCACCGTCAGCGCCTCGTGATCCGCGGGCTGGCCCTCGGTGCTCACGTCCTCGAGATCGCCGCAGGCCCACAGGCCCAGGGCGCACGTCACCGTCGACAGGAACTGCCAGTGCTTCATCGTCTTGCTCCGGTTCGGATGGGTGCCGGCGTCGCGCCGGCCTCACCCTGTCCCTTCGCGACGAGCGCGGCGGGTCTTACCGGGAAAAACGAAAAAGGTGGATCAGGCGGCGGGCGGGGGCGGGATCGTCCGCGCGCAGCAGGTCGGCGTCGTCGACGTCGAGGTCGGCGGGGCGCACCAGCAGCACCAGCGCGCCCTCGCCCTCGGGCAGGGTGAGGGTGTCGCCGACGACGGCGTCGAGGCGCACGGCGCCGCTGGGGCTGACCTGCAGGGGCGCGTCGACGGGCGTGTCCACCGCGCCCTGGCGCAGGTAGAGGCGCGCGACGACGGCGCCGGTGACGTCCGCCGCCGGGCGCGCCACCAGCTGCACGCGCGCGCCGGGGCCGTAGCTCGCGCGCGCGCCGTCCTCGATCACCGGATCGGCGCGCATCGTCTGGTCACCGGGGCCCGCGACGAGCCGATAGGCCGGCAGCGCCGTGGGATCACCCAGGGTGAGCACCGCCAGGACCACGGCCGCGGCCAGCGCCGCCGCCGCCCCGGCCGCCCAGGCCAGCGGGCGGCGCCGCGGCTGCGCCGGTGCGGGCGCGGGCGGCGCGGGCGGCGGGGCCGGGGCGCGCGAAGGGCAGCGGCGCGGGGGCATCCTCGTCGTCGGCTTCTTCGGCCCGGCCCATCGCGGCGAAGGCCGCCTCGAACATCGCGTCCGCCTCGGCCGCGTCGGGCGGCCGCAGCGCGTCGTCGTCTTCGGGCAAGGCGTCGAGCGCCTCGTCCTGCGCGCGCGCCAGCGCGCCCAGCGCCGCGAGCAGCTCGTCGCCGGCGTCGGGATCGTCCGGTCGGGGTCGGTCACTCATCTCGCACCTCACCCCTCCCTTCGCGCCGAGTCGGTGGAATCTTTCATGACGACCTGCAGGGCCGCCTGCGCCGCCTTCTTCAGGCGGTTGCGCCACACGTACACCGCGTTGGCCGTCATGTCGTGCGCCGCGCACACCGCCTCGACGTCGCGCTGCTCGACCACCAGCTCGACGAACAAGGTGTAGCCCAGCGGGCTCAGGTCGGCGCGCAGCACGTCCAGCACGCGCGCGAGCTGATCGCGGCCGGCCACCGCGCCGTGGGCCGACGGCGTCGCGCCCGCGACGTGCTCCAGCGCGGCCGACTCGGTCGGGGTGTCCGTCCACGGGCTGCGCCGCCCGCTGCGCAGGATGGACGCGACCGTGTGCTCGGCGACGCGCCCCACCCAGGTCGTCAGCGACGCGCCCAGCGCGGGATCCCACCGCCGCAGCGCCCGCCCGTCGTGCTCGTACAGCGCGACGAACACCTCCTGGGTCAGGTCGAGCACCTCCTGCCGCAGCACCCGCCCGCCGCTGGCGCCGGCGCGCCGCGTCAGCGCGGCGTACACCCGCCGCTGCACGTGGGGCATCAGCGCGTCGAACAGCGCGCGCGCCGCCGCGCGGTCGCCTTCGAGGGCGCGCGCGACGTCGGCGGGGGTGAGGGCGGTGGGGGGCGGCGGCGTCACGCCACGCTCAATACACGAACAGCTCGCTGCTCGTCAGGGTGGTCTTGCCGGCGGCGGTCACCGGGATCTGCAGGAAGCCCCAGATGGGCGGCTGGTTGCCCAGCGGGCCGCACAGGCCGACGCTGAACGACGAGCTGTCGGGCAGCGGCGCCAGCTTGATGTCCAGGAACTGGCCGTTGAAGGTCTTCACCTTCACCACCGGCGTGCCCAGGTTCGCGCCCTTCAGGTTCGGGTCGAGCTGCCCCTTCAGGGTGCAGGTGTAGAAGCCGCACACCGGGCAGTTGGGCGAGCCGGGCTGCGGCACCACGAAGGGATCGAGGTAGGCGCTCGACCCCTGGGGATCGGGCGCCAGCTCGTCGACCGCCACCGGCACCGCGTCGGCGAACAGCAGCGGATCGAGCGCATCGAAGTCGGGCGTCGCGTCGCCGCCCGCGGGCCGCGGCGGCGGCAGCGTCGGCCGGCTGGCGGCGGGCGGGCAGTTGCCGATCGGGGCGCCGTCGGGGCAAGCGAGCGCGAAGGCCCGCGCCACCGACAGGCGGCGCTGACGCCTCAGCGGCTTAAGCCCGAAGTCGGCCTTGGGGCCCAGCGGCTCGCTCGCGGCGTAGATCAGCGCCATCACCTCGTCGCCGGTGAGCTCGGGCCGCAGGCTCCACACCAGGGCGGCGGCGCCCGCGACGGCCGCGGTCGACATCGACGTCCCGCTGAGCACCTTGGTGGGCGCGTCGACCGGGGTCTGCGTGTCGAGGGGCACCACCACCGCCTGGCCCGGCGCCACCAGGCGCGGCGTGGCGTCCTCGCGCACGACGGCCAGCGGCGCGTCGCGGCCGTCGACGCCGCCCACCGCGTGCACCAGCGGCGCGTAGGTCCCGCGCGGCAGCCGCTCGTCGCCGGGACACTCGCGGCGCAGCGCCTCCCAGGCCGCGGGGGCCAGGGGCCCGGTGTCGCCGTCGGCGGCCTTGTTGCCGGCGGCGGCGATCAGCAGCGCCCCCTCGCAGGCGGCGTAGCGCGTGGCCCAGAAGGCGGCCAGCGCCGGCAGCCGCTCGGCCTCCTCGAGGCCGTACCGGGCGTCCCAGCCGAGCGACAGGTTCAGGATCAGGTGGGCCGGGCGCGCACGATCGGGCGCCAGGCGCCACTCGTCGACGGCCTCGGCCACCGCCGCCGCGTACTCGATCTGCGTGCCGAAGTAGCCACCCAGCGCCCCCTCGATGCCGCGCTGCACGTAGGCCATCGCGTGGTAGTTGGGCACCGTCGCCGCGCAGACGGGGCCCGCGCCGCGATCCGGGCAGGTCGCCGCGCGCACCACCGACGACACGGCCTCGGGGTGGTCGACGGTGTCGAGGGGCACGTCCCACTGGGCGCCGCCGAAGCCGCCGTCGATCACCGCCACGCGCGTGGGCGCGAGGGCGAAGGGCGCGGCGATCGACCAGTCGGGCAGCTCGATCTGGGCGGCGAAGGCCTCGAACAGCGCGTCGTTGACCTCGTCGGGCACCGCGTGTCCGCCCACGACGTCGCAGTCACGCTCCAGCCGCAGCGACGCCGTGTCGGGCAGGGCGTCGACGTCCGGCGTGGGCTGAGCGGGGTCCGCGGGCAGCCAGGTGTAGACGCACAGCCGCTGCAGCTCGGGGTCGCGGCTGAGCGCGAAGGGCTCGGTGATGGTCCACGTGCCGTGGACGCTGGGCGCCGAAGGGCACTCCGCGACGGCGATGCGATAGCCCACCCACTGGCGCTCGTCGCAGGCCTCTTCGAAGCCGGCCGGCGGGGCGTCCTCGCGGCCACCACATTCGTAAGGCGTCGGTCGCCCCAGCCGCGCCCGCCGCTGACAGACGCGCTGCTGACGCGCCGTGAGCGCCTCGGCCGTCTGGTCCGCGGGCGTGACCGCGGCCGAGGGCTCGCCGTCGCAGGCCAGCAACAGCAGCGCGGCCAAGCCGCAGATCACCACCGACGTCGCGCGCATGCTTCCCCCTGACTGACGAGAACCGCGCCTCGAACGGGCCGCTCGAAGCGAACATTCCGAAGGCATGGAATTAGGGAACGAAGACCCGGTAGTCAACCGCTTCCGAACGCCCTTCGACTCGCGCGAAGGCGGCAGGCAGGTCCGGGGCGTCGCCGAGGGCCGCGTAGAGCGCCTCGCCGAAGGCCGCGGCCGCGCCGTCGTCGACCGGGCGGACCGGCGCCACCACCGCTTCGGCGCCGCGCAGCAGGAAGGCGTGGGCCAACCCCAGGCCTTGCGCGGCCGCCCCCTCGGCGCGCCCGGTCTCACAGCCGGACAGCACGACGGTGGTGGGCACGCGGGGCAGCACCAGCAGATCGCCCAAGGCGAGCGGCCCGTCGCGCAGCGGCAGCGCGCTGTCCCAGCCCTCGAAGCCGGCGTAGCGCCCGTGGCCGGCGTAGTGCAGGTGGTCCACCTCGGTCAGCGCCGCCCGCACGGCGGCCCGCGTCGCGGCCGCGCCCACCAGGCGCCGCACCGTCGGCCGCGCCGCCGCGAGCCCGGGCCCCACCCGCTCGGCCTCGCGGCGCGCCCGGCAGGTCGCCGGTGGATCGGCCACCAGCAGCGCCGCCGAGCCTGCCGGGCGCGCCGACCGCGGCGGCAGATCCATCGCGTAGACCGCCGGGCGCCCAGCCAGATCGAGCCCCGCCTCGCCGGTCGGTCCCACGGCGAGCACCCGCACCCGCGCGGCCGCCGCCAGGCGCCCCCGGACCAGCGCCGTCCAGGCCAGGGCTCGACGTCGGCCGCCACCGTGCCGGCCGCGTCCCGCGCGAACACGACCCAGCCCTCGTCGGGCCGGCGCGCCCAGGTCAGCAGCGCCTCGCCCGGCGCGGGCCCGCCAACGGCGCGTCCTCACCAGCCGGGCGCGGCCAGGGACACCAGGGCCTCGTCCAGCAGGCCGCGCAGCGCGCGCGCCTTCACCGCCCGGCGGCGCGGGCCGCGCCAGCGCCTCGGCCGAACGCTCCCAGTCCGCGGCCGCGTCGCGCCAGCGCCGCGCAGGCCTGCTGATAACGGGTCAGCGCCGCCTCCAGCGTGCGCGGCCGCCGCGTCCAGCCCATCGACCGCCTGCGCGGTCGGCAGCGTCGTCAGCACCCGCCGCCGCGCTGCGCCGCGTCCATCGCCCCAGCGACGTCGCCCGCGGCCCGAGCGCCGCCACCAGGCGCGCCGCGCTCTCGTGACGATCGGCCGCGAAGGCCACCCGCCCGGCGTCGACCGGCACGTCGAGCGCGCGCGCCGCCACGACCGCCTCGGCGCGCGCGAAGCGGGCGGCCGCCGCGGCGTGATCACCCAGCCGCGCCAACAGGACGCCCGCGTCGACCAGCACCTGCCAGCGCAGGCGCTCGAGCGCCGCGTCGGCGGTCTGCTCGGCCAGCGCGTCCAGCGCCGCGATCCGCGCCTCCGGCGCCTCGGCCCGATGCGCCGTGAGATACCGGGCCCAGGCCCGCAGCTCGGGGCCCGCGCCGTCGGGCAGCGGCGGCGGCGCGGCCTCGTCGGCGCGGCCGGCGCGCAGGGCCCAAAGCGCGAGGTTCAGCCGCGCGTTGGCGCGCTTGAGCGGCGACGCCTTGTCGCAGGCGGCGAAGCGATCCACCGCGCGGCGCAGCACCTCGCCGGTGCCGGCCTCGCGCGCGCGCGACGAGGCGAGCCGCGCCCAGCCCAGATTCGCGAACAGATCCGCCTGCTTGCAGGCCGGCAGCGCGTCGGCGCCGGCGGCCAGATCCTCCAGCGCCGCGAGCGCCTCGTCCACCCGGCCCAGCTCGAGGTGGGTCATCGCGCGCTCCTCGCGCAGGACGGGCAGCAGCGGCAGGTCGAGCCGCGTGGCGAGATCGGTCGAGGCGTCGAAGGCGCGCAGGGCGCCGCGCGCGTCGCCGCCGGCGCGCGCGACCAGCGCCTCGAAGTAACGGTGCAGGGCGCGCGCGGCCCCGTCGGCGGCCGGCGGGGGGTGGCGCGCGAGGGTGGCGCGGGCGTCAGCCAGGCGGCTGGCCTCGAGGTGCACGAACGACAGCACCACCGCGGTCAGCGCGGCGCCCGACGCGTCCCCGTCGGCGGCCTGCCGCGCGGCGGCCTCGGTCAGCAGCCGCACGGCCTCGTCCGGGCGCCCGTCGCGGTTGGCCTGCCGCCCCTCGGCATGGAGCCGTCGGCCCGGTGACCCCTCGGGGCTGGGCGCGAGCCGCACGGTGACCGGCCGTCGGCCCCGCACCCGCACCTCGCCCGCGCCCTTCAGCTGCACCCGCGCGCCGCCCGCGACGGCGACCGCCCCCGCCGGCGCCTCGACCTGCTCGCCCTCGGCGAGGGCCACCCACGCGGTGATCGTCTCGTCGGGTCCTCGGCATTCGGGGCCGGGGCCGACGCCGACGCAGCCGGCCAGCAACAGATCGGGGGCGGGCTCGAGGGGCGGGGCCGGCTCGCGGCAGCCGGCACCGAGCAGGGCCCACAGCAGCAGGATGGGGCGCCGAGCGCGCACGCCGAGACGGCGCCCTACTTGCCGGCGTGCAGGATCGCGGTCACCGCGGTGGCCTTCTTGGCCGGCGGCAGCTTCAGCCCCTTGGTCATGGCGGCGACGCAGGTCTTGGTGGCCGCGTTGGGCGCCCCGCCGCCAGCGTACTTCGTGCCGGTGAGGCGGCCGTCGGGGCCGAACTTCAGCACGATCACCCGCCGCTGCTTGGGGGTGACCCGCGCGCACGCGGCCGGCGAGGTCAGCTTCGCGAAGGCGGCCTTCACCTCGCCCGCGGCGCGGCCGAACACCTTCGCCACCTGCAGCCGGGCGGGCGGCGCGCCGCCGGCCGCGGGCTCGCCCTTCGTCTTCTTCTTGGCGGCCGGCGCGTCGTCCTCGGCCGCTTCGGCCTCGGGCGCGCCCTTCGCCTCTTCGCGCTTGCGGGTGGCGCGGCCGAAACGATCGGCCAGCAGGCCGCCGGTGGCCTTCGGACGCGGCGTCGGCATCGGGGGCGGCGTCTCGATGCGGCAGGCGCGGCGCACGCTGCGCTTCGAAGGCTCGGGCGGCGGCGGCGGCGCGGCGGCCGCGCGGGCGGTCGAGCCGCGACCCATGCCCCGAGGCCCGGCGAGGCGCGAGGCCGGCGGGCGCGACGCGCGCGAGGGGGCCGGCGAGGCTGAAGGGCGGGGCGCGGCGGGGGCTCGGCGGCGGCTACGCGGGCGCCGGCGCGGGCATCACCGCGCGGGTGGGCGCGGCGCGGCCCCTGGCGGCGGCATCGCCGCGGGCGGGGCTCGGCGACGGCCACCGCGGGCGCGTCGTCGGCCGGCGCGGCCTCCTCGGCCGTCGGGGCGGCCTGCGCCAGCGCGGCCTCGCCGTGGTCGCCGCCTCGACCGCCGCGTGGCGGCCGGCCGGCGTGGTGTCGATGCGCTTGCCCGGGGCCTCGGCCACCGGCTGCGGCTCGCCCTTGGGCGCGCGCCACGCGGCGCCCTTGTCGACGCGCCGCGCCTTGCCGCCCTCGAGCGTCCAGTTCGCGTTGTTGTGGTTCAGCCGCACGGTCACCGAGGCGCCCTCGGCCGTCTTCACGGTGTCGTCGGCGAAGACCTCGGCGTCCACGGCCAGGGCGCGGGCCGCCGAGCCTTCCGCGGCGCGCGTCGCCGTGACCTCGCCCTCGACGGCGAGCACGACGCCGGCGGGCGTGTCGTCGCCGGCGGCCGGCGCAGGCGCCTCGTCGGGCGCGGACGAGCTGCATCCGGCCCACAGGCCGACCAGCAACAGCAGAGGGGCAGCGTGTCGCACGTTCGGCACTGTAGTGCCTGGGCGGCGCCGGTACAACGCGCCGCCTACTTCGAACGCTGGTCGTACGCGCCGTCCCAATCGGGCCCCGGCGGCGCGGCGCGCAGCGCCTCGACGCGCGCCACCATCACGCGCGCCGGGCCGTCCTCCGGGTGGCGGGCGGCGAAGGCCGCGAAGCCCGCGGCCGCGCCGTCCCAATCCTGCGCCCGGTAGCGCCCGAGCGCCTCGGCGTACAGCGACAGATCGTCGGGCGACAGGCGCGCGGCGCCGGGCAGGCCCACCAGCTCGTACACCCGCACCGTGCCGCCGCGCCCCTTCACCCGGACACGATCCACCTCGCGGAAGACGAAGCCGTCGCCGGCCGCCGCGCGCGTGGTCTCGCCGACCAGGATGTCGACGCCCATCTCCTTGGTCAGCGGCTCGAGGCGCGCGCCCAGGTTCACGGCGTCGCCCATGACGGTGTAGTCGAAGCGCAGGTCCGAGCCCATGTTGCCCGCCGAGACGACGCCGGTGTTCAGGCCCACGCCGATGCGGATGGCCGGCAGCCCGCGCTCGGCCCAGGCGCGGTTCAGCGGCGCCAGCGCGTCGACCATGGCCAGCGCCGTGCGGCAGGCGGCCGCCGCGTGATCGGGCTGATCGAGGGGCGCGCCGTAGACCGCCATCACCGCGTCGCCGATGTACTTGTCCAGCATGCCGCCCTCGTCGAGCACCAGCCGGGTCATCGGGTTGAGGTACTCGTTGAGGAACTTCGAGAGATCCTCGGGCTGCATGCCCTCGCTGAAGCTCGAGAAGCCGCGGATGTCCGAGAACAGCACGGTCACCTCGCGGCGCTCGCCGCCCAGGCCCAGGCGGTTCGGCTCGGCGATGATGCGGCTGACCAGCGCGGGCGCGACGTACTGCGAGAAAGCGGCGCGCAGCTTGGCCTTCTCGCGGCCCTCGCTGACCAGCGCGGTGCTGACGCCCACCAGCGCGACGGCCACGCAGGTCAACAGCGGCGCGGCCATCTCGACCACCAGCCCCTGCCCGAACAGCACCTGCGCGACGCCGAAGTAGGCCGGCACGAGGACGACGGCGCCCACCGCGCCCAGCCAGGGGCGGCGCTGGCGCAGCGGGCGGAACTGCATCAGCGCGATCAGCAGGCCCAAGAGCACGACCGCCAGCAGGCCGGCGCCGGGCCCGGCCGGCCGCATCAGGCCGCCGTGCAGGGCGTTGTGGGCCAGCGTGGCGTGCACCTCGACGCCGGGCATCGACTCGTCGAAGGGCGTCGTCACGCGGTCGCGGGCGGCGTCGGTGAAGCCGACGAAGACGATCTTGTCCTTCAGCGCGTCCTTCGGCGCCGTGCCGTCCAGCACGGCGGCGGCCGAGACGATGGGGAAGGTGCCGGCGGGGCCCAGCCAGCCCAGGTGGACGGTGCCGTCGAGATCGACGGGCAGCAGGCGGTCGCCCAGGTGGACGAAGGGCTCGCCGGCCACCCACGACAGGTCGTCGTCGCTGGCGCTGCGCGCCGCGGCCAGGCCCAGCGGCGCGTAGTAGCGGCCGGCGCGGGCGATGACCGCGAAGGTGCGTCGGACGGCGCCGTCCGCGTCGCGCGCGATGTTGACGTGGCCCGCGCCCGCGGCCACCTCGGCCAGCAGGGGCAGCGAGGCGTAGACGCCGTAGGCGGCCTCGGGCGGGCGCTCGTCGGCGGGCCCCTCGACGGCGACGGCCTCGTCGATGCGGGCCGGGCGCAGGCCCTCGGGCTCGGGCGCGTCGGGCGGCGCGGGATCGCCGTCGAGGAAGAACAGCAGCGCGAAGTGGACCACGCCCAGGCGCTTCGCCGCGTCGCGCAGGGTGACGTCGCCGCGGGTCTCGGCGAGGACGGCCTCGAGGGCGGCGCGGGCCTGCTTCTCGAGGTCGGTCTGCGCGGCGGCGAGGGCCTCGAAGGCGCCCTGCACCTGCTCGACGACGCTGGGCGGCAGCACCTCCTCGGGCGCCGCGAAGAAGGCGTCGATGGCGACCACGGCGGGCTGGTAGTCAGCCACGGCGTCCAACACGCGGGCCCAGCCGGCGCGCTTGCTGAACGCGTCGGGCGCGACCTGCCGCAAGGCGTCGTCGAAGCCGAGGATGACGATCCGATCGTCCGCGGGCGCCTGGGCGCCGCGGACGGCGAAGCGGGCGTCGACGGTGAGGAACTCGAGGGCCTGCAGGCCGGGCACGTCGAAGTCGCGCACCCAATGGTGCGCGGCGCTGAGCAGGGCGCACAGCAGCGTGGCCAGCAACGCCGCCCAGAGGGGGGTGTTGTGGCGGGGGCCTGCCTGGGGTTTGCCTGCGGGTCGGGCCATGACCCGGCGAGCTTGCCGCGGGGCGGCGCGGTTGTCCATGTGAGTGGCCAATGCCCTGGCCAGCCCCGCGCGGTTCTGCGGGCCGCGAGCGCTGGCGCGCATGTTGCTCGCGGCGCGGGGGTCGTCAGGAGGTCCCCATGCGCGTGCGCGTCGTCGCTGCTTCCCTGCTGCTGCTCACCGCCTGCGCCGACGAGGGCGCCGAGCGCGGCGCCCCGGTCGAGCCGCCGGCCGCGCTGGGCGGCAAGGCAGACGTCTCGGAGCGCGTCACGCTGCGCGGCGCCCTCGGCTTCGGCGAAGCCGCCGCTGGCGAGATGACCGAAGACCTGCAGTTCGACGCGTACACCTTCGAGGCGCGCGCCGGCGCGGTGGTCGATCTCGAGATCACCCAGCGCGGCACCACGCGCCGCATCGACACGACGCTGTTCGTGTATGGCCCGGGCGTCGGCGGCAGCTTCGGCACGGCCGCGCTGGCCTTCGACGACGACAGCGGGTGGGGGCCGCACGCCCGGCTGCGCGGGCTGACGCTCGAGGACGGCGGCGCGTACCTGGTGGTCGTCGGCACCCACGACGGCCGCGGGCGCGGCAACTACCGCCTGGCGCTCGACTGCCCCGGCGGCGACTGCGCGCCGGCGCCCCAGCCCGAGCCCTCCGCGTGCCCCGACCGCATCGCCGCCGGCATCGAGGCCTGCGTGGCCGACCAGCTGAGCGACACCGAGGCCGGCTGGACCGCCCCCGACGCCTTCGAGGCGTGCCTCGACGCCGAGCCCTTCGCCGTCGGCTACGACGCGCAGTGCGCCGAGGCGCCCGTGCCCGCCTGCGAGCTGCCCTACGAGCAGGCGTGGAGCGCCCTCGTCGGCCCCTGCCGCGACGCGCTCGCGCACCGCTTCGCCACCGCCGGCTGCGTCTTCGGCGACACCTGGCAGGGCCTGTGGCGCACGCCCGGCGTCGCCGTCACCGCCGAGCGCCGCCTGCGCGCCCCCGACGGCCTCGACGCGCTGACCGGCCGGCAGATCGTCGCCGCGATGCAGGCCGCCGGGCACACCGACGTGGAGTCGCTGGCGGCCGCCTTCGAGCGCGCCGACGCCGGCGAGATCAACGTGGTCGACCTGTGGGATGCGACAAACGGCCGCGCCTTCGTGGGCGTCGAGTTCGGCGCCGGCGACACGTCCGTCGGCGCGATCTTCCCCGCCGACGGGGCCGACCCGGTGGCGGTCAACGGCGACGGCGACCTGTACCAGTGCACGGTGACGCCGGGCCCCGCCGGCCGCGACTGCGCCGCCGACGCCGACTGCGCCGAGGGCCTCACCTGCGCCGGCCGCGCCGACGGCGTCGGCCGCTGCGCCGACACGTCCCGCCACCCCGCCGAGGGCACCGAGTGCAGCGCCGACACGGCCTGCGCCGCCGGCCTGCTGTGCGCCGGCCTCAGCCGCGACCCGTCCTGGGGCCTTTGCCTGCCCGCGTGGATGCGCCAGACCTTCGTGAGCGAGGGCCCGACCCACCTCGAGGCCGACGTCGGCGAGCTGACCCTCGAGATCCCGGCGCGTGGCCTGGCCAGCGTCGACATGGACGTCGTCTTCGGCGCCGAGGTGGTCACCGAGGGCGCCACCCACCTGACCGTCACGCTGACCAACCCGTCCGGCAACGAGGTGGTGGTGTTCGACGCCCCCGTCGGTCACGACACGCACTGGCTGGACGTCGTGCCCCGCGGCTTCAGCGGCGACGAGGACGTCAACGGCACCTGGACGCTGCGCGTCGTCGACGGCGGCCGCGTCGGCCTGACCCTCGAGCGCTGGCACCTGACCATCGGCAGCCGCTGGGACTGAGCCTACGGTTCGAGCGTCGTTGGCTCGGACGACCGGGCCCCCGGCGACCGTGCGCGCCGCGCCAACCCCACCTTCCGCATAGCCGCCAGCCCGCCCGCGCAGCCTGGCGGTCGCCTCGTCCTGGGACGCCACAGGCGTCGCGCGAGCATGATGTACGACTGTACTTATAATAAGTGCAGAACTACATTGTGGCGATGGACCGTCCTGCCGACATGTTCGACCGGGTGTGGGAGTGGAACGCCCTGACGCGCTTCGCCGGCGATGCGCGGGCCGGCGCCACGCTCGGCGTCGTCTCGGGGCGGCGCCGACAGGGAAAGTCCTTCCTGCTCCAGTGTCTGTGCGAGGCCACGGGAGGCTTCTACTACGAGGCCATCGAGGCGACCGAGGCCGACTCGCTGCGGCACTTGGGGCAACGGCTGGCGGCGCACGTGGGCGCGCCGGGGCGGATCGCGTTCGACGGCTGGCCGGCGGCGGTGGACGCGTTGCTCGAGCTGGGCCGGCGGGACGAGCCGGTGGTCGTGGTGCTGGACGAGTTCCCCTATCTGGCCCACGCCAGCCCGTCGCTGCCGTCGATCATCCAGGCCGCGCTCGCCCAGCGTGGCGAGCGGCGCGCCGCGTCGCGCGCGCGCCTGATCCTCTGCGGATCGGCGCTCTCGTTCATGGGACGCCTGTTGGCGGGGGACGCGCCCCTTCGCGGCCGCGCCGGGCTCGACCTCGTCGTGCCGACGCTCGACTACCGGCTCGCGGCGCGGTTCTGGGGCCTGGAGAAGGACCCCGCGCTGGCGATGCGCGTGCACGCGGTGGTCGGCGGGACGCCGGCCTACCGACGCCAGTTCGTGGCCGACGACGTGCCGACCGGCCCGGATGACTTCGACGCGTGGGTGATGCGAACGGCGCTCGATCCCGCGGTGCCTTTGTTCAGGGAGGGGCGCTACCTGCTCTCCGAGGAGCCCGACCTCCGCGACAAGGCGCTCTATCACTCCACGCTGGCGGCGGTCGCCGAGGGCAGGACCACGCGCGGCAAGATCGCGGCGGCGCTGCAGCGCTCGAGTCAGGACATGGGCCACCCACTCACGGTCCTCGAGGACGCGGGCTTCCTCGAACGCCGCGAAGACGCCTTCCGGGCGCGGCGGCCCACCTACCACCTCGTCGAGCCCATCATCCGCTTCTACCACGCCATCTCGCGGCCGACCTGGGCCCAGCTCGAGCGACCGGGGCGCGCCGACGCCGTTTGGCGCCGGGCTCAGCCGACCTTCGAGTCCCGGCTGCTCGGTCCGGACTTCGAGGAGATCTGCCGTCACTGGACGCTGCGGTTCGCCGCGCCGGAGACCATCGGGGCGCTGGTCACCGACGTGGGCGCCGGCGTGGTGTACGACAAGAGCGCGCGCGCCCGCCTCGAGGTGGACGTGGTCGCCTACGCGCGGGGCGAGGACGAGGGTCGGCGCCTCGTCCTGCTCGGCGAGGCCAAGTGGGGACGGAGGCTGGACGTCACCGACCTGGCCCGCCTGCGCCGCGCCCGGACGCTGCTGGCCGACAGCGGCCTGCTCGACCCGGCGGCGTGCCGCCTCGCCCTCTTCAGCGGCGCGGGCTTCAGCGAAGACCTCCGGGCGGAGGCGGGCGCCGACGTGCTGCTGGTCGACCTGGAGCGCCTGTACAAGGGCGAGTGACGACCCCTCGTGCCGCTGTCGACGCGCGACCTCCCGGTGTTGTACAAATGAGTTGTACAGGAGGGCCCCATGAAGACGTTGAGCATCTCGGAAGCACGGCGGCAACTGGCCGCGCTGGCCGAAGAGGTCGCGGCGACCGGTGAGCCGATCACCGTGACCCGCCGCGGCGTACCCGTCATCAAGCTCGTCGCCTGCGTCCCCGAGTCGGTGCTCGATGCCATCGAGCGTCACCCGCTGCGCCAGATGGAGATCCAGCTCGCCGACGACTTCGATGAACCCCTCGACGACCTGTGGGAGGCGCTCGAACCGTGATCGTGTTGGACACCCATGCTTTTCTCTGGTGGCTGCACGCGCCGGGCAAGCTGAGCAAGGCGGCGCGCGAGGCCATCCACCGCTCGGTCGAGACCGACGAGGTCCGGCTCTCGGCCATCTCGATCTGGGAGGTCGCGGTCAAGCACGCACTGGGCAAGCTGACGCTCCCTACGACCTTGCGCGCGTGGCACGCCCACGCGACCACGTTCCCCGGGTACCGAATGGTGCCCGTCGACGGCGACCTCGCCATCGAGAGTGTCGAGCTGCCGGGCGAGTTGCACCGGGATCCGGCCGATCGGCTGATCGTGGCGACGGCGCGCCGGCTCGACGCGCGCCTCGTCACCAAGGACAAGAAGCTCGTGGACTACCCGCACATCGAGACCATCTGGTAGTCCACGACTCGCCGCAGCGCCGAAGCGCCGTCGATTGCCACCGCTCCGCGCCCGCGCCATGCTGAGCGCGCACCGCCTGGGAGCCCGTCCATGATGCGCCTCGACGCCGCCCGCAGCCTGTTGCACGAGGCCGTGCGGGGCATCACCGACCTCGTCGAGCGCAGCCACGAGCAGGTCGCCGGCCAGGTGGTGGGCGTTGCGCGCCGGGCCGGCGTGGGCGCCGAAGCCGAGGCCGTCGACGACCTGCGCCGGGCGATCACCTGGACCAGCCTCGCCGGCGTGCGCGGCGCCAACGCGCTGCTGAAGGTGCTGGGCGACGCCGCCTTCGGGCTGGCCGGGCCGACCACCGCCCCCGCGCCCCTGCCACCCCTGCGCAGCGACGCATTGAGCGGCGCCGCCGGGCTGATCGACGGCACCGTCGGCGCGCTCAACGGCATCTTCGGCGACGGCCTGGTCGCGCGCCGCAACGCCCTCGACCTGGGCATGGCCCTGCGCATGGGCGACGCGCTGCTACCCGCGGACGACGACGCGGCGCTGGCCGCGCAGCTGCGCCACGCCTTCGACGCGTCGCACGAAGGGGCCGACGCGAACCCCGCGCCGCGCCGCGCCCCGGGCGCTGGCGGGCGCGACCGCGAGCTGCTCGTCTTCGTCCACGGCCTGGCCGCCACCGAATGGAGCTGGTGCCTCGGCGGCGCCGCGCACTGGGGCGACCCGACCGCCACCTTCGCGACGAAGCTGCGCGCCGAGCGCGGCGCACTGCCCCTGTACGCGCGCTACAACACCGGCCGCCCGGTCACCGAGAACGGCGCCGCGCTGCACCACTGGCTCGACCGCGTCATGGCCGCCGCCGACGCCGCCGGCCGCCCCGTCGAACGCCTGGTGCTGGTCGGCCACAGCATGGGCGGCCTGGTCGTGCGCGACGCCGTCGCCCGCGCCGTCGCCGCCGACGCGCCCTGGCTGCCCAGCCTGAAGGCCGCCGCCTGCCTCGGCTCGCCGCACCAGGGCGCGCCCCTCGAGCGCGTCGCCCACGCCCTCACCGGCGCGCTCGGCCTCATCCCCTCACCCGGCGCCCAGGTGCCCGCCACCCTGCTGAACCTGCGCAGCGCCGGCGTCCGCGACCTGGGCCCCGGCGACCGCGCCCGCCCGGCCGCCGCCCCCTGGCACGGCCCGACCCTGCCGCACATGCCCCACCTGCGCTGGCTGCTGGTCGCCACCACCCTCACCGAGCGCCCCGACGGCGTCGCCGCCACCCTGCTCGGCGACGGCCTCGTCCCCCGCGACAGCGCGCTCGGCCCGGCCTCTGACCGCCCCGACGTGCACGTCGAGGTCCTCGGCGGTATCCAGCACGCGGCGATGCAGAACCACCCGAAGGTCTACGCGGCGCTGCGGGACTGGCTGGTCGAGGCCTGACCGCCGGAGAGCCGGCGCGCGCCGGGCCCCCTTCAACGGGCATGCCGGCCGACCACCGTTCATGCTGAATTCATTAGATTTTTCGAAGCGCAACGGCAGACCACCCCGCCGCATCGGGATCTTGGAAGGTGAAGATCCCATGGCCAACGAGACGCCCTACGAAGACATCGACCAAGCCCTGCGCGGCCCCCTGATTCAACCCGGCGACGACGACTACGACGGCGCCCGCGCGATCTACAACGCGATGATCGACAAGCGGCCCGGCCTGATCGTCCGGTGCGCCGACGTGGCCGACGTGATCACGGCGGTGAACTACGGCCGCGAGCAGGGCCTCGACATCGCCGTGCGCGGCGGCGGCCACAACGGCCCCGGCCTGGCGCTGGTGGACGACGGGCTGGTGATCGACCTGTCGGGCCTGCGGGGCATCCGCGTGGACCCCGGAGCGAGGACCGCGCGGGTCGAGCCCGGCTGCGTATGGGGCGACGTCGACCACGCGACCCATCCCTTCGGCCTGGCCACCGTCAGCGGCGTCATCGGCACCACCGGCGTCGGCGGCCTCACGCTGGGCGGCGGCCACGGCTACCTGTCGCGGCGCTACGGTCTGACCGTCGACAACCTGCTGGCGGCCGACGTGGTGCTCGCCGACGGGCGCCTCGTGCACGCCAGCGAGGACGAGAACGCCGACCTCTTCTGGGCCCTGCGCGGCGGCGGCGGCAACTTCGGCGTCGTGACGTCGTTCCTGTTCCGGCTGCACCCCGTCGACACGGTCGTCGCGGGCCCCGTGTTCTGGTCGCTCGACGACCTCGAAGCCACCATGCGGTGGTACCGCGACTGGCTGCCCGGGGCGCCGGAGACGGTGTATGCGCTGTACCAGTGCTGCTGCATCCCGCCGGTCGAGCCCTTCCCCGAGCACCTGCACGGACGCAACGTCTGCGGGCTGATGTTCTGCAACACGGGCCCCGAGGACGAGGCCCTCGCCGCCGTGCAGCCCGCGCGCGAGGTCGCCGAGCCGCTGTTCGAGCACGTCGGCCCGATGCCCTACCCCGTGTTGCAGAGCATGTTCGACCCGCTCTACCCATCCGGCCTGCAGTGGTACTGGAAGGGTGACTTCGTGCGCGAGCTGCCCGACGCCGCCATCGCCCAGCACGCGCGCTTCGGCGACGTGCCCACGCCCCACTCGTTGATGCACCTGTACCCCATCGACGGCGCCGTCCAGCGCGTCGGCTCGGACGCCACGGCGTTCCGCTACCGCGACGCCACCTGGTCGATGGTCATCGCCGGCGTCGACGAGGATCCCGCGAACGCCGACAGCCTGCGCGACTGGGCGCGCGCCTACTGGAAGGCCGTGCACCCCCACGGCGCCGGCGCCTCCTACGTGAACTTCATGATGGAAGAGGGCGCCGACCGCGTGCGCGCCACCTACGGTGACAACTACGCCCGGCTGCGCGCCATCAAGGCCAAGTACGATCCCGACAACCTGTTCCACGTGAACCAGAACATCGAGCCGGCGAGCCGCTGAGCGCGTTCGCAGCGCCGAGGGGTGCGCCGCGCCTACCGCCGGACGCCCTCGAGGTCATGGATCTCGCCGAAGGGGCGCTCGATCTCGAGCGACGGCAGCCGCACCGAGCCCTCGGTGGCTTCGCGCATGACCCAGGCGTCGTCGACCCGCTGAAGCTGTCGTTCGGCGGGGTACGCCATCGCATCCTCCTCGGCCAGACCGACGATAGCCGGTGCGGTGGTCCGACACGAAGGCCAGGCTCGGCCACCCATTGGGTAGAGCCGACACCTCGTCACGATCAGAGCAGGTCGAGCAGGCACCGCGCGGCGGCCGCCGGCGCGAGCGCGGTGACGTCCAGGCGCGCCAGGCGACCGACGGGCTCGTTCGGCGCCGGTGTGCTCAGGCGCCGCCGCACCGCCTCCGCGAACGACGGCTGCAGGCTCTCGACGTCCTGCGCCGTCATGCCGCGCGCGGCGAGGCGAGCGCGGCGCTCGTCTTCGCGCAGCTCGACGATGACGGTCACGTCGGGCCGCGGGACGCGCGACGCGACGTCGGCGAGCGCGACGCCCGTGCCCCGGGCCAGGCCGTAGGCGATGGTCGACAGCCAGTACCGATCGATCACGACGTCGGCGCCCGCGTCGGCCAGCGCACGCGCCCGGCGTCCCACCGCGCAGACGCTGGCGGCGTAGAAGAGCTGGGGGATGAGCGGGTCGCCGGCCGCCACGGCGTGGATCGCGCGCCGGGCGTCGCGCAGGTCGTCGCCCGGCGTCGCGAGGGCGACGAAGCGGGGCAGCGCCCGCGCCAGCGTCGACTTCCCGACGCCGTCGAGGCCCTCCAGGACGACCATCCGACCGCGGCGGCTCACCACGCACCGCCCGCGGGCGAGCGGCTCGGCGGCGCGCCGCCGTCGACCGCGTCGAGCGCCTCGACGCAGGGCGGGTGCCGGTCCTCGGTCGCGCGCAGCGCCGCGGCCAGGCGCACCATCGCGGCGTGGTCGGCCCGGTCGAAGGTGCTGCTGGACACCACGGCGGGGATGGGCTGTTCGTCCTCTTCGAGCGCCCAGGTCGCGCGCGCCTGTTCGAGCGGGGTGCCGCGCAGCAGCATCAACGGGAACGCGCGGACGCGAGGCACGCGCCGCCGCAGGCACCAGTCGACGGTCGCGCGGAACGACGCGAGCGTTTGCTCGGGCAACCCGTAGATCAGCGACACCTCGTGGTCGATACCGCGGCCTCGCAGGTCGGCCAGCGCCCGGTCGACGACCTCCAGGCGGTTGAAGCGCTGCACCGCCCGGCCCTCGGCCAGGTGGATGGTCTGGAGGCCCAACTCGAGGGTCACGTCCAAGCCGTCCAGCGCGTCGAGGAAGGCCGCGTCGAGCGACTCGAACCGGCACTGCAGCGACAGGTGCCCGCGATAGCCCGCCGCCTTCAGCGCGGCGAGTACGCCGAGCGCGTGATCGCCCTTGGTGTTGAAGACGGGATCGAGGACGGCGATGGCGTCGACCCCCGCCTCGACGAAGGCGCGCACCTCGGCCTCCAGCCGGGCGGGCAGGAAGCGCGTGCGCGTGAGGCGCGCGCCCGCCTCGCGGTGCTGGCAGAAGGCGCAGCGGAAGGGGCAGCCGCGCTGCGTCTCCCAGCGGACGAAGCGGCGCGACGCGGTGGGGTCGAAGTCGAGCGGCACCGCGCCCTCGAGGTACGGCGACGGGATAGCCTCGAGGGGCGCCTGGGCCACGGCTCCGCGGTCGGGCTGCCCGGCCACGTGCACGCCCGGGATGCCGCCGGGCCAGTCACCCGCGTACAGGTCGCGCAGCGCCTGCTCGGCGTAGCCGCGCACGAACAGGTCGGCCTCGGGGTACAGCGCCTCGAGGCCCGCGCCCGCGTACGAGATCTGCGGCCCGCCGAGCACGACGCGCCCGGTGAAGCCGCGCGCCCGCAGCCCGCGGAGCACCGCCCGCACCCGGTCGTCGTTCCACACGTACACGCCGAAGGCGACGTCGGCGCCGCCGTGCGCCACGTCCGCGACGACCTCGACGACGCGCTCCAGATCGGCCGCGTCCGCGAGAACGTCGACTGGGAAGACGAGGGGCCGCACGTCCACGCCGTCGGCCGCCAGCGCCGCGTGGATGCTCGCCGCGCCGAGCGGCGTGCGCGGATCCCCCGGGCGGTGCCACGGCATCGACACCAGCACCACGCGACGGCCGCTCACGACGGCACCCGCGCGGCGCGCCGACGGCGGGCCTCGTCCTCGTCCATCCAGAAGGCGGTGACGGCGCGGTCCTCGCAGACGACCACCGCGACGCCGACGTAGCCCCACAGTTCCAGCTGCTGCGTCGTCGCGTTCAGCGCGGCCAGGGGCGACAGGTACCAGATGCGCTCGGGCGGGCAGCGCCCGGGCAGGGTCTCGCCGTGCCGCCGCACGACGTCCACGGCGTCGGGCGGGATGTCCCGCTCCGCGCAGCGGTCACGGTAGTGGTGGGTGAGGACGAGCGGTTCGTCGCGACGTGTCTCCATGGGAGCCTCCCGGTGACGCCGCGCGGTCCACTCCGGCGGCGTTCACGGGGCTCCAGTCGCGAGGGGCGATTTCGTGACGGACTTTTTTCGGGGCGGGTCGTTTTTCTCAGTACCCGCGGTCGGCGTAGGCCCTGCGCAGCGCGTCAGCGGCGCGCTGGACGCGCTTGCGGGACGCGGCCTCGGAGATCTCCAGCAGCTCGGCGATCTCACGATGACTGTGGCCCTCGACATAGAACAACGTGAGCAGCATCTGGTCGGACTCGGCCAGCGACTCCATGGCCGCCCGAACCCGGCGCGCGTCCTCGGCCCCGATGCCGATGTAGGTGCAGCGCGTGTCGAGATGGTCATCGAACACGACGCGGCACGAGAGCTTCTTCTCCTTCTTCTCGGCGTTGGCGATCGCGCGCCAGTAGTACTGCGTCAGGTCCCACTTCTCGTACCGGGCGTGATGCTCGCAGACGCTGAGCAGCGTGCTGTAGGCGAGGTCGCGCGCCGTCTCGAGGGGCACGTCGTGCCGAACCAGCCGACGAATGGCCTTGTCGAGCGTCGACGGCTGCTCGGTCTGCGCCAAGGACTCGAGGCAGGCGACGAAGGGGTCGGGGCGCTGTTCGGCCGGTCCGAAGGGGTTCGGGCGCTGCTCGGCCCGGAGATAGGCGAGGAACTCCTCCCGGCCCATGCGGCGGCCAGGTTGCGGGGCGTACTCGATCCGAGCGGGTGACCGACCGGCCGCCCGCGCCGCCGGCGCGTGGCTGACGACCACCACGCTGCCCGAGGTCGATCGCCCACGGTCGCGCTTGCCCACCAGGTCCGTGGCGGCGGCGCTCAGCACCCGGTCCATGCCGGGCCACGCGGCGTCGACGCCCGGGTCGTGCCACTCGACGTAGCCCTCTCGCACGCCGCCGACCAGTAGGGCCGTCGCGCCCAAACCGCCCAGGGCGGTGAGACTCGCCAACGCCAGCCCCCGCCAGGCGTTCGCCACCGACACGGCGTGCGCGACCAGCCGCCAGGCGAGGCGAACGACGACCGCCAGCGCGAGGATCGGCGAAAGAAAGACGGTGAGCTGAATCAGCCCGACCAGAAACACGGCCGTCACCAGGTCGGGCACGTCCACCCCGCCGAGATCGATGAGGACCAGCGGCGCCCCGAGCACCAAATACGTCAGCGCGAGATCGACCGCCGGCACGTGTGGACTCGGCCCGCTCCCGCGACTCCAGAGGCGCAGCCGGCGCACCAGCGCCCAGATCAGCGTCCCGCCGTTCCACAGAGTGGCGAGCCAGAAGGCTGGCTCGAGGATCGATGCGTCCAAGCCCCCCGTGTGCTGGAGCACTTCGGCCAGACCGCCGACGCCGAGCAGGGCGAAGAGCACCCAGCCGACCGCGAGCGGCACGAGCGAGCCCACGAACGCCACCAACGCGGCCGCACCAAGAGCCACCCGGAGGCCGGTTGGCGCCACGGGCGTCTGGTCGACCGGCGACAACGCCGCTGGATTGATGGGCATGTCCGACTGGTCCGACCAGCGTTGATTCCCCGCATCACCCATGGCACCCACCGCCACACGTCAGGGTACTGAGCCTAGCCCGCACGCGACGTCGAGTCGACCGTTCCGCACCTGATCCCGCTGGCTGCCCTGGGCGCCCCAAGCCTCTTGACAGCTACCGCTGAGAACCCGGCGCCGAAGTTCGGGTGCCTGACAGCACACCGCAAACCAATTCGAGCCCAGCTGGCTCAACCCCGGGTAGGGTGCGACCCGCGAGCCGATGCTCGGCTACTCGAACCGCTTCCGCGTAGGCCCTTCGTCTGGAGCCCTCCCCGCCGGGCACCGCGGCGTCGACGGCCGGAGTCGCGAGCCAAGTGGGGACGGTGTCGCCGTTGACTGTTGGTGTGTCGACTCCGTTCGTCGCCACGACAGCGAACTCGTCGTCAATGACGTGGCTGCTCGCGTCTTGCCACTTCAGCGAGAAGAGGAACAAGTCAGCCCCGCCGGGAAGGCTGTGAGCGGCTCCAATCTCGGCTTCGAACTGCGGTGATGTCGCCTGCTCGACCAAATAGGCGAGTAGTGGGTGCTTGGCGTCCAGCGCCTCGACCCGGGGACCGAATCGCGCAGCCAAGCTCTTGTCGGTGGTCACCTCCAGGTGCTCTCGCTGCCCCAGCCGGAGCGCCTTGATTACCTCAGGCGTCAGCTTCACCCGCAAGACGCGGCCACGATGTGTCGTTCCGACGATACTGCAGCCGACTGCCAACAGCATACCGCGCACGAAGGCCTCCACGTGCTGCGCAGTGAGACGCAGCATGTCGCTCTGGGTCGTGGGCTCGAACGTCTGGGCCTTCGAGAAGAGAGACTCGTGAAGCTCGAGTGCTTCCCGGGCGCTGCGGATCGCTTCTTCGATCTCGGCCTCTGTGCGATGGGCTCCTCTGTCTCGCGCCGCGTTGAGCACGTCAGCAACATCAAGGTGGGACACCAGACCACCCAGCAAGTCCGCCGCCAGCCGCTCCCGGTCATATTCATCGGCGACCTGACAGAGGTCTTGGCAGATTGCGTCGATTCGGTCGTACATGCCCGCGACGACTCGATCGTCCAGGCTATTGGATGTCCGCAGGTTGAACATCACCACCCGTTCTGACTGACCGTAGCGATACAAGCGGCCGAGCCGCTGAACGAGCCGCATCGGATTCCAGGGCAGATCGTAGTTCACGAGCGTGTGGCAACGGACGTGCAAATTCAGCCCTTCACCACCGGCCTCCGAGGACACCACGAACTGCAGCGCTCCGTAGTTGAAGCCCGAGACAACTGCCCGACGCTCCTCCATGGTACAACCGCCATGAATGACGCCGACCCGGTCCCGGCCAAACCGAGCAGCGAGAGCCTGCTGGACGCACTCGAGGGTCGCCCGATACTCCGTGAACACCAGCAGCCTGGCGTCGCGGTCCCGCTCTACGAGCCGGTCGACGATCTGGCCCATGAAGGCCCGGAGCTTCACGTCCAGGCTCAGCAAGTGGCTCGCCAGCCCGATCAGCGCATTGAGTTGGTCCTCCTCGCCATCGAAGAACCTCAGCGTCACGCGTTCGGCTGCTCGGGCGTGCTCTTCCTCGACAAAGCGTTCATCCTCAGCCTCGCCATCACCGTCGTCCTGCGTTGGAATGGCATCCAACTCCTCGTCGGGGAAAGGGGCGTTCAGGCGTTCGAGGCGTCGCATCAAAGATCGATGGATGGCCGCCGGGCTCGACGCTGCCAGCTTTCGCATGATCGTGATGACGAAGCCCACTGCCATGGCACGACGATGTTCCATTCGCGCGGCCGCCTTGGCCGCGTCCTTGAAGTACTTGGCCAAGCGCGCCTCGAAGGCGCCATAGACCGGTGCACTGGGTACGGCGATCTGCCGCGTGTCGTGGCCGCGGAAGAGGAACCCACCGTCCGCGTCGGTCACGAACAGCTTTCGGTTCCGAAAGACGCAGTCGCCAAGGACCTCGGGGACACGATGTGGTTGCGACTCGATGAACGTCCGCAGTTCGGGCCGAAGCAGTTCGAGAAGAGCATGAAAGCGGTCGGCCCGACCTTGATGCGGCGTGGCCGTGAGAAGGAGAAGGCTCTGACAACGGTCCCTGAGCACCTGTGCCGCCCGAAACCGCTGAGTCATCGAGAGGCGACCACCAGACGACCTACGCGACAGGCGATGGGCTTCGTCGAAGACCACCAGACCGAACGAAGGAGCCTTGGCCAGGGCCTCGAGATGCTCCGGACGCTTGAGACGGTCGATCGACGCAATCACGGTCGGGTAGAGTCGCCAGTGGCGCGGGTCGTCAACCTTGAAGTCGTCGCCGTAGACCCGGGCGTCGTCGATGCCGAACCTGTCGAGCAACTCCTCGCGCCACTGGCGCACCAATCCGCCCGGCGTGACGATCAGCAATCGTTCGAACCCGGGTCTTGTACGAAGGGCGGAGACGAGCAGACCGACCTCGATGGTCTTGCCGAGGCCGACATCGTCGGCGATCAACCAGTTCAGGTTGCCGCTGCGAAGGATGTGGTGGACCAGGTGAAGCTGGTGTGGCAGCGGGTCGACGTCGATGTGCGCAAGACCACCTGTCATCTGGTGCCAGCGGCTCAGCAGGTGAGCCAGCATGCACAGGCGCACGCGCTCCGCCGAACCCGGCTTGGGTGGCGGTGCCCAGGTGACGATGCGTTCCCGGACGTCCGCCACACGTTGGAGGCGCTCGAATGGAATCCACGCGATCTCGCCGGTCGTCTCGAAACTGACGGCCACCTGATCGCGGCCCGCCAGTTCACGCATCGCGATCACGTGCCCGCGTCCTCGTGACGAACGCAGCGCGCTCGCAACAAACTCGCGGACAGCCATCCCGGGCAAGAAGCCGGCTCGCAGCTCGGCTGACGAGACGATCACGTCGCGCCCCGAGGGCACACCGTGCACCCGCACCCGCGGGTCACCCTCGCGATCGATCACCTGGTCGACCACTGCGTAGGCATCGCCGTCCACGAAGGGTCGAACGATGCAGTGGCGAGGCGGAATCTCCATGACCATCAGTACGCCTCGGGACGTAGAGTGCCTGGAACGACCATCGCGGTTCTCTGCCGAAGGCTGTGCCGGAAACGCGCTGCGCGGTGCTCTCGATGCGGTCCCACGATCCAATGGTCCAGCCGCCCCTGAAGCACCAGGGCTGGATCGACCTCGTCCATCCCAGCCGTGAGAACTTCTTCCAAGAACCACATCAGCTCGCGCAGCCCGCCGCCGGGCTTGGACGGGCCGCGGACTTCGAGCCATGCGTCCGTGACGGCGTCGAGCGCCTCCATCAACTCGCCGGCGTCCGGGCAGCCGTCGTACGCCCTCACGAACCGTAGCCCCTGTACCCACGAGACACTCGGGTTCCGCCTTCCACCGGTGAAGGGCCGCCAGTGGGTGCGGATCTCATGAATCACGCGCACCTCGTCCAACGTTGCGCCGTACTCCTGAAAGAGCGTCTCCAACCTTCGCGCGGTGAGGCGCGGATTGCCGCTGTCCACGAGTATGTCCCGGACCTCACCGAACACACGTTCTGGCAGCTCGGCCTCCCACAGGAGCCGCGCCGTGACTCTCGCGGCTCGAGCCTGCCTCGGAGTCACTTGGCGTGGCGGCTGCCGCTCTTCGGCGGACGCCTGCCCGGTGGTCAAGAGGCCCCGACCGACCGGAACGGCCGACGGAGAGACCTCCAGATGCGCCCAGCGCAGCGGTGCCGTCCAAACTCCCAAGCTCGCGTCGTCCCAGCCAGCGGTGCGAAAGCTGCCCGCCAGCATCCCGCCATCGTGCAGACGCGCGGTCACGCCGACACTCGACCAGCGCCGAGCGCATCCACCGCCACCACATCCGCGATGATGCACCACTCGCCTTCGTGGAGGTTCCTCGGCGCTCGGCGCGGCGGCGCGCTCTTCCTGACACTCACTCGGGTACACCCGCCTTCGTTGAACATTGCACCGGGGCCCAGCTCATCCTACTCTCTTAGCCTTGCGTTGCCGCGAAAGACAGCAGAGCTGCCGCGGCGCAGCCAACAGGCCAAGCGGAGAGTAGACAGAAAGCTCTCGGATGCCCAGGGCGAACAGCGCTCGGTGCGGACCAGACGTGGACTTGGTCGAGTTCACCCGGGGGATCGTCGGGTCACTCTACCGTAGGCCGGAGCGGCGCGACGTACGCCTGGGCCTGCTGGACCGAGAAGGCGCTGATCGGCGCCAAGGGCAGCCGGTGCGGCGATGACCCGCCGCAGCCGGCGGCCCGGCCGCCGGAGCGAGGAACGTCCGATGTGGCCCACGGCGTGTCCATCGAAGGGGAACCCGATGGCCATGACCGGCCCTACCACCGCTGGCGGATTCTCGGACACGTCGATACCCTGCCGCCGTGGACTGGTTGACCTCCGATACGTCTCCCGACGTGGAGCGGGTGCTCATCGAGGGCTACCGGCGGATGACGCCGGCCGAGCGCGGCGCCCGCCTTGGCGCGCTCACGATCGCGGCGCAGCGGCTCGCGCTGGCCGGCATCCGCGCTCGCCACGGCGACCTGCCCGAGCACCAGCTCCGCTTGCGCCTCGCCGCCCTGTGGCTCCCGCGTGAACTGATGATCGAGGTCTTCCACTGGGATTCCGAGAAGGAGGGCTACTAAGTAGTCCTGCGCGTGCCGCTCGAGGTGCTCATCCTGGTGGCGGACGGGTTCGACGCGCTCAGCGGTCCCGTCCTCGTCGGAGGCTCGGCCACGTCGCCCCCTCACTCCACCGGCGGCAGCGTTGCGGCCAGGGCGTGGGCCTGCTCGGCGAAGGGGCTATCGATCGCCTCCAGCCTCTCCAGGGCGGCGGTGATGGCGGCGCGGGCGCCTTCGGGGTCGTTCTGATCGCGCAGGACGACAGCGCGGTTCATCTCGTGGATGGCTTGGCCTTCGGTGTCGCCGATGGTCTCGGCGAGGGCGGCGGCGGCTTCGAGGCAGGCGAGGCCGCGCTCGACCTGGCCGGACTCGGCGTAGGCGGGGCCCAGCTCGCCGAGGACGTCGGCTTCGGCGGGGTGGTCGCCCTCTTCGTTGGCGAGGGCGAGGGCCTGCTCGAGCAGGTTGACGGCCTCGGCCCAGGCCTCGCGCTGCATGTGCACGAAGGCGACGGCGCGCAGGTCGAGGACGATCTCGTCGCGGGCGTCGAGGCGGGTGTGCAGGGTGAGGGCGCGCTCGAGGGCGGCGAGGGCGTCCTCCCACTCCTGGCGGGCGGCGAGGGTCTCGCCGAGGCTGCGCAGGGTGACGGCCTCGCGCGCGTGGTCGCCGACCTCGCGCATCAGCGCGGCGGCGCGCTGGTGGTGGTCGACGGCGCGGGCCAGGTCGCCCTGCTCGTGGTACAGGCTGCCCAGGTTGCCCAGGTCGCTGGCTTCGGCGTCGCGGTCGCCGACGGCGACGTGCAGCGACCGGGCCTCTTCGTAGCGTTGGATGGCTTCGGCGGCGTGGCCCAGGCTGACCAGCGCGTTGGCCAGGTTGCCCAGATCGGCCCCCTCGCCGGCGCGGTCGCCGGCGGCGCGGTGCAGCACGAGGGCCTGCTCGAGGCTGGCGACGGCGCGCTCGGGCTGGCCCGCCCCCTCGGCGGCGCGGCCCAGCATGCCCAGGGCGTCGGCCTCGCTGCCCACCTCGCCGATGTCGCGGAACAGGCCGGCGGCCTGGGCGTAGCAGCCCATCGCGCGGTCGTGATCGTCCTGCCACTCGAAGTCACGGCCCAGCTCGATCAGCTGCGCGGCGAGGTCGGCGCGCGCGTCCGCGGTCTCGGCCGCGGGGATGGCGTGCATCACGTCCTCGAGCGTCTCCACCGCGTTGGCGTGGCTCAGCTCGTCGTCGTCCCGATCGTCGTCGTGTCGCATCGTCCCTCCTCGCTGTCTCACCGGCGCCGCGCCCGCCCCGCGCCCCCCGGTGTCATCGAACCGATTCACGAGCGGGTTGGCCAGCCGCGCGCCGCGAGGTGGCCTGCCTTCGGGGCTGCGCGGCGCGCGAGGTGCCGCTATGGTCGAGCCCGTCGCCGGCCGATCGAGGGGGTTCGGGGTGCGCCGAGTCGTCGTCGCTGCGTTCTGGGTGGTCGCGCTGGCGGGCTGTGAGGGTGGCAGCGACGCGCCCGACGATCCGGCCCCGGCGGCGCCGGCCTGGTCCGCGGCGCCGGCGTCACCGACGGGCGCCGTGACGGCGCGACAGCCCGCGGCGCCCGCCGTCGTGGCCCGCGCCCCGGCGCCGTCCGCGCCCGATCCCGAGCCGCCCGGCCCCGATCCCGACCCACCGCCCGCCTGCCCCGCGGGCGTCGTCTGCTTCGACACCTTCCCCTTCGCCCACACCGCCACCACCGCGGGCGCGCCCACCGACGCCTTCGACGCCTACGCCTGCGCGCCGGACACCGACGAGTCCGGGCCCGAGGTGGTCTACCGCCTCGAGGTCGCCGAGGCCGGCCTGCTCGCCCTGCAGCTGGTCGACCTGCCCGCCGGCGTCGACGTCGATGTCCACCTGCTGAGCGCCCTCGACCCCGCCGCCTGCCTCGACCGCGGCCACTGGCGCGCCGCCGCGTGGGTGCAGCCGGGCGTCTACTGGGTGGTGGCCGACACCTGGGTCGACGACGCGGGCGTCGCGCTGGCCGGCGACTTCACCCTGACCGCCGCCCTCACCACCCCCGCCGCCTTGGCCGATCTGGGCCTCGACCCCGCCGTCGCCGAGCAGGGCCTGCGCGCCTTCGCCACCGCTTGGACCCGCGAGGAGACCGACCGCCTCGTCTACGCCCTGACCGACTTCTCGCTGCACTCGGCCCAGCGCCGCCAGTGGATCGTCGACCTGGCCACCGGCGACCTGCTGTGGCACCTGCACGTCGCCCACGGCCGCGGCTTCGAGGACGCCGCCACCGTGCCCCTGCCCCCCGGCTTCTCGAACGTGCCCGAGACCCACCTGTCCAGCGTCGGCCTGCTGCGCACCGCCGAGCCCTACGTCGGCGACTACGGCGTCTCGTTCCGCCTCGACGGCCTCGAGCCGGGCTTCAACGACAACGTCCGCCGCCGCGACATCGTGATGCACCCCTGGGAGGGCAGCCGCCCGGAGTACGTGGCCGAGCACGGCTACACCCAGCCCACCTGGGGCTGCCCGGGCATCGACGATCGCGTCGCCGCCGAGGTGGTCGAGCGCCTGGCCGGCGGCGCGCTGATGTTCTTCTGGTACCCCGACCACGACTGGCTCGCGGGCTCGACCTACTTGTCCTCGCCCGGCCGGTAGTCCTCGGGCCACCCCTCGCAGAAGCGGCAGTGCAGGCCGCTGCCGTCCTCGGCGCAGGCCGCGCAGACCGCGTCGTCGAAGCACCCCTCGCCCTCGCAGGCGGCGTCGTCCGGCAGGTCGTCGGCGAACAGCAGGTCGCGCAGCCAGTCCTGCAGCAGCACGTCGCCGGCGGCGCGCGTGCCGAAGAACGGGTAGAGGATCACGCAGTGCACCGGGCCGGGCGCGATGAAGTAGCGGAAGTTGTCGGCCGCCGCGCGCATCGCCTCCATGCGCGCGCGCAGCAGCGCCGGCCACTCGGCCGCGTCGCCGCCCAGGGCCGAGTAGTAGAAGGTCTGATCCTTGTCGAAGGCCGACGTGTAGTGCGCGAAGCGGTGCTGCGGGTAGGTCTCGGCGACGCCCGCGTAGACGTCCACCAGCGTCTTGTCGCGCAGATCGCCCTGCAGGCGCTCGACGAAGTCGGGCAGGCCGGCGCGCGCGTTCCAGCTCGGCAGGGCCTCTTCGAACCAGGTGTCGGTGATGATGCCGGCGCCCGAGTCGCCCAGCACGGTCATGCGCGCGTCCGCGTAGTGCTGCGCGATGTAGGCCGAGTGGACGATGGCCCCGTAGCTGCCCGCGCTGCAGCCGGTGACGAGGATCTCGTCGACGTCCGGGTAGCGCGCGTAGACCCAGTCGAGCACCGCCCGCGCGTTGACGAAGCCCTTGTGCTCGACGACCACGCCGTTGCCGTAATCCTGTGTGTTGTCGCCCCAGTGCAGGTCGCCGGTGCAGTAGGGGACGTGCACGAAGGTCCAGTCGCCCACGGGGTTGGCCGGGTCGTCGGGATCGTACAGGCCGCCCAGCAGGCCGGCGTCGAGGGCGGTCTGCACCTGGGCCAGCGGCGTCGCGCGCTCGCTGAAGATGGCGCCGGCGGCCGAGCAGGTCAGGCTGTCCCAGCAGGCGCCGCCGCCGCCGAAGTCGACGACGAGGCGCGTCGGGTCGCCGCCGCGCGCGAAGAAGTGGAAGGGCGTGCCGCGGCTGCAGATGGTGTCGCCGCCGGGATCGATCTGCACCATCTCGCCCTGGGGCGGGGCGGGCGGCAGGCCGTCGGCGGGGGGCGCGGCGTCGGCCTCGGGGGCCGCGTCCGCGGCGGGCTCGGCGTCGGGCGCGCCGACGGCCCCGTCGGCGGTGCCCGCGTCGCTCGACCGCTGCGCGCCGCCGTCGGCGTCGTCGTCGCAGCCGGCGACCAGGGTGGACAGCAACACGAAGGCGGCGAGGTGGCGCGACATGGGCGACTCCGAGAGAGGGGGCGCGGCGGGCGCCTCGCGGCACCATACCGACCCATGGGTAGGAAGTGAACGCGTCGCGGAGCGGCAGGGAAGCGCGGGCGCGCCCGAGCGACTATGCTGGGACGACCGACCCTGACCGGAGCCCCTGGTTGACCCGCCTGGCCCTCGCGCTGGCGCTGACGCTCGCCGGCTGCACGTTGTCGTATCCCGACGTGGACGACGCGCCGGCGGCCACCGGTGGGCAGGTCACGGGCCGCGTCGTGCTGCCGGACGGCTTCCTCGACACGACGCTCGAGGCCGGGCACGTCGACCTGACCGACGGCGCCTCGGCGCCGCGGCAGGCCGCCTTGGGAGAGGGCGGGCGCTTCACCTTCGAGGGCGTGCCCGCGGGCACCTACACGCTGACGGTTCGCCTCTTCGGCTTCGCGGGCGGGGCGTCGGGGGTGGCCGTCACCGAGGGCGGTACGACCGACCTGGGCGCGGTGCGCCTGCGCGTGGACACCCTGGGCCGGGTGACCGGGCGGGCCACGCGGGCCGGCGCGGCCTCTCACGCGGGCATCCTGGTGCAGGCCGAGGGCACCCGCTACGCCACCCGCACCACGGCCAACGGCGACTTCGATCTCGAGCTGACCCCCGGCCCCCAGGTGCTGCGCTTCTCGGCGGCGGGCTACGCCGCCGCGACGGCCTCGGTGGACGTGCCCGCCGACGACGCGATCGCGCTCGAGCCGATCGTCCTCGCTGGCCTGCCCGGGCGGGTCACCGGCGTGGTGGCGCTGCCGCCGGGGCTGGACGATGTCGCCTTGTTGCGTGAGACCGTCGTAGCACTGGCCCGCCCGAGCGACGACGCGCCGCGCACCCTGTCGCCCGACGACGCCGGGCGCTTCGCCTTCGATGGCGTGCCCGCGGACACCTGGCTGCTGTCGCTGGACCACCCGGTACTCGGCGCGCCGCCGGCCGTCGAGGTGGCGGTGGCCGTCGGCGCGACGGCGCCGGTGGGCGTCCTGCGGCTGCGCGCCGGGGCCCCCGCGACGCTGCGCGGCGTCGCTCGCCTCGAGGGCGCCGGCGACGCGGGGCACGCCGACATCGCGGTCGACGTGGCGGGGCTGGCCGGGGGCACCACCACGGCGACCGACGGCGCGTGGTCGCTCGAGGTCCCGCCGCTGGACGCCTACACCGTCCGCTTCGCGCGCGCGGGCTACGCGCCCGTCGAGGTGGAGGTGCCCGGCGTCGCGGCGGGCGCCACGCACAGCGTCGACGACGTCGTCCTGCGCGCCCGCCCCGGCCGCGTGCACGGCGTGGTGGTCGTGCGCGGCGCGGACGGCGCCGTCCGCCCCTTCGAAGAGGCCCTGCGCGCGCGCACCGTCATCAGCCTGATCGACCTCGACGACGCCGAGGCGGCGCCGCGCCTGGCCGCGCCGGCCCCCGACGGTCGCTTCGCCTTCGAGGACGTCCCGCCCGGCCACCACGGCCTGCAGCTCGAGCTGACCGGCTACGACCCGCCCCGGGTGCCGCCGGTGGATCTGGCGCCGGGCGCGACGGTCAACGTCGGCCTGCTCGATCTCACCCCGCGCGTCGACGCCGCCGTGCGCGGGCGCGTGCTGCGCGCCTGCGCTGGCGTCTGCGAACACGGCGGCACGCGCGTCGAGGCCGCCGGCACGCCCTACGTCACCTTCACCGGCGGCGACGGCGCCTTCCGCCTGCCGGTGGCCGAGGGCACCTACGACCTGGCCTTCAGCCACCCGGGCTTCCGGCCGGCGCGCGTCGAGGGCGTCGCGGTGCAGGGCGTCGTCATCCTGCCCGCGCAGCCGCCGCTGGAGCTGCTGCCGACCGATCTGACCGGCCACGTCGAGCGCGCCCTGCCCGGGGGCGGCGCGGTCGACGCCGCGGACGCGCAGGTGATCCTCGCCGACGCCGCGGGCGCGCCGGTGGACACCACCGCCACCGACGGGGCGGGCCGCTTCCGGCTGACGCCGCGCGTGCCGACCGGCGCCTACACGGTCGAGCTGCGGCAGGATCGCCACGCGCCCCGCGCGCTGCCCGTGCAGCTCGCGGCCGGCGAGCCGCTGGACCTGGGCACCACGCGCCTCGAGCCGCTGCGGGGCGCGCTGACCGGCCGCGTGGCCGGCGTGACGGGCCGCGTCGCGACCGTGCAGGTGCGCGGGCGCGTCGACGATGCCGTCACCGCCGGCTGGGCGACCGAGCACGCGGCGGCGCCGCCCGATCTGCGCTTCGTCGTGGCGGATCTGCCGGTCGGCGCCTACGACGTGGTCGCGCGCGCGGCGGGCGCGCGGGCCGCGACGGCCTCGGCCGACGTGGTGGCCGACGCCGAGGCGAGCGTCGAGCTGGCGCTGGCGCCGGTGAGCGCGTCGATCGAGCTGCCGGCGGACGTGGGCGCGAGCGCCACGGCCCGCGTCACCGCCGATCCGGATCTGGATCACCTGCGCTGGTGGGCGGACACCCCCACCCCGCCCGACGACCTGCCCTTCGATCCGCTGCCCGACGCCGCCACGCTGGCCCTCGCGCCGCTGGGCGAGGGGCCCCACACGCTGTACCTGCAGCTCGCCAACGCCGACCACGTCGCCGACCCCGGCCGGCTGGGCGCGGTGACGAGCGACGTGGTGCGCGTCGCGGTGGTGGTGGACCTGCAGCCGCCGGTCGTCCGCCGCGTGCAGGTCGCCGGCGGTCAGGTTCTGGTCAACCGGCTGACGGTGCCGGTCACGGTCGAGGGCGAGGGCGATCTGCTGGCAGTGTGGAACGATCCCGGCGACGCCTGCGCCGCGGCGCCGGCGTGCCCGGACGCCGCGGCCTACGTGCCCTTCACCCGCGCGCTGACCCACACGCTCGAGGGGCCGCGCGGCGCCAAGCGCGTGTGCTGGCAGGTGTGCGACGCCGCCTGCAACTGCGCGGGCCCGGGGGCGGTCGAGGTGACGCTGGGCGACTACGTGCCGCGGCCCACGCCGACGCTGTCGGCCCTGCGCCCCCTCGACGTCCAGATCGGCGATCCGTCCAGCCTGATCGCCATCCCGGACGCCCTCGGCGGCGGCGTCGGGCTGGCGCTCGAAGGCCGCGGCGTGGCGCCGGACACGGTCGCGCAGGTGGGCGAGCAGGTCTTCCCCTGCCAGGTGCCCGCGGACGCCAGCGGCTGCACGGCCGATCCCGACGGGGCCTGCGCCGAGGTCGAGGCGCCCGGCCCGGCGCCCGCGCCCGACGCCCCCGCGTGCGCCGACCGCTGCGCCCGCACCTGCTACGTGCGGGTGACCGACGACGATCGCCTGCTGCGCAACGCCGGCACCTACCCCGTCCGCCTGCGCACGCCCGCGCCGGTGAGCGGGGCCGGCGCCAGCGAGGCGCTGTACCTCGACGTCGTGAGCCCCATCCCGCGCATCCAGTCGACCACGCCTCGCGGGACGCTGGTGGTCGACCTGTCGCGCCCCGAGCTGTTGTCGCTGTTCACCGAGGGCCCCGAGGACGACGTCACCCGGCTGCCGCCGGTGGTGCCCGAGACGATCGACGTGCAGGTGATCGCCTGCCGCGTCGCCGACAACGGGCAGTTCCGCCTCGGCGGCAGCATCGGCACGCCGCTGGCCCCCTTCACCGACGTCGAGCCGCCGACCGATGGCCCCTGCGCCGGCCTGCCCACCCGCCACTACCGCCTGCGCTTCGACGCGCGCGGGGTGGTCGGGCTGCCGCGCGAGGCGCACCGACTGGTGGCCATCAACCCCGGCCCGGGCGGCGGCGAGGCCAGCGCGCCCTTCGGCCTGAACACCTTCGAGTCGGCCTGCATGGAGGCCGGGCGCTGCGCCGAGGCCCTGCCCTCGACGCGCGCGCGCCTGCCGGGCGGCGCCGGGCACGCCGTGGCCCTGCAGATCGACCCGACGCGCCGCAACACGGGCCTCGGTTGGTGGGGCGGCGACCTGTTCGACCTGCGCCGCCGCTACCTGGCCGGCGACATCTCGACGGTCAGCGCGGGCGTCGAGTACCTGCCCCGCGGGGCCTATCAGCTGCGGCGCGAGAGCGCGGGCGGCGTGGCGCCGCCGGCGATGACCGATCCCTTCGCCGCGCTGGTGGTCGACCTCGACGGTCCGCAGTCGCGGGTGGTGGTCCAGAGCGTCACCCGACGCAGCGACGGCAACTTCGGCGACGGCGCGGAGGTCGCGCGGACCGGGCGGCAGCCGGTGGATCTGGCGGTGACCGACGTGGACGCGGACGGCCGGCTGGATCTGGTGACCGCCGACTGCGGCGACGACGCCGTCAGCCTGCTGCGCGGGCTGCCCGACGGCGGGCTGGCGCGCGGGGACGGGCCGGCGATGGGGCGCTGCCCGACCTTCCTGCGGGTGGCCGACCTGAACGGCGACGGGCACGCCGATCTGCTGGCGGGCAGCGGCGAGGCCCCGGCGCGGGTGAGCGTGCGGTTGAACCGCGGCGACGGCACCTTCGCGCCGGCGGTCGTGTGGAACGTGCCGGCGGAGAGTGACGCGGCGATGACGGGCATGGCGGTGGGCGACCTGGACCACGACGGTCACGTCGACCTCGTGACCGCGGCGCCCGGCGACGGCGTGGCGTGGCGCCACGGCCTGGGCGACGGCAACTTCGCGGGCTTCGCGGTTCTCGAGACGGCCGAGCCGCTGCCCGCGCTGAGCGCGCTGACGCTGGTCGACCTCGACCGCGACCGGCGGCTGGATCTGGTGGCGCTGGAGGCCGGGGGCGGGGTGCGCACGTGGCGCGGCACCGGGGCGCACGCGGCGGACCGCCCGGCCTTCGACACCCCGTACCGCCTGGCGACGGCGGCCGTGGTGACGGTCGACCACGGCGACCTCGACATGGACACGCTGCCCGATCTCGTCGTCGGCGGCTGCGCCGGCGTGACGGTGCTGCGCAACCGCAACGACGGCACCTTCGCCGCGGCGCCCCCGATCGCCGCGCCGGGCTGCGTCACGCACCTGGTGCTGGCCGACGTCACCGGCGACGGGCGCGCGGACGTGGTCGCGGCGCACGACGGCCCGGGCGTCGTGGTCTACGCGGGCGACGGCGCCGGCGGGCTGGGCGCGCCGACGCCGCTGACGCTGGCCGGCCTGGGCGCCCCGGGCGGGCTGGCCGTGGTCGACCTGGACGGCGACGGCGCCCTCGACGTACTGGTGAACGACGCCGCGAACCACCAGGTGCTCCGCGCCGCCGGGCTGGGCCGCGAGGCCTTCGGCGCGCCCCGCCGCACCTACGAAGCCGGCGGCTCGCCCTGGAACGTGGTGCCCGCCGATCTCGACGGCGACGCCTGGCCCGACCTGGTCGTGCTCGACGAGGCGCCGCCGACCCTCCGCCCCTTCCTGAACAACGGCGACGGCACCCTGCGCGCCGGGCCCCCTGTGCCGACGCCCGGCTTCGTGCCCATCAGCGCGCTGGCCGGCGACCTGGACGGCGACGGCGCGCCCGAGCTGGTGGTCGCGCCGCTGGACGGCGGCGATCTGCGCGTCTACCCGCTGGCCGCCGACGGCGGCCTGGGCCCGGCGCAGCCGATCCCGCTGCCCGCCACCTGCAACCCGGTGCCGGCCTTCTGCGCGCGCACCTACGACCGGGCCCGCGACCGACTTCGGCTGATCGACCTCGAGGGCGACGGCGCGCTGTCCCTCGTGGCGCACTGCGGCGGCGACCTGGCCGTCCTGCGCGCCTACGACCCGGCCACCGGCTTCGGCGACGCCGAGGTGCTGGCGTCGAACGGCTGCTCGGCCGGCTTCTCGGCCCTGGACGTGGCGGGCACCTGGGGCCTCGTCACCGGCGCGCCCGACGTCAGCGAGACCCTCGTGCACCGCGCCGGGCAGACCTACGATCTCGGCGGCTTCCGGGCGACGATCACCATCGGCTACCTGGTCGAGGACGCCGATCTCGACGGCCGCGACGATCTGTACCGCGCGCAGGTCTCGGGCGCCTCGTACGAGTACCTGAGCCAGCGCCGCTGGGCCTCGCTGGCCGCGCTGCGCCCGGCCGATCTGGCGGGCACGGCGGACGACTACTTCCCCGCGTCGCGCGCCCTGCCCCACGGCATCTGGACCCGCACGGCCGACGCGGACGGCGACGGCCGCGCCGACCGCATCCACTTCGATCGCGACCTGCCGGACGTGCTGATCGACCTCGCCTGGCGCGCGCCCTACGGCCAGCAGTGGGGGCGCAAGGCGCGGGTGCCGCATCGCGCGCCGGCCCAGGGCACGGCGGTGGCCGCGGTGGATCTCGATCGCGACGGCGGCCTGGATCTGGTCGCCACGGCCGATCCCATCGGCCGCCTGGTGCATTGGCCCGACGCGGCCGAGGGCGCGTGGACGGTGTACCACCGCCGGCTGGTGGATCCCGTCGAGCTGCCGCCGCCGGGCGCCCCGGCGCGCATCGACCTGCCCCACGCGCCCTACGTCGTGCACGCCTTCGCGGCGCGCCTGCGGGTCGAGGGCACCGAGGTCGCCGGGGTGCGGGCGCGCCTGCTGACGCCCGACGGCGCGACAATCGACCTGGGGGCGGCGCCGGCGGGCACGCTGTGGCAGCCGGTGCTGACCGAGCGCACGGCCGATCTCACCGCCGCCCACGGACATCAGGTGTCGGATCCCTGGCAGGTGCTGGTCGAGACCGGGCCGGACACGGACGCGCGCGTCACCGACGTCGAGCTGGCGGCCTACGTGAGCTTCCAGCAGGTACGGCCGGGGCGCCGCGCGGCGCGGCCGGCGCCGGTGCGCTGGGGCCCGGGGGCGGTGGCCAAGGCGCTGACCGACTCGACGCTGGGCGGTGTGGACACGACGACCGTGGGCTGCGCCGACACCGACGGCGCGGGCCGCGCGCCCGAGGCGTGGTTCGCGCTGGACCTGCCGGCGAACAACACGCTGAGCCTGCAGCTGGCGGCGTCCTTCGACGGCGCGCTCGAGCTGCGCCGGGGGCCCTGCGCCGCGCCCGCCGCCGCCGTGGCCTGCGCCGCGGGTCGCGGCGCGCGGCTCGACGACGTGGCGGTGACCGCCGGGGCATGGTGCGTGGTGGTCGACGGGCAGGACGCGGCCCGGTCGCAGGCCGGCGCCTTCGACCTGTTCCTGCGCGTGGCCACGCCGGTGACGCCCGACTGTGCGCCCGACTGCGAGCCGCCGCCGCCGCCCCCGCCGCCCGACGTGGACGCGCCCGGCGTGGTGGACTGCCGCGGCGACGCCTGCGACACCCGCGCGGGCTCCGTCTGCTGCCTGGGCGGCGGCGGGAGCTCGGGCTGCGAGCGGCAATGCGACGGGCTGACCGTGACGGTCGAGTGCGACGGCCCCGAGGACTGCGCGGCGGGCTGGCTGTGCTGCGCGTCGGTGGCGGGCGGCGCGCGCTGCGCGGCGACCTGCGGCGCGGAGGCCCTGCCCCTGTGCCACACGGACGCCGACTGCGCGGCCGACACGCCGTGCACGACGTGCCCGGTGCCGCTGATCGACGAGCTGAACGTGTGCGCCGTGGACTGCGCGGGGTTGCCATGAAGCGCAGCGCGATCCTCCTCCTGGCCGGGCTGGCCCTGGCCGGCTGCACGCTGTCGTTCCCCGACGTGGACGACGCGCCCACGGCGACGGGCGGCCAGGTGGTGGGGCAGGTGGTGCTGCCCGCCGCGCAGGCCGAGCTGACCTTGGGGCCTGGGCACGTCGAGCTGTCCAGCGCCGGCGCCCCCGCGCGCCAGGCCGCGCTGGGCGAGGACGGCCGCTTCAGCTTCGACGGCGTGCCGGCCGGCGCCTGGCTGCTGACGGTGCGGGTGTACGGCTTCGCGGGTGGGCTGCCCGCCGTGGACGTCCGCGAGGGCGAGCGCACCGACGTGGGCGCGGTGCCCCTGACGGTGGCGCTGACCGGGCGGGTGGACGGGGTGGCGACGCGCGCCGGCGGCGACACGCACGCCGGCATCGTGGTCGAGGTGGTGGGCGACACGGCCGTCACGGTGACCGACGCCGAGGGGGCCTACACGATCGAGACGGTCGCCGGCCCGCGCACCCTGCGGTTCTCGCTGCCCGGGCACGCGCCGGGCAGCGCCGAGGTCGTCGTCGAGCCCGACGACACGATCGACGCGCCGCCGGTGACGCTCGCGGCCCTGCCCGGGCGGCTGCGCGGGACGGTCGCGCTGCCCGAGGGCCTCGACGACGCCGCGATCCTGCGGCAGACGGTCGCCACGCTCACGCGCCCCACGGGCGAGGACGCGCGCGAGGCCTCGCCCGACGACGCCGGCCGCCTCGTCTTCGAGGCCGTGCCGGCGGGGACGTGGACGCTGGCGCTGACGCACCCGACCCTGACGGCGCCGATGCCCGCGTTCGTGCAGCTCGGGCCCGAGGCGGATCGGTCGCTGGGCGTGCTGCAGCTCGGCGTCGGCGCGCCCGCTCGGCTCGAGGGCGTGGCCCGGCTGGCCGGCGCCAGCGACGACGGGCACGCGGGCATCACCGTCGAGGTCGCCGGCGTCGCCGATCGCGCCGAGACGGCGTCGGACGGCGCGTGGGCGCTGGAAGTACCGCCGCTGACCACCTACGCGCTGCGGCTGCGGCACCCGGGCTACGAGGGCGCCGACCTCGAGGTCGACGGGCTGGCGCCCGGCGCCACCGGGACGGTCGAGGCCGTCGTGCTGAGCGCGCGCGCGGGCCGCGTGCAGGGCGCGCTGACCGCGCGCGGGCCGGACGGCGCGGTGCGCGCCTTCGACGAGGCCCTGCGCGCCGGCACCACGCTCACCCTGCGCGCCGTGGACGACGCCGAGGCCGCGCCCCGCATCGCGTCGCCGGTGGCCGACGGCCGCTTCACCTTCGAGGACGTGCCGCCGGGCGCCTACGCGCTGCAGATCGAGCTGACCGGCTTCGACCCGCCGCCGGTGCCCGCCGTCGATGTGGCCCCGGGCGCGACCGTGAACCTGGGCGTGCTCGATCTGGCGCCGCGCGTCGACGCCGCCGTGCGCGGCCGCGTGCTGCGCGAGTGCGCGGGCCCGTGCGATCACGGCGGCACGCGCGTCGAGGCGGCGGGCACGCCCTTCGTCACCTTCACCGGCAGCGACGGGGCCTTCCGCCTGCCGCTCAACGAGGGCACGCACGACCTGGTGTTCAGCCACCCCGGCCATCGCCCGGGGCGCGTCGACCGCCTGCCGGTCGCGGGCACCGTGGTCCTGCCCCCGCAGCCGCCCCTGGCCCTGCTGCCCACCACCCTCACCGGCGTCGTCGAGCGGCTGCTGCCCACCGGCGGCGCCGCGGCCGCGGCCGACGTGCAGGTGGTCCTGCGCGGCGCCGACGGCCCGCTCGAGACCGCGACGACCGACGCCGAGGGCCGCTACCGCGTCACCGCCACCGTGCCCGCGGGCACCTACGCGCTGGCCTTCCGCCTCGACCGCCACGCCGATCACGACGCGCCCGTCGTGCTATCGCCCGGCGACGAGACGACGCTGGGCGCGGTGCTGCTGCAGCCCCAACGCGGGCCGCTGATCGGCCGCGTCGGCCTGCCGGCGGGCCGGCCGGGCACGGTGCAGGTGCGCGGCGTCGCCGACGACGCGCTGACCGCGGGCGTGCTGCGCGAGGTCGCGGTGGCGCCGCCCGAGGGTCGCTTCGTGATCGACCGGCTGCCCGTGGGCCGCTACGCGATCACCGCGCGCGCCGTCGGCGCCCGCCCCGCGGCGGACACCGACGTCGCGGTCACCGTCGAGGGCGCGCCGGCGATGGACCTGACGCTCGACGCCCTGCGCGCCGCCGTGGCGCTGCCCGAGACGGTGAGCGACCGCGCGACGGCGACGATCACCGCCGACGCCGATCTGACGCACCTGCGCGTGTGGGCCGATCAGGTCGAGCCCCCGCCCGGGGCCAGCTTCGCGGCCCTGCCGGCCGCCGCCGACCTGGACCTGTCGGCGCTGGCCGAGGGGCCGCACACCCTGCGCGTCGAGCTGGCGAACGCGGACGCCGCCGACGATCCGGACGCGCCCGGCGCCCTGCGCACGGCCCCCCTTTCGGTCGAGGTGCTGCTCGATCGCGCGCCCCCGGTGATCCGCCGGGTCGAGCTTGCCAGCGGCCAGGCCACCGTGAACGCCCTGACCGTGCCCATCACCTTCGAGGGCGAGGGCGCGCGGGTGGCGGTCTGGAACGACGCCGGCGACGCCTGCGCCGCGGCGCCGGCCTGCCCCGACGGCGCCGGCTGGGTGCCCTACGCCGACGCCCTGACCCACACGCTGAGCGGCCCGCAGGGCCTCAAGCGCGTGTGCTGGCGCGTCTGCGACGACGCCTGCAACTGCGCCGACGGCGTCGAGACGGTCACGCTGGGCGACTACGTCGCGCGCCCCACCCCCACGCTGATCGAGGTGTCCCCGGCCGAGCTGGCGGTGGACGCCCTCGCCGACCTGCCCCTGCTGCCCCCCGAGCTGGGCGCCCTGCGCGGCCTCACCCTGCGCGGCGCCGGCATCGCCGACGACACCGTGGTGCAGATCGGCGACGAGACCTTCCCCTGCCGGATCGTCGGCGACGCCGCGGGCTGCACCGCCGACGCCGACGGCGCCTGCGCCGGCGAGCCCGCGCCCACGCCCGATCCGAACGGCGCCGTCTGCGCCGACCGCTGCGCCGGCGCGTGCTACGTGGCCCTCGGCCCCGAAGACCGTCTGCTGCGCAACGCCGGCAGCTATCCGGTGCGCCTGCGCACGCCCGCGCCGGTGGCGGGCGCGGGCCGCTCGGCCGCGCTCACCCTCGACATCGTCAGCCCGGTGCCGCGCATCGCCTCGACCGCGCCCCGCGGCGCCCTGATCGTCGACCTGAGGCGACCCGAGCAGCTCGCCCTGTTCACGTTCGGCCCCGAGGTGGACACCGACCTCGTCCCGCCGATCGTGCCCGCCTCGCTGACGGTGGAGATCGTCGCCTGTCGCGTCGCCGACAACACCCAGTTCCGCCTCGGCGGCAACGTCGGTGTCGGCGATCCGGACACGCCGCCGGTCGTCCTCCCGACGCCCACCGAGGGCCCCTGCGCGAACGAGATCACCCGGGGCTACCGCGTGACCTTCACCACCGACGCCCTGCCCGATCTGCCCCCCGACCAGCACGCCATCGTCGCGATCAACCCCGGCCCCGGCGGCGGCGAAGCCAGCGCGCCCTTCGGCCTGAACCGCTTCGAGGCGGATTGCATGATCGCCGGCCGCTGCGCGGGGGCGCTGCCCTCGACCGCCAAGCCCACCCACGGGGGCGCCGGCTACCACGCGCTGTTCCAGCTCGACACGCGGCGCCCCACCAGCGCGATCGCCTGGTGGGGCGGCGACCTGATCGAGACGTTCAAGCGGTACGGCGCCCACAACGCGGTGCGGATCAACAACGGCACGCAGTACGTGTCGGACACCGCGTTCCAGGTGCGGCGCGAGAGCGCCGGGGGTCTGGCGCCGCCGATGTACAAGGATCCCTTCGCGGTGGCCCCCACGCTGCTGGACGGTCCGCAGCCGCGGGTGGTGCTGCGCGCGGTCACCCGCCGCGGCGACGGGCGCTTCGAGCCCGCCGCCGCGGCGACGACCACCGGCCGCGGGCTGGCCGACATCGTGGTCTCGGACTTCGACGAGGACGGCCGGCTCGATCTGGCGACGGCCGACTGCGGCGCCGACGGCGTGTCGCTGCGGTTGCAGCAGGCCGACGGCGGCTTCGCGCGCGGGGACGCCCTGACGATGGGGCGGTGCCCGGCGCAGCTGCGCGCGGCGGATCTGAACAGCGACGGCCACGCCGATCTGATCGCCGCCAGCGGTGAGGGCGGGGGTCGGCTGCAGGTGCGCCTGGGCCGCGGCGACGCCACGTTCGCGCCCGCGGTCCACTGGTCGGTGCCGCCCGAGGTGACGGACAACGGCGGCACCGCGGGGCTGGCGCTGGGGGATCTGAATCACGACGGGCACGTCGACGTGGTCGCGGCGGGCGCGCACCGCGACGGCGGGCGCCTGGTGTGGCGCCACGGCCTGGGCACCGGCAACTTCGTCGAGGCGCGGGCGGTGGCCCCGCCGGAGGATCTGCCGGCGCTGGGCGCCGTGGTGCTGGTCGATCTGGATCGCGATCGGCGGCTCGACCTGGTGGTGCTCGAGGCGGCAGGCGGCGTGCGCGTGTACCGCGGCACCGGCCTGCGCGGCGACGCGCCCGCGTTCGAGGCGCTCTGGAGTGAGGATCTGCCCCCCGCCGTCGCCCTGGCCCACGGCGACCTCGACATGGACACCCTGCCCGACGTGGTGATCGGCGGCTGCGCCGGCGTCACGGTGCTGCGCGGCGTCGGCGACGGCACCCTGGCGCCCGGCGCGACGATCCCCACGCCGGACGGCGACTGCGTGACCGACGTGGTGATGGCCGACGTCACCGGCGACGGCCGGGCCGACGTCGTGGCCGGCCACGAAGGCGGGGGCGTCACGATCTTCCGCGGCGACGGTCGGGGTGGGCTCGCGCTGCACGACGACCACGCGCTGCCCGACGACGACGGCCCGACCGCGGTGGCGGTGGCCGATCTCGACGCCGACGGCGCCCTCGACCTGTGGGCGGGGGTGCGCGCGCCGAGCCCGGGTACGGTCTACCGGCTGGCCGGGCGCGGGCGCGTCGCCTTCGGCCCGCCGCGCCTCGACCTGCCGGCGGGCGTCGAGCCCTGGAACATCGTCGGCGGCGATCTGAACGGCGACGCGTGGCCCGACCTCGTGGTGCTCGACCGGGGGCGGCCCGGCCTGCTGACCTTCCTCAACGACGGCGCCGGCCAGATCGAGCAGGCGGTCGAGGTGCCCACACCGGGCCGCGTGCCCATCTCGGCGCGGGTGGCCGACCTCGACGGCGACGGCGATCCCGAGCTGCTGATCGCCTTCGAGGACGAGGGGCCGCTCGAGATCCGCGCGCTCGCGCCCGACGGTACGCCCGGCGCGCCCCGCGCGGTGGCCCTGCCCGCCGGCTGCGCGCCGCGCCCCGGCTTCTGCGAGCCGACGGCGCCCTACGCGCGGGATCGGCTGCAGCTGATGGACCTCGACGGCGACGGCGCGCTCGAGCTGGTGACCGGCTGCGGGGGCAACGTCGCCGTGCTGCACGACTACGACCCGGCGACGGGCTTCGCGGCCAGCGACGTGCTCGCCGACGGCGAAGGGTGCACCGCCGGCGTCGCGGCCATCGACGTGGACGGCGAGCGCGGCGTGGTGGCGCCCTTCTCGTGGCACGAGACGATGGTGTACGTGGGCGGCCAGCCCTACGAGCTGGCCGGCTTCCCGGGCAGCCCCACCGTCGCTTACACCGTGGCGGACGTCGACCACGACGGCCGCGACGACATCTTCCGCCACCAACGGGAGGCGGACGGCGACGAGCTGCTGTCGCACCGGTTCTGGACGCACGACGGCGTCCTCGACCGCGACGCGCTCGTGCCCGCCGGCGGCGAGTGGTGGCACGAGACGAACGCGGACGTCGGCGGCACCTGGAACCGGGTGGCCGACGTCGACGGCGACGGCTACCTCGACCGCATCTGGAACCACCTCCGCTTCGCGCGTCTGCAGCTTCAGCTCGGGTGGGACGCGCCCTTCCGCCAGACCTGGGGCTTCGACGAGAACGCCGTGTTCGACACCCTCGGCCTCGGCACGGGCGTCGCCGCCGTCGATCTCGACCGCGACGGCGCGCTGGACCTGCTGGCGACCACCGATCAGGTGGGCCGGCTCTCGCTGTGGCGCGGCCCGGCGGGCGGCACCTGGACGCTGTATCACCGCCCGTGGATGGAGCCCGTCGACCTGATGCCCGGCGTCCCCCGCACGATCAACCTGCCCCACGGTCGCTACGTCGCGCACCGCCTCGCGGCGCGCGTGCGGGTCGAGGGCGAGGGGCTGGGCGGCACCACCGCCGCGCTGATCACCGCCGCCGGCGCGCGCGTCGACCTGGGCGAGGCGCCGGCCGGCACCGAGGGCGTGTGGCAGCTGGTCGTCACCGAGGATCAGATCGACCTGAGCGCCGGCCACGGGCCGCAGCCCAACGATCCCTGGCAGTTCGTGTTCGTGGCCCCCCCGGGCGCCACGGCGCGGGTCACCGACGTCGAGCTGGCGATCTTCGCGTCGTTCCAGCAGACGCGGCCCGGCACGCGCGCGGACCGTCCCGAGCCCCTGCGCTGGGCCGAGGGGGCCCTGGGCAAGGTGGTCGCTGGCGACACGCTGGGGGGCGCCGACACCACGACGCTCAGCTGCGCCGACACCGCGGGCAGCCCGGAGGCCTGGTACCAGCTCGAGCTGGCCGAGGTGAACGCCGTGGAGCTTCGCCTCGCGGCGGCCTTCGACGGCGCCATCGAGGTGCGCGCCGGCGCCTGCGCCGACGGCGGGGCCGCCGTCGCGTGCGCGGCCGGGCCCGGCGCGCACATCGAGGCGACGGCCCTGCCCGCCGGCGACTGGTGCGTCGTCGTCGACGGGCGCGCCGCCGCCCGCGCCCAGCTCGGGCCCTTCGACCTGTTCCTGCGCGCGGCGACCCCGGTGACGCCACGCTGCGACGCCGACTGCGAGGATCCCGGCGGGCCGGACGTCACCGTCGACGATCCGGGCGTCGTGAGCTGCCCGGCGTGGGACTCGGACGAGCCCGTCCTGTGCGACACCCGGGCGGGCTTCTCGTGCTGCCTGGGCCAGTTCACGCACTGCGACCGCGAGTGCACCGGGGTGAGCGTCCCGGCGCAATGCGACGGCCCCGAGGACTGCCCCGGCGGCCTGATCTGCTGCGCGTCGCTCACCACCGGCGCCGCCTGCGCGGCCTCGTGCGACGACGGCGCGCAGACGCTGTGCCGCAGCGACGCCGACTGCGACGGCACCGCGTGCACGACCTGCCCGGTGCCGCTGGTGGGCGAGCTGAGCGTCTGCGCCGACGACTGCACGGGGGTGCCCTGATGCGCCGACCGTCGCTGCTGATGCTGGCGCTGCTGCTCGGCGGCTGCACGCTGTCCTACCCCGACGTCGAGGACGCGCCCGCGCCCTCGGGCGGCCGGGTGATCGGCCGCGTCGTCCTGCCCGACGGCGTCGCGGCCACGGCGCTGGCCGGCGGCCACGTCGAGCTCTTGGGCGCGACACCCCTGCAGGCGCCCCTGGGCGAAGGCGGGCGCTTCGCCTTCGAGGCCGTGCCCGCCGGCGCCTACGGGCTGCAGGTGCGCCTGCGCGGCTACGCGGGCGGCGTGCCCGAGGTCGTCGTGGCCGAGGCCGAGACGACCGACGTGGGCGAGATCCCTTTGCGGATCGAGCAGATCGGCGGCGTGCGCGGGGTCGCGCGGCGCGCGAGCGGCGACACGCACGAGGGCATCTTCGTGCAGGTCGAGGGTCGGCCCGACGGCGCGCGCACCGGGCCGGCCGGCGGCTACCTGATCGAGACGACGCCCGGCCCGCACACCCTGCGCTTCACCCTGGCCGACCACGCGCCCGCGTCGCTCGACGTGGTGGTCGTGGCCGACGACGAGGTGGTCGCCGACGAGGTCGTGCTGGTCGGCCTGCCCGGCCGCGTCGGCGGCACCGTGGCGCTGCCCGCCGGCGTGGACGACCCCGCGATCCTGCGCGCCACCACCCTCACGCTGGCGCGCGACGGCGACGCCGAGCCCCGGACCACCGCGCCGGACGACGCCGGCCGCTTCCTCTTCGCCGAGGTGCCCGCGGGCACCTGGACCCTGCGCGTCGCCCACCCCACCCTGCGCCCGCCCCCCGAGCGGTCCGTCGAGGTCGGCGTGGGCGCCCCGGTCGAGGTCGACCCGCTGGTCCTCACCACGGCGGCGTCGGTCACCCTGCGCGGCGTGGCCCGCCTCGAGGGCGCGGGCGAGGCCGGCCATGCCGACATCAGCGTCGAGGTGCGCGGGCTGGCCGCGCGGACCACCACCGCGCCCAGCGGCGCCTGGTCGCTCGAGGTGCCGCCCCTCGACGGCTACACCCTGCGCTTCGTGCGTGCCGGCTACGGCGTGGTCGAGGTGGAGGTTCCCGCCCTGGCGCCCGGCGATCCCTACACCGTCGAGGACGCCGTGCTGTCCGCCGAAGCCGGCCGGGTGCACGGCGCGCTGGCGCTGCGCGGCCCGGACGGCGAGGTGCTGCCCTTCGACGCGGCCCTGGCCGAGCGCCTGACCCTCACCCTGCGCGACGTCGGCGACGCCGGCGCGGCCCCGCGCGTCGAGGCGCCGCTGGCCGATGGCCGCTTCGCGTTCGAGGGCGTGCCCGCCGGCGACTACGCGCTGCAGGTCGAGCTGATCGGCTACGACCCGCCGCGCGTGCCGCCCATCGCGCTGGCGCCCGGCGAGGCGCTGAACCTGGGGCTGCTCGATCTGACCCCGCGCGTGGACGCCGAGGTGCGCGGCCGCGTGCAGCTCGAGTGCGTCGGCGCCTGTGACCAGGGCGGCACGCGCGTCCAGGCCGCCCGCACCGGCTTCGTCGCCTTCACCGCCGCCGACGGCGCCTTCCGCCTGCCGCTGAACGCCGGCACGCACGACCTGACCTTCACCCACCCCGGCTACCGCCCGGGCGGCGTCGACCGCGTCGTGGTCGAGGGCAGCGTGCTGCTGCCCGCCCAGCCGCCGTTGGCCCTGCTGCCGACCCCGATCACCGGGCGCGTCGAGCGCCTGCGCCCCACCGGCGGCGTCGCCCCGGTCCCCGACGCCGCGGTCGCGCTGACCGGGCCCGACGGCCCCATCGACCAGGGCACCACCGACGCCGACGGCCGCTACCGCCTGACCCCGAGCGTGCAGGCCGGCGCCTACCGCCTGACCGTCGGCCTCGATCGCCACGCCGATCTCACCGTGCCCGTGCGCCTGCAGCCCGGCGAGCCCGTCGACCTGGGGCCCGTGGTGCTGCAACCCCGGCGCGGCGGGCTGACCGGCGCCGTCGCCCTGGCCGGCGCGCCGCTGGCCACCGTCCGCGTGCGCGGCGTCGAGGGCGACGCGCTGACCGACGGCTTCGCGCGCGACCTGGTGGTCGCCGCGCCCGACGCGCGCTTCGCCCTGGCCGACGTGCCCGTGGGCCCCTACCGCGTCACCGCCCGCGCCGACGGCGCGCGCGCGCCCGCCTGGGCGGACGTCGTCGTCGCCGCCGACGCCACGGTCGACCAGCCGGTGGCGCTGCGCCCGGTCACCGCCGCGATCGACCTGCCCACCACCCTCGGCGGCGGCGACGTCGTCGCCCGCATCGCCGGCGACGACGATCTGCGGCACCTGCGCTGGTGGGCCGACGCCCTCGAGCCGCCGGACGGCTTGCCCTTCGCCGAGCTGCCCGAGGCGGCGACGCTGGATCTGGCGGCGCTCGACGACGGCCCGCACACCCTGCGCTTCCAGCTCGCCAACCCCGAGCACCAGGCCGATCCCGAGTCGATCGGCGCGGCGGTCAGCGCCGTGCTGGTGGCCGAGGTGCTGGTCGACCGCGAGGCGCCGGTGGTGCGCCGGGTCCAGGTGGCCGGCGGGCAGGCCGTCGTGCACGAGCTGATCGTGCCGGTCACCCTCGAGGGCGAGGGCGATCGCCTGGCCGTCTGGAACGACGCCGACGGCCAGTGCGCCGACGCCCCCGCCTGCCCGGACTCGCCGCGCTGGCTGCCCTTCGCCACCGCGCTGACCCACACGCTGGAGGTCCCCGAGGGCCCGAAGCGCGTCTGCTGGCAGGTGTGCGACGACGCCTGCAACTGCACCGGCGGCGCGGTGGCGCTGACGCTCGGCGAGTACGTCGCGCGGCCCGCCCCCGTCCTCGACGCGGTGGCGCCCGCCGAGGTCGACGTGCTCGACCTGGCCCGCCTCGAGGCCGATCCGCTGCCCGACGCCGTCGGCGGCGGCCTGGGCCTGCGCCTGGTCGGCCGCGGCATCGCCGCCGACACCGCCGCGCGCATCGGCGACGAGGTGTTCCCCTGCCTGGTCGAGGGCGACACGACGGACTGCACCCCCGACGCCGGCGGCGGCTGCGCCCCCGGCGAGGGCGAGCCCGCCGATCCCGCCGGCGCCACCTGCGCCGCCCGCTGCGCCCGCACCTGCTTCGTGCGGCTGGCCGCCGACGAGCGCCTGCTGCGCAACGCCGGCACCTACCCCGTTCGCCTCGTCACGCCGGCCCCGGTCAGCGGCGACGGCCAGTCCGAGGCGCGCTTCCTCGACGTCGTCAGCCCGGTGCCGCGCATCGCCGAGACCCAGCCGCGCGGCTCCATCGTCGTCGATCTGTCGCGCCCCGAGCTGCTGTCGCTGTTCACCCTGGGCCCCGAGGAGGACACCGATCTGCTGCCCCCGGTGCTGCCCGAGACGATCGAGGTGGCCGTCACCGCCTGCCGTGTCGCCGACAACGTGCGCTTCCGCCTCGGCGGCAGCATCGGCCGACCGACCGAGGGCCTGCCGACCGTCGAGCTGCCCACCCCGGTCGACGGCGCCTGCGCGGGGCAGCCGACGCGCCGCTTCCACCTGACCTTCGACACCGACGGCTTCCCCGATCTGCCGGTGGCCGCCCAGCAGATCGTCGCGATCAACCCGGGGCCCGGCGGCGGCGAAGCGCCGGTCCGCTTCGGCCTGGGCGCGCTCGAGCACGGGTGCATGATCGAGGGCCTGTGCGTCGGCGCCCTCAGCAAGCACGCCCCGCCGGTCACCGCCGACCAGGGCCTGGCGCTGCCCTACCAGTTCGACATCGAGCAGCGCGCCACGGGCGGCCTCGCCTGGTGGGGCGGCGACCTCTTCGGGGTGCACCGCCGCTACCAGGGCGGCGATCCCGCGCTCATCCGCGCGGGCATCGACCTGCTGCCGCGCAGCGCCTACCAACTTCGCCCCGCCTCGGCCGGCGGCCTCGCGCCGCCGTCGAGTGTTCAGATGTTCCTGGCCGGGCCCCTCGACGTCGACGGCCCGCAGCCGCGCTCCATCGTCCGCGCGGCCACGCGGCGCAGCGACGGCCGCTTCGCGCCGGCGGCGCTCCTGGCCTCGGTGGCGCGCGACGTCGCGGACATCGCGGTGACCGACCTCGACGAGGACGGCCGCCTGGACGTGGTCGCCGCCGTCTGCGGGGCCGACGCGGTGGCCGTGTTGCTGCAGCAGCCCGACGGCAACTTCGTGGCGGGCGACCAGGCCGCCGTCGGGCGCTGCCCCGGGCTCGTCCGGGTGGCCGATCTGAACGGGGACGGGCACGCCGATCTGCTGACGGCGGGCGCCGAGGTGATGGGGCAGATCGTCATCCGGCTGGGCCGGGGCGACGGCACCTTCGCCCCGCCGGTGTCGTGGCAGGTGCCGCCCGTGGCCACCGGCGACCCGGGCCTGGCCGGCCTCGCGGTCGCCGATCTGGATCACGACGGGGCCGTGGACGTGGTCGCGTCCACCGCCGACGGCCGGCTGGTGGTGCGCCACGGGCTGGGCGACGGCAACCTGCGCGCCGCCGTCCCGGTGGCCGACGGCCTGCCCGGCATGGGCGCCGTCGCGCTCGTCGACCTCGACCGCGACGGGCGGCGGGATCTGGTCGCGCTCGAGGCGGCGGGCGGCCTGCGCGTGTGGCGGGGCACCGGCCAACGTGGCGTCGACGTCGAGCCGTTCCACGCGTCCTGGCGCGCGCCGACCGCGCCCGCCGGCGCGCTGGCGCACGGCGACCTGGACGCCGACACGCTGCCCGACGTCGTCGTCGGCGACTGCGCCGGGGTGACCGTCTGGCGCGGCGTCGGCGACGGCACGCTGGTCGCCGGCGCCGACCGGCCTGCGCCCGGCTGCGTCACCCGCCTCGAGATCGCCGACGTCACCGGCGACGGCCGCGCCGACGTCGTCGCCACCCACGCCGGCCCCGGCGTGGTGGTCTACCCCGGCGACGGCGCGGGCGGCCTCGATGCCGCCCGGCCGCTCGCCGTCCCGGGCGCCGCCGACGCGCCCTCGCTGGTGGTGGCCGACCTCGAGCTCGACGGCACGCAGGACGTCCTGGTCGCCGTACCCGGCGCCGCCGACAGCACCGTGCAGGTGCTGCGCGGCCTGGGCCGCCGCGCCTTCGGAGAGCCCCGCGTCGACCTGGCCGTCGGCGCCTACCCCTGGGGGCTCGAGCCCCACGATCTGGACGGCGACGGCGCGCCCGACCTGGTGGTGCTCGATCGCGACCTGCCCGGCCTGGTGCCGCTGCACAACGACGGCGACGGCGATCTCGAGCCGGGCGAGCCGATCCTGACGCCGGGCTTCGTGCCCATCGCCGCGCTCAGCGGCGATCTCGACGGCGACGGCGCGCCCGAGCTGGTCGTCGCCGAGCGCGACGGCCGCACGCTGCTGGTGCTCGACGCCGATCTGTCCGTCGCGCGCACCGTCGACCTGCCCGCCGCCTGTCAGGCGCCGCCGGCGCGTTGCGCCGACTACGCCGACCGCGGGCGCGACCGCCTGGCGTTCATCGATCTGGACCGCGACGGGCAGCTCGCGCTGGCCACCACCTGCGGCGGCGACCTCGCGCTGCTGGCCGACTACGACGGCGCCGGCGCCTTCGCCACCGTCGAGGTGCTGCCCCACGCCGGCTGCACCCACGGCTTCGCGCGCATCGACCTGGGCGGCCGCTTCGCGCTGGTGGCCGACACCGGCGTGGACGACACGACCCGCCTGACGCTGGACGACCGCACCCTCGACCTGGACGAACCGGACTACCAGGCGCCGGTCGGTTACCTGGCCGGCGACTTCGATCACGACGGCCGCGACGACCTCGCCCGCGCCCACGTCTCGGCGAGCGGAGCCACCTACCAAGCCACCTTCCGGCGCCGCTGGACCACGCTCCGTGCCCTGTCACCGGACCGCCTCGACACCCTCGCGCGCGGCGACTTCGCCCTGGAGAACCAATTCCAGCACGGGCGCCTGACCCACCTGGCCGACGTCAACGGCGACGGCTTCCCCGACCGCGTCTCGAACGCCACGGGCAGCTACGTCCAAGCCACGTACGGGCACAGCCCGGACTTCCCCGACGCCTGGCCCGAGAGCAGCAACCTGCGCTTCGCGACGCCGGCCACCGGCCTCGTGACCGCCACCGTCGACCTCGACCGCGACGGCGCGCTCGACATCGCGACGCCGGCGCAGCGGGTGGCGCAGGTGTCGCGTTGGCTGCAGGCCTCGCCCGGCGCCTGGACGCTGTACCACCGACCCTGGCTCGCCCCCACGATCGTGCCGCCGGGCGGCGGCGTCGCGCGGCGCGACCTGACCCACGCCTTCTACGCGGTGCACGCCTTCGCGCTGCGGGTGCGCGTCGAGGGCCCGAACATCGCGGGCACCCGGCTGCGGCTGCGCACGCCGCGCGGCGACACGATCGAGCTGGGCGCGGCGCCCGCGGACGTCGGCGAGCTGTGGCAGCCGGTGTGGCGCGCGGGCCAGCCGGGCTTCGAGGCGACGCTGGGCGTGCAGCCGCAGGTGCCCTGGCAGCTCTTCGTGGAGGGCGCCGCCGACACCGACGCCGCCGTCGTGGACGCCGAGATCGCGGTGTACGCCTCGCTGCAGCAGACGCTGCCCAGCCGACGCGCGGACCGGCCGGATCGGCTGCGCTGGGGCCCCGCCGCGACCGGCAAGGCGGTGCACGGCACGACGCTCGGCGGCGTGGACGCCACCGACGTGGGCTGCGCCGACACCGCGGGCGGCCCCGAGGCCTGGTACGCGCTCGAGCTGCCCGAGGCGAACCAGATCGAGGTGCGGCTGGCGGCCGCCTTCGAGGGGGCGCTCGAGCTGCGGCGCGGCCGCTGCGAGGACGACGGCCCCGCCCTGGCCTGCGCCGCCGGGCGCGACGCGCGCATCCCGCCGACCGCCGTGCCCGCCGGCACCGTGTGCCTGGTGGTCGACGGCCAGGCCGGCGCCCGCACCCAGGCGGGCCCTTACGACCTGTTCCTGTCGGTCGAGACACCCCTCACGCCCGACTGCGGCGACTGTGCGCTGCCCCCCGACCCCGCGGGGCCCGACCTCGACGAGCCCGGCGTCGTCGCCTGCAACCACTGGCAGGGCTTCGTCCAGGCCTGCGACACCCGCGCCGGCTTCACCTGCTGCCTCGGCCAGTACAGCTCCTGCGAGCGCCAGTGCGGCTCGGTGACGGTGCCGGCCCTGTGCGACGGCCCCGAGGACTGCGCCGACGGCTGGTCGTGCTGCGGCGGGGCGCTAACCGGCGCGGCCTGCGCCGAGACCTGCGCGCCCGAACAGTTCGCGGCGTGCCACGAGGACGCCGACTGCCCCGGCGACACGCCGTGCACGGCGTGTCAGCTGCCCTTCGTCGGCGCCGTGAGCGTGTGCACGGCCGACTGCGGCGCGCTGTTCTGAGCGCGACGCGGCACCACGCGCCGCGGGACAACGCGCGATCGATCTCGCCCACCGCCGGGGTCGTGATACCGTTGGCCAGACCACGGAGGGCACCACCGCGGGAGCTTCCGTCGTGAGCCAGGGCGCCGACGCAAACGTGATGGCAGCGGTCTTCGAGCACATGCTCGCGGGCTTCGCGTACCACCGCATCGTCACCGACGACGCGGGCCGCCCGGTGGACTACGTCTACCTCGCGGCCAACCCCGCCTTCGCGCGGCTGACGGGCCTCGACGGCGCGCGGCTGATCGGCCGCCGCGTCACCGAGCTGCTGCCCGGCATCGAGGACGATCCCGGCGACTGGATCGGCACCTTCGGGCGGGTGGCGCAGGGCGGCGAGCCGCTGCGCTTCGTGCAGTACTCCACCTCGCTCGGGCGCTGGTATCAGGTGGTGGCGTTCAGCCCGGCGCCGGATCACTTCGCGGTCACCTTCGACGACGTCACCGCGCTCAAGGAGAGCGAGCAGGCGCGCGACCGCCTCATCGCGGACCTCGAGCGGAAGAACGCCGAGCTCGAGCGCTTCACCTACACGGCGTCGCACGAGCTGCGGACGCCGCTGGTGACCATCCAGGGCTTCGTCGACGTGTTGGAGGAGGATCTCGCGGCCGGCGACGGGGCGGCGGCGGCCGATGATCTCGATCGCGTCCGGCGCGCGGCCGCGCGAATGCGGACGCTGCTCGACGAGCTCCTCGAGCTGGCGCGGCTGGGCCACGGCATCGGAGCCCGGCGCTCCACGCGCTTCGGCGACCTGGTCGAGGCGGCCTGCGAGACCGTGTACCCGCAGCTCGGCGACGTGCTGCTCGAGGTCGCCGGCCGCGACGTCACCGTGTGGGGCGACCCCGAGCGGCTGATCGAGGTCCTCCGGAACCTGCTCGACAACGCCGCCAAGTTCTCGGCCTCGCGCGTTCACCGGCGCGTGGCGGTGCGGGCGACCCGCGCGCCCTCGGGCGGCACGCTCATCCGCGTCGCGGACAACGGCGTCGGCCTCGACCCCGCCTTCGCCGACCGCGTGTTCCGCCTGTTCGAGCGGCTCGACCCCTCGCTGCCCGGCACCGGCGTCGGCCTGGCCATCGTCCGCCGCGTCGTCGAGCTGCACGGGGGCAGCGTCGCCTTGCGCTCGCGCGGCATCGGCGAGGGCTGCGTCGTCGAGATCGAGCTGCCCGGCGAAGGATCGGACCGATGAAGCCGACCCTGCTGGTGGTCGAGGACGACCCCGATCACGCCTTCCTCGTTCTGCGCGCGCTCGATCGCCTGGGGGTGTCGGGCGAGCAGGTGACGCACGTGATGGACGGGCAGGCGGCGCTGGACGTGCTCGAGGGCGGGCTGGACCCGGACTTGATCCTGCTCGACCTGCGGCTGCCGAAGATCGACGGTCTCGAGGTGCTGGCGCGGCTGAAGGCCGATCCCGATCGCAACCGCATCCCGGTGGTGATGCTGACCACGTCGCGGGCCGAGGCCGACGTGGCGCGCGCGTACGCCCACCACGTGAACAGCTACCTGGTCAAGCCGCCGCGGCTGGACGCGCTGCGGGCCCTGATGGCGCAGGTGGTGCAGTACTGGCTCGAGACCAACGAGCCGCCGCCCGGCAACGGCACCGAGCCGCCCTGACCGGTCAGCGCAGCTCCACCCGGCGGCTCAGGTTCGCTTCGATGTCGGCGCGCTCGAAGCGCAGGGGCTGATAGCGGCCCTCGCGCCAGTCGTCGGTGCTGCCCGCCTCGGTCTGCGGCACCGTGAACACGGTCACCGGCAAGCCATCGGCGCGGAACGAGGTGACCAGCCGCCACACCGAGCCGGCCTCGGCGACGCAGTGCTCGCCCAGCTCGTCGCCGTCGAAGAAGCGGCACTGGGCCACGGCCAGCGTCGTGTCGCCACCGTCGAGGGGCATCAGCGTGCGGGTCTGGTCGGGCGCCAGCCACTCGCCGCGCAGGACGTCGCCCCAGGTGGGCTCGCCGCGCGCCGCCCACTCGACGCGCGCCGCGTCCAGCGCGCCCAGCAGCAGCGCCCGCTCGTCGCCGTCGAGCAGCGCCGCCGCGCCCTGCTCGAGGGCCAGGACGAGGAACTTGGTCAGGTAGACCGGCTCTTCGCCCTCGATGGCCTCGAACAGCAGGTTCAGGTCGTCGGCGAGGACGTCGCGGGCGAGGTAGGCGAGGAAGACGCGGAACAGGGCGGCCGGGGCCGACGCGCGCCGCATGTCGCGATCCCAGGCGAGCAGGGCGTCGCGCGCCGCGCGCAGCGGGCCGGCGCGGTCGACGAAGACGGCCAGCGCGGGATCATCCGGATCGATGGCCTCGACCGCGGCGTCCAGGCGGCCGAGCAGGCGGTCGGCGACCGCGCTGTGCACGTCCATCTGCAGCGCGGTCATGTCGTCGACGGTCAGGCCGCCGCGGGCGGCCAGCTCGGTCAGCCGCGCCTGCAGGGTGCCGGCGCGGAAGTGCGGGGCGAAGAACGCGCCGAAGTAGAAGTCGTCGTTCAGCGGATCGCCGTCGGCGGTGTGCCCGAAGGGATCGTTGTTGGCCGACGAGATGAACGGGCGATCGTCGAAGACGGCGGGCAGGCGGTCGACGTCGAGGAAGGCGCCGGTCCAGGTCGTGCGCGGATCGGCGCCGTCGAGGATGCGCGACGCGCGGGGGCGCCCGTCGACCGGGCCGCGGTCGGGCACCAGGCTGCCGGTCTGGTGGCCCATCGAGGTGGCGCTGGCGACGTGCCAGTTCTGCATGCCGGTCATCTGGCGGCGGACCGCCGCGCGGAAGTCGTCGACGGACGCCGCGCGGCCGAAGTCGAGGTACACCGACATGTCGCCGATGGGGCGGTCGAAGCCCGGCCAGCCGAGCAGCAGGCGGCCGCGGCCGAGCAGGGCGCCGGGCACCGGCAGGATGGACTCGGGCAGCAGGTAGCCGACGCCGGGCACGCGCTCTACGCGCACGGTCTCTTCGGTGAAGGTGCCGTCGGGCTGGCGCACGCGGACGACCTCGTCGCGGGCGTCGAGGGGGATCATCCGGTCGCCGTACCGCACCTGGCCGTCGCGCACCTGCACGGTCCAGAGATCGGTGCAGTCGGCGAAGGCGGTGGTGGCGCCCCAGACGATGTGCCGGTTCTGGCCGACCTGGACGCCCGGCACGCCGCCGAAGCCCAGGCCGACGACGTCGAAGGCGCCCCCCGCGTCGGCCGAGTTCAGGTGCACGACGTACATCACGTTGGGGTCGTAGTAGCGGGCGTGCGAGTCGTTGGCGAAGAGGGGGCGACCGTTGGCCGAGGCCGCCGCGCCGACCGTCCAGCCGTTGCTGCCCTCGCCCTGGCCGAGGTCGCGGGTGAAGCGGCGCAGCGCCTTCAGGAAGCGGCGCACCTCGGCGGGATCCAGGTCGGCCCGGCCCTGCTTGGGGGCCGCGCGCCGGGCCGCCTTCGTCGCCGCGCCCACCGAGCCCACGATGAAGGCCGGCGTCGCCGGCGTGTGCACGGCGAGGGCGTCCGCGTCGGCCACCAGGGCGTCGACCAGGGTGTTCAGCAGGTCGAAGTCGAGGGTCGACGAGAAGCCGAACTGGATGCGCAGGCCGTGGGCCAAGAGCTCGGCGGGCGTGAAGGGCGCCGGATCGTAGCCCAGGGCCTCGAAGCGCTCGGGGCGCGGCGCCTCGCCGGCCAGCACCTCGGCCACGCGGCGGTTGAGCCCGCCGGCGAAGGCCACCACCAGGTCGTGATCGCGCGGGCGGTGCTCGGCCAGCCAGCCCACGGCGTCGCGACCCAGCCGCGCGAAGTCGAGCGCGCGCGCCTGGAAGTCGGCGCTCAGGCGCCCCTCGCCCAGCACCTCGGCCTGCGTGCCCAGGGCCGCGCGCCGCGCCATGTCGATCGCGAACAGGCGGTCGGTCGCCTGCTGGTAGCCGGCGGCGAAGAACAGGTCGAGGTCGTCCTGGGCGTAGAGGTGCGGCACGTTCTGGTCGTCGAAGAGGATCTCGACGGGCGCGCGCAGGGCGTCGTAGCGCTCGAGCGGCGGCGCGGCGTCGGGGCCGGCGTCCGAGGTGTCGGCGTCGGCGCCCGGCGCGGCGTCCGCCGCGCCCCCATCGGCGGCGGCGTCGACCGGCGGCGCCGCGCCGCCCCCGTCGTCGCAGCCGCCCACCAGCAGCACCAGCACGCACGCGAGCCACCTGCCCATCACGCCGCCCCCCGATCACCGTGTGGGCCGAGCTTGCGGTGGGCCTCGCCCGGGGGTCAAGCGACCGGCACCTGCCACCGCCGGGGCGGTGGCTGGCCGCCGAGCGGCCGACCTCAGACGCTCATCAGCTCGGCCGCGGCGCGCAGGCCGGAGAGCCACGCGCCGTGCACCGTCGCGGGGAAGCGCGGCTCGGTGGCCTCGCCGGCGAAGAACAGGCGCCCGCCCACCGGGGCCGCCAGCGCCTCGACGTCCGCGGGCGTGGCGCCGGGCGCGAAGCTGGAGTACGCGCCGCGCGCGTACGGATCCTGCTGCCAGCGCGAGATGCGCCAGTCTTCGGGTTCGGGGATGTCGTCGCCGAACATCGCGCGCAGGGCGGTCATCGCGTCGGCCACGATCGCGTCGTCGGCCCAGCCCTCGATCGCCCGGGCGACCGCGCCGGCGTTGAACAGCACCAGCACGGGCTTCTGGAAGTACGCGTGCAGATTGAGCATTTCGGCCCAGCGCCGGTTGTCGTCGGCGACGAAGCCGAGCACCTCGGCGCCTTCGACGTCCTCGGCCCAGAAGGCCGCCGGGAAGCGGAGGAACAGCTTGTCGAGCACGCCGACGCCCAGCCGCTCGATCGCCTGGCGCTTGTCGCGGGGCAGCGCCGGCTCGAACGCGACGTCCGCGGCCTTCAGCACGCCGAGGGGCAGCGTGATCACCACCCGGTCGGCCTCGAAGGCGCCCCGGTCGGTCGTGACCACCACCCCCGCGTCGTCCCACGCCACCTGCTGCACCGCGTGCCTCAGCCGGACGTCGAGGTCCTCGGCGACGCCCAGCGCCAGCGCGTCGTAGCCGCCGGGGAAGACGACGTCGCCGCCCTCGCCGGCCTCCGCCGCGTCCCAGTAAAACAGCGACAGGTCATCGACGTCGGCGGCCAGCTCGTGCTCGAGGGTGGTGTGGATCGCCCAGGCCAGCCGGCGGGCCGCCGCCGCGTCGAGATCCGCGCGGTCCAGCCACTGGTCGATGGCCGTGCCCAGGGCGATGTCGGGCTCGCCTTCGTCCTGCCGCCGCTCGCGCTCGCCGTCGAGCCACTCGACCAGCGCCTCCAGCCGCGCCTCGATGGCCGCCTCGTCGTCGTCCTCGAGCGCGCGCCCCTCGCCGTCGAAGGTCAGCGCGGCCTCGTAGTCGGTGGGCCGGGTCGCCACGCCCAGCTCGGCGGCCAGCGCGGCGATGGGGTTGTCGTCGACGCCGTGGATCCACGAGGCGCCGAGGTCGGCGGGCGCGCCGTCCCACGCGCGGTCGGTGTGCACCCGGCCGCCCACCCGGTCGCGCGCCTCGAGCACCGTGACCTGGTACCCCGCGCCGACCAGGCGCCGCGCGGCGGCGAGCCCGGCCATGCCCGCGCCGACGACCAGCACGCGCTCGCCGCCGCCGCCCGCGGCGCCGCCGCTGCCCCCACACGCCTGCAGCGCCGCGGCCGCCGCGCACAGCCCCAGGAACCGACGCCGATCCAGCATGCGTGAACGCCCTTCAGGCAGACCGCGGCAGGATGTGCCGACCCACGCCCGTCGAGCAAGCGTCCCGCGCCGCCCTCGACGCGACGGCGTTCACGTCTTCGCGCGGTCGGTGCCCTGCCCCGGTGGGCCTCGATCGCCGGATCACCACGCGCACAGCGCCGGGCCCACGGTGTCGACCGGCCGGAAGATCAGCAGCTTGCGCGCCCAGAGCGGCGGCGCGGCGCCGAAGAACGGATCGCGCTCCATGGCCGGGCTGTGATGGCGGCGCCCGCGATACTCGACGGTCATCGCGACCGTGCCCCCGCGCGCCCGCAGCTCGACCATGCGGCGGCGCAGCTCGAGCAGCGGCACGTGCACGTCGCGCAGCGCGTAGTCGAACCAAGGCAGCTCGTCGGCCTCGACGATGCGCACGAGATCGCGCTGGAGGCCGAAGGGCTGGGGCGCGTCGGCCAGCAGCAGGTGGTTGCCCCGCGCGGCCGTGCGCAGGTTGCTGAACATGCTCATCGCGGTGCGGGTCTTCAGGCCCAGGTACGGGCTGCCGACGCTCAGCAGCATCAGCGCCACCCACAGCCAGCCTGCGCCGCGCGGGCGCAGCGGCAGCGGACCGTCGGGGCGCGCGGGGCCGCGCAGGCGCGCCAGCAGGGGCACGCCGGCCAGCCACAGCAGCGGCACGCCCAGCGACAGCACGCGCGCGTAGTCGCCGCCGCGCTGCAGATCGCCGTGCAGGGCGAACAGCAGCGCCCCGACGACGATCGCGGCGCCACCGACGGCCCGCTCGGCGGCGCGCGCGAAGGGCCGGACGCGCTCGGCGGCCGCCGGGGGCACGAACCACAGCGCCAGCGCCGCGCAGGTCCAGGCGAAGGTGGGGTGCCGCAGCCCGAAGACGGTGTGCATCAGCAGGACGCCGACCAGGCCCAGCCAGCGGGTGCGGCCGACCAGCAGCAGGATGGGCAGGATCAGCTCGGCGGCGGTGGTGAGCACGGCCAGGGCCACCACGGCGTCGTCGCCGAGCACGGGCAGGAAGGGCAGGGCGAGGGCGGCGCGCTCCCAGGCCCAACCGACGCACGAGACCGACGGATCGAAGAAGTCGGCGTTGAGCTTGGCGAAGCCCGCGGCGCCGTAGGTGAGCACCAGCAGCGCGCGGGCCAGGCGAGCGACGTGCTCGACGCGCCCGAAGGCCGTCAGCAGGCCCAGATCGGTCAGCAGGTGCAGGTACTCGTGGTTCTCGAGGTGCGGGGCGCGCGCGAGCAGCGACAGCGTGCGGACGCCGGCGAGAAGCAGCAGCGGCGGGAAGCGGCCGGGGCGGGCCAGGCAAGCGACGCCGGCGAGCGGCACCAGCCAGTGCAGCGTGTCCAGCGACAGGACCGCCGCCGGCGCGCGCAGGTGATCGACCTCGGTGACCGCGACGACGCCCCAAGCGAGCGAGAACCAGCGCAGTCGAGCGTCGGCGGTCGCCAAGGCTACTCGGGCTCTTCGGCGCGCTCCATGAAGTACAGGTTCGGCGGCAGGTCGAGCTGCATGCCGGTGTTGGCCACGCCGGCCAACGTCGTCGGGATCTCACCCGACAGCTTCAAGGCGCCGGGCCGGGGCTGGGCGGTGTGGAACGAAGCCTTCCCGCCCACCTTCAGGCGCCAGGCGACGTCGTTCGCCTTCGCCTTGCTGCGCAGGTCGGCCGGCGCACGCCGCATGGAGATCTGCTCGAGGGCGCCGAGCACCTTGCCGTCGGTCGTCACCAGCACCACCACGGCGCCGGCGCCGGGGTGGTTGCCCAGCACGGCGTAGGCATCGGCACCCTTCACCTTCTGGCTGCGGACGTCGATGATCTTCATGTTCTTGACCGCGCCCTGCGCGGCCTTCATGACCGCGGGCGGGGCCTTGACGTTGGCGCGGCCGCCGGCCAGCGCGGCGGCGGGCGCGAGCAGCCCCAGGGCGAGGGCGAGCAGGGCGACGCGGCGGACGAGGGGCGGGGTGTTCATGGGCAGCTCCCAGGCTCGTGGATGGCAAAAGGAACATAGATCACGAAGGGCTGGTCGACCAGACGCTTCGTACCGGATAGGTTTGCCCGGTGCGCGCTCGCCTGATCGCCCTGCTGCTGGTGCTGCCCTGGATCGCCGTCGCGGGCGGTGATCCGGTCACGCCCCACCACTTCCGCGGTTGGCGGGTGGCGCGGCTCGACGGGGAGCAGGGCGAGGCGGTGCTCGAGCGCGCGGGCACCCGCTACCGCGTGCGGCTCGCGGCCATCGCGCCCGGCGCCGCGGGGCGCATCCGGGCGGCCCACGCCGCGGGGCGGCCGGTGGACGTGCGGGTGCCCGTCGACGCGATGGAGTTCGCCGGGGACGACCTGCGCGGCGTCACGCCCGACTGCCGCGAGCGCCCTTTTGGCTGGGACGACCTGCGTGCGCTGGCCGAGCGGCACGCGTCGGTGCGCGATCTGCTCGCCGCGCTGCCGCGCGACGCCCTGCAGCGCTTCACGTTCGTGCACGACAGCCGGGCCTCGAACCCAGCGGCCGTCAGCGCCGAGCGACCGCGCGTCATCCGCTTCGGCACCGACGCCCGCACCATCCTCGCCTACACCTGCGAGGCGGGCGGGCCGAAGCGCCTCGAGGTGATCACCTTCGACGACGCCGCGGCGCGTTTTCGGCTGCACCTGCTGAGCGACGGCCCGGCGCCGCCGCCCGACGCCGAGGGCGCGACGCGGCTCGAGCGCGTCGGCGCAGGCTGGGCGGCCCACGATCCCGCGTCCTGCCGCGGCTGCCACGGCGGCGACGATCCGCGCCCCAACTGGGAGGGTTACCCCGAGTGGACCGGCGCCTTCGGCAGTGACAACGACAAGGTGGGCCACCTGGACGGTGAGCGCTTCGTGGCCAACGCGGACGGCGAACGCTACCTGGCCTTCCGCCGCGCCGCCGCCGACGATCCGTGCTACGCGACGCTGCCCTGGCCGACCGCGGGCCCCGCGCACTACCCGTACGTCGCGCTGTCGAAGCACGAGAACCTGCGGTTTCGACCCAACACCGGGCTGACGCTGGCGTTGGCGCGGCTGAACGCGCGGCGGCTGGCGCGGAAGCTGCGCGCGCACCCGCGCTACGCGGCGGTCGAGCGGGCGCTGCTGCGCGAGGCGCTCGGGTGTGCGCCGCAGGCCGATCTGGAGGCCGAGGTGCGGGCCGCCCTGCCGCGCTACGCCAGCGAGCCCGACGAGCCCTTCGACTACTACCGCTTCGACCCTCGCTCGCCGCGCAGCGGCGGGCCCGTGCTGTACTTCGCGGGTCGCCACCTCGGGCTGCGCGACGCCGACTGGAACCTGGCCTTCGTGCCCCACCCCGACCAGCAGACCAGCCCCCTGTACATCACCGGCCAGTGGCCCATGCCGCGGTTCGTGCAGAGCGTCCTGCTGCGCGACCTCGCCCGCGCGCGCCCCGAGCTGGGCGACGTCGCGCGCACGGCGCGGCGCACCGAGCGCATCTTCGGCGCCCAGCACGCCTGCGTGGACGACATCGCCGGCCGACCCTGGATCGCCGAGGACGTGCGCCAGCGCGCCTGCGCCGCGCTGCCCCCCGCGCAGCCGACCGCGAAGGCGACCCCGGCGCCGAAGCCCGCGAGCCCCCCACCTGTCGCCGACCCCGGCCTGGCCCTGGTGACCGCCCGCTGCCACCCCTGCCACGCCGCCGGCGAGCCGCTGCCCTTCTTCGCCGACACCGCCACCGCGCGCCACGCCGTCCGCACGCGCCCCGACTTCGTCGCCGCCGTCCTGGACGCCACCGCCGTCACCGACGACTGGTGCCCCATGCCCGAAGACGGCGTCTGCCTCACCCCCCCGGAGCGCGCCCTGCTGAAGCGCTGGCTCGAAGCCCTGCGCTAGAGCCTCCGGGGTCGTGCCACACTATCGAACGAACCAGCCTACTTCTTTCACTTTTTGCCCGCACGCCGGCCCGCCGCTACCGAAGGGCCGCCCCGGCCGGCCCGCGCCGCCTGCGACGGCCGTTGCGCGCGGCGGCGGGCCGCTGCACGCTGCGCCGGTGAGCGACGACGCCGAGAAGAAGAAGCGGGCGGCCCGGCTGCAGCGACGCGCCGCGCGTCGACGCCGCACCGATCCCTTCCTGCAGAAGCTCGAGCGGCTGGGCCTGCGGATCACCGCCGAGGATCCGAAGACCGGCGAGCTGCGCGCGGCCGGGCGCATGCCCAGCGGCGCCCGCGCCACGCTCGGGCGCGAGCGGCTGGACGACGCGCCCGAGGACGCCCGCTACCGCTGGACCCTGACGGTGCAGCACGCGACGCCCGCCGACTGGACGGTGGGGCTCGAGGACCGGATGAGCCGCCTCGCCCGGCGGGTCGGCCTGGGCGACGTGCAGACCGGCGACGCCGCCTTCGACGAGCTCGTGCTGCTGCGCGGCGACGAGGCCGAGCTGGTGGCCGCGATGAGCCAGGGCATGCGCCGACGGGTGCGGGCGCTGCTGGACGCGGGCGTCACCCTCGAAGGGGGCGTCTTCCGCTGGCAGGGGCACAACGACGGCAAGCCCACCGGCGTCCTCGCGCGCCTGAACACCGTCGCGCGCGTCGCCGAGCACCTGCGGCCCGATCCCGCCACCCGCGCCCTGCGCCTGCTGCGCAACGCCGCGCGCGAGGCCGGCGGCGTGCGGCGCCGCAACCTGCAGGTGCTGCTCGACCACGACCTGGCCGACCTGGACGTCGAGCGCCGCCGGCACGCCCTCGAGGCGGCCGCCGCCCTGCCCGACCTGGACGCCGAACGGCCCCGCATCACCGCCGGGCTCGAGGCGCTGCTCGAAGAGCGGCACTGCGCGCTCGAAGACCTCGAGCCGCCGGCCTTGATCCTGCTGCTGCGCGCCGAGCAGCCCGAGCGGCGCCTCGCGGCCTGCGCCCGCCTGGGCGCCATCGGCGGCCCCGACGCCCTGCCCGCGCTCGACGCCCTCGCCGACGGCCTGCTCAGCTTCGGCCCCCTCAAGGCCGCCGCCCGCGCCGCCCGCGCCGCCATCACCGAGCGCGCCGGCCTGCACCTGCAGGGCGCCCTGACCCTCGCCGACGCCGTCGAAGGCCACCTCAGCCTCGCCGCGCGCGGCGCCCCCGACGACGCGTGAACGCCGTGCCGAGTATGCACCTGCAGGCCGCGCGGACGTTCGCCGACGCCGCAGAAGGTCACCTTGGCCTCGCTGCCCGCGGCGCCCCCGACGACGCATGAACGCCGCGCCGACGAGCCACGGTTCGTCCCCCGGCGCGGCGCGCCGCGCCGGTCGCCCGCGACCTCGGCGGCGCTGGCCGTCCGCCGTTCGCTGAGCGCCGCCGTGGACCTCGTCGCCATCGCCATCTTCCTCGCCACCTACGTCCTCGTCTCGGCGCGCCGCGTCGGCCGCTTGGGCCTCGACCGGCCCGCCGCCGCGCTGCTCGGCGCCGTCGCCTGCGTCGCCACCGGCGTCCTCGCGCCCGAAGCCGCGCTGGCCGCCGTCGACGGGGACACCCTGCTGCTGCTCTTCGGCGTGATGGGCATGGGCGCCTTCCTGGTGCTCGACGGCTTCTTCGAGGCGGTCGAGCAGCGCATCGCGCGCCGCGCCCCCTCGCCCGCTCGCCTGCTGGCGTCCGTCGTCTGGGGCGCCGGCGCGCTGGCCGCGCTGGTCACCAACGACGCCGTCTGCCTGCTGGGCGCCCCGGTGGTCGTGCGCCTCGTCCGCCGCGGCGGGCTGCCCCCGCTGCCCTTCCTGTTGGCGCTGGCCACCGGCGCCAACACCGGCAGCGTCGCCACGCTGGTGGGCAACCCCCAGAACATGCTCTGCGCCCAGCTCGGCGGCCTGACCTACGGGGACTACGCCCTGCGCATGGTGCCGCTGGCCGTCGTCGCCCTCGCGCTGAACCACGCCGTGCTCTGGGTCGCCTTCCGCCGCGCCCTGGCGGCCCCCGCCGCGCCGGCCCCTGTCGCCGAGTCGCCGCCCCCGCCCTTCCGCGCGGCCCACGGCGTGACTCTCGGCGTCGTCGCGCTGACCGCGCTGCTCTACACGCTGGGCGCCCCGCTGGCCTGGACCGCCGCCGGCGGCTTCGTCCTCCTGCAGCTTCTCCACCGCCGCGACGCCCGCGCCGTCTGGCGCCACATCGATGGCTCGCTGCTGCTGTTCTTCGCCGGCCTGTTCGTGGTCGTCGAGGGGCTGCGGGGGTCCGGCGTCACCGACGCCCTGTTCGCCGCCTGGCCCCTGCACACGATCGCCGGCGGCGGCCCCGACGATCTGCTCGGCGTCTCGGCCCTCTCGGGCCTGTTCGTGCTGGGCTCGAACGCCGTATCGAACGTGCCTTTCATCCTGGTCGTGCAGGACGCCATGGCCGACCTCGCCGACCCCAACTTCGCCTGGGCGCTGCTCGCGATGGCCTCGACCTTCGCCGGCAACCTCACGCTGCTCGGCTCGGCAGCCAACGTCATCGTCGCCGAGGGCGCCCGCGACCTGGGCGGCGTCGGCTTCCGCGAGCACCTCGCCGTCGGCCTGCCCGTGACCGCCCTGACCACCCTCGCCGGTGCCGCCTGGCTGTGGCTCTGGGGCGCCTGACACCGAGCGTCGCGCCACGAACAGCATCGGGGTCGCGCCACACTATCGACCGAACGAGCCCACTTTTACACTTTTGCTTCGTCCGAGCCCCGCACACGGACCCATCGGGCGACGTCCTCGACCGTCTCGGCGCCGTCCACCTCCATCGCGCCGCCGCCGGCCCGCTGACCGTCGCGCCCGTGCGGCCCGGCGCAGCGAAGCGAGGGGCCGCCGCGTAAGGCGCGGCCCGGTCGCGCGTCGAGTCGCTCACACCTGCCTCGGGGGCACAGCCATGAAGTTCGTCGTTCTCGTCGCCTGCGCGCTGGTGGCCTGCGGACCCTCGGACAGCGCCGCGCCGCCCGCTGACCACCCGGCCGCGGGGGGCGTCGGCGGCGGCATGGGGGGCGCCGGCGGCGGCATGGGGGGCGCCGGCGGCGTCGGCGCGATGCCCGGCCAGCCTGCGCCGGACGATATGCAACCCGAAGCCCGGCCAGCCCGCGTCCTCGCGCGGTTCACGTCGGCGGCCGAGCTGGAGGCCTTCGTCGTCCCCGATGCCGACCAGGACGGCGGTGGATTGGGTGGCAGCCCCGGCGTGGGCGGCGAGCCCGGCGCCGGCGGTCAGCCCGGCGACGGGGCGGATCCGGACGGCGGCGACGGTTCGGCGGACAACGAGGAGATCACCCACAACCAGGAGAGCGGCGTCGACGAGGGCGGCATCGTAAAGCACATCGGTGACCACCTGATCGTGCTGCGCCGCGGCCGCCTCTACGCGATCGCCGTCGATCGGATCGGCCTGCCTCGACAGGTCGACAGCGTCCGCCTGGCGGCCGAGGACGAGCTGAACCGCGACGTCTGGTACGACGAGCTGCTGGTGCGCGGGCGGTTCGTCTTCGTGGTGGGCTTCCGCTACGTCACCGCGGTCGAGGACGAGGGGACCGATCCGTGGAACTGGTTCTTCGGAGCGACCGAGCTGAACGTCTTCGAGCTGGGCCAGGACGGCCGCCTGCAGCGGCGCGAGTCGGTCTTCTTGGAAGCCAACGACTACTTCGACTTCAGCAACTACGCGAGCCGCATGGTGGGCGGCCAGCTGCTGCTCTACATGCCCTACGCGGCGCTGCGCTGGGATCGCACGGGGGCGCCGCGCGTCCGCATCCCCTGGCACCTCGAGCACTTGGGCCGGGGGCGCTTCCGTCGCACCCGCCCGCTGTTCGACGCGCAGGACGTGGCGCGCGCGCCCGTGCGCCCCGGCTGGGACGTGACCTTCCACACGTTGGTCCGCTGCGACGCCGAGGCCCGGCCGGTGACCTGCACCGCGCGCAGCGCCGTCGGTGGCTGGGGCGCCGCCCACTACGTCACCCCGACGCACGCCTTCGTGCAGAGCCGCGACCAGATCTACGCCCTGCCGCTCGACGGCGGCGACGTGCGGACGCACGCGATGCGGGGACAGACCGCCAGTCAGTTCGCCTTCCACTACGAGGACGACCGGCTGCACGTGCTGGTGCAGATTGAGGGCCGGCACTTTCGTGACGCGCTCGTCGAGCGCCTCGCCCTGCCGCTCGACGACTTCGACGGCGTGGGCCAGCAAGACCTCGATCCCCTCGCGACGGAGGTCGTGCCGTCCGCCGGCTGGATTCGCGCCGAGCGGTTCACCGGCGGGTGGGCGCTGGCCGCCACCTACGGCTGGTACGAACCCGCGCAGCTGGTGGCGCAGCGGCTGAGCGATGGCCTCACCGTGCGGCTGCCCCTCGAGGGCGACGTCACGCGCATCGCGCCCATGCCGGGCGTCGGCGCCCTGATCGTCGAGCAGGGACCGCGCGATGTCGCGCTGCGGACGCTCAGCCTGGACCCGGACGGCCCGGCCTTCGCGGACGCGGTGCGCCTGCCGGGCAGCGAGGGTGAGTGGCGCAGCCACGGCTTCTTCTTCCAGCGGCGCCCCGAGGGCGGCCGCTTCGGCGTGGCCATGCTGGGCGAGCCCGGCCTCGAGAGCGGCTGGTGGGGCGGCGGCGCCAGCAACCTCGCGTTCTTCGATGTCCAGCCCAGCGGCCACCTCGATCTGCTGGGCGCCGTCGAGGCGGGCCCCGCCGACGAGACGCCGTGCGAGGTCTCGTGCATCGACTGGTACGGCAACACCCGGCCCATCTTCCTGGGCCAGCGCGTGTTCGCCCTGATGGGCAGCGAGCTGGCCGAGGTCGGGCTCTCGCCCGAGGGCCTGACCGAGCTCGGCCCGCGCGTCGTGCTGCACTAGGCGCCCGCCCCGGTCGAGGCCCACGCACTCGGGGGTCGTGCCATACTATCGAACGAACCGGCTTACTTCTTTCACTTTTCCCCGCCCGCCCCCCAGCCGACCCCCACCCGCCTCGTTTCCGCGGCGGCGCCGCCGGCGCGCTGGAGTAGGCTGCGCGGCATGGGAGCCGACGACGAGCGCCGCCGCCTCGGGCCGCCCGCGGGCGACGGCGCCGCCACGACGGGCGCCGATCCTCCGGACGCCCCGGCTCCGGCCGACGACTCGGAGGTCGGCTTCAGCGAGCCGGACGCGGCGCCGCCGAGCGCCGACGCGCCGCCGCCCGCCGCCGAGCGCTACCAGGTCGGCGCCTTCCTGGGCTGCGCGGCGGCATGGGCGTCGTGCACGCCGCGCGCGACCAGCGCCTGGCGCGCGACGTCGCGCTGAAGGCCCTGCCCGCGGACGCGGCCGGCGCCGCCGAGGCCGCGCGGCTGCTGCGCGAGGCCCGCGTCACGGCCCGCCTCGACCACCCCGGCGTGCTGGCCGTGCACGACGTCGGCGCGCTGCCCGACGGCCGCGCCTTCTACACGATGCGCCTGGTGCGCGGGCGCTCGCTGGCCCAGGCGTTGAGCGCCGACGACGCCGCGCTGGCGCGCGATCTGGTGCGCCACGTGCTGGCCGCCTGCGAGGCCGTCGGCTACGCCCACGCCGTGGGGCTGGTGCACCGCGACCTCAAGCCCGCCAACGTGCTCATCGGCCCGCACGGTGAGACGCAGGTGGCCGACTGGGGGCTCGCCGCCCCCACCCCCGCGGCGGCCGAACGCTGGGCCGATCTGCCCGGCCCACGACCGTCGGCCGGCGGATCGCCCGGCTTCGTCGCGCCGGAGCAGGCTCGCGGCGAGCCGCCCGATCCGCGCCACGACGTCTGGAGCCTGGGCGCGATGCTCGCGCGGGTCGCGCCCCCCGCCGACGCCCCCCTCGCCGCGATCGTCCAGCGCGCGCAGGCCGCCGACCTCGGCGCGCGCTACGCCGACGCCGGCGCGCTGGCCGCGGACCTCGCGCGCTGGTTCGAGGGCCGGCGCGTGCTGGCCCTGCGCTACGGCCCGCTGGACTGGGCGCGCTGGGCCTGGCGCGCGTGGCGCGCGCCGCTGCTGGTGGCGGGCGCCGGCGCGGTCTCGTGACGGGCGCCGTCAGCGTCGGCTGGTGGCAGACGGCCCGCGCGCGCGACCGGGCCCTGGCGGCCGAGGGGCGCGCCGCGACCTCCTTGCGCGCGCTGCGCCGAGACGCGGCGGTGCGCGCCGCGGCGGCCGGCGATCGGGCCCAGGCCCTCGCGCTGGCCGACGAGGTGCTGCGCGACGGCCCCGACGCGGTGGCGGCGGGCGTGCGCGCCGCCTTCGGCCGACAGGCGGGCGCGGTGATCCTCTCCGATCGGGCCGCGCCGGACTGCGCGTGGGCGGCACGCGCGCCCGCGGGCGCCCTGGTGTGCGGCGAGGCGGACGGCGTCGCGCTGATCGATCCCGACGGCGCCGCGCGCTGGCGCACGCCGGGGTTCGCCGCGGGCGGCGTCGTGCGGACCGCGGCGGGCGTCGTGCAGGTGTGGGACGATCGCTACCAGACGCGCCTGCTCGACCTGGCCACCGGCGCCCAACGTCGGCACCTGCCCTTCGTCGACGGCGACTGGCTGCCCCACGCGCCGCCGCGGCGCCCCGGCGGGCCGAGCGGCCTGCTCGACCCGGCGACCCTGCCGCCCAGCGGCTGCGCCCTGCGCATCAAGGTGGTCGCGGTGGCGGCCGACGGCGCGGTCGCGGCGCTGTGCGAGGACGGCCGCCTGCTGCGCGCCCGCCCGGGCGACGCCGTGACCCGCTCGACGTCCACGCCGCTGGCCGGCGAGCACGTCGGGATGAGCCTCGCCTGGCTGCCCGACGGCCGCCTGGTCGCGGGCAGCCTGCGCGGCCGCCTGGTGCGCTTCGACGGCGACGGCGTGGCCGAGCGGGTGCTGCCCACCGCCCTGGGCACCGTGACGCGGCTGGTGCCCTCGGCCGACGGCCGCTGGGTGGCCGCCGCGGGGACGGCACCGGGCGTGGCCCTGTGGCAGATGGGACCGGCGACCGTGGCCGAGGTGGTCGGCGTCGCCGACGGACGCCCGCTGGACTTCGGGTTCGTGGGGGACGATCGCCTGGAGGTCGTCGGCGCGCGGCGTGTGCTCCACCGCCTGCCCGCGCCCACCCCGCGCGCCGTACAGGCCAGCGCCGGGCTGTCGAGCGGCGTCGCGCTGGGGCGGCGCGTCCCTGCTGCTGGCCGGCGGCGACGGCTGGGTGCACCGGGTCGACCTGCGCGCGGGGACGGTCGCCGGCCTGCGCCTGGGCGACGGCGTGATCAAGGCGGTGGGCGAGGGCCCGTGGGGTCCCTGGGCGGCGGGCATGTCGGCGCCCCACCTGGTGCGCCTGACCGCCGACGGTCCCGTCCCCTTCGCCGGCGGCCGCCGCCTGCGCCGCGGCCTCGCGCTGCCCGACGGCTCGCTGGTGGGCATCGACGTGCACGCGGGCCTGTTCCGCTGGACCGCGCCCGGCCGCCCGCCCGAGCGCCTGGGCGAGGGGCCCTTCGCACACCTCGCGGCCGACGGCCCCGGCTGGCTGACCCTCGACCGCGCCGGCGCCGTGACCCGCTGGCGGGTGGACGCCCCGCCCGAGCGCGTCACGACCGAGCCCGGCGCGCAGACGCTGGCGACCGGCGGGCCGGCGGGGACGCGCGTCGCCCTCGCCGGCCGGGGCCGGGTGCGCTGGTGGGACGCCGAGGCGCGCGGCGAGCTGCCCGAGCCCGGCGGCGCGCCCACCCTGGCGCTGGCCCTCGACGCGACCGGCGCGCGGCTGGCCGCCGGCGACGCGCTGGGCGGGGTGTTCGTGTTCGACCTGCCCAGCGGCGCCCTGCGCGCCACCCTGCCCGGCCACACCGAGCGCGTGGTCGACCTGGCCTTCCTGCCCGACGGCGATCTGCTGAGCGTGAGCTGGGACGGCAGCGCGCGCCTGTGGGCGGTGGGCGACGCGCAGTGAGGCGGCGCCGGCTCGCGTTCGGCGGCGCCGAGGGAGCCGCCGGCGCTCGGCGGTGCGCGGGGGCGACGGCGTGAAGTGACGCCCCGCCGCCGACCCGCGGTAGACTCCCGGCGGTGTACGCCTGGGTCCAGATGGCGCTGCCCGATGGGCGCGCCGCCACCCTCTACGCCGGCCAGCTGATCGGCCGCACCGGCGCGGCTGCGCTGCGGGTAGACCTGCCCGAGGTGTCCGAGGCGCACGCGCTGATCAGCCTGCGCGGCGAGCGGCTGTGGCTGCTGGCGCTGCGGCGGCGCTTCCGCGTGGACGGCCAGCCGCAGGACGCGGTGCCGCTGAGCGTCGGGCTGAGCCTCGAGCTGGTGCCCGGCTTCCCGGTGCGCGTGACGGCGGTACACCTGCCCACCGAGGTGCTGGGGCTCGAGGGGCCGGGGCTGCCGGCGCAGGCCCTGCTGGGCACCTGCGGCATGGTGTTCGACCCCCACCCGCGGCTGGTCGCGGGCACGCCGCCGGGAGCCGCGGCGCACTTCTGGGCCCTGGAGGGGCGCTGGCGGGCGCGCGTGGGCGGCGCCGCACCGCAGGCGCTCGAGCCGGGGGCGACGGTGTCGGTCGACGGCCAGCCGTTTCGCGCGGTGAACGTGCCCCTCGGCCACGCGGGCGAGGCGTCGACGCTGGGTCGCGAGCGCGCGCCGCTTCACCTGGTGACCTTCCACGACACCGTCCAGATCCACCGGGACACGCACCCCACGGTGCAGGTGGTGGGGCAGCTGGCGCGGGTCATCTCGGAGCTGGCGAGCGTGGGCCAGCCCCTGGCCTGGGACGGGCTGGCGCGCCCGCTGTGGCCGCACATCGAAGAGCGCGAGGTGCTGCGCAAGCGCTGGGACGGGCTGCTGGGTCGGCTGCGCGATCGGCTGCGGGCGGATGATCTGCCCGAGGATCTGGTGCGCTCGACGCGGGTGGGGCTGGTCGAACTGGTGCTGCAGCCGGGCGACGTGGTGGACGACCGCGCCTGAGCCTGCCGCCTGTTTCTCCTTTCGAAACAGAATCTTGGGCTGGTCGACCCCTCGATGTGGGGGTTCGCTGGGGGTCCGCTGGCCCGCTCGGGCCGGGTACCAGTCGATGGACACGGACCGGGAGCGCGACATGAGAGGCTCGAGCGACAGGCGGGCGGTGTGGACGGCGATGCTGGCGTTGGGGCTGGCCCTGAGCGCCTGCGACGACGGGGGCGAGAGCGGGGGCGGAGCCGACGCGGCCGCGGCGGACGCCAGCGCCGGCGGCCAGCCGGGCATGGGCGGCCAGCCCGGCGCCGGCGGTGAGCCAGGCGCCGGCGGCCAGCCGGGCGCGGGCGGGGAGCCGGGCGCCGGCGGTGTGCCGGGCGCCGGCGGTGAGCCAGGCGCCGGTGGCGAGCCCGGCGTTGGCGGTCAGCCAGGCATGGGCGGCGGGGCGGCGCCCCGGGCATGGGCGGCCAGCCCGGCGTCGGCGGCGATCCCGGCGCGGGTGGCCAGCAGGCGCCGGCGGCGATCCCGGCGCGGGCGGGCGGGCGGCGCGCCCGGCGCGGGCGGCGCCTGGCGGCGGCGCGCCCGGCGCGGGCGGCGACCCCGGCATGGGCGGCGAACCGGGCATGGGCGGCCAGCCCGGCGCCGGCGGCGACCCTGGTGCGGGCGGCAGCCCGGCGGGCGGCCAGCCCGGCGTCGGCGGCGACCCTGGTGCGGGCGGCGATCCGGGCATGGGCGGCCAGCCTGGCGCCGGCGGCGACCCTGGTGCATCCGGGCATGGGCGGCCAGCCCGGCGTCGGCGGCGACCCCGGCGCGGGCGGCGACCCGGCGCTGGCGGCGACCCTGGCATGGGCGGCGCGCCCAGGCGCCGGCGGCGACCCTGCGCCGGCGGCGACCCCGGCATGGGCGGCGACCCCGGCACCGGCGGCGCGAACCCCTCGGGGCCGGCGCGCCTGCGGGTCGTCCTCCCCATCGAGGGTGAGGTGAGCGTGGCCCGCCCCTTCAACGCCCAGGTCGGCACCTACCAGGCCACCCGCTACACCGAGGTGCAGGTGGGCCCCGGACGATCGATCAGCGTCGACCTGGGCGACGGCCCACGCGCCGTCTCGCTCGACGGCCTGACCCCCGGCCGCGACCACACGCTGCTGTTCCGCGCCTCCGCCGAAGAGACCTACCTGCTCGAGGATCCCGAGCCCGCCGAGGTGCCCGGCGAGGTCACGCTGACCCTCGTCAACGACACCGAGGGCCCGGGCGCGTCGTACGGCCTGCAGGATCTCGACGGCATGATCACACCGCTCGCCGAGGGCCTCGCGCCCCGCGACGTGGTGCACGTGCAGGTGCCGCTCGGGCTGCAGCTCCTGGCCCAGGACGCGGACGGCGACGGCGCCTTCGACCGCCTGCTGCCGCTGCCGCTGACGCCCAGCGCCCTCACCGACGGCCGGGCGCTCGCCTACGCGTCCTCCGATCTGTTCCTGACCCTGTACGACGGGACCTTCGGCCGCACCCTGGAGCGCACCGGCCCCATCACGCCCGCCTTCCTGGCGGACCAGCAGAGCCGCGCGCAGGCCTACCACTTCATGACGTCGCCGGCCGAGCTGCGCCTGGCCGTCGGCTTCAACCAGCCCGACGGGGTGCGCACGTGGAACGTCGACGTCCTGCCCGCCGGCCAGCGCGGCCGCCGCGTCCTCGTGCCCAGCAGCGCCTACCAGTACTTCGTCGCCGACGCGCGGGCCGACGTCTGGTCGGGCGAGGCCCTCGGCGACGACCCGCCCACCCTGCCCGGCGTCGCCTTCTTCCTGCCCGCCGCGGCGGAGCCCGCGTCGCAGGTGATGGCCTTCTTCGGCCCGCCCGACCAGAACCCGACGCTGGCCATCGGCCGTCTGCTCCCGCTGCAGGCGGGCTTCCGCTCGGTGGTCGTGCTGAACATGACCGACGGCGCGGTGACCCTGGCCGCCACCGACGGGCAGGACTTCCTGCCGGTGAACGACTTCGGCCCCACCCGCTGGCCGGGCGGCGCCACGACCGTCAGCCTCGTGGCCGACGTGCCCGGCGTCGCCGTCGGCCCCGTGGGCGGCGCGACCTACTTCGGCGTGTGTCCCCTGCCCCCTGGCGACCAGGGCCGCCACGTCGTCTTCGTCCTGCCCGGCCCCGACGGCCCCGAGGTGCGCATCGACGCCGATCCCGACGGCCCCGCCGGCGCCCCCCTCACCCCCTGCCCCGCCCCCTGACCCCGCCCTTCCATCGGCCCAGCCCACCGGGGTCGTGCCACACTATCGAACGAAGCAGCCCACTTCTTTCACTTTTCCCGCGCCCGACCCCTCGCCCCGCCGACTCACAGCCCCTCGAGTTGGCCCGCGATGTCCCCCGCCAGCGCCTCGATCAGCGCCCCGTAGGTCGCGACCACCGCGCCCGGCCCGCCGCCGGCCACCGTCGCCTCGGCCGTCGCCGCGCCCACGCGCAGCGGCTTCTCGTCCGGGCCGCGCACCACGAAGTGGGCGCGCAGGCGCGACGTGCCCCCGCGCACGACGTCCAGCCGGTCGATGTCCACCGCCACCCGCAGGGCGCGCTCGGCCGGCACCTGCGTCGGCCACGCCAGCACGCCCCGCCCCGGCAGGCGATGCGCCAGGTGCTCGACCAGCGCCCGCAGCACCTCGGCCTCGAGGCTCGACCCCCACCGATGAAGCTCGTCGTAGTCCAGGCGGCTGTCGCCCGCCCGCCACGCGATGTAGGGGCGCGACAAGAAGGCCGGCACCCGCACCGGCCCGACGACCACCGGCGCGCCCAGCGCGGCGGGCCGCCCCGCCTCGCCGTCGGGCGTGGGCAGCGCGTGGTAATGCACCGGCGGGCTGCCGCCGCAGGCCCCCAGCAGCAGGGCGAGCGCGAACGCGAACGCGGTGTGTCTCATGGCTCGCTCCGCCCCCGGATCAGATCCTCCGGGTTCCGCTCCAGGTGGTCCGCCAGCAGGCGCACGGCCCGCAGCGCCGCCGTCCCTTCGTCCAACAGCCGCTGCAGCTCGACCACCGCGGGCGCCCGCGGCCCGATCAGCGCCTCGACCCCACCCATCACCTCGCGCACGGACGCCAGCGACTTCTCGGCCTCGTTCATCGTGCGCGTCATCGCCGGCACCAGATCGGATTGCACCGATCCCGCCAGATCGCCCGTCTGCCCCAGCGTCTCGCGCAGCGCCCCCATCGAACGCTCCAGCTCCTTCGCGATGCCCTCCATCGGCAGCCCGTCGATCTTGTCCACCAGCGCCTGCAGCTGATCGGTCAGCGCCTCGAGCTGCGACGGCACGCTCGGCAGCACGGGATGCTCGCCCCCGCGCGTGATCGTCGCCGGCGGCGCGTCCGGGTGCATGCTCAGCGTCACCACCAGCTGGCCGGTCAGCAGGTTGCCGGTGCGCAGCTGCGCCCGCAGCCCTTCGTCCACGAGCGCCTCCAGCCGCTTCACCACGGCGGCGTCGTCGTCCCGCGGCGTCTTCACCCGGCCGGGCTCGATCTCCAGCACCACCGGGATGCGGAAGTCCCCGCCGTCGAACTGCAGCGACACGTCCGCCACCTGCCCGATGCGAATCCCTCGAAACTCCACCGGCGCCCCGACGCTGAGCCCCCGGACCGATCCCTCGAAGTAGGTCAGGTAGCGCACCTTGAGCGGGAAGACCGGCACCTCGGTCGCCTGCTTGCTCGGGAACAGGTCGAACGAGGTGCCCTCCTCGGCCCGCTCGCCGACGTCGTCCGCCGGCGTGTCGAACCCCACGCCCCCCACCAGCATCGCCACCACCGACTCGGTGTGGATGCGCAGGCCGGTCTCGTCCACCGAGGCGTCGATGCCGCTGGCGTTCCAGAAGCGGGTGTTCTCGCGCACCTGCTGGTCGTGCGGCGCGCGCACGAAGACATCGAAGCGCACGAGATCGCGGGCCGGATCGAGCTCGGCGTGCACCACCTCGCCGACGTCGACCTGCCGGTGATAGACCGGCGCGCCCGGGTTGATCGATCCGCGCCCGGGCGCGATGAGCACGAAGCTGCGCCCCTCTTCGCGCGAGGTGACCACGGGCGCCCGCTCCAAGGCTTCGAACGTCTCGGTCGGGTTGCCGTCCTCGACCGGATCCACGCCGACGTACGCGCCCGAGATGAGCGTATCGAGCCCGGTCACGCGGCTGGCCGTGACGCGCGCCCGCACCACCCAGAACCGCGTCTTGTCCGTCATGTACGGCTCGGCGATGGGCTTCAGCTGCGCCGTCGCGACGACGCTGCCGAGGTCGTCGGCCAGCGTCAGCTCTTCGATGACACCCAGCTCGAACTCGCGGAACTTGATCTTCGTCTTGCCCGCCTCGAGGCCCTCGGCGTTGTCGAAGCGGATGGTGATGGTCGGCCCCATGCCGCTGATCGACTTCCAGGTGAGCCATCCGCCGACGGCCGCCGCCACGAGCGGGATCAGCCACACGGCCGAGAGCCGGCTCTTCTCGCGCACCTGGGCCTCGGGCACGTCCTCGTGCTCGGCCTCGCGCCCGGCCTCTTCCTCGCGCTCAGCCACGGCGCGCCCCCAGGCGGTCCCAGATCAGCCGGGGGTCGAAGCTCTCGGCGGCCAGCATGGTGAGCACCACGACGAGCCCGAAGAACACGGCCCCCGGCCGCGGCTCGACCCGCGCGAGCGCCCCGGCGTTGACCAGGGCCGCCAGGATCGTCACCACGTAGATGTCGACCATCGACCAACGCCCGACCATCTCGGTCAGGCGATACAGCCGGGTGCGTTGCACCGGACGCCACGTCCAGCCCCGCTGCACCGACACCAGCAGCAGCACCAGGGCCAGCAGCTTGGCCAGCGGCACGAAGACGCTGGCCACGAAGACGATGAGCGCCAGGGGCCACATGCCGGTGTGCAGCAGGTGCATCACGCCGCTCATGATGGTGTCGGTGCGGCCGCTGCCCAGGTGCGTGACGCTCATGATCGGCAGCAGGTTGGCGGGCACGTAGAGGATGGCGCCGGCGGCCACCAACGCCCAGGTGCGGCGGAGGCTGTTCTGTTTGCGCGCGTGCACCGGGTGGCCGCAGCGCGGGCAGCCCAGCGCGTGGGTGCGAGGCGGCAGGCGCATCAGCAGCGCGCAGGTGTGACAGGTCGCCAGCGAGGCGGACAGGGCGCGGCCGGGAGCGCTCATCCGCGAGCCTTCGTCGGCTCGAAGCGCGGGGCGAGGCGCGCCCAGACGACCTCTTCGTCCAGGGTGGAGAGCGTCGCGGCGATGACCAGGATCAGCAGGCTGAACGCCCACAGCGCGATGCCGGGGAAGATGTCCGCCAGATCGGCCAGCTTCGTCATCGACACCAGCACCCCCAGCATGAACACCTCGGCCATGCTCCAGGGGCGGATGTGATGCAGCAGCGCGAAGAGGCGCGGCCCGCCGGGCGGCCGACGCCCCCACCCGAGGGGCAACAGCAGGTAGAGCAGCAGGGAGAGGTGGAGCAGCGGCGCCACGATGATGGTGGCCAGCACCAGCACCGACAGGAAGGGCATGTCCTGCGTCCAGAGCGTTCGGACGCCCTCGAAGAGGGTGGCTTCGGTCTGCCGCCCCTGGATGTCGAGGGTGAGGAAAGGGAAGGCGTTGGCCACGACGAAGAGCAGCAGCCCGGCCAGCGCCAGGGCCGAGGTGCGCTCGATCGAGCGATGCGGCGCGCGCGACAAGCGCGCGTCGCAGCGGGGGCATCGCGCCGAGCCGCCGGCGGGCACCGGGGGCAGCGTCAGCAGCAGATCGCAGTCGGGGCACGCCACGCGGCGCACGGGGTGCGCGATCATGGGCGCCCCGGGTCGCGCGCGGCGCCCCGCCGAGGGGGCGAAGCCCCGGCGCCGGCCGCGTCGAACGAAGTCGTGGTCATGGTGCCCACCTCCCATCGGCTCAGACTTCGATGATTCGACCGGCCGAGTCGTTGCTCGGGTGTGCGGCGCCCGCGCGCGCGCCCGTCGACGCGAGCGTACGCCGCCGCGCTCGGACCGCGCCCGGGCCCCGCCGGCGGGCCGCCCTCAGCCGAAGCGCTTCGCGTTGAGCGCCCGCCGCCGGGCCGCCTCGACGGCGCGATCCTTCGGCGGCTGCGCCGTCACCAGCTCGTCCACCAGCCGCCGCGCCACCTCGGCGATGGCCTCGACGGCCCCCTCGAACACCAGCGCGTTGGCCTGCGACGGCTTGTTGAAGCCGCTCACCTTGCGCACGAACTGCAGCGCCGCGGCCCGGATCTCGTCGTCCGTCGCCGGCGGCTCGAAGTTGAACAGGGGCCGAATGTTGCGGCACATCGTCCTCGCCTCCCTCACCGTGCGCCCGCAGCCTACCAGACCCCACGCGACGCGACCGGGCCCCGCTCGCCCACCGAAGGAACCACGCGGGGGTCGTGCCACACTATCGAACGAATGATCCCACTTCTTTCACTTTTCCCACGCCCGGCCCCGCACCCCCGGAACGCCGGCTCGGCGACCTCGACCCCCGCCGCCGTGTCTCAGCTGCCATGGGCCCAGCAGCGCTCACCCGGACGAGGCTCGCTCGTTGGCATCGGTCTCCGCGCCGCCGCGCGCTCGGCGCGCCGTGCCTGATCGCCCTCGCCGCCGGCGCGTTGCTGGCGTGCGGTGACGCGCCGTCGGCCCTGCGGCCCGCCGGCCGCGACGCCGAGCGCATCGCCGAGCTGACCTGGATCATGCTGGCCGGCGCGGTCGTCGTCTGGGCCCTGGTGATCGCCGCCGCGCTCTACACCGTCCTCCGCCGCCACCGCACCCACACCGTGCGGCAGGCGCGCTGGTTCATCGTCGGGGGCGGCGTCGTCCTGCCGACCGTGACCCTGGCCGCCCTGCTGACGGTCGGCCTCGCCGTCCTGCCCGACCTCCTCGACCTCGGCCCCGACGGCCAGCCCGTCGCGCGCGTCGTCGGCGAGCGTTGGTGGTGGCGCGTGCGGCAGCCCCTGCCGGACGGCACGTCGGTCGAGCTGGCCAACGAGCTCCGCCTGCCCGTCGGCCGCCGCGGCGCCATCGCCGTGGAGAGCGCCGACGTCGTCCACTCCCTCTGGGTGCCCGCCCTCGCCGGCAAGGTGGACGCCATCCCCGGCCGCACCACCTGGCTGGGGGTCGAGCCGACGCGCGCGGGCGCCTACCGAGGCATCTGCGCCGAGTACTGCGGTCTGTCGCACGCTCACATGCTGCTCTCGGTGGTCGCCATGCCCCCCGACGCGTTCGCCCGCTGGCTCGACCATCAAGCCACGCCCGCCCGCCCGGCCCGAAGCGAGCCCGCGCGCCGCGGCGAGCACCTCTTCCTCGCGACGGGCTGCGGCGCCTGCCACGCCGTCCGCGGCACCCCGGCCGAGGGCGCCTCGGGCCCCGATCTCACCCACGTCGGCTCGCGCCGCACGATCGCCGGCATCCTCGACAACGACGTCGAGGGCTTTCGCCGCTGGCTGGTCGACACCCCGCACCTGAAGCCCGGCGCGCTGATGCCGGCCTTCGACATGCTGCCCCCCGAGGACGTCGACGCCCTCGCCGCCTACCTGGAGGGTCTGCAGTGAAGACGGCCCCCGGCGATCCCGAGCCGCTCGACGAGGCGCCGCCCGAGCACGTGCGGCGCGCCCAGGCCGAGCGCCTGTCCACCGCGTGGCGGATGCCCACCGGGTGGCGCTACTGGTCGGCGGTCAACAACAGCGAGGTGGGCCGCTGGTACACCATCCTCGCGCTGATCTTCCTGCTCTTCGGCGGCGTCCTGGCCCTGATCATGCGCCTGCAGCTGGCCGTGCCCGGCAACGATCTGGTGTCGGCCGATCTCTACGACCAGCTGTTCACCCTTCACGGCTCGGTCATGATGTTCCTCTTCGCGGTGCCCATCTTCGAGGCCTTCTCGATCATGGTGCTGCCCGAGATGCTCGGCTGCCGCGATCTGCCCTTCCCGCGCCTGTCGGCCTTCGGCTTCTGGTGCTTCGCCATCGGCGGCGTCTTCGTCTGCGGCTCGATCTTCTTCGGCCACGGCCCGCGCGGCGGCTGGTTCATGTACCCGCCGCTCAGCACGCAGTACATCGAGGGCTACGGCCCGGACATCTGGCTCCTTGGGCTGTCCTTCATCGAGATCGCCTCGATCGCCGCGGCCGTCGAGCTGCTGGTCGGCGTCCTCAAGTGCCGCCCGCCGGGCATGCGCATCAACCTCGTCCCGCTGTACTGCTGGTATCTGCTGGTGGTGGCGCTGATGATCGTCTTCGCCTTCCCGCCGCTGATCGCCGGCGACATCCTGCTCGAGCTCGAGCGCGCCCTCGGCTGGCCCTTCTTCGACGCCACCCGCGGGGGCGATCCCTTGCTGTGGCAGCATCTGTTCTGGATCTTCGGCCACCCCGAGGTCTACATCGTCTTCCTGCCCTCGGTGGCCCTCGTCGCCATGATCCTGCCCACCTTCGCCCGCACGCCGATGGTGGGCTATGGCTGGATCGTCCTCGCCGCCCTCGGCACCGGCTTCCTCAGCTTCGGTCTGTGGGTGCATCACATGTTCACCACCGGCCTGCCGGGCATCTCGCTCGGCATCTTCTCGGCCGCGTCCGAAGCCATCGCCGTCCCCACCGGCGTCCAGATCTTCTGCTTCATCGCCACCCTGCTGGTGGGGCGGCTCACCTTCAGCGTCCCGATGCTGTTCATCTTCGGCGGCCTCTCGACCTTCGTGATCGGCGGCCTGACCGGCGTGATGGTCGCCCTCGTACCCTTCGACCTGCAGGCGCACGACACCTACTTCGTCGTCGGCCACCTGCACGCGGTGCTCATCGGCGGGACGCTCTTCCCCATCGCGGCGGCCATCCACTACTTCTTCCCGCTGACGACCGGGAAGATGCTGTCCGAGAAGGCGGGGCGCGTCAGCTTCTGGCTGATGTTCGCGGGCTTCAACGGCACCTTCGTGCCGATGCACCTGACCGGCCTGCTGGGCATGCCGCGCCGCGTCTACACCTACACCGACGAGCCGGGCCTGGCGGCGCTGAACCTGCTGTCGACCATCAGCGCGTTCGTGCTGGCCGCCGGCATCCTGATCTTCGTCGTCGACGTCCTGCGCCCGCGCAAGAAGCAGCCCTACGCGCCGCGCAACCCGTGGGGCGCGGGGACGCTCGAGTGGCTGGCCGAGATGCCCGACCAACCGTGGGGTTCGCGGTCGATCCCCGAGATCGACGCGCGCTACCCGCTGTGGGATCAGCCCAACCTGATGCGCGACGTCGACGAGGGGCGGTTCTACCTGCCCGACGCGCAGGAGCTGAAGCGCGAGACGATGGTCACCACCGCCGTCGACGCGCAGCCGCTGCAGGTGCTGCGGGTGCCCGGGCCGACCTTCCTGACGCTGATCGCCGCGGCGGCGACCGGCGGCGTGTTCATCTTCGGCACGTTCCATTGGTGGTGGGCGTCGTTGGTCAGCGGCGTGCTGGCGACCGCGGTCATCATCGTCTGGCTGTGGACCGGCACGGCGGTCATCCCCGAGAAGGACGAGAAGGACGCCGGCCTGGGGCTGACGCTGCCGCTGTACGCGTCGGGCCGGGCGTCGGTCGGCTGGTGGGCGATGCTGATCACCCTGCTGGCCGACATCACCGCCTTCTTCTCGTTGATCTTCGGGTACTTCTTCTATTGGACCGCCCACGATGACTGGCCCCCGCCGAGCGCGCCGGACCTCGGCCTGGCGTGGCCGCTGGCGGGGCTGGGGCTGTTGCTGGTGGCGTGGCTGGCCACGCTGGTCGCGCGCCGGAGCAACCGGCAGGATCGGCCCGCGTGGTTCTACGCGGCCTGCGCGGTCGGTGTCTCGGCCGCGTCCGCCGGCGGCGCGGCGCTGTTGTGGGCGGGCGCCCGGGTGGGCCTCGATCCCACCGCCCATGTCTACCCGGCGACCGTCTGGGTGCTGCTGATCTGGGTCGCGGCGCACGCGTTCCTGGGCGTGGTCATGCAGCTGTACTGCGCGGCCCGCCGGCTGGCTCGACGCATGGACGCGCGCCACGACATCGACATCGTCAACGTCGCGCTGTACTGGCACTTCGTCGCGCTGACCGCGCTGGTCGGGGTGGGCGTGGTGGCGGGCTTCCCGCAGGCGGGGGGCGCGTGACGCACCTGCCCGAGCACCGCGAGAGCCTGTGGTGGCTGAGCCTCCCGCCGCTCATCTGGCTGCTGCACTTCCTGCTCGCCTACGCCACGGTGGCGATCGCCTGCGCGAAGGGGGGCGAGCTGCGGGCGGCGCGCTGGGCCATCGGTGCCTACACCGTCGTGGCGGTGGCGGGCGCGTTGGCGACCGGCTGGCACGGGCTGAAGCGCCATCGCCTGGGGTGGGCGTCGGTGCCCCACGACTTCGACACGCCCGAGGACCGCCATCGCTTCATCGGCTTCGCGCAGCTGCTGCTCAGCGGCCTGTGCCTGCTGGGTGTGCTGTTCGTCGCGCTGCCCGCGCTGTTCTTCGAGACCTGCCGATGACATCGCGCGCGCTGGGGTTGGCGGGGGGCGGGGTGCTGGCGCTCGCCTGGGGCGTCGTGCCTGCCCTCGATCTGCCGCCCTTCGCGGCGCACATGGGCATGCACATGGCGGTGGTCGCGTTGGCCGCGCCGCTCTTCGCCTGGGCGATCGCGGGGGGGCGGCTCGATCCGGTGCGCCGGTGGCCCGGGGTGTGTTCGCCGATCGGGGCGTCGATGATCGAGATGGTGCTCGTGTGGGCCTGGCACGCGCCGGCGCTGCACCACGCGGCGCGGCACCACCTGGGCTGGCGGGTGCTCGAGCAGGGCGGCTTCCTCGCCGCCGGACTGTTCCTGTGGATCGCCGCGATCGGCGGGGACGCCGCGACGCGGCGGGCGCGGGCGACCGGCGGCTTCGTCGGGCTGCTGCTGACGGCGATGCACATGACGCTGCTGGGGGCGCTGCTGGTGGTGGCGCAGCGACCGCTGTACGGCGACCACGGGGCGCCCGGCGCGCTGGCGCCCATCCACGACCAGCAGATCGGCGGCGCGCTGATGCTGTTGATGGGGGGCGCGGCCTACCTGGCCGGCGCGCTCACCCTGGCGGCGGACGTGCTGCGGCGCGGCGAGGCGCGGCCATGAGGGCGCGGCTGCGACGGTGGGCCCTCGTCGCGGCGGTGGTGCTGGGGGTCGCCGGGCTCGTGGCGGCGTCGGGGGTGGTGCCCATCGGGGCCGCCGGGGGCCACTGGGCCGTGACGTCATGGCTGCTGAAGTTCGCGATGCGGCGATCGGTGGCGACGCACGCGCTCGCGGTCGGCGCCGCGCCCGACCTGGAGGACGCCGGCCGCGTGCTGCGCGGCGCGGCGCACTTCGCGGGCGGCTGCGCCTTCTGCCACGGCGCGCCCGGGCGGCCCATGCCGCGGGTGGCCGCGATGATGACGCCGCGCCCGCCCAGCCTGCCCGAGGTGGTCGCCGAGCTGTCGCCGGCCGAGCTGTTCTACGTCGTCGAGCGGGGCGTGAAGTTCACCGGGATGCCCGCGTGGCGGTCGCCGCATCGCGCGGACGAGGTGTGGGCGGTCGTGGCGTTCCTGCGAACGCTCCCTTCGCTCGAGCCGGCGGCCTACCGCGCGCAGGTCGAGCCCCCCGAGGACGCCGACGCGCCTCCGATCGTCGCCCGGGTGTGCGCCCGGTGCCACGGCGCCGACGGCCAGGGCCGCGGCGGCGCCTTCCCCCGGCTGGCGGGCCAGCGGGAGGCCTACCTCGACGCGTCGCTGCGGGCCTACGCCGGCGGCGAGCGACCGAGCGGCATGATGGAGCCCCTCGCGGCGCCGCTGAGCGACGCCGAGCGCCGCGCCGCCGCCCGCCACTACGCCACGCGGCCGCCGATGCGCGGCGACGCGCACACCGGCTCGACGCTGGGTGCGACACTGGGCGCCCGCGTCGCCCGCGAGGGCGTGCCCGAGCGCAAGCTGCCCGCCTGCGCCGCGTGCCACGGCCCGGCCGAGCACCCCCACCGCGAAGACTACCCGCGCCTCGCCGGCCAAGCCGCCTGGTACCTGACCGACCAGCTGCGCCTGTTCCGCCGCGGCCACCGCGGCGGCACCCCCTACGCCGCGCTGATGCAGACCGTCGCCGCCCACGACCTGACCGACGCCGAGATCGCCGCCGTCGCCGCCCACTACGCCGGCCTGCCGCCCTGACCCCTCGGGCATCCGGGGTCGTGCCACACTTTCGAACGAACCGGCTCACTTCTTTCGTTTTTTGGTCCGTCGACCGCCGGGAATCGTCCCGGGGGTCGCCCCCGGGGTCGTGCCAAACTTTCGAACGAACCGGCTCACTTCTTTCGTTTTTCCACCAGCCCGCGCAGCCTGGCCAGCCCCTCGGCGTCCTCGGCCCCGCGCGCCGACGCGACGGCCAGCCCCGATCGGGACAGGCTCAGGTGTGCCGCCACGTCCTTCGGCGCGAACCCGTGATCGGCCACCGCCGCGTACGCCACCAGCGCTCGGGCGCGCGCCACGGGCCGCGGGCCGCCGCGGTTCGTCAGCGCCGCCGGCGGCACGTCGAGCGCGCGGGCCGCGAACCGCGTCAGCGCGGGCAACGTCACCGGCTTGCGTGGATCGGCGGGCGGCTTCGACGTCGGCGCGGGAAGATCGTCCAGCGTCCGGACGCCGTACGCCTTCGCGATCTCGGCGCCGGCCAGCGCGGCCTTCGCGACCGCCACCGGCGTGACCCCGACCACCGGCGCCACCGACGCGGCCGTCGCGCCCAGCTTCTCGAGCGCCAGCCACGACACCAGCGCGCGCGTCCGCGACGCCGGCCGACGACGACGCCCGCCGTGCACCTCGTCGGCGTCCGCGCCGGTCAGCTCGACGCACGCGGCCACCAGACGCTCCACCGTCCAGCCGTCGGCCTGCAGCCGCGCGCGCTCGCGATCCGTGTCGTCGGCCTTCTTCAACACGTCGGCCACGAAGGCCGGCGCGCCCAGCACACGACGGTCGGAGGGCGCCGCGTCGGGCGGCGGCCGCTTCCCCTCGAGGCGCGCGACGAGATCGGGCGCGCAGCCGTTGGCCACGCCGTCGGCCATCCAGCGCTCCAGGGCCTGCCGCGCCGCGCCCACCGTCGCGCCGAAGTGGCCCAGCACGGTGTCGACGTCGACCAGCCGAGGTGCGGCGTGCCCCATCAGCGCCGCGTGCCCCGTCCACGGGTGATCGTCCAGGTCGTCGGCGGCCACCAACCCCGCCTTCACCGGGTTGAGGTGTACGTAGCGCACGAGCTCGGCGAGGTAGGCGTCCGAGTCGACCACCAGCGACTTGTAGCGCCCGTCCAGCACGCCGCTGCGCACCCGCCGGCGCCGCTTCACGTAGCTGGCCAGCCACGTGTTGATGCGCTGCATCACCTTCGCCAGCGGCGTCGCGCCCCGCAGCAGCACCAGGTGCACGTGGTTGGGCATCACCGCCCACGCGTAGCAGACCGCGCCGCCCCACTCGAGCACCTCACCCACGCGCTCGACGTAAGCGGCGCGGTCCTCGTCCGAGTGAAACAGCGTCCCCCGCCGCCAGCCCCGCACCATCACGTGGTGCACCGCACCCGCCACATCGACTCGAGGTTTGCGTGCCATGGGGCGAGCCTGCGTCAGCGCAGGTGGCGGGGCAAGGCGAAAAGTGGGCGCCGGTGAAAGAAAGTTCGTTAGTTTGGCACGACCCCGGGGGTCGTCTACTGCGGCGCGAGCTGGGTCACGTAGTCGATGAAGCTGGCGACGCCGCTGGCGAAGCCGCCGGCGGACTTCTCGATCTTCATCTCTTCCTTGCACTGCTTCTTGTTGCCCGGCTTGGCGGGCGTGCAGAAGCCCTCGGGCAGGTCGACGGGCGACTTCAGCGTGATCTTGATGCCCACCCGGAACTTCGCGCCGTTCACGTAGGAGGCTTGGAAGCCGCTCTTGTCCTTCGTCTTCAGGCCGCCGAGCGCGTTCTTGATCTCGTCCATCTTCGACTGGGTGCGTTCGATGGCGACGCCCCAGTTCGCGTTGACGTCCTGACCGTTGTTGGCCAGGTCGAGGATGTTGGCGAGGAACACCAGCGGCGCGGTGCTGAAGCCGTGGAAGAAGCCGATGAGCGATCCGATCATGTCGTAGTAGTTGGGCGCGTCGGCGCTGGCGTTCAGGCCGAAGATCTGGCCCACCTTCCAGCCATAGCTGATCAGCGCGACGCGGCCGTCGGGATCGCGGCCGGTGTAGGGATCGTTGCGCGCGAACAGGTACGGGTTCAGCGACAGCGGCGCCATGCGCGTGCCCCGCTCGGGGTCGCGCTGCAGGAAGCGGCCGACGGTGGGGTCGTAGGCGCGCGCGCGGAAGTGGTACAGGCCGGTCTCGGCGTCGTAGGGGCGCGTCGCGAACCGATGGGGCTCGTCGACGGGGCCCTCGGCGTCGAGCACCGTGCCGAAGTCGTCGTAGGTGAAGCGCGACACGACGTCGCCGTCGGCGTCGACCAGCGCCACCACCGCGCCGCGGCTGTCCGTCACGTAGCCATAGGTCTCACCGTCACGCCGCACGGTGAGCATGCGGTCGACGTCGCCGCCGTGCAGGTAGCGCGCGCGCACGGCGCCTTGATCGTCGAGCTCGATCGCCCGGTGGTCGGCGTCCTGCACCAGCCACGTGGTGACGCCGTCGACGGTGCGCGCGATACGCTCCCCGCGCGCGTCGTAGGCATAGCTGGCCGTGCGTGTCGGCTGCCCGGCGCCGGCCGGCGTGAAGCTCCACCCGATCAGCCGGTTGGCCCCGTCGTAAGTGTACGCGTCGACGTCGCCGCTGGCGGTGTGCGTCCGCCGGGTCCGGTTGCCCAGCGCGTCGTAGGCGTAGGTGTACCGCCCGTCGTCCAGCAGCCGGTCGTTGGCGTCGTAGGCGTAGTCGTAGGCCACCCCGTCGATGATCTCGCGCGTCCGGTTGCCCACCGCGTCGTAGGCATAGCTCAGCGCGCGCACGGTGGCGCCGTCGCCGTCGACGGTCAGCGACTCGACCAGCTGCCCCCGCGCGTCCCAGGTGAGCGTCGTGACCGTACCGTCGGCCCGGTCGATGCGCGTCGGGCGCCCCTCGTCGTCCAGCGACAGCGTCTCGCCCGCGATGATCGCGCCCTGCGGATCCCGCGCCTCGTAGCCGGTCGGCCGCTGCGCCAGGTCGTAGGTGTAGGTCACCACCGTGCCGCCGGGCAGCGTCAGCTGCGTGATGTTGCCCTGCCCGTCGCGCGCCATCGTCACCGGCGCGCCCTCGGGATCGGTCACGGCCACCAGCAGGCCGCGGTCGTCGTAGCCATAGGTGCTCATGCCGGTGGCGTCCACGCGCGTGGCCCGCCGTCCGCGCATCCCGTAGGTGAAGGCCAGCCCGGTCGTGCGCCCGGCGTGCGTCGTCTCGACCTGCACCACCCGCCCGTCCGGGTCGTAGTCCAGCTCGACCACCGCGTCGCCGTCGCTCAGCGTGATCGGCTGACCCACCGCGTCGTGTCCGATGTCGATGGCCTCGCCGTCGTCGCGCGCCGCCCGCGTCAGCCGGCCCGCCGCGTCGTAGGTGTAGGTCGTCGTCACGCCGGCCTCGTCGACGCTCTGCAGCAGCCGGTCGACCGGATCGTAGGCCCAGGTCGCCACCTGCCCCAACGGATCGGTCCGCCGCACCAGCCGCCCCAGCACGTCGTTCTCGTAGACCGTCTCGCGCCCCAGCGCGTCGGTCATGCCCGCCAGATCGCCCTCCTCGTCGTACGCGTAGGTGGTCGTGTGCCCCTGCTGCGCGACGCTCTCGAGCAGGCCCCGCGGCTCGTAGGTGTATTCGGTGCGATGCCCCAGCCCGTTCACCAGCGCGGTCATCCGCCCGCTGCCGTCGCGCTCGAAGCGCCACGTCTCGCCGGTCGGCAGCTCGACGCCCACCATCCGTCCGATGGCGTCGTACTGATAGCCCACCCTCGCCCCGCGCGGCCCCACCGTCGACACCACCCGGCTGGCCGCGTCCAGCGTATAGCTGCGCGTGTAGCCCTCGGGACCGTTCACCTGCGTCACGTTGCCCGCGTCGTCGTAGTCGAAGGTGTACACGTTGCCCTCGGCGTCGGTCTGCGACACCCGGTCGCCGGCCGCGTCGTAGGCGAACGTGAAACGCTCCCCGTTGCTGTTCTCCACCAGCGTCGGCCGCCCCGGCCCGTCGTAGGCGAAGCCCACCCGGTTGCCGGCCGGATCGATCATCTCGATCACCTGCCCGAAGTCGTCGTAGTCGACCTGCCACTCGCCCCCGTCGGGATCGGTCTGGCGCACCATCAGCCCCCGCCCGTCGTAGGCATAGTCATAGGTGCGCCCGTCGGGCAGCGTCTCGCTCAGCAGGTTGCCGGCCGGGTCGTAGGTGAAGGTGCCTTCGTTGCCCAGCGCGTCCACCCGGCGGAGCATTCGGCCCGCGTCGTCGTAGACGTAGGTCGTCGTCCCGCCGCGCCGATCGGTCACCACCTCGGTGTTCGCCTCGAGGTCGTGGTCGTAGCTGATCACCCGATCCAGCGCGTCGATGTCACGCACCTTGCGCCCGTCGGCGTACTCGGTGCGCCGCAGCCGGTGTCCGTCGGGACCGATGATGTCGCGCAGGAAGTGATTCGCGTCGTAGCCGTACAGCTGCTCGCCGCCGGCCTGATCGACCACCCGCACCAGATCGCCGCGCGCGTCGTACTGATAGCTGATCACGCCGCCCAGCGGATCGGTCACCCGCGTCACCCGCCCGTCCGCGTCGCGGTCGATGCGCACCTCGACGCCCGTGGTCGAGCTGATGCGATCCGGCTCGAACGTGATCACGTCCCCGCCGGGGCTGGTGACCGTCAGCAGCCCCTGCTGATCGTGCACCCGGTACACGGTGCCGTCGCGCGTCGTCAGCCGATAGCGGCTGATGCTCGCCGCCGGCGTGCGCCCGGTGCTGAAGCACACCACCCCCTGCGGGCTGTTCACCGCCAGGCACTCGTCCTCGTTCACCAGCGTCGAGTGCACCCCCGCCGGCGCGTGGTAGCTGATGGTGCCGAAGGGGAAGATCGGCGGGAACGCGTACGCGATGGCGAACACCTCGCGCCGCCCGTCGGGCAGCACCACCGCCACGTTGCTCTGGATGTCCTCGGTCACCTGCGTCCGCTGCGCCTCGAGCCGCCAGCCGTGGCCGAAGTCGCCGGGGGAGCGATCCCGGCTGTCGTACGCCCGGTCGATGGTGATCGGGATGCCGCGCAGCGGCACGTTCAGATCGCGCACCCGCGTCTGGAACTCACCCACGCTCAGCCCCTCGGGCACCACGTAGGCCACCTGGTGGAAGTTGGACGCCCCGTTGACGTCCTCGCCCACCAGCCGCACGAAGACCACGCCCGCGGCCAGCGTGGTGGGGTCGATGTCGCCCACCGGCTCGTCGTCCCGCGGCCCCAGCCCCTCGTGCACCGTCGTCCAGGTCGCCGCGTCGGTGCTCACCTGCAGCAGATAGCGATAGGGGTTGGCGTCCTCGAAGTCGCCGAACACGGTCACCGGATCGATGCCCAGCCGCGTCGTGTCCGCCGGACTGTTGATGAACACGCGCGGCGGCGTGACATCGGCGGCCACCTGCACGCGCACGAAGTCGCGCGCCTCGCCCACGTTGCCTTCGGCGTCCCGCGCCGTCGCCACCGCCTCGTACACCCCGCTGCCGCCCGGCGTGTAGGTGAACGTCCCGTCCGGGCCCAGCGCCCGCGCCTGTCCGTCGATGGTGAGCGTCGTCGCCACCACGCCGATGTCGTCGGTCGCCGTCACCGTCACCGTCACCGGCGATCCCGGCGCGGCCAGCGGCGGCTGCACGTCGATGCTCACCAGCGGCGGCCCCAGATCCGGGCACGCGCCCGACTCGTCGGCCTGCCCGTCGCAGTCGTTGTCGGCGCCGTCGCACTCCTCGCCGCGCGGCGTGCAGCCCGCGATGAGGATCGTGCGATCCACCTCGCGCGTCGCGCCGTTGAAGTCGGCCGCGCGCAGGCGCAGCGTCCACGCGCCCGGGGGCAGCAGCCGCGCCACGTCGATGATGCCCAGCCGCCCGTTCGACACGGGATCGGTCCCCACCGCCAGCGTCCGCTGCTCGGGATCCGCCGGCGGCCCGATGAACAGCCACCACCGCAGCAGGTTGGCGTCGCTGACGGTGCCGGTCACCCGCGTCGGCGTGTCGATCACCGCCCCCGCGAGCGGCGTCGCCAACGCCACCACGGGCGGCGTCGTGTCGGTGGGATCGGTCACGACCCCCTCGACCTCGTCGGTCACCACGTTGCCGCCGAAGTCGATGGCCCGCGCCCGCACCACGAAGGGCCCGGGCGTGAAGCGCGAGAACCGCGCCTGACCGTTGGCGTCCAGCGGCAGCGGCTGGCCGTCGATCGTCGCGCTGACCTCGATCAGCCCCTGATCGTCGTCGGCCTCGACGATCACCTGGAACTCGGTCTCCGGCGGCGCCACCCCCGGGTTCAGCTGCACGATCACCGTCGGCGGCACCGGATCGAAGCACCCCGCCCCGTCGCCCGCGCAGCCGTCGGGGATGCCGTTGCGGTTGCAGTCCTCTTCGATGCCCGCCGCGATGTCGCACACGTCGGGCACGCCGTTGCCGTTGCAGTCGCCCTGATCACCCAGCGCCAGCTCGCAGTCGTCGTTGCGCAGGTTGCCGTCGCAGTCGGGCCCGTCGGGCGCGGCCTGATCGGCGATGCCGTCGCAGTCGTTGTCCAGCCCGTCGCACAGCTCGGGGCTGGGCGGCAGGTGCATCGCGGGGCACACGATCTCACCCTGGCGGCAGAAGGTGATGCCGGCGCCGTTGCACTCGCCCAGCTCACCGCTGCGGCACACGTTGCCGGTGTCGACGGTCTCTTCGTCGACCGCCCCGTCGCAGTCGTCGTCGTCGCTGTTGCACACCTCGTCGGTCGGCGCCCCGGCGACCGCGTCGCAGCCCAGCGCGCCGCCCTGGCACACCGTGCGCCCGGTGCGCGTGCACTCGCCCACGCCCACCGCGCACGCGACGCCGGTGCCCGGCGCCTCCTCGTCGACGACGCCGTCGCAGTCGTCGTCGACGCCGTCGCAGGTCTCGGGCCGGGCGCCCAGCACGGGATCGCAGGGCACGATCTGGCCGTTCTGGCAGCGCGGCGCCTGGTGATCGCAGCGCCCCGCGCCGCACTGCACCGTGCCCAGCTCCTCGTCGGTGAAGCCGTCGCAGTCGTCGTCGGCGCCGTTGCAGCGCTCGTCGCTGGCGCCCGCCATGGGATCGCACACCGTCGGCGCGCCGTCGGTGCACGCGCCCAGCGACCGCCGGCACACGCCCTGGCCGCAGACGATGGTGCCCTGCGCCTCGTCGGTGGTGCCGTCGCAGTCGTCGTCGAGGCCGTTGCAGGTCTCGCCGCCCGCCGGCCCGGGCGCGACGTTGCACGTCGGCACGCCGCTCGAGCAGATGACCTGCCCCGGCCGCGCGCAGACGCCGACCCCGCTCTCGCAGGCCTGGCCGACGTCGTTCGGCTGCTCGTCCGTCCGCCCGTCGCAGTCGTCGTCCACCCCGTTGCACGTCTCGTCGCCCGGCTGACCCACCGCCGCGTCGCACAGGTACTCACCGCCGATGCACGCCGTCACGCCCGCCGCCGTGCAGGCCCCGCGGCCGCCGACGCAGGGCGTGCCCACCGCCTCGGCCACGTCCTCGTCGGTCGTCCCGTCGCAGTCGTCGTCGACGCCGTTGCACACCTCGTCGCGGGCGCCCTCGAGCGGATCGCACTGCCCCGGCTGCTGGCCGTCGCAGGTCGGGATCACCCGCGCGCACGCGCCCACCCCGCAGGGGATGCCGCCGGCGAAGCCCTCGTCGGTGGTGCCGTCGCAGTCGTCGTCGACGCCGTTGCACACCTCGTCGCCGCCCGCGCCCGGCTCGACGGGGCACACCCGCGCGCCGTCCTGGCACACGCGCGCGCCCTCGCGCCGGCACGCGCCCACACCGTTGGCGCAGGCCTGGCCCACGTCGAAGGCCTCTTCGTCGATCGTCCCGTCGCAGTCGTCGTCCACCCCGTTGCAGCGCTCGGCCACCGGGCTGCCCGCCGCGACGTTGCACACCGGGTTGCCGTTGGTGCAGCGCAGCGCGCCGCCCCGCGCGCAGGCCCCCTCGCCCGCCGTGCACGGCTGGCCCAGCTCGAGCGGGAACTCGTCGACGAAGCCGTCGCAGTCGTCGTCCTCGCCGTCGCAGCTCTCGGCGGCCTCGGCCCCCTCGCGCGGCTCGCAGCGCGTCGGCGCGCCGTTCGTGCAGGCCGGCAGCGCCCGCGCGCAGATGCCCCGCCCGCAGTCGATCGTGCCCAGCCCCTCGTCGGTGCTGCCGTCGCAGTCGTCGTCCAGCCCGTTGCACACCTCGTCGGTGGCCTGGGCGGTCGGCTCGCAGGCGCGCGCCCCGTCGCGGCACACCGGCACCCCGGCCGCGCACACGCCGGGCGTCCCGGTGTCGCAGGTGTCGGGCGGCCCCGCCGCCTCGTCGGTGCTGCCGTCGCAGTCATCGTCGACGCCGTTGCAGGTCTCGCCGCCGGCCGCCCCGGGCTGCGCGTCGCAGGTGACCGTCCCGTCGCCCCCGCACACCCGCACGCCCTGCGCCGCGCAGGCGCCCTCGCCCGCCGTGCACGGCGCGCCCAGGTCGAAGCCCTCGTCGACCGTCCCGTCGCAGTCGTCGTCCGCGCCGTTGCAGGTCTCGAAGCGCGGCAGGCCCGCCCGCGCGTCGCACAGCACCGCGCCGCCGAGGCAGGTGGCCGTGCCCTCGCGCCGGCACGCGCCGACGCCCACCGCGCAGGGCCCGCCGGCCCCCTCGGCCTCTTCGTCCACCCGCCCGTCGCAGTCGTCGTCCTCGTTGTCGCAGACCTCGGGCGTGGCCCCCTCGAAGGGCGCGCAGCCCACCGGCCCGCCGTCGCTGCACTGCGCCAACGTCCGCCGGCACACGCCGCGCCCGCACACGAACGTGCCCAGCTCTTCGTCGCTGGATCCGTCGCAGTCGTCGTCGCGCCCGTTGCACAGCTCGTCCTGCGGCTCGAAGGCCCGCGCGTCGCACACCGGCGCGCCCTGCCGGCACACGATGCGACCGTCCTGGCGGCACCCGCCGATGCCCTCGCCGCAGGGCTGGCCCACGTCCACCGGCGCCTCGTCCTGGCGCCCGTCGCAGTCGTCGTCCAGCCCGTTGCACAGCTCGTCGCCGGGCGCCCCGGGCACCGCCCCGCACTGGATGCGCCCCTCGGCGCACACCGTCAGCCCCTCGGCGCGGCAGGGCCCGACGCCGCGCGCGCAGGCCTCGCCCACGCCCGGCGTCTGCTCGTCCACCGTCCCGTCGCAGTCGTCGTCCAGCCCGTTGCACACCTCGTTGGCCGCGCCCTGCAGCGGATCGCAGGGCTCGGGCTGCCCGCCGTCGCAGGCGGGCACCGCGTGCCGGCACACGCCGAGCCCGCAGGTCACGCTGGCGAAGCCCTCGTCGAGCTGCCCGTCGCAGTCGTCGTCCTCGCCGTTGCACACCTCGTCGCCGGGCGGCGCCGCCTCGGCCGGGCAGGCCCGCTCGCCGTCCACGCACACCGGCTGCGCGAACACGCGGCACCCGCCCTCGCCGGCGAAGCACCGCTCCTGCGCGCCGATGCTGTCCTCGTCCACCCGCCCGTCGCAGTCGTCGTCCTCGCCGTCGCAGGCCTCGTTGCTCGGCTGCCCGGCCACCGCGTCGCACACCCGCGCCCCGTCGACGCACCGCGCGGTGCCGGCCCGCGCGCAGGCCCCGACGCCCACGCCGCAGCTCTGCCCGTCGATCGTCGTGTCCTCGTCGGTGCGCCCGTCGCAGTCGTCGTCGACGCCGTTGCACAGCTCGTCGGGCAGCGCGCCGACCAGCGGATCGCACTCGACCTCTTCCCCGTCGAGGCACGCCGGCAGCACCCGCCGGCAGGGCCCCAGGCCGCACGCCTGCTGCCCCTGCGCCTCGTCGATGCGCCCGTCGCAGTCCTCGTCGACGCCGTCGCAGGTCTCGCGATCGCCCTGCTCGGTCTGCTGACACACCGGCGCCCCGTTCACGCACACCCGCTGGCCCGCGGCGCACACGCCGGGCCGCCCGGTGTTGCAGGGCCCCAGCACGCCCAGCCCCTCGTCGCTGCGCCCGTCGCAGTCGTCGTCCAGCCCGTTGCACGTCTCGACTCCCGGCGCGGGCGGCGCCACGTTGCACACCGTGCCGCCCTCGGGCGCGCATACCCGCACGCCCAGCGTCTCGCACACGCCGACGCCCACCCGGCAGGGCACGCCCACCATCTGGCCTTCGTCGACGAAACCGTCGCAGTCGTCGTCCTCGCCGTTGCACGCCTCGATGGTCGACTGGCCGGGCACCGCGTCGCAGGTGGTGCGCCGCACGCCGGCGCACACCTTCACGCCTTGCCGCACGCACGCGCCCTCGCCGGCCGCGCACGCCACCCCCACGTCGAAGCCCTCGTCGGTGCGGCCATCGCAGTCGTCGTCGGCGCCGTTGCACAGCTCGTCGATCGGCTCGCCGGCGTCGAAGGCGCACTCGACCTCGTTCTCGGCGTTGCAGGCCAGCGTGCCGCCCGCGCGGCAGGCGCCGACGCCGCCGGTGCAGAAGGTGCCCACCGGGAAGGCCTCGTCGCTGCGCCCGTCGCAGTCGTTGTCGAGGCCGTCGCAGCGCTCGCCCACCGGCTCGCCGGGATCGACGTCGCAGCCCACCTCGCCGGCGGCCGGATCGCACACGCGGGTGCCCTCGGCGCGGCACGCGCCCACGCCCACGGCGCACGCGGCCTGACCCCCGACCACCCCCTCGTCGGTCGCCCCGTCGCAGTCGTCGTCGACGCCGTTGCACTGCTCGGCCGCGGGCAGCACGGCCCCGTCGCACGGCCCCCAGCGCAGGTCGGCGCCGCAGGCCTGCTGCCCGGCGACGCAGCGCCCGACGCCGCGCGTGGCCGGCAGCCCGCCGTAGCACGCGCGGGTCTCACCCGCCTCGCACTCGCAGCCGCCCAGCCCCTCGTCGACCGTCCCGTCGCAGTCCTCGTCGGTCTGATCGCACACCTCGGCGCGCGGCACGACCTCGCCCTCGCACGCGGTGAACTCGCCCAGCACGCAGCGCTGCACGCCGGTGGTGCAGGCGCCCAGGCCCAGCGTGTTGGGATCGCCGGTGTAGCAGGGTGCCCGCAGGCTGCCGCCGCGCCCGTCGTCGTCGATCGCCCCGTTGCAGTCGTCGTCCAGGCCGTTGCACTGCTCGTTGCCGGGCCCCACGGCCCCCTCGCAGGCGCCCCAGCGCCCGTCCACGCAGGTCTGCTCGCCGTCCATGCACACGCCGCGGCCCCGCGCGTCGACCGGCCCCTCGAAGCACGCCCGGCTCAGCGCCGCGCCGGCCAGCCCCTCGTCCACCGTCCCGTCGCAGTCGTCGTCGAGGCCGTTGCAGTCCTCGACCCCCGGGGCCGCGGGCGTCGCGCTGCAGAACGTCGTCATCGCGTCGTCGGCGCAGCGCACCGTGCCCTCGACGCGGCACGCCCCCTCGCCCTCGGCGCAGGGCTGCCCGACGTCGCCGAAGCCCTCGTCGGTCGTCCCGTCGCAGTCGTCGTCCAGACCGTTGCACGCCTCGTCCACCGGCTGGCCCGCGGCCACGTCGCACGCCGCGTCGGCGCCGTCCTCGCTGCACCGCACGCGCCCGCGCACCGCGCACCGCCCCACGCCGTCGGCGCACTCGTCGCCCACGGTCGGCCAGATCTCGTCGACGCGCCCGTCGCAGTCGTCGTCGAGGCCGTTGCAGCGCTCGGCCATCGCCTCGTCGTCGCCCCGGCAGACGAGCTGGGTGCCGTCGGCCGAGCACACCCAGCTTCCGCGGCCCGCGCAGTCGCCGACGCCGCCCAGATCGCAGGCCTCACCCAGCGTCTCGTAGCCCTCGTCCAGCGTGCCGTCGCAGTCGTCGTCGATGCCGTTGCACAGCTCGTCGCCCAACGGCGCGATGGGCGCGCAGGTCGTGTTCTCGCCTTCGCACGCCGTGCGCCCGGGCGCGCAGTCGCCGGTCAGCCCGGTGTCGCAGGGCTGATCGGCCACGCAGCCGCCGCACTGATCGGGATCGTCGATGACGCCGGTGCAGTCGTCGTCGGCGCCGTTGCCGCAGATCTCGGCGTCGGCGCAGGCGGGATCCTTGGTGCAGCGACCTTCTTCGCACAGACGGCCGAGGCCGCACTGCCCGTCGTTGACGCAGGGCGGCCGGCAGCGGCCGTCGTCGCACCAGCCGTCGCCCACGCAGTCGGCGTCGCCGCTGCAGGGCCCGGGCTCGCACACGCCGGTGGCGGCGCAGTGCCCGTCGAGGCAGGTGCCCGCGTTGCACGTCGGGCGGCAGGTGCCGTCGCTGGCGCGCGCGGTCTCGGCGGGGCAGGGCGGCCCGACGTCGGGCGCGGGCGGCGCGGCGTCCGCCGCGCGGCGTCGGCGGGCGGCGCGGCGTCGACCGGCGAGGCGTCCTGCCGCCCCTCCGTCCCCCCGCCCGTGTCACCGCCGCCGCCGGCCACGCTGCCGCCGTCGTCACAGGCCCACGCCCACACCACCGCGGACCACAGCACCCACCGTGCACGTCGCATGCGTCCCCCCGAGAAGCCCCCCGATCGGGGCGCCGCGCGCGGCGCCCCGGGCTGCCCGGCGAGGTTACCAGAGTTGGGAGGTTTCGCGTCGCGTCCGTCGCCGGGGTCACGTCGGCGTAACCGGTCCACCGGCGCGCGGACGCCCCGCGGCTGGCACGTGCCTCGCAGCATCGGACGGGGCCACCGCCAGGAGGTCGTCATGAGCATCACCGCCCCCCGCACCCTCGTCGTCGCCAGCGACCTGAGCCCCGAGACCCGCCGCCTCCTCTCCTACGCCCTCGAACATCACCACGCCCCCCACGCCCGCCTGGTGCTGGTGCACGTGGTCGCCGTCGCCGAGCACGTCTGGGCGGCCCTGTCCCGCGCGTACGCGGCCGATGACGTGAAGGAGAAGCTGTTCACCATGGCCGACGACCTGCTGCGCGATCTGTCGGCCACGCACGCCGCCGAGTCGCCCATGGGCATCGAGGTGCAGGTGCACTGGGGCGATCCCGCCGAGGTGCTGCTGGACGTCGCGCGCAGCGAGGGGGCCGAGCTGATCGTGATGGGGCGCCACGCGCCCAGCAGCGTGCGCACCTTCGTGCTCGGCGGCGTGACCGACAAGGTGCTGCGCCGGGCCACCTGCCCGGTCGCCGTGCTGCCGATGGGCCGCCCCACCTGAACATCATTCGAGCGCCCCGCCGCGGAACCTCCCCGAACGTGCGCTGTCTTGTTGCGCATCGGTCGGACAAGGACGATAGATCACGCCGAGCGGGCGGCTCACGTGGGGTGAGCGGCGCGCCGACGTGTGGGGAGGATTTGCGATGAAGCGGACGATCTTTGCGGCGGCCCTGGTGGCCGCGCTCGCGATGGGCTGCGACGACGGCGACAGCGGCGGTGGCGGGGGCAGCGACGCCGGCGCGGGCGGCGCGCCGGGCGCGGGCGGCACCCCGGGCGCGGGCGGCACCCCGGGCATGGGCGGGACGCCGGGCGCCGGCGGCGCGCGCCGGGCATGGGCGGCACGCCGGGCGCTGGCGGTGAGCCGGGCATGGGCGGCACGCCGGGGGCCGGCGGCGAGCCGGGCATGGGCGGCATGGGCGGCACGCCCGGCGCGGTCGAGCAGGCGGTGACGGCGGCCGAGGGCGGCACCGTCGAGGCGGGCGACGGCACCGCGGCCCTCGACATCCCCGCGGGCGCCCTGCCCGCCGACACCACCATCACGGTGGCCGTCGAGCCGGCCGGCCAGGACACGCAGACCCCCATCTACGACTTCGGGCCCGACGGCCTGCAGTTCGAGATGCCGGTCACCCTGTGCATCGACTTCGCCGGTGAGGCGCCCGAGGGCATGGAGGCCGCGGTCGCGTGGCAGGACGGCGATCGCTGGGTGGCGCTCGACGACCTCACCACCGAGGGCGGCCAGGTGTGCGGCAAGACCGATCACTTCACGCGCTTCAGCGTGGTGTGGGTCGAGGGCGGCGGCGCGGTGATCGCCAGCGAGTGCCGCGACGTGCTCGACACCTTCGCGGCCTGCGGCGGCGACGTCGCCGGCGCGTGGAACTGGACCGACATCTGCGTCGCCATCTTCCTCGAGGGCGGCGACAACCCCATCGCCGAGGCCTGCCCCGAGGCCACCTTCGGCGGCGAGCTGATCATCGACGCGAGCGCGACCTTCGACGCCGATCTCGTGACCTACGAGGAGCGCAGCCGCACCACGCGGCAGTCGCTGCACGTGCCCTTCGCCTGCTTCGACGCCAACGACCTGCCCCGCGACTGCGCCCAGCTGGCCGGGGTCTTCGACGACGGCATGTGCGTCGAAGAGGGCGACGGCTGCACCTGCAGCCGCGAAGAGGTCGAGGCGACCGAGCGCACGTCGATGTCGGGCTACCGCATCGAGGGCAACGAGCTCGTCTTCTTCAGCAGCGAGGGCGGCGACGAGGAGCGCGCCGCCTACTGCGTCGACGGGGGCACGCTGCAGATCGAGTTCGTCGACGACGAGGATCCCGCCAACCGGCAGATTCAGGTGTTCTCGCGCCCCTGATGGACGCGCCGCCCGGGCTGCTCCACCATGGCGCCCGCCATGGACGGAGCGCCCGGGATGAGCAAGCACGACCAGCCCTTCGACTACCGCCACCAGTTCAAGGCCGGCAACCTGGGCGACGTCTTCAAGCACGTCGCGCTGGGCGCCGTGCTGCGCGCGCTGACCGCGGACGCCGCGCCGCTGACGGTCGTGGACACCCACGCCGGCGCGGGCCGCTACGTGCTGGGGCCCACCGGCGAGTGGACGGCCGGCGTGGGCCGCTTCGACGGCGGCCTGCCGCCCGACGCGCCGGCCGCGGTGCGCGCGTGGCACGCCGCCGCGGGCCGCCGCACGCCGAACCGGGGCGGCACCTACCCCGGCTCGCCCCGCTTCACCCTGGGCGCCCTGCGGCCCCAGGATCGCCTGGTGCTGGTCGAGCTGATCGACGACGTGCGCGCCGAGCTCGCGCGGCACCTCGACGATCCCCGCGTCGAGGTGCGCGCGGGCGACGGCCTGGCCGTCCTCGAGGCCCACCACGGCGCGCCCGGCCGCCTGCTGGCCTTCGTCGATCCGCCCTTCACCCGCAAGGCCGAGTGGGACGAGGTGGCCGACGCCCTGATCGCCCTCTGCGCCGCCCGCGCCGACGCGCACGCCCTGCTGTGGTATCCCATCAAGAGCCTCACCCGTCCCAACGCCGTTCACCGCCGCCTGCAGGACGCCGGCGTGCCCGCCCTGGCGCTCGACCTGATCACCGCGTCGCTCGAGCGGCGCAAGAAGGCGCTCAACGGCAGCGGCCTGATCGTGGTGGGCGCGAGCCCCGCGCTGGAGGCCGAGCTGCTGGCCCTCGCGCCCACCCTGGGGCCCGCGCTGACCACCGACGGCGCCTGGGAGTTGCGCGCCCGGCGCTGGGGCCTGCCGCCCCGCTGAGCCGGGGTGGTTGCCTTCCGCGCCCGAGGGTGGTGTGCTGCCCTCGGACATGAGAGACACACCCGAGGAAGCCACCCGCGAGGAGGCCGCGCGCCTGCGCGCCGAGGTCGACCGCCTGCAGGGGCAGGTGCGCGCGCTCACGGCGCAGGCCCGGCAGCAGGGCGAGCTCGAGGCCCGGAACGCCGCGCTCGAGGCGCGCGCCGCCGCCCTGACCCGCTCGGAGGCCCGGCTGGCCGCGCAGCGCGAGGAGCTGCGGGTGGCCAACGCCGAGCTCGAGCGCCAGACGCGGGCGCTGATGGACGATCAGAGCGAGGTCGACGCCCGCAACCGCGAGCTGCGCCGGGCGGGCGCGGTGCTGCAGCAGCGCGCCGCCGCGCTCGAGGCCGCCAGCCGGTCGAAGTCGACCTTCCTCGCCAACATGAGCCACGAGCTGCGCACGCCGCTCAACAGCGTGCTCATCCTGTCGAAGCTGCTGGCCGACGACGCCACCGGCAACCTCACCGCCAAGCAGGTGGACTTCGCGCGCACCATCCGCCGCGCCGGGCAGGATCTGCTGCGGCTGATCGACGAGGTGCTCGATCTCGCCAAGATCGAGGCGGGCCGCGTCGAGGTCGTGCCCGAGCCGGTCAACCTGGGCCGCTGGCTGGACGACGTCGGCGCCACCTTCGCGCCGCAGGCCGCCACGAAGGGGCTCGAGCTGACCTGGAGCGCGGCGCCCGGCGCCCCGCGGGTGGTGCGCACCGATCCGCACCGGCTGGGGCAGATCGTCCGCAACCTGATCGCCAACGCGCTGAAGTTCACCGAGGACGGCGAGGTGATCGTGCTCGCGGCGCCCGCCGCGACGCCGGGCCCCGACGGCGCGGCCTGGTGGACCCTGACGGTGGCCGACACCGGCATCGGCATCGCGGCCGATCGGCAGGCCGAGGTCTTCGAGGCGTTCCGTCAGGCGGACGAAGGCACGGCGCGGCGCTTCGGCGGCACGGGGCTGGGCCTGGCCATCGCGCGGCAGCTGGCCGAGCTGCTGGGCGGCACGCTGGGGCTGACCAGCGCGCCGGGCGAGGGCACGACGTGCACCCTGTCGCTGCCGGTCGACACGCCCGTCCACCGCGCGGACAGCGCGCCCCCGGCGCCGCGGCGCGCGGCCGAGCCCCCGCTGGCCGCCGCCCGCGACGATCGCGACAGCATCCGCCCCGGCGACCGCGTGCTGCTGGTGGTCGAGGACGATCCCGGCTTCGCGCGCGGCCTGGTGCAGCTGGGCCAGGCGCGGGGCCTGCGCGTGGTGGTCGCCCGCGACGGCGCCGCCGCGCTGCGCCTGGCCGCGACGCTGCGGCTGTGCGGCGTGGTGCTCGACGTCGGCCTGCCCGACATGGACGGCTGGGCCGTGCTGCGCGCCCTGCGCGAGCAGCCCGGCTGCCACGACGTGCCGGTGCACCTCGTCAGCGCCCACGCGGCGACGCCGGGCGCCGCCGAGGCCGCCGGCGCCGTCGGCTACCTCGAGAAGCCCGTCGACGCCGAGGCCATCCACGCCCTGCTGTCGACGCTGCTGGCCCACACCGCCCGGCGCCCGCGCCGCGTGCTGGTGGTCGAGGACGACGCCGCGCTGCGCGACCAGCTGGCCGCCCTGCTGGCGGGCCCGGGCATCACGATCGACGCGGTGGGCGACGCCGACGCCGCCCTGGCCGCCCTGGACCGGCACCCGCCCGACTGCGCCGTCGTCGACCTGGGCCTGCCCGGCGCGCTGACCGGTCTCGACCTGATCACCACGCTCCGCGGCCGCCCGGACGCCCACCTGATGCCGGTGGTCGTCTACACCGGGCGCGATCTCGAGGGCGACGACCTGCGCTCGGTGCACCGCCACGCGGAGGCCCTGATCCTGAAGGGGCCGCGGTCGGACGAGCGGCTGCTCGACGAGGTGCTGCTTTTCCTCGGCCGCCTCGAGCGCAGCCCGGGCGCCGAGCGCGAGGGTCCGCCCGATCTGGGCGGCCGCACGGCGCTGGTGGTGGACGACGACGTCCGCAACCTCTACGTGCTGGCCGAGGTGCTCGAGTCGGCCGGCGTGCGGGTGATCGAGGCCGACGACGGCCACGCCGCGCTGGATCTGCTGGCCGAGCGCGACGACGTGGACGTGGTGCTGCTGGACATGATGATGCCGACGCTCGACGGCTACGGCGTGCTGGCCCGCCTGCGCGCCGATCCGCGGCACGCGCGGCTGCCGGTGATCGCGGTGACCGCGCGCGCGATGCCCGGCGACCGCCAGCGCTGCCTCGACGCGGGCGCGGACGCCTACGTGTCCAAGCCGGTGGACACCGCGCGGCTGTGGGCCGCGCTGGGGCAGGTGCTCGAGGCCGGGTCGTGATGCCGCTCGACGTCCTGCTGGTGGACGATCGGCCGGCGAACCTGCAGGCCCTGGCCGCGGTGCTCGAGGGGCCCGACGTGCAGCTGCACACGGCGGGCGGCGGCGCCGAGGCGCTGCGCGCGATGCGCACCCACGACTTCGCGGTGGTGCTGCTGGACGTGCAGATGCCCGATCTGGACGGCTTCGAGGTGGCCCGCCTGATGCGCGCGCGCCGCCGCACGCGCTCGACGCCGATCATCTTCGTCACCGGCATCGAGCAGCCCCCCGACAGCGTCTTCGCGGGCTACGAGGCGGGCGCGGTGGACTTCCTGGTCAAGCCCCTCGACCCGGTCATCGTGCGCAGCAAGGTGCAGGTGTTCCTCGAGCTGCACCGGCAGCGGCTGCTGGTGGTGCAGCAGGCCGGCGAGCTGGCCGAGCGCGTGCGGCAGGTCGAGGAGGCCCACCGCGCGCTGGGCGAGAAGACGCGCGCCCTCGAGGCCAGCGAGGCGGCCGTGCGCACGCTGAACGCCGAGCTCGAGGAGCGCGTGGCGACGCGGACGCGCGAGCTGGCCCGGGCCAACGAGCAGCTCGAGGCCTTCGTCTTCAGCGCCTCGCACAACCTGCGCTCGCCCCTGCGCACCATCGAGGGCTTCGTCAGCCTGCTGCTGGACACCTGCGGCGAGCAGCTGGTGCCCGACGATCGCGACCTGCTCGAGCGGGTCGCCGCCTCGGCCGCGCACATGGCCGAGCTCTTGAGCGCGCTGCTGCGCCTGGCTCGCCTGCACCACGCCGAGCCGAGCCGCGAGGCGGTCGACGTGGCCGGCGTCGCGCGCCGGGTGGTGGCCGGGCTGCGCGCGCTGGCCCCCGATCGGGCGGTGCGGGTCGATCTGCCCGACCGCGCCGTCGTGCAGGCCGATCCGGCCCTGGTGCTGGTGCTGCTCGAGGTGCTGCTGGACAACGCGTGGAAGTACACCGGCCAGACGCCGGGGGCGCGCATCGCGCTGACCGTCGAGGAGACGACGCCCGCGCGCTTCACGCTGACCGACAACGGCGTGGGCTTCGATCCCACCCTCACCGCCGACGTCTTCCGCCCCTTCACCCGCCTGCACAGCCCGCGCGACTTCGACGGCGTCGGCCTGGGGCTGGCCACCGCGCGGCAGGCCGTGCGCGCGCACGGCGGGCGCATCGAGGCGGACAGCGAACCTGAACGCGGCGCCCGCTTTCGCTTCACCCTGGGGCCCGAGACGGCCGAGGAGAGCCCATGAGCGACGAGGTGAAGCTGCTCGGCGTCACGATCAACACGGTCGTGCGCGCGCTCTCCGATCCCGACGTGCTGCTCGAGGACTTCCCGCGCCGCGCCGAGCTGGCGCAGGTGAAGGACGACGCCTACTACCCGGTGAGCCTGTACGTCGAGCTGACCGACTTCCTCGAGGACGGCTTCGGCTGGGGCGCGATGCTGCGCCACGGCCGCGAGGTGGGCCGCACGGTGGTCGACGTCAGCCTGTCGAAGATGCCGATCCGCAGCGTGCGCGAGGCCATCGAGGCGGTGCAGGCGGCGCACGAGCACTTCTGCCAGCCGGTCGAGGGGGCCTTCGAGGTCACGCGCGCCGAGGCCGGCATGCTGTGGGTGCGCTACTCGGCCCCCTACAACTGCGTGCTGCAGGAGGGCCTGCTGATGGAGGTCGCGGCGCGCTACGGCGCGGGGCGGCCGCTGGTGGCGCACGAGCGCTGCCGCCGCCACGGCGCCGAGGCCTGCATCTTCCGCATCAAGTACTCGCCGGAGGCCCCGTCGACGCCGCCGGCGCCGGGCTGACCGCCGAGGCCAGGGCGCGCCCGAGGGCCTCGGCGTCGAAGGGCTTGGTCAAGAAGCCGCGCGCGCCCGCCCACGAGGCGTCGTCGGCCCCCAGCGGGTAGCCGGACATCACCACCACCGGCAGCCGCGGGCGCTCGGCGCGCAGCCGCGCCACGAGCGCGCGCCCGCCCATGCCGGGCATCACCACGTCGGTCACCAGGACGTCGAAGTCCGCCTCGGCGAGCGCGTCGAGCGCCGCCTCGGCGCTCGCCACCACCCGGGCGACGTGGCCCAGCTCGCCCAGCAGCCGCTCGACGACGCGCCGCACCGGCTGCTCGTCCTCGGCCACCAGGACGCGCAGGCCGGGGCGCGCGGCCCGGGGCGCCGGGGTGGCCGTCGAGGCCGTCGGCGGCGCCGCCGCGCGGGGCAGCTCGACCGTCGCCCGCGTGCCCTGGCCCGGCGTGCTGTCGAGGCGCGCCTGCCCCCCGTGCTGCTTGGCGATGCCGTACACCTGCGCCAGCCCCAGCCCGGTGCCCCGCTCGGGCGCCTTGGTGGTGAAGAAGGGCTCGAAGGCGCGCGCCGCGGTGGCGGCGTCCATGCCCCGCCCCTCGTCGACCACCACCAACGCCACGCGGTCGTCGTGCACCTCGGCCGACAGCGTCAGCCGGCCCTCGCCGTCCATCGCGTCGACCCCGTTGAGCGCCAGGTTCGTCAGCGCCTGCACCAGCTGGCCCTCGTGCGCCAGGACGGTCAGCCCATCGTCGACGGGCTCGACCTCGACCTGCACCCCCGGCGGCACCGAGCGGGCCAGCAAGCCGGCCAGGTAGCGCAGGGTGCGGCCGACCGGCACCGGCGCGCGATCGAGCACCTTGCGGCGCCCGAAGTCGAGGATGCGCCCGACGAGGTCGCGCGCGCGGGCGGTCTGCTGGCGGATGACGTCGACGTCCTCGCGCTGCTCCGCGTCGAGGCCCTCGGCCAGCCCGAGCAGCTCGGCCGAGCCGCCGATGGCGGTCAGCAGGTTGTTGAAGTCGTGGGCGATGCCGGCGGCCAGCTGACCGACGGCGACCATGCGCTCCTGCTCGTGCAGCGCCGCCTCGACCTTGCGCTTCTCGGTCACGTCGACCAGCGCCCACAGCGCGTGCGGGCCGTCGGGCAGATCGAGCGCGGCGCAGGCCAGGTCGACGGGGATGCGGACGCCGTCGGCGCGCAGCGCGGTGCCGTCGGCGGGCAGCACCTCGCCCGGCCGGTGCGGGTCGAGGCCCTCGATCAGCGCGTCCACCGGCGTCCCCGCGAGCGCCTCGGGATCGCGCCCCAAGAGCGCGCCGGCGCGGGGGTTGGCCCGCACCACGCGGCCGTCCGCGTCGGCCAGCAGCACGCCGAAGGGGGCCGCGTGGAACAGCGCCCGCAGGCGACCCTCCTCGCGGCGCAGGGCGGCCTCGGCGTGCCGCCGCTCGTCGACCTCGCGGGCCAGCGCCGAGCGGCGGGCCTCGAGCTGCGCGAAGGTGGCGCGCAGCGAGGCGGTCATGCGGTCGAAGTCGCCCACGAGGCCGGCGATCTCGCGGATGTTCGACGCGATCGGCGGCGCCGCGTCGTCCTGCGCGTCGGCGAGGCCGCTCGAGCGCCGGGCCAGCGCCGCGAGCGGATCGCCCAGGAGCCGGCCGAGGCCGAAGGCGGCCAGCAGCGCCACCACCATGAACGCCAGGGCGACGGCCAGCGTGCGGATCGCGTCGTCGAACAGCTCGCCCCGCACCGGCGCGACCGGCGCCCGCAGCTCGATGCGCCACCCCGCCAGGGCCTCGAGCGGCCGGTGGCGCACGTAGAGCGCGTCGTGGTTGCGCTTCATCGCCGGCTCGCCGCCCGCGCCGCGCTCCAGACGCGCCAGGCCGGGCGCGCGGGTGGGCTGGGCCGAGCCGGCCACCGGGCGCGGGGCCGGATCGAGGGGGCGCACGCCCTCGACGGTCGAGGCCACCACGCGATCGGTCTCGTCGACGATCGTCACGTCGAGGCCGTCGTCCTCGTCCTCGCGCAGCGCCTCGAGGTGGCCGCGCAGCCGGGCCAGATCGAGGGCGCCCACCGCGAAGCCGCGCAGCAGCCCGTGATCGTCCAGCACCGGCGCGCCCAGCGTGACGATGGCCGTGTGCACGCCGCCGCGACCGGCGAAGACCTGCGAGATCACCGGGCGGTGGGTGCGGGCCATCACCTGGACGTAGCGGCGATCGCTGAAGTCCAGGCCCAGGGTCGAGCGACCCTCGGCGTTGAGCGGCGGGTGGAAGACGACGGTGCGGGCGAAGGGATCGGCCACGTAGACGTTGTGCAGGTCGGGGTTCGCGCGGGCGATGGCCGCGGCGACGGCCTCGAGCTGGGGCGAGGCCGCCACGCCCAGCCGCGCGGCGCCCTCGGCGAGGGCCCCGACCGCCGCCTGGTGACGGCCGAGCAGCGTCTGCACGTCGGCGTCCACGCGGTGGGCGAGGTCGTCCATGCGCTCGGCGACCGCCGCCTCGCGATCGAACCACCCGTGGCGGCTGGACTGCACCAGGTTCAGCAGCGTCGGCACCAGCACCATGAACGCGGTCGCCTGGAAGACGACGTCGGCCATGGTGGGCAGGCGGCGGGGCGCGCCCAGCAGGCGGCCCACCGGCGTCAGCGTGGCCAGCATCGACGCCAGCAGCGCGTTGAAGAGGCCGTTGCTGCACTGCTTGAGGACGATGAAGAGGGTGTCCCGGCCGCCGAGCCCGAGGACCCCCGCGTAGAAGAAGGCGACCAGCGGGGCGCCCACGAGCAGCCAGAAGGCGAAGTCGGCCACGACGACGTTGCCGCCCGCGCGACGCCAGGCCTTGCCCACCCAGACGGCCTCGAGCGTGAAGACGATGATCGCCCAGGGGTGGCCCCACTGCGACCAGGTGCACAGGCTGCCGAGCAGGGCGACGGTGCCGCCGGCGGCGGGGCCCAGGAGGCGGGCCGCCAGCAGGCTGGCGATCGAGCCGAAGAGCCAGTCGACCCGGAACAGGATGCCCAGCGCGCCCAGGTTGCCGGCCAGGGCGAGCGCGGCCAGGCAGGCGACGACCGAGACGCGCCGGAGCCCGGTCGCGCCGGGTGTCCGCCCCTCTGTTCCCACCATCGAGATGCCCGCGCTGCCCATGCCTGCTCGCAACGGTCGCACGGCCAGTCAGCTTGAGTCCACCCGCGCGTGCGACGCCGACAAAACGCGCGACCAGCGCAGACATTCCGACACCGAATGCCATTCGGTGGCGGGCGCGCGGCGAAGCCGACGCTCGATGCCACGCCCCGAAACGGTGTACGCTGTCGCGGCATCTGTCCTGCAACCTGCAACCACGGCGAGCGCCATGTCCCACACCGTCTTGATCACCGGCAGCAGCAGCGGCTTCGGCCTGCTCACCACCAAGGCGCTCGTGCGCCGCGGTCACACCGTCTTCGCCACCATGCGCGATCCCGAGGGGCGCAACGCCGAGCGCGCCCTCGAGCTGCACGACTTCGCCAAACAGCAGCCGGGCGCGGTGCACATCCTCGCGCTGGACGTCACCGACGACGCCAAGGTCGACGCCGCCGTGGCCCGCGCGATCGAGCTCGAGGGGCGCATCGACGTCCTGGTGAACAACGCCGGCTACGGCGTGGCCGGCTTCGCCGAGGGCTTCACCGTCGACCAGGTGCGCAACCTGTTCGAGGTGAACGTGTTCGGCGTCCAGCGCCTGAACCGCGCGGTGCTGCCGCACATGCGCGAGCGCGGGCAGGGCCTGCTGGTGCACATCTCGAGCGGCCTCGGCCGCATCGTCGTCCCCTTCTGCGGCCCCTACACCGCCAGCAAGTTCGCGCTCGAGGCCCTGGCCGAGTCCTACCGCTACGAGCTGGCGCGCACCGGCGTCGACGTGGTGATCGTCGAGCCGGGCGCCTTCGCGACCAGCTTCGCGTCGGGCCTGGCCGCGCCCAAGGACGAGGCCCGCATCGACACCTACGGCGACGAGCTGAAGGCGCTGCCCGCGGCGATGTGGTCGGGGGTGATGGCGAAGCTGCAGGCCGACGACGCGCCGGATCCCGCGCGGGTGGCCGACTGCATCGCCGAGCTGGTCGAGATGCCGGCCGGCGAGCGGCCCCTGCGCACGGTGGTCGACGCCTTCTCGGGCGACGGGCCCAAGGCCGTCAACGAGGCCTGCCGGCAGGTGCAGCGGCGCATGTTCGAGGGCATGGGCATGCCCGATCTGCTGGGCGTGAAGGGCGAGCGCTGAGCCCGCGCGGCCGCCCATGAGCTGGCTCGGGCTGCTCGTCCTCGCCCTGCTGACCGGCAGCGCGCCGCCGACCTCGGCGCACAAGGTGCGCGGCATGACCGTGTCGTGCCCGACCGACGGCGTCGAGTGGGGCACCGACGCCATGGTCGACAGCCTGCGCGAGCTGAAGGCGCTGGGCGTCGAGTGGGTGGCCATCCACCCCTACGCCGGCATCCGCGAGGACGGCGGCGTGCCGCAGTGGCGCCGCCTGGCGCTCGACCCGCCCCCCGCGTGGATCACCCGCCCCATCGCCGAGGCGCACCGCCTGGGCATGAAGGTGATGGTCAAGCCGCACCTGGGCTACTGGGGCAGCCGATTCAGCTGGCGCGGCGACATCACCTTCGACGACGAGGCCGCGTGGCAGCGGTTCTTCGGCGAATACACCGCGTGGATCGTGCAGGTGGCCCGGGCGTCGAAGGGCGCCGACGCCTTCGTCGTGGGCACCGAGCTCGACCGCACGCTGCACCGCGAGGCCGACTGGCGGCGGGTGATCGCCGCGGTCGACGCGGTCTACGAGGGGCCGCTGACCTACGCGGCCAACTGGCCCGACTACCAGAAGGTGCCGTTCTGGGACGCGCTCGACGTGATCGGCGTGCAGGCCTACTTCCCGCTGGTCGAGGGCGGCGAGGCGCCGACCGAGGCGAACCTGCGCGCGGGCTGGCGGAAGCACCTCGCGGCGCTGGGGGCGTACAGCCGCGCCCAGCGCCGGTACGTCGTCTTCACCGAGCTGGGCTACACGGCGTCGGCCCAGGCGGCCGAGAAGCCGTGGGACGACACCAACGGCGGGCCCGACGCCGAGGCGGTGCAGGCGCGGGCCCTGGACGTCGCGCTCGAGATGGTGGCGCACGACGATCGCGTGGTGGGGTCGTTCCTGTGGAAGTGGTACCCGGGGCCGTGGCAGCCGCGGAACTTCTCGATGAAGCGCGCGGCGGTGCGACAGGTCATCCGGCGCCACTGGGGCCAGTGAGCGCGGGGCCAGTGAGCGCGGGGCCAGTGAGCGCGGGGCCAGTGAGCGCGGACGGCGTGCGCCTCAGCCGCCGCCGTGGGGCACCGCGTGGCGCAGCAGATCGTCGAGGCCCACGACCTCGAGGGCGGACTGGTGGGTGGCCTCGAGCACGATGTCCGGCGCGACGCCCGCCTCGAGGGCCTCGCGCCAGCGCAGGGCGCAGAGGCACCAGCGGTCGCCGGGCTTCAGGCCGGGGAAGCCGAACTGCGGCACCGGCGTGCTCAGGTCGTTCCCCTTCTCACGGCTGAAGCGCAGGAACTCCGCGGTCACCAGCGCGCACACGACGTGCCGCCCGCGATCCTCGGGGCCGGTGTTGCAGCAGCCGTCGCGGAAGAAGCCGGTCAGCGGCTGGTGGCTGCAGGGTGCGATCGGTTGCCCCAGGACGTTCAGCCCCGGGGCGCGTTCGTCGGCGGCCATGGTTGCCTCGTGCGTGGTTCCGGGGGACGGATGAGCGAGCGCGCCGGTCGGATGCGCCCGGGGGTCGACGGTGCTACAGTCGGCGCCTTCCGAGCGAGGACGAAGGCCCAAATGGAACACAACGGCGGCTCGATCATCGGCGACGTCTTGGCGCGCCACGGCGTGCGACACCTGTTCACCCTGTGCGGCGGGCACATCAGCCCGATCCTGGTGGGCGCCAAGGAGCGCGGCATCCACATCGTGGACGTGCGCGACGAGAAGAACGCGGTGTTCGCGGCCGACGCGGTGGCGCGCATGACCGGGAACGTGGGCGTGGCCGCGGTGACCGCCGGGCCGGGCGTCACCAACACGCTGACCGCGCTGAAGAACGCGCAGATGGCGCAGTCGCCGGTGCTGCTGTTCGGCGGCGCGGCGGCGACGGTGCTGAAGGGGCGCGGCTCGTTGCAGGACATCGACCAGCTGTCGATGCTGCGGTCGATCACCAAGTGGGCGACCACCGTGAAGACCGTGAAGTCGTTGGGGCCGACCGTCGAGAAGGCCATCGAGATCGCGCGGAGCGGCGTGCCCGGGCCGGTCTTCATCGAGGTGCCGGTCGACGTGCTGTACCACGAGGAGCTGGTCAAGGAGTGGTACCTGACCGAGAGCGGCGTGAAGAACGCGGACACGCTGGCGGCCAAGGCGCTCGAGACCTACCTGAAGGCGCACCTGTACCGGCAGTTCCACGCGCCGCACATCGACCTCGACCTGCCGCGCCCCGACTTCAAGCTGCCCGGGCGGGCGACGCCCGAGGAGCAGGTGGCGAAGGCGGCCGAGCTGCTGCGCAACGCCGAGCGTCCTGCCTTGGTGATTGGCAGTCAGACTCTGGTGAACACACCCGACGCGCATGCGGTGGCCGACGCCGTGCGCACGCTGGGGGTGCCGACGTGGCTCGGTGGCATGGCGCGTGGCCTGTTGGGGCAGCACAGCGACATCCAGTTCCGCCACAAGCGCACCAAGGCGCTGAAGTCGGCCGACGTGGTGATCGTGTGCGGCTTCCCCTTCGACTTCCGCATGGGCTACGGGCGGTCGATCGGCAGCAAGGCGACGGTCATCGCGGCCAACCTGAGCGCCGACGAGCTGAAGATGAACCGGCGGCCCGAGCTGCCCATCCAGATGCACCCCGGCGACTTCCTGCGCCAGCTCGCCGAGGCGGTGGGGCCCATCGGGCCGCGCGAGGACTGGTTCGCGGCGCTGCGCGAGCGCGAGGACGCGCGCGACGCCGAGATCGCCGAGCAGGCGGCCGAGCCGGTGTCCGAGGGCCTGGTCAACCCGGTCGACTTCTTCCTGAAGCTCGAGGAGAAGCTGGCCGACGACGCCGTGCTGGTGGTGGACGGCGGCGACTTCGTGGCGACGTGCAGCTACATCGTGCGGCCGCGCGCGCCGCTGTCGTGGCTGGATCCCGGCGTGTTCGGCACGCTGGGCGTGGGCGGCGGCTTCGCGGCCGGCGCGGCCGTCGTGCGGCCGGGCAGCGAGGTCTGGATCATCTACGGCGACGGATCGAGCGCCTACAGCCTGGCCGAGTTCGACACCTACGTGCGGCACGGGCTGGCGCCCATCGCGGTCATCGGCACCGACGCCGCGTGGGCGCAGATCGCGCGCGACCAGGGCGACATCCTCGGCGACGACGTCGGCACCGTGCTGCGGCGCACCGACTACCAGACGGTGGCCGAGGGCTACGGCGGCAAGGGCATCCTGGTGACGAAGGCCGACGAGATCGAGGGCGCGCTCGACGAGGCCAAGCGGCTGGCGGCGGCCGGCACGCCGGTCTGCATCAACGTGCACATCGGCAAGAGCGACTTCCGCAAGGGCTCGATGTCGATGTGATCTCGGGGGGTTACGACACGGCGTCCAGCAGCGCCGCCGTGCGCTCGGCCATCGCCTCGGCCGACCAGCCGTGCAGGGCCTCGGGGCGCGGCGCGTAGGGCAGCGTGCCCGCCTCCACCTGGCGCAGCGCCGCGACGAGGCCGTCGGTGTCGGCGGCGTCCACCCACGCGCCGAGGCCGGCGGCGCGCACCAGGGCGCCGGCGTCGGCGTCGGCCGGGCCGTAGCCCAGGATGGGGCGCCCGGCGCAGACGTAATCGAACACCTTGCCGGTCAGCGCCGTGCGGTGCTCGGGGCCGACCGCCAGCAGCAGCGCGTCGGCGCCGGCCTGCAGCGGCATGATCGCCGACGCGGGGACGCGGCCCTGCACGTGGACCCGGCCGGGCAGCGGGCGGCGGGCCAGCGACGCCGCGCCGGCCGGATCCAGCTCGCCGTACACCTGCACCTGCAGCCCCTCGGTGCCCGGCCCCCAGCCCGCCGCCAGCGCGTCGAGCACCGGCGCCAGGCTGCGCGCGCCGTAGAAGCTGCCGGTGTAGAGGGCGGTGGGACGGTCGAAGCGGTGGGGCACGACGTCGGCGTACTCGGCGCGGTCGAAGCCGTTGGGGATGGACCGCCAGTCCGCGCCGGGCGGCTTGGGGAAGGCGGCCTCGTAGCGGGCGAGGATGTCGTCGTTGACGAAGGCGACGCCCGCTGCGCGGCGTAGAAGCTGGCCCTCGAGGGCGGCGTGGGCGGCGCGCGGCCAGCGCAGGGGGACGCGGTCGGGCTCGACGTCGATGCTCCAGGGATCGCGGTAGTCGAGCACCAGCGGCTTGCCCAGCGCGCGGGCGACGGCGGCGGCGACGACGAACATGCCGAAGGGCCGGCCGGTGGTCCACACCGCGTCCACCGCCGGGATGCGCCGCGCCGCGCGCACGGCGGCCGCCGTCCACGCCGGGTAGTGATCCGGCAGCACCAGGCCCTGCGTCAGGCGGTGGAAGATCCAGTCGGCCTTGGGCACGCGGCTGGCCTTCAGGGCGGCCACGGCCAGGCGGCGCGCGCGCGGCGCCAGCATCAAGCCCGCGGCGCGGTGCACCTCGACGGGCGGCGCGACGGCCACCGGATCCATGGGCGGCGCCCAGGGGTAGCCCGAGGCGTGGGGCGCGTCGGTGAGGATCACGGGCGTCCAACCGCAGGCGGGCAGGTAGCGCGCCAGGCGCACCACGCGGCGCACACCGATGAAGGCCAGCGGCGGCCACAGCGAGGTGACGAACAGGACGCGGCGGCTCATGGGGCGGCTCCGGGCGGCGGCGAGCGCAGGATAGGAGTCACCCCGCGCCGACACAACCGCGCGGCCGGGTGCGGGTCTGCTCACCAGCCGTCGGTGGTCGGTCCGACCGGCGGCTCAGCGCCGGCGCACGGCGAGCGTGAAGGCGCCGCTGGCGTCGCCGAAGCCGTCCACCACGAGGTAGACGGTCGCGCCCGCGTCGACGTGGAAGGGCAAGAGCGAGGTCTGGTCCGGGCCGCCGTCGTCGTCGCAGGCCAGGACCGCGGCCCGACGCGCGTCACAGTCGTCCAGCACGTAGACGGTGGTGTCGAAGCTCGAGCCCCCGGTGTCGGCCACGAAGTCGCCGCCGACCGCCGGGGAGAAGGCATAGATGGCGTCGCCGGCGCGCGCGCCGTCGCCGCAGGTGCCGGCGTACTGCGGGCTCGCGCCGACCGTCGAGCCCTGCACCGTCGCCGGCAGCGCGTCCGCGGGCAGGGCGGGCACACCCGCGCACTGGGCGGCGCAGCCGGCGCACAGATCGCCCCGCTGATCCCCGTCGGCGTCCGCCTGGTCGGGGTTCCAGACCGACGGGCAGTTGTCCACGGCGTCCGCCACGCCGTCCTCGTCCCGGTCGCCCGCGGCCCCGAGCACGGGCAGGCCGTCGCCCCGCGCGTAGGTCACCCCCGGCCTGCGTCCCGGCCGCACGGCGCGCAGGTGCGCGCGCCGGTCGTCGGGTCGGGCGCCGCTGCCGTCGCTGGGGTCGCCGTAGAAGAGCGTGAAGGCGCGGCCCGCGTCGGGGACGGCGCGCACGCCGTTGAAGTAGCGCGCGCCGCGGTGCTCGAAGGTCTCGAGCACGACGCTGGCCGGCTCGGCGTCCGCCAGCGGCCGCTGGTACCGCAGCTCGGTCGTGTAGAGGCCGTCCAGGCTCCGCCGCGTCTCGGTGTAGAAGACGTGCAGCGCCCCGTCCGCGCCGAGCACCAGATCCACGTCGTCGTCGCCGAGCAGCATGCGCTCGCTCAGGAGCGTCGGCGTGCCCCCGAAGGGCGCCAGGAAGGTCTGCGTGTCGTGCCGGTAGACCACCCACACCTTGCCGTCGGCGCCGTACTCGGCGTCGAGCAGCCGCGCGCCGCCGGTGAACATCTCGAGCGCGGTGGGGGCCGCCGGATCCGTCACGTCGTACAGCACCAGACCCCGGCTGGGCGCCTCGGCCACCACCTTCACCGCCGCGCCCGCGAAGACCGGCAGCGCGGCGCTGCCCAGCGCGTCCGAGAAGGGATAGACCGCGCCGCCCAGCGTCTGGGCCGCCATCTCGCCGGCGGCCGTCCGCGTCCAATAGTGCGTCACCGCGCCGTCGATCCACGCGGTGTGCAGCGTGCCGTCGGCCCCCCTCAGCAGCTTCTTCGGGCTGCGCTCGGCGGCCGCCGGCGGCGGGTAGTTGGTCTGCGCCGCGATCTGGATCGGCTCGGGCGGGTCGAGAACGCCGCGGAGCAGGTGCAGCCACAGCGCGGTCGCGTCGTCGCCGACCCCGCCGACGTAGAGCGCCCAACCGAACGTGTCGACCGGCCGGGGCTCGCTGAGCGCGAGCCCGCGCGCCACGGCGTGTCCGCCGGCGTGCCCGGGTCCCGCGATGCGCCCGGCACCGCTGAAGCCGTTGTCGCTCGCGTAGTACAGGTCGCCGCCCGCGGTCCGGTACAGCGTGGTGTAGTGGTCGGTGGCGGTGCCCACGCCCACGAGGTCCTCGCCGTGATCGACCGCCGAGATCGCCTCGTCGAGCTCGAAGTCGGGATCCTCGAGGACGAAGTCGGCGGTGAGCTCGGTGAGCAGCTCGCGGACCTCGTCGACGAAGATGCGCGGCCGGCCGTGGCCGTCGACCACCATCGCGTGGGCGGGCCCCCCGACCTCTCCGTCGGTGACCTCGGCCAGCACGTGCCCGGTGAAGGCGGGGTAGGTCGGGCTGCCGATCGTGGGCTGGGTAAAGATCAGCAGGTGGTCGGTCTCCGCGGCCGCCACCGCCGTGACGACCTTCCGAATGTCCCCGGAGCCGCCCCGCAGCCCGTCGCCGGAGGACCCGGGCAGCGCGTCGATCTGCGGGGACCGCAGGGGCACGTCCCCGACGTAGAGCGACGTCGAGGTGCCCCCGCCGCCGAGCGTCGTCGCGCGCAGGAAGTGTCGCGTGCCCTCGCAGACCGCGCCGCACTCGGCGTCGCAGGCCTGCGCGCTGGCGTAGGTGCACAGGCCCCCGGTGACGCAGGTCCCCGTCCCCGGGCAGTCGGCGTTCCGCGCGCACGGCTGCGCCGCCGGGCACACGTGGTCCACCCGGCCCGCGTGGACGACGTGGATGCTCCCCGGCCCGCGCGAGCCCTCCGCGAAGTGCACGTCGAGGGTCCGCCCGGTGTCGTCGGGGCTGAGCTGGAACACCTCGCCGACGTTCGACGTGCCGGCGTTCCGCCACCGAACGAGCTGCGCGTCCTCGCCGCCCCGGCTGCGCAGGTAGATCGCGGTGACGGCGCCGTCGGCCAGGCCCATGCGCACCTCGCGCCCCGCCAAGGGCCGGTCGTCTTCGAGGGTCGCGCGGCCGCTGCCGTCCGCCCGGAGCAAGCGCACGTAGAAGGTCTGCTGTTGGGGGTGCATGTACCCGATGTACGCCTGGCCCCGGTTGAACACGACGCTGCCCCACATCGTGGCGCCGGCGCAGGCGCCCGGCGCGTCGCACAGATCGCCCAGCTCGATCACCTCGGGCTGCGCGGGATCGTCCAGCCGCCACAGCCGCAGCTTCCCGTCCGCCGCGCGCCAGGTCAGCACCACCGGCGCCTGGGCATCGGGATCGATCGCGACGTCGAGCACGTGCGACACGCTCGGCGCGCCGTCGATGACCCACGCCCGCTCCCGGCCGTCGGGCCAGATGCGCGCGTAGATCAGCTCGCCGGCGTCTCCCAGCGCGGCCAGGTGCACGTCGCCCGCCTCGGTGGTCGCGGCGCGCAGACCCGCGCCGCCGCGCATCGCCGGGAACAGCGTGCGCCGGCCGATCCCCAGGTCGCCCACCGTCGAGACCCACCGCATGCTGCGATCCGCGTTCGACGTCTGCAGGACGAAACGATCGGCCAGGCCGGCGCCGAAGTCGCGCGGCGGCAGCTCGACCTGCCCGGCGCCGGGCGGGAACTCGGCCTCGCCCGTCACCACGCCGTCGGGGTCGAAGAGCTGGAGCGTGGCGCGATCCACGCTGAAGGTGCCCTCGGGCAGGCTCCAGCTCAGCCGGCGGCTGTCGCCGGACCGGATCAGCGCGAACGCCGGCGGCGACATCGGCGCCCCCGCGGCGAGCGGCACCGAGTAGCCCGAGCTGTTGCCCAGCGTGTCCACCGCCCGCACGCGGTAGAGGTGCTCGAAGCCGCGCACGACGCGGCGGTCCTCGAGCAGCAGCCGGTCGCCCCCGTTGTCGTAGACCAGGCAGTCCGTCGCGTCGGCGCAGCCCGCGGCCTGCAGCCCGCACACCTCGCCCGCGTAGGGCGCCACGTCGTCCGCCACGGCGGGCGTGAGCGCGGCCGGGCTCCAGGCGTTGCCCTCGAGCTCGGGGATGTTGCGCTCGACCACGTAGTAAGCGAGGTCGTCGTCGGCCGGCGGCACGAGCTCGAGGCGGATCTTGTCCTCGCTGATGTAGTCGCGCCGCAGGCCCGGCACCGCCGGCCCCTGGCGGTCGAGCTCGACCTGCAGATCGACGCCCACCTGCGCGGGCGCCGACAGGTTGCCGGCCGGATCGCGCATCTGCACGAACACCTGCTGCAGGCCGTTGACCGGGGGCAGCGTGAGGGCCACGTCGGGCGTGAAGCCCTGGAAGAGCGCCCCCTCGAAGCTGGCCGACAGCGAGACGCGCTGGGCGTGCTGGCAGGCGCCCGGGTCGGGGCAGTCGGGATCGCCGGCGAGGCGGGGGCTCACCCGCACGGTGATCTGCGGATCGTTGATGCGCGGCGGGCGCCCCGAGGCGTCGGCCTGCAGCCGCCGCTCGCCCTGGAAGAGCTGCACGTCGAAGACCGGCGCCTGCCGGTCGAGGCGCAGCCGCAGCGGCGCCTGCTCGGTGTTGCCGACGGCGTCCTGGAAGGTGACGACCAGATCCTTGTCGCCGTCGCCGCCGGCCAGCGTCACGTCCACGTCCACCGGGAAGGCGGCCTCGGTCAGCGGGACCGGGTTGACGTCGCCGTCGACGCGGTAGTGCGTCGCGTCGCGCGCGTCGAGGCGCAGCGTCACCGCGGTCTGGCGCGTGGGGTCGGCGCCGAGCACGCGCGCGGACACCGCCCGCGGCGACTCGTCGTCCACGGTGAAGGCGAAGCCGCGCGGGGCCGAGACGTTGCCGGCCGCGTCCTCGGTGTGGGCCTGCAACAGCACCAGGGTGCGCTGGCCCGCGCTCACCGCCGGCAGGACGACGTCGGCGATCACGCAGCTCGAGGCCCCCTGCGGCCCGTCGATGACGCAGCTGCCCGCGTGCGGCGGGGCGAGGTGGGCGGTGAGGCGCTCGGCGGCGCCGGCCACCTGCACGGTGACGTCGGCGCGGTAGACGCCGCCCTCGGCGTCGAGCCGCACGGCGGAGTCGGCGACGATCGCGGCGCCGCCCGCGCGGACGGAGAGGCCGGTCGGGGCGGCCGCGGCGCGGTCGAGCGTGAACACGACCTCGTTGAGGGCGACGACCCGGCCGGCCGCGTCGGCGACCTCGCCGGTGACCGTGCGCGGGCCGTCGGCGCCGCCGCGCAGCGCGAAGGGCGCGACGGGATCGCCGAGCGGCAGCCAGGCGCCGGGCGCTTGCTGGGCGTCGTGCAGCCGGTAGAAGAGCGGCCAATTCAGGTCATCGGCGGGATCGTCCTCGTCGGGATCGGCGACGTTGAGGGCCAGCTCGACCGCGAGCGACCGCGTGCGGGCGCCGCCCGGCCCGGCGGCCAGCATCTCGGCCCCCGGATCGGCGCGCGCGGGCGCGGACGCGTCGCCGACGATGCCATCGAGGGCGACGGGATCGCTCACGTTGCCCGCGGCGTCGACCAGGCTGATCCGGTAGGCGTTGCGCCCGGGCTGCACGTCGTTGAGCTGCACGCGCGGCTGGAAGTCGAGGTCGGTCGCCGGCCCCGGGGGCTCGACCCGCTGCACGCGCACTTGCCGAACGCCCGCGCTGGGCGGCGGATCGTGGGCCGCCAGGTCGAGCAGAAGGCCCTCCCCCGTCCGGACGAAGATCGCGCCCGCGACGGACTGGGCGCCGGCCTGGGGCAGGGGCGTGACGGTCAGCGTCGGGGCGACGCTGTCCACGGTCACCGTCGCCTGCAGGGGCACCGGCGTGACGAAGGCGTCCGGCGAGTCGAGCCCGTCGACGAAGGCGCGCGTGGCGAGCTCGAGGTACAGCGTGTGCGTGCCCTCGGGCACGTCGATCAGCGCCGGCCCGGCGGGGCGATCGGCGAAGGCCAGATCCGGCGGCGCGGCGCGGGCGTCGAGCCACAGCCGGTACTGATCCAGATCCTCGTCGGCCAGGATCTGCACCTCCACCTGCCCCCGCGCCTGCAGCGAGGCGACGTCCAGCGCGTAGGCGCGCGGCGCGAGCTGTAGGTCGCTCTGCGCCACGCCGTCGCGCGCCACCTCGACCACCACCGGCCCGGCCGGCGTGTAGCCCTCGGCGAAGGCGTACAGGTCGTAGCTGCCCACCGGCAGGCCGGGCAGCTCGAAGGCGTCGTCGGGCGCGGCGGTCAACGCGGTGCGCTGCACGTCGCCGTCGGGCCGCCGCCGGACGTGTACGGTCACCCCGCCGCTGATCCGCCGGTCGCCGCGCCGGGCCGTGCCGCGCAGGGCGCCGCGCTGCAGATCGAGCGTGACGTCGTCCACGCGCTGGACGCCGGGGGCGATCTCGATCCGGCGGCTGTGCGCCTCGTGGCCGGCCAGCGACAGCGTCAGCGTGTAGGCGCCGGGCCGGACCCCGTCCAGGGTGAAGACGCCGTCGGCGTCGGCGTTGACCGAGCGCGGCGGATCGGCGCCCTCCAGCCGGGCGAGCGTGGCGGTGGCGCCGTTGGCCGGCGCGGCGCCGCCGTCGAGGGCGGCGCGGCGCGCCGTGCCGCTGACCGTCGCGGGCCGGAAGTCGAGCGTGAAGGCGTCCACCACCGCCTGCCCGCCGATCGGGACGTCGTCGACCCGCACGTCGCGCGGCTCGAAGCCGGGGGCGCTGGCGCGCAGGGTCACGTCCCCCGGGCGGGCCTGCACGATGAAGTCGCCGTTGGGCAGCGTGCGGGTCGCGAAGGGCGTGTCGAGCACCACGACGTCGACGCCGCCGTGGCCCGCGGGATCGGCCACGCCCTGCAGCTCGACGCGGCCGCGCAGCGTCTCGGCGCCGACGGGGACCAGCTCCAGCCGCCCCAGGTCGAGGATCTGCCCCGGCAAGAGCCGCGCGTCGAGGGTCAGCGGGACGAAGCCCGCCAGGCGCACCTCGACCGTGTAGTCACCGGGCGGCGCGGGGCCGAGGACGACCAGGTCGCCCACCGGGTTGCGGGCGGCGACCTGCGCCTCGGCCCGCAGCAAGCGCGCCTCGACCTGCGGCAGCAGGGCCGCGGGATCGAAGCCGGGCGGCAGGCCGACGCGCGCCCGCACCTCGCCCGGGCTCGCCGTGAGCACGACGTCGGGCACCTCGCGCGGCGCCTCGACGACCGCCTCCACCGGCTCGGTGGTCACGGTGCCGTAGCCGGGGTACGAGAAGCGGACGCGGAAGGCGCCGGGGATCACGGCGAGCTGGTAGCGGCCGTCGCTCGCGGTGGTCGTGGTGAAGGGGGTGCCGACCGCCTCGACGCGGACGCCGGCGCTCGAGCAGTCGACGCAGTCGAGGGTCGCGCCCCCGACCAGCAGGGCCTCCTGGCGGGACTGCGAGAGGAAGAGCGTGCCGACGTGCTCGTCGCCGCCCGGCCCGATCTCGGCCAGCCGCGTCTGCGTGACGAAGCCCTCGAGGCGCGCCTCGACCTGATAGCGCCCGGGCGCGAGGCCAGCGACGGCGAAGCGCCCCTCCTGCGGATCGCCCGGAGCCTCCGCGGGAAGGCGCGCGAGGTCGATCTGCTGCACCAGGCGAGGGTCGCCCTCGGCGTCGAAGGCGAACAGGCGCACCACCACGTTCGGGATGAAGTCGCGCACCGCGAAGGCGGGATCGATGCGGACGACGCCCTGCAGGCGACCGGGCGCGCCCAGCAGCACCACCGCCTGCGCCTCGGGCAGGTCGAGCGCGTCGCCCGCGGCGATGGCGGGCACCTCGAGGGACGCCGCCTGGTAGCCGGGCCGGGTGAAGCGCAGCGTGTGGCCCTCGGGGTCCGCGGTCAGCGCGAGCGCGTACGCGCCGTCCCCGAGCGACATCGCCACCGCGTCCTGGCCGTCGGCGCGCACCTCCACGCCGCGGTGATCGTCGGCGCCGCCCAGGCGCACGAAGCCGCGGACGTGCACCTCGGTCGGGCGCGCGGGCAGCACCAGCGGGGGGGCCGCCGCCTCCTCGCCGTTGGGCACGCGCACGTCCGCGAGCTGGGGCCGCGCCAGCGGGTGCTGGGCGGCGACCACCCAGGCGCCCGGCGGGACGTCCTCGAACAGGTAGCGCGTGCCGACGCGCACGCCGTGGGCCACCTCGGGCGCGATCTGCCCCTGCCGCGCCGCGCCGTCGCAGGGGCTCAGGGGGTCGCCGCCCTCGGCGGCCGCGGCGTCGGGCGAGAGCAGGCAGACCACGACGCGGTCGAGGGCGTCGGCGGTCGCGCCCGCGGCCAGGGTGACGGTCCCGCGCACCCGGCCGGGCTGGCCCACCAACACCACGTCGTCGAGCTCGGCCCGGTCGTCGGCCCCCAGGGGCGGGGCGTCGATCTGCACGGCGCCGTAGCCCGGGGCGGCGAAGCGCACCGTCCACTCGCCCGGCGGCACCACCACCGCGTAGGCGCCGTCGGGCCCGGTGAGCGTGTCGCGGCCCGGCAGCCCGAGCACCGAGACCAGGATGCCCCCGCCGTCGGTCGTGCCCTCGCGGCGCGCGGTGCCGACGATCAGCGCCGAGGTGTCGCCCTGGAAGAAGGGCAGCACGCCCGCGTTGACCACCGTGTCCAAGGGCACGGCCACCTGCTGCGGGAAGGTCGTGAAGCCGCCGTCGCGGTAGGTCGCCAGCAGGCGGTAGGTGCCCGCCGGCACGCCGTCGAAGTGGAAGGCGCCCAGGCCGTTGACCGGCGCGGCCGCGGCCGGCATGGCCTCGGGCGGATCGTCGGCGTGCCAGCGCAGGACCTCGACCTGCGAGAAGACGTCGACGCCGCCGACGCCGGGGGGGAAGGCGACCGCGCCGCGGATGCCGCCCGGGCGGCCGACGAGCACCACCGGCTCGGCGCCCAGCGAGACGGCCGCCCCGCCGGCGACCTCGAGGTCCGGCACGGACGCGGGCTCGTAGCCCGGGTAGCTGAAGCGCAGCGTGTGGACGCCCGTGGGCAGGTCGAGCGCGAAGACCCCCGCGGCGTCGGTGTCCGCGCCCTGGGGCAGGCCGACGGCGCGCACGCGGATGCCCTCGTTGCCCAGCTCGCCGCCGCCCTCCAGCCGGGCCACGCCCTCGACGCGACCGCCGCCGGCCGCGCCGCCGGCCAGCTCGAGGCAGAGCGCGCGCGTGGCGTCCTCGCCGATGGCCAACGCCAGGCTCGCGTCGGGCGCCGTGAAGCCCAGGGCGCGCACGCGCAACGTGTAGCTGCCGGCCGTGACCGACTCGAAGACGAAGTCGAAGCGAAGGCGGGGACCGCCCGCGCAGTCCGCGGTGTCTTCCGGCTCGGGCAGGGCCGCGAGCGTGAGCGGGACCGAGGCCGCGGCCTCGCCGGCGGCGAAGGGGACCAGCTCGATGACGGCGTCGGACGGGATGCCGGCCAGGGTCACGTCGGCGGGCAGCCACACGACGCCGCGCACCGCCGCCGTCCGCTGCTGCGCGGCCGGGGTCGCCGGATCGTAGGGGTTGGTGGCGGGGACATCGTTGCAGGCGGTCGCCAGCGCGCCGAGCAGGGCGCCCAGGGCCAGCGCCGGCGGGATCGCGCGCGCCGGCGGCCGGGCCCGGCTCGGGCGTGTCACGGGGTCCGACATCGTCCAACTCCGAACGTGGAGATCGCTGATCCCAGGCGTCGAGCGGGTGTGCAACGAGCCCCGGCCGTCGCGAAGGCGGGGCGGGCGGGGCGCAGGCCGCGCGGCGCCGGCCCGGTGCGTCGGGCGGGCGATGGGCACCTCGTCAGTCGCGGCGATTCCCTCGATGCCGGGTGGTTCCCCGGACGAGGGTGCTGGTCTCGACCTCGACGGTCAGGCTCTCGTCGACGCAGGTCCAGCTGCCCCCCTCCGCGTCCTGCACGCCGAGGCAGGCGCCGGTGTCGGTGTTGGGGATCTGGCAGCGCGGCTCGTCGGCGAGGCACAGGCCGGTCAGGTCGAGCGTCGACTCGTCGATGGGCACGCTGACTTCGATGGTGGTCGCGAAGGTGAGGCACGCGTTCGGCGCGGCCGCGCCGCGGCGTCGGGCGTGCGCGCTGCCCGGGCTCCGGAGCGCCGACCTCGGCGTCGCGGCGTAGCGCGAACCGTCGGGCGTCGCCTCGAGCATCGCCCCCTTGGGCCGCGCGCGGCGCCCGACGATCTTCCCGACCAGGCACCGGAAGCCCGCCCGCCGAGCGGCCCGCTGCTGCGGCGCCGGCAGGCAGCTCAGCTGCTTCTTCGAGCGACTCCAGCTCGCGACGCACATGTGCCGCAGATCCGTGCCGTTCTTCGGCAGGCAGGTGAGGGCGGTGGTGCCCGCCGGGGCGGCCGCCTTCAGGCGCTGGAGCTCGGCCCGCGAGGTGGGGCTCAGCTTCTTGCGGCCCGACCGGCGGGCCTCGGCGGTCTCGGCCAGCCCGACGGAGAGGCACAGGCCGGCGACGACCAGTGCGGAGATCCTGTTGAAGCGCATCGCGGCTCCCCCTTGGCATGCGTGGAGCCCGCTCCCATCGCACGGCGCGTGCCACGCGCTCCGGCCGCTGGACCCAGATCGTGCCGACCGTCAGCCGTGTCCGGACACGCCCGCGACATGTCCGGACACGCTCGCCGCGCGCCTGACCGAGGGTGGTGCGAACCCGAGGGTCGTCACCCGAGCGGTCGTCGCCCGCGGCGGCCCGCGGCGCGCTCGAGTCGCACCCTGTCGACGCCGCGCGCGCCAGATCCTACCCTGCCGCGATGCTCGCCCTCCCGCTCGCCGCTGCGCTGGGCGCGGCCCTGCTGTTCCTGGTGCAGCCGGTGGCCGCCCGCTTCGTGCTGCCCTGGTTCGGCGGCGCGCCGGCGGTGTGGACCACCAGCATGCTGTTCTTCCAGGCGCTGCTGCTGCTGGGCTACGCGGCGGCCCACGCCATCGAGACGCGCTTCGGCGGGCGCGGCGTGCGGGTGCACCTGGCGCTGGTGGGGGTGGCGCTGCTGACGCTGCCGATCACGCCCTCGGCCGAGACGCTGGCGGGGGCGCCGCCGACGCTGCGGTTGTTGGCGGTGCTGGGGCTGTCGGTCGGCCTGCCGTACCTGGTGCTGGCCACGGTCGCGCCGACCGTGCAGGCGCGGGCGGCGGCCGCCGACCACCACCTGCCCTATCGCCTGTACGCGTGGTCGAACGCGGGATCGATCGTCGGCCTGCTGCTGCACCCGCTGGTGTTCGAGCCCGCGCTCGGCGCCATCGACCAGACCCGCCTGTGGTCGGCCGCCTTCGCCGGCTTCGCCGTGCTGTACGCGCTGGCCCTGTGGCGCGCGCGGCGCGGCGAGGCGCCCGCGCCGCCGCCGGCGCACCGGCCGCCCAGCGCCGGCGACCGGCTGGTGTGGATCGGCCTGTCGGCGGCGGGCTCGCTGCTGCTGCTGGCGGTGACCGAGGCGCTGTCGCTCGACCTGAGCGTGACGCCGGTGCTGTGGGTGCTGCCGCTGCTCTTGTACCTGCTGACCTACGTGATCTGCTTCGGCGATCCGCGCTGGGCCGACCGCCGCGTCTTCGGGCCGCTGGGCGGGCTGGCCATGGTGGGGCTGGTGGTGCTCTTGCACCGCGGCTACGCGGCGCACTGGCTGACGCAGGTGGGTGGCTACGGCGCGGCGCTGTTCCTCGGCTGCATGATGGTGCACGGCGAGCTGGTGCGCGCGCGCCCGCACCCGGCGCACCTGACCGGCTACTACCTGTGGTCGTCCTTCGGCGGCGCGCTCGGCGGGCTGTTCGCCGCGGTCGTCGCGCCGCTGATCTTCCCGCTGCACCTCGAGCTGCACGTCGCGGTGCTGCTGTGCTGGGCGCTGTACGCCGTCGCGTGGCTGCGCGAGCGGCGTCGGCACGCGCCCTTCGCCTCGCTGAGCGGCGCCCGCGCGCTGGCGGTCACGCTGGGGGTGGTGCTGGCGGTCGGCCTGGGGGCCGACGCCTGGCGACGCATCCGCGGCGGCGCCGAGCTGTACCGCAGCTTCTTCGGCGTGCTGCAGGTGAAGCGCTATCCGCTGCCCAGCGGGCGCGCGGTGGTGAACCTGCTCGACGGGCGCATCAGCCACGGCTTCCAGTACGCCGACGACGATCGGCGCCGCGAGCCGACGGCCTACTTCGTGCGCCACTCGGGCGTCGGCAAGGTGCTGTCGCGCCCGGGCCCGCCGCGCCACGTGGGCGTCGTGGGGCTGGGCGTCGGCACGCTGGCCGCCTACTGCCGGCCGGGCGACACGTTCCGCTTCTACGAGATCAACCCCGACGTCGAGCGCGTGGCGCGCACCCGCTTCACCTTCCTGGGGGACGCGCCGGGCGAGGTCGAGGTGGTGATCGGCGACGGCCGGCTGAGCCTGGCCGCCGAGGCGCCGCGCGCCTACGACGTGCTGGTGCTGGACGCGTTCAGCGGCGACGCCATCCCCACGCACCTGCTGACGCACGAGGCGGTCAGCCTGTACCTGGGCCACCTGGCGCCGGGCGGCGTGCTGGCGGTCAACGTCAGCAACCTGCACGCCGATCTGGCGCGCGTGGTGCGGGCGCACGCGGCGTCGTTCGGGCTGACGGTGCGGCGGGTGAGGGCCAAGGCCAAGTCGCCGCTGGGCGCCTACTTCTCGGACTGGATGCTGCTGGCGCGCGAGGCCGCGACGCTGGAGGGGATCGGTGAGCCGCCCGAGGCCGACACGCCGGTGGTCGCCTGGACCGACGACCACGCGCCGCTGCTGGCGATCCTCAGATAGGCACGCCTATTCGAGGTCCTTCACCATCGTGTGGTGCGGGATGGTCACCTCGACGAAGCCCTCGCCTTCGACCGCGTAGCCCAGGCCGGCGTAGAAGCCGAGGGCGGCGTCGCGGGCGTTGAGCACCATGCGGTGGGCGCCGCGAGCGCGGGCCACCTGCTCGGCGAAGGCCACCAGGCGGGCGCCGAGGCCCTGGCGCTGGTGATCGGGGTGCACCGCCATCTGGCGCAGCTTCATCACGCCGTCCGGCTTGGGCACGAGCACGACGCAGGCGCGCACGGCGCCGTCGTCCGCGAAGCCGGCGAGGTGGATCTCGTCGGCCTCGGCGGCCAGCTGCTCGGGGGTGAAGACGAGGCCCAGCGGGCGCCGCAGGACGGCGTCGCGCAGGGCCACGGTGGCGTCGTAATCGGGGGCGCCGTAGGCGACTTCGCGCAGCGTCATGCGAGGGACGCTACGTCAGGCGGCCCGGGCGAGCAACGGATCAGGGCATCCACCCTTCGAGGCGGCTGGGCGCGTTGGGCCCGTCGCCCAGGTATTCGATGTCGATGCTCTCCATGCCGGGCGGCTGGCCGCGGATGCGCATCTCGCCGTCGCCGACGTCGCCGCTGAAGTACCGGACGTCGCCGTTGGCGTAGCGCACGGTCGCCACGGCCCGGCCGCCGGGCAGGCCGAGCTGCTGCGGGGCGGCGGTGCGCACGGCCGCGTGGATCTCGAAGCCGCTGCCGCCCTGCTCGACGACCTCGGGCACGACCTCGGTGCGGAAGCCGGTCTCGACCGCCGCGGTGACGCCGCCGAGCACCGGCAGGGTGTTCTCCTGCTCGAGCCCGAACTCGAGATCGAGCCCGAAGGCGCGCAGGTGCACCGCGTTGCTGGGCTGCTCGCGCTGCTCGAGCAGCTCGTTCTCGAGATCGCGCGTGTACTCGTACATCACCTCGACCGGCCGCACCTCGTTGGGGCCCAGCCGCAGCCAGCGGTGGGCGACGTAGGTGCGGAAGTGCGGGTGCGTCTGGCCCGCGTCGACCAGCACCACCGCCGGGTGGTCGAAGGGGTTGCCCACCTCGACCGTGTGGCGCACGCGCCGCGCCGGGGAGGCCGAGTCGCTCCAGAACTTGGCGTAGTTGCTCTGGGCGATGTTGTTGAACTGCGTGGCCTCGACGGCCAGCGACACCGGGTGCTGGTAGAGCATGATCTCGGCCACCACGCAGAAGTGCGGGTTGTCCTGCACCGGCGGCTGCCAGCAGTCGGCGCAGACGACCTCGACGGTGGCGCCGGCGGGCACGTCCTCGGTGGCCGAGCCGACGTACATGGCCGGCGCGCCCGACACGTTGAAGTTCTTCACGTAGAAGTCGACCTGCACGTCGGGCGCGTCCTCGTTGCCGCCGTTGTGCACCTTGGCGACGAGGGTGTTCTTCTCGCCCGCCCAGGGCACGTTGGCCCAGGTGTCGGGGTCGGCCAGGCTCTTGGCGTTGCGCACCTCGATGTCGGGGCTCTGCCACGAGGGGCCGGCCCAGGGGCGGATGGAGGGATCGGGGCGGAACGTGGCGTACTGGATGTGCACCTCGGCCTCGTCCTCGTCGGCGTCGACCACCTCGACGCGCAGCTCGAGGCCCGGCGGATCGGGCTGGCTGAAGACGTCGCCGATCGACAGGGCGGGGCCGTCCGAGCCGGGCACGACCGGGGCCAGCAGCACCGACGGGCGGTCGAAGGCGGCGTCGCTGCGGTTCGAGATGCGGTCGCTGCCCAGCACCTGGCCGGGCGCGGCCTGCGGGATGGTGCCGCCGTGGTCGCCGATGTGGCCGGGCTGCCGCAGGCGGTACTCGAAGTAGTAGTTCCAGCCGGGGCCGAGGCGCACCTCGACGCCGATGCGCCTGCCGGGATCCGCCTGCACGCGGCCCGCGGGGCTGAGGCGCACCGTGGCCTCGGTGTCGGTGGCCGGGTTGAAGGGGTAGATGTCGTCGGGATCCAGCCAGCCCAGGGCCAGGCGCTGGCTGATCGACAGGTGCGGGATCCTGGTCTCGGCGTGCATCAGGTCCCAGCCGGCCATGTTGCGGCCGGGCACCTCGGGCGCGTACAGGTCGCCCAGGCTGAGCGTGTGGCCCAGCTCGTGCGCCAGCGTCGCGTACACCTGGCGACCGTCGAGGCCCGTCCAGTCGTTCGGCATCGAGATCAGGCCGAAGGACTTCTGGGCGTCGTCCTCGATCGTCCACGGTCCGTAGGGCCCGCCGGCCTGCGGCCAGGCGTAGTGCTGGGTGCGCACCTCGCACTTGTTGCAGGCGTCGTACTTGATGTCGTTGCCGTCGTCGCACTCTTCGCCGTTGTCGACGATCCCGTCACCGCAGATGGGGTCGTCGCCGCAGTCGGTGAGATCGCTGTCGAGGGCGTCGGTGTCGCCGTCGCAGTCGTTGTCGAGGCCGTCGCAGATCTCGACGCCCTCGTTGGTGGGCTCGCACGCGGGCGGCGCGGGCAAGGGCCAGGTCGGGGTGATGAACGCGATCGTGTCGACGTCGGCGAAGTCGACGCCGGCCTCGATGGCCTTCGTGATCGCGAGCTGGGGGACGCTCGTCCCCCAGCCCTCCTCCCAGTAGCTGCCCAGGGTGCCGTCGAAGTGGATGGGGCCGGCGGCCTCGCCGGTGACGGTCAGGGCGCCGCCGGACATCTCGCTCCACAGGGCGGCGACGCTGCGCGTCTCGCCGCCGACGTCGACGCCGTCGACCAGATGGTTCATCCAGTTGGTCTGGAAGCCGGGCACGTCGGCGTCGGCGTAGCGGGCGTCCTCGAAGTCGACGAACAGCAGCAGGACGTGGCGGTTGCCGGTCTGCGGGGTGACGTTGAAGTTCTGCACGCCCGTGTCGTTGGGGTCGCCCCAGGCGTCGCTGGGCGCGACGGGCTGGTCGGTGGTGGCGCTCTCGAACCAGAAGGGCGGGCCGCGATCGGGGTCGGCGTGCTCGAGGTTCAGCTCGAAGGTGTGCTCGGCGAACACCGTGGGGCCCTGGTGGGCGCGTAGGGTGTAGGTGCCCGGGCGCCAGCCACCCAGCAGCACGATGTGCGGGTTCGCGGGGTCGAAGGTGGCGTCGCGGCTGTCGGACACCTTGCCGCCCATGCTGCCCTCGACGACGGTGAACTGCAGGTCGTCGAAAGGCACGGTGCCATCGAGGATGACGGGTACGCGGCGCCAGCTGCCCACGTACAGGGCGTCGAAGGGTTCGAACTGGACGGCCGGCGGGGGACCGGCGTCGACCACGGCGTCGGCCGGGCCGCCGTCGCCGACCGCGCCGTCGCCGACGACGCCGCCGTCGCCCGCGGCGTCGGGCGCGCCGCCGTCCCCCGGCGCGGCGTCCGATCCGCCATCACCCGTCGCTCCGTCGCTGGCCGCCCCGTCGGCCGCGCCCCCGTCCGCGTCGTCGTCCGTCGGCTCGCAGCCGGCGCTCAGGGCGAGCGCCACCGCGAGCCCGATCAGGCCCCACCTGGGAAGTCGCATGATTTCTCCTTTTCCTCCCACTGCGTACCTAACACGAAGGGGTGGCCCGGGCGAGCCCGACGGCTCGGGGGCGACCATGGAGGTCAGCCGGGGGCCTGGGGCGGTGCCGAGACCGTTCCGGGGCGATCCTTCTCATCGCGCCCTGCGCGCCCGCGCGCCCGCGCGCAGCGGATCGAACCCACCCACGACCCCCCACCCACCCGAGGGGGGATATCGGACAGCCGACGCCCGTGTTGCACGAAAACCGCCGCGGGCGGCGACTTCGTCCGACCGCGCCCGCCCAGCGGCGGCGCCGCGCCGCCCGGGCCGCTCACCCGCTCGGGGACGCCCCGCCGCCCGCCCGCTCACCCGCTCAGGGACGCCACGCCGCCTCGAACATCAACGACGCCTCGGTGAACGGCGCCCAGCCCTCCGCCTCGTCCACCCGCCACACCCGCGCCACCGTCAGCGTGCCCCACAGCGGGCCGCCGACGTGCGCGCGCGCCGCCAGCGCGGCCAGCGCCTCGCTGGGATCCAGCAGGTCGCCGCGCGCCTTCCGGTACCGGTTGCGACCGAACGCCGACACGTGCAGCCGCTCGGTGGGCACCCGCAGCCACGCGCTGAGCTCGGCCCGCCCCGCCCCGGCGTCGCCGTACTCCGCCCCCACCAGCAGCGCGTCGGCGTAGCCCACGCTCACGCCGCCGCGGCCGCCCCACGCCGCGTCCAGCGACGCGACGCGCGGCGCCTTCGGCAGCCACCGATCGATCAGGTAGCCGGTGTCGAAGTAGGCCCAGTCGTAGCCCTCGCCCAGGTACATCCCCTCGAGCCGCCCGCCCAGGCGCCACGCGCCCGTCGGCCAGGTCGCCTCGACGCCCAGGTGCAGCCCGGGATCGCTCGCGTCGACGCGGTTCACGTCGACGTACAGCGCCACGTCGCGGTGGGGCGCGTACTCGACGTCCGCGCCGTACGCCGGCAGGAACGTCGTCGTGCCCGTCAGCCGCCCGGTGTCGTCGACGCCGCCGTCCAGCGTCTGCGGCGCGGCGGCGTCGCCCGCGAAGGTCGCGCCCAGCCGCCAGTCGGGCGCGAACCCCCAGCTCACCCGGGCGCCCACCACCGGCGCGGCCAGCACCTGGTCGGCGAAGGCCTCGGCGGCCACCGCCCCGAAGCGCTCGGCCAGGCGCACGCCCACCCGGTGATGATCGTCGTCGACGCCGTTGTGGTAGCGGCGCACCAGCGTCCCGTGCCCCAGGGTCAGGTCGCCCAGCGCGCCCACCGCCAGCGTGTCGCCGTAGCGCGCGAACCGCAGCACGCGGCCGAAGTCGGCGCGCTCGTCCCAGTCCCGCTCGCGCAGCAGGTGCGCCTCGTCGGTCACCGTCCAGCGCAGGGGCGCCTGCAGCGCGAGGGCGAACTCACCGACCGCCAGGCCCACCCACAGGTCGGTGCGCACGACCGGCTCGTCGGCGACGACGCCGCCGCCGAGCCCCGCGCCCACGTCCCAGATCGGCGCCAGCAACGCCGCGAGCAGCGCCAGCCCGGTCATGGCCGATCCCCCCGCAGGTCGCCCGCTCTCCCCGACCCGCCGATCCCCCTCAACGGCGCACCCCGTCGACCACCTCGAGCGCCGCGTCGGCGGTCAGCTGGCTCACCCGGTGCACCCGATCGGCCACCTGCAGCACGGCGTCGTCGCGCGCCGCGCCGACGTCGACCAGGATGGCGTGCAGCTCGAAGCCCAGGCGCTTCTTCTCGGCCTTCAGGTGCTCGACGAACGCCGCGCCCAGCTGCGCCTCGCCGTCGGTGATGAACAGGATGTCGCCCTTGCGGTACGGCGACTCGGCCAGCGTCTCGAGCGCCTTCTCGAGCGGCGGGCGGAACTCGGTGCCGCCGCCGGGGAAGTGCTCGGCGAACTCGACCAGCGCCTCGGTCGCCACCGGCCGCCGCCCGTCGCTGCCCGGGCGCGGCGTGACCAGATCGCGCACGAACAGCGGCTGCGGATGCGCGCTGAAGCCGATCACCCGAAACGGCCGACGCCGCCGCCGCGCCTCGTCCAGCAGCGTCAGCGTCACCGCCTTCGACCACAGCTCCTTGGCCCCCTGCATGCTGCCGCTGCCGTCCAGGCACACCACCATCGGCCCGCGCCCGCGGTCGTCGTCCCCGCGCAGCCCGTACTGCAGCAGCTGCCGCTCGAGGAAGCGGCGGTGCGCGTCGCGGCGGCGCAGCGGGTGGCGCAGCGCCGCCAGCTCGCTGGCCAGCAGGCGCGCGGTGTCGTTGCCCTGGCTGACCGCGTAGGGCTCGACGCCCCGCCGCGGCACCCGACGCTTGCGCGCCGCGCGCAGCTGCTGCCGGAAGGCGCCGACCAGCGCCGCGAGCTTGCGCAGCTTCTCGGAGCGCGCCAGCTGCTCGCCCAGGCGCATCCGCTCGCGCGCGTCCATCCGCTGGCCCATGCCGACCCCGCGCCCGAACTGCTCGACGTCGGCCTCCATCTGCCGCAGCTTCTCGGGCACCGCGTCGACGCCCTGCCGCAGCCTCTGCGCCAGCGAGCGCGGCACGTCGTCGGCCGCCCGCGCCGCGCGCCGCGCCGCCGCGTCGGCCGCCTGCTCGGCCTGCGCCAGCTCGTCCTCCACCTCGTCCTCGAGATCCTCGTCGGGCGCGGGCGCCAGCGGATCCCGCCGCAGCGCGTCCAGCGCGTCCCGCCGCGCCTGCGCGTCGGCGCGCGCCTGCTCGGCCTGCTTCAGCGCGTGCGCGTCCATCACCTCGTCGGGCAGCAGCAGGTGCTCCGACTTCACCAGCCGCAGCACGTGCTCGCCGGTCAACCGCGCCGCGACGCCGGCCGCCATGGGATCGAGCAGCGTGCGCGCCCGCGTCGACTCCAGGCCCGGCGCGCGCAGCATCTCGCTCAACAGCTTGTGGTGAAACCGCCCGGCCGGCGGCGCCTGCGCCACCAGCCCCGCGTGCGCCTTGTAGAAGACGAAGAACAGATCGGCCAGCAGCGTGGGCAGATCGGGCAACAGCGTCGCGCCCGCCGCGCCCAGCGCCTCGAGGCCCGTGACCTCGGCCACCTGCGCCAGCGCGTCGGCGTCGAAGCGATCGTGCTCGACGACGTGCGGCGCCGCTCGCCCGGCGCCGCTCACTGCAGCGGCTTGGTCAGGTGCCGCTGCACCTGCGCCCGGAGCCCCTCGATCTCGTCGATGGCCGCCTCGATGGCCGCCAGCGCGCGCCCGCGCCCGCGCGCCGCCTTCTGGTGGCCTTTCGCTTCGTCCCGCAGCAGCCCCAGCTTGGTGTAGACCTCGAGCGCCGCCCGCGCCCGCAGGTCGTCGCGATCGAAGCGGTCGGGATAGCCGGCCAGCTCGCGCGCCTGGAACAGCAGCGCGCGCACCTCGGTCTGCTCGCCGCTCAGCAGCGCGTCGAGCGCCGCCTCCACCTCTTCCCGCTCCTCGGGCGCGCTCCACAGCACGTGGCGCAGCAGCGGCAGATCCGCCTCGCCCACCGCGTCGCGCCCGGCCAGCCAGGCCGCCGCGCGCAGATAACCCAGGCTCTGCTTCCAGCGCCGATCGCTGGCCGTCACGCCGCGCTCGCGCAGCGCCCGCCGCAGCGCCGGCAGGTCGCGCAGCAGCTGGGCGTCCACCGGCAGGCTCGCCGCCGCGGCGCGCGCGGCATCCAGCTGGGCCAGCGTGATCGTCGGCAGGGGCGGCGGATCGTCCATCGTCAGCAGCTTCACGAACCGGAAGTCCTCGTCGATGAAGTCCACGACGACGCGCACCAGGAAGCGGTCGTACAGCGCCAGCAGCTCGTCCTCGTCGGGCAGCTCGTTGCTGGCGCCCACCAGCGTCCGCAGCGGGATGGCCTGCGCGCTCGGGCCGTCGTGGAACCGACGCTCGTTCATGACGGTCAGAAGCGCGTTGAGGATGGCGGAGTTGGCCTTGAACACCTCGTCGAGGAAGACCACGTGGGCGCGCGGCAGTTTGCCGTCCGTGATGCGCGTGTACCGATCCTGCTCCAGCCCCCGCAGGCTGATCGGCCCGAACAGCTCCTCGGGGGTCGTGAAGCGCGTCAACAGCCAGCTGAAGCCGACCGCGCCGTCGAGCGCGCCGCACAGCGCGTCGGCCAGCTGCGACTTCGCCGTGCCCGGCGGCCCGATGATCAGCAGGTGCTGGCCGGCCACCAGCGCCGCGAGGGCCGCCTCGACCAGCGCGTCGCGCTCGATGAAGCGGGCGCGCAGCGCGGCGCCCAGGGTGTCGAAGCGTCCTCGGAGTTCGGTCAAGGTCGGGCTCCCGGCGTTTCCGCTATGCTGGGCGCACGCCGGCTCCGGACGCAACCGGGCCGACATCGCGGCGCCCATCGCCACCGGAATGGGGGGCTGATGCCGATCCTCATCGCCATCCTCGGCTTCAGCATCCTGATCGTGGTGCACGAGCTGGGGCACTACCTCGTCGCGCGCGCCACCGGCATGCGCGTCATCAAGTTCTCCATCGGCTTCGGCCCGGCCATCCTGTCCGTCCAGCGCGGCGGCACCACCTACCAGATCGCGGCCTTCCCCGTCGGCGGCTTCGTGCAGGTGGCCGGCATGGGCCCCAGCCAGGACGACCACGGCCCGGGCAGCTACCTCGAGAAGCCGCTGTGGGCCCGGGCGGCCATGGTGTCCGCCGGCCCGCTGTTCAACTTCGGCTTCGCGTGGCTCGTGTACGTCTACCTGTTCGGCAGCTTCAACGCGGTCACCTACGAGTGGCAGCGCGAGGCGACCGCGGTGGTGCGCGAGGTGCGCGGCGCCGCCGAGGCCGGCGGCATGCAGCCCTGGGACACGATCGAGCGCATCAACGGCGAGCGCATCGACAGCTTCAAGGATCTGCAGGCGGCCACCGGCAAGTACGGCGGCGCGCCGATGACCATCGTGGTGGCGCGGCCGCCCGCCGGCGAGCGACCGGCGCTGGTCCGGCACGACACGCCGATCGAGGGGCTGCAGTTCGCCATCCCGACCGCGCGCGACGACTACGAGCGCGTGACGCTGGTGGTGAAGCCCGACGAGACCGAGCGGGGCTACCTGCTGGGCGTCAGCCCCGCCTTCGGGCGCTTCGGCGCGACCGGCATCGTCGCGGCGGCGGGCTTCGCGACGGGCGAGACGTGGGCCGTGTTCGCGGCCATCGGGCGGACGATCCAGCGGTGGATCGCCGGCACCGAGAAGGCGCAGGTGGCCAGCGTGGTGAAGATCACCGAGATCGGCGCCGACACGGTGAAGATGGGGCAGGAGTGGTTCCTCAACCTGCTGGCCTTGTTGAGCATCAACCTGGGGCTGCTGAACCTGCTGCCCTTCCCGGCGCTGGACGGGGGGCGCCTGGTGTTCATCGGCATCGAAGCGGTGGCGCGGCGACCGGTGCCGCGCGGCGTCGAGATGGCCATCCACGCCGTGGGCATGCTGGTGCTGCTCGGGCTGATGGTGGTGGTGATGGCGGGCGAGATCGCCGAGAAGTTCTGAGCCGCGCGCCGGGCCGCCGCGCGCGCCAACTCGACTGGAAACCGGGCACCGGTTCTGCCACCCTGCGCCGCCATGAAGCCCAAGCGTTCGAAGGGCGCCGACGCGCGCCTCCCCCGGAAGTACGAAGGGCCCGAGGTGCTCGGCGAGCTGCTGAGCGCGTCGGGCTGCGAGCTGACCGTCGACGAGGTGGTCGAGGAGTTCCAGGCGGCGGTCGAAGAGGGCAGCACGGCGCCCGACGTGATCCCGCTGCTGTGGGAGCTCGAGCCCGCCTTCGGATCGCCCGACCAGGCGCGGCGCACCTTCAGCAACCTGTTCGGGCTGTGGGACGCCGTCGCGGCCGACGCGGTGGCCGATCTGGTGCCGCTGGGGGATCCGCTCGAGGATCCGGCCGCGCCGCTCAGCCCGCGCTTCGTCGACGCCGCGTGGCGACGGCTCGACGAGCTGGACGGGAAGGACTGGCGGCGGGCGCGCGACCAGTTCGACAACGTGCAGGCCGAGCTGGGCACCTTCGTGTTCGAGAACCTGCGCGACGCCGATCCCGTGGCCCAGGAGGTCGCGATGGACCAGGCCTTCGAGACCTGGTGGATCCTGCGCGAGGCGCGCGGCAACGTGCCGCGGCCCGATCGCGCGACGCTGCGCGCGGCCCTCGAGGCCGAGGACGCCGCCGAGGCCGAGCCCGCCCTGGGGGTGGCCGCGACGACCGCGCTGTGGGAGCACGTGGCCGACGACGAGAACCCTCTGCCCGAGGCCGACGTGCCCACCGTCGAGCGCGTGCTGCGCGCCGTGCGCTGCGCGCTGGCCCCCCGCGGCTGACCGACGCTTTGCGTCCGGCCGCACCGGCTCGCTAGGTTTGCGCGATGCATCCGCTCCACGCCCTGTTGCTGCTGTCGATGGTGCTGCTGGCCGCCTGCGGTGAAGAGGAGGCCGAGGGCACGCCCTGCACGCCCGTCGACGAGGCGCCCACCTGCGCGCCGCTGTACGACCCCACCTGGGAGAACGTGTACACGCGGACCATCGAGCCGAAGTGCGCCGGGCAGAGCGCGTGCCACGGGCCCAACGCCGACACCAGCGTCGAGATGACCGACGAGGCCGCGACGCACGCGCTGATGCTGCAGCGGTACGTGACCCCCGGCGACACCACCTGCAGCCCGCTGATGCAGCGGCTGCGTGGGGACGGCGCCCCGTTGATGCCGCCCGGCGTCGGGCTGTTCGACGCCGAGCTGTGCGCGCTCGAGCGCTGGGTGCACGCGGGCGCGCCGCGGTGAAGCGCCTGGTCCCGGCGGTCGCCCTGGCGCTGTTCGCCTGCGACGACGGTGGCGAGGCGACGCCGCTGAGCTTCGAGCAGACCCTCGACCCCGCGGCGTGCAAGGACTGCCACCCCGACCACTACCGCCAGTGGTCGGGCAGCATGCACGCCTACGCCGCCACCGATCCCGTGTTCCGCGCGATGAACGCGCGGGGACAGCGCGAGACCGAAGGCGCCCTGGGGGACTTCTGCATCCAGTGCCACGCGCCGCTGGCCGTGCAGCTGGGCTACACCACCGACGGGCTGAACCTGGACGACGTGCCCGCGCACCTGCACGGCGTGACCTGCGCGTTCTGCCACAGCGTCGAGGCGGTCGAGGGCACGCACAACAACCCGCTGCGGCTGGCCATGGACGGCGTCATGCGGGCGGCGGTGCGCGATCCGATCGACTCGCCGCACCGCGCCGCCTACTCGCCGCTGCACGATCGCGACGACCTGCGCAGCTCGGCGCTGTGCGGCGCCTGCCACGACGTGGTGACGCCCGCCGGCGTGCACCTCGAGCGCTCGTACAAGGAGTGGCAGGACTCGCTGTTCAACAGCACCAACCCGGCGCAGCGCAACACCTGCAACGACTGCCACATGCCCGGCCGCACGGCGCCGATCGCCGACGTCGCCGGCGTGCCGGTGCGCCGCCAGCACGACCACTCGATGCCCGGCGTCGACACGGCGCTGGTGGACTTCCCCGAGCGCGAGGCGCAGCGCGCGCGGGTGCAGCGCGACCTGGACACGCTGCTGGTGGCCGAGCTGTGCGTGCTGCCGCGCAGCGGGGGCGCCGAGGTCGAGCTGTCGCTCGAGAACGTGGCCGCGGGGCACGGCGTGCCGAGCGGCGCCGCGCTGGACCGGCGGTTCTGGGTCGAGCTGCGCGCCTTCGCCGACGAGGGCGTGGTGTACGAGAGCGGGGTCGTCGGCGACGGCGAGCCGGTGGCCCACCTGGACGATCCGGACCTCTGGCTGCTGCGCGACCGCGCGTACAAGGCCGATGGCAGCGAGGCGCACATGTTCTGGGACGTGGCCGAGGTGGTCAGCGATCCGCTGCCGGCCCCGCCGCCCAGCCCCGACGCGCTGCCCGGCTTCGGCGGTCAGCACGTCGTGCGGCGCTACGTGGTGTTCGACCCCGAGGATCCGCGGACGCCCGACCGCATCACGCTGCGCGTGCGCGCGCGGGCGATCGGGCTGGACGTGCTGGACGACCTGATCGAGAGCGGCGACCTGGATCCCGCGATTCGGGACGCGATGCCCACCTTCGACCTGGCCGGCACGGTGCTGACCTGGACGCCCGAGGCCGCCGAGCGACGGCTGACCCGCCTCACCGGGCGCGAGGCGCTGTGCGTGCCGGCCGACTTCTGAGCGGCGGGGCGGGGCCTCAGCTCTCGATCCAGAAGCGGTAGACGACGACGTCGACGGTGTCGCCGCAGGTGAGGCCGAGGGTGACCTCCCACAGGCCCGGCATGAACATGTTGACCGGCGCGACGGTGTAGTGGCCGGGCGCGTCGGCCATCGGCTCGACGGTGGCCTCGACGGGCGTGCCGTGCCCGTGGGCGGGCATGCGGGGCTCGACGTCGATGTCGCAGCCGTCCATGGGCACGTCGGCCGCGTAGACCGCGAGCACCCAGTCGTTGTCGCCGCGCTCGGGCGGGGCGGGCAGCGCGTCCATCAGGCGGACGCTGAGCGCGCCGTCCTCGCCCTGGCGCTCGAGCCCGGCGACGTAGGTGTCGGCGTCGGCGGGGTTGCCGTTGGGGAAGGGGTTCTCGGGCGCGGCGTCGGCCTCGGGCTGCGCGGCGTCGTCGCCCTCGTCGCAGCCGGCGAGGGCCAACAGCAGCAGGGGGAGCGTCAAGCGTCGCATCGTGCACCTCCGGTCGGGCCTCGGGGAGTAGAACCCGGGGGCGGGGGGATTGTTTCGCAAGGGCGGGTGCGCGCGCAAATGGCGGCCGGCGCGCTTTGTGTGCAACACGCGCCGCGGCTGTCCGATAACCCCCCTCGGGTGGGTGGGGGGAGGCGGTGGGCTCGAACCGGCTGCGCGGCCCGACACGCCCCGACGATCACTTTCCGTGCAACACGCGCCGCGGCTGTCCGATAACCCCCCTCGGGTGGGTGGGGGGAGGCGGTGGGCTCGAACCGGCTGCGCGGCCCGACACGCCCCGACGATCACTTTCCGTGCAACACGCGCCGCGGCTGTCCGATAACCCCCCTCGGGTGGGTGGGGGGAGGCGGGTGGGCATACCCAGCACCTCCCCTCACCGCCCCCTGAGCGCCACCCCCAGCTCGTCGTCCCCGTTCACGTCCCCGCCCAGATCCAACCGGTGAAACCGCCCGTCCCCCCCGCTGCCCACGCACCCCACGTCCCCGTCGTTCCCCCGCGGCTGCGCCGGGCACGGCCCCCAGCTCTCGGCCCCGTCCTCCGGCCCCAGGTGCTCGTCCGCCCACCCCAGCCACACCTCCACCGCCGCCATCACCGCCGCCGCGCGCCCCGCCTCCGCGTCGTCGCGACAGATGAACGCCACCCCCAGCTGATCATCCCCGCCCACGTCGCCCCGCAGCTGCATGCTGCGGAACTGCCCGTCGAACCCGGTCGACGTGCACCGCACCAGCCCCTCGCCGCCCTGCAGCTGCGCCGGGCACACGTCCCACGCGTCGGCGCGATCCGCCGGCCCCTGCCGCTCGTCCGCGTGGCCCAGGAACACCGCGCACCGCGTCTGGATCCACTCGGCCACCGCCGGCAACGCCTCGTCCGCGCAGCGGAAGGCCAGCCCCAGCTGATCGTTCCCGTCCACGTCGCCGTTGAGGTCGATCATCCGAAACCGCCCGTCGCGCTGCGTGGCCGTGCACCGCACGTTGCCCGACTGGTGCCGCTCGGCGGGCGGGCACGGTCCCCACACCGGCGACACTCCCGGCGGCCCGTCCCGCTCGTCGGCCCACCCCAGGATCAGCTGGCACCGCGCCTGCACCCACGCCCCGCACGCGCCGCCGTCGTCGACCACCCCGTTCCGATCGTCGTCCACGCCGTTGCACGTCTCGGGCATCACCACCGGCGCCGCGTCCACCGACCGGGCCGCGTCCGCTCCACCGTCGTCCGGGGCCGCCGCGTCCGCGGCGCCGCCGTCGACTGCGCCCGCCTCCACCGCCCCCGCGTCGCCGACCACCGCCCCGTCACCGCCCGCGTCGCGCGGCGGCCCCCCGCCGTCGGGCCCCGCCCCGACCCGCGCGTCGACCGCCCCCGGCCCCACCGCCGGCGGCGACTGCAGCGGCCCCTCGGCGTCCCCCGCCGCGGGCCCCGCCGGGTCGACCTCGGCGCACGCCCACGCGCCCACCAGCCACCCCCACACCAGCCAACGATGCGCCATCCCGCGAGCGTAGCAGCAAGCCCCCCGGCGCCGCGCCACCCATGGTTGCGCATCGACCCACGGCGCCGTTAGCTTGGGGGCCGGCCGCACCACCCGAGCGCCCGGGATCGCGATGGACGAGACCGCCCTGCTGTGCCCGAAGTGTGGGCGCCCCCTCGAGCCCGACGCACGGATCTGCCCCGTCGACCACGGCGTCACCGGCGGCGTCTACGGCGTCACCGTCGGCAGCATCAAGCGCACCCCGCTGGCCAAGCGCCACATGCTGGGCCTGGTGGTCAACGACAGCTACGTCATCAACGGCTACCTGGGCTCGGGCGGCTTCGGCGCCGTCTACCGCGCCGAGCAGAAGGCCCTCGGCCGCGACGTCGCCCTCAAGCTGCTGATGGTCGACGCGGTCAACGATCCGGTCGTCATCCACCGCTTCAAGCGCGAGGCCCGCACCGCCGCCGCCCTGCTCGACCCGAACATCGTCACCCTGTTCGACTACGGCGAGACCACCCTCGGCGAGACCGACGAGGATCACCTGCTCTACTTCGTCATGGAGCTGGTGCAGGGCCCGACGCTGCGCCAGCTGGTCAAGGCCGAGGGCGGCCTGGGCCTCGAGGGCGCCCTCAAGACCGGCGTGAACATCCTGCGCGGCCTGGCCGCCGCCCACCAGCTGGGCGTGGTGCACCGCGACCTCAAGCCGGGCAACGTCCTCATCGACGAGTCCAAGAACCGCGCGCACTTCGCCCGCCTCTTCGACTTCGGCATCTCGTCGCTGCAGGGCTCGGGCGGCCACACCACCCAGATGGGCCAGGGCGGCGTCCTCGGCACCCCCAAGTACATGGCGCCCGAGCAGTGGCGCGCCCAGCAGACGGCCCCCTGCACCGACGTCTACGCCTTCGGCGCGATGCTCTGCGAGATGCTCACCGGCGAGCCCCCCATCCCCAAGGCCGACATGGCCGAGATGGCCGCCGCGCACTGCAAGGGCCCCCGCCCCGAGGTCACCCGCACCAGCCGCGACGAGCCGGTGCCCCTCGCCCTGACCAACTTCATCAAGAAGTGCATGGCGGTCGATCCCCGCCAGCGCTACGGCTCGGCCCGCGAGGCCCTCGACGCCCTGGTGGCCATCGACGAGGGCCGCGACGCCGCGCCGGTGCCCGCCGTCTCGCGCTTCGAGCAGCCCGGCGCCGGCGACGGCGATCCCTCCGGCTCGATCTCGGGCTCGGTGTCCGTCTCGATCTCCGAGCCCGGCACGGGCTCGGTCAGCGGCGCCATCTCGGGCGCCATCGAGCCGCCCCCGCCGCCCCCCGGCGCCGTCGACGACAGCGAGATCATCAAGGTCCAGATCGAAGAGCCCCGCAAGCTTTGGCCCTGGGTGCTGGGCGCCATCGGCGTGGCGCTGCTGATCGTGGGCATCCAGATCATCCGCAGCCTGCCCCAGCCGCCGATCGAGCCCCCCGCGCCCGACCCCGGGGCGACCGCCGCGGTCGCCGCGCCGGCGCCCGACGCCGCCCGCCGCCGCTCGACGCGTCCGCGCCCGACGCGGCCCCCGACGCCGCGCCGGTCGCCCCCGACACCGCCCCCGGCCGACACCGCCCCGGCCGACGCCGCGCCTTCGCCGGACGCGGCCCCCGACGCCGCGCCCGAGCCGCCCCAGCCCACGCCACCCCGCGTCGCCACCGCCCGGCCGGCCCGCGTCGCGGCCCCTCCGCCCAAGACGACGCCCCCCGCGGCCCCCCCGCCGGTGCCCGCCGCCCCGCCCGCCCCCATCAAGGTGGCCGGCGGCGAGACCGTCACCCCGCTGGCCAACCCCACCGCCGACGATCTGGCCCAGGCCGAGGACGCCTACCGCCGCGGCGTCGACGCCCAGGGGCGCGGCGCCCCCAAGAGCGCCCAGCGCTTCTTCGTCCGCGCCCTGCGCATGGGCCTCAAGGGCCGCAAGGCCGGCGACGCCCAGCGCCGCATCAAGCAGATCGTCGACGAGACCACCCTCGAGGCGAGCGAGTTCTGACATGCCGACGCCCGCCCGCATCGCCCTCGCCGCCCTGCTGACCGCCGGCCCTGCCCTCGCGCAGCCCGCGGCCACCCTCAACGAGCCCTGCGAGGCCAAGGATCCCACCACCGCCGAGATCAACTCGCGCGAGGGCGTCCGCCTGGCCAAGGAGGGGCGCTTCGGCGAGGCCGTCGCCCTCTTCCGCATCGCCACCCGCCTCGACCCCTGCGCGCCCGAGCACCCCCTGCTGCTGGCCCGCGCCCTGGCCCGCCAGGGCGAGGCCGACGAGGCGAAGCGCCACTACGAAGAGGTGCTGGCGCGCTGGCCCAACCGCCCCGAGGCGGACAAGGCCCGCGACGAGCTGGCCGAGCTGGTCGCCAAGCAGCAGAAGGCCGCGCTGCCCCCGCCGCCCCCGCCCGAGGATCCCGCGCTGCCCCCCGATCGCCTCGACGCGCCGGTCCGCCCGGCCGAGCCCCCGCCCTGGCGCCTGGCCGGCCTGATCACCGGCGCCACCGGCCTCGCTGCCGTCGGCGCCGGCGTCTTCTTCGCCCTCGACGCCCAGGCCGCCGACGACGACCTGCAGACCGCCGCCACCGAGCCCGACCGCGCCGCCTACGACGACCTCGTCGACCGCCGCGACACCTCGTCGACGCTGGCCTGGGCCCTCTACGGCGTCGGCGGCGCGATGATCGTCGGCGGCGCGATCATGTACTTCGTGCTCGACGAGGACACCCCCGCCGTCATGGGCGCCGCGCCCACCCCCGACGGCGGCGCGGCGCTGGGCCTCGGCGGCCGCTTCTGATCCGACGCGCCCCGCCGTCGCGCACGCCCCCCCCACGCCGAACCCGGGCCCGCGCCCGGCGCCGGCCGCCCCCGCGCGCGGAACTGGAGCCGCCCTGCCGCCTTGCGTAGGGTGTTCGGGCACACGACGCCTCGGAGCCACCGCGCCCCGGGGCGCGGCGATCGGGGAGACTTCATGCGTCGACTGCGACGGGGGATCGCGGTCATCGCCGTGGCCTTCGGCCTGACCGGCTGCCCGCCGACCGGCGATCCACCGCCCTTCCTGCCCACCCTCGACGAGGACATGGGCGGCGGCACCGCCGCCGACGGCGCGACGCCCACGCCGGACGCCGCCGCGCCCCCGGCCGACGCCGCGCCCGACCAGGGCACGCCGCCCGGGCCCGACCTGGGCCCCGACGACGACTGCGTCGATCACGACGACGACGGCTTCGTCGTGGCCGAGGGCTGCCCCGGCGATCTGCGCGCCGGCGACTGCGCCCCCCGCGATCCCGCCCGCGCGCCCGGCCTGCCCGAGGCCTGCAACCTGATCGACGACGACTGCGACGGCCGCGTCGACGAGGGCGGCCCGGGCGAGGGCGCCGACTGCGACACCGGCGAGCAGGGCGTCTGCGCCGCGGGCACCACCGCGTGCCAGCAGGGCGAGCTGGCCTGCGATCAGATCGAGCGCCGCGCCCTGCGCGACACCTGCAACGGCCTCGACGACGACTGCGACGGCGCCACCGACGAAGAGGGCGCCAGCGGCGAGCGCTGCGACACCGGTGGCGAGGGCGTCTGCGGGCCGGGCCGCGAGCAGTGCGTGGGCGGCGCCCCGGACTGCGTCGCCGACGTCGAGGCCGGCCCCGAGGTGTGCAACGGCATGGACGACGACTGCGACGGCACCCCCGACGAGGGCGATCCGGGCGGCGGCGGCGGCTGCCCCACCGACCTGCTGGGCGTCTGCGGCGTGGGCGTCGAGCGCTGCAGCGGCGGCGCGATCACCTGCGTCGCCACCGTCGAGCCCGCGGCCGAGCAGTGCAACGGCCTCGATGACGACTGCGATGGCCAGACCGACGAGGCCTTCGCCGATCTCGGCGACGCCTGCACCGTGGGCGCCGGCGCGTGCGAGCGCGCCAGCAGCCGCGTCTGCGGCCCCGACGGCCAGTCCACCGTGTGCGACGCCTCGGCCGGCAACGGCGACGCCGAGCTGTGCAACGGCGCCGACGACGACTGCGACGAGGTGGCCGACGAGGCCTTCCTCGACCTGGGGGACGCCTGCACGGCGGGCCAGGGCGTCTGCGCCCGCGACGGGATCCGCGTCTGCGCCGCCGACGAGCAGACCACCACCTGCGACGCCACCCCCGGCCCGGCCGGCGACGAGGCCTGCAACGGGCTCGACGACGACTGCGATGGCGCCACCGACGAGGACTTCCCGCAGGTGGGCGAGGCCTGCGTCAACGACGCCGACTTCGCCTGCCCCTCACCGGGCACCTGGCGCTGCGGCGACGACGGCGGCGTGATCTGCGACGCGGTCGAGGTGCCCCCCGGCGACGAGGTGTGCAACGGGCTCGACGACGACTGCGACGACGCCACCGACGAGGACTTCCCCACGCTGGGCGACGCCTGCTCGGTGGGCGTGGGCGCCTGCGCCCGCGCGGGCGCCGTCGCCTGCGACGCCCAGGGCGGCGCGTCCTGCGACGCCACCCCCGGCGACGCCGCCGCCGAGGCGTGCAACCAGATCGACGACGACTGCGACGGCCGGGTCGACAACGAGGCCCCCTGCGCCGGCCCCCCGGTGGGCCGCGTCACCCGCCTGCGCATCGCCGAGTTCGCCGCCGACGCGCAGGGCTGCGCCGACATCGACGGCGACGGCCTGGCCGACAACGCCCTCGGCGCGGTCGCCGGCCTCTTCAACGGCCGCCTCGACACCAGCCTCCTCGGCGGCCAGCGCGTCGTGCTCGTGCGCGCCCCCGGCTTCCCGCCGGCCGCCGCCGAGCCCCTGCGCGTCGAGATCCTCGAGGGCGGCGCCGACGGCGCCCCGACGCCCGCCGCCCTCGACGCCCTCGGCCGCGGCCGCGCCGCCGTCGACGGCGTCACCTGGGCCGACGGCGCCTTCGCGACGCCCGCCCGCGACGGCGCGCTGCGCATCCCGTCGCCCCTCTTCTACGCCCGCGACCCGGCCTTCGCCGCCTGGTCCTTCCTCGAGATCCGCGGCGCCGCGCTCGACGGTCCGGCCGTCGCCGGCGCCCAGGGCGGCCTCGCCCTCGACGGCGTCCGCCTCACCGGCTGGATCGACCGCGCCACCCTGCTGGCCACCTACCGCGCCGCCGCCGACGCCTGCGCCGAAGCCGACGATCCGCCCCCCGGCTGCGAGGCCGTGCGCGCCGTGCCGCCGGACGATCTCGACGCCAACCTGACCGTCGACCTCGAGCGCGACGCCGACGAGCCCGGCGACGACGCCTACAGCGTGTGCCTGCTGCTGACCACCGAGGGCGCCGGCGCCGGCGTGCCGATCGGCGGCGCCGACTGCGCCGCCGACTCGGACTGCTACGCCGGCCAGGTGTGCCGCCCGGCCCCGGTCGCGGCCGACGGCGACGCCGCCCTCGCCCTGCGCTGCGGCGTCCCCGCCGGCGACGCCGATCGCGGCGAGCCCTGCGCGACGGACGCCGACTGCGTCCACGGCCTGTGCGTCACCGCCACCGCCGCCGGCGGCGTCTGCAGCACCCTGTGCGACGCCGACGCCGACTGCCCCGCGACGTGGTCGTGCCGCGGCGTCGAGCGCGCCGTCGAGGGCGCCACCAGCCCCGGCGGCAACAGCGCCCGCGTATGCGTGCCCGTCGAGGGCAGCGGCGATCCGTGCACCGCCGACACCTGCGCCGGCGACGAGCTCTGCGCCCTCTGGCTGGCCGGCCAGGTCGGCGTGCCGGGCGGCGAGGTCCGCGTCGAGGGCGCCTGCCAGGCCCCCACCGGCGGCGCCGCCACCGGCGCCCTGTGCGCCGACACCTACGACTGCGAGCGCGGCCCCTGCGCGCCCGATCTCGACGGCCTGCTGCGCTGCGCCGCGCCCTGCGACGGCCCCGACCAGTGCGCCGCCGGCGCCCGCTGCGTCGACCGCCCCTTCCCCGGCGGCGGCACCCACGCCCTGTGCCTTCCCCTGCCCGCCGGCGAGGGCAGCGCCCTGCCCTGCGCCGCCGACGCCGACTGCCCCGGCCGCGAGACCTGCGCCGGCGACCGCCTGCAGAGCGGCGCCACCGTCCGCTTCTGCGCCGCCGGCCCCGGCCCCTTCGCCGCCGGCCAACCCTGCGCGGGCGACGACGACTGCGCCGCCGGGCGCTGCCTGCGCGGCCTGTGCTCGGGCGCCTGCGCCGATCCCGCCGACTGCGGGCCGCGCCTGTACTGCGCCGCCGGCGCCCTGCTCGATCCCGACGGCGCCTCGGTCGGCGCGGCCTGCGTGCCCGCCAGCCGCGCCTGCACGCGCGACCTGGACTGCGCCGCCGATCCGGCCTGCGCCGGCGGCCGATGCGTCTGCCGCGCCAACACCTGCACCATCGGCTGCCGCTACCCGGGCGTCTGCCCCGGCGGGGACTACTGCCAGCCCGACGGCCTGTGCGCGCCCTTCTGCCGCGACGACGCCGGCGAGCCCGACGACGGCCCGGGCCAGAGCCGCCCCCTCGCCCTCGACCGGACGGCGCCGTCGACGACGATCAGCCGCACCCTCTGCGCCACCTCCGCGGTCGACTGGTACAGCTTCCAGAACGGGGGCCAGCCCTTCACCGTCACCGTGCGCGCCACCGACGGCGACGCCGACGCGGTGCTCGACGTGGCCCTCACCGACAGCTTCGGCACGGTCCTCGCGACCGCGACGCCCGGCGCCGAGGCGGGCACGCTCGAGGTGGGCATCGACGATCCGGCCGCCGCGGCCGACCGCCTCGGCGAGAACCTCAAGGTGCGCGTCCGCGGCGCGCCGATCACGCACCAGGTGCTGTACGACCTGACCATCGACCTCGACTTCGGCCCCTGCCCCGATCCGGCGGTCGAGCCGCGCGACGACGCCTGGGCCTGGACCGAGCTGCTGTCGTCGCCGGGCGCGGTGGTCGACGAGGATCTCGACGCCTGGATCTGCCCGCAGGACGTCGACTGGTACGCCGTCTGGCTGGACGGCGGCGACCGCCTCACCGTCGACTTCACGGTGCTCGGCAACGACGGCGTGTCCGACGACGACGCGCTGCAGCTCGACCTCGTCGGCCCCGACCACCCGGACCTCGGCGCCTCGCGCAGTCAGCAGTTCATCGCGGCCCCGATGAACGGCGGGCAGATCGACTTCACCGCCCCCATCACCGGCTGCGGCCCGCCCTGCGCGGGCGATCCGGACTGCGCCGCGGGGCGCACCTGCGTCGACGGCTTCTGCGATCCCGCCGGCGGGGACGACTTCTGCCACGAGGCCACCGGCCAGGCCACCGAGGTCGTCTGCTTCGAGCAGGTCGACTGCCAGGGGCTGCCCTACTACCTCGAGGTGCGCGGCGCCGGCGCGCTCGATCGCTCGGCCTACCGCCTCGAGGCTCAGGTGCAGCGCGCCTTCGCGCGCCAGTGCATCCCCGATCCCTGGGAGCACGACGACGACTTCGTCCTGCCCCTGCGCCTGCGCGCGCTGACCCCGCCCGACAGCTTCGTGCTGCAGGGGCAGTTCCCGGTGCTCGCGCCGGACGTCCTGCTCGACATGGACGGGCGACGGTCGTGCGGCGCCGACGTCGAAGGGCTGCAGACCATCGCCGACTTCGACAACATCCGCGTCTACGCCGAGGCCGGCGAGCGCATCGAGGTGCAGGTGCGGCAGCCGGTCGCCTTCCAGCCGCTGCTCGTGGTCTTGTGGGACCTCAACCAGCCCGGCATCCCCTCCCGCCCGGCCGAGCAGACCAACGGCCCCGTGTCCGACTTCGCCTTCGACATCGAGACGACGTCGACCTACACCGTCGGTGTCGTGCGCCCGCGGCGTGACGGTCAGCCGGCCTACCCCTACCACCAGCCCTACGGGTACAGCGTGCGCCGGGTGACGACGCCGCCCGTCGAGGACCGACACTGCGCCGCCCCGACACGGGTGGTGCTGATCAACAACCAGGCGACCGTCGAGGGCACCACCGCCGGGTCGGCCGACGACGTGCGCCCCATCGGCTGCCGCGGCGGCGCCGGGCCCGATCGCATGTTCGTGGTGCGGCTGCCCGCGGGCGCCGGCGAGCTGACGGCCACCGTCACGTCGATCATGGACGACGGCTACGATCCGGCCGTGTCGGTGCGGATGACCTGCGCCGCCGAGGGCAGCGAGATCGCCTGCAACGAGGACGACGCGGGCTCGACCGATCCCTACCGCCAGGCCCGGGTGGTCGCGCCCTTCGATCTGCCCGTCGGCCTCGACGTCTACGTGGCGGTGGACAGCTTCGACGCGGCCACCGCGGGCGCCTTCCGGCTCGAGCTGCGCTATCGCGCCCAGTGAGGGGCGCGGCCGGCGCCGCGGGTCAGCGCAGCCGGCGACCGCTGCGGGCGGGCTTCTGACCCAGCGTCTTCATCGCCGCGACGCCGAACAGCGCCGCCGCGATGACCGCCAGGACCAACAGCACCATGCCCGCCCCGCTGCCCGACTTGCCGCTGGCGTAGGCTTGCACGCCCTGCACGCGGCTGACGGGATCGGTGGCCCAGGCGCTCGACGCGGCGAGCAGGCAGATCGTCTGGAGTGTGAGGTTTCGCATGGTCAACGCAACGGCCACCGTACCCACACCGCTGAGGCCGGGGGTGCGACGTGACACCCCGGCGCGCTACACTCCGCCCGCGATTGGGCCACCAGGGGAGACGCCGTGATCACCATCCGCCGCCCGCGCGCGTTCGCGCGCTCACTGCTCGCGGCCGCCGTGCTGCTCGCCGGCTGCATCGAGGACTCGCAGACGGCCACCCCCGACGACGGCCAGGGCGGCGCCGACGGCGCGACGGCGCAGGGCGACGGCAGCACCGGCGCCGGCGGCAACGGCATGCAGCCCGGCCGCGACGGCGCGCCGCCCGACGGTCCGGGGCAGGACGCGCGCGTGGCGTTCGACGCCGAGCCCACGCCCGTCGCCGACGCGGCCGCCCCCCCGCCGCCTCCGCCGCCGCCCGGCAACCCCCGCGCCCTGTGCGACGCCTACTGCCAGCGCTTCGACGACTGCTTCGTCCCGGCCTGCCCCGCCCTCGCGAACGACGTCGACGGCCTCTGCCGCCCCGGCTGCCAGCAGGATCCCGCCAGCCTGCGCCGCTACGTCGGCCTGTCCTGCGAGGCCTTCAACGAGGTCATCTTCCTCATCGCGCCCCAGCTCGCGCCCGTCTGCGAAGACGCGCCCGCCCCGCCCGAGTGCGAGGGCATCTGCGACGTCGCGGTCGGCTGCGGCTTCCCCGGCGGCGCCGAGCGCTGCGACCTGACCTGTCGCACCGTCGCCCCGCCCACCCGGCGCTGCCTCGCCGACAACACCGACGACTGCATGGCCCTGTTCGGCTGCTTCCAGCAGCAGCCGGGCCCCGACGCGATGCAGATCTGCCAGGGCGTCTGCCAGCGCACCGCCGGCTGCATCCTCAACGAGTGCGCGCCCGGCACGCTCGAGGACGGCTACGTGCGCACCTGCACGCAGGACTGCCTCGCTGATCCCCTCACGCCCGAGGCCATCGAGGCCTTCCAGGCCCAGCAGTGCCCCGACATCGTCGCCGATCTGATGCAGGCCGATCCGCGCGTCGCCGAGCGCTGCGACAACGACACCGAGGCCGCCTGCGACGCCGTCTGCGACGACATCATCCAGCCCTGCGCCGATCTGGACGCCGACACCTGCCGCGCCACCTGCGCCGAGTTCACCGAGGCCAACCTGCGCTGCGTCCAGTTCGCCGACAGCTGCGGCGCCGTGCGCGCCTGCTACGGCGACGCCGAAGGCCAGGATCGCTGCGCCCGCACCTGCGACCGCCTGCAGAGCTGCCTGCTCGAGGCCTGCCCGCCGCGCATCATCCCGCCCGAGCTGGACGTCAACTGCACCGCCAGCTGCCTGGCCGATCCCCCCAGCGAGCAGGAGACCGAGGACTGGTTCGCGGCCAGCTGCCGGGACATCCGCCGCTTCGCGTACCAGGACAACGGCCAGCTCGCGCCCCTGTGCGAGGGCGGCCGCGACTTCCGGCCCACGGGCGACGAGTGCGCCGCCTTCTGCGACAACGCCCTGCAGGACTGCATCGGCCTCGGCGGCCGCAACTTCTGCCTCGCCGCCTGCGCCAGCCTCGAGCGCGACCAGTACCAGTGCGCCCTCGAGGCCCAGGGCGCCTGCGACGCCATCGACGCCTGCCTACAGTAGCGCGCCTTGACCGCCCTGCTCGCCCTGATCGTCCTGCTCGGCGGCCCGCCCGCCGACGACGCCGCCCAGGCCCGCGCGCACGCCGCGCGCGGCGAGGCCGCCCTCGCCGCCGGCGACGCCGCGATGGCCGCGGCCGCCTTCGCCCAGGCCCAGGCCCTCGACCCACGCCCGGCCTGGCTGCTCGGCCGTGCCCGGGCGCTCGCCGGCCGCCCCGAGACCTGCGCGGCCGCGGGCGAGGCGTTCACCGCGTTCTTCTCGGCCTGCAACGGCTGCGTCCTGCACGCGGCCGCGGTGGACGCGCGACGGGCCGCCATGAAGGCGTGCGGCGCCACGGTCACCGTCATCACCGAGCCGCCCGGCGCGGCCCTCACCGTCGACGGCGCCGAGGTGCTGCCGCCGCTGCGCCGCTGGGCCGGCCCCTTTCGGCTCACCGCCACCTGGCCCGACGGCGGCGCGCGCACGTTGAGCGTCTGCCCCGCCCCCGGCGAGCTGCTGCCCGTGCAGGTGGTGCTCGACGGCGACGCGCGCTCGGTCGGCCCCACCGACGACGCCATCGCGCGCGCCGCCGCCCACGCCGACGCCGCCGATCTGCTGGCCGCCAGCGGGCGCGCCTGCGCCGCCGCGATGGAGCTGAGCCTCGCGCACGAGGCCCAGCCCGAGCCCCGCTTCCTGTTCCGCCTCGCCCGCATCTGGTCCGACACGCCCGGCCGCTGCGTCGACGCCCTGCGCGCCTACGATCGCTTCGTCGAGCAGTGCGCCTACTGCAGCGAGCGCGAGACCGCCCGCCAGGCGCGCGGCCGCCTGTCCTATCGCTGCGTCGGCACGCTCGATCTGATCGTCACCCCGCCGACGGCCGAGGCGCGCTTCGAGGGCCCGGCGCCGCCGCACGGCGATCACCGGCGCCTGCCCGGCCGCTACGGCGTCGAGCTGAGCGCCCCGGACCACCGCACGCTGAACCTGAACGTGCCGATCACCGCCGGCGAGCGCCGCACCCTGCGCCTCGACCTCGAGCCGCTGTTCCCCGTCGAGCCGCCCGCGCCCGCCCTGCACCCGGCCTGGAAGTGGGTCGCCTGGTCCATCGGCGCGGCCGGCCTGGCCATCGGCGCCGCGGCCCTGCCCGACGCCGACGCCGACAGCGTGCCCCTGCTGACCGCCGCCTGGGCCGTCGGCACCGCCGGCGCCGTCGCCGGCACCGCCCTGTGGCAGGTCGAAGAGGCCGAGGCCGCGAAGCCCCGCCCGCCCCCGCCCACCGTCACCCTGCACTGACCCCAGGGCTGACCACGGCCCTTCTCGGCCCCGCGCCGCGCTTCCCCGACCGGCTGTCGGCTCTCGGCGGTCAGCGGTCAGCTCCGCCGCGCCGATCCTCCCGCTGGCGACGCGATCGCCTCGTCCGGCCCTCGAAGCGTGGCACCTTCCCAGCACGGCGGTCGGAGCCCGGCTGACCGCTGACCGCTGACCGCTGACCGCCCGTCTGACCTGCGCCGACGCTCGAACACCGAACCCACCACTGACCCGCCCCCCTTCCCCCCGAAGCCTGTTAACGTCACCGCGTGACCGCCCGCGCCCGCGCCCAGTGTCCGGCCTGCGACGCCCCGCTGCGGCGCGTCGACCGCTTCTGCGCCGCGTGCGGCGCGCCCGCGCCCGCGCCCGGTGATCAGACCGACCCCCTCGTCGGCCGCACGCTCGCCGGCCGCTTCCGCATCCTCGAGCGCCTCGGCGAGGGCGGCATGGCGGTGGTCTACCGCGCCGAGCAGACCGCCGTGGGGCGCACCGTCGCGCTCAAGGTGCTGCGCGCCCGCCACGCCGGCGACCAGGCGCAGTACGCCCGCTTCCAGCGCGAGGCCCGCGCCGTCAGCCGCCTCAACCACCCCAACACCATCACCGTCTTCGACTTCGGCCACACCGACGACGACCAGCTGTTCATCGCGATGGAGTTCGTCGACGGCGAGAACCTGACCCGCCTGCGCAAGGGCGGCCCGCTGCCCTGGCGGCGCGTCCTCGACATCGCCCTCCAGGTGTGCGCTTCGCTGCAGCACGCCCACGACCACGGCGTCGTCCACCGCGACCTCAAGTCGCAGAACATCATGGTCACCCAGCGCAGCGACGCCGCCGACGTGGTGAAGGTGCTCGACTTCGGCATCGCCAAGGCGCGCTTCGACGACGACGATCCGCTGCTGACCACCCCCAACATCACGCTGGGCACACCCGACGTGATGGCGCCCGAGGTGCTGGTCGGCGAGCCGGCCACGGCGCAGGCGGACATCTACGCGTTGGGCGTCGTGCTCTACGAGCTGCTCACCGGGCGCCGCGTCTTCCCCTTCGACAAGGTGGGCGAGGTGGTGCACGCGCAGATGTTCGCGACGCCCCAGCCCTTCGCCGAGGTGCTGCCCGATCACAGCGTCCCGTCGTCGCTCGAGGCGCTGGTGCTCGAGCTGCTCGAGAAGAAGCCCGCCGACCGCCCCGCCACCATGCGCGACGTCGGCCGCCGCCTCGAGCGCCTGCGCCGCGGCGAGACCGCCCCCCTGCCGGCCCTCGATCCCGAGCCCTCGACGCCCGACGCCGAGACGCTGCCCCCGCGCCTGCGCCGGCTGATGCACCGCATCGAGGGCTCGCTCGACTTCCCCGCCTTCGCCGCCAACGTCACCGAGCTGAACGCCCTGTGCGATCGCGACGACGTCACGCCCGACCAGCTGGCCGACGTCGTGCTGCGCGACTACGCCATCACCCAGAAGCTGCTGCGCATGGTGAACTCGGCCTGGTACCGGCGCGGCAGCAAGCCGGTGTCCACCATCTCGCGCGCGGTGGTGATGCTCGGCTTCGAGCAGGTGCGCCGCATCGCCACCAGCCTGATGTACTGGCAGCACCTCAGCCGCACCGGCGACGCGCAGGCCCAGCTCGACGCCGCCGTCCGATCGCTCGGCAGCGCGATGCTGGCGCGGCAGGTGGCGCGCGATCGGCCCGACATCGACGGCGAGCAGGCCTTCATCTGCGCCATGTTCCAGAGCTTCGGCCGCCAGCTCGTGCTGCACCACCTGCCCCACGACGCGGCCGCCGTGCGCGCGCTGATGGCCGACGAGGGCAAGAGCGAGCCCGAGGCCGCGCTGCAGGTGCTCGGCGCCACCTACGAGGCCATCGGCGCGGGCATCGCCGAACACCTGTCCTTCCCCGAGACGGTCGTGCGCACCATGCGACCGCTGACCGCCGAGGCCGAGGCCAGCCCGACGACGCCGGCCGAGAAGCTGGCCGCGGTGGCCGCCTTCAGCAACGGCGTCGCCGAGGCCCTCGAGTCGCCGCCCGAGCGTCGGGCCGAGAAGCTGGCCGCCGTACAGCAACGCTTCGGCGAGGGCCTCGAGCTGAGCCCCGCGCGCACGCAGGCGCTGCTGGCCGAGGCCAGCGAGGCGCTGCTCGAGGTGGCCGGGCAGCTCGACATCGAGGTCGACGACAGCCCGCTCTTGACCGGCATGCAGGCGCAGGCGGCGCTCGATCCCGCCGAGGTCGAGGCGGCGCGCCGCAAGCGCCCGCGCCTGCAGCCCGACCTCGACGACCCGGCGGCCATCCTCGACGCCGCGGTGAAGCAGGCCGCCGAGCTCGCCGGCACCGGCTCGCTGAACGACGTCGTGGTGACGGCGATGGAGGGCCTGTTCCGCGGCGCCGGCTTCGACCGCGTGTTCTTCGGGCTGAAGGACTTCAAGACCGGCCGCTTCACCGCGCGCCTGGCCCTGGGCGGCGACGCCCGCGAGCGGCTCAAGAGCTTCGCGCTGTCGGCCGACGGCGCCCCGGATCTGATCCGCACCGCGCTGACCCGCGGGAGCGATCTGGTGGTGCGCGACGCCCGCCTGCCCACCGTCCGCGCGCGCCTGCCCGCGTGGTTCCTCGAGCGCATGGACCCGGCCGCGTTCGCGCTCTACCCCGTGATGGTCCGCGGCGTCTGCGTCGGCCTGCTCTACGGCGACAGCCGCCGCAAGGGGCACGCCCCGCGCTGGCTCTTGCCCGAAGTGCAGGGTCCCATCCAGGCCCTGCGCGCCCAGGTGATCGTCGCCCTCGGCGCGTTGGGCAAGAAGCGGCGGGGATGAGCGCCACTCGAACGTGAAGAGGTCAGGGGACCCGGCGCGCCTGCACCCGGTCGTACCAGGCCTGCAGCACGGGACGCTCCATCAGCTCGGCGAAGATGGGGAAGTCCCGCACGCAGGTCAGGGCGCCGTGCATGGCCACGTCGCCCAGGCTGGGCTCGGCGCCGCCGATGAAGTCGTCGCCGCCCAGCCAGCCCTCGAAGCGCTCCACCTCTTCGCGCACCCAGGCCCGGCCCTCCTTCGGACCACGACCGTTGCGCTTCAGGATCTTCTTCGAGATCTGGTGCATGATCAGCGAGCCGCCCGCGCGCACGCCGATGTTCTGCACGAAGCCGAAGTTGCTGGTGCGCGCGGTGACCTGCGCCGCCTTCAGCGACTCGCCCCAGGTGCCGTAGATCACCGTGGGCAGCGCCTGCGCGAAGGTGTCGTCCACCCAGGCCTCGACCGCGTCGCTGCGGGCCTTGCGGTCGGCGTCGGCGGGGGTGAACGGCCGCTCGGGGTGCTTGGCCTCGAGCGCGTTGAGGATGTCGGTGCTGTCGTAGACGATCTCGCCGTCGGCGAACCTGAGCACGGGCACCTTCTTGGGCGCGTCCTCGGGCAGGCCGGGCGGCAGCTCCTTCTTGTTCATGGGGTTGACCTCGACCTTGTCGTAGGCCAGCCCCTTGACCTCGAGCCCCGCCTTCACCTTGTGGCAGAAGGGGCAGAGCTCGAACTGGTACAGGGTGATCGGCGCGGTCATGGCGGTCCTCCGGCGCAAAGAAAGCGGGAAGATGCCACGCTGGCCGGGCCCGTTGCACCCGCAATCCTGTGCAGCAGGCTCCTAGAGCTTCCAGCTCAACCCCACCGAGAAGCTGCGCCCCGCCCGGTAGCGTTGGGTGACCGCGTCGCCCTGGGTGCGTTCGATCTCGAGGTCGAGCAGGTTCTTCGCTTTCAGCTTCAGCGCCAGCCCGTGGCCGAGCCCGATCTGTCCGACCAGGTCGAGCTGATGCCGCGGCGCCTCGAAGACGTCCGGCGCCCCCGCGACGCCCACCTCGACGATGCGCGGGCCGGCGACGTTGTAGAGCAGCGTCGCGTGGTGCCCAGCGTCCAGATCCTCCCAGCCGAGCTGCACGTTCAGCGCGTAGGGTGATTGCCCCTCGAGCGCCCGCGTGTCGCTGGTGGCGACGCTGTCGTCGTCGGGATCGAGCTCGACGCGCGAGCGCACCAGCGCCACGTTGCCGGCCAGGTACACGTCGGTCAGCGCGTCGGCGACGAAGCCGAAGCCCTGCCGCGCTTCGACCTCGAGTCCCATGTTGTGGCCGCCGTCGGCGTTGCCGAAGCTGATCAGGCGGTCGGGCCCGGGCACGATGCGCGTCTCGATGGGGCGGTCGAACCGCTTGTAGAACGCGGCCACCGAGACGCTCTCGCGCGGGCCGCGGTACCACTCCCAGCGCAGGTCGTAGTGATCGATGATCGCGCGCTCGAGGTCGGGGTTGCCCACCACCGACGCGCCGCCGGTCACGTCGTCGAAGCGGGCCGGCGACAGCTCGCGGAACTCGGGCCGGCTGACGCTGCGGCCGTAGCCGGCGCGCACCAGCATCGACTCGGTGGCCTGCCAGGTCAGGCCGCCGGCCGGCAGCACGTCGGTGTCCTCGAGCTCGGCCTTCACCTCGGCGTTGGGATCGAAGGGCGAGAAGGTCAGCACGGACTGCGCCGCGCGCTCCACCCGGGCGCCCGCCATCAACCGCAGGTCCAGCGGCAGCGCCCAGCGCGACAGCGCGTAGCCGGCGAGGACCTGCTGGTCGGCGCTGTAGTTGTCGCTCGGCTGCGTGTTGTCGACGAATTGGTAGTCGGGGCCGATGTGCGCCGGCGAGAAGGCCTGCTCGATGGGCAGGCCCCGGTCGGGCATGCCCACCTGCAGGAAGCGGAAGCGATAGGTCTCCACGCGCCGCTCGCGCAGCGTCGCGCGGGCGCCCACCTCGACGAAGGTGTCCGGCACGTCCAGCGGCCCGCGCTGGGTGTCCCCCTCGAACAGCGGCAGGCGCAGCGACGCCGCCACGTCGTGGGTGGTGTCGTCCAGATCGCTGAAGAAGCGCCGGTTGCCCTCGGGCTTCTGCGACAGCCGGCGCGTCCCGTCGTCCAGCACGTCGAAGCGATGGGTCCGGCGATCCGGCTCGTCGCGGTCGGCGCGCGCGAAGGCGTAGTGCCAGCGGAGCTGCAGGTCAGCCAGGGGCAGCGCGTGCTCGCCGCGCAGCTGCTGGTCGATCAGCTGACGCTCCACCCAGCGCAGCCGGGTGATCTCGACGTCCACCGCGTCGGTCACCGCGCGCCCGGCGTACACCGTCGTCGCGTCCTCCGTGCTGCGCAGCAGCAGCGTCGTCGAAGCGATCCGATGCCGATCACCCACGTCCAGCGCCACCTCGAGCATCCCGCTGCCCGCCACCGATCGGGTCAGATCCTCGGCCACGCCCGAGTTGCGTGGCTCGAGGCCCCGCGCGCCGACGACGAACGCCGTCCGCTCGACCTCGGTGCGATCCCAGTCCTGGTCGTAGGCCAGGCTGCCCAGCACACCGAGCGTCGCGCCCCCGCCCATCCGCCAGCGATCCCCCGCGGCGACGCTCAGCCCGAGGGGCGGCGGGACCGTTCTCCGCCGCGCCGCCCACACGTTGGGCATCTGCTCGCCCAATCGCTCCAGCTCGGCCGGCGACAACCCCTTGGTGGTGTCGAACCGACTCTGCGGGAAGATGCCCCCCGCCTTCGAGGCCGCCTCGACGTCCCCCGGCAAGGCGCGCGTCCCGTCGTCGACGCCCAGCCAATCGAGGTCGCCGCCGGGATAGGTCAGCCCGTCGGTGAAGGTGGTCCCCGGCCGGAAGCCCGTCGACACCGACGCCTCGAAGAACGCCGCCTCGGGCACCCGGCGCGTCCGCAGCAGCACCGCCCCGCCGCCGAACTCGGCGGGCAGATCCGGCGACCACGTCTTCTGCACCACCACCGCGCCCAACACACCCGTCGGGAACAGGTCGAGCGGCACCACCCGACGCTCGGGCTCCGGACTGGGCAGCGCGGCGCCGTTCAGCAGCGTGCTCGCATAACGCTCCCCCATGCCGCGCACGTAGATGTAGCGCCCGCCCACGATGGTCAGCCCGGTCACGCGCTTCAGCGCCGACGCCGCGTCCCTGTCGCCGGCGCGGCTCATCTGCTCGGCGCCCACCACGTCCACCACGTCGCCGCTGGCGCGGCGCTCGGCGGTCAGGCCCGCGATGCCGCCCTCGACGAAGGGCGCGGTGACCACGAAGTCGTCCAGCGAGAGGCCCTTGGCCACCAGCCGGACGGTCACCGCGGGCCCCGTCACCGGCACCTCGGCCACCTTGCCCGCGCGATACTTCGGGTGCACCACCGACAGATCCACGCGCGCGCCGGCCGGCAGCGTCAGCGCGAAGCGACCGTCGGCGTCCGTCCGCGCGGCCTCGGCCCGACCGCGTACGAACACCTCGGCTCGCGCGATCGGCGCCCCGTCCTCGTCCACCACCCGGCCGGCGAGCGTCGCGCTGGCACCTTCGTCGGCCCCGTCGGCCAGCGCGTCCAGGTCGCTCACCCCGGGCGCCCCGGGCTCGAAGCGCACCCGCGGCGCCGCCTCGCCGCGCAGGGTGACGATCAGCTCACCCACGCCGCCGGCGACCACCTGCACCGGGCCGAGCGAACGCTCGGACCCATCCGCCACCCGCACGCTCACCGGCTGATCGCCCGCCTCGGCGCGCAGCACCAGCCGACCGTCCGCGTTGGTCCGCCCGTCCGCGGCGCCGAGCGTCACGACGGCGTCGACCACCGGCGCGCCCGCTTCGGCGTCGAAGACGTACACCCGCACCGCGCCCGGCGCCGCGAACGCCGGCGTCGCCAACAGCGCCCACAGCGCCAGCGTCAATCGCACGGTGCGTCGCCCGCGGCGCAGGCCGCCATCGCCGCGCGCAGGCCCGCCGCCTTGTCGAACAGCGCGGCGTCGGTCAGCCGGCGCAGGTGCGCCTCGGCGCGGCGCGGCTCGCCCGCCCGGTACCACGCGAAGGCCAGCGCGTAGCGCAGCGCCTCGTCCTCCTCGAGCAGCCCCAGCCGCTCCAGCCGAGGCTCCAGCGCGGTGACGCCCTCGTAACGCTCCAGGTCGAGCAGGATCGCGACCCGCTGCCGCAGCTTGGCCTCGGGATCGCGCACCCGAGCGTTCAGCGCCAGCGCGCGGCCCGGCATGCCGTGCTCGCGGTACACCTCGGCGGCGTCGCGCGCGTGCGTCGGGTCGAGCAGCGCGGCCTGCTCGAACTGCCGCGCCGCCGCCACCGGATGCCCGCTGCCCAGCCACGCGTGGGCGAGCTGCAGGCGCAGCCGCAGGTCGGTCTCCCCGTGCCGCAGCCTCGCCGCCTCGAGCTGCGCCGCCTCGAGAAGGGCGCGCGCCTCGCCCGGGCGTCCCCCGTGGATCAGCGCCTCGGCCAGGAGCAGCGCGTCTTCGAGGCTGCCGTCCGACGCCGCGCGCCCCGCCTCGATGGCCGCCTGGTGCAGCCCCAGCTCGAGCAGCCACACCACCCGCGTCCGCGCGAACGCCCGGTGCGTCGGGAACGCGCGCGCGCCCGCGTCCAGCGCCGCGAAGGCCGCGTCGTGTCGCTCGGCGCGCCACTGACAGCTCGCCCGCATCGTGAACAGATCCGGGTGGCCCCGGCCCGCCTCACCCGCCACGTCCAGCGCCGACAGCGTCGTCGCACAGTCGTCCAGGCGGAACGCACACTGCGCCCGGTGCGCGTGCAGCGTCGACGCCTCACCGCCCGCCGCCACCGCCGCGTCGAACGCGGCCAGCGCCTCGGCCCAGCGGCCCTGCCGCTCGCGGACCAGACCGCGCAGCGTCTCGAACCGCGCCCGGTCGAAGGCCGGCGCCTCGGTCGCGACCTGGTCGAGCACCCGATCGGCCCGATCGACGTGCCCGTCCCGCAGCAGCACCGTCGCCAGCCCCAGGTGGTCGACCGGGGCCGGCGCGGCGCCCAGCAGCGGCCAGGCCATCAGCAAGAGCAGCGCGCGCGCCATCGCTCAGGTCCCCGTCTCGAGGGTGAAGCGCAGCGTCTGCCGCACCCCGGCCACCGTCTTCGGCTGGCCCTGGTAGGTGCCGGGCTCGAACTGCCAACGCTCCACCGCGCTGCGCGCCGCGTCGTCGAACACACCGGCGGGCTCGCTCTCGACCACCAGGGCCGACTGCAGGCGCCCGTCCGCGCCGATGGTGAGCGTCAAGGTCACGTGCCCTGTCTGGCCCCGGCGCCGCGCCCCCGGCGGATAGGCCGGCGCCACCCGCCGCGTCGGGCGAGGCGGCGCGTCGACCGCGTCTTCGGTCATCACCAGATCGCGCCCGGGCTCGCCCAGCAGCCCGCCGCCGAGCTCCGTCGGCGCCGCGCCCAGCGCGGGACCAACGCTCAACGCCACCCCGGCCAGGCCCCCGCCGAGGGCCGGCGGCGGGGTCGCCGCGCGAGCGCGTCGGGGCGCCACCTTCGGGCGCGGCTGCGGCTTCGGCCGCGAACGCTTCGGCGGCGGGGGCGGCGGCGCGACGACGACCGTGCGACCGGCCTCGCGCGCCGACTTGGGCGGCGCCTGCGTGTAGCCGTTCATCCACACGAGCGACAGCAGCACCGCCGTCGCGCCCACCAGCATCACGCCGAACGCGCCGACGCGGCGGCCCCACGCGCTCGGCGTCCGGCGGCCCACGTCAGCCGGCCTCTTTGTCGGTCGCGACGGCCACGTCCTTCGCGCCCGCCAGGCGGCACTGATCGACCACCTCGACCAGGCGCTCGGCGCGCACGCGGCCGTCCGCGATGACCAGCACCGGCCGATCGCTCGCCCCCTCGAGCGCGTCGCGCACGCGCCCCTGAAGCATCCAGGGCCGCACCGGTCGCCCGTCGACGTACACCTCGCCGCGCTGGTCGAGCGTCACGCGCACGGCCTTGGTCGACGCCGCCGTCGCGCTGGCCGCCGACGGCCGCTGAATGTCGACCGCGGCGTCCTTCACGAAGGTCGTCGTCACCATGAAGAAGATGAGCAGGATGAACACCATGTCGATCAGCGGCGAGATGTCGACGCTGGCCTCGTCGGCGGTGCGGCGGGGGCGGTAGCGCATCAGACACCCTCCGGCGTGGGCGCCGCCTCGAGCAGCGCGCCGAGCTGATCCAGGTCCGTCTCGAGCGAACGCTGCTTCCGGTCGAGCAGGCGCCCCACGATGACGCCGGGCACGGCGACCACCAGCCCCATCTGCGTCGTCAGCAGCGCCTGCGCGATGCCGCCCGCCACGCCGCCGCTGGCCGCGAACAGCGCGCCGTCGCCCAGCCCGTCGAAGGTCTCGATCATGCCCGCGACGGTGCCCAACAGGCCGGCGAGGGGCGCGATGGTCACGACGCTCCGCACGACGGTCCGGTAACGCGCCAGCTCCAGCCGCACCGGGGCCAACGCCTCTTCGAGCAGCGGGCGACGGTGCACCTGCGGCCGGGCCCGCAGGCCTTCGGCGAGCGTCAACGCCCGCCCCAGCACGCCGCGGCCGCGACCGCTCGGCGGCGCCGTCCACAGGCGCCGCAGATCACCCCGCAGGCCGCGCCGAAGCGTCAGCCAGCGGTGGCCCAGCGCGTACCAGAGCACGAACGTGGCCGCCACCAGCGGCGGCATGACGAAGCCGCCGTCCTCGAGCGTGCCCGCGAGATCGCTCCACAGCGTGCCGGGCGACAGCGACGTCATGTCGCCCCCACCGCGTCGGCCAGATCGGCGTCGTGAGGCGCCTCGACCGGCGGTGTGCTCGCCGGCTCGGCCTCGGTCGCCTCACCGATGGTCGCCGCGTTCAGCAGCCGCAGCGCCGCGTGCTCGAGCTGGGCCTTCTGCCGCTGCGCCCAGCCGCCCAGCAGCGTCCCCAGCAGCAGCGTCGGGATGGCCACCACCAGACCCAGCTCGGTCGTGATCAGCGCCTCGCTGATGCCTCCCGACAGCAGCTTCGGGTTGCCGGTGCCGTGCTCGGTGATCACGTCGAAGGTGCTGATCATGCCGGTCACCGTGCCCAGCAGGCCCAGCAGCGGCGCCACCGCGGCGATGACCGTGATCGCGCTGCCGAAGCGATCCAGCCGACCCTCTTCGTGCAGCATGCGCTCGGCGAACACCCGCTCCAGGTCGTCGCGACCGCGCTCGAGGTGGCAGGCCATCGCGTACAGCACCCGGGCGCCCGCGCCCCGGCTCGTCTTGCAGCGCGCCTCGGCCTCGGTAAAGCGACCGGCGCGCACCAGGGGCGTCACCGCCGCCAGCAAGCGGTCGGTGGGCGAGGTGGCCGCCAGCAACAGCGCCCCCCGCAGCAGCAACAGCAGCAGCGCGAACGCTCCCAGGCCCACGATGACCCACGCGATGGCGCCGCCGGCCTCGACCACCTCGAGGGGCGTGCGGGCCGCGCGGGGCGACCAGGCCTCGTCGGCCGACGCGAAGAGGAAGACACCTATCTCCGCGGGGGAGCGTCCGTCGGCCAGGGCCCGCGCCGTCGCCGCGTCGCGGGGCGGATCCAGCTTGAACCGCCCGCCGCCCGCGGGCGTGAGCGATCCGGCGTGCCCGTCGGCGACGCCGTACACCGCCACCTCACCGACCCACACCAGCGTGCCCTGCACCTGCTGGCCGTCGGCCAGGAAGAAGGCGCCCGGCGTCCGGCGCACCGTGCTCCGGCTGCGCAGCAGATCCGGCAGCGCCTCGAACGCGGCGGCGACGCGCCCCGCGCGCGCCGCCGCGTCATCGGCGTCGATGGCCGGCAGGCTCGCGCCGGCCGCCTCGAAGGTGCGCGTCACCTGCTGCACCAGCGCGGCCAACGCGTCGGCGCCCTCGGCCGCCTCGGCCGCCTCGCGCTCGACGCTCACCAGCGCCTCGGTCAGCCCCTCGGCCTCGACGCTCAGCGCGACCAGCTCACGCTGCATCGCCTCGAGTCGGCCGCGCGCCGCGCCCGCCTCGCGGCGCGCCTCGCCCTGCAGCTCGGCGAGCCGCGCGGCGAGCGCCTCCTTCTCGGCCTCGAGGTAAGCGAACTCCTTCTTGTAGGCGTCGGCCAGCGTCGTGGCGGGCGGCGGCGCCTGGGCGTGGGCCGCGCCCACCGCGCCCAGCAGCGTCCACAGGGCGAGCGTCCCGTACCTCATCGCGGGCCTCCCGTCTCACCCGGGGCGGCGGGCAGCGCGCTCGGGAGCGTGAAGTGACCGGTGCGGATCTGCTTCGCGAAGGCATCGAACAGCCCCGCGATGGCCGCGGCGTCCTCCGGCGACGCGGCCGGCACCACGGCCCACCCGTCGCCGGCGCGACGCACCAGGCCCGCCTCGCCGGCCGCGCCCCCGCCGCTCTGGTAGTACAGCCCCACCATGCCCAGCCGCACGACGTCGACCAGACGCGCCTGCCCGTCGATCTCGAGCGTCTGGCGGAAGCGTCCGGTCTCGCGCGTCAGGCGCAGCTCGTCCTCGGCGAAGGCCCACAGCCGGGTGAGCGCGGCCCGCGGCGTCAGCAGGCCCTCGCCCACCTTCGCCTCGAGGTCGGCCAGCGCCTTCAGCCGCGCCTCGCGCTGGAACGGCAGCGCGTCGTCGACGTAGGCGCGCAGCGACGCCAAGCCGGCGCCGAAGGTCGGACGCAGCGCCGCGTCGTCGGCCTGCGCGGCGATCAGCTCGGCCTGCTTCCGCTGCAGCGCCTCGCGCAGCGTACGCACCCGCAGGCGCTCGCGCAGCAGCTCCGCCTCGACCTGCAGCCGCTGACTCTCGGCCGCTCGCTGGGCCGCGCTGCGCGCCCGCTTGGCCTCTTCCAGCGCGTCGGTCAGCCGCTCCACCTCGGTGCGCATCTGCACCAGCGTTCGGGCGAGACGCTCCACCTCGCCGGCGCGGGCGGGACCCGGCAGAAGCGAGAGGCAGAGGAGCGAAGCGAGGACGCCCAGCGCCCGCCCGGAGGCGAACGCTCGGCGCTGGGGAGTCTTCTCGGTCGGAACCATCGGTCCCTCCCAGGCAAGTTGAGTCAGTTGCGGGCCCGCGTGGTCCAGCCCGCCGTCCAGTCGTCGGCGCCGAACGCACCGACGTAGTCGACGTCGTCGAAGAAGTCGTCGTCCGGCGCGATCCCGGCGCCCAGGGCCGGCGAGCCCGGCATGGGCCGGAAGTCGGGGGCCGCGAAGTCGTTGGGCGCGGTCAGCATGGGATCGGCGTGGACGTTCCCCCACGCGGTGGTGCCGAACCAGCCTTCGACCGTGAACGCCATGCCCTCGACGGCGTCCTCGTACATCGTCGAGCAATCGGCGATGGACGAGGCGATGGTCAGCTCGCCGCTGAAGTCCCCGGCGTCCGCGTCCCACGCGTTCAGGTAGGTGGCCTCCTGATCGAGGCTGATGCAGGCGTCGCCGAAGCCCATCACCACCAGGTTGTGCAGGTTCGCGGCGGTGCCTTCCCGCAGCAGCAGCCCCAGATCGGTGTTGCTGTTGCCGATGAGCGTCACGTTGCTCAGCGTCGGGTGGCTGCGCGGCGTGTAGCCGTTGTTGTCGCCGTTGTTGTCGGCCTCGATGCCCTGGTCGCCGTCGTCGTCGTACTGCTGCGCGACGACGAACTGCACCTTGCCGGTCCAGCCATCGGTCCAGTCGAGCGAGTCGTCGCCGATGCCGGTCAGCACGATGTGCTTCGCGTCGACGGTGCCGCCGAAGAACTCGACCCCGTCGTCCTTGTTCATGTGCACCTGGACGTAGTCGACGGTGGTGCCGCGGCCGACGCCCTGAAAGGCGATGCCGTTCAGCTCGTTCTCTTCGCTGAACAGCTTGCCGGCGAACTCGACCCGCACGTAGCGCAGCACGCCGCTGTCGTCGCCCGGCTGGTCGCCGCCGTAGGTGCCGGTGCCGCCCTCGCCCTCGGCGGTGCAGGGGGCGCCCCCATCGCTGGCTGCGCAGCCGTTGATCGGCGCCCGACCGTTCAGGATCAAGCCGCCCCAGTCACCGCGGTTGCGCATGCCGTCGGGCAGGTCGCTGGTGAAGACGATCGGCGCCTCCGCCGTGCCGTCGGCGAGCAGCTTCGATCCGCGCCGGATGACCAGCGTTCCGACGCTGGACGACTCGCCGTAGACCGTCGTGCCCTTCTTCACCTCGAGCGTCGTGGGGTGGACGTCGTCGCCCACGAACACGGTGCCGCGCAGCAGGTAGTTCTTGCCGGGCGTGAGCGTCAGGTCGGCGGTCAGCTCGCCCTGGAGGACGCAGACCGCGCCCTCCTCGGTGGTGCCCGCCGGGCAGCCATCGTCCCCGCCGACCCCCATGTCGGCCGCGGGCGCCGTCCCGTTCGGCTCGTCGGCGTCGCCGGCGCAGCCGACGAAGGCCAGCGCCGCCAGGCCGGCCGCGGTGAGCGTTCGACCGACGCGGCGCGGGCGCCGCGCACACGTGTTCCGTCCTCGCGCGTTCATGCGATGCTCCCTCTGGGATGGTGCGGTCCGCCTTCTTCACTGTGCGTGTGGCCGACCGCGTTCTCGAGGGGAGTGATGCGCCCGCCCCGTGACAGGCGGGTGAACGCTCCGCGGATTGAGGGCAACGCTTCGATTGCGCCGTGTGACAGACCGCGCCGCGCGGCCCGAGCGTTGGCTCAGCGGCGGACGACGCCCGCCTGGACGGCGGTCCGCAGGGCCTCGATCTGGGGGTCGGATTCGGGGGGCGCGGTCATCTCGACCCACATCGCCGCGACCGTGAGACCGGCCGCGAGGGTGATCGCCCAGACGATCCACGACGGCGCCCAGCGACGCCGGCGCAGGCGGGCGACGGGCGGCAGCACCAGGTCGACGCCCGGCTCGCGGGCGGCGCGCAGCAAGGCGCGGCGCTCGGCGGCGGGCATCGCCGCGCTGGCCGGCGCGGGCGCGCCGAAGGGGCCGTGAAGGGTCGTGGGCATGCGGCACCTCCCGTCGGTGGGACACCTGGGCCGCGCCGGGGTTCCGGCCCGAGCGCCGGGCTGGCGTTCCGCGCGCGCATGGCGCACGATGCGCGCATGGACGCGAACGCCCCCCGCAACCGTGAGCCCAAGACCGCGCGCGACGTCATGCGCGCCCCCCGCACCGTGCCGCCCGAGATGCCGGTCCGCGATCTCGCGGCCCTGCTCTTGTCCGAACGCATCGACGGGGTCTGCGTCGCCGAGGGCGACGCGCTGGTCGGCGTGGTGACCGCGATGGATCTCGTCTTCCAGGAGAAGGCGATCCACCTGCCCTCGTTCTTCGTGTTCCTCGACGCCTTCATCCCCGTGCACAGCGGGCCCAAGGCCGAGCACGAGCTGCGCAAGATCACCGGCGCCACCGTCGCCGACATCATGACGACCGAGATCGTGACCGTCGGCGTGGACGAGCCCATCGCCGACGTCGCCTCGCACATGGTCGACGACCACCTCAGCCTGCTGCCGGTCGTCGAGGGCGAGCGGCTGGTGGGCATGATCGACAAGCGCGCCATGCTGACGGCGGCCTTCGATCTGACCAACTGATCCGCTGAGCTCGTGACCGACGACGCCGTCCGCGCCGCCCTGGCGGCCAGCCGCGAAGAGCTGCTGGACCTGGGGCTGCGCAACCCCCTGCTCGATCTGCGGCCGGGCGGGCGGCGGCTGGTGCAGGTGACCGACGAGCGGGCCCTCGAGGTGTACCGGCTGCTGGTCACCGAGGGGCGGCGCATGGACTTCCTGCCCGCGCCCGAAGGGGACGACGCCCCGACCGCCGAGGCCCTCGATCAGCCCGAGGACGACGGCCGCGTGCCGGCGCGCCACCTCGACCGCCACCTGCAGACCGTGCACGGCAGCGTCGTGCTGCAGAAGCGCCTGCACGCCCTCGCGCTGGACGCCCGCACGGTGCTCGAGGAGCAGGGCGTCAACGCGCTGTCCCTGGCGCTGGGCCTGCTGCACTGGCGCGAAGGACCCGACGCGCCCGAGCGCCGCGCGCCCCTGGTGATGGTGCCCGTCGAGTTGGCCCGCACCAGCGCCCGCGCGCGCTTCACCCTGGGGCACACCGGCGAGGACGCCGGCGCCAACCTCAGCCTGGTCGCGCGGCTGCGCGCCGATCTGGGCGTCTCGCTGGACCTGGGCGAGGGCGACGAGGGCCTCGACCCGGCCGCCTTCGTCGAGGCCGTGTCCGCGCTGGCGGCCGGCCGCGAGGGCTGGTGGGTCGAGCCCGACGCCATCACCCTGGGCCTGTTCTCCTTCGGCCGCTTCCTGCTGTACCACGACCTGGACGAGGCGGTCTGGCCGGCCGACCGCGCGCCGAGCGCCCACCCGGTGGTGCGCGCGCTGCTGGGCGAAGGCTTCGGCGCCGCGCCGCCCCCCGCCGAGCCGGTCGAGGACGCGCTCGAAGTCGTCGACGCCGACGCGTCGCAGGCCGCCGCGCTGGCCGAGGTCGCCGCCGGCCGGCACCTGGTCATCCAGGGCCCGCCGGGCACCGGCAAGTCGCAGACGATCGCCAACCTGATCGCGCAGGCGGTCGGCGCGGGCAAGCGGGTGCTGTTCGTCGCCGAGAAGATGGCCGCGCTCGAGGTCGTGAAGCGCCGCCTCGACCAGATCGGCCTCGGCGACCTGTGCCTCGAGCTGCACAGCCACAAGAGCCAGAAGAAGGCGGTGCTGGCCGAGCTGAAGCGCACGCTGAGCCTGGGCGCGCCGGCGGCGGCGGACGGCGCGGCCGAGCGGCGCGAGCTGGCCGACGTGCGCGGGCGCCTGGACGCCTATCGCGAGGCACTGGTGACGCCGGTGGGCGACAGCGGCGTGTCGCCCTTCGACGCGCTGGGGGCGCTGCAGGCCGTGTCCGATCAGCACGACCTGCCCCGCGTCCCCTTCACCCCGCTGGCCGGCTGGGATCGGGCGGCCTTCGCCGGGGCGCTGGCCCGCGCCGACGAGCTGCAGGTCAAGATCGCGGCGCTCGGCTCGCCGGCGGGCCACCCCTTCCACGGCTGCGGCCGCGCGACGCTGCTGCCGGTGGACGCCGAGGCGCTGGGCGCGCTGCTGACCACCGCGACGCAGGCGCAGGCCCGGCTGGCGCGGGCCGCCGAGGCGCTGGCCGCGCGACTGGGCCTGTCGGCGCCGCGCGACGCGGGCGCGCTGACCACGGCCCTCGAGGCCGCGCGGGCGGTCGAGTCGGCGCCCGATCTCGAGGGCGTCGACGTGCGCTCGCCGGCCTGGCGCGAGCGCGACGCCGAGGTGGGGCGCGCGCTGGCGTTGGTGGGCGAGGTGCGCGCGCAGGTGCAGGCGCAGCCCGATCTGCTGCCCGAGGCCTGGGGCGACGACCTGCTGGCGACGCCGGCGCAGATCATCGAGGCGCGGCAGGATCTGGCCCGCCTCGGCGGCAAGTGGTGGCGCTTCTTCGCGCCGCGCTACTGGCGCGCGCGCCGCAAGCTGGCGCTGCTCAGCCGGGAGCGCCCGTCGTCGCGCGTCGACCTGGCGCTGGCCGCCTTCGACGCGCTGCTGGCGGTGCGGCGGCGGCGCAACGACCTGAAGGCGGTCGAGCCCCTGGCCGCCAGCCTGTTCCGCGCGCGCTGGGTGGGCTGGGACGGCGATCCGGCGCCGCTCGAGCCGGTGCGCGCCTGGCTGCGCGACGTGCACACGCGGGTGGCCGAGGGCGCGCTGCCCGCGGCGCTGATCCAGCGCAGCGCGCTGCCCGACCGCGACGCGGTGGGCGCCGCCCGCGCCGAGGCCGAGGACGCCCGCGCCGCCGCGACGACCGCCCTGCGCGCCGTCACCGACTTCCTCGAGCACCCGCCCCTCGACGCCGACTTCGACACCCGCCGCGCGACGCTCGAGCGCTGGACGGGCCACGCCAGCGCGCTGCGCGGCTGGTGCGCCTGGGCCCAGCTCGCCGCCACGGCGCGCGCCGAGGGGCTCGGCGATCTGGTCGACCTGGCGGCGCGCTGGCCCGCCGCGGACCGGCGCCTGACCGACGTGCTGACCGTCAGCTGGTACGGCGGCCTGCTGGCGACGGCCGAGGCCCAGCGCCCCGCGCTGAGCGGCTTCGACGCCGACCGGCACGGCGTGGCGGTCGAGCGCTTCCGCGCGCTCGATCGAGGCAGCTTCGCCCTCAACCGCGCCCGCCTGGCCGCGTGGCACCACGCCCAGATCCCCGGCGTCGCCGGCGACGTGGGCGCCATGGGGCTGCTGCGGCGCGAGATGGAGAAGAAGACGCGGCACCTGCCCATCCGGCGGCTGCTGACCGAGGCCGGCGAGGCGGTGCAGCGGCTCAAGCCCGTCTTCATGATGGGGCCGCTGTCGGTGGCCACCTACCTCGCGCCCGAGGGCCCGCGCTTCGACCTGGTCGTGTTCGACGAGGCCAGCCAGGTGCGCCCGGTCGAGGCGCTGGGCGCCATCGCGCGCGGCGATCAGGTGGTGGTGGTCGGTGACAGCCGCCAGCTGCCCCCCACCCGCTTCTTCGAGCGCCTGCTCGACAGCGGCGATCTGGCCGACGACGCGCCCAACGTGACCGCCGATCTCGAGAGCATCCTCGGCCTGTTCGCGGCGGCCGGCGCGCCGACGCGGATGCTCACCTGGCACTACCGCTCGCGCCACCCGTCGCTGATCGCGGTGTCCAACCACCTGTTCTACGGCGGCGCGCTGACCCTCTTCCCGAGCCCGGTGCGCACCGTCGAACGCTCGGACGATCTCGGCCTGGCGCTGCGGCACCTGCCCGACGCGCGCTACGACCGGGGCGGCACGCGCACCAACCCGGTCGAGGCCGCCGCCATCGCCGACGCGGTGATGCAGCACGCCCGCGAGCAGCCCGACCGGACGCTGGGCGTCGTCGCGTTCAGCAGCGCGCAGACCGAGGCGATCCTCGAGGCGCTCGAGCTGCGCCGCCGCGAAGAGGCCGACTGCGAGCGCTTCTTCAACGCGCACCCGCACGAGCCCTTCTTCGTGAAGAACCTCGAGAACGTGCAGGGCGACGAGCGCGACGTCGTGCTCATCAGCGTCGGCTACGGGCGCGCGGCGGACGGTCGCGTGTACGCGAACTTCGGCCCGCTGAACCTCGAGGGCGGCGAGCGCCGGCTGAACGTGCTCATCACCCGGGCGCGGCGGCGGTGCGTCGTGTTCACGCACCTGCACCCCGACGACGTGCCCGACACGCCCGCCGCCGGGGTGCGCGCGCTGCGCACCTTCCTGCGCTACGCGCGCGACGGCCACCTGGGCACCCCCGTCGAGTCGGGCGGCCCGGCGCCGGACTTCGTCGAGGCCGTGCGGCGGACGCTCGAGGCCGAGGGCTACGCGGCGCACGCGCAGGTGGGCACCGCGGGCTTCCACGTCGACCTCGCGATCGTCGATCCCGAGGACGCCGATCGCTATGCGCTGGGCGTCGAGATCGACGGCGCCCTGTACGCGCGCAGCGAGACGGCGCGCGAGCGCGAGCGCCTGCGGCAGGCGGTGCTCGAGGGCCTGGGCTGGCGGCTGCACCGGGTGTGGAGCCTCGAGTGGCAGCGCGATCACGCCGGCGCGCTGGGCCGTCTGCGGCGCGCGCTGGCCGAGGCGCCCGCCGCGTCGCTCGAGGCGGAAGAGACGCCCGGGCTGCCGGCCAGCGACACCGACTGGGGCTACACGCGGGCGCCCGCGGCGCGCTCGATGGACGCGCTCGCCCTGCCCGCGGCGCCGCCCTACGAGGCCTACGCGTCGCCCATCGACCTGGGCGGCAAGCGGCTGCAGGATCTGCGGCGCGAGCGGGTGGTGCGCCTGGTCGTGGACGTCGTCGCGGTCGAGGCGCCGCTGTGGAGCGGCCTGGTGGCGCGCCGCATCTGCGACAACAGCGCGCTGCACCGGCCGGGGACGCGCATGCTCGAGGCGCTGAAGCAGGCCGTCGACCACGCGGTGCAGAAGAAGATGGTCGACCGCCGCGACGGCTTCCTGTGGCGCCGCAGCCAGACGGCCGTGCGGGTGCGGGATCGCTCCGCGCGGCCGCGCAACGAGCGGCGGCCGCGGGTGATCGCGCCCGAGGAGCGGCGGGCGGCGCTCGAGCAGGTGCTGTCGGCGGCGTCGTCGGCCAGCGTCGACGCGGTGATCGCCGAGGCGAACCGCCGCGTGGGGCTGCCGCGGTACGAGGCCGAAGAGACCTACGCGCGGGCGGTGTGGCTGGGCAGCCTGGACGAGATCGTCGAGTCGGGCGAGGCCGAGCGTTCGGGCGACGCGCTGCGCTGGGTGGGGCCCGGCGGATGAGCCCCACGGATCCCCTCGGCGTCGAGTTCTTCGCGCGGGACGTGCAGATCGTCGCGCGCGACCTGGTCGGGCGCTGGCTGCGCCACGGCGAGGTGGTGCTGCGCATCACCGAGACCGAGGCCTACCACCAGGACGAGACGGGCTGCCACGCGTGGAAGGGGCGCACGGCGCGCAACGCGTCGCTCTTCGGGCCGCCGGGCACGGCCTATGTGTACCTGTGCTACGGCATCCACCACATGCTGAACCTGGTGTGCGATCGCGAGGGGTACGCCGCCGCGGCGCTGATCCGCGCGGCCGAGCCGGTCTCGGGGCTGGACGTCGTCCGCGCGCGGCGCGGCGGGCGCGACGGCCCGGTGCTGCTGACCGGGCCGGGCAAGGTGGGGCAGGCGCTGGGGCTGGATCTGGGCTTCGACGGGCACCCGCTGTGCGCGCCGGGCGGCCTCGAGGTGCTGACCGGCGCGCCGGTGGGCGAGGTGCGGGTGGGGCCGCGGGTGGGCATCGACTACGCCCGCCCCGAGCACCGCGACGCACCCTGGCGCTACGCAGCGCCCGGGACGCGCTGGGTCAGCCACCCGAAGACGCTGCGCTGAGCGCCCCGCGCCCCCCGGCGCCCCGTCGTCGTCGTCGTCGTCGACGCAGGCTCCTACTGCTGCAGCGCCTCGCAGTTGTCCGAGATCGCCATCGTGTAGGTGTTCGTCTGCCCGTTGCCGTAGGGCTCGATGTACACCGTCAGCGGCTCGCCGGTCTCGTTGGTATAGCTGACCGACTCGTCGTCCGACGAGGACTGGCTGACGGCCAGGAAGGCCTCGGCGGCGTCGCGCAGGTACAGCTCGATGTCGCCGTCGGCGTGGGTGAAGTACAGGTCGACCGACAGCGTGCCGTTCGCGCAGATCTCGTAGGCGAAGAAGTCCGAGTCCACGCCGCAGATGGCCAGCCCCTCGTAGCGCCCCGCCGCGATGACGCGCGCGGTGTCGATGGTGTCGTTGTCCTCGTAGCGGTCGTTGTCCGGGCAGGCCGGCAGCGGACCGCAGAAGCCGTCCATGCAGGCCTCGCCCTCGCCGCAGTCGTCGCCGTCGGCGCACAGATCCGCCGCGCAGACGTCGCCCACGCCGTCGGGCGAGGCGCCCTCGCAGACGTACGCACGCTCGACCACGCAGTCGGCGTCGTTCCAGTCGCCGGCGTCGAAGTAGGTGGCGCAGTCCTCCAGTCCGAGGTTGTCGTTGGGCTCGCCCTGCCGCCACTGCGTGTAGTCGACCGCCACGCCGCTGGCCCACACGAAGGTGCCCTCGTCGGCGAGGTCGTTGAGGCCGATCCACCCGCCCTCCATCGTCGCGAACACGAGCGCGTCCTCGGCGGCCGAGTCGACCGTCACCAGGTTGCCGCCGACCGCCTCGCACGCGGTCTGGGCGTCGGTCCAGCTGGCGCCCGCGGCGCAGTACAGGTAGGCCGCGCCGGCGCCCTCGATGTACGTGCAGCCGGTGTCCGCCTCGCAGTCGTCGCAGCTGAAGGCGCCCTGCGCGTCGGCCTGGTCGGCGTTGCTCACCTGCGGGCAGTTGTCCTCGGCGTCCAGGTAGCCGTCGTCGTCGGTGTCGGCGCAGTTCGTCACCACGACCTCGAGCCCGTAGTCGGGGTTGTCGGCGTTCATGACCCGCAGCCGGTAGAGCGCCGTCGCGCCGGTGTCGTTGGTGTTGCTCACCGACTCGTCGTCGCGCCCCAGGTTCGCGCGGTCGACCAGGCCCTCGTCGTTGCGCCGCAGCTGGAAGTCGAGGTTCCCGTCGCCGTTGCTGAACTGCGCGTTGATGGTCAGCGTGCCCCCGGCGCACACCGAGATGGCGTAGTGGTCGTCGTTGCCGCAGCGGCTCAGGCCCCCGTAGGTGCCCGAGGCCAGCACCGTGGCCTCGTCCGACGAGTCGTTGGGCTCGAAGCGATCGTCCGAGGGGCAGGTCTGCACGTCGACGCAGGCCCCGCCGCGCGAGCTGGTGCACCGCTGGTCGGTGCCGCAGTCGTCGTTCGCGGTGCAGACGAAGTCGGCGTCGCAGGCGTCGCCTTCGCCGTCGCCGTCCGCGTCACCCTGCGCGGGATCGGCGTCCTCGGGGCACACGTCGCAGGCGTCGCCGACACCGTCGCCGTCGCTCTCCGCCTGATCCGCGTCGCTGTCCGCCGGGCAGATGTCGCAGGCGTCGCCCACGCCGTCGCCGTCGCCGTCCAGTTGATCCGCGTCGCTGATGGCCGGGCACACGTCGCACGCGTCGCCGGCCCCGTCCCCGTCCCCGTCGGCCTGGTCCTCGTTGTCGACGTCCGGGCAGTTGTCCAGCGCGTCGCACAGCGGATCCGCGTCGCTGTAGGCCGGCAGCGACGTCGCGTCCCGCGGATCGCTGGCGCAGTCCGCCTCGTCCACGTCGTCCACGCCGTCGCCGTCCTGGTCGTCGTCGCACGCGTCGCCCAGGTCGTCGCCGTCCAGGTTCGCCTGGTCGTCGTTGTCGGTGTCCGGGCAGTTGTCCAGCGCGTCGCACACCGAGTCGGCGTCCCCGTTCGCCGGCAGCGACGCCGCGTCCCGCGGATCGCTGGCGCAGTCCACCTCGTCCACGTCGTCCACCCCGTCGCCGTCCTGGTCGTCGTCGCACGCGTCGCCCAGGTCGTCGCCGTCCAGGTTCGCCTGATCCTCGTTGTCGGCGTCGGGGCAGTTGTCCAGCGCGTCGCACAGCGAGTCGGCGTCCCCGTTCGCCGGCAGCGACGTCGCGTCGCGCGGATCGCTGTCGCACTGGGCCTCGGCGGCGTCGTCCACGCCGTCGCCGTCCTGATCGTCGTCGCACGCGTCACCGAAGTCGTCGTCGTCCAGGTTCGCCTGATCCTCGTTGTCGGTGTCCGGGCAGTTGTCCAGCGCGTCGCACACCGAGTCGCCGTCGCCGTTCGCCGGCAGCGACGCCGCGTCGCGCGGGTCGCTCTGGCAGTCGACCTCGACGGCGTCGTCCACCCCGTCGCCGTCGTCGTCGTCGTCGCACGCGTCGCCCGCGCCGTCATCGTCGAGATCCGCCTGGTCGTCGTTCGTCACGGCGGGGCAGTTGTCCAGGGCGTCGCAGGCGTCGTCGTCGTCCGCGTTCGCCGGCAGGTCGGCGGGGTCCAGCGGATCGCTCCCGCAGGCGCCCTCGACCACGTCGGCGAAGCCGTCGTCGTCGTCGTCGTCGTCGCAGCGGTTGCCCAGGCCGTCCTCGTCGTTGTCGCGCTGGCCCGGGTTCTCCACGTCGACGCAGTTGTCCATCGCGTCGCAGACGCGGTCGCCGTCGCTGTCGGTGGGCACGCTGGCGGCCACCTCGGGATCGCTGCCGCAGGCCACCTCGACCGCGTCGCCGAAGCCGTCGCCGTCGGTGTCCTCGTCGCACGCGTCGCCGATGCCGTCGCCGTCCGCGTCCGCCTGATCCGCGTTCACCGCCGCCGGGCAGTTGTCCAGCGCGTCGCACACGCCGTCCGACTCGCCGTCGGCGGGCGTGTCGAGCGGATCGCGCGGATCACTGCCGCACAGCACCTCGGTGGCGTCGAGGGCGTCGTCGCCGTCCACATCGTCGTCGCAGGCGTCGCCCTCGCCGTCGTCGTCCAGATCGGCCTGGTCGTTGGCGATGTCGGGGCAGTTGTCCAGCGCGTCGCACACCGGATCGCCGTCGCGGGACACGGGCACGCTGGTCGCGTCGGCCGGATCGGTGGCGCAGGCCACCTCCTGCGCGTTCGCGGCCCCGTCGCCGTCGATGTCCGGATCGCAGGCGTCGCCCTCGCCGTCGCCGTCGAGATCGGCCTGATCGGCGTTGGCCACGGCGGGGCAGTTGTCGTCGGCGTCGCACGCGCCGTCGCCGTCGCCGTCGTCACAGCCCGCGTCGGGATCCACGGCGGCGTCCGCCTCGACCATCGCGTCGGGCTCTTCGCCCGCGTCCGCCTCGACCATCGCGTCGGGATCCGCCCCCGCGTCCGCCTCGACCATCGCGTCGGGCTCTTCGCCCGCGTCGGCCTCGACCATCGCGTCGGGATCCTCGCCCGCGTCCGCCTCGACCATCGCGTCGGGCTCTTCGCCCGCGTCGGCCTCGACCGTCGCGTCGGGATCCGCCCCCGCGTCCGCCTCGACGCTCGCGTCGTCCTCGATCGCGGCGTCTCCCTCGGGCGGCGCGGCGTCGGCCCGCGGCTCGCCGCCGTCACCGGGCACGGGCCCGCCGTCCGCCGGTGGACCGCCGTCGGGTGGCAGGGCGCCGTCGGGCCCGTCGATCGGCCCGCCGTCCGCGCCGCTGCCGGTCGCGTCGATCGTCATGTCGGCGGCGCCCTCGTCGCCCCCGCCGTCGTCGCAGGCGACCATCGCCAGCGCGCAGCACACGAGAACAGTCAGTGTTCGGAACATGGATTCCCCCCTGAGTTGCACCGGTCGGGGATCCACGCGAGGGGCGCGGGGGAAGTCCGCAGAATTGGCGAAGGCAGGCTGGCCTAGGTGTCCTAGGCGGGGGCGCGCAGGCCGTCGAGCACCATCGACACCAGCGAGGTCGCGGCCTCGAGGGGATCACCCACGTCCCCGCCGTCCAGCACCTCGAACAGCAGCCGCTCGACCGCGCCGACCACCGCCAGCGCGCTCACCCGGTGCGGGATCGGACGCAGCAGCCCGTGCGTGTGGGCCAGGTCGGTCAGCTCGACGGCGCGATCGCGGATCAGATCGGCCAGCGCGCGGAGCGGCCGCCGCGCGCCCACCGCCGGCGCGCGGTTCTCTTGCAGGTACAGCAGCACCACGTCGCTGTGCGCGACGAGCACCGGCGCCAGCACCAGGCCCAGCCGGTTGTAGGCGTCCACCACCGCGTCCCAGGTGGTGGCCTTGGCCAGATCGGCCGCGCCCGCGTCGAGCGTCTGCTCGAGGGCCGCGCGCACCGGGAACACCACCGCCTCGACCAGCGCCTCCTTGTCCGGGTAGTAGCGGTAGAAGCTGCCCTTCGCCACGCCCGCCGCCTGCACGATGTCGTCGATGGTCACGCGCTCGACGCCCTGCTCGATGAACAACGGCAGCGCGGCGTCGCGAAGCTGCGCGAGGCGCATCTGGCGGTTGCGCGCGCGCTTGCCCCCCTCGGGCCCGGGGCGCACGGGCGGGGGCGTCGGATCCAGCACGGTCGTGTGAGGTTCGTCCATGCCGAAGACGATACGGACGCCGCACGTTTGACTCCACAGGGGTCGATCCGAATAATGCGACCGCTTGGTCGCCTTTTGAATCAGCACCGCGACTCGACCCGCTGCGAACCCCCGGAGGTGCCCCATGATCGGAATCCCGCTCGGCCTGCTGACCGCCAACGGCGTGGAGTGGTGGGTGCACAAGCACTGGCTGCACGGCCGCGGCAAGAACCGCGACTCGTTCTGGAGCTTTCACTGGCACGATCACCACCGCAACGTGCGGCGCAGCGACCACCACGACGTCGACTACACGGTGCCGTTCTGGAAGTCGACGCCGCGCTTCAAGGAGGTCGTGTCGCTCGTGGGCAGCGCCGTCGCGGTCGCCCCGCTGTTCCCGGTGGCCCCCTTCTTCGTCGGCACCCTGTGGTACGCGAACGCGAACTACTACCGGAAGCACAAGAAGTCGCACCTGGACATCGAGTGGGCGCGCGCGCACCTGCCCTGGCACTACGACCACCACATGGGGCCCGACCAGAACCAGAACTGGTGCGTCACGCGCCCCTGGTTCGACCACCTGATGGGCACCCGCGTGCCCTACCTGGGCACCCCGCGCTGCGCCCGGGACGATCGGCGCCGCGAGGCCCGGGCGGCCCCGCGGCCCACCGCCGCCGCGGCCTGACCGGCGGCGGCCGCCCGCGCGCGCATCAGCTTGCCGAACCCGCGCCGACCTGAAAGAGTACCGGTCGCTGAGCGCCCCGCGGCGTCGCAGCTTCGCACCACACCGAAAAGGCCGGGGCTTCCATGATTCAGAAGAACGTCATCTGGTGTCCGAGCATCGACGTCGAGATCCGCCAGCAGATGGACAACGCCATCCGCGGCCTGCCGAACATGCACGGCAGCCGCATGGAGGGGGCTGGCTGCGATCTGAGCGACTTCGACCCGAAGGGTACGCTCTACATCATCGCGCACGGCCACACGCGGATGCCGCTGGCCACCTGCAACAACCGCCAGTGGCAGGCGCGCGAGCTGGTTCAGATGCTGATCGGCGCGGGGCTGCCGCGGGACTGGCGCGAGATCGTGCTGTTCATCTGCCACGCCGGCGAGTCGGTCAACTCGAAGAGCAACGCCCAGAAGCTGCTCGACCTGCGCGCCAAGAAGCCCACGGACATGCACGCCCGCGGCGCCCAGCGGAAGCTGGACAGCCTGGCGAAGTCGTACCAGAGCACCCAGGCGAAGGGACTGCAGCCGGCGCCCTTCACCAGCGAGAAACAGCTGCTGCCCTTCGCGGCGGAGTTCACCCAGGCGCTGAAGACCAACGGTTTCACGCACTTCCGGGTCACCAGCTACGCGGCGCCGGTGGCGCAGTCGTTCGGTGACGGCGTCATCCGGCTGGCCCTCCAGCAGCGCGGCGGCCAGTGGGGCGAGCCGGCGTCGCGCCACCCGCACCTGATCAAGATCTGGCGCTGACCGTCAGCCGCCCACGCGCACCACGCGGTCGTAGAAGCCGACGTCCAGGCGCTGCGTGGGCACCGCGTCGTCGGCCACGCGGCAACGCACCTGGTACAGCCCCGGCCCGGCCGGCTGCCACACGTGCTCCCACACGGTCCACGGCTGGTTCGCGCGCATCGGCGGGCACACGTCGACCGGCTGCCACGCCTCGTCCGGGTTGAACCGGATCTCCAGCGCGTCGGTCACCGCGTAGCCGCCCCAGGCGATGCCCACCACGCGAAACAGCGTCTCGCCGTCCACCTGCCAGCGCTCGATCCGCACCGGCATGGCCGCCTGATCCATCGAGGGCGGCAGGAAGTCGCGCGCCAGCGCGGGCGCCGGGCGCGGCTGGTGGGTGCGCGTGGCGAACTCGACCATCTGGCCCGTCGGGGGCTCGTCGGCGTCGACGAAGGTGATCGTGTCGACCCACTTGATGCAGGCGCAGCCGTACCAGTTGGGGACGTACAGGCGCACCGGCAGCCCGTGGTCCGGCGGCAGCGGGCCGCCGTTCATCCCGGTGGCGAGGAACGCGCCGGTCGCCGCCAGCTGATCGAGCGGGATGATCCAGGCCGCGCCGGGCGTCGAGTGCCCGTTGCGCGAGGGCACGTCGTGCTCGTCGAAGCCGCTGATCTTCACCGCGGTCGCCTCGGGCAGCACGCCGACGTCGGCCAGCACCTCGGCCAGCGGCACCCCCTGCCAGGTCGCCGCGCTCAGCAGGCCGAACTGCGAGAAGTCGCCGTTGCCCGAACACTCCAGCACGAAGGCGCCCATGTCGCGGGGCGCGAGATCGGCGACCGCCAGCGACAGCGGCGCGTCGACCAGGCCGTCGATCTCGATCGTCCACTCACCCGCGCGATCCGGATCGAGCGGATCGGGGTAGAAGGTGCGCACGAAGAACTGCTCGGTCGGCGTCAGCAGCGCGTCTTCGTCCACCTGCCGCAGGTCGAAGTACAGCCGACCGTCCCATCCCTGCCCGAGGGACTGATGGAAGGTGGGGTGGTCGCCGCTGGCGAAGTCGAGCACCTCGACCAGCTCGCCGCCCGCGAAGGGATCGGCGCACTCGACCACCATCATGTCCGGCGCGGCGTCGGCGGCGGCGTCCGCGCCCACGTCCGACGGCCCCGCGTCCAGCAGGCCGTCGGCGTCGAGCGGGCCGCCGTCGAGGGGCCCGCCGTCCAGCAACCGCAGCCCGCCGCCGTCGGCCGCGTCGCCGCCCTCGCCGCAGGCCACCAGCAGCGCGGCGCCGCCGGCCAGCGAGCGGCGGAGGAAGAGTCGTCGGGTGAGAGCCATCGCGCACCTCGCGGTCGTCGAAGGGGCCACCCTAGCAGCCCCACCGGGCCCCGGCGACCGCCGGGACGCGGCGATGCCATGCCCCCGCGGGCCCCCGCTCGGACGGCCGGCGATCCGCGACCCTCGGGCCCGCAGGCGTATCGGTGAGGCACGGCCACGGCACGGAGCCACGACGATGCAGATCAACGCCCTCGCCTTCGACCACGGCGCGCCGATCCCGGAGCGCTTCACCGACGACGGCATCGACGCGTCACCGGCGCTCTCCTGGCGGGCGCTGCCCGAGGGCACCCGCGCGTTGGCGCTGATCGTGGACGATCCCGACGCCCCGCGGGACGAGCCCTTCGTCCACTGGCTGGCCTGGAACATCCCCGTCGAAGAGGACAACCTGCAGGAGGGCCTGCCGCGCAAGGGCGAGCTGTCGTCGCCGGGCGGCATGCGGCAGGGCAAGAACTCCTTCAGCGAGCAGAACGTGGGGTACCGCGGGCCGGCGCCGCCCGAGGGCCACGGCACGCACCACTATCACTTCCGCCTCTTCGCCCTCGACGACACCCTCGACCTGCCCGCCGGCGCCGACCGGCAGGCGCTCGAGCAGGCCATGCGCAGCCACGTGCTGGACAGCTGCGACTGCGTGGGCACCTACGAGCGCTGAGGTGCCGGAAGGCGGCGCCCCGCCGCTGGGCCGGCGGGCCCGGCTGCGGCGCGCGCTGACGCGCCTGCGCCGGCCGGCGGCGCTCGGCCTGCTGGGCGTCGGCGTGCTGGCCGCCCTCGATCTGCTCGATCCCTCGCCGCGCGTCGCGTCGATCGGCGGCGTGGTGGGCCGCATCCTGACGCTCCTCGCCGCGGGCTGGACGCTGGGCACGCTGGGTGATCTGTACCTCGCCCAGCGCCTGTCCGGGCTGCAGCTCGACGTCGCCGACAACCTCGAGGCGCGGCGCGTGGCGACGCGCCTCAACCTGCTGCGCCGCATCTGGGCGGTGGCGGTGGTGACGCTCACGCTCGCCGCCGCGCTGACCGCCATCCCGTGGGCGCGCCAGATCGGCCTGTCGATCTTCGCCTCGGCGGGCATCGCCGGCATCGTCATGGGCATCGCGGCGCGGCCGGTGCTGTCGAACCTGATCGCCGGCCTGCAGGTGGCCTTCACGCAGCCGGTGCGCCTCGACGACGCGGTGGTCGTCGAGGGCGAGTGGGGCTGGATCGAGGAGATCGGGCTGTTCCACGTCGTCGTACGCATCTGGGACCGACGGCGCCTGATCATCCCGCTGACCTGGTTCATCGAGAAGCCGTTCCAGAACTGGACCCACACCTCGGCGTCGATCATCGGCACCGTGTTCTGGGCCCTGGACTACCGCGCGCCCATCCCGGCCATGCGCGCGAAGCTCGACGAGCTGGTGCGGTCGACCACGCTGTGGGACGGCGAGGTGTGCGTGCTGCAGGTGACCGACGCCGACGCGCGCACCATCCAGGTGCGGGCGCTCGCGAGCGCCCGCACGTCCCCGCAGGCGTGGGATCTGCGCTGCTACCTGCGCGAGCAGATGCTCACCTGGCTGCAGGCCGAGGCCCCCGAGGCGCTGCCGACGTACCGGGCCGAGGCGACGCTCATCCGGGCGCACGCCGCCGACGCGCCGCCGCCCCCGGAGGCGGACACCGGCCTGCCCCGCGATACCTCGCTGTCGAGCGATCCCGCGTCATGATCGCCGCGCGTCAGGTTCGGGTCATCACGTCGGCCGCCGCCAGCAACACCAGGATGGCCACGACGACGACGGCGCCGAGCGCGAACAGGGCCTCGGCCCGCGGCGACCGCGCCAGGTGCATGAAGACGACCGCCACGACGCTCACCTTGATGGCCGCGAAGCCCAGGGCCACCGCCATGCCCCAGGCGCCCAGGGGCACGTAGGACGCCCCCAGGCTGAGCCCGGTGAGCGTCAGCAGGGCGACGAACGCGCCGACGTCCCGCCGCTTCATGCCTGCCCCCCGGTGAGATAGAAGAGCGGCCACAGCACGATCCACACGCAGTCGACCAGGTGCCAGTACAGGGCGCCGTTCGACAGGACGTGGGCGCGGCGCGCGTCGAGGGCGCCGGTGTGCAGCCGCCACGCGAGCCAGGCCAGCACCGCCGCCCCCGCGACGACGTGCAGCGCGTGCAGCCCGGTCATGACGTAGTACAGCGTGAAGAACGCCGCCTGCCCCGCCGGCGCGCTCAGCGTGGCGAAGTGATGGCCGTGGCCGCCGGGCAGGATGCCCTCGTGCACGTGGCCGTGATACTCCACCGCCTTCACCGCCAGGAACCCCAGCGCCAGCGCCAGCGTGCCCAAGAGCCAGCGCAGGGCGACGCGCGGCCGGTCCTCTTGCAGCGCGCGCAGGCTGGACGCGACCGCGAAGCTGCTGGTGATCAGGATCACCGTGTTCAGCGAGCCCAGCATCTTGGCGCCGTGCCGCACGCCCTCGGCGAAGGCCTCGGGCCACGCGGCGCGGTAGGCGCCGTAGAGCGTGAACAGCCCCGCGAACAGGAACACCTCGCTCACCAGGAAGGCCCACATGCCCAGGCGCGCCGCGTCCGCCTGACGCTCGGCCGACTCGAAGTGCGCCTCACTCATCGCGCGCCCCTTCCAGCGCCGGCGAGCCTTCGGTGTAATCGTAGGCGCCGCGCTCGAAGGGCGGCTCGCCCGTCCAGTTGTGCACCGGCGGCGGCGACGACGTGCGCCACTCGAAGCCCGCCGCCCCCCACGGGTTGTCGCCCGCGGGCTCGCCGCGCAGGAGCGATCGCAGCAGATAGCTGGCGATGAACAGCATCGACGCCCCCAGGACCCACGAGCCGACGGTCGAGATGGCGTTCAGCGTGTGCATCGCGGGCGGATAGTCGAAGTACCGCCGCGGCATGCCTCGGTTGCCCAGCAGGAACTGCGGCACGAACGTCAGGTTGAACCCGACGAACACACCCGCCGCGCCCAGGCGTCCCAGACGCTCGGGATAGCGACGCCCGCTCAGCTTGGGCAGCCAGTAGTGCAGCGCCGCGAGGAAGGCGCTGATGGTGCCGCCCACCATGATGAAGTGGAAGTGCGCCACCACGAAGTAGGTGTCGTGCCAGTGCACGTCGAGGCTGGTCGTGGCCACCGCGACGCCGGTCATGCCGCCGAAGATGAACAGGAACAGGAAGGCCAGGACGTACAGCAGCGGGGTGTCGAGCGCGATGGAGCCCTTGTAGAGCGTGCCCACCCAGGTGAACACCTTGATGGCCGAGAAGATGGCCACCAGCATCGACAGGATGCCGAACGCGCCCGCCCCGAAGGTGGACATGCCCGCCGTGAACATGTGGTGGCCCCAGGTCAGCAGGCCGACGAAGGTGATGCCCATGGTCGACCAGACGATGGCTTCGTACGAGAACGGGTTCTTGCGCGCGAAGGCGCACACGACGTCCGAGATGACACCCATCGCGGGCAGGATCATGATGTAGACGGCGGGGTGGGAGTAGAACCAGAACAGGTGCTGGTACAGCACGGGGTCGCCGCCCCGCGCGGGGTCGAAGATGCCCCAGTCGAGCAGGCGGTCGAAGCCGATGAGCATGAGCGCCATGCCCAGCACCGGCGTCACCAGCACCTGGATGATGCTGGTGCCATAGACGGTCCACACGAACAGCGGCATGCGCATCCACCCGAGGCCCTCGGTGCGCATCGTGTGGACCGTCGCGATGAAGTTGATGCCGGTCAGCACCGACGACCAACCGAGCGTGAACACACCCAGCAGCACCGGCACCAGGGCGGCCGCGCTGGTGGTGCTGTAGGGCACGTAGAAGGTCCAGCCGGTGTCCGCGGCGCCGAAGTACATGCCGGCCAGCGTGATGGCGGCGCCCACGAGGTAGATGTAGAAGCTGGCCAGGTTCAGCCGAGGGAAGGCGACGTCGCGGGCGCCGATCATGATGGGCAGCAGGTAGTTGCCGAAGCCGCTCGGGATGACCGGGATCATGAACAGCCACACCATGGTCACCCCGTGCAGGGTGAACAGGCGGTTGTAGGTCATCGGATCGACGATCGTCTCGCCCGGCATCAGCAGCTCGAGCCGCAGCAGCAGAGCGAACACGCCGCCCAGGGCCATCGCGGCGGTCGTCGCCACCAGGAACATGATGCCGATGCGTTTGTGATCCCGCGTCGTCAGCCACGCCTTCAGGCCCGTGTCGGCGGCCTTCGCGTCGGGGGTCCGCCCGCTCATGGCGCCTCCTCGTCGCCCAGGGCCCGCAGGGCCTCGAAGATGGCCACCCGCTCCTCGGCGCTCAGCTGCTCCTCGAAGCTGGGCATCACGGGATCGTAGCCGGCGACGATCTGTCCGTTCGGATCGCGCAGCGCGCGGGTCAGGTAGTCCGAGTCGGCGACCACGCGCTCGCCGCCCTGCAGCTCGACCTCGGAGCCGTACAGGCCCAGCAGCGTCGGCCCGACGCTCGGGCTGCCGTCCAGGCTGTGACAGGCCAGGCAGCCGACGCGCTGCATCACGCGGCGCCCCTCGGCCGCCAGCCCGCCCTCGGCGGCCACGTCGGGCACCTCGCGGCCCTTCAACAGCGGCACCAGCGTCGCCGGCGTGCGCCCCGCGACCCAGTCGGCGTAATCCTCGGCCGACAAGACCACCACCGTCGCCCCCATGCGGGCGTGCGACTGACCGCAATACTCCGCGCAATACACCGGGTACGTACCCAGGCGGTCGGCGCGGAAGTCCAGGCGGGTGAACCGGCCGGGCAGCGCGTCCTGCTTCATGCGCAGCGCGGGCACGAAGAAGCTGTGCACCACGTCGCGCGAGGTCAGGACGAGGCGCACGTCGCGATCCACCGGCACGGGCAGCACGCCGACCACCGCGCGCCCGCTGGGCCAGGCGAACTTCCACATCCATTGCTTGCCGGTGACGTAGATCTCCTCGGCGCCCTCGGGCGCGTCCTGCAGGTCGAGGTACTGCAGGAAGCCGACGACCCACCAGCCCACGAAGAGCGTCAGCAGGGCCCCGCCGATGCTCAGCTCGAGGCGGCGCGAGCCGGTCACGCGCTCGGTCGGGCGGTCGCCTCGGCGGCGGTACCGCCACAGCCACCAGGCGGTGACGCAGGCGACGGCGAGGAAGCCCACGAGCGTCGTGCCCAGCACGACGAAGTGCAGCACGTCGATCTCGCGGGCCGCCTCGCTGGCCGGATCCGGCAGCATCAACAGCTGGCGCAGCAGATCACTCATCGTCGGCCCGCTCCACCACCAGCCGCATGGCGTCCTCGATGGGGATCTGCGCGACGCCGCCGCGGCGATCGACCCAGCGCAGCGTCTCGAGCTCGGCGCGCGCGGCGGCCGCCTCGTCCTGCCCGCGCGCCCGCCGGTCGAAGCCCTCCGTCTCGATGGCCAGCGCGGCGGGCGCGCGCCCAGCGCCTCGGCGGCGCGCCGCCCGGCCGCGCGCAGCAGCAGGGCCGCCGCGCCCACGGCCAGCGCGCCGACGATCAACGCACCCAACCCGACGCCGAGCAGCAGCCGGAAGCGCACCGCGGGGGATGCCTGGCGAGGCGTCGAGCTCATGGCGTCGCGCTCCGATAGTCCAGGCCCTGCTCGAGCCGCGGATCCCCCTCGGCCAGCGCCGGGACGCCCGCCGCGCGCCACTGGCCGAACAGCATCGTCGCGCCGCCCACGCACGCCAGCGCCGCCAGCTCGAGCCCCGGCCACACCAGCTCGGCCGGGTGCAGCGCCGGCAGCACCAGCCACCACACCTCGAGCGCGTGGACACCCAGCATCCACGCGCCGGCGAAGGCCAGCCAGCGGCGACGCAGCTTGGTCGCGCGCGGCAGCAGGAAGCCCAGGGGCAGCGCGAAGTGCAGCACCACCAGCGCCACGCCGACGAACTCCCAGCCGCCGCTCCAGCGGTGCTTCAGCCAGACCACCTCTTCGGGCTGATCGGCGATCCAGACCAGCATCACCTGGACGAAGGCGATGTAGGCCCAGAAGCACACGAACGCGAGCAACATGCGCCCCAGGGCGTGGCGATGCGAGGGGGCGAGGGCGGCGTCGACGCGCGGATCCAGGGTCGCCTGCAGCGCCAACAACCCCAACGCCGCCAGGAAGCCGCCCGCGAAGGCGTGCACGCCGTACACGTTCGAGAACCAGACGGGCTCGAGCGACATGAGCCAATCGAAGGCGGCCAGCGAGAAGACCACCGCCAGCACCAGCAGACCCGCGACGCCCAGCCGGGTCATCCGGCGGGCGAGCCCGGTCGCGTCGCCCGCCGCCTGGCGCCGCGACCATCGCACCAGGGGCTCGGCCAGCGCGACGAACACCGCCAGGTACACCAACGTGCGCGCGCGGAAGAACGTCGGCTCGAGCCAGGCCGCCTTGGCCCGCAGCAGCGAACGCTCGTGGTGGCCGAAGCCGCTCGGATCGCCCACCCAGGGGTAGAGCGTGTCCGTCGCCACCAGCAGCGGCACCGCCAGCACGACCAGCAGCGGCAGGGTCGCGACGACGTGCTCGGCGCAGCGGCGCAAGGGCACGAACCACTTGGCGCCGCAGGCGTGAAAGATCAGCAGCGCGAACAGGGCGCCCACGGTGACCGACGCGACGCACGCGAACGCGAACAGCCAGGCGTAGGCCGCGCGGGTGGGCCACAGGAAGGCGGCGACGACCATGACGCCGCCTCCCAGGATCGTGATGGGGAGCGTCGCGGCGAGCGCCACGCCACGACCCCGCGGCCGGGAGCGTTCGTCGGTCACGGCGCGCCCTCCAGGCGGCTCCGCAGGGGCGCCGGCAGGCGCGCGACCGGCGCGTGGCGGGCGAGCTGAAGCGCGCGCACGTAGGCCACCACCGCCCAACGCTCCCGCGGGGTGAGCTGCACGGCGAAGGCCGGCATCAGCCCCTTGCCTTCGGTGACGACGCCGTACAGCGCGCCGGGCGCGAGCGCGCGCAGTCGGTCCAGGTGCAGGCTGGTCGGCGGCCGCAGCGTCATGTGGCGGGCGACGACGCTCCGCCCGTCGCCGGCGACGCCGTGGCAGGGCGCGCAGAAGACGTCGAAGCGCGCGCGCCCCGTCGCCAGCAGCGCCGCGTCGACGCTCACCGGAATGCGCCCGACCGGCGCGCCGCCCCGTCGGCCCGTGCGCACCGCGGCCGCGTCCGGCGCGTCCTCCGATGCCCAGGGCACCGTGCCCGCGGGGGGCACGCGCAGGCTGTCCGGCTCATAGGGATCGACGCGCGGCTGCTCGAGCATCCGGTTCAGATCGAGGTCCGCGCCGACGAAGACGTCTTCGGCCCGGCAGCCGCCCAGCGCGCACGCCACGGTGAGCGCGACGAGGGAGCGTCTCATGGCGCCACCTCCACCACGGCCTCGGCGCCCAGCGCCTGCAGCCGCGCCGTCGTCTGCTCGTCGTCGAAGCGCGGATCGCGATCGTCCACCGCCAACAGCCAGCCGTCGATGCTCGCGCGCTCGAACAGCGACACCTCGAACAGGGGATGCCACAGCCGGGGCAGACCGCACAGCAGCAGGAAGCCGACGAACGCGGTGAGCGACGCGCACAGCACCGCGCCCTCGAACACCAACGGCACGTAGGCCAGCGGCGCGTGCGCCGGGCGGCCGCCGATGTTCAGCGGATAGTCCACCGCCTGGGTCCACCACAGCACCAGGTAGGCCAGGCCCGCGCCGCTCAGGCCCCCGGCCAGGACGAAGCGCGCCAGGGGCGAGGGCGGGCCGCCGAGCGCCGCGTCCACGGCCTCGTCGGGGCAGGGCGTGTAGGCGTCGAGGCGGGCGTAGCCCTCGTCGCGCAGCGCCGTCAGCGCCGCCGCCAACGCGTCGGGCCCCGCGAAGCGCGCCAGCAGTCCGCTACGCATCGGTCCCCCTCTCGTGCAGGATCTCCTTCGTCTCGGCGATGGCCACCGGCGGCACCACGCGCAGGAACAGCAGCATCAGGAACGCGAAGAAGCTGAGCGATCCGAAGAACAGCGCGCCGTCGATCAGGCTGGGCACGTACAGATCCCAGCTCGAGGGCAGGAAGTCGCGGTGCTGAGACGTGACGATCAGCACGAAGCGTTCGAGCCACATGCCGATGTTGAAGACGATCGACAGCACGAACAGCGCCCACGGGCGGCGCCGCACCGCGCGGAACCAGAGGAGCTGCGGCGCCGCGACGTTGCACGTCATCTGGGCCCAGTAGAGCCAGCCGTAGGGTCCCAGCGGCCGCGTGTCGAAGAACAGGTGACGCTCGGCGGGCACGCCCGAGTACCAGGCGACGAACAGCTCGGCGGCGTAGCTGTAGGCCACCAGCAGGCCCATCGCGAGGGTCATCTTGGCCACCAGATCCAGGTGGCGGGCCGTGATGAAACGCTCCCAGTGGAACAGGCGCCGCAGCGGCACCACCAGCGTCAGCACCATCGCGAAGCCGCTGAAGATGGCGCCGGCGACGAAGTAGGGCGGGAAGATGGTCGAGTGCCAGCCGCTCAGCTTGGCCGTGGCGAAGTCCATGCTGACGATGCTGTGCACGCTCAGCACCAGCGGCGTGGCCAGGCCGGCCAGCAGCAGCTGCGCGCGACGCTGGTGGCGCCAGTGACGCACCGAGCCACGCCAGCCGAGCGCGAACAGCCCGTACGCGCGCCGCCGGAAGCGCGTGGTGGCCGCGTCGCGCGCGCTGGCCAGGTCGGGCAACAGACCCAGGTACCAGAACAGCACCGAGACGATGAGGTACGTGGTCACCGCGCCGGCGTCCCAGGTCAGGACGCTCATGAACTGCGGCCACACCTCCATCGTGGAGGGGTACGGGACCAGCCAGTACGCGAACCAGGGCCGGCCGAGGTGCAGCACCGGGAACAGCCCCGCCTGCACGACGGCGAACAGCGTCATCGCTTCGGCCAGGCGGTTGAGCGAGTTGCGCCAGGGCTGCTCGAACAGCAGCAGCACGGCGCTGATGAAGGTGCCCGCGTGGCCGATGCCGATCCACCAGACGAAGTTGATGATCGCGAAGCCCCACCCGACCGGGATGTTGTTGCCCCACGTGCCGATGCCCGCCAGGAACGTCCAGCCGATCGCCGCGAAGAGCATCAGCGTGCCCAGGCCGGTCACCCCCAGCAGCACCGTCAGCACGCGCGGACGGCGGCGCGTCGGCTCGAGCAGCGCGTCGGTGAGCGACGCGTCGGTCCAGCGCCCGATCAGCAGCGGCGGCGTGCCCTCGCTCACGACTCGCGCTCCGGATCGGGGTGGGTGATGCGCGCGAGGTACATCGTGCGGGGCCGCGTCCCCAGCGCGTTCAGCGCCGCGTAGGCGCGCGGCGAGCGACGCTCCCGGCTGACGCGCGAGTCGGCGCGGTCCACCCGACCGAAGGCGATGGCGTCGGCCGGGCAGGTCTGCTGGCAGGCCGTCTGCACCGGCGCCGGGCCGAGCGGGCGTCCCTCGGCCCGGGCCTCGATCTGCGCGCGCCGGATGCGCTGAACGCAGTAGGTACACTTCTCCATCACGCCGCGGGCTCGCGCGGTGACGTCGGGGTTCGCTTGCAGCCGGAGCGTCTGCGGCTGGCCCCGCCGATAGTCGAAGAAGTTGAAGCGCCGCACCTTGTAGGGGCAGTTGTTCGAGCAGAACCGCGTGCCGACGCAGCGGTTGTAGGTCATCTCGTTCAGGCCGTCGGGGCTGTGCGTGGTCGCGCCCACCGGGCAGACGTACTCGCAGGGCGCCTTCTCGCAGTGTTGGCAGGCCATCGGCTGGACCAGCGTGCGGCCCGCCTCGGGCCCCTCGTCGACCCGATAGTGATCCACGCGCAGCCAGTGCATCTCGCGCCCCAGCGCCACCATCGCCTTGCCCACCGTCGGGATGTCGTTCTCCGCCTGGCAGGCGACGACGCAGGCGTTGCACCCGATGCACTTGTCGAGGTCGATGGTCATGCCCCACTGGCCTTCGCGCTGCGGTGTCTCGCCGTCCAGGCGGTCGGGCAGGATGCTGGGCGGGGGCTCGGCGTGGTGGCGCGCGAAGTCGGGCTCGCGCCGCCACGCGTCGAGGGTGCGATGCAGCACGGGGGGCTCGTCCCCCAGCCGGTGGTGCCGTTGGGTGGTGACGAGGTCGTGCCGGCGGCCGACCGAGGCCAGCTCGACCGGGCCCGTCAGCCAGGGCGCGTCGAGCGTGCGCAGCGGCCCCGCGTCCACGCCGACGCCGGCGCGCCCGAAGCCGAGCCACACCGTCAGCTGACCCTCGGCCTGATCGGGCACGATCAGCGCGGGCAGCTCGATCGAGCGCGCCCCGCGGGTCAGGCGCACCACGTCGCCGGTGGCGACGCCCGCCTCGGCCGCGGTGGCGCGGCCGATCAGCGCGGCGTTGTCCCACACCACCTGCGTGACGGGCTCGGGCAGCTCCTGCAGCCAGGGGTTGTGCGCGCCCTCGCCCAGGCCCAGCCGGCGATCCGGCCGGACGCTCAGGTGCAGCCCCTCGGGCGCGGGCCCCTCGACCTGCCTCAGCGCGGCCTCGACCGCCCCGGGGTCGACGGCGCGGGCCTCGAAGGTGGCCCGCGTGTCGGGCAGGACGCCCGTGGCCAAGGCCTGGTCGAGATGCCCCCACCGCGCCGCGAGCCGCGCCCGGTCGGTGCGGGTGTCACCCGCCAGGGTCGAGAGCACCGTCTCGGCCGAGACGCCCGGCACCAACGGGCGGATGACCGGCTGCACGAGCGACACGGTGCCATCGGCGGCGCGCGCGTCGCCCCAACGCTCCAGCGGGTGCAGCGCCGGCACCACGTGCGTCGCGAGGGCCGCGCTGGGGTCGGGCGCGTCGGCCAGGTAGACGTGGCGCGACGCGCGGCGCGCGCGCGCGCTCCACCGCGCGTCCGCGGGCAGCGTGTGGGCGGGGTCGCCGCCCAGCACCACCAGACAGCGCACGCCCCCGCCGTCGAGGGCGTCGAGCAGCGGCTCGAGGCGCCACGGCGTCGTGGGTCCGAGCGGCGTCGGCGCGTAGCGGACCGGCGCGGCCAGCCGAGCGTTGAGGGCGTGCCCGATCACGTGGACGGCGGCGGGCTGGCGCGCCCCGACGCGCACGAGGCACCGACCGCGGTGCCGCTCGAGATCGCGCGCCAGCGCGCCCAGCCAGTCGGCCCACGGCCCCACGGGCGGCGCCCCGTCCAGCGCGCGAAGGAGCTGCGCGGCGAAGGGTCCGACGGCGTGATCGGGCAAGGCCAGCCGGTGGTCGGCCAGGCGCCCGGTGACGCTCGGGCTGCCCTCGACGCTGTACAGGCGCGCCAGCGAGGCCGTCGGACGCTCGATGCCGCGGCCCGCGGCCCAGCGCCGCGCGTCGCGCAGCGCCGACGGCCCCTCGACCAGCGGATCGGCGTCCAGGGTGAGCAGCACGTCCAGCGCGCCCAGGTCGGCCTCGGCTTCGACGGCCGCGCCGAACGCTCGGCGCGCGCCCTCGAGGCGCTCGGCCGGCCCCCAGCACGGCGCGACGTGGATCCGAGCGCGCGGCCGGCGCGCGCGCAGGCGCTGCAACGCCTCCAGCACGCCCGGCGACGCGGAGGGCGGCATCAGGATGTGCAGACCCTCGCCGTCGGGCGCCGCGGCGCCGAGCGCGGCGGCCGGATCGGTGGCGGCCAGCGCGCGACGCTCCGCGCCGTACAGATCGAGGATGGCGGCCTGCTCGCGCAGACCCAGGCCGCCGAGGCTGGCCGGGTGGCGCGGGTTGCCCTCGAGCTTGATGGGGCGCCCCTCCCGACAGGCAGCCAGCACGCCCACGCCGTAGCCATCGCGCTGCAGGCTGGTGGCATAGACGGTCGGGACGCCGGGCACCACCTCGGGCGGGCGCTCGACGTAGGGCACGATCAGCTCGGGCGGCGAGCGCGTGCAGCCGGTCGACGCGAGGCCCGCCGCCAACAGCCGCACGACGTCGCGCCGCGTGGGCTCGAGGATCGAGAGCAGGTCGGCGGGATCGGTCATCGGGTCCTCAACGGTGGCAGGTGCTGCAGTGCGTGGGCGGGTGGACGTCGAGGGCGTCGGCGATCACGCGCCCTTCGGCCCGCGACGGCGGTCGGCCCATCTCGGTGATGCGGTCGAGGGGGCGCAGGTGGGGCACGGGATCGCGGTGGCAGTCGAGGCACCAGGCCATGCCCAGCGAGGCGACGGTGTGCACCTGCGCCATGCGATCGACGCGGCCGTGGCACGTCTCGCAGCCGACGCCCCGGCGCACGTGCGCGCGGTGGTCGAAGAAGACGAAGTCGGGCAGGTCGTGCACGCGGCGCCAGCGCAGGGGCTCACCCGTGGCGACGCTGCGACGCACGGGCGCCAGCAGGGGGCTGTCGACCAGCACCTGACGGTGGCAGTTCATGCAGAGGGCGGTGCCGGGCACGCCGGCGGTGGGGCTGCGCCAGGCGTCGAAGTGGCAGTGGCGGCAGTCGATGCCGTCGTCGCGGACGTGGTGGCGGTGGTCGAACTGGACGGGCTGGTCGAGCACCTTGCCTTCGTCGGTGTGCAGAGGGCTGCGCACCCACGCCATCAGCAGCGCGAGGGCGCCGCCGCCACAGAGCAGCGCGGCCAGCAGGGCGAGGCGCAGCCAGCGATCGGCGCGGCGACCGAAGGGCGCGCTCATCGGGGCGATCCGTCGCGCGCCGCCCCGCGTCCGATCTCATTGGGGCAAAATGTCCCCCCTCGCGCCACGGACTCTCCCTCCTCGATGGCGGCGTGGCCCAGGCCCGGTGATGGGGGCCTGGAGGCGCCCGCGCCGCCGGCCGGGAAGACGTCGACGGCGCCGGTGCGCCCGTCCGCGTGGCAACGGACGTGCCAGGAGGGGGTCAGCGGGCGGAGACGACCATCGGCATGCCGCCGCGGGGGGCGAGCGTGACCGCGAAGTCGCGGGCGACCGTGTGGCCGGGCGCCAGGCGCAGGGTGAAGCGACGCGCGACGCGGGCCAGCACCAGCTTGGCCTCCATCAAGGCGAAGTGCTTGCCGATGCACTGGCGGGCGCCCGCGCCGAAGGGCAGGTAGCTGTGCTTGGGGCGGGGTGGCGCGTCGGGCGCGAAGCGGGCGGGCACGAACGCTTCGGGCTGGGGGTACCAGCGCGGATCGTGGTGCGTGTGGTACAGCCACACCAGCACCTCGCTGCCCGCGGGGATGGGGAAGCCGCCCACCTCGGCGTCCTCGAACGCCTGCCGCGACACGACCGACGCCGGCGGGTAGAGGCGCATCGCCTCGTCGAGGATCTGGCCGGTCAGGGGCAGGGCATCGAGGTCGTCGAAGGCGGCCGGACGGCCCAGCGCGTCCACCTCGGCGTGCAGGTCGGCCTCGACGGCCGGGTGCTGCGACACCAGGTACAGCGCCCAGGTCAGCGCGTGGGACGTGGTGTCGTGGCCGGCGAGGAAGAGGGTCAGCAGCTCGTCGCGCAGGAGCGTTCGGCTCATCGCGTCGGCCGGCGCGTCGCGCATGCCCAAAGCGAGCTGCGACAGCAGGTCGTCGCGGGCGGCCAGGTCGTCGCGGTCCAGCGCCAGGCGCCCGTCGATGAGGCGGTAGACGATGCGATCGACCGCCGCCAGCGCGTCCGCGGCGTGCCGCGCGGGCCCGAAGGGAAGCCACGCGGGCAACAGCGAGGTGGCGCCGGTCGCGCGCCGGAACGCGGTCATCGCGGCGGCCACCTCGTCGGTGTCGTCGCGCACGTCGTGATCGAACAGCGCCCGCGTCACCGCGCGCAGCGTCAACGCCATCATGGCGCGGCTGAGATCCACGGTCTCACCGGGGCGCCAGGCGTCCAACGCGGCCTCGGTCGCCTCGACCACCGTGCCCGCGTAGGCCGCGATGCGCCGCCGCGAGAAGCCCGGGTTGATCGCGCTGCGCTGACGCCGCCAGAGGTCACCGTTGCTGTTCAGCAGGCCTTGCCCGAGGAAGTGTTTCAGGCGATCGGCCGCCCGCCCCGTCTCGGTCTTGCCGAAGCGCCCCGCCTGCGTGACGAGCACCTCGCCGATGTGGTCGGGGTGGCGCGTGACGTACAGCCGCGTCTTGCCGATGGGCGCGTAGTACAGGTCGCCGTACTCGGCGAAGCGCCGCCCGACGAAGTCGATGGGATCCCGCGTGATGTCGCGCACATAGCGCACGAACTGCAGCGGGTTGCGGACGGGCGGCGGGCCGGGCGGGGTGTGCATGGGACAGAGGATGCCACGGAGCGCCTGCTGGTGTCGCCGCGTTGACGGCGGCGTCGGCGCCGGCCACTCTGAAGACCATGTACGCGCGCCCCGACGCCCTGCTGTGTCCGACGCCCTGGGAGCAGCTCACGGACCCCCAGGGCCGCCCCTACTTCTTGTGGGACGTCGACATGAGTCTCGAGGCGTTCGTGAAGGGGCTGAGCGACCCCGACCCGGCGGTGCGCGCCTACCTGTTGGGCAAGCTGATGCGGCAAGCGAAGCCGGACGACGTGTTCCACTTCGTCAGCCTCGACACGCTCCGGGCCGAGTGGGACGCGGTGCAGCCCTACCTGGGCAACCGCCGCGCGTTCTGGACGTGGCTGCTCGACGCGTGGGCGCAGGTGGACCGTGGCGAAATCTAGGCGTTCTCCGCTCCAGCGCGTGGGTGGCGCGACTGAGACCACGGCGCCCCGGGCCCACGCCCGCGCTACGGCGCGGGGTACTACGCGGCGTTCGTCGTGGATCCGGACGGGCACGTGGTCGAGGCGGTGGTTCACGGATGATCGGGTCGCCGCGACACCCGACTCAGGCGTAGAGCGACGCGCGATACGCCGTCCGTACCTCCCGGGCGATCGCGGCCTGCCGCGCGGCGAGCTCGGCGCGCAGCGCCGCCAGGTCGGCTGTCCCCCAGGCGAGCAGGCCGTCCTCCCGAGGACGAGCGCACAGCAGCTCGATGCGCAGCGCGGCGGGTGGGTGGCTGGCGAGCATGGGCAGGTGCTCCACCTCGTGGGCCGCCTGCAGCCGGGCGCGCTGCGCGTCGTCCAGATCGAGCAGCGCGCGCTCGAAGAGGACCACCGGGTCGTCACCGTGCAGGCCCGCCTGCTGCGTCGCCCACTCGGCCAGGGGCGCCAGCGCCAGCTTCCGCAGCATCCCCACGGCCGCATCGGTGCCGCCGAGCCGAGCGCCCATCAGGTCGGCCAGGTACTCGGCGCGCTGACGCTCGGGCGCGACCAGCCGGTGCAGCCCGGCGCGGGCCGCCCGCGGCAGGAGGCTCAGCGCCACCAGCAGCGCGTTCGTCGCCAGCTCAGCCAGGCGCGCGAACCCCGAACCGGCGACGTCCCAGGGATGGTCCGGCTCGAGCAGAGCCGTCCACGTGGCCAGCGTCGCGTCGGTCACCCCCGCCACGTGCCCGCGAAGGGGATCACCGTTGACCTGATGCCCCAGCTCGTGGCCGAGCAGCGCGGCGAGCTCACGCGGCGTCAGCGCCGCGATCAACGGCAGGCCCAGCCGCAGATAGGTCCGCTGCCGCCAACCGGCCGTCCCGACGGACGCACTGAAGGCACCGTCGACGACGACGCCCGCGACGCGCGGCGCGCCGATCGCGACGGCCGCCGCATCGACCAGACCATAGAGCGTGGGATGTTCGGCCCGCGCCAGGATGGCGGACGGCGGCGCACCGACGCGGGGTCGCAGCACGAACGCGAACGCCAGCAGCAGGACGCCGACGACCACCGATCCCACGGAGCCCTGCAGCAAGAGCCAACCGCCCGCCATCGCCAACGCCAGCGTCCACGCGATCGCCAGGACGCACAGCAGCAGGGCGAGCGATCCTCTCCAGCCGCGCCGCGGCGCGGGCGCAGGCTCGGCCGCGAGCGCACTCAGCAGCCGCCGGTGGGTTTCGGCGTCGATGTCGGTCAGCGATGCACCGCCTGGGCCCGTTGCAGTGGGGAGCCTACCGTCGAAAGGAGGTGAGGTGAAGAGCTGAAGCCGCGCGGCGACGCTTCGGACCACCCGAACGCCCGCAGCCCGAACTCCCTGCCCCTGACCTTGACCTTGACCGTGCCCCTCCTGCCGCGCGCCCCCCGTCCACTCACCCCAGCGCCCGCAGGCCGAACACCCTGCCCCTGACCTTGACCTTGACCGTGCCCCTCCTGCCGCGCGCCCCCCGTCCACTCACCCCAGCGCCCGCAGGCCGAACACCCTGCCCCTGACCTTGACCTTGACCGTGCCCCTCCTGCCGCGCGCCCCCGTCCACTCACCCCAGCGCCCAGGCCGTCCACTCAGCGCCCGCCTGCCGCGCGCCCCCCGTCCACCCCTGCCCCCGAACACTGACCTTGACCTTTGACCTCGCCCCCTGCCGCGCACCCCTCCGTCGACGCACCTGAGCGTCCGAAGGCAGCCCCGCACGCCGGCATCGAACTGCGCGCTGGAGCGCCAGGAGGCGCTGCAGAATCGAGCACGGGTACGTTGCCCGGCCCGAGCCTTTGGATCGAGTGACCGTGTGGGCCGGATCAAGGCAAGGTCAAGGTCAAGGTCAAGGTCAAGGAAAGGGGCGTGGGCGCTGGGGCGGATCAGTCCTGGGCTTCGACGTGCACCGACCAGGTCGGCCGAAACGTGCGAAAGAACTCCCAATGACTGTCCGGCGCTCGACATGCGACGCACAGAAGCTGCCACTCGCCGCAGGACTGCCAGGGATACACCTGGGCGGCGCCGCCGCGGACGACGCGGGGCCCGGGGCCGGGGCGCGGGCGGCCTTCGGGCGGCGCGTCGTGGTGGTCGGAGTGCCAGGCGTCGGCGCACACCTCGGGCATCAGCCCGAAGCCGTAGCAGCCGAAGGCGTTGGCGAGCTCTTCGCCCCCACTCTCCGTCTCTTCGAACCAGGCCTCGTCGGGCACGTCGTCGCCCCGGAAGGTCAGCCCGTCGGGGCGGCCGCCGCGCGCCGCCGCCTCCCACTCGGCCTCGCTGGGCAGGCGGAAGGGCGAGGCCTCGACGTGGTCGACGAAGGGCGCCGGGTCGAGCGTCGGGCCGGGCGCCGTCGCGATGAGGAAAGGGCCGACACGCACCCGGCGGACGGGCCGCATCGACGCGATCCCCTCGGTCAGGAAGTACTCGAACTCCTCGAAGTGATTGGGGATGCCGGCGTGCGCCAACGACGCGGCTCGCACCACCGCCTCCTCGTGGTCGCCGAAGCCGACCTGCGCGTCGTGGCCCGGGATCAACGCGAGGTCGAGGTCGGCCGCGCGGTGGTAGAACACGGCCACCGGCGTGTCCTCGGCGTAGCGGCGCACGCCCAGCAGACGCAGGTCCGGATGGGCGGCGGCGACCTGGTCGGCCAGGGCGCGTCGGCGCGCGTCGGTCGCGGCGCGCCAGGCATCAAGGTCCAGCAGCTCGGGCGCGTGCGTCACCCGCACGCCCCGGTCGAGGCTCTGCTGCACGACGCCGACGATACCCGCCGCGCGCCGCGCCTCGGTGTGCTTCTGCTCGAGGTCGGCCAGCCCGCGCAGGGCCTCGGGCGTGGGCTCGGTGACCGGCGGCGTGGGCCCGCCGCCCGCCTCGACGCGCCGGCGCAGCGCGGCGGCCGCTTCGTGCGGCGCGGCGATGGCGAGCGCCTCGGCCACCGCCGCCCGCAGCGTCGGCGCGTCGCACAGGTCGAGGTGCGGCACCACGTACTCGCTCAATCGCACCACCGCGAAGCCCGGCGCCTGGTTGGCCGCTGAGCGCCGCAGCAGCGGCAGGTTCAGCGCGTCGAGCAGCCAGGCTTCGCGCTTCGCGGGCGACACCGCCGACAGCACCGCGCGCACGGAACGTTCCTGGGGCGCGGGCGGGATCGTGTCCAGCACCGCGTCGTCGAGGGGCTCACCGTGCCGCGCCTGCTGCGCGTGCAGCAGCACGAAGGGCAGGCGCCGCCCCTCGGCGGCCAAGGCGCGCCACCGCGGCAATCGCTCCGTGGCGAGGGCGGCGCCCTCGGCCGGCGACATCGCGAACAGCGCGTCCTCCAGCACCGGGTGCGGCGGCGGCGTCCCCGCCTTCCCCTCGAGGCAGTCGCACAGGATCTCGGCCACCTCGACGGCGGAACGCTCCGCGCGGAGCGCCTCGACCATCTCGAGGTAGCGCGCTGCGTTCTCGATCATCGCCGGCGACGGGCGCGCCCAGATCAGCGCGGCCCGCCGTAGCGCCTCGGCGGACGGCGGCGCCTCGAAGACGGCGCGCAGCACGGACTCGACGGACGACATGCTCTCTCCCTCGCCGGGCCGAGCCGGCTCACTTCACCCGAAACACCCGGTCGGCGTTGGCCGCGACCACCCGCTCGGCGAACGCTCGGTTCGGCGTGCGCACGACGCACTGCCGCGGCGCGACCAGCAGGCTGAGGCCCGGGTGGTGCCCCCCGCGGGTGTGCGCCAACCGTGCGCGCTTGCTGCGCAGCAGCCAGGCGACGGTCGCGGCCGTGATGACCAAGCCAGCGACGCCGACCGCGGGCAGGTCGTAGAAGAAGAAGCCGAGCACGGCCACCGGCCCCCCCACGCACAGCGCGGCGCCGGCCATGATGCTGGCGCCGGTGCGCTCGACCGCGTGCTCGGCGCACCCCGCGCAGATGGGCACGTCGACAGGGTCGGCGCGGAAGTGGCCGCCGGGATCGGTCAGCTCCACGCGCTGGGTGCGCCCCATCACGTCACCGTCGCAGCACACGCACAGCGCGCCGAACTCGGGGACCGGCACGACGTCCTTGCCGCCCAAGCCGCCCTTGCGCGCGACGTTGCCGTGCGAGAAGTCCGGCGTGCGCAGCACGACCGCGTAGAACTTGCCGAGGGGTTTGCGCGGCACGGTGGGCGGGGGCATCGCGACCTCCGGGCGTACGGTGCACCGGCGGCGGTGGGCGTGGCAAGAGGGCGGCGCGGCGCCGCGTCGCCATCCCCAACCCCCACCCACCCTTGGGGGGTATCGGACAAACGGGCGCCGTGTTGCACGAAAACGACGCCGCCCGCCCCCGCCGAGCCCTCGGGGGCAGACCCGCCGGGCGCGTTGACACGCGCAGCGGTAGGCGACGACCGTGACGTGGTCGCGCCCCGAGCGCCCGACCCGACGGCCGAGCTCGCACCATGACCACCCTGGTTCGCATCCCCACCCTGCACACCGAGCGCCTCACGCTCAGCGCGCCGGTCGAGGGCGACTTCGACGGCTACGCCTCCATCGTCACCACCGAGCGCGGCCTCGGCATCGGCGGACCGTTCAGCCGCGACGAGGCGTGGCTCGACTTCGCGCAGATGGCCGCCGGGTGGATCTGGCGGGGCTACGGCGGGCTGAGCATCCGCTCGCGCGGCGCCCGCGACTACCTGGGCACCGTCCAGGTGCACCACGAGTTCGGCGACGCCGAGCCCGAGATGGGCTGGCTGCTGACCGCGGCCGCGGAAGGCAAGGGCATCGCCTTCGAGGCGGGCCGCGCCATGCTCGACTGGGCGTGGCAGGCGACCGCGCTCACCACGTTGGTGAGCTACATGGATCCGAAGAACGGCCGCGCGCTGCGTCTGTCGTCCCGGCTGGGCGGTCGGCCGGACAATGGGGACGATGGGCCGGTGAGCTACCGTGGGTGTGACTTCGTGACGTATCGGTATCGGCGGGCGGGTGAGTGAACGACTTCATCCCCCCTCAGGGACGACGGGCAGCGGCTCGCGCCGGAGGCGCTGCCGCCGGGAGGGAACGGTCCGTCGTCTCCGAAACCCGCTGGACGGGCCGTCACCCGTGCAGCACGTGCAGTTTCGGTTCACAGGACGACCGCGACCAACGTGCCGAGGGGCCTGCGCGGCACGTTGGCCGGGGGCATCGCGACCTCCGGGGCACGCTGCACCCGAGGCGATGAAGGTGGCAGGCGGGTGGCGCGCCTGCGTACTGCGGTCGGCGGCGGCCTCCGCTCAGGGCATCAGGCGCCGGGGCACCCCCGGCAGGTTCTGCCGCTGGCGGAGCGTCGCGTCGCAGAGGCGCCCGTACACCGAGGCATCCAGCAGCCCGCGCTCGCGCAGGTCGTGCCACACGTCGAAGGGCGTCGCCACCCGTCCGCGTCCGAGCTCCGAGACCGCCGTGTAGGTCGCGTTGTTGTCGAGCGCGACGAAGACGGCGTCGGGCGCTTCGTGGGCGCAGAAGGCGATCGACGCGTCCTCACCGAGGTTCTTGGTCGCCGACGACGCGCCCGCACGCAGGTAGTGATACAGCATCAGGGCAGCGGGGCTGGTCGCCGGGATGTCGCGCACCGCAACCCAGGGGCTCGCTGGCTGCCCGAGCCCGAGCAGCTTGCGGCCGTCCCAATCCCGAAGCGCCTCCGCCTCGACCTCCCGAACGACCTCCAGGACACCCGCCGGCCAGCTCCAATCCCCGTCGGCGTGCCGACCCAGAAGCACGAGCGGCGTACAGTCCAAGACCCAGCGGGTCACGCCAGCTCCAGGATCTCGGCCAGCCGCCCACGCGAGATCAGATCGGCGGCCTGGGCCTCGATGGCCAGGTCACTCACCAACCCGTCGACGAGGGGCGCAGGCGAGAGGCCGTCCGCGGCGACCAGGCGCGTCGGCATCTGCTCGAATGGGCTCGCGTCGATGTTGACCGGCCGACTCAGCAGAACCTTGGCGACGTCGCGATCGACGAGGCCCAGGTTCTTGGCGTGGTAGACGCCGCCTTCGTAGCTCAGGCCCCAGCGGGACGCGACCTCGACGACCAGGTCGTAGACTTCGCTCGACCGGGGACGCACCCAGGGCTGGGGTGCCAGGAAGCTGGGCGCGAAGCCGTTCGCCCGGGCCTCGATCGGGTCGTCCGAGACGTCCCGCGAGACGACGGTCAGCAGCTCCCTGGTGCCACCGTCGTGCAGCAGGTGGCAGAGCTCGTGCGCCAGCAGCGCGCGCCGCGCGAGGGGCAACCGGCAGCGCGGGTGCGCCCGGTTGAGCACGATGACCGGGACGGCCCCCTCCTCGAAGAGGCTGGCGGCCTCGATCTGCGGCGAGGCCAGTTGAACGCTCGCGATGTGGACGCCCCAACTCTCGAGCAGGCCGTGCATGGAAGGCACCGGCGCCTCCCCGGGCGCCCACCGGAGCCTCGCGTCGCGCCCGAGCGCGTAGCCCTCGCGGCCCGCGTGGCCGCCCGTGATCGCCTTGACCTCCCGGGCTCGGTCGATGAGCGACGGTGGCCGACCGAGTAGCCTCCGCAGGTGCCCACCCACGCGGCCGACCTCGGCGGCGACGCACAACA
>JACKDN010000012.1 GCA_020633465.1 Myxococcales bacterium
CGCCGATCAGGTGGGGGCGTCGACGGGCAGCGGTGGCTGGCGCGCTGGGGGCAGGTGGTCGTCCAGATCGGCCAGCAGGTCGTCTCGCAGGCTGCGGCGCGCGGGATCGGACCACAGGTTCGTCCATTGGTGGGGATCGGCGCGCAGGTCGTACAGCTCGCCCTCGTCGCCCGCGTAGCGGGGCACGACGCTGTCGCGGCCCCAGACGGCCCAGTACAGGGGGAAGCGCCCGCCCACGTCGGTCGTGCTGGCGCGGTAGCGGGTGCACAGCAGGCCGTCGCGGTAGATGGTCTCGAGGTGCATGCCCACCGCGGCGAACTGGCTGTCGAAGGTGGTGATGATGCGCTCGCGGCGGGCATCGGGGCCGGTGGGCAGCGGCGCGCCCTGCATCGCGTCCGGCGGCGGGACGCCGGCGATGTGACAGAAGGTCGGGGCGAGATCGACGTGACCGACCGGATCGCCGATCCGCCCCGGCGCGATGCCCGCGGCGGTGGCCGGCCGCCAGATCAGCGGGACGCGCAGCAGGCTCTCGACGGGGTAGGGGCCCTTGAACAGCAGGCCGTAGTCGCCCTGCAGCTCGCCGTGGTCCGAGGTGTAGACGATGTCGGTGCGGTCCAGCACACCGCGGGCGCCGAGCCAGGCGAGCACGCGGCCGAGGGCCTCGTCGATGAGCTCGTTCTCGACGTGCACGAGGGCGTTGATCTCGCGGATCTGGTCGTGCGTCAGGCGCGCGGGCTCGAACGCGACGGGGCCGCCCTCCGGGTTGCGGTAGCGGCCCTCGTACCAGTCCAGCCAGTGCCGCGGCTTCTGTCTCAGGATGGCTTCGATCCGCGCGCGATCGCCGGGGTGGGCCGCAGGCAGGTCCAGCTCGCGCCAGTCCACGCGGGCGCTGACCTCGTCGGCGGGCGGATCGAAGGGGTGGTGGGGGTCGGGGAAGCTGAGCCAGCAGAACCAGGGCGCGTCGTCGGGCAGGGCGCCGAGCCAGGAGAGGGCCCGGTCGGCCACCCAGTCGGTGTGGTAGAGGGCGCGGTCGACCGGGTTCCGCTTCACCTCCGGCGCGCCCGTGTCGCCGCCGCCGGCGCCGGTGAGCACGCCGCCGAAGCCCGAGATCACGTCCGGGTGCTCGCGCCAGATCCAGTCGCCGTAGTGCTGCCCGACGAGGGGCCCGTGAGCGGCGAGCTCCACGTGGTCGAAGCCGCGCCACGGCCCCTGGCTGCCCTCGGCGGCCAGCTGGTTCTCGCGGAAGCGCAGCGTGGGGTCGAGGTGGGGCTCGAAGTGGGCCTTGCCGACCAGCGCGGTGTGATAGCCGGCGCGCTCGCGCAGCCAGGCGGCGACGTTCGGTGTGTCCTCGGGCAGGGCGATCCCGTTGGCGACGACGCCGTGCGTCCGCGGGTGCAGCCCGGTGAGCATCGACGCGCGCGAGGGCATGCAGACGACGTTGTGGACGTGGGCGCGCTGGTAATTGAGGCCCGCCGCCGCCAGCCCGTCGATGACCGGCGTGCGCGCCACGCCCCCGCCGTTGCAGCCCAGCGCGTCGAAGCGCTGCTGATCGACGGTGACGAAGAGGATGTTGCGCGCGCCGGGCCGAGGCCGCCCGCGCCGCGGCGGGGCCGGCGGCCTCTCCCCCAGCAGGCGACGGAGCCGCCGCTCGGCGCGGCGAAGGTCGAAGGCGCCCCGAAAGGCACCGGCGAGCACGGTCGAGGGCAGGCGGCGAGGGTCCATTCGTGGAGTGTTCTCCAGGCAGCGTCGCCCGTCCAGGAGACCGACCACCGCGTCGACCATGGCGCCCCCGCGTCGGGCGGCGCGAAGCGTCGAAGGACCCTGCCCGTGCGTCGGGGCAGGCTACTTCGTTCGACAGTGGGGCGCGGCCCCGGCGGCGTCGGGGGCCTCGGCGGGGCCCGCGCCCCGCGCGCGGCCGCGGCGCAGGGCGGCCGCGAGGCCACGGGGCACCACCGACCAGCCCACCGGGACGACCATGAAGGCCCCGTAGCCCTCGCGCCAACCCGGGTTGATTCGCTCGTAGCGCGTCAGCATGGCGCGATCGCGATCGCTCCGAATCACCAGCTCGCCGGGGATGGTGCGCAGGCGCACGCGGTTGTGCTGTGCCTCCCAGGCCTGGCCGTAGAACAGGGGCGGGTAGCGCCGCACGATGTCGGCCACGTCGGGCGGCAGATCGGGCTCGCCGGCGAGGAACACGCGGTCGAAGCCCCCGATGAAGGGGCGCAGGCCGGTGGGGTAGGGGTCGCCGACGTAGTACACCCGGCGCCCGGCGCCATGGCGGGCCAGGCCGTGCAGCATGAGGCCGACCGTCAGCAGCGCCAAGGCCGGGTGCCGCCGCCACGCCGGCGCGACGAACCCGTACTCGCCGCGCATCACGACCAGGCCGGGCTCGAGGTGAATCGCCAGATCGGTGAAGCCCTGCAGGCGATCCTGGCGGTCGACGATGAGCCCCACGCGGCTGGCGCGGCGCAGGTCTCGGCCGAAGGCCGCCCGATCGACCTCGACGGGCACTTGACGCTGGAGGCCGATGAGGGCCGAGCGGAGCGCCCAGGCCTCGTCGATGCGTTCTTCGCTCAGGTCGCGCCCTCGCACGAAGCGCAGGCGCCATGGGGGAGCGCGCATGGGTTCCCTCCTCGTCGGCGCACCTACTGCCGGAACGCACACCGGATGGCAAGGGGTAAACGCCGACGTCACGGTTGGCCCGCGTTGGGCCGGCCGCGGCGTCGGGGAGGGAAAAGTGAAAGAACTGAGATGGTTCGTTCGAAAGTGTGGCACGACCCCGGAGGGGTGAGGCCGCGGAGGGGGCGTCAGGGCACGAGGCCGGCGCAGTCGGGCGTGCAGGCGACGCCCTCGGCGCACGAGCGGCCGTCGAGGCAGTCCTCGCACATCTGGGCGCGCGCGCGTCCGTCGTCGTCGTCGTCGATGCGATCCTCGCAGCGATCCGTGCAGTCGCTGACGTCGAGGTCGCTGTCGACGCAGTCCTGGTAGGTCTCGCAGATCTGGGCGCAGTTGATGACCTCGTTGGCCTCGTCGGCCGCCTCGCCGCAGGCCGTGGCGCCGCCGACGGCCAGCGCCGCCACCAGGATCGTGGGAGTGATCGAACGCATGCTGTTCTCCTTCGTGTTGCGCCGGGCGGGCTGCCCGGCGTCGTCGGCGGCCGGGCAGTGCAGCCGCTGTGCCGGTCTGCCGAACGGTCTGTTCGAGACAGTGCGGTGGGGCGGAATGGAGCGGCCCGGGGCGTGTGGTCCCCCCGGGCGCCGGCCGACCGGCCGGGGAGCGCCTCGGCCCCGCGTCTGCGGCCCCTCCCGGCGCGTCGTTCGTCCGCGCGTCGTCACCTGAATGTCACGCCCGGCTCGCGCCGAGCCGGCCGGGTGCGCTATTGGGGCCGCCCCGGGAACGGCCCGGCGAGGAGTCGATGCGCACCGCGAGCCCGAAGTCTGCCCCGACCGCGCCCCTCGGCGGCGCGCGCGCCGTCGCGCTGGCCACCCTGGCGCTGCTGGGCGTGAACGCGGCGATGATCACGGTGACCCGCGGCTGGCCCTCGGCGCGCCCGTCGGTCCGCATGGGTCTGCACCTCTTCGACGCCGGTCAGCACCTGGCCCTCGGCCTCGCGGCCGCCCTGCTGTGCTTCGCCGCCGGCGTCCTCGTGCGCGGGCCTCGGGCGCGGGGCGCCCTGCTGGTGCTGCTCGCCGCGGGCGCGGGCGTCGTGACCCTCGCCCCCGATCTCGTCGGCTTCGTCGGCCGGCACGCGTCGGCCGACACCGCCGCGTGGCTGCGGCCCCTGCTGGCCGCCGCGCTGGCGCTGTGCGTCCCCGCCGCCGCCCTGGCGGGTCACCTGCTCGGCCGCCCGCGGTGGCGATGGCTGGCCGTCGCCGGCGCCCTCGCCGCGCTGATCGGCAACCACCTGCTGCTGCCCCTCGACTATCCGGGCGTCCACCTCTTCGTGGCCGCCGCCGCCGTCGCGCTGATGGCGGGCGCCCTGAAGAGCGGGCCCGCCCGGATGCCCGCGGGCGGTCGCACCCTGGCGGCCCTGCTCGTGGGCCTGGGCCTGGCCGCGCCGACCCTGGTGGTGCTGCCCCCCAACGCCGTGCGCCTGGCCCTGGTGCAGGTGTCGGGCAGCGTCGTCGCCCCCTTCCAGCTGGCCTGGGCCACCGACGACGACGAGGACGACGACGCCCCGCTCGAGCCGGCGGGGCCCGACGCCGAGTCCTGGTTCGTCGATCGCGCCGACGCCCCCGAGGTGCCGCCCACCCGGCCGCCGCTCTTGGACGCGCCGGTGGTGCTCGCGCTCTTCGTCGACTCTTTGCGCGCCGACGTCCTGCGTGGCCCCGACGCCGCCCGGCGCTACCCCCACATGGCCCGCCTCTGCCGCGAGGGCGTCGACTTCCGGCAGGCCCGCGCGCCGGGCGCACAGACGGTGCTGACCATGACCTCGGTCTTCACCGGCAAGTACTTCTCCCAGCTGTACTGGGAGCCCCACCCGAGGCACCCCGATCACTTCCCCCACGCCGATCCGTCGCCCCGCGTCCCCGCCCTGCTGACCGCCGCCCACGTCGACACCGCCCACCTGTCGGCCGCCTTCTGGCTGGTCGACGGCTGGGGCATCACCCGCGGCTTCGCCGAAGAGCGCGTCGTCGGCTCGACCCACGGCACGCGCTACGCCGCCTCGGACGACATCGTCACCGCCCTGGCCCAGCGCCTGGAGGATCAGGGCGACCGCCCCTTCTTCAGCTACGCCCACCTGTTCGACGCCCACTACGTCGTCGGCCGAACGCTCATCGGGGGCCCGCGCCACGCTCAGTACGAGCGCGGGCTCAGGCGGGTCGACGGACAGATCGGCCGGCTGCAGAAGCGCGTCGCGAAGGCCGGGCTGACCGATCGCACGATCATCATCCTCACCGCCGATCACGGCGAGGGGCTGGGCGAGCACGGCGTCGAGCATCACTCCGCGACCCTGTACGAGGAGCTCGTCCGGGTCCCCCTGTGCGTCTTCGGCCCGGGCATCGACGCTCGCGTGGTCGACGCGCCGGTCAGCCTGATCGATCTGGCCCCGACGCTGCTCGATCTGTTCGGGCAGCCGACGCCGGGCAGCTTCATGGGCCAGAGCCTCGTGCCCGTGCTGAAGGGGGGCGCGCCGGACCTCACCCGCCCGATCATCGCCGAGGGCCGCCTGAAGAAGGCGCTGATCACGCCCGACGGGCTGAAGGTGATCCGCGACGATCGCGCGCACACCCTGGAGATCTACGATCTGAAGTCCGATCCCGACGAGTCCGACAACCTGGCCGGCGCGGATCACCCGGGCGCCGACGCCGCGGTCCGTCGGCTGCGACGCTTCTTCAAGGTGCACACGCTGAAGAAGCCCGGCTACACACCGCCGTTCCGGCGCTGACCGCGAGGCGAGGCCGGCCGGCGTGTCACGATCACCCGACGACCGAGCCGCCGCCGTCACGATCCCGCGACCGGCCGCACCACCTTCCAGCGGAGGCCGCGTGGCGCGGCCGATGCTTGCTCTCGCCGCGCTACGGTCGAAGGAGGTGGCAGGTGCAAACGCACGCTCACCGTCTCTTCGTCGTTCGCCTCGGGCTGGCCGCGCTGAGCCTCGCGCTGGTCGCCTGCGAGACCCTCGACGACACGGTCTCTCCCGCGGACGCGCTGCCGACTGACGGCGCCCCGCCCCCGGACGCCACGCCGGACGCTCGGGCGCCGAGCGACGGCGGCCCCGACATCGGCCCACCGGTCGACGCCGGCGCCGACGCGGGGGCCTCGGCCTGCGCCGTGGCCCAGCAGGCCGCCGAAGCCGCGTGCTGCGCCGGCGACGAGGATCACCCCGGCGGCGGCGATCCGTCCGTGGGCACCGCCAGCGTCGTCGACTGCGACACGGGCGAGCGGACCGACGTGCCCTGCATGGAGACGAGCGGCCTGCCGCCTCTGGGCGGTGTGCTCGAGGCGCCGGCGCAGACCTTCGATGGACCCGACGAGACCGATCCGGCGTGCACCGCCGCGGCCGAGGCCGCCGCGCTGGCCTGCGCGGATCCGAGCCTGGCCGACGCGATCGACTGCGGCGTCGCCGACGAGGTCGCCGACGTGCTGCCCGCCTGCGACGTGCTGCGCGCCTGGAGCGATGCCGAGGCGTGCGCCCCCTTCGACCTGACGCGCTGGCGCGCCTTCGACCCCGGCGCGCGGGCCGCGCTCTTCGAGGCCCTCGCCGTCCCGCCCGACGTCGAGGCCGACGCCCCGCCCGATCTCTCGACCTGGGACGACGGCGCGCCGGTGCCGCCGCCGGCCGAGGTGCTGCACGGCGAGGGCGTCGACGCCTCGGAGCGCCTCGACGTCGTCCGCTTGCAGCTGCCCGGCAACTTCCTCCGCTATCAGCTGGCGCACGCGGTGCTGCGCTCGGCGATCGCGCAGGCCGACGTCCAGCAAGGCTTCGCCTGCGACGCCGACGCGCTGCGCTGCACGGTCAACCCGCTGCGCGTCTTCGATCTGGGCGCGTCGCTCAGCCAGGACGGCGCCTTCCACGTCGAGGCGGTGACCATCGGCGACGACGCCACCGGCGGCTGGCGGATCCAGAACCTGCGCTGGTCACCGGATCTGGATGACTGGGCCGAGCTCACCGTGCGCTGGGATGGCTACGTCGACCTGACCCCCGAGGCCCTGGCCGGCGTCGACTTCGGGGCGCCCACCCGCCTCAGCCTGCTGCCGGCGCACCTGCCGCTCGATGGGCGCGGCCCCGACGGCGGCAACAGCTATGCCCTGCCGGGCCTCGACGCGCAGGCGCGCGCCCGACACTGGCTCGACCGCACGATCCTCGTGGCGCCGCTGGACAGCGCGACCTGCACCGCGCTCTCGCAGGCCCCCAACTACGTCACCTTCCGCCAGCCCACGCGCTGCATCTGCCCCTTCGACGGCAGCGATGGCTACTGCGTGGTCGATCCCGCGCCGCGCGCCGACATGCCCCTCGCCATGCGGCAGGTGCTGCAGCAGAGCGACGCCGCCCACCTGGTGTATTGCACCGATCCCCCGACCGTCGAGGTGGGGCCGCTCCGTGGACACGAGGCGGCCTTCGACCTCGACAACGGCACCGTTCAGTCCCCGCTGACGCAGCTGCTCGCGATGATGCAGCTTGGCGTGTCCGACGCGACGGTCGCCGACGATCTGGTGCGCTTCGGCTGCGCGGGCCGGCTGGTCGAGCGGGTGCGCCTGGGGCCGACCCTCGAGGAGGACTTCGGCCCGTACACGCTGCTGCTGGGACGCTCGGCGGCCTCGCAGGCGGGCCTCGAGCTGTCCACCGCCGTCGAGCTGGGCGGCGTCCGCGTGGCGATCATCTCGGGCCTGGTGCACTTCGACTTCGACTTCGGGGTGCGCTTCGAGGAGTGGGTGAAGCGCAAGTTCGGCAAGGTGATCGGGTGGGTGCTGCGCTGGGTGCTGAAGGTCATCAGCGGCATCATCAGCATCTCGGTGACCGTCGAGCTGCCGCCGCCGGGCATCCTGAACACGGCGTTCGTGAAGCTGGACGCCATCGAGCTCGACGTGCAGGCGGTGGTGAGTCAGCGTGCGCCGCCGGGCGGCGTCGGGGTCGCCGTCGAGGTGGGTGCGCGGCGCGTGACCACCTCGCCGCCGCGCCTGGATCCCGGCGACGGCTGGGGCTTCGACGTCACCTTCGGCGCGCCCTCGTGCAAGGCGTTCACCGGCAGCGGCAGCCTGATCGATCGCCTGAAGCGCATCACCTCGTGCCCGGTCGAGGCCGCGCTGAGCGCCGCGGGCGTCGTCACCGCGCCGCTGCAACGCTTCCTGGCCGAGCAGGTGCTCGAGATCACGCTGAACGTCACCGAGCAGGTCAACGACGCGCTCGTCGACACCGCCATCGCTGCCTTCGACCGCCTCGAGGACAGCAACGTCGTGGCGCGCGTCTTCCAGACGGCGGCGCACACGCTGGTGCTCGACCCGTCCTGGACCTGGGCCGCGGGCGACGCGGGCGAAGCGATGACCGGAACGCTCCCGCCCGCGCTCGCCCACGCCTGCGCGCTGGCGCCCGATCCCGAGATCGCTTGCACGCTGGCGCACCTGCTGATGGGTCACGGCTACGGCCAGGCGAGCGTGCGCGCGACGTTGCTGCGCGTCGGCGCGATGACACATGGCCGCAGCCGGCAGGACTTCGACCCGCCGGTGACGGCGGAGGCGTTCGCCTTCCCGCCGGTGCGTTACTGCGTGCTCGGCGACCGACCGCCCGGTGCGCCCGCCTTCGACGCGGACGACCGAGCGTTCACGCAGGACATGCTCGAGGTCGACGTCGACGACGAGGCCGCCGCGGCGCCGCTGGACTGGCGAACGCAGTGCGCCCTGTTCGTCGACCTGTCGCCCTGGGCCGGCGGCACCATCGCCACGCCGACGGTGACCTACGCCGTCGGCGTGTGGGTGTCGCGCCGCACGGAGGCGCTGCTGAACGACGTCTTCACCTGCCGCAACAGCGCCGAGTGTCACCCCGAGGGTCCGCAGATCCGCGCGCGCGCCGCGCTGGCGGCCTGCTCGCTGGTGGGCGACGTGTGGGCGGGCCCCGCCCAGCCGGGCGCGGACTACCTGAACCTGCTGCGCTTGCTGAGCGACGTGGACGTCGACCCGGCGCTGATCGCGGGCGCCGAGGCCATCTGGACCCGCGCGGTCGGCGCCCAGGGCTTCGGCGTCTCGCCGGCGTCCTTCCTGCGCCTGCGCGACGCCGCCCGCGGTTGTCGGGACGACCTCGCCGCGGCCGGCTTCGCGCCCCCGCCCCGCAGCCTCCCGGCCGCGGCCTTCTTCGACCCGTGAACGCTCGGCGCGGCCGATCCGGCGCGTTGCCTGGGCGCTGACTCGACGGGCGAGGCCAACGCTCCGGGACGTAATTCTACCGATTGAGGGCCGCGCAGGGGGGCGCCCAGCATGGGCCGATGCACGCGCGCCGCCCCCGCACCGCCCCGCCGCACGCCTACGATCTGGCGCTGCTCGCGTTGGCCGTGGCGGCGTGCAGCACGCCGCAGCAGGCCGCGCCGGACGTCGCCCCGCCCGGCACGGCCGATCACCCCGTCGAGGTCGACCGCGTCGACGGTGGACGCTGGGTGCGGCACGCCGGCGGCCGCACCTTCGTCCCGGACGGCGTCCAGCGGATCGCCACCGTCGGGCTGGCCGACGAGCTGCTGTTCATCGGCGTCACGCCGGTCGGCGAGGTGGGCTCGTGGGGCAGCCGGTTCCTGCCGCACCAGCAGCCCTTCCTCGAGGACGCCACCTACCTGGGCGGCGAGCACCTGCCGCACGCGGTGCGCCTCGAGGCCGTCTTCGCGGCGCGGCCCGATCTGATCATCGCCGAGGTGGCGCTGGCCGACACCGCGCGCGCCCTGGCGGACATCGCGCCCACGATCGTGCTGCGCGACGCCGAGACGCACCCCGAGGCGCGGGTGCGCGATCTGGGCGCCATCCTGGGCGTCGAGGCGCGCGCCGAGGCCGCGCTCGCCTGGCGCCGGCGCAAGCTGGCGGCCGCTCGCGAGGTGCTCGGCGCGACGCTCGATGGGCAGACGGTCGGCGTCCTGCGGGTGCAGCTGCGCCGCTTGAAGGTCTACGGCGCGCGGTGGTTCTGCGGGCCGACCCTGTACGACGATCTGGGCCTGCGCCCGCCGACGCTGGTGGCCGAGCGCGTGGGTCGCGGCGTCAACGCCTGGCTGCCGCTCGAGCTGCTGCCCGACTTCGACGCCGACCACCTGTTCCTGATGGTGGCGCCCGCGCCGGGCATCCGCTCGGCCCTCGAGGGCGTCGCGGAGAGCCCGGCCTGGCGGCTGATGCCGGCCGCGCGCCGCGGCGACGTGCACACCGTGGACATCCACCATTGGCTCGGCGGCGGCGTCATGGCGCGGTCGCTGGTCGTCGACGATCTGCTGCGCATCCTGGCGCCCGAGGCCATCGCCGCCGGTCGCTTCGACGGCCTCCTGGGGCCGCGCCCGCCGGCCTCGCCGTGACGCGCCGGTCGTCCACCGGAACGCTCGCCCTCGGCGTGGCGGTGTGCGCCGGCGTGCTGGCCTGCGCGGTGGCGAGCGGCACGCGATCGGTGCCGACCGCCTCGCTGTGGCGCAGCGTCCTGGGCGCGGGTGATCCGGTGACCGACGCGGTGGTGCTGGGCGTCCGCCTGCCCCGGGTCGTGGCGGCGGCGTTGGTCGGCGCGGCGCTGTCGGTGGCCGGCGCGCTGATGCAGGGCGCGACGCGCAACCCGCTGGCCGGACCATCGCTGGCCGGGCTGAACACCGGCGCGACGCTTGCCGTGCTGTGCGGCGTGCTGTGGCTGCCGGGCGTGTCCGCGACGGCGGCGATGGGCGTGGCCTTCGTGGGCGCGGCCGCGGCCGCGGCGGTGGCGTTGACGCTCGGAGCGTTCGGCGGTCTGGGTGGGCCGTCCCGGCTGGTGCTGGCCGGCGCGACGCTGAACCTGACGCTGGGCGCGGCCATCGTGGGGCTGGTGGTGCACCACCAGCTGCACATGGATCTGCTGTACTGGACCACCGGGGGGCTCATCGGCGTGACCTGGTCGCAGGTCCGCGCGCTGGCGCCCGCGACGGTGCTCGGTCTGGGCCTGGCCGTGCTGCTGGCGCCGTCGGTCACGGCGCTCAGCCTGGGCGACGACGCCGCGGGCAGCCTCGGCCTGCGGGCGGCCCGCACGCGGGCCTTGGCCTTGGGGTGCGTGGTGCTGCTGGCGGGGGCGGCGGTCGCGGTCGCCGGGCCCATCGGGTTCGTCGGCTTGATCGTGCCGCACCTGGTGCGGGGCCTGGTAGGCGGCGACTATCGCCGGATCGTCCCCGCCGCCGCGCTGGCCGGCGCGACGCTGCTGGTGGGCGCCGATCTGGGCGTCCGCCTGCTGGCCGAGCGGGTGGACGTGCCCTTGGGCTGCGTCACGGCGCCGGTGGGCGGCGCCGCCTTCGTGGCGTTGTTGTGGCGTGGCCGCGCGGTGGCGACGTGAGGGTGAGCGTGCTGGCGGCTGCGCTGATCGCGTGCGCGGCGCTCGGCCTCGCGGTGGGCACGCCGACGCTCGACGCGGGCGCCCTGTGGGCCGGCGCCACCGGCGCGGCCCCGCGGCTCGGGCTGTTGCTGTGGGACTACCGGGTGCCGCGGGTGCTCTACACGCTGACCGTGGGCGCCAGCCTCGCGGTGGGCGGCGCGCTGCTGCAGGCGGCCTTCCGCAACGACCTGGCCGAGCCGGGCATCCTGGGCATCCCCGCGGGCGGCGCGAGCGGCGCGCTGCTCGGGCTGATGTTCGGCGCGGGCCTGGCGGCGCGCGTCCCGGCGTACCTGCCGCTGTGTGCGTTCGCCGGCGCGGGCGCGGTGGCGGTGCTGGTCGATCGCGTGGCCCGCCGGGCGGGGCCCGAGGCCGTGCTGCTGGTCGGCGTGGTCGTGACCACGGCCCTGACGTCCACGAACCTGGCCCTGGCCACGGTGGGACCCCGGTTTCACTACGACCTGGTCTATGGCTGGCTGGCGGGCTCGATGGGTCTGGCGTCGTGGCGGCACCTCGCCGTGCTGGCGCCGCTGGCCGCCGCGCTGCTGCTGGCGGCGCAGAGCCGGGCGGCGCACCTGGACGTGCTGGCGCTGGGGGACGCCGCGGCCGGGGCGTTGGGCATGCGGGTGCGCGCGACGCGACGGACCGCGCTGGCGCTGGCCTGCGGGCTCGCCGCCGCCTGCGTCGCGGTCGGCGGCTCGGTCGTGTTCCTGGGTCTGTTGGCGCCCCACATCGCGCGCCGCGTCGTGGGCGTGCGTCACCGCGCCCTGTTGCCGGCGGCCGCCGCGACGGGCGGGTCGCTGCTGCTGGCCGCCGACGTGCTCGGCCGCTGGGTGATGCCGGCCGCGCCCCTGCCCGCGGGCGTCGTGGTGGCCCTCTCGGGTGGCCCCCTCTTCTTGTTTCTGCTCGCCCGCACCGGGCGACCCACCGGCGGCGCGGCCCCCTCGTCGGGGCGCCGGCGCCCGCCCGACCGACGCCGAGCGCGCTCGGCCCACGGAGCCTGAGATGAAGACGAAGATCCTGCTGCTGCTGGCGACGCTCGCCCTGAGCGTCCAGACCGGCTGCGACGACGACGACAGCGACGGCACGACCATGGACGCCGCGGGCGGCGGCGGTGACGCCGGGCCGGTCGACGACGCCGGTCCCGGCAAGGCCGAAGAGGTGATCGGGTTCGCGATCCGCGTGCGCAACCCCGAGGGCCGCAACATCTACCTCGGAGCGTTCCCCGAGGTGCCCGAGGGCGAGCTGGATCGCAGCAAGATGATCGAGCTGGCCAACAACGACGTCGACTTCAACGACGGCTACGCCTACGACTTCAGCCGCGAGACGGGCACCTACACTCGCTACAGCGTCGACGCCGATCTGCAGATGGTCGAAGGACCCAAGCTCAGCCTCGCCAACCTGGGCCTCACCGGCGGGCGCGGGACGGCCTTCGTGTCGAACACCCGCGCCTACAACTACGGCACCTCGGGGGCCTCGCTGGTGGTGGCCGTGTTCGACCCCACCGCGATGGAGCTGACCGGCACCATCCCCGCGGACGCGTTGGCGAACGACGACTTCGCCCTCGGCATCGTCGGCAAGCCGGCGATCTTCGGCGACTACGTCGCTTTCGCGGTGGACTGGCTGGACCGCGCCAACCTGCGCACCTACGACAAGGCGGCGGTGGCGCTGGTCAAGAAGGACTCGGACGACGAGCCGGTGTTCCTGGTCGAGGACGATCGCTGCGCCGGGGCCTACGAGACCTTCGTCGACGCGAGCGGCGACCTGTACGCGATGGGGACGGCCAGCGGGGGCTACTTCGGCCTGTACGGTGTCGAGCCCGCCGACCTGCCGCCGGCCTGCGCCCTGCGCATCAAGGCGGGCGAGACGACCTTCGATCCGGACTTCTACGTCGACCTCGAGGCGGCGACGGGCACGCGGGCCGTGTACGGTGCCTGGCACATCGCCGGGCACGACATGCTGGTGATGGGGCTGCAGGACGGCGGCGACCTGCCCGCCGCCGAGGACTACCTGGCCGAGGCGCTGTTCGAGGCCTACGTCGTCGACCTCGACACCGGCACGTCGCGCCGCCTCGAGGGCATCCCCGCGGCCCAGGGCATGAGCTTCCGCGAACACTTCCTCGACGGCACGCTGTACTACCAGGTGTACACGACCGTCGAGGGCACGCCGAGCGTCGACGTGTACCGCGTGGACGCCGACGGGACGGCGACCAAGCAGTTCAGCACGCTGGGCGATCCCTGGTCGCTCGGCACGCTGAAGGTGCGCTGAGGCGTGGGGCTCGACGCGCGCGATCTGACGCTCGGTTATGGCGGGCCGGCCATCGTCGAGGGCCTGTCCGTGACGCTCCCACCGCGACAGGTGACGGCGCTGATCGGTCCCAACGGGTCGGGCAAGTCGACGGTGATGCGCGCGCTGGCCCGGCTGCTACGGCCGCGGGTGGGCGCGGTGTACCTCGACGGCGCCGCCCTGAGCGAGCTGCCGACGCGCGCGGTGGCGCAGCGCCTGGCCTTGCTGCCGCAGCAGCCCGAGGCGCCCGCCGCGCTGACGGTGGGGGACGTCGTGTCCTACGGTCGGTTTCCGTACCGGCGCCTGCTGGGTGGGCCGACGGTCGAGGATCGCGAGGCCATCGAGGCGGCGCTGTGGGCGACCGAGCTGACCGACTGGGTCGACCGACCGGTGGGTGCGTTGTCCGGCGGTCAGCGTCAGCGGGTGTGGATCGCGATGGCGCTGGCGCAGCGCACCGACCTGCTGCTGCTCGACGAGCCCACCACCTTCCTCGACCTGGCGCACCAGCTGGACGTGCTGCGGCTGCTGAGGCGGCTGGCCGACACCCAGGGCAAGACCATCGCGTTGGTGATCCACGACGTGAACCTGGCGGCGCGCTTCGCCGACCACCTGGTGGCGCTGAAGGCGGGTCGGGTGGTGGCCGAGGGCACGCCGCGGGCGGTGATGACGCCGGCGATCCTGGGTGAAGTGTTCGGCGTGGACGTGGCGGTCATGGACGATCCGCGCGAGGGCGCGCCCCAGTGCATCGCGTACGGTGGGCGGTGATCGGGGGGTGGCTGGTGGCGCTGATGCTGGCGCCCGCCGGGGCGGCGCCGGCGATGCGGCCGCCGACGCTGATCGAAGAGCCCGAGGCGATCTACCCCGCGGCCGCGCGCGCGGCGGGCCGGGCCGGGCGGGTCGCGTTGCTGCTGACCGTCGAGCGTGACGGCCGGGTGGGCGCCGTCGAGGTCGAGGCGCCGGCGACCGACGCGCACGGACGAGCGTTCGACCAGGCCGCGCTCGACGCCGCGAAGGGCCTGCGCTTCGAGCCCGCGCGGCTCGAGGGCGAGCCGGTCGCGGTCCGGGTCCGCTACGTCTACGTGTTCGAGCCTCCGGCGGCGCCCGCGGCGTCGATCTCACCCACGCCGACGGACACGGCCCTACCGGCGCCTGCCGTGCCGCCGTCGCCGCCGCCGGAGCGACCGATGGTGGTGATCGGCCTCAGCCCGGCCGAAGCGCTGCGTCGCTCGGCCGAGGCGGTGACGGTGATCGAGACCGAGCCCGAGCGCCGGGCCTCATCGGACCTGGGGGAGGTGCTCGCGCGGACCGAGGGCGTGGCGTTGCAGCGGGCGGGGGGGCTGGGATCCGGCACGCGCTTCTCGCTCAACGGCCTGACGGGCGACCAGATCCGCTTCCTGGTCGACGGTGTGCCCCTCGAGCTGACCGGCTTCGGACCGGGCATCGCGCACGTGCCGCTCGACCGCGTGGCGCGGGTGGAGATCTACCGCGGGGTGGTCCCGATCCGCTTCGGGGCCGACGCGCTGGGCGGCGTCGTCAACCTGGTCACCGACGACGACATCGACGGCACGGGGGCCTCGGCCGCGTATCAGCTGGGCTCGTTCGGCACGCACCGCGTCTCGCTGGCGGCGCACCATCGCTTCGGTCAGCGGGGCCCCTTCGTGCGGGCCGACGGCTTCTTCGACCGGGCCGACAACGACTATCCGATCGACGTGGAGGTCGTCGACGAGAGGGGGCGCCCCCGGCCCGCCACCGTGCGTCGCTTCCACGATGACTACCGAGCGTTCGGCGGGGGCCTGGAGGTCGGCGTCGCGGAACGCTCCTGGGCCGACCGGCTGTCGCTGCGCGCCTTCGCCACCGCCTACGAGAAGGCGCTGCAGCACAACGCTGTGATGACGCGGCCCTACGGCGAGCCCGTCTTCGGCCGCGCCAGCTACGGGGCCGCGCTGCGCTACCGGCTGGCGGTCGATGTGTGGGCGGTGGATGGGGTGGCCGGCGTGGGCCACCGCCGCAGCGACTTCGAGGATCTGGGCGCCTTCGTCTACGACTGGCGCGGCGAGCGCGTGGTGCCGCGGCGGACGCCCGGTGAGCTGGACGGTCAACCGCACGATCGCACCACCTGGGACGACGGCGGCTACGCTCGCCTGAACGGCGCGTGGACGCTGGCCGAGGGGCACACGCTGCGCGCCATCGTCGCGCCCACGGGCACGCTGCGCAGCGGCACCGAGCGACGCAAGGTGAAGCCGACCGATCGTGATCCGCTCGATCTCGACCGTCGCGTGGTATCGCTGGTCGAGGGCGTGGCCTACGCGGCCGAGGTGCTGGGCGGCCGGCTCGAGAACGTCGCGTTCGTGAAGGGCTACCACCACTGGGCGGACAGTGAGGACTCCGCCCCGGGTGGGTCGATCCGAACGCGGTCGACCGATCTGCACGCGGTCGGCTTCGGAGACGCCCTGCGCCTGCGCGTGGGCGACGGGGTGACCGTGAAGGCGTCCTACGAGCGGGCCACGCGCATGCCTCGGGCGGACGAGCTGTTCGGCGACACCGTGCTGGTCGTGGCCAACCTCGACCTGCAGCCGGAGCGGAGCGACAACGTCAACCTGGGCGTGGGGGTCGACAGCGGCGGCACGCGGGCGGGTCGGTTTCGGGCCGAGGTGGACGGCTTCGCGCGGCTGACGGACGACCTGATCGTGCTGTGGGGGAGCGACCAGACGCTGGTGTACGAGAACGTCTACGGGGCGCGGTCGGTGGGGGTGCAGGGGCACGTCGACTGGGAGGCGCCCGGGGGGTGGGCGGCGGTGACCGGCAACGTCACCTGGCAGGACTTCCGCAACGTCTCGGACCAGGGCATCTTCGGCGACTTCGAGGGGGATCGCGTGCCCAACCGTCCGTGGCTGTTCGCGCACGTCGGGGCGCGGCTGCGGGCCCGCGGGCTGCTGGTGTCCGGCGACGCGCTGAGCGTCGCGTGGCACACGCGCTACGTGCACGGCTTCTTCCGGGGGTGGGAGAGCATCGGCGCGGCCGGATCGAAGCAGACGGTGCCGAGCCAGCAGGTGCACGGGGCGTCGCTGACCGCGCGCCTGACGCGTGACCGGTACGACGTCAGCACGGGCCTCGAGGTGACCAACCTGACCGATGAGAAGACCTACGACTTCTTCGGGGTGCAGCGCCCTGGGCGAGCGCTGTACTGGAAGACGACGGTGGAGCTTTGAGATGACGCTGCCGACCAGCGTTCGCGTGCGTTCGGGCTTCGACGTCGTCGGGCGCGTGCCGCCCTTCGACGACGCCGTGATCGCCGAGGAGCCCAGCCTGTGGCTGGTGGATCAGGCCGAAGCGCGCGCACGCGGCGGACCCATCACGCGCGCGTTCGTCGAGGCGCTGCCCCCGCCCTGGCGGGACGAGGCGCTGATCCTCAGCCGCGTGGCGTGGCTCGAGCCGGGCTGGCGTACGCAGCCCGCGCCCTTTCATTGCGACAACCTGCCCCGCCGGCCGGACGGCGAGCAGGACTTCACGCGCCCGCCGGCCGAGACGCCCGAGACGGTGGGGTGCCTCATGGGGTGTTGTCCGACGGACTTCGTGGTGGGGGAGGGCGATCTGCCGCTCTGGCCCCTGGGTCGACCGCAGACGGTGCTGCAGAACGCGTGGCTCGACAGGCGGCTGCGCGCGGGCGCGATGCAGGTGGAGGCGCCGCCGGAGGGCGTGCTGTTTCGCTTCGGGTGGGGTGACTTCCACCGGGCGGGCCGGGCGCGCCGCGCGGGCTGGCGCGTCCTGCTGCGGGCGGTGGTGCGCGACCGCCCGGCGCGGGGGATCCCCGCGGCGATCTACGCGTCGCAGTACAACGAGTACGCGCCCGAGACGGTGGCCGAGTGGGCGGCGTACGCGCCCTACGCGCCCGACGCGACGTGGGACGCCCCCGGCGCGACCGCGTCCGCGCACCGGCGAATGGAGCGACTCGGCGCCCTGGCCGCGGCCGCCGAGCCGCGCGGCGAGACGCCCGTGTTCGCCGCGCGCGTCGCGTTCGCCGCCGAGGTGGGGGGTCCGTTGACGCGGGCCTTCGTCGCCGGGCTGCCGCCGGCGTGGCGCGCGCCGGACGCGCCGGTGGTGGTGGACAGCGAGCTTCTGTGGGTGCGCCGAGGGGCGACGGGCGCGCTGCCGCTGTGGCACCGCGAGCCCTTCCCGCGGCACGCCGAGAACACCTGGCTGGGCACGGCGCGGCGCCACCGCGGCGGCGGCGCTCGGGCCCTGGCGAACGCGGAGGTGGCGGTCGAGCACATCGTCTGTCACGTCGGCGCGGGCGGGGACATCGACGTGCTGTTGCCCGCGCCCGAGGACGCGGTGCCGCTGGAGGACGAGCCGGGCGGACGGCTGCAGGCCCTGCGGGCGCGCGACGCGGCGCTGCGCGCGGCCGTCACCGCGGGCGACCGCCGCCTGGTGCGCGTCCCCGCGGGCCAGCGCGTCCGGCTCGACGGCGCGACGCTCTGGCGGGCGCGCCCCGCCGAGCGCAGCGGGTTCCTGCTGCGGCTGCGCGCGACCTGGGGCAGCCAGCGCCCCTGCATCGACGCCCTCCGGAACCTCTGCGCGCCCTGAGCCACGCGCGGCGCGCCCGGTCGAGGTCCGCGTCGGGCCGCTCTGCTGGGGCGTCTTCGCCGGAGTGCGCACACGCGTTTCACCGCGCCCGAGGGCTCGGTAGACTCCGGCGCCGTGAGCGCCTTGCCCCCCGACTTCGCCGTGCTGCCGTTCGCCGAGCAGCGGGCGTGCATCGCGCGCGTCGCGCCGCGGGGTGAGCTGGCGGCGTTGCTGTCGGCGACGGCGGCGCTGCGCGATCCAGCGCCGCTGGCCCTGGCGCTGACCGTCGCGGGGGCCGCGGGGCGTTGGGCGGCCTCGGCCGATCGGGACGCGCTCGCGGCGACGCTGCCGACGCTGGGGGACGTCGCGCTCGATCGGGCGCTTGAGGCCTTGACCCCCCACGCCGACGCGGTGACGCCCGTGATCGAAGCGACGGCGCGTGCGCTGTCTGTGGATCGGCTGGTGGCGACCGCGGTGGTGGCGCGTTGGCTGCGGCGGCACGCGCCGGCGGCCGCGACGCGGCTGGCGGACGCCGCAGTGGCGACGGTCGGGGCGGCCCTGGCGCAGGGGCGCCCGGAGGCCCTGGACGACGCGACGCTGGCGGCGCTGCCCGGGCGCGCGTTGGCCGGCTTGTGCCCCGCGGCGTGGCGTGACCGCCGGGCCCGCTTCGCGGCGCGCGCCCTCGAGGTGCTGGGCGATCGGCCCAAGTCGCTGTCGCAGGCGAGCGCCGAGCAGCTGCTGGGGCGCCGCATCTACACCAACCCGGCGCACTGCCTCGCCGAGCTGCTGCAGAACGCCGTGGACGCCGGCGCGACGACGTGGCGGGTCGAGGTGCGGCCCGACGCGCTGTGGGTGTGGCACGACGGCGCGCCCTTCGACGTGCGCGACGTCGTGGGCCTGCTGTCGATCGGTCAGACGACCAAGATCGGCAATCAAATCGGGACGTTCGGGGTGGGCTTCAAGTCCGTCTACGCGATCTGTGACCGGCCGCAGGTGTATTCGGACGTCTACGCGTTCGAGATCGCCGACGTGTCCCTCCCGCGCCCGCTGGGTGGGCGGCCGGCGGGCGCGCCAGCGGACGGCACGCTGTTGGTGCTGCCGCTGCGCGCGCCCGAGGACGACGAGGCCGGCGCCGAGACGCTGTGGGCGCGGCTGCGCGCCATCCCCGACGAGGTGCTGTTGACGCTCCCCGGGCTGACGCGGCTGCAGCGGCGGCGCGGCGACGTCGTGGTGGACGTCGAGCGGCGCGCGGCCGGTGAGGGCGTCGTTCGGTTGGAGCGTTCGGCGGGCGCGGCGCGCGCGTACCGGGTGGCGACCGAGGGGGACGTCCGCGTGGCGCTCGCGCTGGACGCCGACGGTGCGCCGGCGCCCCTGCCCGACGACGTGCCGCCGGTGTTCGCCTTCCTGCCCACCGACGAGCGGCCCGGCTGGCAGGTTCTCGTGCAGGCGCGCTTCGACCTGCCGGTGGATCGCGAGCGCGTCGACCTGTCGGGCGCGCGTTCGCGGTCGGCGCTGGCGGCGGCCGGGCGGCTGCTGGCCGCGCTGGTGGCGTCGACCGACGAGGCGCACCGGGCGGCCGCGCTGCGCCTGGTGCCGACGGCGGCGGATCTGACGCGCTCGGGCTGGCGGCCGCTGGCGGACGCCTGCGCCGCCGCGCTGCGCGATGCGCCGGTGGTGGCCTGCGCGGACGGCGGGTGGCGGCGCCGGGCGCGGTGCGGCGCGTCGCGGACGCGGCGCTGGCCGAGGCGCTGGCGCCCGCGGCGCTGGACGACGGCGGTCGGCGGGCCGCCCACGCGGGCGACGCGCGGGTGGACGCGGTGTGGGCGTGGCTGGGCGCGCGGGCGCTGGACGACGCGACGTTGCGGGCGCTGGTCGCCGAGGCCGTGGAGGCGCCGCTGCCCGGGTGGCTGCCGGGCGCCTGGCCCGCGCTGCTGCGGGCGGTCGCGCGGCTGGAGGATCTGGGGAGCTGAGCCGGTCGCCGGTGGTGCCGGACGCGACGGGAGGCGCGCGGCGGCCGGTGGAGGTCTGGCTGTGCGCGGCGGCGGAGCGTCCGGTGGCGCTGCGTCCCGTGGTGGCGCCGTCGCTGGAGAGTGATGGTGCGTTGGTCGGCTTGTGGCCGCGGCTGGGCGTCCGCCGGCTGACGCCCGACGACGTGGCGGACGATCTGGTGGCGGACGCGGAGGCATCGACCACGGCGCTCGACGCGCGGGGGCAGGCCGCGTCGAGCGGTGCCGACGTCGACGCGGCGGGCCGTTCGCTCGCCACGAAGGTCTACGCTTCGGGCTCGGCGATCGGCGCAGGCGCGGAGGGGCGGGGCCGGCCACTCGAACCGGACGCGGACACTCCAGCTTCGCCGGACGGCGCGGCGCGCCCGCCGCTGGACGCCGTGCTGACCTGGCTGGACGCTCAGCCGCCGGCGCGGGCGGCGCGGGTGGCGGCGGCGCCGCGATTCCCCGACGCGCTCGGTCGCCGTCGGCCCCTCGTCGGGCCCGACGCGCTGCGATTGACGCCGGCCGGCGCGCTCGGCGAGTTGGTGCGTTCGAGCGTCGGCGGCCCGCCGCGCCCGTCGGCGGACGTCGAGGTGCGGTGGGGTGCTGTGCTGGCTCGGCTGGGTGCGCGGCCGATCACGCTGGTCGAGGTCGTCGAAGCGGCCGGTGAGGCGGCGCCCGCATGGTGGGACGCGCTGCACGCGGTGCTGGCCGCGGCGCACGGTGAACTGAGCGGACGCGACGCGGCGCGGGTGGCCCTGGCGCCCATCTTCCTCTGCCGCGACGGGACGCGGCGGCCGGCGCGCGGAGCAGAGCGGGGGCGGGTGCCGAGCGACGAGGCGCTGGTATCGCTGTGTCCCGAGGTGCCTTGGCTGGACGCCAGGCAGGGCGCGGCGGCGCACGTGCGCGGGCTGGGCGAGGCGCTGGGCTTCGGCGCCCGCGACCTGGTGGCGGTGCTGGCCGCGGGGCCCGACGACGCGCTGGCCGAGGCGCGCCTGGACTGGCTGGCGGCGCACCCGGACGACCTGGGCGCAGCCGAGCGGAGCGCGCTGGCCGCGGCGCCCGTGTGGTCGGACGCCGACGGGGCCCCTCGCGCCGCTCGACGCGCTGCAGGCGCCGCCCGACGCGCCGGCGCTGTCCGCCGCGCTCGCGGCGTGGCCGCTGTGGCGGACAGCGAGCGGGTCGACGGTGCGGCGGGCGGCGGCGCTGGGCGTGCCGCTGGCCGCGGGCGACGCCGAGGCGTGGGTGAGCGCGCTCGAGACGGCGCCCTCGGAGGCGGTCGTCGGTGCGATGCAGGCGCACCGCGAGGAGATGGTCGCCGCGCTGCGGAGGGTGGTCGAGACGCTGGCGCCCAGCCGCCTGGTGCCGCTGATGGACGTTCCGCTGTGGCGGGACACGGCCGGTGAGACAGCCTTGCTGGGCGCGTGGAGTCGGACCCACGCCGAGGATCGGGTGTATCGGGCGGTCGCGCCCTTCCGCGCCGCCCTGGCCGGCGGCCCGCGGCGGCTGCTGCACCCCGACGACGAGGTCGCGTTGGGCCCGCTGCTCGACGCGCTGGGCGTGAGGCGGGCGGGACCCGAAGCGTTGGCGGCGGCGCTGGACGCGGCCGACACCGAGGCGCGCCACGCGGCGCGGCGCGCGCTGGCGGCGGCGGCCGACGCGACGCGGCGAGCGTTCGCGCCGGCGGATCCGACGCTGTCGGCGCTGCCAGTGTGGCCGGCGCGCGACGGGGCGCTGCGCGGCGCGCGCGAGCTGTTGGCGACGCTCCAGGGACCGTTGGGCGCGGCGGGGGTGCCGGACGCCGAGGTGCTCGATCCGGTCGCCGCGGGCGAGGCTGCGGCGCTGGGCGATCGGCTGGCGTTCCGCGATCCGGCCGCGGCGCTGCGGGCGCGAGTGCGGGCGGAGGCGAAGGTGGGTGCGCCGCTGACCGAGCAGCCCGGCTGGTTGGGCGACGTGCCGGCGGTGCTCGCGACGCTGGCGATGGCAGGCGCGGGCCGAGGCGCTGCCGCTGGCGGTGGACGCCGCCGGCCGGCTGGTGGCGCCGCCCCTCTTCGAGGCCGACGACGACGCGCGCGTGATGCTAGCCGGCCTGCCGCTGGCCGCTCGGCTGGCCGACGCGGCGTGGGCCGAGGGCGCGCGGGCGGTCGATCCGAAGCTGGCGCCGCCGCTGGACGTGCGCCGCGCGGCGCTCGCGCTGGCCGAGGCGGCCGGCGACGCAGGGCCCGCGGACGCAGCGGCCTCGGCGGCGACGGTGGCGGGGCCAGAGCGGGGAGACGCGCCGGGGGTGGGCGCCGCCGGCGCGGATGGGTCGACGCCGGCGGCAGCGTTCGCCGATCCGGTCCGGCGCGACGCACTGTATCGCTGGTGGGCGCGGCACGCCGGTGAGATCGAGGCCGACGAGCACGCGCGGGGCGCGTTGGGCAAGGCGGCGCTGATCGAGACGGCCGGGGGGTGGCTGCGGGCGCCGCGCGAGCTGGTGCTGGACCCCGACGTGCCGGACCTGGGCCTGGATCTCGAGCCCTCGGCGCGGGTGCCGGCGGCGCTGGTGGCGCATCTCCGGCGGGCGTGGCGGCTGGACCGTGCGCGGCTGGCGGCCGTCGTCGAGCCGCTGCTCGAGGCGCACCGAGCGGCCGAGCAGGCCGGGGACGGCGAACGCTCCGCCGAGCTGCTCGCGGGGCTGGCGGGCCTGTTGGGCGACGGGCTCGACGAGGCCGCGGGGCGGTTCAAGCTGCGGAAGCGGCTGCGGGCCGAGGCGGACGACGGGACCTGGCTGCGGCCGAAGGCGCTGCTGGTGACGCCGGACGGCGCCGAGGCGGACGCGGTGGCGGGGTTCCTGAGCGATCCGCCGCGGCAGGCGCACGGGCGCTACGGGGCGCGGGCGCGGGCGGTGCTGGTGGCGGCCGGCGCGGCCGCGGCGCTCGACGAGGCGCGGCTGGCGGCGGCGCTGGACGGACAGGGGCGGCGCGCCGGGGCCGACGCCGACCGAGCGTTCGCGGGCTACGTGGCGGTGCGCGTGGCGGCCGAGCCGGCGTTGGCGCGGCGGCTGCGGCTGGACGCGCGGGATTGGGTGCCAACGCTCGACGACGGCTTGGCGGCGCCGGGTGCGTTGTTCTGGCCCGACGCCGAGGTGCGGGCGGTGCTGGGCGCCGAGGCGCCGCTGCCGGACGCTGCGGGGGTGCCAGCGTTGGCCGGGGCGCGGGCGCACCTGGCCTTTCGGACGCTGGACGAGGCGGGGCCCGAGGGGGTCGTGGCCGGGCTGCCCGCGGGCGAGGCGGCGCCGGCGGCGGCGCTGGATTGGCTCGAGGGCGCGCTCGAGGCGCATCGGACGACGGCGCGGGCGGTGCGCGAGGCGTGGGGTGATCGGGCGGCGCTGGTGGCGGACGACGGTCGCGTGTTGCCGCCGTCGCAGGTGTGCGTGGAGGCGCCGGCAGGAGTGTTGGGCGGGCGGCGCGGGGCGTGGAGCGAAGGCCGAGGTCGACCCCGGCTGGCGGCCGCGCTGGGGGTGCCCCGGCGGCCGGACGTGGCGACGCTGCAGGCGGTGCTCGGTGAGGTGGCGGACGACGTGGAGCGTTCGGGCGGGGATATGCTGGCGCGATCCGAGCCCGCGTTGCTCGACGCGCTGCCGCGGCTGCTGGAAGCGTTGGCCGAGGCGGGCGGGCGGCCGCCCGCGCGCTGGGCGTTGGCGGTGCAGGACGCCGCGGGGCGCCTGACGCTGCGGCGGGCCGGTGATGCGGCGGTGGCGCTGCCGCGGCCGGCGGAGGCGGTGAGCGAGGCGAAGGGGCGACTGTTCCCGTGGACGGGGGAGGCGGATCCCGAAGCGTTGCTCGAAGCGCTGGCGGAGTGGGGGCTGCCGGACCTGCTGGGGCGGGTGCGGGCGGTGGAGCGCGCGCGGGCGGCGGCGGCGGAGGAGGGACGGGCGCTCGGGGCGGGGCGGGGCGCTGCCGGTCATCTGGGCGACGCGGAAGAGCGCCGAGATTTGCCTGGCACCTCTGGGGCGACCGCCGAGGGCCGCCGAGATTTGCCTGGCACCTCTGGGGCGACCGCCGAGGGCCGAGGCTTCGCTGGCACCGCGGGCGCGGCTCGACGCCGTGGCGAAGACCTCGAGCGCGGCGAATACGACGACGACCACGACGGCGATCACGACGACGACCACGCGGGGCCGCGGGAAGCGCGGGGCAGAGATTTGGGTGGCACCTCTCGGGGTGACGGCGAGCGCAAAGAGCGAGCCGACCGTTCGCAGGGGCTGTGGTCGCGGATGAAGCGGCTGTTCGGGGGGGACGAGGCCGACGACGACCACGACGACGACCGCGACGACGACCACGACGACGACCACGACGTCGCGCCGCCGGAGCGCTCGCCGGCATCGCCGCGGGGCGTCTCGGGCGCGGCGCCCCAGGTGAACACACCGTCGCGGCGGCGGCGCGACACGGCGGACGGCACGCCGCAGGGCGGTGACTGGTTCCGCCCCCGCGACACCATCGAGTCGCAGCTCGGGGGCGGGCCGAGCGACCTGCTCGACCGGCACCGGCCGGCGCTGTTCGGGCTGGCCTTCGCGCCGGGCCGCCTGCCGCCGCCCTACCTCTACGGGGTGCAGGTGCTGGCCGATCGCTTCGACCCCGCCGGCCAGCGTTGGACGCCCGTCGCCGTCGACGCCGCGTGGGCCGCGCCGCCGCCCGGCCGCGGCGCGCGGGTGCACCTGCGCGGAACGCTCCCCGGCGGGGTGTCGACGGTCCCGCTGCCGCTCTACGCCCGCGTGCTCGACCTGCAAGCGCCCGCCGCGCGCGTGCCCGCCGCCGATGGCGCGCTGCTGCTGCGCCACCCGGAGCCCTTCGACATCGACCTCACCGTCGAGCTGCCACCCGCCCCGCGCTTCGAGGACGCCACCATCGCCACCGCCGCGCCGGCCGCCCTGCGCCGCGCCACCGTGCCCGACGACGAGCTGCCCGGCGAGGCGCTCGAGGCCGTCGACGCGGCCGCGAGCCTGCCGCCCCTGCAGCGCGCGCTGGCCCTGCGCGACTTCGTCCGCCGCCGCTATCGCTACGACCCCACCTACATCGAGGATCCCGCCGTCGCCCGCTGGCTGCGCGGTGTCACCCGCGGCCGCGCCCACGTGCACGTCGCCGCCCTGCACGCCGGCCGCGACGCCCGCCACTTGGGCCGCGGCGTCTGCTACGAGCTGGCCTCGCTGGCCTGCGAACTCTTGCGCCGCGCCGATCTGCCCGCCGCCGTCGCCACCGGCTGGACCTTCGATCGCGGCCAGGTCGACCTGCCCGATCACATGTGGGTGATGGTGTTGCTCGAGACGGCGGACGGCCCCCGCTGGCTGCCCCTCGACCCGTCCACCACCCAGGACGGCCGCCCCCTGCACGTCGGCCCGCGCCCCCCTGGCCCCTGGCGCCCCCGCGCACCCAAGCAGCCCCGCCCGCTGCCCCGCCGCCCCGACTGGGCCGAGAGCGGCCCCGCCCCCGGCCGCAGCGCCGGCCCCCCCGTACCCGAGCTGCTCGCCGTCGCCCGCTACCTCGAGCGCCTCACCGGCGAGCCCATCACCGACGACGCCGCCCTGCGCCGCCGCTGTCGCGCCCTGCTGGCCGACGACGAGGCGGCGAGGGCGTTCGCCGCGTGGCTGAGGGGCGACTGAGGTCGGGGGCGCGCCCGCGCCAAAAAGTGTAAATGTGTGCGAATGGGTTTGTTAGTGTGGCACGACCCCGCGTGTCCCACCTGCGCCGCGTTGCTGGGCCCCTCACCACGGTCGAGCGAGTTGATGATGACGGTGAGTTGCTCGGCGCCCGCCTCGGAGATCAGGTCCATGCTTCGACGCTGCAGGTCGCTCAGTCGGTGCTTCTTCGGCAACGGCGCGCCCACCCGGTATCTCGGCCCCTCCCTCCTACCACCTTCCCCCGCCGCAGCGAAGAGTCACCGCAGGGCTCGACCCCGCCCCCGCTGTGCTACCCTGCGCCGCAGGAGGTTCGCCGTGCACGCGCGCTCGATTCCACCGTCGGACGTGCCGCCGCTCGAGGCGGGCGACAACCTGCGTCGCGAGGCGTTCCACCGGCGCTATCGGGCCAGCCCGCACATCACCAAGGCCGAGCTCGTGGAGGGCGTCGTCTACGTGGCGTCGCCAGTGAAGCATCGACACGCGGAGCTCGACAGCCACCTGCACGGCTGGCTGTACCTCTACTGCGCCTCGACGCCCGGCGTGCGCATGGCGGCCAACGCGACCGTCGTGCTGGACGATCTGAACGAGGTGCAGCCGGACGGGCTGCTGCGGCTGCCGGCGAGCGCGTGCCTCGAGACGCCCGACGGCTTCCTGGCGGGGCCGCCCGAGCTGGTGATCGAGGTCGCGAACACGTCGGCCGCGTACGACCTGAACCAGAAGCGCGAGGCCTACCGCCGCAACGGGGTGCGCGAGTACGTGGTGCTCGTCCTGCACGAGCGCCGCGTGCGCTTCTTCGACCTGGTGGCCGAGCGCCTCGTCGAGCGCGACGAGCCCGAGGACGGCGTCTACCGCAGCGCGGTGTTCCCCGGCCTGTGGCTGGACGCGCCCGCGCTGCTCGCCCGCGAGCCCCGCGTGATCGAGACGCTGCGCGCCGGCCTGGCCAGCGACGAGCACGGCGCCTTCCTGCGCACGCTGGACCCGAGCGCCCCGACCTTGTGACCCGCCCGGCGCGGGGATACCCTCCCGCCGGTCGGGGTCCAAGCCCCGTTCCGTGGCCGCGAGGGGGAACCTGGTTTGAACCCGACGAAGACCGCGCTGATCACCGGCGTGACCGGGCAGGACGGCGCCTATCTGGCCGAGCTGCTGCTGCAGAAGGGCTACGTCGTGCACGGCGTGAAGCGGCGCTCGTCGTCCTTCAACACCCAGCGCATCGACCACCTGTACCAGGATCCGCACGAGCAGAGCCCGCGGCTGTTCCTGCACTACGGCGACCTGACCGACAGCACCAACCTCATCCGCATCGTGCAGGAGGTGCAGCCGGACGAGATCTACAACCTGGCCGCGCAGAGCCACGTGCAGGTCAGCTTCGAGACGCCGGAGTACACCGCCAACGCGGACGCCGTCGGCACCCTGCGGCTGCTCGAGGCCATCCGCATCCTGGGCCTGACCGAGAAGACGCGCTTCTATCAGGCCAGCACGTCCGAGCTGTTCGGCCTGGTGCAAGAGACGCCGCAGCGCGAGACGACGCCCTTCTACCCGCGCAGCCCCTACGCCGCCGCGAAGCTGTACGCCTACTGGATCACGGTGAACTACCGCGAGGCGTACGGCATGCACGCCAGCAACGGCATCCTGTTCAACCACGAGAGCCCCATCCGCGGTGAGACCTTCGTCACGCGCAAGATCACCCGCGCGGTGGCGGCGATGCACCTCGGCCTGCAGGACCGTCTGTTCCTGGGCAACCTGGACGCCCGCCGCGACTGGGGGCACGCCAAGGACTACGTCGAGGGCATGTGGCGCATGATGCAGCAGGACACCCCCGACGATTACGTGCTGGCGACGGGCGAGACGCACGCGGTGCGCGAGTTCGTCGAGCTGGCCTTCGCCGAGGTCGGCCGGCGCGTCCGCTGGGAGGGCGAGGGCGTGGGCGAGAAGGGCGTCGACGCCGAGACGGGCCAGGTGCTGGTCGAGGTCGATCCGCGCTACTTCCGCCCCACCGAGGTCGAGCTGCTGCTGGGCGACGCCACCAAGGCGCGCGAGAAGCTGGGCTGGGTGCACTCGACGCCCTTCCGCACGCTGGTGACCGACATGGTGAAGGCCGACCTGGCCACCATCGCGCACGAGCAGCGGGGCCACGGGGGCGACCGATGACCTACGACCTGCGCGGCAAGCGCGTCTTCGTCGCGGGGCATCGCGGCATGGTCGGCTCGGCCATCGTCCGCCGCCTGGCCACCGAGGGCTGCGAGGTGCTGACCGTCGGCCGCGACGCCGTTGATCTTCGCCGTCAGGCCGACGTCGAGGCGTGGATGGCGGACGCCCGCCCGCAGGCGGTCTTCCTGGCGGCGGCGAAGGTGGGCGGCATCCTGGCCAACGACACCTACCCGGCCGACTTCCTCTACGACAACCTGATGATCGAAGCGAACGTCGTCCACGCGGCCCACCGCGTGGGCGTCGAGAAGCTGATGTTCCTCGGCTCGTCGTGCATCTACCCGCGCTTGGCGCAGCAGCCGATGGACGAGGGCCAGCTGCTCACCGGCCCGCTCGAGCCGACCAACGAGTGGTACGCCATCGCCAAGATCGCCGGCATCAAGCTGTGCCAGGCCTATCGCGCGCAGCACGGCGCGCGCTTCGTCTCGGCGATGCCCACCAACCTGTACGGGCCCGGCGACAACTTCGACCTCGAGAAGAGCCACGTCATCCCGGCGATGATGCGCAAGATGCACGAGGCCAAGCGGCGCGGCGACGCGGCGGTGCCGCTGTGGGGCACCGGCCGCCCGAAGCGCGAGTTTCTGCACGTGGACGATCTGGCCGACGCTCTGGTGCACCTGATGCGCACCTACGAGGATGCCGAGCACGTCAACGTGGGCGTCGGCGAGGACCTCAGCATCGGCGAGCTGGCCGCGACCATCGCGCGCGTGGTCGGCTTCGAGGGCGAGCTGGCCTTCGACCCGACCAAGCCCGACGGCACGCCCCGCAAGCTGCTGGACGTCGGCCGCCTGACCGCGACCGGCTGGCGCCCGACCATCGCGCTCGAGGACGGCCTGCGCAGCACCTACGCCTGGTTCCGCGACCACGTCGACACCGACGCGCGGCTGTGACGCCATGAAGATCTCGGTCGTCACCGTCGCGTTCAACGCGGCCGCCACCATCGCCGACACCCTCGAGTCCGTCGCGCGCCAGACGCACCCCGACGTCGAGTCGCTGGTCATCGACGGCGGCTCGAAGGACGGCACGCAGGCGCTGGTCGAGGGCTTCGGCGACGTCGTCGCCCACTTCGTCAGCGAGCCCGATCGCGGCCTGTACGACGCGATGAACAAGGGCCTGCGCCGCGCCACCGGCGACTACGTGGCCTTCCTCAACGCCGACGACTACTACGCGGGCCCCGACGTGCTCGCCGCCGTCGCCGACACCGCCGCGCGCACGGGCGCGGACGTGATCCTGGGCGACACGGTGATGCTGTCCGCCGAGCCCCCCCACGGCGTCAGCCGCTTCTACTCGGCCGCCGGCTTCCGCGCCTGGCAGTTCCGCTTCGGGCACATGCCGCCGCACCCCAGCACCTTCGTGCGCCGCGACCTGCTGCTGCGCCTCGGCGGCTTCGACCTACGCTACTCGATCAGCGCCGACTTCGACCTGATGCTGCGCCTGTTCCGCACCCTGAAGCCGCGCGTCGTCCACCTGCCCAAGACGATCACCGTCATGCGCGGCGGCGGCCTGACCACCCAGGGCCTGAGCAGCAACCGCAAGATCAACCAGCAGGTGGCCGCCGTCTGCCGCGACCGCGGCGTGTGGACCCATCCGGCGATCATCTGGTCGAAGTATGCGGCGAAGGCTTTTCAGCTGATCCACCGCCCCGACGACGCCCCGGCCGGCTGGTCGCCCCGCGTCGTGTCGACCCCCCGATCGGGACGTTGAGGGCCGAGGGCGCGCGCGGGGCGCGCCGGGACGCCGAGGAGACACCTTGAAGCGATGGATGGGCCTGGTGGCCGTGGCGCTGCTGGCGGTCGGCTGTGACGATGGCGGGCAGGGCACCGCCGACGACGTGGACGCGTCGGTGGGTGGCGGCGGGACGGCCGGCGGGCCGCAGTAGCTGTCAAGATAGTTGTCGCATGAACGATGTACATCAGGCCGCGCACTGGGCATCGGGGTTGAGCGTCACCGCGCCGGGTCGTGACCAGTCGCGAGTGTTGCCGGACCACCGGTTCGGATTCCTCCGGCGGGCCTCCTGGTAGACGCGGTGGCGACGCTCCAGCACGGCGACGTCGGCGCCCTTGTGACGCTCGTGAGGCGTCACCATGCGGATGGCGCTGTGCCGATGCTCGGTGTTGTACCAGTCGACGAAGGCCGCCACCCAGGCGGCGGCCTCCTGCGTGGTCTCGAACGGCTTCGTTGGATACTCGGGGCGGTACTTCAACGTCCTGAACAGGGACTCGGAGAACGGGTTGTCGTTACTCACCGACGGTCGACTGAACGACGCTGCGATCCCCAGCTTCTGGAGCGTCGCGAGCATCGTCGCCCCCTTCATCGGGCCGCCGTTGTCGGCGTGCAGCACGATGCGATCGGCGTCGATGTTCTCGGCGGAAGCGATCTCGGCAATCAGCGCGGACGAGACATCCATCGATTCGGCGTCGTGGACCCTCCAGCCCACGATCTTCCGGCTCCAGATGTCCATGACCAGGTAGAGGAAGACGAACTGACCCTTGATCGGCGTCCGTAGGTACGTGATGTCCCAGCTCCAGACTTGGTTGGGCCCGGTCGCGACATGCTCCTTCGGCTTGTGCGTCGCCGGTCGCGAACGCTCCCGATGCTCGCCCTGACCCGACTCCTGGAGCAGGCGATAGATGGTGGATTCGCTGGCCACGTAGATCCCCTTGTCGGCCAGCATGGGCACGATCTGCGTCGGCGGAAGGTCGCGGTATTCCTCCGAATTGATGATCCCGAGGATCCGCGCGCGCTCCTCCGGCGAGAGCTTGTTGGCGGGCGCCGTCGTCGGCCCAGCTCGGTGATCGTCGCCGACTTCGGCGGCGCGCCAGCGTTCAGTGGTGCGGGGGGACAGCCCGATGAGCGCGGCGGCCTTTGCTCGCCGCGCCCCGGACTTCACCGCTTCGTCGATCAGCGTGAGCGCTTCTTCGCGCTCTTCTCTCGGGTGCCGACGCCCTCGTCCCCCCAGAAGAACTGGCTTTTTCCGGCGAGGCCGAGCGCCGCCAGGCAGAGGCTCCAGAACGCGCGCACGTCTCCTCCCGCGAAGCGGCGCCGAGGATAGCGCACCGCGACCGCCCCCCGCTAAGGTGGCGGCCCACCGCACCGGGAGCACGCATGGACGCCGCGTTCTGGACCCAGCGCTGGGCCGAGGGCCGCATCGGCTTTCATCAGGCCGAGACCAACCGCCACCTGATCGCCCACGCCGACCACCTCGGCCGCGGCGGCACGGTGCTGGTGCCCCTGTGCGGCAAGTCCCGCGACATGGACTTCCTGGCCACGCGCTTCGACCGCGTCGTCGGCGTCGAGCTGGTCGATCTGGCCTGCGTCGCCTTCTTCGCCGAGCGCGATCTCGAGCCCACCGTCGAGCACACCGCGCGCGGCGTCCGCCGCACGGCCGGCCGCTGCACCCTGTGGACGGCCGACTTCTTCGCGCTGGGTCCCGACGACCTGGGCCCGATCGACGCCGTCTTCGACCGCGCCGCGATGATCGCGCTGCCGCCCGATCTGCGCGCCCGCTACGCCGCCCACCTGCACGACGTGCTGCCCGCCGGCGCGCGTGGCCTGGCGGTGACGCTGGCCTACGACCAGGCCCGGGTCGAGGGTCCGCCCTTCAGCGTGCCCGACGCCGAGGTGCGCGCCGCCTACGCCGCCGGCTTCGCGCTCGAGCGCCTGGCCCACGAGCCGGCGACGGCGATGTCCCCCAAGTTCGCCGACGTGCCGGTCACGTCGTCGGTGTGGTCGCTCGTGCGCCGCTGAGCGCCCGGGCCGCGCCCTTCGGCACCCGCCGCGCGCCCAGGATCCACGGCAGCAGCTCGGCCGCGGCGCGCGCGTCGGCCAGGGCGCGGTGCGCCGGGGCGGCGGGCAGGCCGCAGATCGCGCGCGCGAACGCCAGCCCGTAGCGCCGCCGGTGCCCCTGGCGCCGCGAGAAGGCCTGGCGCAGGTTCAGGTGCGTCCAACGCGGCCACGCGACGCCGTGCGCGGCGCAGTCCCGCTGCAGCAGCACGCGGTCGAGGTGGCCCCACGACGCGAGCGGCTCGCTGAAGCGCTCGACCTCCATCGCGGCGCAGAACGCGGCGAACACCGCGGGGAAGGGGGCCGCCCCGTCGACCTCGGCCTGCGTGATGCCGGTCAGCGCGACGCAGAAGGGGTGCAGGGCGGGGCTGCGCGCCGGGCGGACGACCGCCGAGAAGCGCGCCAGCTCGGCGCCGTCTTCCAGGCGCACCCGCACCGCCCCGATCTCGAGCGTCTCCATCGCGTCGCGCGGCACGGTGCCGTCGTCGCTGGTGGTGGCCTCGAGATCGACCACGAGGCACGTGGCGGGGGCCGTCGGCGTCGTCACGCGCGCACGGTAGGCGAAGCGAAGCGCGCGGTCGACTCCGCCCGCGCCGGTACGCTACAACCGACCGTCCGCCCCGACCAGGCGGGGCCAATCCAGTGGGGAGAACGCATGCGACGACGGTGGTTCCGCAAGGGCGTCGGGGTGGTGGCCGCGGCCTCGCTCCTTTTCGTGGGCTGTGACGACTCCGCGACCGGCAACGACGGCACGGGCCAGATGGGCACCGACGACGCGGGGCCCGGGGCCGGCGGCAACTTCGGCCTGGCCGACGCGGCGATCAACGGCGCGGGCGGCGCGCCCGGGATGGGCGGCGCGCCCGGGATGGGCGGCGCGCCCGGCGTGGTCTTCGAGACGGCTCGCCTGCGCGCGCACGTGGTCGCGCCCGACGGCCCGGTGAGCTTGTACTGGCGGCTCGTCGACGGACAGCGGGGGACGATCCTCGAGGACCTGCCCATCGAGGTCGACCGGGAGATCGAGGTGCAGGTGCCTGCCGGCGTCTTCGCCCTCTACGCGGGCACCGCCGACGACGCGGAGCGCGTCGCGTGGATCGACTACGATCCCGATCGCCCCACGCCCCTCCTGTTCCGCGACGTGCCGCGCGAGGCGGGCTTCCGCCTGCGCTGGGCGACCCAGTTCTGGGACCAGGACGCCACGCCGGGCCGCGCCACGGCGCTCTTCGTCAACGCGTCGCGGGCGAGCATCGGGGGCATCTACGCCGGGCCGACCGACGACGACCTGCTGCGCGTCGCGGGCGGCCTCGGCTACGGCCACGCGCAGCAGGTCGACCTCGGAGGGCGCGCGCTGGCTCGGCTGGCCCTCGATGCCTCGGGCCGGCCCCAGGATCCGATCGAGCTCGACGCCGTCGGCGACCTGGAGACGCCCCTCGGCGAGGTGACCCTGGTCTACGTCGTCGCGACCGCGGACGGCGGGTGGGCGCTTCGGGTGCCGCGCGACGGCGCGTTGGCGCTCGTGCCGCTCGCGCCACCGGACCGCCCCGTCAACGAGCGCGAGCTGGTCCTGCTCGATCTGACCGACACGCCCTACGGTCTGGGCGTCCGTCTCGGCGCCGACGCCGCCTCCGAGCTGCCCCTCGAGGCCGCGCTGCCGCCCTTCACCTACCGCGCCGGCACCTATCGAACGGTGCCCGCCGGCCCGGTGACCTACCTGCTCTTCGTCGCCGACGGTGGGCCCGCGCTCGGCGCCTCTCCGTCCGCGCTCGCGGCGGTGCCCGGCGGCCCCACCTTCGTCGTGATCCACGACCGCGGGGCGGGCCCCGAGGTGCTCGAGTTCCCGTCCGGCCAGATCGCGCCCGTCGACGCGGGGCGCGCAGCCTACTCGGTCTACAACCTCACCGCCGCGCCGGTCCGCTTCGACCCCCTCGGTGAGGCCGTGCCGCCGATCGACGCGCTGGGCCGCGCTCCGGCGCCGACCCTCTTCGTCGACGACGACCTCGGCGGCCTGCTACGCGCCGGCTTCGACATCACGGGCGACGGCGAGGCCGACCTGTCGTTCGAGCGCGCCCTGCCGCTCGGCGCCCACAGCCACGTCTTCCTCACGGGGGATCCGGTCGGCGGCTACACGGTGACCTTCGACGCGGCGCCCGGGGGGGTGATGGATCGTGTGAGGACCGCCGCGCCCTAGCCGGCGCGGGCGCCGACGAAAAAAAAGTGGGGCCCGTGTCGATCCCGCCGTCGCTCGTTCGTCGCCCTGGCGCCTGTCACGCATGGAGGGTCGAGGGCCCGAATCTGCGGCAGGCGCCGATGCGACCGGGCCCGCCGAGCGGGCGTCCATCCCCGGCGAAACACACAACTCGAGGAGACAGACGATGCGCGTGATGGTGATCGTGAAGGCGACGAAGAACTCCGAGGCCGGCGAGATGCCCGACGAGGCGCTGCTGACCGCCATGGGCCAGTACAACGAAGAGCTGGTGAAGGCCGGCGTGATGCTGGCCGGCGAGGGGCTGCACCCCAGCGCGCGGGGCAAGCGCGTCGTCTTCTCGGGCGGCAAGAAGGCGGTGGTGGACGGTCCCTTCGCCGAGACGAAGGAGCTGATCGCGGGCTTCTGGATCTGGCAGGTCGAGTCGATGGACGAGGCCCTCGAGTGGGCGCGCCGCTGCCCCGATCCCATGCCCGGCGAGGAGTCGGTGCTCGAGCTGCGGCCCGTCTTCGACCCGGCGGACTTCGGTGAAGTGATGACGCCGGAGCTGCGCGCCCAGGAGGATCGTCTGCGCGACGAGATCGAGCGTCAGAAGAAGTCGTGACCGCGGCCGAGGGCGCGACGCGCCGCGCGGTCGAGGCCGTGTGGCGCATCGAGTCGGCCCGCCTGATCGGCGGCCTGATCAACCGGGTGCGCGATCTCGATCTGGCCGAGGATCTGGCCCAGCAGGCGCTGGTCGCGGCCCTCGAGACGTGGCCGCAGACGGGCATCCCCGACAACCCGGGCGCCTGGCTCGCGGCCACCGCCCGCAACCGCGGCGTCGACCTGCTGCGTCGGCGCCAGATGCAGGCGCGCAAGCACGAGGCCATCGCCGCCGAGGCGGTGGGCGCGCCGGGGCCGCGGGTGCCCGACGTCGAGGGCGCGCTCGACGACGCGGTGGGCGACGACCTGCTGCGCCTCGTGCTCATCGCCTGCAACCCCGTCCTCGGCACCGAGGCGCGCGTCGCCCTGACGCTGCGCCTGCTGGCCGGCCTGTCGACGCCCGAGATCGCCCGCGCCTACCTGGTGCCCGAGGCCACCGTGGCCCAGCGCATCGTGCGCGCCAAGCGCACGCTGGCCGAGGCGCGCGTGCCCTTCGAGGTGCCGCGCGGCGCCGACCTCTCGGCGCGGCTGCCGTCGGTGCTCGAGGTCGTCTACCTCATCTTCAACGAGGGCTACGCCGCCACCAGCGGCGCCGACTGGATGCGCACCGAGCTGTGCGACGTCGCGCTGCGCCTGGGGCGCATCCTGGTCGGCCTGGTGCCGGACGAGGCCGAGGCGCACGGCCTGGTGGCGCTGATGGAGCTGCACGCCTCGCGCGCGCGCGCCCGGCGCGGCAAGGACGGCGCGCCGGTGCTGCTGCTCGATCAGGATCGGGGCCGGTGGGATCGCCTGCTCATCACCCGCGGGCTGGCCGCGCTCGAGCGCGCCGCGGCGCTCGCCCGCCCGCTCGGGCCCTACGCCCTGCAGGCCGCCATCGTCGCGTGCCACGCCCGCGCCCCCACGGCCGCCGCCACCGACTGGACCGCCATCGTCGCGCTCTACGACGCGCTCGCCGCGCTGACCGGCTCGCCGGTGGTCGAGCTGAACCGCGCGGTGGCCATCTGGCGGGCGTTCGGGCCCGCCGAGGCCCTCGAGCTGGTCGACGCGCTGGCCGACGAGCCTGCCCTGCGCCGCTATCACCTGCTGCCCAGCGTCCGCGGCGAGCTGTTGTTCGAGCTGGGCCGGGCCGCCGAGGCGCGCGTCGCCTTCGAGCGGGCGGCCGCCCTGACCGAGAACCTGCAGCAGCGCGCCCTGCTCGAGGCGCGCGCCGCCGCCTGCCGTTAGCGCTTCGGGTCGGCGTCCCAGGGCACGATCGCCAGCGCGTCGCGCACCGCCGGGTACCACGCCAGGCCACCCACGTCCTCGGCCAGCAGCGCGGTCAGCACCATGTCGTTGGCTGCGGTGTGGCCCGCCGCGCGCATCGCCTCGGTGCCGGCCGGCAGAAACCTGCGCAGCACGCCCTCGCGCCGGAAGCCCACCTTCTCGCCCACGCGCGCGCTGGCGTGGTTGTCGACGTTGAAGCCGCACTGCACGCGCTCGCAGCCGAAGTGCTCGAAGCACAGCACCAGCAGGCACTTCGTCGCGAGGGTCGCGATGCCCCGGCCCGCGTGGCTGCTGCGGATCCAGTAACCCACCTCGAAGGCGTCCGGGTTCAGCGTGCGACGGTGCAGCCCCGCGCACCCCACCAGCGTCTCGTCGGCGGGATCGAACAGGTGGAACACGAGGTCGCCGCCGCGCCAATAGTCGGCCTGGATCGCGACGATGCGGTCGTACAGGCTGTCGACCGTGTGCTCGGCGTGCGCCCAGCGCATGAACACGCGCAGCTCGGGCAGGCTGGTCAGCATCGCGTCGAGCACGGCCGGCGCGTGCTGGACGACGGGCGCGCGCAGGTCGAGCGCGGCGTCGGCGCCGCGGTAGCGGAGGGCGGCGGGTGGGCGTGGCTTCATGCCGCGCAGCATGCCACACGCGCCCGCCGGCGTCCCGGCGCGCTTGCCCCCGCCGCGGCGACGCGGCACGATGCGCGGCCATGGGAGCCGACGCCGAGGGCGGACGGGTCGGGGAGGTCCTGGCCGACCGCTACGAGCTGCGCGCGTACGTCGAGAGCGGCGCGCTCGGCGACATCTACAAGGCGGTGGACCGCCGGCTCGAGTATCGCCAGGTCGCCGTCAAGCTGCTCAAGGCCGGCACGCCCGACGATCAGGTGGCCCGCTTCAAGCGCGAGGCGCTGCTGACCGGCGGCCTCTCCAGCCCCCACGTGGTCAAGACCAGCGACTTCGGCGAGACCGCCGACGGCCGCGCCTACCTGGTGATGGAGTGGCTGCAGGGCGAGAGCCTGGCCGACCTGCTGCACCGCGAAGAGACGCTGCCCGTCGAGCGCGCGCTGCGCCTGGCCGACGGCGTCCTGGCCGGCCTCGAGGCGGCGCACGAGGCGGGCGTCGTGCACCGCGATCTGAAGCCCGAGAACCTGTTCGTCGTGGCCGAGCCGGGCGTGCACGACCACGTGAAGATCCTCGACTTCGGCTTCGCGCGCGTGTTCGGCAGCAGCGCGCTCGACGTCACCGGCGAGGAGCGCATCGTCGTCGGCACCGTCAGCTACATGGCGCCCGAGCAGCTGCGCGGCCGTCGCGCCGACCACCGCACCGATCTCTTCAGCGTCGCCGCGCTGCTCTTCCGGATGGTGTCCGGTCGCCTGCCCTACGACACCCGCGGCCCCGACGCGACGATGGCGTCGTCGGCGGCGTTCCGCGCGCTGAACCTGGACAAGCCGCCCCTGCGCCTCGACACGCTGGACGAGGGCTTCGAGGGGCTGAGCGCGCTGGCGGACGTGCTCGAGCGCAACCTGTCGGTGGACGTCGAGCAGCGCGAGGCCAGCGCGGGCGCCATGCGGCGCGCGCTGGCGCTGGCCGTCGGCGACGCGGCCCACCTGCCGGCCGAGGCGTCGCGGCCCGGCGAGTCGGTCGAGGTGTGGTCGAACCCGGCGAGCGGCGTCCACCGCCTGGCCGCCCTCGGGGATGCCGAGGAGGCCGATCCGCTGGGCGAGACGGTCGAGGTCGGCTCGGTGGACGAGCTGGTGGCCGCCGAAGCCCCGGCGTCGCCGGACGCGCCCGCCGACCCGGCCCTCGCAGACGAGGCGGCCGACGACGGCGACGCCGAGGCGTTGGCCCGCCGGGGCGCGGCCCCGGGCGCGCCGGCGCCGGGCGGCGGCCCCGCCACCTCCAGCCTTCGCGGCGCCATCCTCGGCAGCGTCATCCTCGTCGTCGCTGCCGTCGCCTACTTCACCTGGCGCGCGCTGGGCTGAGCCTGCCGCGCGGGCGCGCGGCGCCCCCTTGCATTCCCTCTGTCGGCGCACACACTGATGCCCGCACCGCGCAGTGGTGGCGCGGGGTGGGTCCGGCACGAACCGGGCGGCTCGCCGCGCCTGCGGCGTTCGAGAAGTCGAGTGGAAACAGTATGTTGCGTTGGTCGTTCGTGTGTGTCGCCCTCGCGGTGTGCGCGGGCTGCGACGACAGCAGTGACGGGGACGCGCCGGCCCCGGACGCCGGCACGGCGGCGGGCACCATCGGGCCCGAGGGCGGATCGTTGACCGCGGGTGGCGCGCAGCTGACCGTGCCGGCCGGCGCGCTGGCCGCGGCCACGGCGCTGACCGTCAACGAGACGGCCGAGGCGCCCGAGGGCCCTTGGCAGCGGCTGTCGCCGGTGTACCGCTTCGGGCCCGAGGGCACGACCTTCGCCGCGCCGGTGACGGTGCGCATCACCTTCTCGGGCGGCGGCGGCGCGCCCACCCTGTTCTGGACCGAGGCCGACGGCTTCGCCGCCGTGCCCGGCGCGCGGGTCGAGGGCGACGCGGTGATCGGCGAGGTCACGCACTTCAGCGAGGGCTTCGTCGGCGTGCCCGGCGCGCCCGACGGCGGGCCGGCGTCGGACGGCGGCGTGGCGGACGGCGGCGAGCCGGACGGCGCCGCGCCGGGCGACGCGGTGACGCCCCCGGCGGACGGCGGCGCCGCGGTCGACGCGGGCGTCCCGCCCGCGGGCGGCCCGCTGCAGCCGAGCGCCGCCGTGGCGCTGGGCAGCGACGACCAGCACGACCTCAGCCTGAAGCGCGCCCTGCCCGCGCCCGGCGGCCAGCTCACCGCGCTCCTGACCTACAACGGCCAGCCCGATCTGGGCGCTGGCCCGCTGCCCGGACCGCAGGGCGGCGCCGTCGTCGCCACCTGGGACGCCGGGCTCGCGCTGCAGGGCTACTTCGCCCTGGCCGGCCGCGCCACCGACCTCGTGCGGGCGCCCGACGGCGACCTGATCGTGCTGGGTCAGCCGCTGCGCAAGGTGGCCGCGGACGGCGCCGAGCGGTGGAACAAGTTCTTCGCGCGCGACGGCTCGGTCGACACCGCGCAGGGCGTCGCGGTCGACGCGGCCGGCCGCCTGCACGTCGTCGGCCTGTTCGACGGCGAGGAGACCTTCGGCGGCGACACCTTCCAGAGCCTGAGCGGCAACACCGCCTTCTACGCGATCTTCGGCGCCGACGGCGCCCACGTCGCCAGCGCGGCCTACGGCGGCGAGTACTCGACCGTGCTCGACCGCGTGGTGGCGATGCCCGAGGGCGGGGTCGTGGTGGCGGGCACCTACACCGGCGACGACGTCGACTTCGGCGGCGGCCCCCTGCCGGCCCCCGGCCGCGTGGCCTTCGACCGCCGCGTGGTGCTCGCGCGGATGGACGATCCGGCGACGCACCGCTGGAGCGTCGGCCTCGACTTCGGCCAGCGCGCGCCGCAGGTGCAGGCGCTCGAGCGCGCCGCCGACGGCGATCTGCTGCTGTGGGTGTCGATGAACACGGCGGCCGGGCTCGACCTCGGCACCGGCGTCGTCACCGACGTCCCCGGCCCCGCGCAGCTGCTGATCCGCGTCGGCGCCGACGACGGCGCGGTGAAGGCGGTCGACGCGCTGGTCGGCGCCCAGCTGAGCACGCCGGGTGTGAGCCGCGCCGGCGGCGCCTGGTGCGTCGCCGGCACCGCCACGCGCCGCATCACCGCGGGCACGGTCGAGCTGGGCCCGATCGATCCGATGACGCAGTCGCCCAGCGGCTTCGCGGTGGTGCTGGACGACGCCGCGGCGGGCGGCGCGGCCTTCGACCTCAGCTTCCCGGTCCCCGGCCCGCCCGACTACCGGCTCGACCAGGTCGAGGGGCTCGCCTGTGCGCCCGACGGCGCCGGCGGCCTCTTCTGGTTCGGCGGGTACCGCGGCATGGTCGACCTGGCCGGCCCGCTGCCCGCCGGGACGCAGAACCGCCGCCCCTTCCTCGCGCGCCTGGCGCCCTGACCCGGGCGCCGCCTTGCGTGAGGCGGCGCCATCCACGATGCTCGGTCCATGGCGACGCAGCCCGACCAGCCCTTCGTCCCTCCACGCGCGCCCAGCCAACAGGCCTGGGACGCGATGTCACCCGGGGAGCGCCAACGGGTCGTCGACACCCTGCCGAATTCGGTGACCGAGGCCGAGTTGCCTACCGCCGCGGCGAAGCGTGCGCTGGCGGACGCCAGGCGCGCGCTCGCGGACGCCGAGCGGGCGCGTGCCGAGGCCGAGCGGGCGCGTGCGGAGACCGAGCAGGCGCTCCGCGAGGCGCAGGCCCGCATCGCCGAACTCGAACGGCGTCTCGGCGAGGACGCCGACTGACGCGCGGGGCCGACTCGGCGGGTCGACCCTCTTCAGTCGCAGACCGGGTATCCAGGGCCCGGCGGGCACGCGGGCGGGGCCTCGCCGCGGAGCGTGGCGCGCATCCAGGCGACGGCGTGCGCGCTGCCGGCCTCGACCAGCGTGAAGTGATCCTCGCCGGCGAAGGCGCACGTCGTCGGCGTCAGCCCGTTCGCGACCAGGTAGTCGGCGGTGCACTGCTGCCGGTCGAGCGGCTGCTGCGCGTCGTCTTCGCCGCTGAGCATCAGGACCGGCGCGCCCTGGGCGTCGGGCACGGACTCGTTGGCGCGCGCCCGGTCGACGAAGGCGCGCGCAGCTTCGGTGCACACGTCTCGGCGGTCGCACGCGACGACGTCGTCGATCCAGTCGGGGTCGATCAGCTGGGCCGCCGTGTTGGGGGGTTGATAGCCGCCGTTGGGGGTGGCCAGCGTCGCCACGATGCCGAAGATGCACTGGTCCCGGATCGCGTCGACCACCACGTCGCGCACGTCGGGGTGGAACGCCAGCGGCGCCAGCGCCTCGCCGGCGATGTTCGCGGCGTCGGCGTAGGTGGCCAGCGCGACGACGGCGCGCGTCACGCCGGCGCCGCCGATCAGCGGGGCCAGGCCGGGGAAGCGATAGGCGTTCAGCACGACGTTCTCCTGCGCGCTGCCCGCGAACGCGACGGCGGCCACCACCGGCATGTCCGGCGCGTACCGGCGCGACCACGACTGCGCGTTCAGCGCCGCGCCGCCCCCCTGGCTGTGCCCGGCCACGACCATCGCGTCGTCGACGCTGCCCGGCGTCACGGCCGCGCGCGCCGCCCGCCCCGCGTCGAGCACCGAGCGCGCGGTGTCCGGCGCGTTGCCGTAGCCCTGCACGCCCGCGTTGCCCAAGCCGGCGTAGTCGGGCAGCACCGTGACGTAGCCCGCGGCCAGCCAGGGCAGGCCCAGGTCGTCGACGGTCGGGCCCGGCGCGCCCATCGACGGCGCGCAGCGGTCGGCGAGGCCTACAGTGCCGTGGGTCACGACGACCACCGGGCGGGGGCCGTCGGTCGGCGTGTCGGGCACCCACAGCCGCGCGGTGCCGGTGCCGCCGACGCCAGGGACGCGCTCGGTGCGGTAGGCGATGCGATAGCCCCGGTACCCGCTCTGCACGGCGACGGCCGGCTGGTCGGCCAGGCGCTGCCGAACCGCGGCCGCGTCCGCGGCGTCGTCGGGCGCGCAGGCCACGACGCTGCCCGCCGCCACCGCGCCGGCCTGCGCGGCGTAGACGTCGCCGCCGGCGCAGGGGACGACCAACGCGGGCGCGGGCCGGAGCGTGGGGCGGCGTCGTCGGGGCGGCCGAGATCGGCGGGCGGGCCGGCGTCCCGTCTCACCGCGGCGTCTGCCGCGGGGCCGAGGTCCGGACCCGTCGCGGCGTCCGCGTCGGGGCCAGCGTCCCGTCTCACCGCGGCGTCCGCGCCCGTCCCGGCGTCCTGCGGCGTCGTCGCGTCGGCCGCGGGTCCGGCGTCGCGCGTGGCCGCCGCGTCCGAACTGGGGCCGACGTCGCGGCTCACCGACGCATCGGTGGCGCGCCCTGCATCCCGCCGCGCCGCGGCGTCCGTGGCCGGGCCGCCGTCTCGGCCCTCATCGCCGCCGTCCTGCGCGGCCGACGCCCGCGCGTCCTCGCCCGTGGCGCCCGCGTCCCCGCGCCCGGTCCCGCCGTCGCACCCCCACAGCGGCGCCAGCGCGACCGCGAGGGCCAGCCCCCGCGCGACTCCGGCCCACGGCGCGCGCATCAGGCCTCCAGGTCCGGCGCGAAGCCCCGCCGCTGCGTGTTCTCGGTCACGCACCGGGGGTCGAGGAAGTTCAGCAGGTAGTCGGGCCCGCCCGCCTTCGTGCCGCCGCCGCTCATCGCGAAGCCGCCGAAGGGCTGCCGCCCCACGACGGCCCCGGTGATGCCCCGGTTGATGTACAGGTTGCCCACCCGCAGCTCGGCGCGCGCGCGCTCGATGTGCTTCGGCGACCGGCTGAACAGCCCCCCGGTCAGCGCGTACTTCGTCCCGTTCGCGATGCGCAGCGCCTCGTCGAAGTCCTCGGCCTTCACCACCGCCACCACCGGCCCGAACAGCTCGTCCTGCGCCAGCGGATCGTCGGGCGCCACGTCCGCGAAGACGTGCGGCATCACGAAGTGCCCCGCGCCCTCCCACGCGCCGCCCAGGGCCAGCCGCGCCCGCTTCCGACCCGCCTCGATGGCCCCCTCGAGCCGCGCCCGCGCCTCGGCCTCGACCACCGGCCCCATCTGCGTGCCCGGCGCCTTCGGATCGCCCACGTGCAGGCTGCGCGCGGCCTCGACCAGCCGCGCGAGGAAGGCGTCGTAGTGCGCCGCCAGCACCACCACCCGCGAGCACGCGCTGCACTTCTGGCCCGCGAACCCGAACGCGCTGTGCACCACGCCGGCGACGGCCTCGTCGAGATCGGCGTCGCTGTCGACGATCACGCAGTTCTTGCCGCCCATCTCGCAGACCACGCGCTTCAGCGCCGGCTGCCCCGGGTGCGTCACGCCCGCCGCGCGCCAGATGCCCAGCCCCACCTCGAGGCTGCCGGTGAACGCGATGTTCGCCACGTCCTCGTGCTCGACCAGGCGCGCGCCCACGGTCTCGCCGCGCCCGGGCAGGAAGTGCAGCACGTCCGTCGGTACGCCGGCCGCGTGCGCCAGCTGCACCAGCCGCGCGGCGATGGCCATGGACTGCTCGGCGGGCTTGGCGACGACGCAGTTGCCCGTCACCAACGCCGCCGTCGTCATGCCGGTGAAGATCGCCAGCGGGAAGTTCCACGGCGCGATCACCGCCGTCACCCCGCGCCCCTGATAGCTCAGGTGGTTGGCCTCGCCGGGCAGCCGTTGCATCAGCCGGGGTTCGGCCAGCCGCAGCATCTCGCGCCCGTAGTATTCGCAGAAGTCGATGGCCTCGCAGGTGTCCGCGTCGGCCTCGCGCCAGGTCTTGCCCACCTCGCGCACCATCAGCGCAGACAGCGCGTCGCGCTCCGCCCGCATCCGCGCCGCCAGCTCGAACAGCAGGCCGGCGCGCTCGCGCGCGGGACGGTCGCGCCACGCGGGCCACGCCGCCTTCGCCGCGCGCACCGCCCGATCGGCGTCGTCGACGCCCGCCAGCGTCACCGACGCGACCACCGTCTCACCGTCGGTCGGATCGACGGTCTCGAGCACCTCGCCGCCCTCGACCGCGGCGCCGCCGACGATCGCGTGCAGCCTCGTCCCCAACGGCACGTCGCGCAGCGCCGTCGCGAAGGCCCGCCGCGCCGCCGCCTCGGCGAAGTCGCGCGGCGGCTCGTTCGCGAAGGGCGCGGGATCGTCCACGTCCGTCCGCGGCCCCGGCACCGCCCGCACCTGCGCGTCCCGCTCGACCGGCTTCGGCGGCGCCAGCAGCGCGTCCATCGCCGCCCCGTCGACGAAGCCCTGCCGCAGCCAGCTCTCGTTGCTCGTGTTCTCGAGCAGCCGCCGCACCAGGTAGGCCATGCCCGGGATCAGCTCGCCCACCGGCGCGTACACCCGCACCCGGTGCCCGCGGTCGACGCAGGCCGCCTTCACCGGCTCGGCCATGCCGTACAGGCACTGGATCTCGTAGCCCTCGATCGGCACGTCGTGGGCCTCGGCGGTCGCGATGGCGTGCGCGATGCTGCGCACGTTGTGGCTGCCGATGGCCGTCCGCACGTGCGCGTGGTTCGACAGCAGCAGCGTCGCGCACCGCTCGTAGCACGCGTCCGTGTCGGCCTTGTCGCGCCACACCGGCGCCGGCCACCCCTGCTGCGCCGCCTGGACGATCTCGTAATCCCAGTACGCGCCCTTCACCAGCCGCACGGTCACCCGCCGGCCCGCCCGCCGGGCCCAGTCGATGATGCGCTGGACGTCGGCCTCGGCGTCGCGCAGGTACGCCTGCACCACCACGCCGGCGTCCTCGAAGCCCTCGAGCCGCGGATCCTCGAGCACCCGCTCGAACACCGCGAAGGTCAGGTCGCGCAGGCTGCGCTGCTCGAGGTCGAGGTTCACGAAGGCCCCCGCCTCGCGCGCGGCCACGAACAGCGGCACCAGCCGCCGCGCCGCCCGCTCGACGCTGGCCTCGAAGTCCAGCGCGTCGAGGTGGTTGTCCATCGCGCTGACCTTGACCGACACGTTCACCCGCGGGATGGGTCCGCGATCGTCGCGGTCCAGCCGCGGATCGTCCTTCCACCCCTTCGCCTCGGCCGCCAGCGTCCCGATCAGGTCGTGATAGCGCGCCACGTAGTCGGCCGCCTCGGCGTCGCTGACCACCGCCTCGCCCAGCAGGTCGACCGTGAACCCCAGCCCCTGCTTGCGCAGGTCGCGCAGCGGCTTGACCGCCTCGGCGGGCGTCACTCCGGCGATGAAGTTGCGCCCCATGCCCTCGAGGTTCTTCGCGATCTGCCCCGCCGCCACCCGCATCGGCAGCCGCCCGAGGCTGGCCCCCTTCAGCGCCACCTTCAGCGCGGTGGGCACCTTCAGCCCCGGCCGCAGCAGGTACTCCTGGATGTGCCGCCCCACCTCGTCGGGCGAGTCGAGCACCGGGAACACGTCGACGAAGCGGAACATCTCGGTCTTGAAGCCGGGATCGCGCATCGCCCACTCGAGGATCTGGCCGCTCCACCAGGCCTTGTCGAAGACGCCGGGCTTCTTGCCCTTCGTCCGGCGGAACAGGTCTTCACCGATGGCGCGGATGCGGGGTTCGAGGCTGCCCATGGTGTCCTCCTCGGGCGCGCGGGCCTCCACCTTACCGCGCCCCGGGGCGGCGTAAAGCCCCCCTTCGCGCGCGCAAGGCGGTTGACCGCGCGCGGGCCGACGCGTGAATGTGACCCGGCTGACCGCGTCAGCGGCGGCACTCGAATCCAGAGGAGCCCATTCGCATGCAGACTCGTCTTCGGCCGCTCGCTGCGGCACTCGTGGCCCTGGTGTTGGGGTCGTTCTCGGTGGCCCACGCCGACGGCAAGGCCGACCTCGCGCTCGTGCCCGACGGCTCCACCGTCCTCATGCACGTCGACCTGCGCGGCCTGCGCACCACCGCCCTCTACAAGGACATCATCACCCAGCTGAAGGCCGCCCCCGGCACCCAGGAGGGGCTGACCGAGGCCAAGGCCAAGTTCGGCGTCGATCCCGAGAAGGACATCCACGGCGTCACCATCATCCTGCCCAACGGCTTCCAGAAGTCCGAGCAGATGGCCGTCGTGGTCGAGGCCGACGTCGACCAGAAGAAGGTCGTCGAGGCGCTCAAGAAGGAAGCCGGCCCCGAGAAGGCGGCCCAGGTCAAGGAGCAGAAGTACGGCGGCGCCACCCTGTATCAGGCGCCCAAGGGCGAGACGCTGGCCTTCCTGGGCGACAAGCGCATCGTCTTCGGCACCGGCGAGCAGGTGAAGAAGGCCATCGACGCCAAGGGCGGCAAGGGCAATCTGGGCGCGAAGAGCCCGCTGAGCGGCCTGGTGAAGAACACCGACACCAGCAAGCACATCTGGTTCGCCGCCGCGCTGCCCCCCGAGATGCGCCAGCAGATGGGCCCGCAGGGCAAGGACTTCGAGAGCGTCAGCGGCTCGCTCGACCTCGCCAAGGGCATCGGCCTGCGGCTGAACATCGGCACCACCAACCCCGAGGCGGCGCAGAAGATGGCGACCGAGCTGTTGAAGCAGGCCAAGGAGGCCGCCGCCCAGCCGATGATGGCCGCCATGGGCATCGGGCCGGCGCTCGCGGGCATGAAGGCCGAGGCGAAGGGCAAGTCGCTCGCGATCGCCATCGACCTCAACGAGCAGCAGGTGCAGCAGCTCAAGACGATGGTCGGCATGATGATGGCGGGCGCCGCGGCCGGGAAGGCCGCCCCGGCGATGCCCCCGCCCAAGCAGTAGCGCTCGTTCCTCACATTCGACCTGCCCCCGGGCGCTGTGCCACCCTGAGCGGGTGAACGCGCCCGACCGCCCCGATCTCGACGACCGCGCCTTCGCCAGCGATCTGGCGGCGGGCGAGCCCTACGCGGTGCTCGCCTTCGAGGCGCGCTATCGCCCCCTGGTCGATCACGCCGTCACCACGGGCCGGGCCCGCTGGGGCGGCGCCGGCCAGCCGGGCGGGCAGCCCTTCGTCGCGGCCCTCTTCGGCGACGCCGGCCGGCGGCTGCGGCGCTACCGCGGCCGCGTGCCCTTCGGCGCCTGGCTGTACCTGGGCGCCCTGCGCTTCACCCGGGCGCAGGCGCGCAGCGCCGCCCCACCGCCGGCGCCCTCCGTCGTGCCGTGGCCGGCGGTCGACGACGCCTTCGCCGCGGCCGCCGCGCGGGCCGCCGACCGGCTGCGCCAGGCGGTCCACGCCCTGAGCCCGACCGATCGCCTGTGGGCGCGCCTCTTCTTCGTCGAGGGGCTCGCCCCCGCCGAGGCCGCCCCGGCGCTGGGGCGCACCGCCGACGAGGCACGCTGCGCCCGCGACGCGCTGCTCGCGCGCGTCGAGCCGGGCGCCGGCGACCGCGCCTCGCTCGCGGGCCGGCTGGCGGTGCTCGATCTGCGCCTCGAGGGCCGCGGCGAGCACCTCGATCTCGAGGGCCTCGCGGGCGTGCTGGGCGGACGCCCGCCGCGCCCCGCCGAGGCGGCGCACCTGGCGGGCTGCGATCGGTGCGTCGAGCTGCTGCTCGCGGCGGCCGACGGGCTGGGCAGCGTCGCCGAGGACGCCCCCGATCTGCTGCCCCTGCTGCACGGCCGGGCCAGCCTGACCCCCAGCGGCGCGCTGCGGCCCTCGTGGGTGGCCCTGGCCTTGCTGGCGCTGGCCGCCGCGGTCGTCTTCGGCTGGCACGGGCGCGACGTCGCGCCGCCGGTCAGCGTGGTCGAGCCGGTGCCGCAGGACGACGACGCCACGGCGGCGGCGCACTGGCGGTCGGTGGCGGCGCACTGGCGGGCGCGCTTCGGGGCCGCGGCGGTCGAGTGATCTGGGACATCGGTGTCTCGCTGGCGGGTTCGGCAGACCCCACCTGAGCCGGTCGCCGCACCCCAAGCGCGGCCGCCTCGTGGTGGGCGCCGCTTGCTCGCGGGCACCGGGCTTTGGCATCTTCTTTGAAGGCCGCGAGCGGATGCGCGGCCGTCTCGGCGACGCGCACGGCGGGGAACGCGGCCCGCGTCGCGAACAGGAGGACCCGGTGACATCTCTTCGAACCCGACTTCGAACGGTCGCGGCGCTCGCGCTGCTGACCGGCCTGTTGCCGGTGGCGGCGCCCGCCGCCGTGACCCCCTTCGGCGAACGCGTCAACACCTCGATCGAGAGCGGCCTGGCCTGGTTGCGCGCGAACCGCAACTGGGGCGACGCGACCGGCCTCGCCATCCTGTGCTTCCTCGAGAAGCGCGCCAGCGCCGACTGGAACGCGCCGGCCGTGGGCTACCTGGGCATGTCGCCCGAGGATCAGACCATCGTGCGCGAGGCCGCGCGGCACTGCATCCAGAACATCGGCGGCTTCCGGAACAACAACCCGGAGTCCTACCCGACGGGCGCCTGCCTGATGGGGCTCAGCCTGTACCTGGTCACCGGCGGTCCCGACGACGTCGGCGCCGGCGTGCCGGTGTCGCAGGCGGTGGCCAACGCCGTGAACGCCCTCAAGGGCACGCAGGGCAACCGCGGCGCGAACCAGGGCGGCTGGAACTACACCAGCCCGGGCAACGACGGCGATCTCTCGACCACCCAGTTCGCGATGGCGGGCCTGTCGGCCGCCGCGGCGCTGCGCCCCGACGCCGACGACACGCTGCCCCGCACGGCCGAGTTCACCACCAACGCCAAGAACGGCGACGGCGGCCACAAGTACCGCGGCGGCGGCAACTACGCGTCGACCTCGGCGATGACCGCCTCGGGCGTGTGGACCTACCGCCTCGCCGGCCGCCCGGTGGGCGATCCCAACGTGCAGTCGGGCCTGCGCTGGCTGCAGCAGAACTACCGCTACGACTCGATCATCACCATCAACGGCTGGAGCAGTCAGTACTACTACCTGTGGGCGGCCTCGAAGGCGCTCGAGGTGAGCGAGGACGACGGCAGCGGCGCCTTCCTGTTCGCCGGCGAGATCGGCGGCGTGCGGGATCCGGCCGCCGACGGCTACCCCGAAGAGTCCGCCCGCTGGTACTACGACTTCGCCTGGTGGCTGACCGAGACGCAGCGCAACGACGGCCGCTTCTGCGGCGCGCAGGACTGCTGGAACAACTTCTCGGCGCAGGCCTTCGCCATCCTCGTGCTGCAGCGCTCGCTGGGCGGCGTGTGCATCATCGACGACGACGCCGACGGCCTGTGCAGCACCGAGGACAACTGCCCCGACGTGCCCAACCCCGACCAGGCCGACCGCGACGGCGACGGCGTGGGCGACGTCTGCGACAACTGCCCCGACGTGCCCAACCGCGACCAGACCGACGACGACGGCGACGGCGTCGGCGACGTCTGCGACGACATCGTCTGCACGCCCGACGGCGGCCCCGATCTGTGCGACGGGCTGGACAACGACTGCGACGGCCGCGTGGACGAGGGCCCCGACGGCGGCGATCCCGTCGCCCCCGGCGAGTGCGCCACCGGCGATCCCGGCATCTGCGCCCGCGGCACCCGCGCCTGCGTCGACGGCAACATCGTCTGCCTGCCCAGCCGCGAGCCCGTCGAGGAGATCTGCGACGGCTTCGACAACGACTGCGACGGCACCGTCGACGAAGATCTGGTCAACGCCTGCGGCACCTGCGACGCCGATCCGATGGAAGAGTGCAACGGCGAGGACGACGACTGCGACGGCACGGTGGACGAGGGCGAGCTGTGCGCCGACGGCGGCGTGTGCATCGACGGCGGCTGTCGCCGGCCCTGCGAGGGCAACGAGTGCACCGAGGCCGGCACCTACTGCAACCCCGACTTCGACCTCTGCCTCGAGCCCTGCACGGGCGTCGAGTGCGACTTCGGCGACATCTGCAACGACGTCTCGGGCATGTGCGAGGATCCCTGCAGCGGCGTGCAGTGCGGCGCCGGCCAGCAGTGCTTCATGGGCGAGTGCGTCATCGAGGGCTGCGCCTCGACCGGCTGCGCCCAGGGCTCGGTGTGCAACGGCGTCGAGTGCGTGCCCGACCCCTGCGCGCAGGCCAACTGCGGCGCGGGCGAGTTCTGCCGCGGCGGTCAGTGCATCCCCACCTGCGCGCGCGTGAGCTGCCCGCTGTACGCGGTGTGCGTCGACGGCACCTGCGTCGAGGATCCCTGCGGCGGCGTGCTGTGCGCCGACGGTGAGAGCTGCTTCGCCGACGGCGTCTGCGAGCCCGATCCCTGCTTCGGCGTGGCCTGCGATCCGGGCCTGCGCTGCGAGAACGGCGAGTGCGTCTTCGATCAGTGCACGCGGGTGCAGTGCCCCGCCGGCCAGACCTGCGAGATCCTGCAGGGCGAGCCGCAGTGCGTGAACAGCTGGCGGCCCGAGCCCGAGCCGCCGGTGGTGCCGAGCGATCCCGACGTGGGCCCCGGCGGCGGCCCCGGCGGCGACCGCGACGCGGGTCCCGGGGGCGGCATCCAGAACGACGGCTTCGTCGTGCCGCCGCCCAGCGGGGACGGGGGCGTGGTGATGGGGGACGACGAGTCGGCCGGCGGCTGCGCCTGCGACGCCAGCCAGCGCGACGGCGCCCCGATCGGCCTGCTGCTGCTGCTGCCCGCCCTGCTGCTGCGCCGCCGCCGGCGCTGAGCCCGGTCGCCGCGGCTCGGCCGCGGCCGCCCGCGCGGCTCTACTGCCGGTAGAGCCGCGCCTTCCCGTCTCGCACCACCAGCCGCAGATCCCCGCCGAGGGCCTCGAGCGCCTCGGCGACGCGGCTCAGCCCGGCGCGCACCGCCGCCGGCTCGCGGTTGTCGAAGGCGTCCAGCGCCACCGGCCCCCCGTTCTGCCCCACCAGCTCGACCACCAGCGCGAAGTCGTCGCCCAGCGGCCGCGAGCGCCCGTCGCGGCGCTCGAGGCTGCGGCTCAGCAGGTCCAGGGTGATGGCGCCGAGCGTGACGCGGGCGGGCTCGCGCGGGGTGCGCACCGGGCGCGCGCCCAGGTAGCGCACGCCGTAGCCCTCCTTGTGGCCGACGGGGTTCTCGGCCTCGTCGCGCGTGTGCTGCCACGACCCCCCGGTGCGCAGCCACACCCGCTTGCGCGCCCGCTCGCCCGACCACTCCCAGACGTTGCCGAACAGATCGCACAGCCCGGCCGCGTCGGGCCCGCGGCTGCAGACCGGCAGGGCGCCCTTCTCGCGCTCGGGCGACCAGTAGACGGCGCGATCCTCGGGGGGCGGGCCGTCGGGCGCGGCGACGGCGACGATGGCGCGCCACTCCGCCAGCGTCGGCAGGCGATAACCCTCGCACTCGGCGGCGTCGACCTCGTCGGGCGGGCAGTAGCCGTCGGCCTCGCAGCGATAGCAGGGCTTCAGCCCCTCGGCCTCGCTGGCGGCGTTCAGCACGGCGGTGACGTCGGCGAGCGTGACCCCGGTGACCGGGTGCCGCGCGGTGCCCTTGCCCGGCGCCGGGCGGCCGGTGATGTGCTGCCAGTCACCGCGGGTGATCTCGGTGCGGCCGACGTACAGCGGGCCCTGCTCGGTGGGCACGCGGGCGAGGTCGAAGGTGGGCTCGACGTCGGGCAGGGGCGGGAAGCGCTGCGGTGGGATGGCGGCGTCGCCGACGGCCGCGTCGGGCGCGGGGGCTGCGGCGGCGTCGGGGGTCGGCGCGGCGGCGTCGGGGGCCACGACCGCGGCGTCGGGCGCGGGGCGACGGCCGCCGTGGCCGCGTGCGCGGTGGGCTGCGCGGCCGGGGGCGCGGGTGAGCGGGTCGTCCAGGCGATGGCGGCGGCGGCCAGCCCCGCCACGCCCACGGCGATGCCCGGCCAGCGGCCGCGCCGCGCGCGCGCCTCGGCCCGCGCCAGCCGCCGGTGGGCCTCGGCCAGCCTGGCGGCGCTGGGCAACAGCTCGAGCGCCTCGAGGCAGGGCCGCACGCGGGCCGCGTCGCCCATGCGCGCGCCGACGTCGCGGGCCAGCATCGCAGCGAGCAGCTCGTCGAGGCCGGGCGGCTCGTCGACGGGCAGCGGCGGCACCTCGGCCTCGACCCGCGCGAACGCGCCCGCCGCCGGATCGAGCGCCGCGCGCGGGTTGGCCCCGGTCAGCAGCGTGTAGAGCAGCAGCCCCAGGCCGTAGAGATCGGCGTGGCGCGTCGGGGTGGCGCCGTCGAACACTTCGGGCGCGGCCCAGGCGGCCAGCTCGAGGTCGTCGGCGCCGGGGCGGCCGAGCGCGAAGCCCAGCAGGCACGGCGTCGCCCCGTCGTCGTCGCCCAGCACGCGCAGGACGCTGGGGCGCAGCGCGCCGTGCACCAGGCCTCGCGGTGCGCGGCGGCCAGCGCGTCGGCCAGCGGCGCCACCAGGGCCGCCGCGCGCGGCGGGGGCAGGGGGCCGTCGGCCAGCAGCGCGTCGAGGGTGCGCCCGCCGATCAGCTCGCGGAAGACGAAGGGCGAGGCGGTCACCTCGGCCCCCGGATCGTCCCCGGCCTCGCTGCGCAGGGCCACCTCGTGCAGCCGGGGCAGGCACAGCGTGCGCAGCCGCGCGCGGGCCTGCATCTCGCGCCGGAAGCGCTCGATCTGCTCGACGCCGACCAGCGGATCGAGCGCCTCGAGGGCCTCTTCGCGGTCGAGGCCCACGTTGCGCGCGCGGTAGATCAGCCCGGCGGGCCCCACGTCGAGCAGCGCCTCGACGTTGCGGCCGTGGACGATGCGCCCCACCAGGTAGCGGCGCAGGCGCGCGCCGTCCTCGGGGCACACCAGGTGCCCGGCGCCGTAGGTCTGGCGGCAGACTGGACACACCTGCTCGTGGTGGGGCCCCACGCGCGCTCCCGGCCGATCGTTCGCGGCGAATCTGTCAGGTTCGCGCGCCGTTGGCCAGGAGCCTGCTGCGAATAGAGGGGTCGAGCGGGGTGCGTCACCGAAGGCTGGGATCAAGGCGCGGAAGCATGACGATACCCGGCGGTATCGCCTTGCTTTCGCAACGCCGAGCCGAGCATTCGGGGGCGTGCACCGCGAAGTGCCCCGAATGTGCAGCAGGCTCCCAGGGGCGGGTCAGAGGGTCAGCTCGAAGAAGATCGAGAAGCGGTTGACGACGTCGGCCTGCCCGAAGGTGAGGGCGAAGCCGTCGGGATCGGCGCCGGCCGCCTCGACGGTGCGGCGCATGCCGTCGGGCAGGCCGGTGGGGGTCAAGAGCTGCAGCGTGAGATCGTCGCGCAGGCCCAAGGCGACGTGATCGCCCAGGTGCAGCCGATAGCCCAGGGTCATCTCGACCAGGCCGGCGGTCAGGTTGCCTTCGTCGAAGCGCTCGCCGCCGACCACCGACGAGAGGGTGTAGCCGCCGTAGCCCAGGCCGCCCTTGATGCCCGCGATGAGCGGGGGCCGCGCGCGCTCGTCGGTCTCGAGCCCCAGCCCGAGGAAGGCGACGGTGTGGTCGACCTGCAGCAGCTGATCGCTGATCTGGGTGCGCAGGCCCTCGGCGGCGGTGCCCTCTTCGACCAGGTAGACGTTGCGCGGCAGCGCGTGCCGGGTGAGGCGGCCGAAGACGTAGACCGGCGGCAGGAAGCTGTAGCGCACCTCGCCCCACGTCATCTGCACGTCGAAGGCGGCGCGCTGGATCAGGGCGCCGCCGTCGCGCTCGAGCAGCCGGGCCTCGCCGTGATCGAAGTCCAGGGTCTGGAACTCGAAGCGCAGGCGGTCGAGGTACTCGACGCCCGCGAAGTGCACCACCAGATCGAGCAGGGACGCCTGGCCGTCGCCCACCGCGAAGCCCTGGTTGGTCGCATAGCTGAGGGCGATCGAGGCGTAGCGCGTGTCCAGCGTCAGGGCCAGGCGGTACAGGTCGATGGCCTCGATGTCGTAGGTCTCGACCGTCGTGAAGCCGACGCGCGTGTCGATGGGGCCGTCGTCGGCGACGGGGCTGTAGGTCCAGTGCGACCAGCTCGCGTCCAGGTGCAGGGCCTCGACGAAGGGCGTCGGCTCGGGCTCGGTGGTGCCCTCGAGGGCCTCGGCCGAGGGCCCCGCCAGCGCGCCCGGCTCGCGGGGGGCGGGCGTCAGGATGGTGGCGGGGATGCGGATCGGGCCAGCCTGGCCGGGCGCGATCGGGGCCGCGGCGGTGCCGCCTTCGAGCGTCAGCGCGCGTTGCAGGGCGGCCGGGGGGATGTCGCCCGTGCCCTGGTAGACCGTGGGCTCGGGGGCGGGCGCGGGCGTGGGCTCGGGCGTGGGGGCCGGCGACGGCGCGACGTAGAGGGTCACCGGGGCCGGGTAGCTCTGGCGGCGACGGGTGGCGTCCAGCACGCGGCGGCGCGTGCGCTCCCAGCGGGCGCGCGAGCGGCGCCGGGCGTCGTCGCGATCGTGGTCGTGGTGGCGGGCGCGGGGCCGGGGGGTCGCCCGGCGCGCGGGCGGCTCGGCGCGCGGGGGCAGGGGCGGGGGGCGCGGCGCGGGCGCGGGCGGGCGCGGCGGGGGCGGCGCACCGGGCGTCGGCGTGGCGCGGGGCGGGGCTTGGGGATGGCCCGGCGGGCGGGCTTGCGGCGCGGCTTCTTGCGCTTCTTGGCGTCGTCGTCGCCCTTCGACTTGGCCCGCTTGCGCACGGCGCTGCTCGGCACGGCCCAGGCCGCCTGAGGGGGCAGGACCACCCCCAGGCACAGCAGGCCGAAGAGGAGCAGTACCAGGCGACGCATCGGGACTCCAGGTCGAGAGGCGGGCCCGCGACGTGCGGCGGCGCCCGGTATTCATCGACGCCCGCCGATCATAGCGGACCGCGGCGGGCGGCGTCGGCCGGAGTCGCCCAGCACCCTTCGATTCAGCCGCCCGGCGCCCGCGTCCGACCGACGGGTCTGGAGGTGGTCATGGCCCAGCGCATCCACGTCGTCCGAAGCCCCGAAGACGAAGCCCTCGCCGCGGCGTTCGGCGTTCGCCCGCCGGCCGGCGTGCCCGGCCGCGTCGTCGTGTGGCGCGCCGACGAGCGGCCAGCCGGCGCCGCCGCGGTGAGCCTGCGCGGCGCGACCGCCCGCATCGAGCCGGTGGCCGGGGGCGCGACCGGCGATCACCGGGTCGGCGGCCTGGTGGCGACGCTGAAGGTGGCGCTGCGGGCGGCCACCGCCCTGCGCGGCGCCGCCCCCGAGCGCATCGAGGTGCGCGCCGACGGCGTCGCGGGCGTCCTCGCCGGCTTGGGCTTCCAGCCCGGCGACGACGGCATGTTCTTCGGCGCCCTCGACACCCTCTCGTCCAGCTTCGTCGAGTCGCCCGAAGAGGGGCGCCTGGGCGAGGCGGCCGAGCGCCGCGTCTACGCGCGCGGCGAGACGATCTTCGGGATGGGCGCGCCCGCCCGCCACCTGGCGGTGGTCGAGCGCGGCAGCGTGCGGCTGGTGGGCGTCGACCGCCGGGGGCAGTCCAGCGAGGTGGCGCTGCTGGGGCCGGGCGCCCTCGCCGGCGAGGCCACGCTGGTGGGCCGGCTGCAGTACGAGACGCACGCGGTCGCGCACGCCACCGAGGTCGATCTGGTCACCATCGATCGCGAGGCCCTGGCCCTGCGGCTGGACGGTGAGCCCTCGACGCACGCCTGGCTGCACGCGCTGCTGGTCGACCGCATCCACTCGCTGACCGGCCGCGTGCTGAACGGTGAGGATCCCGCCGTCACCGCTCGCATCGCGCGGGTGCTGGCCGGCTATGGGCACCGCGCCCGGCGCATGGGACGCCCGGGCACGCCCTCGTGCCACCTGCGCTGGCTGGCCGAGCAGGTGGGCGTCAGCCCCATCCGGGCCCGCACGATGGTGACCGAGATGTGGGAGCACACGTCCCTCTTGCGCGAAGAGGTGCTGGTGCACGATCCCGCGGGCCTCGACGCCTGGGCGGGCCAGCACGGCGGCTGGCGCGCGCCCTTGGCAGCCGCCAGCTGACTTTCTTCACTCCGATGTGACTCGTTCGCGCCCCGATGGTCGAACAGCCCGACATCGACCTCAGGAGATCGCCATGAACGCCCGCGCTTTTGCCCCCGACGTCTTCGCGACCCCTCCGATGGTGCCCGCCGTGGTCTTCGCCGGCGGCGCCGTCGAGGGCGCGGCGGTCTGTCACACCGGCTGCGTGCGCAGCCGCAACGAGGACGCCTGGTTCGCCGACGCGCGCGCGGGCGTCTTCGTCGTCGCCGATGGCATGGGCGGCCATCAGGCCGGCGACCGCGCCAGCGCGCTGACCGTCGACAGCCTGGGCGGGCTGGCCGACGCGCCGCCGACCGCCCTCGACCGGGCCCACGCCCTGCGGCGCGCCATCGAGGGCGCGAACCGCCGCGTCTACGACGCGAGCGTGGGCGACGTGCGGCTGCGCGGCATGGGCACGACGGTGGTGGCGCTGTGGCTGCACGGCGGGCAGGCCCATTGGGCGCACGTCGGCGACAGCCGCTTGTACCGCCTGCGCGACGGCGATCTGCGCGCGCTGACCCTCGATCACTCGCCGGTGGGCGATCTGGTGCGCATCGGCCGCATCACCCCGCAGCAGGCCGCCGCCTTCGGCCCGATGCGGCTCTTGACGCGCTCGGTGGGCACCTTCCCGCACGTGCAGGTCGAGGCGGGCCAGGACGCCGCCCGCCCGGGCGACCGCTACCTGCTGTGCTCCGACGGGCTGACCGACGTGGTGCCCGACGCGACGCTCGCGCGGGTGCTGGCCGAGGAGGGCGAGGCCGCCGCAGCCACGCGGCGCCTGGCGCTGACCGCCCTCGACGCCGGCGGCCCCGACAACGTGACCGCGCTGGTCGTCGACGTGATCTGAGGCGTCGGCCTCAGGGCGCCGACAGGTCGTAGGTGCAGGTCTTGCCACCGGGCGGCGTGAAGACGCCGTCGCCGTCGGCATCGACGTAGATCGCGTTGGTCGTCACCCGCGGGGTGCGCAGGCCGTCGTAGTCGTCGAAGGCGCGCGGCATGGGCTGGGCGCCGTGGGCGGTGACGACGACGTAGGCGTCGGCGTCGAGCGCGAGCGCCCGCTCGACGTCGAGCTTCACCACGTCGCCGGGCGCGGTCGCCGCGATCTTCATCGCCTCGTCGCAGTTCACGTAGACGATCGCGTGGGTGACGTCGATCTGAGGCAGGGCGTCCACCCGCAGGCGCAGCGTGCCCGCGCCGTCGACCAGCGTGACGTCCTCGCCGGGCCCGGCCCCGTCGACCGTGACGCGCGCGAAGGCGCCCGCGCTGACCTGGGCCGCCCCGCCCCGGATGGCGTCGGTCAGCATCGCGTCGGTGAACGCGCCCGGATCGTCGGTCGGCGCCGCGAAGAAGGTGCGCGGCGTGCCGACGCCGTGGCCGTGCACGTCGGTGACGCCCATCGCCGTCACCCGGTGGCCCAGGTTCAAGAAGCTGGTCCAGTCTTCGAACATGCCCGTCGAGTCGGGGGCCGCCGGATCCACGAAGGGCGAGCGGGTGCCGTTCATGTACTCGACCGCGTCGAAGTCCCACGACCACAGCTCGGCCTCGGGGGGGAAGCCCAAGAGGGTGGGATCGTCCACCGCCGGGCGGCCGGTCAGCCGGTCGTAGCCGATCAGGCACAGGTAGTTGCAGCCGTTGCGCGGGTGGTTCAGCTGCACGACGCCGGCGCCCCGCTCGCGGATGGCGGCGAACACCTGGCCCAGGTCGAGGCCGTACCAGACCACCGGACCGCCGCGGAAGTCCTGGTCGGCGGGCAGCGGCTCGAAGGGGTAGGCGTTGACGTGCTCGGGCAGGCTGGCGGTGACCTCCTGCCCGGTCGCCACGGCCAGCACGCCCTCGAGGCCCGCCTCGGGCAGGCCCACCTTCCAGTCGCGCACGATCTCGTGGTCGGTCGAGATGGCGACGTCCAGGCCGGCGGCGGCGGCCGTCTCGAGGCGCTCGGCGATCAGCACGGTGCTGTCGGCGCTGGGCCCGGCGTGCATGTGGCCGTCGGTCGACAGCCAGCCGGTGGTGTCGAGCACGCGCGTGAGCGTGACCTCGAGATCGCCCTCGCCGTTGGGCGGCACCTCGATGGGCTGCTCGACGACGCTCCACTCGTAGCCGCGCGACACGACCGCGGTGTAGGCGCCGGGCACGACCGGGCGGGTGCGCGGTGACGGCACCGCGTACAGTCGGTAGGCCTCGCGGCCGGCGTCGTCGAACAGCTGCACCCGGGCCGGGATGGCCGCGCCGGCGTCGTCGCGCACGGTGAAGCGCAGCGCGCCGGCGGGCGGCACGGTGAGATCGAGCACGTCCGCGGTGGCCAGGTCGATCGGCACGGGCTCGGGCGCGGCGCGCCCCGCCACCCGCACCTCGGCCCGCAGGGGCGCGCCCACCGCGGGGATCATGCCCGCGAAGGTGCCGTCGTCGTCGGTGGTGACGGCGTCGAGCGGCTCCCAGGCGTTCGACTGGTTGCGCATCGCGACGATCACCTCGGCGCCGCCCACCGCCGCGCCCGTCTCGGCGTCGACCACCCGGCCGCCGAAGGGCCCCAGCATGTACGGCGAGCGCCGCAGGCCGCGCGGGTTGGCGGCCTGCAGGTGGCGCACGGCGCTGTTCACGTCGCGATCGCCCACGGCCAGGAAGAAGGTGAAGACGCGGCGGTCGCCGTCCTCACCGGCGGCGGCCAGCGTCGGCGGCCGCAGCAGGGCGTCGCCGTCGAGGAACGCGTCGACCCCGGCGATGTTGGTGGTGGCGACGTTGGCGTCGGCCATGGCGAGGGCCCAGGCGCCGTCGCCGCTGCGCGACGTGATCCACGGCAGCCCCAGGCGCAGCGACAGCCCGCCGAAGGACAGGCCGGCGTCGTGGAAGTAGGTCGCGGGGGCGGTGTCGCCGAAGATGGCCATGGCGCCGGCCAGCACGCGCTGGGGCTCGCCCAGCAGGTTGCGCACGTGCAGCTCGACGCGCAGGACGTGGCTGTCCGGCGGCAACACCAGGTCGAGGTACAGCTCGAGGCCCATGGCCTCGCTCAGATCCTTCCGGCCGCCCGACAGCACCGCGCGCTTCAGCAGCTCGAGCTCGACCAGCCACTGGATGTCGTCGACGCCGTGCAGGCGGATGCGGGCCTCGCCCCCGCCGCGCCCGTCGTCGACGACCTCGGCGCGGGTGCCGTGGAACGCGCGCAGCACCGACTGGGGGAAGTCGGCCAGATCCGGGCGCCCGACGAGGAAGCCGACCTCGTCGAAGCGGTCGGGCGCGGTCTGCGCGCAGTCCTCGAGCGGCACGGCGTCGGCCAGCACCCCGGGATAGTAGTAGTAGGTCTTCTGCGGGCCGGGGCCGGTGATCACGAAGGCCGCGCGGTCGTTCATCAGCAGCAGATCGCCGGCGCTGCCGATCGCGTCGGGGCCGTCGAGGCGTTCGTCGGTCTCGAGGACGGCGGCGGTGGCGCGCCCCGCGCCGGGGCAGACGACGCCCAGCAGGCGCGGGCCGTCCGGCGGCGGGCCGAGATCGGGCGGGCCGGCGTCGGTGGGCGGCGCGGCGTCGGTCGCCGCGTCGTCCGGCTGCGGGCCGACGTCGACCGGAGGTGCTGCGTCCACCCGCGCGTCGCCCGGCCCCGCGTCCGACGCCGCGCCGTCTGTGAGGGCCCCGTCCTGCGCCGGCGCCGCCGAGCCGCCGTCGTCGTCGCACGCCCACAGCGCGACGCAGAGCGCCGCGATCCATCCGATGCGTCTCGCCATGCCGTCTCCCCACGCGTCGGGGCAGCATAGCGGGCGCGGGCGCCGGCGTGACAGTCGGGTGGCGGTCAGCCGCCGAGACGGCGGCGGACCTTCGGCTCGCGCGCCTCGCTCACCAGGGCGTCGACGCGCGCGCGCACGTCCGCGCCGCGATCGAGCGCGGCGCCCAGGGCGGTCGCCCGCGCGTAGGCCTCGTCGATGGCGTCGTCGGTCGCCTTGTACAGCCGCCCGCTGGCCAGCCAGCGCAGCGCCAGCAGCGCGCACTCGAGCGCGAAGTCGGGCCGATCCTCGGCGTGATCGCGCGCCGCCCGCAGCAGCACCTTCGGATCGGCGGGGCTCTGCCCGGCCAGCTCGAGCGCGCGGTCGAAGCGCTCCAGCCGATGCGCCGTGGCGAACCACTTGCCCTCGTCGCCCGGCGTCGTCGCGATCAGGTCCTCGAGCAGCGCCGCGCCGTCGCGGTCGGGGTACTTCTCGTGCAGCGCGCGCCAGGTGTCGAGGTGGGTGTGGCCGTGCGTCGCGGCCAGCGCGAAGCGCGCGTAGGCCTCGTCGGGGCGGCCGGCGTCGAGCAGCGTGGCCTCGCAGAAGGCGGCGCGCTCGCGCGCCTCGAAGTCGTCGGCGGGGGTGCTGGCCTCGGCGTAGGCCACCGCGGCCTCGGCGCCGTCGCGGGCCCGCACCGCGCGCGCGCCGAAGCGCCGCACGGCCCAGGCGTCCGGCGCGCCCACCGACAGCATGGCCAGCAGCGCGTCGCGCCGCCCGCTGGCCTCCATCGCCGACAGGCAGGGCACGGCCGCCGGGCAGCGATCGGTGGGATCTTCGGCCCAGGCCCACTGCACCTTCCGCTTCAGCCGATCGGCCCAGCGCGCGGCCGCCTCGCGATCGCCGCACAGCGCGCCCCAGGACGCGGCCACCGGCGCCAGCACGCCGCCCCAGTCGCGCTCGAGGGCGGCCCACAGCCGCTCGAGCTCGGCCTCGCTGGCGGGCGCGAGCAGCTCGACCAGCGCGCGCAGCCCGCGCTCCATGGCCTCGTCCAGGTGGCCGGGCGCGCGGTTCACCTGCTGGATGGCCGGCCAAAGGCGCTCGATCAAGCGCAGGGCCCCCTCGCGCTGCACGTCGCCGGGCGCGCGCAGCACCTCGTCGACGGCCGCGTGCACCGCGTGCGTCGCCTTCTTCTCGCCGCGCCACGAGAAGCGCTGTTCGATGAAGTCGGGCTCGAAACGCCAGCGGCGGCTCATCGCGGTTCCTCCTCGTGCGACGGTGCGCGACGATACCGCATCGCCTTCGTAACGACAGGCCGTCGCGATCGTAGGGGGGCGGGACGGCTGGGAGGATCCATGGGAAGGTTGCTTTGGGCCTGCCTCGCGGCGCTCGCGTTCGGTGCGTGCGACGCGGGCTTCGAAGATCTCCGCCCCGAGGCGGTCAAGGCGGCGCAGCGCGGCGGCGGGCCGGTGGACGCGGCCGCGCCCGGGCCCGACGCCGCGGTCGGCGGCGGCGCCGACGGGGGGGCGTCGCCCGACGACGCGGGCGCCGGCCGCCAGGACGCCGCGCCCCCGGCCGAGGAGATGATCCTCGCCGAGGGCCCGTGGATGCCCAGCGACTACCCGGCGACCGGCGCCTCTCAGCTGGTTCGGTTGGCCGACGGGGGCTTCGCCCTGCGCTTCAGCGACGACTTCTCGACCAGCGGGGTGCCCGGCCCGGTGGTGGTGCTGTCCACGCGCGAGGCCTTGGGCAGCCGCCTCGATCCCGGCGCGGGCGACCTCCGGCTGGGCGCCATGAGCACCGTGCGCGGCGCCCAGATGTACCGCCTGCCCGGGCCGCCGGGCGACCGCCGGCGCGCCTTCGTCTTCTGCGAGCCCTTCGGCGTCGAGGTGGCGCACGCCGTCCTGGAGGACGTCCAGTGAGGGCGCTGCTGATCGCGACGCTGATGGCGCTGCCCGGCGTGGCCGCCGCCCAGGCTTGGACGCGCGACGCCGGCCACGGCTACGTGAACACCTCGCTGACGCACATCTCGGGCGATCGCCTGTACGACAAGGACGGCGAGACGCGCGACCTGCCGACGACCTACACGCAGACCAGCGTGGGTGTGTACGGCGAGGTCGGTGTGGTGGAGCGCTGGCTGACGCTCAGCCTGGACGGCGAGCTGTACCGGCACAACGAGCTGGAGGATCAGGGCGCCACGCAGGGCCTCGGCGATCTGCGCGTGGGCGCGTGGAGCGGCGTCGTCGTCGCGCCCGTCCGGGTGACCTTCGGCGCGACGGTCAAGCTGCCCACCGGCGATCCGTCCCCCGATCCCGAGGGCGTGGACGCGGTCGATCGCCCGGGCGCGCGCCTGATCGCGCGCAGCCTGCCCACCGGCGAGGGCGCCGTCGTCGTCGAGCCGGCCGTGCGCTTGGGCACCACCTTCGGCGGCGGCGCCTGGCCGCTGCGCCACTTCTTCGAGGCCGGCGCGGGCTACCAGGCGCGCGTCGACGGCGCGGACGCGGTGACCTGGCGCGCGAAGATCGGCGTGCAGTGGCCCATCTTCGTGCTCGACCGCGTGTGGTTCGTCTTCGCGGTCGACGCCCAGCACAGCCTCGCCGACGACGACGACCTGCTGAACGCCACCGCCACGGGCCTGGGCGAGGGCGTCACCTACGTCTCGCCCGTCTATCAGCTGCACGTGCGGGTGTGGGAGGGCCTGGGCGTCTTCGGCAGCTACGCCGGCGCCTTCCAGGCGAAGCGCATCATCGCCGCGCCCTCGAAGCAGGTGGGGCTGTCCTACGACTTCTGATCGGCGGGCGCTCGGTCAGCGGCCGATCGCCTCGTCGACCACCGCCTGCAGCAGGCTGTTCGGGTGATCGCGCCCGAAGCGCGCCGCGGCGTCGCGCGCCTCGTCGGCGCGGCCCGCCAAGACCAGCGCCTGGATCCGCACGACGGCGCGCTCTTCCCGCAGGCGACCGCGCGGGAAGCGACGCGCGTGGGCCGCGACCACGTCGAGCGCGGCGTCGGCGTCGCCCTGCGCCACCGCGGCGCGGGCGCGGGCCAGCAGGCGGCGCTCGGCGGCCAGATCGTCGTCGCGGGCCGGCGGCGCGGGCGCGGGCTCGGCCACCGGGGGCGGCGCGTCGGCCGCTGACCGCGCTGGGACGTGAGGCGTCGCGGGCATCGGGTCGCGCGCGGGCTCGGGGGCCGGCAGCGAGGGCGGGCGGGCTGTCGCGGCGAGCGGCGCGGGCTGGGGCGGGGCGAGATCGCTCGGCGGGCGGGGGTCGGTCGCGGCCGGGGGTCGCGCGACAGCCGGCCGCACCTGATCGACGCGCGGCGCGGGCGCCGGGCGGAGCTGGTCGGCGGGCGGCTCGGCGGCTGGACGAACCGGATCGGCGGCCGGCTCGGCCGCCGGGCGCCACGCTTCGATGGGCTCGGCCTCGGCCAGCGCCCGCAGCGGGCGGCGGCGCGCGCGCGTGGCGGGTGCCGGCCCATCCGGGCGCGGGGGCGCGGCGCTCGGCAGGCGCCGCGGCGGCCCTCGGGTGCGGTGGGCGCCTCGACCGGGATCACCGGCGCGTCGTCGGTCGCCACGTAGACCGCGCCGCCGCCGACCGCGCCCAACCCCAAGAGCGTCCAGAGCGCCGGCGCCCAGGCCAGCTTCGCGGCGCTGGCCGCGGCGCTCCCGCCCTGGCGGCGAGGCCCGCGCCCGCGCTGGCGCCGACCCTGCCGGTGGTCGCCGCCACCCTGGCCCCGCCCGCGGCCCCTGGCGCCGCCACCTCGGCGGCCGCGCGCGCGCCCTCGACGGCGGCCTGCGTGGCCACCGCGGCGCCGACCGTCGCGCCCACGCGCGCCAGCACCCGCGTCCGGGCGGCGGCGGGCGCGGGCGGCGCGGCCCGCTCGGCGGCCAGCAGGGCCTCCATCTCGGGGTCGTCCCAGGTGGGCTCGCTCATCGGACCCCCTCCACGAAGCGGCGGCGCCGGACGGCCGCCGCGAACGTCTGCCGCGCGACGCGCAGCCTCGAATAGACGGTGTTGAGCGGCAGGCCGAGCGCCTCGGCGATGGCCGGGCACGGCTCGCCGTCCAGCGCGCTCATCACGAAGATCACCCGCTTCTCGAGGTCGAGCGCCTCGAGCGCGGCCTGCACCTCGGCCCGCGCCTCGCGCGCCTCGACCACCCGGTCCGGCGCCGGCCCCGGATCGGCCACGGCGGCCAGGTCCGGCGCGCCCAGCCGCTCGCGGTGGTGGCGCGCCCGCCGGCGCTCGTCCGCGGCCACCCGGTAGGCGATGCCGGTCAGCCAGGGGCGCACCGGTCGCGACGCGTCGAAGTCGGTCCGCAGCTTGCGGTGCACGACCACGAACACCTCGTGGGCCGCGTCCTCGAGGTCGCGCGCCGCGACGCCCAGCCGCCGCAGCGTGTGCCACACGTGATCGAAGTGCGCGTCGTACACCGCGCGAAAGGGCGGCGGCGCCGTGACGTCGGGCAGCGAGGGGGCGGGCGCGGTCATCGCCCCCATTTTGGGGATGGGGCGCCGCGTCCGTCGGATTTTCTCAGCGCGGGGCCCCGATGCCCAGCACGAGCCCCGCAGCGGCGCCCACCGTGTCGGCCGTCCACGCGACGGTGTCGTCCACCCGCAGCCGGGTGGCGTTGAGATCGGCGGTGAGCTCGGCGAACAGGGCCAGGTGCACGCGCCCGAGGCGCCAGCCGTAGCCGCCGCGCGCGCCGGCCGCCACCACCGGCAGGGTGAGATCCTCCGTCGCGTCGAAGCCGGCGGCGCCCGCGTGGCGCGCGCCCCCGCGCAGCAGGGCGCAGGCCGCCCAGCCGCCCGGACGCCAACAGCCGCGCAGGCCGACGGTGGTGCGGCCCACCTCGATGGTGCCCCCGCGATGGTCGGTGGCGGTGGCCAGGTCGTACCGCGCGTCGAGCCCGACGCCCCAGGCGCCCCAGCCCAGCAGCGCGTCGAGCCCGAAGCCGCCGGTGAGGCTGGGCCCCGCGCCCACGACGCCGGCGCCGGTCGCGCCCACCGCCCAGTCCAGCGGCGCCGCCGGGCGGGCTCGGCGGCGGGCGGCGGCGGCGGCTCGGGCGGCGGCGCGACGAGCGGATCGACCAGGAAGGCCACCTGCAGGGCCACCGCGTTCATCAGCTCGGCGCAGTCCCCCTGCGGCGCGCGCAGGCGCCGCGAGCCCCGCGCGCGCCCGTTCTGCACCAGGCGCACGAACGCCTCGAGGCCCGCGCCGGGGGCCTCGGCCACGCGCACGACGACGCGGCGCTCCGCGTCGGCGGTCACCCCCGGGCGGCCGAGGTGCCGGGCCACCGCGGCCGTCACCGCCTCGACGCCGGGGCAGGACGGCGGCGCCTCGACGATCTCGAGGCGCACGGGCCGCGCCGCCGCGAGGGCGGGCAGCAGCAGGCAGACGAGCAGGGCGGCGCGGCGCATGCGCCGGATTCAACATCGAACGGGGCCTCCGGCAAAAGCGCGACTTTTCTCGACGGACGCGGCGCCCTGCGCCCAACAGGGGAGTGAGACCGGGCCGCGACACGGCGAGGGCCCGGAGGAGGACTCCGATGACGCGATGGATGCAGGTGGTGGGCACGCTGGCGCTGGGGATGAGCCTGGCGGGCTGTCCGCTGGACGCCGACGAGCAGGTGGCGCGCAACGGCGACGCCGGTGGCGACGACGCTGGCCCCGGCGGGCTGGACGGCTCGGTCGGGCCGGATGACGACGCGGCGCCGGCGCCGGCCTGCGTCGACGACGCGGACTGCCCCGCGGGGCAGGCGTGCGCGGCGGGCGCCTGCGTCGAGTCGCCCGACGAGCGGCTGTGCGACGGGCTCGACGAGGACGGCGACGGGCGGATCGACGAGGGGCTCGACTGCCCCGGCCCGGGCGGCTGCGGCGACGGCTGCCCGCCCAACTCGATCTGCGTCGAGGACGCCTGTCGGCTGGTGTGCAGCGAGGACGCGCACTGCGACGCGGGCGACGTGTGCGTGGACGGCGTGTGCGGGCCCGGCCAGCGCGCCGAGGTGTGCAACGGCCTCGACGACGACGGCGACGGGCAGGTCGACGAGGGGCTGAACTGCGGACAGCCCGGCTGCGCCGACGACGCCGCCTGTCCGCCGAACGCGGCCTGCATCGACGGTGAGTGCGTCGTCGCCTGCGCCGCCGACGCCGACTGCGCCGATCCCGGCGACGTGTGCATCAACGGGCTGTGCACGCCGCGCCCGTGCGCGGGCATCGACATGGACGGCGACGGCGCCGACGGGTGCAGCGACTGCGACGACCGCGATCCCACCGTCGGCCCGCAGGGCGTCGAGACCTGCGACGGCCGCGACGAGGACTGCGACGGGCGGATCGACGAGGGCGTCTGCGGCGTCGACGACTGCAACGGGCAGGACGACGACGGCGACGGCGTCGTCGACGAGGACTGCATGCAGTGCGACGCCGAGCGGGCCTGTCCGCCGAACGCGGTGTGCCGCGCCGGGCGCTGCCTGCTGGTGTGCGGCGCCGACGAGCACTGCCCGCCGGGCGATCGGTGCGTCGATCAGGTGTGCACGCCCGACGCCTGCGGCGCGCCCGAGGTGTGCAACGGGCAGGACGACGACTGCGACGGCCGGGTGGACGAGGGCGCCTGCCAGCCGAACGCTTGCATGGCCGACGCCGACTGCCCGGCCGGCCTGCGCTGCGTGGCCGGCCTGTGCGCCGTGCCCGGCATCGACGACTGCAACGGCCTCGACGACGACGGCGACGGCCTGGTGGACGAGGACTGCAGCGACGCCTGCGGCGGCGTGCGCTGCGCGCCCGGCGAGGCCTGCGTGAACGGCGAGTGCGTCGCGGCGTGCAACGCCGATCTCGACTGCGCGGCCGGCGAGGTGTGCTTCGCGGGGCAGTGCATCCCGGGCATGTGCGCCGCCGACCTCGACGGCGACGGCGCGAACGCCTGCGCCGACTGCGACGACGCCGATCCGCTGCGCTCGCCCGATCTGCCCGAGATCTGCGACGACGGCGTCGACAACGACTGCAACGGCGCGGTGGACGACTGCGCGGCCTGCCCGCCGGGCCTGGATCCCATCCCCGACCAGGGCGCCTGCCTGCAGGACGACGCGATCTGCTTCCGCACGGCCGACGGCCAGTGGTGCACCGGCCCCTGCATCGACGCGAACGGCGACGGCCAGTGCGACCCCTTCTGTCGCGACGACGCCGACTGCCCGCCCGACGCCGGCTGCGTGCAGAACGTGTGCGCCCAGCTCGGTGAGGCCGCGGGCGAGCGCTGCGGCAACGGCCTCGACGACGACCTCGACGGCCTCGTCGACGAGGGCTGCTGAATCGCCCGCGCCGTCTTGCCTCCCCCGCCGCCGCCGCGTTGAATAGCGCGGCGGCGGTGCCCGTCGGGCGCGCCGCCCAACCGACCGGGGGAGAACTCATGCGCTGGAAGCTGGCCCTCGCGGGCCTGACGACGATCACCCTCGTGGTGGCCTGCGACGACGACGGCGACAGCGCGGGCGGCAGCCCGACCGTCGAGTCCGGGGTGCCACCCGCCAAGACCATCGACAGCCTGACCGACGCCGAGGGCGCGCAGCTCTGCGACGCCTACGCCGCGGCCGCGTCCCGCGTGGTGACGCCCGCGCAGGCCTGCACCCTGGCCGGCCTGCTCTTCGCCGAGACGCCCGCCGACTGCCAGCAGTTCGCCCAGCTCTGCCGGCAGAACCCCGACGCCCTCGGCGGCGGTGACGACGGCGGCGATGACCCCGAGATGGACGACTGCCCGTTCCGCGCCGCCGCCGACCGCGAGAAGTGCACGGCGTCGATCGACGAGATCGAGACCTGCTTCAACGCCACGTTGGCCAACGCCCGCACGCTGGTGTCGGGCCTGTCGTGCAGCAACGCGGGCGGCGGCGAGAGCATCAGCGACCGGCTGGGCGCGGCCTTCGGCGGGACCGACATCGAGAGCCTCGAAGAGGTGCCCAGCGAGTGCGCGACGGTGCAGGCCAAGTGTCCCGAGCTGTTCCGCAACGCCGAGCCCGCGCCCGGCGGCCCGGACGCGGGGCCCGGCGGCGGGGACGACGACATGGGCGCCCCCGCCGCGGACATGGGTGTGCCCGAGCCGGACGCCGCGCCCGCCGCCGACGCGGGGGCCTGATCACGCCCGCGAGCGCGCCCCGGTAGCCGGCCGCGCCCCCCGACGCGCGCCGTCCCATCGTGCTGCTGTCGGGCACCCCCCTGCTTTGGTAGGCTCCCGGTGACTTGGGGGAGTCACCACATGCGTCGCGTCTTCTGTCTCGTTCTCCTGCTGCCCGCTTGCGTCCCCGAGGGGACCGGGCGGGACGGTGATCCCGACGCGGCCGCGGCCTGTGTGCCCGGTCGGGCCGAAGCCTGCGCCTGCGCGGACGGGCGCACCGGCAGCCAGATCTGCGGGGACGACGGGCGCTTCGGCGCCTGCGCGTGCGCCCCGGGCCCGGCCGATGGCGGGCCGCGCGAGGACGCCGCGCGGCCCGGCGACGCGGCGATCGACGGCGACGCGGCGATCGGCGGCGACGCGCGGGCGCCGGACGACGGCGGCGCGGCCTGCCCGGCCGGCTCGACCGAGACGCGCCCCTGCGGTGAGACCGGCGGCGGCACGGCCACGCGCGTGTGCGCGGGCGGCGTCTGGGGCCCGTGGGGTGAGTGCGAGGGTGGCGACTGCGTCGACGGCGCGGCCCAGACCGAGGCCTGCGGCCGGGACGGCGAAGGGCGCCGCACCCGCACCTGCGCGGCGGGCGCGTGGACGCCCTTCGGGGCCTGCGAGGGCGAGGCGGCCTGCGCGGACGGGGCCCGCGAGTCCGAGCCGTGCGGCGCGACCGGTGAGGGCACCCGCGGCCGCATCTGCGCGGACGGCGCGTGGGGTGCGTGGGGCGCCTGTGACGATCCCACCGTCGCGTGCGAGCCCAGCGCCCTCGAGCAGGTGCCCTGCGGGCTCAACCGCCGCGGCCTCCAGGAGCGCAGCTGCGGCGAGGACGGCGTCTGGGGGCGCTTCGGCGACTGCGACGATCCCGACGCCTGCGTCGACGATCACGCCGCGCGCCGCGACTGCGGTCTGAACGGCGGCGGGGCCGAGCGGCGCACCTGCGTCGAGGGCGCCTGGACGGCCTGGTCGGCCTGCGAGGATCCCGACGTGTGCGTCGTCGGCGGCGAGCAGATCGAGGCCTGCGGCGCGGGCGACCGGGGCACGCGACGGCGGACGTGCCTCGCCGGGCAGTGGGCGGCGTGGTCGGCCTGCGCGGGCGACGAGCCCGAGTGCGCGGGCGAGGCCGTCGACACCGAGGCGTGCGGCCGCGACGACCGCGGGCAGCGCAGCCGGCGCTGCGTCGAGGGCACCTGGACGCCCTTCGGGCCCTGCGTCGGCGCCTGCCCGGATCCCGCGTCGCCCGACTGCAGCCCCGCCCGCGCCGAGGTGTGCAACGGCATCGACGACGATCAGGACGGGCAGGCCGACGAGGGGCTGATCGGCGAGGGGCCCGCCGACGATCCCATCACGCCCTTCGAGCAGGCCGTCGGCGAGGCCGTCGACCGGGGCGTGCAGTGGATCCGCGACGCCGAGGACGGCGGCGGCCGCTACCGGTCGAGCGACGCGCGCCACAACTTCCTGGCGGTGCTGGTGATGCTGGGCCAGCGCAGCCGGATCTCGCGGGGCCCGGCGGTCGGCTTCGTCGGCTTGCCCCCGGCCGATCGGGCGATGGTGCGGCGGCTGCTGGCCCAGGCCATCGACAACGATCCGGCCGCGACGATCAACGGCACGCCGTACACCTACAGCTCGGGCGGCACGCTGGCGGCGCTGACCGCCTACCTGGCCACCGGGGGCCCCGAGGACGTGGGCGCGCGGTTCGGCGCGTCCGTCGCCGCGGCGAACCTGACCGCGAACCTGCTGCGCACGCAGGGCGACGTGGCGCCCGGCAACCAGGGCGGCTGGAACTACGGCCTGCCGGGCGCGCGAGGCGACCTCTCCACGACGCACTACGGTGCGATGGGGCTGGCGGCGGTGGGCGGTCACGAGGACGCGCTGCGGGCCATGCAGCCCTTCCTCACCTCGGTCATCCGCCCCGACGGCGGCATGGGCTACAACGCGGGCTCGGACCCGAGCTCGTCGATGACGGCCGTGGGGCTGTGGCTGCTGCGCACCAGCGAGGTGGCCGCCGACGACCCACGCGTGCTGGGCGCCGTCGACTGGCTGGCCGAGCACTACCGGTACGACGACATGGTGGGCGGCTTCCGGCCCACCTCGACCTACATCTACCTGTGGTACCTGACCAAGGCGCTGGCGGTGAGCGTCGCGCCCGACGATCCCCGCTTCATCGGCCGCGATCCGGCCGCGCTGGGCTATCCCGAGACGCCGGCGGGTCACTACTTCGACGTGGCCTATACGCTGCTGCAGTGGCAGGACCCGGAGGGCGCCTGGGGCACCGGCCACGGCGGCTCGCCCGCGCCGGGCTGGACGGCCGAGTCGTCCCACGCCTTCGCGCTGCTGACCCTGATGCAGGCCCTCGTCGAGCTGGGCCCGGCCGGCGTCGCGCCCGGCGCCTTCCACCCGGCGTGCGCCGACGGGGTGGACAACGACGCCGACGGCCGCGTGGACGCCGACGATCCGGACTGCCTGCTGCCCTGCGGCGTCACCGAGCGCGGGCGCGACGTCTGCGCGAACGGCCTGGACGACGACGGGGACGGCTTCGTCGACTATCCCGACGATCCCGGCTGCCTCGACGACACCGGGGCGGCCGAGGACGCCGGCGCGTGCGACAACGGCGAGGACGACGACGGCGACGGGCGCGTCGACTGGCCGGCCGATCCCGGCTGCGCCACCGCGCGGGACCGCGACGAGGGCGACGAGGCGGACAGCGCCTGCGCGAACGGCGTGGACGACGACGGCGACGGCGCGATCGACTGGCCCGACGACCTCGAGTGCGCGTCGGCCGCGGCCGATCGCGAGGACGCCGCCTGCCCGGGGGTCGAGCCGCGGGTCGGGCCGGGCCAGTACGTCGTGCGCGGGACGCTCGACGGCGCCGACGACGTGCTGAGCTGGCGCTGCGGCGGCGAGGGCGCCGCCGAGCGCGTCTACCCGATCCTGCTCGACGGCCCGGCGACCCTCGTCGCGACGCTGGCCGACGGCGACGACGAGAACCCGCCCGCGCTCGGCCTGCAGGTGGGCTGCGACGTCGACGCGTCCGTACCGCCGGCCACCTGCTCGCCAGGCGGCGACGCGGCGCCCAGCCTTCGCCTGGACGCGGCCGGCACCGTGCTGCTGGTGGTCGGCGGCGCCGGTGACTTCGAGATCCACCTCGACGTCCGCCGCCACCGCCCCACGTGTCTCAACGGGCTCGACGACGACGAGGACGGGCGCGTGGACTGGCCCGAGGATCCCGGCTGCCGCACGGCCGAGGGGGCCAGCGAAGACGATCCGGCCGAGGCGCCCGCGTGCGCGAACGGCGAGGACGACGACGGGGACGGGCGGGTGGACTGGCCGGCGGATCCCGGCTGCGCGGGAGCCGGCGACGGCGACGAGGAGGATCCGGCCGCGGCGCCCGTGTGCAGCAACGGCGCGGACGACGACCGGGACGGGCGGGTGGACTGGCCGGCGGATCCCGGCTGCGCCTACGCCGCCGACCCCAACGAGGCCGACGAGGGGCTGCGGGCCTGCGCGAACGGGGAGGACGACGACGCGGACGGGCGGGTGGACTGGCCGGACGATCCGCAGTGCGCGGCGGCGTCGGACGACGACGAGAGCGGCGGGCTGTTCGCCGTCCGGTGCCGCGACGGGGTGGACAACGACCTCGACGGGCTCGTCGACTTCGCCGATCCGGGGTGCGCGGACGCGCGGGACGACGACGAGACGGATCCGCCGGCGCCGCCCGGGTGCGCGAACGGCGTGGACGACGACGGGGACGGGCGCGTCGACTGGCCCGAGGACGAGGGCTGCGGGGCGGCCGGCGACGTGTGCGAGCAGGCCGGCCACGCGGTGTGCGACGGCGCCTGCGTGGACGTGATGGCCGACGCCACGCGCTGCGGCGCCTGCGACGTGGTGTGTGACGAGGGCGTCGAGTGCATCGAGGGATCGTGCGGCGGGCTGTATCGCTTCGAGGGCGTGCGGTTGGAGGTGCCCGACGACGACCTCGCGGGCTGGCGGCGCTGCCACGCGGATCTCTACAGCGAGGGGAACACGGCGGTGTCCGCGCTGGTCGAGGCCTGCGGCGGCGACTACGTGATGCTGGGGTGCCGGCGGTTGGGCGCGGCGACGTGGGACGTCCTGGCGATGGGCGAGCGCGACGAGGTGTTCACCGACACGGGCGCCGGTCAGGCGAACGCGGCGAGGACGCACACGCACAACGGCGTCGAGTGGTACTTCAGCGCCGAGTGGAGCATCGGCTTCGCGCCCGAGGGCCAGGTGGTCAACCGCAACAGCTGCGACGTGGAGAGGGGGCGGCCCGCGGAGCGGCTCTGCTGGCACACGGGCGGCGACCGGCTCAACCCGGGCTATCGCTGCGGCGCGTGGACGGGCGCCGACGGTCAGGGGACCTACGAGCGGGCGGCCTGGACCAGCCCCTGACGCTCGCGGGCTCGGGCGCGGCGGGCGAGATGGGACGAAGGCGGGCGAGGGATCTGCGCCTTCGAAGGCATGTTCATCAATGAAGTCGGCTGGTTGTCGATCTTTCGTCGAGAAATGACGCGCCGCGTCACCGATCGTGTTGACGCGGTATGACGCGCCGCGTTACAAGTCGCGTCAACGCTGATTGACGCGCTGCGTCATTTCTCCCGGAGTGAGCCCATGTCGAACCTCGCCGAGAAGCTGCCCAAGTTCGTCCGCACGCGCGTCGAGGCCGCCGAGGCCCGCGGTCGCGAGCTGGCCCAGAAGGTGGACCGGTTCGTCGACGCCCGCCTGCCCCACAACGTCACCGCGCCGCTGCGCACCGACGACGGCCTGAGCCTGGACGCGCTGCGCAAGGCCGTCGAGGCCGCCGGCGACGAGCTCAAGGCGTGGGTGAAGCGCGAGCGCAAGGCCGAGGAGAAGGCCGCCCCGGAGGCGCCCGCCGCCGAGAAGGCGCCTGCCGCGAAGAAGGCGCCCGCCGCGAAGAAGGCGCCGGCCAAGAAGGCGCCGGCCAAGAAGGCCGCCGCCAAGAAGCCGGCCGCCGAGGGCGAGGCCAAGAAGCCCGCGCCCCGTCGCCGCGCCGCCAAGAAGGCCGCCGAGCCCACCGAGGGCGCCGAGAAGGCCTGATCGCACCGCGTGTCCGCGCCCGCCGCTCCCCCGCGGCGGGCGTCCGATGCCGTCCGGCATCGGCACAGCGCGCGCCGCCCCCCCGCGGCGCGCATCCCGGCGGCGGATCGGGTGGCTGCATCCCCCCCGATGATGGTCACTCCGCTCGACCACGGCCCCCCGCTCCGCCGCCGGACCCTCCTTGCCCCACCGTTCGACGCCGGGCGGCTTCGGCCAAACAATTGTTTGCTTCCGGGATCGCACCTTGTCGCCGAGCCCGCGCGGCACTCCACTGGAGGGCGAACAGTCCCTCCGAGGAGTGATCCCGATGACCCACGCGCGACGGACGATGAGCGTTCTCCTGGTGGCGGCCCTGGCGGCCGGCTGCGGCGGCGGCGACGGCGGTGGGGCGGGCTCCGACGCCGGTGGCGGAGGGCCGGGCGGGGGCCCGGGCGGCGGAGGCCCCGGCGGTGGGCCGGGGGTGGCCCCGGCGGCGGCCCCGGCGGCGGCCCCGGCAGTGGGCCCGGCGGTGGGCCCGGCGGCGGACCGGGGGCGGCCCCGGCGGCGGCCTGCCCGACGATCAGCCGCCCTTCGAGTCGACCCTCGACGACGCGCTCGACGTCGGCGCGCTCGACGCGGCCGCGCAGGCGACGCTGTGCGCCGAGGTCGGCGCCTACGAGATCCAGTACCGCGCCGAGCTGCAGTCCCTGCGCTGCGTGGACTTCGGGGTCCGGACCGCCCTCCTGGGCTCGAGCGATCCCGCCGCCTGCGATCGCGTCCGCGGCCTCTGCGACACCCTCCCGGCCGACGCCGATCTGTGGGCCTCCAACTGTCAGACCGACTTCGACCTGCGCGCCCCCTACTGCCGGCCGAGCACCGTCGCCGAGTTCGAGGCCTGCGTCGGCCGCAACGTCGCGCTGCAGCGCGCGGCCGCCGCCGACGGCACGCCCACCTGCCAGGAGGGCATCGACGCGCTCGGCGTGCTGCCCGAGGGATCGTGGGACTGCGTCTGCAACGTGCCGATCTATGTCGGCCCGCCGCCGGCCGACGATCTCGACCGCGACGGCGTCGCCGGCGACGCGGATCGCTGCCCCGCCTCCGACCTGTACTACCCGGTCAACGCCGCGGGCTGCACCGAGTTCGAGGATCGCGATCAGGACGGCGTGCCCAACGAGGACGATCTGTGCAGCGACAGCCCCGCGGGCTCCGAGGGGGCCGTCTCGGCGGTGGGCTGTACGGTCGAGGAGGATCCCGACCAGGACGGCGTGCTCGAACCCTTCGATCGCTGCCCGACGTCGCCGCAGGGCGTGCCCGTCGACGCCAGCGGCTGCACGGCGGACGAGGACAGCGACGGCGACGGCGTGCCCGACGCGGTGGATCCCTGCCCCGACTCGGTGGGCGAGACGACGTCGCGCGGCTGCGACCGCACGCAGGACGAGGACTTCGACGGCGAGCCCAACGACACCGACCGCTGCCCCGGCACCGATCCCATGGGCAACCTCACCCGCAACGGCTGCGACTCGCGGCAGGACACGGATCGCGACGGCGTGCCCAACGAAGAGGACGCCTGCCCGTTCACGCTGCTGGGCCCTGACTTCGACGTCAGCGAGCGCGGGTGCTCGGCCTGGGAGGACGGCGACCGGGACGACGTGCCCGACGACGCCGATCGCTGCGAAGAGACCCGGCCGGGCGCGCCGGTCAACGTGGTCGGCTGTTCGGTGCGGCAGGACGAGGATCAGGACACCGTGCCCAACGGCGGCGACGTCTGCCCGCGCACGCCGCCCGGCGCGCCGGGGGTCGACGACCGCGGCTGCACCGACGCGCAGCGCGAGACGCTCGGGCGGCCGGTGGACACGCTGCCCGACGACGCCGTCCCGTTCGTGATCGGCGAGGGCGACACGGCGATCACCTTCCACGCCTCGGCCCAGGTGGTCGACGAGGGGGCGGACGCCGACACGGTGCGCGGGGTGGTGTACATGCAGCTGCCCGACGGGCAGTACCTGCCCATGCCGCGCGCCGACGTGGCCTTCGAGCGCGGCGCGGACGCCTTCGTGGGGATCGCGGGCACGGTCGACGTGGCCATCCCGGGCGTGGATCTGTTCGGCGCCGTGCAGCTGAACAGCCCGGCGACGGCGCGCATCGGGGTGCAGTCGGGCGCCGCGCTGCTGCAGAACGGCCTCGAGGCGCCCATCGATCCGCTGCGTATCTACGTGACCTTGCAGGTGAACGCCCGGGTGACCGCGAACATCGGCTCGCTCCGGCTGACCTTCGGCGACGAGGCCGAGGGGCTGCTGCTGATCGATCCGCTCGACCCGGCGCTGTTCGTCCGCGCCGATCTGGACGGCGTCCCGGGGTTGGGCAACCTCGAGAGCGGCGGTCTGGGCCTGTCGGCGCAGGGCAACCTGCCCTTCGTGCCCGCCTACGACGGCGCGGGCCTGCAGGGCGAGCCGCTGCGGCCCTTCGACGGCCACCTCTACGTCGAGGGCACCTACGGGCTGGGGGGCTCGGTGTCGCTGCTCGGCATCGCGGCCCTCGACCTGATCGGTCACGCCGTCGTCGACGTCGACCCCCTGCGCACGGGCGCCAGCGCGCTCGCGGGGGGGCGCGACTTCCGGGTGGGCGCGAACGGCGAGCTCCGCACCGGCCTGCGGATTCGCGACCTGGAGATCAGCTTCTCGCTCGCCCGGGCGACGGCGGATCTCGACGTGCGCGACGGCGGGGGTCGCCTCACCGTGGTCGGTGAGGCGGGGTTGAACGCGCTGGTGCTGCCGCAGCGCATCCCCGTTCAGCCGGCGAGCGCGCTGCGCGCCCGGGTGGCGGCCGGCACGAACGTGCGCGACCTCGAGCTGCAGGTGCGGGGCACCTTCGTCCTCAGCGCCGACGCCTTCGGTCTGCTGAACACCCTGGGCTTCGATCTGCGCCCGGTGACGGTCGACGGGTCGTTCGTGGCCACCATCCACGGCGTCTACCTGTTCGGCACCATCAACGGATCGCCCATCGAGCAGGTGCGCGTCCTCCAGCCGACGACCCTCGAGTTCAACCTGCCCTTCGACGACAGCTGGTCGGCGTCGATGACCGGGCTGGTGGAGTTCCGGGGCGATCAGTACCAGCACCTGGCGATCAGCGACGACGGCATCGACATCGATTGAGTGGAACACCCGGTGTGGCGCGGGTCGATGCGCCGGGGCATGCTCGGCGGCGCATGCGTCTACGACTCCCCGAGCCGGTGCCGGATCAGGGGCCCGCGCTCGAGGCGGCGTTCCGCGCCTACGCGGTCGAGCTGAGCGCCGAGTTCGCCGTCTCCGCGGTCCTGTTGATCACCTTCTTCACCGTCGCGTGGTGGCCACTCGACGCGTGGGTCATGCAGCCCGGCGCCGAGCGCGAGGCCTTCGGGGTGTTGCGCAGCCGCGCCCTGGTGGTGGAGGCCGTGGCCTTGGCGGCGTTGCTCGGCTCGGGTTGGATTCGCGAGCGGATCCTGTGGTTGGGCCCGCTGGCCTACGCGGCGCTGATGGCCGCGTTCGGCTCGTCGCTCGGCCTGCTCGGGGCCGACGGGCTCATCTGGCTGGCGGACGCCTTCGTCGGGGTGGTGCCGGCGGCCTTCATCCCGCTGTCCCTCAAGCCGCGCATCGCGGCGACGGCCCTCATCGGCGGCGGCCTGGTCGGCGGGTTCTTCGTGGTCGCGCCCGAGACGCTCACCCAGCGGGCCGGGCTGGGGCAGGTGTCGTTCGCGCTGTTCGCGGTCGTGTTCACGATCCTGATCGGCGAGATCCTGCTGCGGGTGTTCCGCCGTTCGTTCATGCAGGCGCGGCAGCTCGACGCGGCCAACGCCGAGCTCGCCGATCTGAGCGACTCGTTGGCGGCGCGGGTGGCGGCGCAGACGCAGGATCTGCGGTCGCTGGCGGCGCACCTGGACGAGGCGCTCGAGTCGCAGCGGCGGCGCATCGCGCGCGACCTGCACGACGACCTGGGCCAGGCGCTGACCGCCATCCGGTACGCGCTGGCCCGGCTGGACGGGAAGATCAGCCATCGCACCGACGACATCGAGGACATGCTCGAGGACCTGAGCACGCTGCTCGACGGCGCGAGCGGCTCGGTGCGCGGCTTCCTGACCGAGCTGCGGCCGCGCGTGCTGGACGACTACGGGCTCGCCACCGCCGCCGAGTGGCTCGGCGAGCGGGTCCGCGCGGCGGGGCTCGCGTGCGCGGTGACCGTGGATCCCGCCTTCCCCGGCGCCGCCGACGCCGACGGCCTGCCGACGACGGCGCGCCTGGACGGCGACCTCGAGCTGGCGCTGTTCCGGGTGCTGCAGGAGGCGACGACCAACGCGCTGAAGCACGCGCGCGCGACGACGGTGACGCTGGCGTTGAAGGTCGACGGCGGGTTGTACGCGGCCGCGGTGACCGACGACGGCGTCGGCTTCGATCCCAGCGAGGGCACGCCGGGCTTCGGTCTGTTGGGGCTGGACGAGCGGGTGCGCGCCCGCGGCGGCCGCCTCGACATCCGGTCGGCGCCGGGCGCCGGCACGACCATCCGCGCCGCGCTGCCCGCCGCGGAGGACGCCTGATGCGGGTCTACGTCGCCGACGACCACGCGGTGGTGCGCGTCGGCATCAAGCAGGTGCTGCGCGAGCTGGGCGGCTTCGAGATCGTCGGCGAGGCCGAGAACGGCCGGCAGGTGCTCGACGACGAGGCGCTGAAGCGGACCGACGTGCTGGTGCTCGACCTGTCGCTGCCCATCGTCAGCGGCCCCGAGGTGCTGCGCCGCGTGCGCGCCACCTACCCGTCGATCGCGGTGGTGGTGCTGTCGATGCACCCCGAGGAGCAGTTCGCACGCCGCGCCCTCGCCGGCGGCGCCGCAGCGTACGTGTCCAAGGACCATCCACCCGCCGTGCTGATCGACGCCGTGCGCCGCGCCGGCCGCGGCGAGGTCGATCCCCGCCCCGCCGTCGAGCCCGCCGAGGCGCCCCACCGAACGCTCACCCGCCGCGAGAACCAGATCTTCCTGCGCATGGTGAACGGCCTCACCGTCGCCGAGGTGGCCGCCGAGCTCGACGTCCACTCGAGCACCGTCAGCAACCACCTCGCCAAGGTGCGCGCCAAGCTGGGCGTCGCGACGGTCGCCGAGATGGTCCGCTACGCGGTGCAGCACGACCTGCTGGATCCGGGGCCGAGCTGGGACGTGCCGGCGGAGTGAAGGGCGGGGTGGACGAGAGCCGGGGCAGGGGCCTTGCCACCGAGGTCAGACAGCCGACCGAAGCGGTGTTGGCGCGCTGTGGAGTGGACCTGGACTCGTAGGACGTCCGGAGGGTGAGGGGGCCCGGTCGGCGCCGTGTTCGAGGCGGGGCAGGGCGCCCCGCCGCCCCCTCAGGCGTGGCCGACCGCGTCGTCGAGCTTGCGCAGGCGATCGCGCAGGCTGCGGGCGCGGCCGAGCAGGCGCGGGCTGCGCTCGATGGCCGGGTTCTCGTGGCGCGCGATGTCGAGGGCGCGCAGGCGGCGCTCGAGGCGGTCGGCGCGCGAGCGCAGGGTGTCGTCGCCTTCGAGGCGCACATGGGCGTAGAGGGCCTCGGCCTCGTCGACGACGGCGTCGAAGTCTTCGCTGCGCGGGGCGCGGTGGCGGGCGTTGCGACGGCGGTACAGCCAGGCGATGCCGCCGGCGACCAGCACGATGGTCAACGTGACCAGGGCCCAGGTGGGCAGGCCGTCGACCGGTTGGCCCGGGTCGGGGATCTCCTCGGGCAAGAGCCCCTGCTGTTGCGCGAAGGCGGCGTTCGCGGTGCCGAGCACCAGGAACAGGATGCGTCGAATCATGGGGGTGGCGTGTCTCATGCTCGACAGTCCGTGCACACGTCGAGCCACGCGGCGCGCGCGGGGCTGGACAATCACCGACCGAGGAGGTTCGCAATGCAATACGTCGAGGCACGAGGCGCCCGCATCCCCGCGCTGGGCATGGGCACCTGGCAACTGAAGGGCACCGCGTGTCGGGACGCGGTCACCGCCGCGCTCGATCTGGGCTATCGCCACCTGGACACCGCGCAGGCCTACGAGAACGAAGCCGACGTGGGGGCCGCGCTGGCCGAGAGCGGAGTCGCGCGCGACGACGTCTTCGTGACCACCAAGGTCTGGTACGAGCAGGCGCGGCGCGATGACCTGCTGCAGAGCGTCGACGCCAGCCTGCGCCGGCTGAAGCTGGATCACGTCGATCTGCTGCTGCTGCACTGGCCGAACGCCGACGTCCCGCTCGACGAGACGATGGCGGCGTTGAACACGGCCGTCGACCGCGGGCTGACGCGCTTCGTCGGCGTCAGCAACTTCCCGAGCGGGATGCTGCGCAACGCCCTCGAGCTGGCGCCGCTCGTCTGCGACCAGGTCGAGTACCACCCCTACCTTCACCAGGACGAGGTGGCGACGGTGTGCCGCGCGCGCGGCATGGCGATGGTGGCCTACTCGCCCATCGCGCAGGGCCGCGTGTTCGACGACGCCACCCTGCGCGCCATCGGCGCGCCCCACGGCAAGTCCGGCGGGCAGGTCGCGCTGCGCTGGCTGATTCAGCAGTCGGGCGTGGTGGCCATCCCGCGCTCGTCGAAGCGCGAGCACCTGAAGGCCAACCTCGACATCTTCGACTTCGAGCTCGACGCGGCCGAGATGCGCACCCTCGGTCACCTGGGCGAAGGGCGCCGCCTCATCGACCCCGACTGGGCGCCCGAGTGGGACTGAAGGCCCCGCGCTTCACCAGCTGAACTCGACCGTCGCCGCGCCGGTGGCGGCGTTGTAGCCGTCGAGCACGATGAAACCGCCGCCGGCGGGCAGCTCGACCTCGAGGCTCGAGAGACGCTCCGGACCGCCGTCGTCGTCACAGGCCAGCTCGGAGGCGGGATCGTCGCAGGACGCCCGCGCGAAGAGCACGGTGTCGTACTCGCCCTCGACGACCTCGGCCAGGACGGTCGTGGGCTCGTCGACCTCGATGGCGAACACGACCTCGCCAGCGCGCGCGCCGCCGCCGCAGGTGGCCTCGAGGTGGTTGGTCCGGCCGCCGGTGTTCGTGGCGTAGCGCCCGGGCTCGTCGATGGCGATCACCGGCACCAACGCGGCGCAGGTGAGCGTCTCGGCGCCCGCGCCGGCCGCGGCGCACTGCAGATCGTCGGGGTAGTCGATCTGGCCGTCCTCGTCGTCGTCCTCGCCGTTGGCGCACACCGGCGGCGCGCCCGCGGGCGGATCACCCTCGGTCGTGTCGACCAGGCTGCGGCACCCGGTGTCGGCCGCGTCGATGGCGCCGTCGCCGTCGTTGTCCGCGCCGTCGTTGCAGTCGGGCAGGTCGATCGGCTCGATGATGATCTCGAGGTCGTAGCGCGCCGCGCCGTAGGGCGTGTCGACGGTGACGTACATCGGACCGGGGCGCAGGCGCTCGGCCCTGCGCATGATGACGCCGTCGACCTCGGTGCCGTTGCTGAAGGGCAGCCGCTCGCCGTCGGCGTCGAGGAAGTCGGTGAACATGTAGCCCACCTTCAGGCTGGGCGTGACGCGCATGGTCACCTCGGCCGCCGACTCGAGGTCGACGCGGTAGTAGTCCTTCTCGCGCGCGCACACGCTGAGGTCTTCGAACGCTCCGGCCCCGACCACGGCCGCCGCGGCCAGCCGGTGGTTGTTCCCGAAGGCATCGTCGCAGTCGATGCAGTCGTCGGGCGGCACCTCGAGATCGCACAGCGGCAGCGGCTCGAGCGTGAGGTCGAAGGCATAGGGCACGTGGCCCGCGCCGTCGTCGGCCCGCACCTCGATGGTGTGGCGTCCGACGCGCTCGAGCAGGCCGCTGCGCGTCACCGAGGCGGAGTCGCCGCCGTGGCTGCTCCCGCCGCCGAGGCCCAATGAGCCACCCGGTTGCGTGAAGTGCAGCGTCAGCGGGGCGAAGTCGTCGCCGCGCGGCACGGTCACGTTGACGTGCATGTAGGTGGGGCCGGTGGTCTCGAAGGCGAAGAAGTCGGAGGGGTCGACATCGTCGCAGATCGACAGGTCGTCGATCTCACCGGCGCCGACCACCGTGCCGTCAGCGCTGCGGTCGTTCGGCTCGAGGGCGTCGGTGCACTGTCGGCAGTGGGCGTCGGCGGCCGGATCGCAGCGCTGGCCGTCCTGCTCGCACGCGCCCCAGGCACCCCAGGCCCCGGCCACGCAGCGCCGCGATCGCTCGCCGTCCTCGCCGCAGGCCGCGGTGGCGACGTCGCCGTCGCGGCAGACGTCGGGATCGTCGCAGGCCACCCAGCCACCCCACTGACCCTGCCGGCAGGTTCGGCGCTGCGCGCCGCGGTCGTTCAGCCCGCAGGCCCGCGTGTCGACGTCGCCGTTCGTGCAGGCGTCGGGGTCGTCGCACGCGGACCAGGCGCCCCAGTTGCCGTTCACGCACAGGCGGCGCCGGCTGCCGGCCTGGTTGCGGCCGCAGGGCTCGTCCTGCGCGCCGCCGTCGACGCACACGTCCGGATCGACGCAGCCGCCGTCGTCCATCAGCCGACCGTCCTGGCACACCCGCTCGAGCTCGCCGCGCCCGTTCAGCCCGCAGGGCAGCGTCTCGGTCACGCCCTCGTCGCAGCGTCGATCGGGATCGTCGCAGGCGCCCCAGGCGCCCCACTGGCCGGCGGCGCAGGCGCGGCGGCGCGTGCCGTTGCCCTCGACGCCGCAGGGCTGCGGATCCTGCTCGGTCACGCCGTCTTCGCACACGTCGGGATCCTGGCACGCCGCCCACTCGGTCCACTGACCGGCGGCGCAGGTGCGGCGCTGCTGGCCGCGATCGTTCAGGCCGCAGGGGCGCTGCTGCGTGGCGTCGTCGGCGCAGGCGTCGGGATCCTCGCAGGCCGACAGCTCGGTCCAGGCGCCGGCCTCGCAGGCGCGCCGCTGAAGGCCGCGCCCGTTGACGCCGCAGGCCTCGGCCATCGCGGCGCCGTCGACGCAGGCGTCGGGATCTTCGCAGGGCGAGAAGGGGCCGAAGCGCTCGCCCTCACAGGTGTGGCTCTGGCGGCCGCGGCCGTTCAGGCCGCAGGGCACGTCCTCGATGGCGCCGTCGTCGCAGGGGCGGTCGGGATCGTCGCAGGGGCCGAAGCCGCTCCACGCGCCCCCGACGCAGGTGCGCGTGCGGGTGCCGTTGTCCTCGACGCCGCAGGTCTGCTGCTCGGTCTGGCCGTCCTCGCAGGCGGCCACCGGGGCGCAGGGCGACCAGGCCGACCAGGCGCCGCCAGCGCAGGCGCGGCGCTCGATCCCGCCCTCGCAGTCGCGGCTCTCTTCCTCACCGGCTTCGCAGGCGGGCGGGGGGCCGCCGTCGGCGGGCGGCGGCGGTGTCGCGTCGCCGGGCGGGCCCCCGTCGTCGAGCGGCGGGCCGCCGTCGTCGTCGGGCGGCGCGGCGTCGCCCCCGGCGCAGACGCACGCGCCGAACACGCCGTCCCCGTCGCAGGTGCGCTGGCCGCGTTGGTCGGCGCAGGTGCAGGCCTCGACGCGCCCCGGCGTGCAGGCCGGGGCGGCGTCGGCGGCGAAGTCGTTCGAGCCGGTGGGCAGGCAGCCGGTCAGGCCGAGCAGCAGCGCGGCGGTGAGGGTCGAGCGCATGAGGATCCCCTGGAAGGCGAGTCGAGGCAGCGACCTTCAGCAAGGCGCGAGCCAGCGAGGCGGGGGCCGGGCGTGTGATCGGGCGTGATCGGGCGCGCCGAAGGCGTGACCCGCGGCCGAAAGGTGGCACTCTGTGTCACGGGCGGCGCCCGGCGCCGCGTCAGCGCTGCAGCGTCGACACCTCGTCGCCCGGCAGCCAGCCCTCGCTGCCGTCGGGCAGCACCACCTGGCGCCAGCCGTCCACCTCGCCGCGCAGGCGCACCTTGACGCCGCCGACGAGGATGGCGCCGGGCTTGTACTGGCGGCCCGGGCCGTTGCGCACGCGCCCGCGCTCGGCGGTGACGACGCCGAAGTCGGCGTCGGCCACGAGCGACGTGCGCCCCCACAGCAGCGCCCCGAAGGCGAGGCTCGCCAGGCCGGTGAGCACCGCGCCGAACCAGGCCGCGGTGCGGCGCCCGTGCGCCAGCCGGCGGGACAGCGCCAGCAGGGCGAACAGCAGCAGCCAGCAGATGGCGAAGCCGAGCGCGAGCGTGGTCGGCGAGGCTGCGGTGATGAGGGCGGTGCCGGCGTCGTCGTCGCCGGGCAGCACCACGCGCTCGTCGCTGGTCGACTCGAGGGCGGCGGCGACGGCGACCGTGCGCACCTGCTGCAGGTTGTGCGCGGCGTCCTCGTGGTCGGGGGACAGCGCCAGGGCCTGCTCGAAGGCGTGGATGGCGGGGCCGAGGCGCCCGGCCTGCGCTTCGGCGCAGCCGCGGTTGTACCAGGCGTCGGCGCTCTGCGGGTGGGCGTCGGTCAGCGCCGCGTAGTGGCGCGCGGCGGCGGCGAAGTCGCCCTGCCAGAAGGCCTCGTTGCCCGCCTCGAGCGGGCCGGCCCACGCCAGCGCGGGCGCCAGCAGCAACAGCAGCGCGCGCCGCATCACACCGCCCCCTCGATCTGGCCGACGATGGCCTCGGCGCGGGCCGCCGCCTCGCCGGCGCTGCCACCGGCGGCCGCGGGCGCGAAGCGCGCGAAGTCGCAGTTCTCGAGCTCGCTGACCAGGGCGCCGACCGTCGCGTCGGGCACGCCGCGGTCGCGCAGGGCCTGAGCCAGCTGCGGGTGCGTCAGGCCCTTGAAGGGCTGCTGGAAGCGCGCCTCGAGGTAGGCGATCAGCGCGTTGGCGACCGCGCCGTACGCGAGCGCGGGATCGCCCTGTCGCTGCGCGGCGTCCAGCGCGTCGCGGGCGCGGCCGGCGGCCTTGCGGGCCGCGCGGCCGCCCGCGTCTGCGTCGCGGCGGGCCTGCAGGCGATCGTTCAGCACCAGCCCAGCGAAGGCCAGGGGCGCGCCGAGCAGCGCCAGCCAGAACCACCACGAGCCCGCGGCTGGCGGCGCGGCCGGCGACAGATCCGCGTCCTGCCGGATGGTGCGCAGGGCCGGCCCGTCGGCGGCGTCGTCCGCGCCGGCCTCGTCGCCCGCGCCGGCGGCGTCCTTCGTCGGCTCGCCCCGCACCTCGACCGTCAGCGGACGCGTGCGTTGCACGGCGTACCGCCCCGTCGAGGGATCGAAGGTGGGCAGCGACAGCGCCGGGATGGTCAGGCGCCCGGCCTTCTTCGGCTTCAACAGCCAGGTCTGCGTGCGCACGCCGACGACGGTGTCGTCCTCGTCGCGCACGTCGGTGCGCGTGGTCGGCGGGAAGGCGCGGAAGTCGGGCAGGTCGGGCAGCTCGAGCTCCGGTGTGTTGGCGATCATGCCCTCGATGCGCGTCTGGACCGTCAGCTGCACGCCCTCGTCGGCCGACACGCGGCGGCGGTCAACCGACGCGCGCAGGTCCAGCCGACCCACCGTCGGGCCGCGGAAGCCCGCCGGGCGCCCGGATTGGGGCAGCGCCTTCACCGTCACCGGCAGCGGCGGCGCGCTGCGCTCCAGCTGCTGGCGCCGCACGCGCCGCGCGAAGCCGCCGCGGCTCACCTGCATCTGCGTGGTCACCGGCGGCAGCGTCAAGGTGCCCGTGCGGATCGGGAACAGCTGATAGTGCGCCACCTCGTCGCGCACGAAGACGTCGTCACCCACCTGCACCAGCTGGCTGCGCGTGCGCCCGCGCTGCCCGCGCTCGTGCGTCCAGAAGCCTTCGAGGTCGATCTTGCCGACGTTGAAGTTGGTCACGCGCAGGTCGCGGTTCACGTAGACGTACAGCCGCGCCTCGACCTGCTGGCCCAGCCACACCTCGGTGGCGTCGATGTCCCAGCCGATGAACACCGCGCGGTCGAAGCCCTCGGGCACGGCGCCGGCGTCGGGCGCGTCGGCGGGATCACCGCCGGGGCGGGTGGCTTGGTTCTGGCCCGCCGGTGGGGCCGCGGGGCCGCTGCCGGTGACGGTGATCGTGAGCGGATCCGACTTCACGACGGTGCTGCCGCTGCGCAGCGTGAAGGGCTCGATCGTCAGCTGCCCGGTGGCCTCGGCCTGCAGCGTCAGGTTCAGCACCGTTGTGTTCTGCTTGCGCAGGCTGTCGTAGCTGTTGCGCTGATAGCGGCCCACCAGGCGGAAGCCGCGCAGGTCCGGCGCCTCGAGGTCGCTCTGGCCGGGCTGCACGCCGACGGTCTGCACGCGCACCGACAGCTGCACCGTCTCGCCGAAGGCGATGCGGTCGCGGTCGACCGACACGCTGACGGTCGGCTGCGCCAGCGCGGCGGCCGACGACAGCAGGCACAGCAGCGCGAACGAGACGGAGAGGGCCCGGCGCACCGGTCAGTAGTCCTCCATCCGGGGCACCACGCGCAACTCCCGCAGCGCCTTCTCGAGCTGGGGGTTCTTGTCGTGCTTGTCGAGCGCCTCGATCAGCTGCTCCATGTCCACCTGGTCGGGCTTCGGCGGCTCTTTCGGCTGGTCGCCCTGGTCCTTCGGCTGCTCCTTCTGCTGATCGTCCTTGGGCTGGTCCTTCTGCTCGTCGTCCTTCTTCTCGTCGTCCTCGGGCGGTGGCTGCTGCTGGTCGTCCTGGCCCTCGTTGTCCTCGGGCGGCCCCACCTTCAGCGCGTAGATGTTCTCCTGCCGCCCGGCCGTCTCGACGCGCACGGTCACCGCGCGCTCGTCCTCGCCCTCGGGCACGTTCATCACCAGCCCGTTCTTCGTCGCGCGCGCCAGCGCCAGCGGCGTCGTGCCGTCGGGGCCGAACATCGTCGCCGACAGCATCGCCCGCGCGGGATCGAACTGCACCGTCACCTGCCGCTTCTCGCCGGCGGGCGCCTTGATGGCGAACCAGTCCGGGTCGTCGGGGCAGGCCTTCAGGCCGGGGTGCTCGCCGTCCTCGAGCGGCGTCGCGGCGTCGGGGGTGTCGTTCTCTTCTTTCTGGTCGTCGACCGGGCAGGGCGGCACCACGTCCACCTGCAGCGTGTACTTGAACTCGGCGTCGCCGGGGCCGTGCAGCCGCGCGTGCCAGACGCTGTCGCTGGGCACGCCGTTGACGCCGACGGTGGCCTTGCCGTCGACCACCGGCGCCTGCCGCAGAGGCTCGGCGCGGTCGGGCCCGTACAGCTCGAGGTTCACCGTCCGGTGGTCGCCCTCGGTGTAGTCGAACTCGCCGGTGACCGTGACGAACAGCAGCGTGTTGGCCTTGGCTTCGATGACGTACCAGTCCTCGTTGGCCGGGCACAGCAGGCGGTCCTTCGCCTTCTCGGGGTCGTAGGGCTTGGCGTCCTGCCGGGTGTCGTCGGGCTCGTGATCGTCCTCGCGCTTGGGGCAGGGCGGGTTGGCCTCGTACCACGCCAGCTCGAGGTTCCAGCGCGCGTCGGCGTCCTCGGGGTCGATGGCCAGCACCTTGCCGAACTCGACCTGGGCCGTCTCCCACTCCTCCTTCGCCACGGCGGTCAGCCCCTTGGCGAAGGCGACGCGCTTGCGCAGGTCGTCGTGGTTCTCGGGGCGCTCCTCGGGCTTCTTCGCCTGATCCTCGGCGACGCGGCGGAAGGCCTGGTCGAGATCGGTCTTCGCCTCGTCCGGCTTCTGCAGCAGCAGGTGGCCGACGGCGCGCGCGTGGTGCACCTCGGGCGCGTCGTCCTCGACGGCGGACAGGTGCTCGAGCGCGGCCTCGGCCTCGGCGCCCTTCAGGGCCTCGCGGGCCTTCTCGACGTTCGAGTCGGCGCAGGTGAAGGGCCCGAAGCCGGCCAGCAGCAGCGCGGTGACACCGATGCGCGCCCTCATGCCGCCTCCTCCCGCCGGCGCCGGCGGCGCTCGCCCACCAGCAGTTCGACCAGCAGCAGCGCGATGGCGGGCAGGAGCGCCCACTGGAACTTCTCGCCGTAGGTGTGGCGGATGTTCGCCTCCATCGCGTGGCGCTGCAGCGTGCTCAGCTCGGCGGCCACGTCGTCGGCCACCGACTCGGTGCCGTCGTCGTGGAACACCCGCCGCGCGTCGGCCGGCGCCTCGGGATCGGACAAGCGCGCCAGGTCTTCGAGCAGGGCGATGTTCAGCTTGCTGTAGATGGGCTTGCCGGCGCGGTCCTTCTGATAGCCGGCGTGGGTGCCGTCCTCGTTCAGGATGGGGATGGGCTCGCCCAGGCGCGTGCCCACGGCGATGGCGAAGAGGCGCACGCCCGCCTCGGCGGCCTCGCGCGCGGCCGTCTTGGCCGCCTCGCCCTGATCGCTGGCCACGTCCTCGCCGTCGGTGATCAGCAGCAGCACGCGGCTGCGGCTCTGCTTGTCGCCGCGATCCTCGGCGCCGGTCAGCAGCTTGGTGCCCTCGTTGATCGCCATCGCCAGGTTGGTGCCGCCGACGGGCATCGCCTTGGGGTTCAGGCTGTCGAGGTACAGACGGATGGCGCCGCGGTCGTGCGTCAGGGGCGACTGCGTGAAGGCGATGCCGGCGAAGGGCACCAGCGCCGTGCGGTCGCCGGTCAGCCGACTCATCAGGCGCTCGAGCTCGGTGCGGGCCGAGTCGATGCGGCTGGGCACGACGTCCCGCGCCAGCATCGACTTGCTGATGTCGAAGGCGATGGCGATGTCGATGCCGGTGGGGCGCAGCGTCTCGGGGCGGCGGCCGTACTGCGGGCGCAGGGCGGCCAGCGTCACCAGCGTCAGGGCCAGCGCCACCAGCAGCTGCTTGAACAGGCGGCGCTCGAGGCTGAAGGTCGACAGCAGCTTGATCACCAGCGGGTGATCGCCCGCCTGCTGCAGCTTGTGGCGCCGCACCAGGTGGCCGTAGGCGAAGGCGGCGATACCCAGCAGGGGCACGGCCAGCAGCCACCACCAGTCCCCGTGGCCCCACCTCATGGGAACCTCCGCAGGACGGTCTGGCCCAGCAGCACCTCGAGCAGCAGCAGCAACAGGCCCGGCACCAGGAACCAGACGAACATCTCGGTGCGCTCGGCCGCCGCGTAGTCGACCAGGCGCGACTTCTCGAACTCGTCGAGAATGCTGCGGAAGTCGCGCTTCAGGGCCTGCTCGTCGGTGCTGCGGTAGAAGGTGCCCTCGGTGACCTTGGCGATCTCCTCGAGCAGGGCCGGGTTCACCTTGTTGTCGACCGCCTTGTACACGCGGTGGCCGGTGAAGACGTCCACCATCTCGGTCGGCTGACGCGACTGATCGTCGCTGCCCACCAGGATCGGGAACACCTTCACGCCGCGCTTCGCGGCCTCCTTGGCCATCTCGACCGGCGACACGTTGCTGCCGTTGTCCTCGCCGTCGGTGATGAGGATGACCACCTTCGACTTGGCCTCGCTCTCGGCCAGCCGCGCGAGGCTCATCGCGAGGGCGTTGCCGATCACCGTCGCCGAGCCGTCCACGTCGCCCAGCTTCATGCGCTCGAGGATGCCCAGCATCACGCCGTAGTCGAGCGTCAGCGGGAACTGCAGGAAGGCCTCTTTGCCGAAGACGACCAGGCTCACCCGGTCGTAGCGGCGGCTCTCGATGAAGTCGGTCAGCACCTCGACCGCGGCCGTGAAGCGGTCCTTGGGCTCGCGCCCGGCGTTCTGCAGCTTCACCAGGTCTTCGTCGCTGATGTCGACGGTGGCCATCGAGCCCGACAGGTCGAGCGCGACGACGATGTCGATGCCCTCGACCTCGGCCGTCTCCTCCTCGGTCAGCTGCGGGCGGGTGGCGGCGATCAGCAGCAGGGCCAGCGCGGCGACGCGCAGCGCGAAGGGCAGGCGCACCAGGCGGGCGCGCCAGCCGGGGGCGACGCCCTGCGCGCGGTGGCGCGTGGGGTAGCGCAGGCCGGGCGTGTGCGCGCGGCGGCGCAGCCAGGCGAACAGCACCGCGACCAGCGCGGCGACGGCCAGCGCGCCGAAGCCCACCTGGGCCCAGACGCCGTAGTCGGGCCAGGTCACGACGCGGCCTCCGGCGCGGGTGGCGTCTCGGGCGTCTCCTCGACGTCGGGCACGCGGGTGAGCGCCACCAGCCCGCGCGCCAGCTTCATCACGGTGTCGGTGGCGGCGTCGCCGGGATCGAAGTCGGCGAACTTCACCAGATCGGTCTCGCCGAGGAAGTCGTCGATGCCGACGCGGGCGTCGCCGCCCAGCGTCAGGGCGTCGATGCGCGCGCGGATCTCGTCGCTGGTCATCTCGAGCGCGGGGAAGCGGTAGCGGCGCTCGAGGTAGGCGCGGACGATCTCCGAGAGGCGGACGTAGTAGGCCTTCACCTGGCCCTCGGCGGGCAGGTTCTCGCGCTCGAGCCGATCGAGGGCCTCGAGCGCGATGACGTGCGCCGGGCGCGGATCGAACCACACCTCGGGCGCCGGCTTGCGGGCGTCCAGCCAGCGCTTCACCAGCACGCCGACGCCGATGCCCAGGGCGACGCCGAGGGCGACCAGCGTGCCGATGAGGGCCGGCCAGTGCGTCTTGTAATAGGGCAGCGGGCCGTGCGCGGCGAAGAAGGCCTCGGCGTCGACCTGAGGCTCGCGGAAGGTGCGGAACTTCGGGTCGGTCTCGCCGGCCAGCACCGACTTCACCGGCACGCGCTGCGGCGGGATGGGCAGCGTGGCCTGGCCGCCGGTGGCCTCGGTCCACACCACCTGCACGCCCTCGACCTTCACGTCGCGCAGGGCCATCGGGCGCAGGGTGAAGCGGCGCGTCGACTTCAGCTGGCCGCCCGGCGCCTCGACGGGCGGCGCGCCCTTCTCGGGCTCGGCGCCGGCCGGCGCGTTGACCGCCAGGGTCACGTCGGGCCGGTGCACGACCTCGATGGTGCACACCAGCGGCTCGGCGATGCGCACCGGGTTGGGCGCGCAGGTCATGCGCGCGACGGGCGGCGGCCCCTTGGGCGGCGGCGGCCCGGCCGGCGCCGCGGCGTCGGCGGCGCGCAGCGCGGCGTCCGCGGCCTCGGCGACCCCGGCGTCCGGGGCCCCCAGCACCAGCCCCGCCAGCAACAGCAGCCCGCCGGTCATGCGCGCTTCGCCCGGATGCGGAAGTAGTTCACCAGCGGCGCCGCGTAGTCGGTGGCGTCGGTCGCCACGCGGATGGGGTTCACGCCGTAGCGCCGGAAGTCCTGCAGCCGCGCCGCGTCGCCCTGCGCTTGCTGCGCCGCGAACGCGTCGCGCACGCCCGCCGAGCCCCAGTCCATCGCCGACAGCTCGCCCGTCTCGGCGTCCTCGAGCATCACGATGCCCAGATCGGGCAGGGCCTGCTCGGCCGGGTCGTACACCGTCAGCGGCACCAGGTCGTGCCGCCGCGCGGTGACGTGCAGCGCGCGCTCGTAGCCGCCGTCGAGGAAGTCGCTGATCAGGAACACCACGGCCTTGCGCCGCTGCACGCGCCCGACGAACTCCAGCGCGTTCTTCAGATCGGTGCCGTGCCCGACCGGATCGAAGCTGAGGATCTCGTCGATGATGCGCAGCACGTGCTTGCGCCCCTTCTTGGGCGGCACGAAGCGCTCGACGGTGTCGGTGAAGGCCACGAGCCCCACGCGATCGCCGTTCTTGATGGCCGAGAACGCCATCATCGCGGCCAGCTGCGCGGCCACCCAGCGCTTCTCGCGCTTGCGCGTGCCGAAGGCCATCGAGCCGCTCATGTCGACGACGACGAGCACGGTCAGCTCGCGCTCCTCGACGTAGGTCTTCACGTAGGGCTCGCCGGTGCGGGCGGTGACGTTCCAGTCGATGGTGCGCGGGTCGTCGCCGGGCGCGTACTGCCGCACCTCGTCGAACGACATGCCGCGCCCCTTGAACACCGAGTGGTACTGCCCGGCCATCTGCTGGTTGACCAGCCGGCGGGTGACGATCTCGATGCGGCGGATCTCCGCCAGCAGCTCTCGGCTCAGCTGGGCCATCGGGCGCTCAGAACCCCGTCTCCTTACCGCGCGCGCGCATCACGGCACCTCCACGACCTCGAGGATGCGCCCGACCAGATCGTCGCTGGTCATGTCCTCGGCCTCGGCCTCGTAGGTGGGGATGACGCGGTGGCGCAGGATGTCCGGGGCGACCGCCTTGATGTCCTCGGGGATGACGTAGCCGCGGCGCTTCATGAAGGCGTGCGCGCGGGCGGCGCGGGCCAGCCAGATGCTTGCGCGAGGCGAGGCGCCGTACTCGATCAGCCGGTCGAAGCCCTCGAGACCCTTGGTCTTTTCGGGGTGGCGCGTCGCGAAGACGATGTCGAGGATGTACTCCTTGACCTTCTCGTCGACGTAGATCTCGCTGACCACCTTGCGCGCGTCGTGGATGCGCGTGGGGGTCATCACCGGCTTGATGTCGGGCGGCGACGGGTCGAGCTGGCGGCGGATGATCTCGCGCTCGTCGTCGCGGCTGGGGTAGCCCACCTTCACCAGCAGCATGAAGCGGTCGACCTGCGCCTCGGGCAGCGGGTACGTGCCCTCCTGGTCGATCGGGTTCTGCGTCGCCATCACCAGGAAGGGCGAGTCCAGCCGGTAGGTGGTGTCGCCGATGGTGACCTGCTTCTCCTGCATCGCCTCGAGCAGGGCGCTCTGCACCTTGGCCGGCGCGCGGTTGATCTCGTCCGCGAGGATGATGTTGGCGAAGATCGGGCCCTTCTTCGGGGTGAACTCGCCGCTCTGCGGGTTGTAGATCAGCGTGCCGATCAGATCGGCGGGCAGCAGGTCGGGCGTGAACTGGATGCGCTGGAAGCGCGCCTGCATCGTGGCCGCCAGCGTGTTCACCATCAGCGTCTTCGCCAGGCCGGGCACGCCCTCGAGCAGCACGTGGCCGCCGGTCAGCATGCCCAGCAGCACCCGCTCGATCATGTGGCGCTGGCCCACGATGACCTTGTCGACTTCGGCCAGCACCTCTTCGATGAAGCCGCTCTCGGCGCGGACGAGATCGTTGATCACGCGAACGTCGTGCTGCACGGGCCGGTTCCTCCTCGGGTCGACGCTTTCGGCCGGGCCGCCCCAGGCCGGGGCCGGGCAACCTTAAACAGCCGTCGGCGCCTGTCAACCGCGCCTTCGGGGGTGATATTCCGGGTCGCCGAAGAACCGCGGCGGGGCGCCGAACGGCGCGCCCGGGCGTGCGTCCCGATTGACTTTCGACCGCCCCGCGCGCACCATGCGGCGTTCGCTCGCGCGCCCTCGGGGGCCCGCCCGCACCAGGAGTCCGCATGAAGCTTCGCGAAGAACTGCTGCTCGACAAGCGCCTCATCGAACGCCACATCCAGCGTGGCCTGATCAGCCGCGAGGATTACGACAAGCACCTCGCCGATCTCGCCGACAAGAAGGCCACGTCGGTGGCGATGAAGGTCGAGGTCAGCTCGGTCGGCGTCGGCAAGGTGTCGCGCGCGGACGACGGGGAGCACGAGGGATGAACCGGCCCCGGCCGGTGCTGGCCGGGTTGCTCGACCTGCGGGCCCGCATGAACCAGCTCTTCGACGAGCTGGTGCAGGCGCGCGAGGCGGGCGGCGCGGTGCACTGGACGCCGGTGGCCGACGTCATCGAGACGTCGTCGGGTTATGCCCTGTCGCTCGAGCTGAGCGGCGTCGATCCTGCCGAGGTCGACATCGTGGTCGACGGCCGCACGGTGGTCGTGTCGGGCCACCGCCCCTATCCCGTGGACACCGCCGAGGGCGCGCACCGCATCGAGCGCAACCACGGCGCGTTCACGCGCGCGTTCGAGCTGCCCGCGCCGGTGGTGGCGTCGTCGCTCAGCCGGCGGTATGAAAGGGGCGTGCTGACCCTCTGCCTGCACCGCGAGTGAGCCCATGAGCGACGACGACAAGCGGGTGTTCGCCACCGACGCCGAGGGACGCACCCGCGTCGAGGACGCGCGCGACACCGGCGACGACGCCCGCGAGCGCGCCCTGCGCGAGATGACCTTCTCGACCCACCTGATCTCGCTGAACGCCATGGCCCTGATGAACCTGGGCCTGCTCGGCGAGGGCGACGACATGCCACCGCCGGATCGCGAGGCGGCGCGCCACGTCATCGACACCCTGGCCATCCTGCGCGAGAAGACGCAGGGCAACCTGACGGCCGACGAGCAGCGGCTGCTGGACGGGCTGCTGTACGACTTGCGGCTGAAGTTCGTCGAGACGCGGGGCAAGTGAGCCGGTGCCGGTGAGTCGGGCGCTGGCGCTGCTGGGCGCGCTGGTGTGCGCCGGCTGCGTCCCCGAGCCCACCCAGCCGTCGCCCGCCGAGGGGGCGCGCAGGGCCGCTGCGCCCACGAAGCCCGACGCCGCCCGCGCCTCCGCGCCGCGCGCGCCGGTGCCCCGCCCGATCATGCCGCCCGACGCGGGGCCGCCGCCGGTGCCGGACCAGCCGGCGGCCGGCGTGGGCGGGCCCGACTTCGCGGCGGTGTTCGCGGCGGTGAGCCCCTCGGTGGTCGCGGTCAGCGCCGGGCACCTCGACGGCGATCGGCGCTTCGTCTCGGATCACGCCGGCACCGGCTTCGTGTGGGACGCCGCCGGGCACGTCGTCACCAACGCCCACGTCGTCGGCGAGGCCGAGCAGCTTCGGGTGCGCACGCTGGACGGCCGGGTGAAGCGCGCCCGGCTCGTCGGCCGCGACGTGCCCACCGACCTGGCCGTTCTGGCGCTGGACGACCTGGGGCTGCGCGCGGTGCACCGGGGCGACGTGCGGGGCCTCGAGCCGGGGCAGTGGGTGGCGGCCATCGGCAACCCCTACGGCATGCAGCACAGCATCACCGTCGGGGTCATCAGCGCGGTCGGGCGGCGTCGGCTGCCGCCGGGCGGGCCCAAGTACGCGGACTTCATCCAGACCGACCTGGCGATCAACCCCGGCAACTCCGGCGGGCCGCTGGTGGACCACCGGGGGCGGGTCATCGGACTGAACACGGCGGTGCTGGGGCAGGGGCAGGGGCTCAGCTTCGCGACGCCGGTGGACATGGTGGCGACGGTGGCCGAGCGGCTGCTGGTCGAGGGGCGCTTCGTGCGCGGCTTCGGCGGGCTGTTCGTGCGGTCGGTCAGCCCGGCGACGGCGAAGAAGGCGGGGCTCGAGCGGCCGGCCGGCGCGCGGGTGAGCGGCCTGGTCGAGGGCGGCCCGGCGGCGGCGGCGGGGCTGCAGAAGAACGACATCATCCTGCGCTTCGGGGACGAGGCGCTCGACGACGCGGGCGCGCTGCCCTGGCTGATCGCGCGCACGCGACCGGGGACCGGGGTGCCGCTGCACGTGGCGCGCGGCGAGGCGCGGGTCGACCTGACGCTGACGGTCGGAGAGGTGCCGTGAGCGTGCTGTGGAGCGTGCTCGCGTGGGGCGCGGTGCTCGCCCTGGCGGCCATCGCGCACCTGGTCTTCTGGGAGCGCCGGTACCGGCGCCTGCGCCCGCCCGACGAGCGACACTACGTCCGCACCGCCGACGGCTGGCACATCGCGGTGGGCCGCCTGCGCCCGCGCGGCGCCGACGCGCACGGCGCGCCGGTGGTGATGTGCCCCGGGCTGGCCTGCAACAGCCGGCTGTTCGACTTCGACGACGACCACAGCCTCGGCCGCTACCTGGCCGACCGCGGCTTCGACGTCTGGATGATGGACCCCCGCGGTACCGGCGACAGCGAGCGCCCCGGCCTGCGCCCCCGCCGCTGGCGGTACGGCTTCGCCGACTACGTGACCCACGACGCGCCCGCCGTCATCGAGCACGTCGCCGCGCGCAGCGGCCACGCCCGCGTCCTGTGGGTGGGCCACTCGATGGGCGGCCTGATCGGCTACTTCGCCGCCGCGCAGACCGACGCCGGCCGCCGCCTCGCCGGCGTCTGCACGCTGGGCAGCCCGGCCGACTTCAGCCGGCACAAAGAGGTGCTCGGCTTCTTCCACGGCTTCGTGCTCGACTGGTTCCTGCGGTTCTGGCCGGTGGTGCGCCTGGGCCACATCTGCAGCTTCGTGGCCCCCCTGGCCGGCCGCTTCCGGGTCTACCCCGAGACGCTGTTCATCAGCCACGACAACGTGCGCGGCGAGACGCTGCGCCACTTCTGCGTCGAGGTGGTCGAGGACGTCCCCCGCCACCTGCTCGACAACTTCGCCGACAGCGTCCACCGCGCCCGCGCCCTCGACGGCCGCACGCTGGACGAAGCGCACGGCGCCCTGGCCTGCATCGACCCGCCCGTGCTGGCCATCGCCGGCGACCGCGACTACGTGGCGCCCATCGCCAGCGTCCACGGCGCGACGCAGATCCTGCAGAGCTGCGCGGTCACCGAGCTGGTCGTCGGCGGCGGCGACGCGCCCCACTTCGGCCACCTGGATCTGCTGGTGGGCGACGCCGCGCCGACGACGGTGTACCCGCGGGTGGGGGAGTGGTTGGAGGCGAACCGGCCGGGGCGTGGGGGAGTGGCCGGGTGAGATTTGGGTGGCACCTCGCCCGGCTCTGGCACCCGTTCTCTCTACCGACCCCGGCCCGTCGTCAGCGGCCCGGCGTCATCGGTGGCTCGTCGGCGTGCCAGGCCTCCGCGTCGAGATAGATCTCGTCGAGGGGCAGGCTGCAGCCCAGGGCGGGCAGCGCGACGTCGCCGGTTTCGCGGTACTCGGTGAGCACCCAATGGCCGTCGTCGCCGCGCCGGAAGTGCTCGACCAGCCGCTCGTGCTGGGAGACCAGGACGTACTCCGCCAGGCTCTCGCTGCGCCGGTAGTGGCCGAACTTCGCGCCACGGTCGTAGGCCTCGGTCGAGGTGGACAGCACCTCGAAGATCACCCGCGGGTTGCAGAGGGTGTTGCGGTCCTCCGGGTGCGTCTCGGGCTGGCCGCAGATCACCGTCACGTCCGGGTAGGTGTAGAGGCCCGTGTGCGCCACGTGGACGCGCTGGTCGCTGTTGGTGGGGCGGCAGGGCTGGCCCCGCAGGCGCGCCCTCAGCTCGCCGGCGATGTTGGTCGCGATGACGTTGTGTCGCGGCGAGCCGCCGGCCATCGCGACCGCGACGCCGTTGACGTACTCGTGCTTCGTGTCGGCCAGCCGCTCACGCGCCAGGTACTCGGCCTCGCTCAGCTGCTGTTTCTCGGCTGCGGGCATGGCGGCCTCCGTGCGACGCCACCATCGTCCTCGATCCGCCTTTGCATTGCGAGCGGCGGCCCCTGACGGGCGCGACGCACCGGCCGGGAAGGAGGGGGCAGGACTGACCCCGGCCCTTCCGAGGGCGCGTTTGCGCGCCGACCCTCCGCGGTTATACTCGCGGTATGAAGACCGCCATCTCACTCCCCGACGATCTCTTCGAGCAGGCCGAGCGCCTGGCGAGCCGCCTCTCGAAGTCCCGCAGCCAGCTCTACGCCGAGGCCCTCGCCGAGTTCCTCGCGCGCCACGATCCCGATGTCGTCACGCGCGCCTACGATGCGGTCTGCGACGAGGTCGAGGCAGGCCCGGACCCGGCCATGGACGCGGCGGCGCGGCGGCGCCTGGCGGACATCGAGTGGTAGTCGCGCAAGGCGACGTCTTCTGGGCGGACTTGCCGGCGCCGACCGGCGCCGGGCCGGGGTTCCGCCGTCCGGTGATCGTGGCCCAGGGCGATCCGCTCAACCGCAGTCGGCTCGGGACGGTGGTCTGCGTTCCGCTGACGAGCAACCTCCGCTGGGCCGACGCGCCGGGCAACGTGCTGCTGCGGGCCGAGGTCACCGGGCTCCCCAAGGACTCGGTGGCCCTGCCTTCGCAGATCGTCACGCTCGACCGTGGACTGCTCACCGAGCGCGTCGCCCATCTCTCGCGGGCCCGGATGGAGCTCGTGCTCACCGGCCTCGACGTCGTGTTGGATCGCGCGGGCTGGGCGCACGACTGACGCGCCGCCTCGGACGCCCGGCCCTCGCTGGGCAGCGGCACATCGACCGTCGTTGGCCTGGCAGGCCGTTGCACCGCGGGGCTCCACTCCGAAGAGCGTGGTGGTCATCGTGGGCGGCTTGGTGGCAAAAGTAGAAAAATGGGCGGATAGGTTTGTTTGTGGTGCCTGACCCCGGGCCGACCCCGGGCCGGCGCTCCGAGCCGGGCTTCCCGCGCGTCGGAAGCGGGTGACGCGGCGACCTTGCCTTGGCACGATGCCGGTGCTCACCCTGGGTGAGGCCCCATCGAGAAGGAGGAGACCATGCTGCGCCGTCCATCCCTCGTCACGCTTTGTCTCGGCGTGCTCCTGGCGACCTCGGCTCAGGCCAAGGAGCAGCCGGGCGCGGCGCTGGGCGAGGCTCTGAAGCGGCAGGTGGCGTCGCTGAAGGGGACCGCCGACGCCAGCCGCGCCGAGGTGAAGCGTCAACGGGCCAGCGGAAGCTGGGACTGGGAGAAGTACCGCCGCGCCCACGATGCCTACCGCGAAGACTGCGACGCGAGCCGCACGCTGCTCAACCGCATCATCGCCAGCGCCTCGCTGCGGAGCGGCTGGACAGCCGAGCAGAAGGCGCAGTTCCAAGCCGAGGTCGACCGCGCCATGGCGCGCCTGGACGCCGACTGCGCGCGGGAGAAGCTCGCAAAGCAAGTGTTCGAGAGCGATCGCCGCCTCGCCCAGTCGGCGTTCGAGGACTTCGACCAGCGCGCGAACCAGCTCTACACGGCCCTCAGCACGGTCTTGAAGACGATGAACCAGTGGAGGCGCGACCAATCAGCGGCGTCGAAGGGACTCTGACCAACGCCGCGCACGGGTGCGCTCGAGGCCGACGACAGCCGCCGCGCTGACGCAGCCCTCCCGCGGTCGAGCCGCCGCGAAATGTGAGCGGCACCTCGGGTCGCGAAGAGTGGAAAACTGGGCCGATGCTGGTGCCAGGCCGATGCTGGTGCCCGGCAAATCTCAGGCGGGCCCGTGGCTCACTCCGCCGCGGACGCTCGCATCCAGTGGCGCCCGGCGAAGCAGACGCCCAGCAGGCCGAGGCCGGCGAGCCGTGGGATTTGGGTGGCACCTCATCCCGGACGCCCGGGGCTCCTCGACGGTGGCGCGGCGGCCGTCGGTGGCGCCGGCGGGCCGAGGCTCACTTCTTCTCGGGCGTGCTCGCGGCGGCCAGCGCGTGGTTGAGGGCGATCACGGCGCGCGCGGTGACCAGCAGCTTGTTGCCCTCCCAGTACTCGACGTTGTCGTTCACCCACGAGCCGTCGGGCTTCTGCAGGCTGACCAGGCGCGCGGCCAGATCGGCGGCCCAGTCGTGCTTGCGGCCACGCGCGTCGACGACGTAGCGCTCGCCGTAGGCGTGCAGGGCCGAGGCGGCCGTCTCGAGGTAGTAGTAGTAGGCGGTCGTGCCGTGGCCGGGGTGGTCGTTGAAGCCGTAGTGCTTCTGGATCCAGCTCCAGGCGGCCTTCACCCGCGGATCGTCCTTCTTGGCGCGCGTGAACATCAGGCTCTTGAGCCCCGCGAAGGTCATCGCGCCGTAGCTGTCGGTGTTGCCGCTGCTGCTGCCGCCGGGCCGGTAGGTGAAGCCGCCGTCGTCGCCCGCCCAGGGCTGGTCGTTCGACTCGCTTCGGTTCTGGCAGCGGCTGACGAACAGCTGCGCCTTGGCCCAGATCTCACTGTCCGGGTCGTAGTCCGTGTCGCGCAGCGCCTCGAGGCCGAAGTGCAGGTTCGACAGGTCGGAGCGGCCCTTGTGGTCGTAGCCCATGCCGCCGAAGTACTTGTCCGACTTCTCGACCCCCTCGCCCTCGTCGCGCACGCCGGTGGCCAGGTACTTCTGCCCGGCGGTGACGAACTTGCGATAGCCGGTCTTGGTCAGGTCGTTGATCGCCAGGATCGCCAGCGCCGTGTTGTAGGTGGGCGTCGTCTCGCCCGAGATCGAGCCGTCGGGCCGCTGCTGCGCCGTCAGCCAGTTCAGCGCGAGGCCGACGAACGACCCGGACTCCTCTTCGTAGTGGTGGTAGCTGGTGGCGTAGGCGATGAGCGCCATGCTGGTCAGCCCGACGTGGTGGCTGTACGAGCCGTTGTCGGACTGCTGCTTCTGCAAGAACGCGATGCCCTTGTCGACCGCGGCCTTGGCGGCCTTCTCGAGCTGAGGGTCGAGCCGGGTCGAGGGCTTGTCCGCGGCCGTGGCGACGAGGGGGACGAGCGCGAGGGCGAGGAAGCTGAGCGTGCGCCGCATGGGATCTCCTGGTGGTCGATCTCCAGAACATCGCCCCGCCGGCGGATCGGGCCAATGGGTAGATCCACGGACGGGGCGGTTCGGGGGCGCCCTCGGCAGGCGCGCCGAGGGCGCGGGCGCAGCGTCGGCCGGCGCATCAGCCGCCGGGGGCACGCTCGATCACGACGTACTCGGCGTCGGGCACGGTCAGGTGCACGTCGATGCGCCGCACGTCACCGGGGCCGACCCCCGGATCGTCGTCCATCACGCCCTGCGCCTTGACGCGGTCGCCGTCGAGGCCGGCGGCGATGAGCGCCTTGCGGGCCTCGGCGGCGCGGGCCTGAGCGGTGTTCAGTCGATCGGTCGGATCGTCGCCGGTGGCGACGTGCGCTTCGATGCGCGCCTCGGCCGTCGGGCGGCTGAGCACGACGCGCGCGACGCCGGTGAGGGCGTCACGGCCGCTGCTGGTGAGGGCCGTGCCGTCGCCGACGACGGCCATCGGCACCGTCGCGACCACGGTCAGCCCGTCGCGGTGCGAGACGACGCCGGGCACCTGCGCGAGGGCCAGGTGCAGGCGGTCGAGCATGCGCTCGCGATCATCCTCGGCCTGGGCGGCCAGCCACGCGGGGCGGGCCTTGTCGAGGGCGCGGGTGGCCGCCTCGCGCGCCGTGCGCGCCGCCTGCAGCGCGCCCTGGTGGTCGCCGGTGGCCGCCGCCGAGCGGGCGCGGGCGAGCGCATCGCGGGCGATGAGCGTCTGATCGGGCGCGTGCAGGTAGGCGTTCATGCGGTCGCCCGCGTCGAGGGCGTTCTGCGCGGCGCGCACCTGCAGCTTCACCTGCGTCTCGATGGGCGTCGGGGGTGGCGCCAGCAGCGAGTCGATCGGGTCGGCGCTCGCGGCCGCGGGCAGCAGCAGCGCGAGGGCGGCCAGGGTGAGGGTGAACGTCTTCATGGGCGGACCTCCTTCGGGTATCGGCCGAGATCAGTCCAAGACCCGTGCCGCGCGGCCGAGGGCGTCAGATGGTGGGCGGCGCGGGGCGCGGTGGGCGCGCGCGGGGCACCGCGCCCCGCCGTGCGCCGCCGGCCGCGCGCTCGGCGGCCGGCACGCGCCGTGTAGTCGTCGCGTGTAATCGTTGCGTCAACGCCTGTCCTTTCGCCGGCCGCTCCGGTAAACAGTGCGCGCCGTTCGCGCAGGAGGTGCCATGTCCGCCGCCACCACCACGCTGACCGTCGCCAGTCAGGAGATCGCCCTCGAGCTGCACCGGCTGCTCAAGGAGATGGATCCCGCGCGCTGGCGCGAGACCTGGCGGGCGGCCGCCGCCGAGCGGCTCGAGGCGCTCGAGGCGCGGGTGGCCGAGCTGCTCGAGGCGACGCGCACGGCCAAGAGCGAGAAGGTGGCCGAGCTGCGGGCGCGGCTGACCGAGATGCGCGGGGTGCTGGCGGCCCACGCCGCCGCCGCGCGCAGCGGCGCCGAGGCCTGGAAGGGCGTGCACCGCCGGCTGCAGCACGCCTACGAGTCGCTGGCCGACGGGCTGCGCACCTACGAGGTGCACGTGCCCGCGCTGCGCCCCACCAACTACGCGCGCAACCTGTTCCACGTCGCGTGGGGCTGCGTCGCGCTGTCGCTGATCCTGTTCGTGCTCGACGCGCGCGGCCTGCTCTGGGCCTCGGGCGCCTTCGTCGTCTACGCCTGGACGATGGAGGCCGGGCGCCGCATCTGGCCCTCGATGAACGAACACCTGATGAAGCTGTACGGGCGCGTCGCGCACCCGCACGAGTGGAACCGGGTGAACTCGGCGACGTGGTACGCCACCGCGCTGATCGTCCTGGCGTCGACGCAGTCGCTGCTGCTGTGCCTGGTGCCGGTGGCGGTGCTGACCTTCGCCGATCCCGCGGCGGCCCTCGTCGGGCGGCGCTTCGGGCGCACCAAGCTGGTCAACGGGCGATCGCTCGAGGGCTCGTCGACCTTCTTCGTCGTGGGCACGATCGCCGCGATGCTGGTGGCGTGGCTGGGCGCGGGCCTGACGCCGGGCCTGGCCCTGGCCGTCGGCGCCGGCGGCGCGCTGGTGGGCGCGGTGGCCGAGCTCTACAGCCGCCGCATCGACGACAACCTCTCGGTCCCGCTGGCCAGCCTGGCCGGCGCCTGGGCCGTCGCGGCGCTGCTGGGCGTCGCGCTGTGAGGAACGGCGGCGGTCAGGCCTCGGCCGGATCGTCGCTGCGGAACTCCAGATAGCGCTCGTAGATCTCGGCCAGCGGCACCGTGCACTCGAGGGCGCGCAGATCGAGCGTGTCGTCCGGGCCCAGCTCGGCCAGCAGCCACTCGCCGCGGTCCAGCCGGCGGTAGTGCAGGATGTGGGGCGCGCGCTGGCTCACGACGACGTACTCCGCCAGCGTCGTGATACGCCGATAGTGCTCGAACTTGCCGCCCCGGTCGTAGTCCTCGGTCGAGCGCGAGAGCACCTCGAAGATGACGCGGGGGTTGGTGATCGCGTCCCGGTCCTTGGGGTGATACTCCGGCGGGCCGCAGACCACCGTGACGTCGGGGTAGGTGTAGAGGCCCGTGTCGGGCACGTGCACGCGGACGTCGCTGCTGACCGGGCTGCAGGGCTTGCCGCGCAGCCGGGAGCCGACGGCGATACCGATACTGGCAGCCAAGAGGCCATGCCGAGGCGAGCAAGGAGGCATTGCTCGGGTCTCGCCGTTCACGAACTCGTGTTTCGAGGCTGCGGTGCGCTCCATCTCGAGGAACGCGTCTTCAGTGAGGCGCCGCCGTTCGGTCGAGCTCATCCGATCACCCCCGGTTGCCGACCGCCATGGTAGCAGGGGCTCGCGCGCGGGGCCCGCTCAGGGCAGGTACACCTCGCGGCCGACCGCGCCCTCGACCACCTGGTCGAGGTGGAAGCGCAGGGGCAGCGCCTCGTTGCCCAGCCACAGCGCCACCTGATCGGTGAAGTGCGGCGAGCTGGTCAGGCCGGACTGGCCGCCGGGGATGATGTTCTGGCCCTCGACGCGGCCGTCGGGGTGCAGGGCGATGACCAGGCGCTTCACCGGGCCGTCGCGGTACTCGAAGTTGCGCGGGCGCAGGCCGGGGTCGGCGTTGTCGACGCTGTACTGATCGCCGGGGCGCGGGAAGCCGATCAGGTCGCGGCGGGGGTCGCCCTGGGGCAGGGGGCCCTCGGTCAGCGGCAGGTTGTCGGGCGTGATGCCGAAGCGGGTGAGCAGGGCGCCGAAGCCGCCGATGTCGCCGACGAAGGGCGCCAGGATCGACTCGAAGCGCACGGTGTGGCGCTGGCCCCACAGCCAGGCGTCCATGTCGTCGGTGCCGAAGCCGCCCTCGCCGTCCTCGGCGGGTGGGCCGGCGAGGAAGTCGAGCGCGTCGGCGAGCGCGAGCAGGATGACCTCGTCGCTGTTCTCGACCTCCTCGGTGCCGAGGACGTCGAAGAAGACCGACTCCTCGGTGTCGGGATCCCACGACGTCAGGTTGCGCGGGTTGCCGGGGCCGCGACCGGCCAGCAGGTTGTCGAGCGTGCGGCCCTCGGTGCGGTCGTCGGTGAGGCGGTTGCCCGGCGTCCGCGGCTCGTCGCCCAGCGTCCACTCGACCATGTGGCCCAGCCAGGCGTTGAAGATCATGGTCGCGACGGCCATCGCGGCGTCGCCCTCGGCGGGCCGATTGTAGAAGGTCTCGACGCCCGACGGCGTGGGCGCGTCGGCGGCCACCCAGGCGTCGATGCGCGTGGCGACGGCGTCGAAGCGGGCCTGGTTCGCGGCGTAAAGCGCGGCGATGCGGGCGTCGGCGCCCTCGAGGGGCTCGTCGACGGCCTGCAGGTCGCGGCCGCGCGCGATGGCCTGGGACAACACCGGCCCCCACAACAGGCCGGTGGCCGATCGCGTGTCGGCCTGGATGCGGGCCATGTCGGCGATGGTGGCGGTGCCGGCGGCGGCGACCTCGGCGACGAGGGCGTCGATGCGCGCCGCGCGCAGGCCGATGGCCCAGGGGCCCCCGATGTAGATGGGATCGTCGGCCAGCGAGCCGTCGCGCGACAGGCCGGACGGATCGTTGTTGGCCGAGACGACGTAGCCCTCGGGCGGGTCGACGGTCCGCGGGAAGTCGGCGTAGGGCACCATGCAGGCGGGGCCGTCGGGGGCCGACTCGTCGATCGTGCCGTCCGCCGCGTAGCGCAGCTCGAAGCCGCCGTAGGTGGTGCCGTCGACGACCACCTGCGGATCGGCGCCGGGGGCGAAGCGGCGGCCGTCCTCGGTGCGCGGGCGGTCGGCGCGGCAGGGCGCGCCGTGGTAGCCGGTGGCCATGATGTGGCCGCCCGTGTCGGCCGCGACGAAGTGGCTGCCGAAGACGCCCAGCTTGCGCTGCGTGGCCTGGAACTGGTCGAGGTCGGTGGCGTCGGCCAGGGCGTAGTAGGCGCCGATCGCGTCGCCGATGTCGAGGTAGGTGGCGTCGACCGAGACGGCGCTGACGACCCCGTCGCCGTCCTCGTCGCCGGGCACGACGGGGCCGTCGCCGAGGTTGATGCCCACCTCGCCGTCGGCGGGCGGGTGGCCCTCGATCGACAGCAGGCGGCGGCCGTCGAAGGTGACGAACAGGGGCTGGGTGACCGGGCCGCCGGGGCTCTCGAGCAGCAGCACCTGGCGGGTCTGGTAGACCTCTTCGCTGACCTCGAGGGGGTGCCACTCGCCGCCGAACAGGCTGGCATCCGGGCGGCCGTCGTCGCCGAGGCGCACCTGCTCGGCGAAGTAGTCGATGGTGTCGCTGTAGAAGCAGGTGAAGCTCCACGCGACCGCGCCGTTGGTGCCGACGCCGAGGGCGGGCAGGCCGGCGATGAAGTTGCCGCGGGCGTGCCAGGCGTCGCCGCCGAGGACGCCGGTGTCGAGGCCCGCCTGGTGGAAGTAGGGGGGCACGGCGAGGGGCAGGTGGCCGTCGCCGGCCAGCAGCGTGGCGCCGTCGGCGGTGTGCGCGCCGGCGACCGCCCAGGCGTTGCTGCCCGAGACGTCGGTGGCCTGCTCGCGCCAGCGGTTCACGCGGTCGGCGACGCGGCGCAGCAAGTCGCGCGGCAGGCGGACGGGCGGCGTGTCGCCCGAGAAGCCGCCCACCGGGCGCGCGGCCTTCTCGGCAGGGCCGCCGACGGTGAAGACGTTCGCCAGGGGCTCGAGGCGGTAGAAGATGTCGTCGCGCAGGGCCTGCTCGCGCTGGGCGGCGAAGGGGGCGTCGGGATCGTAGGCGCCGAAGGTGTCGAGCAGGGCGGCCGTGCGGTCGAGCTCGCTGCGGGCGCAGGTGCTCTGCTCCATGACCACCGCGGCGAAGCCCATGACGTCGAGGGTGGTGAAGGGCTCCATCAGCTCGTGGGCCTGGCGCGCGCCCAGGAGCGGCGCGGCCACCATCAGCTCGCTCGGCGGCGGCAGCTCGCCTGCCTTGGCCGCGGTGACGTAGGCGTTGATGCCCTCGGCGAAGGCGTCCAGCTCGGCGCGGCGGTCGGCGTCCAGCGCGTCCAGCAGGCGCTGCGCGGTGACGTGCAAGCCGGTGGCGCGCGAGGTGATGTCCGTCTCGATGAGGATGTCGCCGACCAGCTCGCTCAGGCGGCCCAGCGCGAGGCGGCGGGCCAGATCCATCATCCAGAAGCGATCCTGGGCCACGATGAAGCCGTGCACGCGCGCCATGTCGCGGCGGTTCGCGGCGTAGATGTGGGGCACGTCGGCCTCGGTGCGCACGACGTGCACCGGCGCCTCGAGGCCGGGCAGGTGGCGGCGCAGCGATTCGGGCACGCCGTACAGGGCCTCTTGATCGGGGGTCTCGGGGACGAAGACCACCGGCGCGGCGTCGGGCGCCTCGGCGTCGGCGCCCGCGTCCGCCGGGGCGGCGTCCGCCGGCGGCGCGGCGTCTCGCGCGCCGAGGTCGCGATCGGCCGCGTCGGGCCTCGCCGCGTCCGGTCCGGCGGCGTCCTGCGGCGCCGCGTCCACGTGCGGGTGCGGCCCGCCGTCACCGTCGTCGCACCCGCCCAGTACCAGCAGCCCCGCGGCCGCCCAGCCCATCCACCGCCTCATCGGTCCTCCCCTCGTCGCCGCCCTCGGTCGCCCCCGTGGGCGACGGCGTACTGTAGGCGCGCGGGGTCGGGGGAGGAAAGCGGCGGTCGGGCGGCGCGCCTTCACACGGGACCGAGACGCGTCGCGGGGGCGTCCGAGTGCATTCGATCGTCGGCGCAGGTGGTTGAAGTGAAACGTCTTTCTGGCCGATCCGTTGGCCGCACGCCGGGCCGCGTGCTAGCGTCCCAGGCATGAAAGACGTCACGATCCGGGTCGACGACGCGACGCTGCGAGCGGCGACCGTTCGCGCCTCGCGGGAAGGAACACGCCTCGAGGACGTGCTGCGCGACGCGCTGATCAACTACGCAGGCGCGGCTGATGACGCGGCGCGCTTCATGTCGGCGCTGCGTGCCACCATCGCGGACGTCCAGGTGCCGACGGCGGGTCGACCGTGGAGCCGCGACGAGCTCCATGAGCGGTAGGACGTTTCTCGATACGAACGTCCTCGTCTACCTGTTCTCGAGCGACGAACCGGGCAAGCAGTCGCGGGCCTTGTCCGCCGTCGAAGAGTTGGTGCGGCGGGGCGACGCCGTCATCAGCACGCAGGTCATGCAGGAACTCTACGCGGTCCTGACGCGCAAGCTGGGGTTGGAGGCCGACGCGGCGGCCCGCTGCGTCGAGTCGATCGCTGGTTTGCCGGTCGTCGAGAGCGATGGGACGTTCGTGCTGGACGCGATCCGCCTCGCGGGCGCCGCCCGCCTCTCCATCTGGGACGCGCTGGTGGTCGCCGCGGCGCAGCGCGCCGACTGCACCACCCTGCTGACCGAGGACTTGAACGCGGGGCAGCGGTTCGGCGGCGTCGTCGTGCGCGACCCGTTCGAGTAGTCGCGCCCGCCCGACTCAACCGCCCTCGCCGTGGCCGATGTAGCGGCCGTCCTCCCAGCGCACCTCGTAGGGGCGCGCGGCGTCGGCCTGCGCGGGGGTCAGGTAGCCGTACTCGACCAGGCGGGCCATCAGCGTCTCCATGCGGTCGGCCCACCAGGCGCCGCCGAACATGCGGCCGCGGCTCTTCATCCAGGGGCCCTGGTAGGGGGCGGGCTTCAGCATCGCGAGGAAGACGGCCTCGACCGGGTCGAGCGCGCTGGCGGGCTTCTCGAAGTAGTACCGGGCGGCGGGGCCGATGCCGTACAGGTCGGGGCCGAACTCGATGCAGTTGAGGTACAGCTCGAGCACGCGGTCCTTGCCGACGGCGTGGCCCATGCGGTCGGCCACCAGCACCTCCTGCAGCTTGCGGGCGAGCGTCTTCTCGCGGGTGAGGAACAGGTTCTTCACCAGCTGCTGGGCGACGCCGCTGCCGCCGTAGACGAAGCGGCGGCCGGCCAGGTTGGTGCGCAGGGCGCGCCAGACGAGGCCGCGGTTGATGGCGTGCGTCTCGTAGAAGTCGATCTCCTCGCTGAGGAACATGGCGGCGCCGACGTAGGGCGGCAGGCTGCCCAGGGGGACGTACGCGCCGCTGCCCGGGCCGACGGTGACGGCCCGGCGGCCGCTGGTGCCCTCGGTCACGGTGCGCGCGAAGGGTTGGTTCAGCCAGGCGACGTCGGTGAGATCCGGGCGCGCGCCGCCGACGGTGACGGGCGGCCAGCCGGCGGGGCGGGCGTTGAGGGCGGTCACGCGGCAGCCGACGCGCAGGCCCTTCAGGTCGAGGGTGAGGGCGTCGGGATCGGCCAGCGGGACGGTGATGTCGAGGTAGGGGGCCATGCGGCCGTCGACCTCGACGCGGTCGTAGGGGCCGAGCAGCGCGCGGGGCAGGGCGTCGACGACCGCCTGGCAGTCGGCCTCGTCCAGCCGGGCGTCGAGGTCGACGAAGGGCGCGTCGGGCAGGCCGGTGACGGTGAGGGCGAGCGTGCCGGCGACGGCGTCGCCCAGGGTCACGCGGGCTTCCTCGACGACGAGGTGGTCGGGCGCGCGGACGACGAGGGCGCTGAGGCCGGCGCTCACGTCGACGAGCGGGTCTTCGGCCACCGCGGGCGCTTCGAGCCGGCCGTCGTCGACGGTGAGGTCGACCACCGCGACGAAGGGCAGGTCGCGCAGCCCCCCGGAGGTGCCAGGCAAATCTCGAGGCGCCCCGGAGGTGCCAGGCAAATCTCGAGGCGCCCCGGAGGTGCCAGGCAAATCTCGGGGCGTCGGCGCGGCGGGGTCGTCCGGCTGATGCAGCGCGGTCAGCGCGACGGCGACCTCGCCGCGGACGCGGCCGCCGACGCGCGCCGGCAGCGGCCGCCGGGGCAGCGGCGGCGGCGGGCGCAGCAGGTCGAAGGCCGCGCCGATGTCGACGCCGTCCAGGGTGAGCGCGACCGCGCGCGGCAGCCGCGGTCCGACCTCGAAGCTGGCCGTCGCCGCGAAGTCGCCGTCGAACGCGCGGCCGCGCAGGTCGACCACGCCGTCCTCGGCCCAGCCCTCGACCTGCTCGGCCAGCATCAGCGGGCCCTCGGGGCGCAGCAGCCCCAGGCGCAGGTTCTTCGCGGTCAGCCGCAGGGGCAGCGGCACGTTCGGCGGCGGACGCTCGGCGGCCTCGGCGGGCGGGGGGGCGCTCGCCTGCGCCGGTGGCGGCCACGCGCCCAGCACCGTGGCGTCCTCGACGCCGACGCTCCAGCCCGCGCCCGGCGCCTTGCGGATCACCAGGTCGCCCTCGGCCCGCAGGCTGGGCGTCTTGCGCGCCCCCAGCCGCAGCGAAGCGTCGCGCAGCCGGATGTCGGCCTCGCCCTCGGCCCACGCGAAGTCGGCCGAGGGCACGACGATCTCGCGCCCGCTGCGCACGATGTGCAGCGCGGCGCCGCCCTCGCGGCCGCTGACCGACAGCTCCGCGGTGCCCCCGGCCGGCTGTACGCGCCCGGTCACCTGCAGCGGCGCCGCCACCAGCCCCCAGGACAGGTCGGCCGCGCCCTCCACCACCGTCGCGTCGCCGTCCGGCCGCGCCGTCATGTGCGCGTCGTCCACCCGGAACAGCATCACGCCGCCGCGCCGCACGATCGCCCGCACGCCGTGCACCTCGAGCGCCGGCAGCGCCTCGGGCAGCTCGAGCCGCCCGCGCGGCGCCGCGCCCTCGACCGGCGCGGCGTCCCCGTCGGGCAGGTCGAGCGTGACGTCGACCTCGTCGAGCACCACCCGCGCGACGCGCGGCGGCAGCGCCCAGGCCAGCTCGACGCGCGCGGTGCCCACCGTGCCCTTCGCGTTGGCGGCGTCCACCCGCAGGTCGGGCACCGTCACGCCCGTGGCCCAATCGAAGGTCGGCGCGCCCCACTCGACCGGCACATTGCGCTCGGCCACCTGCACCCGCAGCCGCGCGTCCAGCCAGCGCAGCGCCAGGCCGGGGCCGAACGCCACCGCCGCCGCCAGCAGGGCGGTCAGGGCGACCAATACGACGAGCCAGCGGCGGCGAGCGCGGGTCATGGCGTGGGGGATGCGTCGGGGGACGTCGCGGTGTCACCCGAGCACCCGATCGTCCGGGCGGCGCTCACAGACTCAGCAGCTTGGCCAGGTCCGTGGGGGCGTAGACGGGCAGGGTCGCGCGCCCGAAGTCCCGGGCGTTGCGCGTGACGATCGCGGTGGCGCCCGCGTCGACCGCCGCCGCGTGCAGGACGGCGTCCTCGTAGTCGCCGAACCCGGCGTCGAGGGCCGCCCTCAGCTGCGTCCGCGTGACCGGCGCGACCTCGAAGAGGTCGAGCAACGTGCCGATGTGGCGGCTGGCAGCCTCTCGGCCCGCCGCCTTCCCGATCAGGTAGTGAATCGTGGTGATCGTCGTCGCCCCCAGCAGGCCGGGGAGCTCGCCCGACTCGACCCGCGAGATCAGCTGCGCGGCGACCGAGGCATGAGGCTCGCGCGCCAGCAACAGATCCAGCACCACGTTCGTGTCGAACAGCACCCTCACGCGTGCTTCCGAGCCAGGTGGTCGCGATGGTCCGCCTCGTCGACGTCGACGTCGGCCAGCGCGCCGTACAAGGAACGCACGCGCGGGGTCATCGCGATCTCCGCATCGGTCGGGGGCGCGTCGAGCTGGGCGAAGTAGTCGGCGACCATCGCGGACACCGAACGCCCGCGCGCGCGAGCGTGCGCCTTGGCCCGTCGCACCAGCTCGTCGTCGAGGCGCAGCGTCAATTTGGTCTGCATCGCGGGCTCCTGACGTACAAACATCGACGAAACTACACGTCCGGGGACCCGGCGGCAAACCGTCCTCCAGCGCCCGCCTCAGAACCTCAGCTCGCCCGCCGGCTTCGGCACCTTCGGCGGCGGCAGGAAGCTGCGCAGCAGCGCCTCGCGCTCGGCGTCGGGGGCCCAGAGCGTGGCGTTGCGCACGACGTGATCGGTGATCTTGCGGGCGTAGTTGCGCGTCTCGTGCGCCCCGATCTCTTCCATCATCACGTCGAAGGGCACCTCGCCCACGGTCTCGAGGTGCTCGGCCACCCGCAGGGGGCCGCCGTTGTAGGCGGCGGCGGCCAGCAGGGGCGCGTCGCCGAACTCGGCGCGCAGCGCGTCGAGGTACCAGGCCGCCTGGCGCAGCGCGACGCCGGGCTCGAACAGCGCGTCGTCGAAGAAGTCGCCGCGCGGGAAGCCCAGGCGCGCGGCGATGCGGTGACCGGTGCGGGGCAGGATCTGCATCGCCCCGAGCGCGCCGGCGTGGCTGCGCGCGCGGTGCTTGAACCGGCTCTCCTGCAGCGCGTGCGACAAGAGCCACCAAGGGGACACGCCGTGCAGCCGGCCCGCGGCGCGCGCCAGGGGCAGCCACGCCGGCGGGTACGCTTCGGCGGCGGCCTCGGCGCCCGCCTCGGCCAGGCCCGCGTTCCACGGCAGCCGCCGCGACGCCTGCCTCTTCCACGCGCTCGCGTGCCGCTCGAGCAGCAGGTCCAGATCGCGCTCCAGCCGCGCCTCGCCCTCGCGCCCCAGCGTGCGGCGGTACGACGGCACGTCGACGCCGCGCGCCAGGTCGGGATAGCCGGCGCCGACCAGCAGGCGCACCGCGCGCAGCGGCTGCGCGGCGCGTCGGCCCAGCCGGCGCTCGACCGGGCGCAGATCGGGCATCGGGGGCGGCGCGAGGGGCCAGCCCTTCGGGCGCGCCGGCAGCGCGGCCGGCTCGCCGCGCAGCGACGCGCCGAAGGCCGCGCCCAAGAGCCCGTAGTAGCTCAGCGGCGCGTGCCGGGCCAGCGCCGCCAGCTGCGCCGCCGCCGCCGCCCGGTCGCCCTCGATCGCGTGGCACCGCGCCGTCCAGTAGCGCGCCTTGGGCCCCTCGAGCAGGTTGTCGCGGTCCAGCATGTCGGCCCACGCCGCGCGCGCCGCCGGACAGTCGCCCTTGCGGAAGTGCGCCCAGCCCACGAACCACGCCCACTTCACGTGGTCGGGCCGCCGCACCGCCAGGAACCTCGCGTGATCCGCCAGGGCCGCGTCGTAGCGCCCGCCCTGGTGCATCAGCCGCCCCACTTGATAGCCGGCGCTCAGCGCGAACCGCCCGCGCGGCGCGCGATCCAGGTAGGTCAGCATCGCCGCCCGCGCGTCGTCCCAGCGCTGCAGGTTGCCCAGCACCAAGCCCCGCCGGAACCACGCCTCGTCGGCCAGCTTCGCGTCCTCGCCGGCGATCACCCGGTCGAGCAGGCTCAGCGCGTCGACGTAATCCTCGCGCAGCCGCATCCGCGCGATCGCCTGCGTCAGCCGCGCCTGCTGCCGCGCGTCGGCCGGCTGCCGCTCGTCGGCGGCGATGCGCGCCAGATCCGGCTCGACCAGGTCGTAGGCGCGCTGCGCGAACAGCCGCTCGGCGCGCGCCCGCTGATCGGCGGGCGACAGCGTCTCGGGATCCCGCTCGGCCGCGGCCCGCCGCCCCGGCGGCGTGTCCGGGTGCTCCACCAGCAGCCGGCGCAGCGCCTCGTCGCGCGCGGCCCCGCTCGACGCGCCGGCCACGCCCTCGAGCGCCCGCGCCCCCAGCACCGCGTGGTCGGCCAGGCCCATCAGCGCCGGGACGCCGGCGGCGCCCTGCGTCATCGCCAGCCGCAGCGTCGCCTCGTCACGGAAGCGTCGCGGCGCGTCCTCGCGCGTCAGCAGCGCCCCCGCGAGATCCTTCACCGCCGCGTCGTCCCCGCGCTCGACCGCCGCCTGCAGCCGCAGCCAGTAGCCCACCGCCACCAGCGGCTCGGGCAGCGCCACCCCGTCGAGCGCCTCGCGCGCGCCCGCCCCGTCGCCCACCAGCAGGTGCGCCCGCGCCCGCAGCACGCCCCACACGGCGCGCGCGTCGTCGTCCTTCGGGGGATCGAGCCCCAGCACCTCGACGGCGCCCACGGCGTCGCCCACCCGCACCCGGGCGGCGGCGGTGACGAGATCCACGGCCCCGGCGGGCGTGGCGGCCAGGACGACGAGCAGGACCATCAGCGTGCGCATGGACCGCACTCTGACCCAGGCCGCCCGCGCAGCGCAAAGCGTCACGACGCCCGGCGCGGCGCTACCGCGCGTTCACGCGCCCATCGCCTCTTCCTTGGTCAGCACCGGCACGATCTCGACCCGCACCAGCCCCTCGAAGGGCGCCATGATCGCGTCGAGCGCCGCGCGGTCGGGCACCTCGAGCACCGAGTACGAGCCGCTGCGATCGGCCTTGATGTAGTCGCACTCGAGCGTCACGCCGGCGGGGACGTGCGCGTAGAACCGCTGCATCGCGGCGTACAGGCGCCCGCGCTGGGCGTCGTCGAGATCGGGCACCTGCAGGCTGTGGACGAGGAAGCGCATGGCAGCTCCGGGGGTGGTGGCGTCGGCCGCCAAAGGAAGAACCATGCCAGCGCAAAGGCCCCCGGGTCGCCGCGTCCCCCCCACGGAGCGAGGGGAGGTTCCCGTGATCACGCTGGCGTCGTATCGGTTGACCGGGTGCATCGGGCGGGGCGCGATGGGCGAGGTCTGGGCGGCCACCCACACCACCGGCGGCTGGCCCGTCGCCATCAAGGTGCTGACCGACGAGCGCGCCCAGCAGGATCGCTACCGCGCCGCCTTCCGCACCGAGGTGCGCGCGGTCGCCGGGTTGGACCACCCGGGCATCGTGCGTGTCTTCGACGCCGGCGAGGTGCCGCCGGGCACGGCCGCCGCCAGCGACGGCCACCTGGTGGCCGGCAGCCCCTACCTGGTGATGGAGATGCTCGACGGCCCCGGGCTGAGCGGCGCCTGGGGCTGGCCCCGCCTGCGCGACGCCCTCGGCCAGCTGCTGGCCGCCCTGGCCCACGCCCACGCCCGCGGCGTCATCCACCGCGACCTCAAGCCCGACAACGTCCTCACCGACGGCCGCCTGCTCAAGCTCACCGACTTCGGCGTCTCGCACGCCGGCGACGAGGACGGCCCGGTGTCCAGCACCGCCGGCACCCCGGGCTTCATGGCGCCGGAGCAGATCCGCGGCGACTGGCGGTCGCAGGGCCCCTGGACCGACCTCTACGCCCTCGGCTGCCTCGCCTTCGCCCTCACGACGGGCCGCCCGGCCTTCGGCGGCGGCTCGCCGGTCGCCGCCATGGTGGCCCACCTGACCGATCCGGCGCCGCCCTTCGTCCCCCGCTTCCCCGTGCCCACCGGCTTCGCCGACTGGATCGACCGCCTGCTGTGTCGCGCCCCGCGGGCCCGTTTCCAGCGCGCCGCCGACGCGGCCCACGCCCTCGCGTTGCTCGGCGCGCCCTCGGCCGTCGCCGGCGAGGTGCCCGTGCTGGCCGCCGCGCCGACGCCGACCGTGCCCTTCGATTCGCTGACGACGCCGGAGCTGATGCCCGGCCCCACCCTCGAGCTGCCCCGGCTGGCGCTGCCCAGCGGGCCGCCCGAGGGCCCGCCCCCCGAGGCGCCGCCGGTGCCCCCCACCTGGCGCGGCGTCGCGTCGGCGGGCCCGGACGATCGCGTCGGCCCGGGCCTCTTCGGCCTGCGCCTGGTGCCCTTCGTCGGCCGCGACGCCGAGCGCGATCAGCTGTGGGCGGCCCTGCGCGCCGTCGCCGACACCGGCCGGCCCCGCGCCGTCGTCGTCCGCGGCCCGGCGGGCTACGGCAAGACGCGCCTCGCGTCGTGGTTCGCCGGCCGCGCCCACGAGCTCGGCGCCGCCCACGTCCTGTGGGCCGATCACGCCGACTGCGGCGGCCCGGGCCACGGCCTCGGCGCCATGCTCGGCCGCTTCTGGCGGTGCCAGGGCCTGCCCCGCCCGGTCGCGCGGGCCCGCCTGATCGGGCTGCTGGACGATCCCGTCGAGGCGACCGCCATCGCCGAGGTCGTCGCGCCGGGCGAGGGCGCGGGCGGCGCCACCTTCGCGAACCCCGACGAGGTCTTCGGCACCCTGCACGGCCACCTGGCGCGGCTGGCGTCGACGCGCCCGGTGGTGGTGGTGCTCGACGACGTGCAGTGGGGCCGCCAGGCCATCGGCTTCGCCCGCGCGGTGCTCAACCGCGCCGCGCTGCCGGTGCTCTTCGTGCTGACCGCGCAGGACGAGGCGCTGGCCGAGCGCCTGGACTGCGCCGCGCGCCTGGCGGCCCTGCAGCTTCGCTCGGACTGCGCCCCGCTGACGGTGGGGCCGCTGCCGCGCCGCGTGCGCCCCGCGCTGGCCCGCGCGCTGCTGGCGCTCGAGCCCGAGCTCGCCGAGCGCCTCGACGCCCACACCGAGGGCAACCCGCTGTTCGCGGTGCAGCTGGTGCAGCACTGGGTTCAGCGGCAGGTGCTGGTGCCCGGGGACGGCGGCTATCGGCTGCGCCGCGGCGCGCGCGTCGAGCTGCCCGACGACGTGCTGCAGGTGTGGCGACACCGCGTGGGTCGCCTGCTGGCGGGGCGGCCGGCGAGCGACGGCGTGGCCCTCGAGGTCGCGGCGGCGCTGGGCAGCGCGGTCGACGTCGAGGTCTGGCGGGCGGCCTGCGCGCGGGTGGGGGTGACGCCGACGCCCACCCTGGTCGAGGCGCTGCTCGACGCCGCGCTGGCGACCTGCCCGCGCGAGGGCTCGGCGCGCCGCTGGCAGTTCGTGCACGGCATGCTGCGGTCGGCGCTGCGCCGGCGTGCGCGGGACGCGCATCGCCTGAGCGATCAGCACCGCGCGTGCGCCGCGACGCTGGCCGCCCGGGCGCGGCCGGCCGAGGCCGAGCAGGTGGCCGAGCACTGGATCGCGGCCCGCGCGCCCGAGCGGGCGCTCGAGCCCCTGCTGGTGGCGGCGGATCACCACCTGGCGCGGGGCGAGCAAGGCGCGGCCGCCGCGCTCATCGAGCGCCGCGAGGCCCTGCTGGTGGTCGTCGGCCCGCCGCTGGAGGATCCGCGCTGGACGGCGGGCTGGCTGCGCGCGGCGCGCGCGGCGCGGATGCGCGGCGACCTGCCCGAGGCCGATCGCTGGATGGCCCGGGCGCGCGAGGCGACGCCGCCGACGCTGTTGACGCGGACGCTGCTGGCGCGCGGTGAGCTGGCGCGGGATCACGGGCTGTACGCGCACGCCGAGGGGCTGCTGATCGAGGCGGCGGCGCGGGCCGAGGCCGAGGCGGACGCCGACGCGGGGGCGCAGGCCGCGCAGGCGCTGGGCGTCACGCGGCTGCGGCGCGGCGATCGGGCGGGCGCCGCCGAGGCGTTCGAGGAGGCGCGCACGGCCTGGCGGGCCGCGGGCGACGCGCTGCGCGCGGCCACCTGCGACTACTGGTTGGCGCGCTGCGCGCTGCAGGCCGAGGACACCGCGGGCGCGCAGCGCACCCTGGCGCGGGCGCGTGGCTACTTCGAGCACCTGGGCGCGCTGGGGGCGCTGGCGGCCTGCGACAACCTCGCCGGCGATCTGGCCCGGCTGCGCGGCGATCTGGCCGGGGCCGCGCGCGACTTCGCGGCCGCGGCGCGGGGCTGGGAGCGCCTGGGGGCGGGCAACGCGCGCGTGGCGCGGGCCAACGAGGGGCTGACGCTGCTCGAGGCGGGGCGGCCGGGCGAGGCGCGGCGCGTGCTCGACGACGCCATCGCGGCCTTCGAGGCCGACCGGCAGTGGGCGATGGCCGCGGGCTGTCACGCGGGCATGGCGGCCTGCACCGCGGCGCTGGGCGACCGCCCGGCCTTCGATCATCACCTCGAGCGGGTCGAGGCGCTGGTCGAGCGGACGGGCATCACCGATCCCGACATCGCGCGGGCGCTGGATCGGGCGGCGGCCACCTGGGCGCCGGTCGACGCGCCGCGGTCGCGCGCGGCGCACGCGTTGGCGGCCGATCAGTGGCGGGCGTTGGGGCGGCCGGAGGAGGTGACGCCGGCCCCGCGCACGGCCCCGCTGTACGTCGTGGCCGCCGCGCGCTGAGGCGGGCTACTCGCCGGGGACCGTGTGGTCGACCGGCTCGACGCGCGGGCGCTCGTTCAGGTCGTGGCGCAGGGCCGAGATGGCGTCGTAGACGCTGCGGCGCACGCGGTTGATGCCGCCGAGCGGCGCGTGCTCGGGCAGCGAGTGCCAGGGGTTGAAGCTCAGGTGCTCGCAGAAGTCGGTCTGCGCCGGGCTGTCGAAGCGCTGCGTCGGGACGTGGATGCGGCCCGCCACGAGGTAGGGCGACTTCTCGGCGTCCCACTCGAGCGACGGATCCTCGATGGGCATGGTCTCGGGGTCGATCTGGGCCTGCACCATGAACTCGAAGCAGCGATCGCCGGCCGAGAGCTGCTCGGCCATCACCTCGGCCAGGTAGTCCGGGCCCGCGCCGTCGGGCCGCTTGTTGGACTCGCCCTCGCAGGGCCGCGCGCTGTACTTCACCGAGTAGGCGTCGCCCAGCTTGTAGGGCGTGGTGCTCCAGTAGCGCGACTGCAGGGGGCTCGCGATCTTCTTCGCCAGCGTCTTCAGCGTGATCGTCAGCTCGCGGAAGTTCCACTCGAGCGGGTTCAGCCCGAAGAAGAAGCTGACCGGGTTCCCATCGAACGCCTTCTGCGAGAACTCCACGTAATCGTAGGCGTTTCGCACCATCAGCACCGGCGTGTTGATCAGCAGGAAGTCCTGCGTCTGGGCGTCCTTCTCCTTCTCGAGGATCTTGGCGCCGGGCACCTCCATCAGCTTGATGGCCATGCCGCGGATGTCGCCCTCGGTGTCCGGCGAGGGCGTGAAGCTGCCGTTGCTGAAGCGAATCCAGGCCGGGTGCTCCTTGCCGTCGTTCGCGAAGATGCCCACGCGCATGTCGGCGGGCAGGGCGTCGTTGTCCACCTCGAAGAAGGCGCGCACGCAGCCGTGGGCCTTGGGGTGCGCGTCGCGCAGGGCGGGGCGCTGGCCCTCGTCCCACTCGCCCTGCACGTGCTCGAGGCTGGCCTCGACGACGGCGGCCGTCGACTCGGCCTCGTCGGCGGGCACGTACTCCTCGTTCAGGCCGGGGCAGAAGCCCTTCTCGACGCCGTAGCCCTTCATCTGGCGGAAGGCGTACCAGCCCACCCAGTCGACGTCGTCGAGCTGCTCGAGCGTGTCGTAGGGGCGCGCGGCGACGATGTTCTTCGCGGCGGTGCGCCACAGGCTCATGTCGTCGTCGAGCTGCTCGAGCGTGGCCTGGTTGGCCACGTTCAGCACGCAGGCGGCGGCCCAGCTGCGATCCTCGACGCCGTTCGAGTCGGCCTTGCCCAGGCTGACGAAGCGATCGTCCTGGCCGTCCTGCCGCTGCTCGAGCTCGGCCTCGGTGTCGTCGGCCTCGCAGCCCACGGCGACGGTGCACAGGGTCGCGGCCACTGCCATCGCGGCCGTCTTCGGAAACCAGCGCATGTCATCCCCCGATGAGAAAGGGGGCTTCGTAGCACACGCTGGCATCGGCTGGCCACCAGGACTGCAATCGTCCGTTGCCACGGCAGCGCGGAGGCCCGCGGGGTGGTCAGAAGGGCGCGCCGTCCGCCTGCGTGCCGGGGCTGATCGGCCCGTCGGGGTGAGGCTCGAGGTCGCCCGTGAGGTCCGGCACGCGCGTCAGCGAGCGGTCGGCGGGCACCTCGGCGCAGGGCGGCCGATCGCAGCCCGGGCCGTAGGAGAAGACGATCACCTCGTCGCGCGCGGCGTCGAGCAGGCGCAGCGTGTCGCCGGCGGCGTCCAGGTTCAGGCCGTTGCTGAAGGCGGGATCGGCCGCGTTGACCGTGACGAACAGCGCGCCGGTGGCCTCGAGATCGTCGCTGGGGTTGCCGCCGCCGAAGACGACCAGCGCGCGGCCGGCCTCGAGCGTGAAGCCGGCCGGGAACGTGTGGCGCGGGATGCCCTGCAGGTCGGTCTCGACCAGCACGAAGCCGCCGAGGTCGATCTCCTCGTCCCCCACGTTCACCAGCTCGACGAAGGCGTCGTCGACGGCGCTGACGTCGCCGTCGTCGTTGGCGTCCGCGTCGATGGCGCCGTCGATCAGCACCTCGTTGAGCACCAGCAGGCCGGCGACGGGGCTGGGGCCGGGGTCGACGCAGCGGCCGTCGACGCAGGCGCGGAAGTCGAGGCAGCCGGCGGCGCCCGCGCACTCGGGCGGGCCCAGGTCGGGCGGCGAAGCGTCGGGCTGCGGCGGCGCGGCGTCGGCGAGCGCACCGTCGGCGCGTCACCGTCGGGCGCGTCACCGCCGTCGGGCGCGTCACCGCCGTCGGCCGGGAGCGCGCCGTCGGCGGTCGCGCCGTCGGCGGTCGCGCCGTCGCCGTCGAGGGGCGTCGCGTCGACGACGGCGCCGTCGCCCGCGGGCCACGGTCGGGGTCGCGTCATCTGCCGCCGCGTCGGCGCCGCCCGCGTCCCGCTCACCAGCGTCGAGAGGGGCCGCGTCGGCGACGGCGCCGTCCGGCCCGCCCGCGTCCGCGCGCCCCGCGTCCTGCACCGCGGCGTCCGCCGCCGGCCCGCCGCCGTCGTCCCCGTCGTCACACCCTGCCACCACCAACCCGACCGCCACCAAGGCGCCCCACAGCCGTGCCATCGACGGGCCTCCTCTCGCCCGCCGCTGCGGGCCCCCCTGCCTACCCCGTCCGCCGCCGCACCTCAACCCCCGGCGCGAGGGTGGCGCCACGCACCGCGAAGATGCTACGTCGCCCGCGACGTCTCACCCGGGGGTTCCCATGCGCCGACTCGCGCCGCTGCTGCTCTTGCTCACCGCCTGCGCGGACGCCACCGACGAGGCACCGCCGTCCCTCGGCCAGACCCGCCAGGCCGTCGTCCTCGACCTGCCCGGCCAGTTCGACACCCTGCAGGACGCCCTCGCCGCGGCCCGCCCCGGCGACACCATCCGCGTCGGCCCCGGCGACTTCGGCGCCGGCGTCACCATCGAGGTCGAGGATCTCACCATCGAGGGCCCGGGCGCGGCCCTCGCGTCCCTGCGCCGCGGCATCAACGTCCGCGCCCGCGGCTTCACCCTGCGCGGCGTCAGCCTGATCGCCGACGGCGACACCTTCGGCGTCCACGCGCGCAACCACGGCGTCCGCCTCGAGGACGTCGACGTCAGCGGCTTCAACTTCGGCGTCGCCGTCTTCGACACGAACGAGTCCCTCGTCGTCGACCGCTGCACGATTCGCGGCAACAACTGGGGCCTGTACCTCGAGGCCGTCCGCGGACGCGTCGCCAACAGCCTCATCCTGAACAACACCGGCGCCGGCTTCTTCGCCCGCGCCAACGTCGGCGTCGCCCTGCAGCACAGCACCGTCGTCGGCAACGGCTTCGCCAACCCCGGCGACGCCTCGGGCGGCGTCGTCAGCGGCCCGGCGGGCACCGAGCAGGTGCGCAACAACATCATCGTCGGCAACCACACCGGCGTGCGCTGCGCGAGCTGCACCGCGTCCTACGCCCGCAACCTGGTGTGGGGCAACGTCGAGGACTACGCCGACGACGCCCGCCGCGCCCGCGACGACCTGTCCGCCGATCCGCTGTTCGTCGCGCCGGCCGCCCGCGACTTCCGCCTGCGCGCCGGCTCGCCGGCCATCGACGTCGGCCTGGCGCTGGGCGAGCGCACCGACGCCGGCGGCGACGCCCGCCCGGCCGGCGCGGCCCCCGACCTGGGCGCCTTCGAGTTCCAGCCGCCCACCGCCGACGTCCGCATCAACGAGGTCATGGCCAACCCGCTCGACGAGACCACCGGCGAGTTCGTCGAGCTGATCAACGCCGGCGACGCGCCCGTCGACCTGGCCGGCTACCGCATCGACGACGGCGACGATCCCGACGTGATCATCGGCTGGGAGGGCGGCGCCACCGTCCTCGCGCCCGGCGCCTACGCGGTGATCGTCGACCCCGACTTCCCCGACGCCCTGCCCGCCGGCGCCCTGCGCCTGACCGTGGGCGACACCCGCCTGGGCAACGGCCTCTCGACCGGCGACCCGATCGCGCTGCGCCTGCCCGACGGCAACACCGTCGTGTCGGCCTACGAGGCGCCCTTCGACCCGGGCAACGGCGTCAGCGCCGAGTGGGACGGCGCCGCCTTCGTCGCCTCGCCCTGCGGCAGCTCGCCCGGCGCCGACAACTGCGCCGGCGCGCCCCCGCCCGGCGGCGGCGAGGTGCTGCTGCTGATCACCGAGGTCATGGCCAACCCGCTCGACGAGCGCACCGGCGAGTACGTCGAGCTGATGAACCTGGGCGAGGCGCCGGTCGACCTGGCCGGCTTCGTCCTGTCCGACGGCGACAGCGACGACCTGATCCAGGGCTTCGACGGCGACGCGGTGGTGCCCGGCCGCGGCGGCTTCGCGGTCATCGTCGACCCCGACTACGACGGCGCCTACGACATCCCCGCGGGCGCCAAGCTGCTGACCGTCGGCGACCGCACCCTGGGCAACGGGCTGACCACCAGCGATCCGGTGACGCTGCGCGATCCCGCCGGCGAGCTGGTGGCGGCGTACCTCGACCCCTTCGATCCCGGCGACGGGCGCTCGGCCGAGCTGCCCCACCTCGAGGGCGGCGCCTTCGTCGTGTCGCCCTGCGACCGGTCGCCCGGCCGCGCCAACTGCGCCTGGGGCGTATCGCCGCCGGATCCCGAGGACACCACCCTGCGCATCACCGAGGTCATGGCCAACGCGCTCGACGAGGACACCGGCGAGTTCGTCGAGCTGTTCAACGCCGGCGCCGAGCCCGTCGACGCCGCCGGCCTGGTGCTGAGCGACGGCGACGCGACCGACGTGCTGCTCGGCTTCGAAGGCGGCCCGTCGGTCATCCCGCCGGGCGGCTACGCGGTGATCCTCGACCCCGAGTACGCCGGCGAGTACGCGCTGCCCGCCGGCGTCGTGCGCCTGCGGCCCGACGACACGACCCTGGGCTCGGGCCTGGCGACCACGGACGTCATCGAGATCCGCGCCGCCGACGGCGCGACGGTGCTCGACGCCTTCACGACGCCCTTCAACCCGGGCAACGGGGTCAGCGCCGAGTGGGACGGCGCCGGCTGGGTAGCCTCGACCTGCCCCGCGGGCGCCTCGCCGGGCCGCCGCAACTGCGCGCAGGGCGAGGCGCCGCCCGAGCCGGGGCTGCCGCAGGTGATCATCAACGAGGTCATGGCCAACCCGCTCGACGAGCGCCGCGGCGAGTTCGTCGAGCTGTGGAACCTGGGCGAGGCGCCGGTCGATCTGGCCGGCTTCGTGCTGTACGACGGCGACGCCGCCGATCCCCTCGAGGGTTGGCAGGGCGGCTCGACGCTGCTGCCCGCCGGCGGCTTCGCGGTGGTGCTGGACCGCGACTACGACGAGGCCTACCCGCTGCCCGCAGGCGCCCTGCGGCTGACCGTCGACGACGCCTCGCTGGGCACGGGCCTCGCCGTGCACGACACCGTCGAGCTGCTGCTGCCCGACGGGGTGACGGTGCTGGATCGCTACGCCGCGCCCTTCGATCCCGGCAACGGCACCAGCGCCGAGCGCACCGCGCCCGACCGCGACGACTTCGTGGCGGCGCCCTGCCCGGGCGACCTGAAGGCCAGCCCCGGCGGCCCCAACTGCGCCGCCGCCGAGACCGGCGATCCCCTCGACTGCCGCGCGCGCGCCGACTGCGCCGACGGCTGGCAGTGCATCGGCATCCCGCAGGACGGCAGCACCGAGTTCGGGCGCTGCGCCGACACCCGCAACCGGCCCGGCGAGAACGCCGACTGCCCCGCCGACCTCGACTGCGGCGACGGGCTGGTGTGCGCGGGCCTGTCCTCGACGCCGGGCGGCCTGTTCTGCCTCGCCGACTATCACCACGGCGTCTTCACCTTCGACACACCCACGCCCATCCCCGACGGCGCGCCGGGCGGCGTCACGGTCGACCAGATCGTGTACGGGCTGGCCAGCGTGCCCCTCGACATCTTCGTCGAGCTCGACATCGACCACCCCGCGCCGGCGCAGCTGCGGGTGACGGTGGTGGGCGCGAACACCGACCGCGACGTGCTGTTCGATGGGTCGGTGGACGATCCGGCGCTGCTCGGGCAGCGGCTGGTCGCGCGGGGCATCCCCGGCGACGACATCGTCAACGGTCGGTGGCACCTCGAGGTGGTCGACACCGCCGCGGGCGGCGCCGGTCAGCTGAACGGCTGGACGTTGGACATCATCAGCCGCTGGGACTGAGCCTCGGGGAAGGGAAGGGGTGCAGCGCGCCCGTCCGGGGGGGGAGGGGGAGAGGCGGACGCGCTGCGGAAGTCAGGCGCGGTCAGTACTCGTCGGTGGCCTCCTCCATCTCGTCGGCCGCCTCCTCGGCGCCGTCCTCGATGGCCTCGCCGGTCTCCTCGGCGCCGTCCTCGATGGCCTCGCCGGTCTCGTCGGCGGCCTCGCCGACGTTGTCCGACGCCTCGTCGATGGCGCGCGACGCCTCGTCGGCGAGGTTGTCCGAGTGCGTCTCGTTCGAGGTGCAGCCGGCCACGCCGCCGACGGCCAGGGCCGCGGCGCAGAACAGGTGCAGCGAGGTCTTCAGGGGGTTGAAGGTCTTCATGGTCTGTCTCCTTGTCTCGTCGAACACACGAGAGGGGGACAGTGCAGGGCCCGTACCGACCGGCTCACGGCCTGATGGCGCGTCGCACGAGGGGCAGATCGCGCCCCTGTCGCCGCGAGCCGTCGCGATGTGCCGCGCCCGGCGGGCCGCCGGCCCCGGCGATCGGCGGGCACGTCGTTCGCACACCTGCCCGAGCACCCGCTCACCCGCGACCGAGGAGGCCCCCATGTTCTTCCGCATCCTGTTCTCGCTGCTGCTGCCGCCGCTGGGCGTCTTCCTGACCGTCGGCCTCGGCAAGCACTTCTGGCTGAACCTGCTGCTGACGCTGTTGGGCTACGTGCCCGGCATCGTGCACGCGGTGTGGCTCATCAGCCGCGACAGCTACGAGGTGCCCGCGCACGGGCATTGACCCGCGCCGCGCCCCCGCGCAGGCTGCGCGCATGGGCAAGAAGAAGACCCCCGCCACCGCCGCGCTGCGCGCCCTGCGCGCCGCCGGCGTCGACTTCACCGAGCACGCCTACGATTACGTCCCGCGCGGCGGCACCGCGTCGAGCGCCGCCGCCCTGGGCGTCGACGAGCACGTCGTGGTGAAGACGCTGATCATGGAGGACGAGGCCCGCGCGCCTCTCGTCGTGCTGATGCACGGGGATCAGGCCGTGTCGACCAAAGCGCTCGCGCGGCAGCTCGACAAGAAGGCGGTGCAGCCCTGCGACCCGGCCGTCGCCGAGAAGCACAGCGGCTATCAGGTGGGCGGCACCTCGCCCTTCGGTCTGCGCCGGGCGATGCCGGTGTACGTGCAGCGCACGATCCTCGATCTCGAGCGGATCTACCTCAACGGCGGGCGCCGCGGGCTGCTCGTGAACCTGCCGACGGCGGCGCTGGTGCAGGTGCTGGGCGCCACGCCGGTCGACTGCGCCCGCTGATCGGCGCGGCGCGGTGCGCTACTGGGGCTGGCCGGTCTGCAGGTTCCACGACCAGTCCGCGCCGGGATCCTCGAAGGTCTCGCGGATGGCCGTGTAGTCCAGGGCCACGGACGCCGTGCGGCGGTAGCCGTTGGCCTGATAGCGGAAGCCCGCGCTGAGCACGTCGGTCAGCTGCAGGCGCGAGCGCACCGTGCCGGCCGGGCCGTCGGGCTCGAGCGTCGTGACGGTCTGCGCCCGCGGCAGCCTCGTGATCGTGTCGAGCATCAGCCGCGCGCGCAGCGCCGCGTCCGGATCGGTCAGCCCGACGCTCAGACCCTGGAAGCTGGGGAGCACGGCGCCTCGCCCGCCGCCGTCGAAGGGGCGGAAGACGCCGAACAGCCAGCTGGTGATCACGTGCTCACCCGGCGCGACGGGCCGACCGGGATCCTGACCATCGAGCAGCAGCCAGCCCGAGGTCTGAGGCAGCTCGGGGCAGCCGCCGGTCACCGCCTCGCTGTCGAGGATGTTCCAGCCGCAGGCCGGCGCGAGCTCGACGAGGCTGCCCTCGAAGCTGACCGAGACCTGCGCGCCGCCGGCGGACCCTTCGACGCCCGACCGGCCGACGTTGGTGAGGGCGGCGCCCGACAGCCGGACGAGCTGCTCGCCGCCGCCGTCGGGCGTGGCGAGGTCGATCCGGGCGGTGACGGGCGTGGCCGAGAGCAGGAGGCCAGTCAGACGCCCCATCGCTGCGCCTTCGGCGACGCCGACCGACAGGCCGGGGAAGCGAACCGGGGTGATCTCGCGCTGGCCGCCGCCCCCCACCGCGGGCTCGATGGCGCGGCTGAACGAGAAGTCGACCGAGTACGCCGGCACCGTGACCAGCGCGCGCCCGTCGGCGCCCGACACCGTCAGCGTACCGATGGGGCCGGGCGGCGCGGCCGGCGGCTCCGCCTCGCCCGGCGGGCCCTGGGGCCCGGGCGGGCCGCGCAGGGCGTCCGCGACGCCGTCGTCGTCGGCGTCCACCGGCGCGTCCTCGGGATCGGCCGGATCGGTGCCGGCGCCCACCTCGACGCTGTCCGGCCAGCCGTCGCCGTCGCGGTCGAGCCGCGGATCGAGGGCCTCGGGCGCGATGGGCGCGACCACGCGGCCCTCGGCGTCGACGACGGTCTGCCCGCCCACCGAGATGGAGCGCGGGTGGATGTCGCCGGTGACGTCGCGGGCCACCAGCGCCGCGGGGACGTCGCCGATGGCCTGGCGCGGGCTCATCTCGTGATCGGCGCCGACGCGCTGCACGCCCAGCCAGGTGGGGCCGGCGAAGGTGGCGGGGTCGAGGGGCGGATCGCCGCCCAGCATGACCACGAAGGCGCCGTCGACCACGGGCACGTCGTCGATGGCCTGCGTCCACAGGGGCTCGCCGCCCTCGGGCTGGCCGTAGACCGCGAAGACGAAGGACTCGACGCCGTCGACGCCGAGGCCGTCGCCGTCGGTCAGGGTGCCCTCGTAGACGAGCGACTGCGCGGCCGCGAGGGCCGGGCAGACGAGCAGGGACAGCGCGAGCAGCAGGCGACTCATTCGGGGCTCCCGACGTGGATCTTCAGGGCGCCGCGCAGGGTGTGGACGCCGTCGGTGGCAGGGGAGGGGAGGGTCAGCAGGCCGCGGCCGGCTGGGCCCGCGACCCAGCGCAGGGCGCCGCGCAGGACGAGGTCGGGGGCGCCGCCCACGCCGGGGTCGCCGCCCGCGCCGGGGTCGCCGCCCATGCCGGGCAGGCCGCCCATGCCGGGGTCGCCGCCCATGCCGGGATCGCCGCCCACGCCGGGATCGCCGCCCACGCCGGGGTCGCCGCCCACGCCGGGGTCACCGCCCACGCCGGGGATACCGCCCATGCCCGGGTCACCGCCCAGGCCGGGCTGGCCGCCGATGCCGGGTTCGCCGCCCATGCCAGGCTGACCGCCGACGCCTGGCTCGCCGCCGACCAGGCTCGCCGCCGACGCCAGGCTGACCGCCGGCGCCCAGGCTCACCGCCAGCGCCAGGCTCACCGCCGACGCCCGGCTCGCCACCGACGCCCGGCTGTCCGCCCGCGCCGACCGAGCCGCCCTCACCGGGCGTCCCACCGACGCCCGGCGGCGCCGCGTCGGCCTCACCGCCGCCGCCGCCCCCGTCGTCACAGCCGGCCAGCGCCAGGCTCAGGGCCAGCGCGCCGACGCAGATGAAGCGTGTCATGAGCCCGTGGTAGCACACGGCCCCGAAGCGCGTCAGCCCCCGAAGATGGCCTTCAGCCGCCCCATCACGCCGGGGTTCTCGGCCCGCTGCCGCCGCTTCTCGGCCTTCGCCGCCAGCCGGCTGGCCATCTCCTCGATCTCCGGCTGCCGCGCCGCGCCCACCCGCACGTCCACCACCTCGCTGCCGATCATCAGCGCGATGGTGGGGATGCTGCGGATGTTGAACGCCTGCGCCAGCTCGGGCGCCTGCTCGGTGTTCACCTTGCAGAAGGTCACCTGCCCCTCGAACTTCTTCGCCGCCGCCTCGAAGGCCGGCGCCGTCGCTTTGCAGGGGCCGCACCACGACGCCCAGAAGTCGAGGATGGCCGGCCGATCGGCCTCGACGACGTGGCGCATCATGTCGTCGTGCGTCTTCAGGTCGATCAGGAGGGGGCTGTCGCTCATCGGGCTCTCCAGGTTCGGGTTCCGCTTCACGCCACCGGAGCCATCGGCCCGGCCCGGTGTGTCAGAGGCCCGGCGTCGTCGCGGGCGCACGCGCGCCCCGGGTCGCTGAGCGATCCGGCGTGCGACCCGGGCTACATCGCCTCCAGGACGACCACGGACGCGCGAAAGGGCGACGCGGCGGCGATGCGGCGGTCGAAGGTCAACAGCGACAGCCCATGGTGCTTCGCGAGCGCGGCGAGGTACGCGTCGGTGGTCTGGCGATGCCCCTGAAGCCGCTCCACCGCAGCCTCGAAGAGTCCGGCGTCGCAGGGCAGCGTGTCGGCGACGAACACGTGGGTCGGGTGCGCCACCAGGCGCTTCAGCAGCGCCACCGCGTCCACGGGACGCTTGGCCTCGGCGGTGAAGGCGGGGTTGCACGAGAGGCGCACGAACCCGAGCTGCGTGATCGCACAGGTCGCCCAGCCGCCGCTCGCGTGGTCCCGAAACCACCGGCGAGCCGGGGCGTGGAACTGATGATTGGGCCACACCAGCGCGAGCAGCGTGTTGACGTCGAGCAGGTGGCTCAATCGACGCCTTCGTCGTCGAGCAGGTCGGCGGCCCGGCTGCCGGGGATGATCGCCGCGTCGTCAGGGACGTCGAACACCGGCAGGTCGTCGTCGGCGACCTCGACCGGCCCCTGCGGTCGGAGCCCGCGGCGGGCCAGCTCCGAGATGACCGCCCCCAGAGACTGCCGTGAACCTTCGGCCAGCGTCTTGGCCGCTTCGTAGACGTCGTCCGCGATGGTCAGCGTCGTCCGCATCGTCGACATCGTGATGCGCTGATGTGACGATGTCAAAGGACACCTCGGCGTCGACGCGCCGTCCGATCAGCCGTGGCGGCCCTTCGCGCCCTCGACGATGGCGTCCACCACCGCCGGATCGGCCAGCGTCGACGTGTCGCCCAGCTGATCCGCGTGCCCCTCGGCCACCTTGCGCAGGATGCGCCGCATCACCTTGCCCGACCGCGTCTTGGGCAGCCCGGGCACCGGCTGCAGCACGTCCACCCGCGCGTGCGCGCCAATGACCGATCGCACCACCTTGTGCAGCCGCTGCTCGAGGTCGTCGCTCCAGCGCTCGCCCGCCTGCAGCACCACGTAGGCCCACACGCCCTGGCCCTTCAGGTCGTGCGGGAAGCCCACCACCGCGGCCTCGCCGACGGCCTCGTCGTGCAGCAGCGCCGCCTCGAACTCGGCGGTGCCCATCCGGTGCCCGCTGACGTTGATCACGTCGTCCACGCGCCCGGTGATCCAGTAGTAGCCGTCGCTGTCGCGCCGGCACCCGTCGCCGGTGAAGTACAGCCCCTCGAAGTTCGAGAAGTAGGTCGCCACGTAGCGATCGTGGTCGCCGAACACGGTGCGCGCCTGCCCCGGCCAGGGCTGCGCGATGCACAGCAGGCCCTGCCCCGGCCCGCGGATGGGCCGGTCGGTCTTGGGATCCATCAGCACCGGCTCGATGCCCGGCATCGGGCGTGTGGCCGAGCCCGGCTTGGGCGCGGTCGCCGGCGCGATGGGCGAGATGGCGATGCCGCCCGTCTCGGTCTGCCACCAGGTGTCGACGATGGTGCAGCGCCCCTCGCCGACGACCTGGTGGTACCAGATCCACGCGTCGGGGTTGATCGGCTCGCCCACGGTGCCCAGCACCCGCAGGCTGCTGCGATCGTACTTCGTGACGAAGTCGTCGCCCTGCGCGGCCAGCGCGCGGATGGCCGTGGGCGCGGTGTAGAAGATCGTGAACCCGTGCCGCTGCACCATGTCCCAGTAGCGCCCGGCGTCGGGGTAGGTGGGCGTCGACTCGAACATGAAGGTCGTCGCGCCGTTGGCCAGGGGGCCGTACACGATGTAGCTGTGCCCGGTGATCCAGCCGACGTCGGCCACGCACGCGTAGACGTCGTCCTCGCGCAGGTCGAACACCGTGCGGTGGGTGTAGGCGGTGTAGGTCAGGTAGCCGCCGCAGGTGTGCACCAGGCCCTTCGGCCGGCCCGTCGACCCCGAGGTGTAGAGGATGAACAGCGGGTGGTCGGCCGCGACGACCTCGGCGGGGCAGTCGGGCGACGCGCCCTCGACCGCCTCGTGCCACCACACGTCGCGGCCCTCGGTCCAGCCGACGTCGCCGCCGGTGCGCTTCAGCACCAGCACCTTCTTCACGCCGTGCTCGCCCTCGAGGGCCTCGTCGGTGGTCGCCTTCAGCGGGATGGTGCGGCCGCCGCGCATGCCCTCGTCCTGCGTGATGACGAACTCGGCGCCGCAGTCGCGGACGCGATCGCGCAGGGCCTCGGCCGAGAAGCCGCCGAAGACCACCGAGTGCACCGCGCCGAGGCGCGCGCAGGCCAGCATGGCCACGGCGGCCTCGGGCACCATGCCCATGTAGATGATGACCCGCTCGCCCCGGTGCAGCCCCATCGCCTGCAGCGCGTTGGCGGCGCGGCACACCTCGGCGTGCAGATCGCGGTACGTCAGGCGGCGGACGTCGCCCGGCTCGTCGCCCTCCCAGAGGATGGCCGTCTTGTCGCCGCGCTCCTCGAGGTGCTGGTCGAGGCAGGTCTCGGTCACGTTCAGCTGGCCGTCGCCGAACCAGGTGAAGGGGCCGCCCTTGATGTGCCGGTAGTCGCCCTCGAGCCCGACGGTGGGCGCGGCGCGCCACTCGACCAGATCGCGCGTGACGTCCAGCCAGAAGCCGTCGGGGTCGGCCTGACAGTCCAGGTACGCGCGCCGCCAGTCGTCGATGCTGCGGATGTCGCTGGTCGAGCCCTCGCGGACCCGCGCCGGGATGTCGTAGGTGTCGCCGTTCATCCGTCCCCTCCCATGTGTGCTGGGGGGCACGCTACTGCAGACGGGCGGGCGATTGAAGGGCAGGAAGAGAAGCACCGGGGGCAGGCCGAAGCCTCGGAGCGGGACGGTGACCGCGCCCCCGGGGCGGTGGTGCTGGGACGCGCCCAGGGCACCTGCAGACCAGAGAAGTCAGGGGCTCAGAGCGCCACCACCTCACTCACCGTCTTACAAGGACTACCCAAAGGATCACCTCCTCTCCTGGCGCGTTGCACAACTGCGAGGATCCCATCACCCCGCAATTCCTCGCCGAGAGGAGCCGCCGTGTCCTCCCCCCGGTCGAGCCGCCCCGGCGCCGACGTGGATCAGAAACCCACTGGGGCGCCGGAACTCGGGGGCGAGTGAAGCCCCCTCGGCGCTGACCACCGTAGCGGAGGGGGCGGGGCGGTGCAAAGCACGATTCGGTGACGAAATCCCGAGGCGGGTTCTCGGGTTTCCGCGACCCCCGGCCCATCGGTCACCGTGAAACGGGGCCCTCGGGCGTGGCACGTCGATTGAAACGCGGGCCGGGCGACGACCCCGAAGGAGGCGCCCATGCGCAGGTCCCGTACGAAGCGACTGTTCACCACGCTCCTCACCGCCACGCTCGCGTTGGGCCTCGCGGCCTGCGACGACGACGGCGGCGGCGGCGATCCGGGGGCCGGCGGCGAGCCCGGCATGGGCGGGACCCCCGGCATGGGCGGCCAGCCCGGGGCCGGCGGCGAGCCCGGCATGGGCGGCGAGCCCGGCATGGGCGGCGCGCCGGGCGAGTTCGTCGGCAGCGAGAAGTCGCGCGTCCTCGATCCGCAGGTGCCCGACGCCGATCTCGCCACGCTGGTGGACGGCCAGCGCGCCTTCACCGCCAGCCTGTACCAGGTGCTGGCGGCCGGCGAGGACGGCAACCTGTTCTACTCGCCCTTCAGCATCCACCAGGCCCTCGCGATGACCTGGGCCGGCGCGCGCGGCGACACCGAGGTGCAGATGGCCAACGCCCTGCACTTCGACCTGGACCAGGCCGCCTTGCACCCGGCGCAGAATCGCTTGGATCTGGCCCTCGAGAGCCGCGCCGACACCCCCACCGAGAGCGGCGAGCCCCTGCAGCTGAGCATCGCCAACCAGGTGTGGGGCCGCACCGGCTACCAGTGGCTGCCCGCCTTCCTCGACGTGCTGGCCGAGCAGTACGGCGCGGGCCTGCGCGAGTGGGACTTCGTCGCCGATCCCGAGGGTGGCCGGCAGCGCATCAACCAGTGGGTCGAGGACCAGACCAACGAGCGCATCAAGGATCTCATCCCCGAGGGCGCCATCGACGGGAGCACGGTGATGGTGTTGGTCAACGCCATCTTCTTCAAGGCGTCGTGGGCCACGCCCTTCGAGCCCGAGCAGACCGCCGACGCCGACTTCCACCTCGCCGGCGGCAGCACCGTGCTGGTGCCCACCATGTACGAAGGCGCCGTGCGCGCGCAGTACGGCGCCGGCCCCGGCTGGGAGGCCATCGCGCTGCCCTACGCCGGCAACCAGACCTCGATGCTGGTGGTCGTGCCCGACGACCTCGGCGCCTTCGAGGCCGCCTTCGAGGGCCAGACGCTGCGCGCCATCGACGACGCGCTCGGCGGCGTCGAGGCCGAGGTCTACCTGCCCAAGTTCAGCTTCGAGAGCGGCTTCCAGCTCAACGACGCCATGAGGGCGCTGGGCATGGAGGACGCCTTCGGCGGCGCCGCCGACTTCTCGGGCATGAACGGCGTCGGCGGCCTCTTCATCCAGGCCATCTTCCACAAGGCCTTCGTCGCCGTGGACGAAGAGGGCACCGAGGCCGCCGCCGCGACGGCCGTGCTGGTGGGCGAGACGTCGGTGCCGCTGCAGGTCGACGTGCGCGTCGACCGCCCGTTCCTGTTCTTCATCCGCGACGACCTGACGGGCGCGGTGCTGTTCGCCGGGCGGGTGATGGATCCGCGCTGAGCATGCGCCGCGGCCGGGTGATGCCTCTGCCGTCAGCGTCCAGCCTGTGGCACCCTGACCGCTTCGGCGGCGAAGGGAAGGGGAGCCCATGCGACGGATCTGGAAGGTGGCGGCCTTGGGGCTGCTCGTCGGCTGCGCCGAGTTCCCCGATCGACAGACGCTGACCGACGGCGGCGGCGCCGACGGCGCCCTGGACGCGTCGGGCCGCCTCGACCGGGGCACGCAGGGCGACGCAGCCTCGGATCAGGGCGCGCAGCGGATGGACGCGGCGCCCCCGGAGGACGCGACGCCACCGGAGGACGCGGCGCCGCGCGACCTGGGCGCCGACGCCGGCCTGCCCGACCGGGGCACGCCCGACGCGGCGACGGCGCTGGACGGTGGGCCCGCGCTGGACGGCGGGCCGGACGCGGCGGCGGACCCCGACGCGGCGCTCGATCCCGACGCGGCGGTGAACGCCGACGCGGCGCTCGACCCCGACGCGGCGACCGATCCCGACGCGGCGACCGATCCTGACGGGGCGATGAGTCCCGACGCGGCGGTGGATCCCGACGCGGCGGTGGATCCCGACGCGGCGGTGAACGCCGACGGGGCGGTGAACGCCGACTCGGCGGTCGATCCCGACGCTACGATGAACCCCGACGCGGCGGTGGATCCCGACGCGGCGGTGGATCCCGACGCGGCGATGAACTCGGACGCGGCGCTCGATCCGGACGCCGCGCCCGACGCCGCGCCGAGCGATCCCTCGCCGCCCGTGTTGGCGCTCGCCCCGCAGGCCGTCGGTCCCGTGGGCGGTCGGGCCGTCGCGCTCGCCGCCGGGCTCGCCGGCGGCGCCCGAATCGCCGCGACCGGCCAGCGCGAGACCCTCGGTGATCTGCGGGTGAACGCGGTTCGACACGACGGCGAAGACGACGCCGCGCGGTCGTCGGGCGTCGTCGCGACCGACGGGCTCCTCGCCTGGCTCACGGCGCGCGACGTCGCGGTCGACCTCGACGACACCCTGTGGATCGTCGGCTCGGCGCGTCCCGCCCGCCCCGCGGCCGGCGTGCCCTTCGGCTGGCGCAGCCGCCAGGGCGCCATCGTCCCCCTGCGCTGGCGCGACTGGCCGCCGAGCGCGGCGCCCGAGGGCGAAGCCACGGGCGTCGCGATCGACGGCGCGGGGCGGGCCCACGTCCTGATCGGGCTCGACGACGGCACCGTGCAGCTCTGGTCCGCCGATCCGAACACAGCCGAGCTGAGCCCGGTGGCCGAGGGCGCGTTGCCGGGCGTCGCGCTGGCCGGCGGGCTCGTGTCGACGCCCCTGGGCTTCCACCTGGCCGCCGGCACTCGCGACGGGCGGGCGATCGTCGTCCAGTGCGTGCCCGATCAGCAGACCTGCGTGCAGGCGTGGACGGCCCCCGCGGCGTCGGCGGGCGAGGCGGTCGTGCCGCTGGGCGCGAGCCTGATCGTGGCCGGGCAGGACGCGACCCAGGGGCCCACCCTGTGGCGCGTCGGCCAGGCCGATACCACGGCGCAGGCGCTGCCGGCCGACGGGCAATCGGGCCGCGCGCGCAGCGTGGTCGTCGACGGCGACGGCACGGTGTGGGCGGCGGGCAGCATCGGCGACGCCGCGGCGGTCTGGCGGGTGGACGAGGACGGGCCGTCCGCGCCGCTGCGCCTCGAGCAGGTGCTCGGGTTCGCCGTGGCCGACGTCGGCCGCCTCGCGCTCGACGCGGCCGGCAACGTCTGGCTGGGCATCGAGCTGGCCGGGGAGGAGCCGGCCGACCCGCGCCAGATCGCGGTGGCCCGCATCGGTGACGCGCTCGATGGCGTCTGCGCCCCCGACGCCGAGGTGTGCGACGGGCGGGACCAGGACTGCGACCTGCGCCTCGACGAGGCGGCCCCTGGCGAGGCCAGCATCTGTGGCGAGGGGCAGGTGTGCTCGGCCAGCGCGTGTCAGCCGGCCTGCGCCGTGGGCACGGCCTGCGACGCCACCTGCCGGCGCCTGGACGTGGATCCCATGCACTGCGGGGCCTGCGCCGCCGACTGCGACTCGACGTGGAGTCGGGCGGCCTGCGGCGGGGGTCGGTGCGCCGTGCTCGACTGCCTGGCCGGCTTCGCCGACGCCAACGGTCACCCCGACGACGGCTGCGAGTGCGCGCTGGCGGGCGACGAGGTGTGCAATCAGCGCGACGACGACTGCGATGGCGCGGTGGACGAGGGCTTCGACCTCGCGCTGGATCGGGCGAACTGCGGCGCGTGTCGATCCGCGTGCGCCGCCGACGAGGTGTGCGCAGCCGGCTGCTCGAGCGGGCCGTGTCCGGCCGGTGAGGTGCGGGTCGACGAGACCTGCCAGGCGCCCGCGCGGACCCTCCGCGTCGGGGGCGGCGAAGCGTACGAGAGCATCGGCGCGGCGCTCGCCGACGCGCAGGCCGGCGATCGGATCGAGGTGCTGGCCGGCGCCTATGCCGAGGCGCTCGAGGTGACCGTCCCGTCGCTGACGATCGAGGCGGCCGAGGGCGCGGCCGTGCAGGTGCAGAGCCCCGACGACCGGGCCACGTTGAACGTCACCGCCGACGATGTCGTGGTGCGCGGCCTGGCGATCACCGCGGGCGATGGGGCCGTGGTGGCGGTGTTCCTCGACGGGGCGCGCGGCGCGCTCGTCGACAGCGAGGTGGTGGGGCCGACCACCGGCGTTCCCGGCCAGACGGCCGGCGTCCAGGTGGGCGGGGATGGGGTGGTCGTGGCCGGCAACACGGTCTCGGGGGTGGTCGGCGGCACCATGGAGGCCAACAGCACGGGGGCGGCGGGCATCGCGGTGCTCGACGCCGACGACGTGGTGGTGGTCCGCAACACGGTCACCGACGTGACGGCCCTCGGTCCGAAGCGCGGCGCCGTCGGTGTGCTGTACGGCCGCGGCGCGCGGGGGCGCATCGTGGGCAACGTGGTCGAGGGCGTCGTCGGCGGTGATCGCCCCGGCGCCACCGGCTCGGGCGGCTGGGGCTTCGGCATCCTGGCCTTCGACGGCGAAGCGCGCATCGAGGCCAACGAGGTATCCGGCGTCGAGGGCGGACGCTCACCCGAGCCCTACGCGACCGCTGTCGGCATCCAGCTCAATCGGGTGACGCAGGGCGCGGCGGTCGTCCGCAATCGCATCCGCGGCCTGCGCGGCAGCGCCATCTGGGGCGAGGCGATCGGCGTGCAGCTCCACGACGCGCCGGGCGCGCTGATCGAAGGCAACGTCATCGGCGTGGCGCCCGGCCAGCCTTGCGACGGCGAGTCGCCCGACGCGCTGCGCGGCTTCGGCGACTTCTGGATGCTGAACCTGGGCGGCGAGGCCGTCGGCGTCCGGTTGGGCCAGCCGCCGGAGGTCTTCGGCGATGCCAGCGGGGCGACCGACGTGGTGGTGCGGGGCAACGTGATCCGCTGCCTGATCGGGTCGGGGCTGGGCGCCGGGATCGACACCTTCGGCAGCTCGAACGGCCTGCGACTGGAAGGCAACGTGATCTCGGAGCTGACCGGTCGCGTGGCCACCGGGGCGTCCCTGCGCGGCGAGACGACCCTGCGCAACGAACTGTATTACGCCTTCGAAGCCGCCTTCACCTATGGCGCCGTGGTGAGTGCAGGCGAGGTCGACGTGGCCAACGTCACCTTCTATGACCTCAGGGCGGTCGGCGTGCCCGAGCCCTCGGCCATGCTGGCGATCACGACGCCGGTGCCGGGCGGCGTGGTCGAAGACAGCCTCTTCGTCGGAGGCAACAAGCGCGGGGTGTGGGTCAAAGACGCGGCGGGCGTCACCGTGCGCAACGTGACCGTGCGCGAGGTCAACGACGAAGCGCTGCTCGGCGTGGTGACCGCGATCGGGCAGGACGGCAACGACGCGGCCGATCCGCTGTTCGTCGACCCCGCGAACGGTGACTTTCGGGTGCTGCGGCGCTCGCCCGCCGTGGACAGTGGACGATCCGGCGCGGCGCTGTGCGGTGACGAGCCGCGCGACGCCGACAACCTGTGCCGACGCGATCGCGGCCACCTCGGCGGCACCGCCGGCGCATGGAGCGCGTGGCCGGCGCCCTGATCAGCCGCGGGGCGGCGGTGCCAGCAGGTGGTCCAGCGTCAGCAGCGTCTCGCCCAGGGTGTAGAAGCGATCGACGGGGTCGTCGACCATCGTGCGCCACCAGGGCAGCGCCGCCGCGACCCAGCGGCGCGCGGTCAGGGGGTCGCCGCGGCGGGCGGCCAGGCGGGCGAAGCAGCTGTAGACGGCGAGGTCGGCGTCGCGCTCGGTGGCGGCCTCGCCGGTGCGCCCGTAATACCAGCGCTTCAGGTGGCGCATACGGGCCGTCGCGAAGGTCAGCGCGGCGTCGGCGACGGCGGGCGCGCCGTGCAGCACCGTCTCCGCAACGAAGCACGCATTGTTCAATTGAATCAGGTCGTTGGGGGAGAACGCGCGGATCGGCACCTCGGGGTACATGGTGCGCAGGTCGGGCTGGACGAGGGTGTGCAGCAGGCCGCTCGGCGAGCGCGCGGCCTCGATGAGCTCGAGGCTCTGGCGGGCGGCCTCGGCCAGCGCGGCGTCGCCGGTCGCCGCGGCCACCTCGGCGACGAAGTCGGGGTCGTAGTCGACCAGGTACGAGTCGTTGGCGAAGGCGCGGGTGCCCAGGTTGAAGTAGTTGCGCACGTGCCAGACGCCTTGATCGACGTAGGCGTGGCGGCGCCAGCCGTCGAGGATCGACCTGGCCAGCGCGCGATCGGCCGGCCGGTCGAAGGCGTCGGCGCCGCGCCACAGCGCGCGGGCCAGGCGCAGGGCCTCGGTGGTGCCGCTGGCGTCGGGCGGCGTGCCGGGCTGGGCGCGCCAGGCCACGAAGCCGCGGGTGTAGGGATCGGCCGGATCGTCCAGCACCAGGTGGGCGGCGGCGAAGGCGCGCAGGCGGTCGTACAGCGGGCGGTCGCCGGCCAGCGCGGCGTGCTCCATCAGGTGGGCCACGTCGACGGCGTAGACGAAGCCGTCCTCGCGCCGCGGCCCGCCGGCATCGACCCAGGCGCGCGCGCGGGCCGCCAGGGCGTCGCGCAGCGCCTCGAGCGCCGGACGATCGAGCGGCGGCGGCGTCGCGTCGCGGGCCGAGAAGCCCGCCAGCCCGACCAGCGCGGCCAGCAGCACGAGGGGGACGAGGCGCACCACGCGCCGAGCGTCGGGGCTGCGCGCCGCGCCGTCAACCCGCGTCGCGCAACCGCGTGTGCCTGCCGGCCATCGACCTGCCATGGACACCACCGACACCCGCACCGAACGCGACTCGATGGGCGAGCTGAAGGTGCCCGCCTGGGCCCTGTGGGGCGCCAGCACGCAGCGCGCGCTCGAGAACTTCCCCATCGCCCGACGCGGCTTGCCCGCGCCGCTGTTGCACGCCTACGGCCACCTGAAGGCGGCCTGCGCCGAGGTGAACGTGCGGCTCGAACTGCTGGACGACCGTCGCGCCCGCGCGATCGTGGCGGCCGCCGACGCCCTCGCCGCCGGCGAGCTGGACCGCCACCTGATGGTCGACGTCTACCAGACCGGCTCGGGCACCAGCACCAACATGAACGTCAACGAGGTGCTGGCCAACCACGCCAACCGCGCGCTGGGCCTGGCGCTGGGTGACTTCCGCGCCGAGGGCGCGGTGCATCCGAACGACCACGTCAACCGCGGCCAGTCGAGCAACGACACCTTCCCCACTGCGATGCACGTCGCGGCGACGGTCGGCCTGCGGACACGCCTGCTGCCCGCGCTCGACCACCTGGCCGACGCGCTGGCGGAGAAGGCGGGCGCGTGGGACGGCGTGATCAAGACCGGCCGCACGCACCTGATGGACGCGACGCCCATCCGGCTGGGCCAGGTGTTCGCGGGCTACGCCGCGCAGGTGCGCGACGCGCGGCGGCGGCTGGACGTCGCGGCCGGCACGCTCGCGGGCACGCTCGCCATCGGCGGCACGGCGGTGGGCACCGGGCTCAACACGCCCGCCGACTTCGGGGCTCGCGTGGCGGCGCGCCTGAGCGATCGACTCGACGACGCCGGGCCCTTCGCCGAGGCCCCCGATCACCGCGCGGCGCAGGCCGCCCGTGACGAGGCCGTCGCCGCCCACGGCGCGCTGCAGGCGACGGCGGTCGCGATGTCGAAGATCGCGAACGATATTCGATGGTTGGGGTCGGGTCCGCGCACGGGGTTGGGCGAGCTGCGCCTGCCCGCGCTGCAGCCCGGCTCGTCGATCATGCCCGGCAAGGTGAACCCCGTCCTCTGCGAGAGCGTGATGCAGGTGGCCTGCCGGGTGACCGGCAACCAGGCCGCGGTCACCGCGGGCGCCTTCGGCGGCGTCGGCTCGATCTTCGAGCTCAACGTGGCCATGCCCATGATGGCCGAGGCGCTGCTCGAGTCGATCGACCTGCTGGCCAACGTCGCGCGCCTGTTCGCCGACAAGGTGATCGTCGGGCTCGAGCCCGACCGCGAGGTCATCGCGCGGCACCTGGACCGGTCGCTGATGCGGGTGACGGCGCTGGCGCCGGCCATCGGCTACGACGCGGCGTCGAAGGTGGCCAAGCGCGCCCTCGCCGAGGACCGCACGCTGCGCGCGGTGGTGCTCGACGAGGGGCTGCTGAGCGAGGACGAGGTCGATCGGCTGCTGGACCCGGCCGCGATGACGCGCCCGGACAGCTGACCGACGATCAGGAGGCGGGCAGCTCGGGCTCGAAGATCGAGATCACCGCGCCGACGGGGTCGGCGATGATCGCGAAGGTGCCCACCTGCGGCACCTTGATCTCGGGCATCAGGATCTTGCTGCCCTTCGACTCGGCGGCGTCGCGGGCCTCGCGCAGGTTGCCGACGATGATGTGGCTGAGCCACGCGGCGGGGGCGCCGGGCTGCTGCTCGTGGACGCTGGCGATCGACGTCTCGCCGAGCTTGAAGGTGGCCATGCCTTCGAACTCGCCGGCGCTCCAGCCGAACACCTTCGTGTAGAAGTCGAGCGCGCCCTGGATGTCGGTCGTGTTGAGCTGGTCCCAGCAGAAGGCGCCGGGGCCCAGGTCCTCCATGGGCACCGCCTCGCCGTCACCCTCCTTGGAGTGCCACGCGGTGATCCAGCCACCCTGGGGATCGCCGATGACCGCGAAGATGCCCACGCCGATGTCCATGGGACCGACCGCGACGGTGCCGCCGGCGGCCTTGGCCTTCTCGGCGGTGGCCTCGACGTCCTCGACGCTGACGTAGGGCATCCAGTGCGGCGGGTGCTCGGCGTCGGCGCCCATCTCGACGAAGCCGCCCTGGTAGCGGTCGCCGACCTTGTGCATGACGTACTCGTCCAGGCCCGCGCCCGGCGGCATCTTCATGCTCTCGGTGGTCCAGCCGACGAGCGAGCCGTAGAAGGCCTTGGACTTCTCGATGCTGGGCGTCGTGCACTCGCGCCACACGAAGTGGCCGTAACGGTACGACATGGGACATCCCTCCTGAGGTGCTGGGCCAACCGAACGCCGGTCGGCTGAGCGGTTGAATCGCGCGCCGGGAAGGGGCACGGTGCGATCGTTCTGCTGGACGGCGTTGACGCTGTCAACCCCAGTCGGAGAGGAGCGCGGGCTGGTCGTCGAGGATACCCGGGAGCGACTGCTCGACACGGTCGAGGTGGCCCTGCGCGAGGACGGCCTGGCGCAGCTCTCGCTGCGTCGGGTGGCGGCCCGTTGTGGGCTGTCGCACAACGCGCCGGGGGCGCTCTTCGGTGATCGCGCGGGCCTGCTGACCGCCTTCGCGGCTCGCGGCTTCCGTCGCCTGGCCGGCGCCGCGCGGGTGGCCGAGCAGGCCGAGGACGGCCGCGCGGCCCTCGCCGCGGTGGGTCGCGCCTACGTCGCCTTCGCGATCGAGCAGCGTGACACGTTCGAGGTCATGTTCCGCCCCGAGCTGCTGCGCACCGACGACCCGCAGCTGCTGTCCGCGCGCGACGCCGCCTACCACAACCTGACCGCCGCCATCCGGCGCTGCGTCGCCGAGGGCCGCGTCACGCCCGAGCGCGCCGATCTGGTCGGGGTGTCGGCGTGGTCGCTGGTGCACGGCCTGGCCACGCTCGTGCTGTGCGGCCACCTCGAGCGCCGCACCGGCCCGGCCGATCCTGCCGTGCTGGCCGATCGTGTGACGGCGCTGTTCGTCGATGCCGTCGTCGGCGGGACGCGCTAGCCTTTGCTGCCGACCGCCCGGGAGCGACCTCTGCGCCACGTGAACCTGACGTTGATGCTGCTGTTGACCGCCTGCGGTGGTCTCGAGCCCACGCCTGCGACGCCACCCCCCGCGCCCGCGCCCGACGCCGGGGTCGCCGACGCGGCCGCGCCCGACGCCGCGCCCCCCGACGCCGCGCCCCCCGAGCCCGACGCCGCCCCGCCCCCCGAGGGACCGGCCTACGCCGCGGGCCCCGTCTCGACCACCGGCGGCCTCGCCATCGTCGACAACACCGTGCGCCGTAAAGTACGCGAGACCATGGAGGTTTCGGTGCGACGCTGGGGCGTCGAAGAGGCCCTCGACGACGCCGCCGCCCGCACCGCCTGCCGCACCAAGGCCCTCGAGGTGTGCGCCGCCGCCGAAGGCATCACGGCCTGCCGCTTCGCCGTCGCCTGGGGCGACGCCCCCGCCTGGGACGCCGCCGAGACGGCGCAGAAGCCGCCCGAGAAGAAGAAGGGCAAGAAGCGGAAGGGCAAGGCGAAGAAGAAGCGGCGGGGGAAGAAGAAGTAGGGCCACGAGGACGCGGGCTCCGCGGCCATGCCGCGCGCCCGTCAGTCGCGCAGCCCCAGTCGTCGCGCCAGGTGGTGCATGTTGCCGCGCGCCAAGCCGAGTGACCGCGCTGCTGCGGCCCAATTGCCACCGTGTTCGGCGATGGCGCGGCGCACCAGCGTTCGCTTGGTGTCGTCGACGACCTCGCGGAGGGTCTTGCCCGTCGTCTGCAGGACCAGCGCTGGCGAAACCGCTGCGTCGTTGGCGCTGCCGCGCAGGTCATCAGTCGTCAGCCGCGGATCGTGGTGCAGGTGGTGCGCGCCGATCACGACGGGCGCGCCGCGCGGGACGCTCGCGCTGGCGCGAAGGACGGCCCGACCCAGGGTGTGGTCGAGTTCCCGGACGTTGCCCGGCCAATCCGCGCTGACGAGGATGCATCGGGCTTCGTCGTTGAGCCTCATCGGCCCGAGGCCCAGGCGACGTCGATAGGTGTCGAGGAAGAAGCCAGCTAGCAACGAGATGTCCGGTCGACGGTCACGCAGCGGGGGCACCTCGATGGGATACATGTTCAGGCGATGGAACAGGTCTCCCCGGAAGCGTCCGGCCTCCACCTCCTTTGCCAAATCGCGGTTCGTCGCCGTCACGACCCGGACGTCCACGCGGATCAGGCGATCCGCACCCACCCGCTGTACCTCGCCCTCCTGTAGGACGCGCAGCAGCTTGGGTTGAACCGAGAGCGGCAGCTCGCCGAGTTCGTCGAGGAACAGCGTGCCCCCGTCGGCGATCTCGAACTTGCCGGCGCGGTCTGCCGTGGCGCCGGTGTATGCTCCGCGGACGTGGCCGAACAGCTCGCTCTCGACGATCGACTCGGGCAGCGCGGCGCAGTTGACGTAGATGAGCGGCTGCTGGGCGCGCGGTGACTGTTGATGGACCGAGCGCGCCACGAGCTCCTTGCCGACGCCGGTTTCGCCGGTGATCAGGACCGCGAAGTCGGACGGCGCGACGAGATCGACGTCCCGCTGGACCCGCCGGATCGCCTCGCTGGTGCCGATGATCTCGGTGCCACCGTCACGCAGCACGGCGTCACGTTGCAGCACCGTCGCCACTTGCTGGTGATGGCGGGACGCGGCCTCCAGCGAAGCGATCAGCCGGCCGGTGTGCAGGGCGGCGCCCGCCAGCGCACCGAGCATCTCGAGGAAGTCTTCGTCGAGGGTGTCGAACGCGCCCGGCTCGAGCGCGTCGGCGGTCAACACGCCGATCACCTCACCCCCCTCGACCAGCGGGCAGCCCAGGCACGCGTGGACGTCGCGCGTCGCGTCGGGGTTGACCAGCAAGAGGCCGTCGTAGGGATCCGGCAGACGGCTGTCGGACGGAAACCGCACGGGTGATCCGCGGGCGACGATCAGGTCCAGCCGTGGCTGTTCACGGCGCGAGAACCGGCGGCCGAGGACCTCGGGCGCCAAGCCATGCACGGCCAGAGGCACGAGATCGTCGTCGATCAGCTCGAGCACCGCCGCGGCGTCGCACGGGATCGCAGCCCGGACCGCGTCGACGAGGCGCTGCAACCGGTCCGTGGAGGCGAGGGAGGCCGTCAGATCGACCGCGATGGGGAGGAGTGCTTCGAGGTGCATCGGCGCAAGTCCCGACTCTCGGTGAGTGTTGTATTTATAACATGATGTCGTAGTCATAACGGCACACGGTGTCGAAGTTATAGCATGACGGGACGCCGATCAGCTCGATAGCCCCATTCTGTGGACAGCACGGGCCTGGTACGGCTCGTGCTGACAGGGGCGGCCACGAAGGAGCCGAACATCATGATTGATTCGAACCAGACCCTCGGACAGCTCGCGACGGCGTACCCCGGCGCGACGCGTGTCTTCCTGCGACATCGACTCGACTTCTGCTGCGGCGGGCGCATGAAGCTCGTCGACGCATGCCGCTCGGCTGGGCTCGACGCCGACGGCATCGTCGCGGAGATCGCGGCCGCCGACGCGACCCCAGCCGCGAAGCGGTGGGATCTCGAGCCGCTCGCCGATCTCGTCGACTTCATCATCGTGCGGTTTCACGAGTCCCTGCGCGGCGATTTGCCTGTGCTCGTCGAGGCCGCCGAGCGCGTAGAACGGGTCCACGGCGCGAAGCCGAGCTGCCCGCACGGGCTCGCAGCGCTGCTCCGGCAGGCCGAGATCGAGCTGAGCCAGCACCTCGACAAGGAGGAGGTCGTCCTCTTCCCGGCGCTGGTGAAGGGCGGCCGTGGGGTGCGGGTGGAGGCGCCGGTGCGCGCGATGATGATGGAGCACGACGATCACGGCGCGATCCTGCAGCGGCTGCGCGCGCTGACCGACGACTACACGCCGCCGCCCGAGGCGTGCACGACCTGGCGGGCGCTCTACAACGGGCTCGACACGCTCGAGACCGAGCTGAGGCAGCACATCCACCTCGAGAACAACATCCTGTTCCCGCGGGTGCTCGACAGCTGACGGCGTCGATCGCCCACTGGGCGGCGACCGGCGCGGCCGAGCGAGACGCCCACGCCCGGCCGCGCATCAGCTTGGTGCGCGGTGCCACCGCGAAGGAGGAGGCGTCGATGAACAAGCCGGCAACACCAGAGCACGGCGTGAACCTCGATCTCGTCGCGCTGATCGAAGAGCTGCGCGATGAGGCGTCGTACGCGCGGGAGGGGCGCGGGGCCCGCACCCTCGTTCGGACGCCCGACCTGCGGGTCGTCCTGGTCGTCCTGGCGGCCGGGAAGGTCATCAACGAGCACGAGGCCCACGTGACCGCGACCGTCCAGACCCTCGAAGGGCGGATCGGGCTTCACCTCGAAGACCGCGACGTCGACGTGGCTCGAGGACGGCTGCTGGTGCTGGGCGCGGGCCTGGCCCACGACGTCCGCGCCCACGAGGACAGCGCCTTCCTGCTGACGCTCGGTTGGCGCGCGGAGCGCTCGCCGAGGTGACGGGCTGGTCGCACGAGCCGGCTGGAGGTCGAGGCTGATGGGTGAGCGGACCGCGCCGCGACCTTCGGTCAAGCGCATCTACGACGCGCCCGCCGCTGCCGACGGCTACCGCGTGCTGGTGGATCGCATGTGGCCCCGCGGCGTCTCGCGCGAGGGCGCGCGCCTCGATGAGTGGTCGCGTGACGTCGCCCCGAGCGACGAGCTGCGCCGGTGGTTCGATCATCGGCCGGAACGCTGGCCGGGCTTCTGCCAACGCTACGAGAAGGAACTTGGCGACCGGGCGGCGGCCGTGCGCGGGCTCGTCGAGCGCTGCGCCCGGGAGAAGGTCACCCTGCTGTTCGCGTCCAAGGATCGTGACCACAACAACGCCGTCGCGCTGCGCAACCACATCGTGAAGCAGTCCGGCGGATCGCGCTGACCCCATGCACGCCCTCTACCTGGTGTCGGTCTGGCTGCACATCCTGGCCGCGACGGCCTGGATCGGCGGCATGTTCTTCCTGGTCCTGGTCGTGGTGCCCTGGCTGCGATCCGGCGGCCGACGGGACGCGTCGACCTTCCTGCGCGAGACGGGGGTTCGGTTTCGCAAGGTCGGCTGGATCTGCTTCGGCGTGCTGGTGGCGACCGGGACGCTCAACCTCTGGTTCCGGGGGATCGGCTTCGCCGACCTCGCGCAGGCCGAGTGGCGCGCCTCGCCCTTCGGCCGGATCCTGGCGTGGAAGTTGGGGGTGTTCGCCGTCGTGCTGATCGTCAGCGCGCTGCACGACTTCTACGTGGGCCCCCACGCCGCGCGCGTGATCGGCGCAGGCCCGGACACGGCCGAGGCCGCGCGCGCTCGTCGTCGCGCGTCCCTGCTCGGGCGGGCCAACATGCTGCTCGCGCTCGTGCTCGTCGCCGTGGGCGTCATGCTGGTGCGGGGCGCACCCCTTTGAGCGCCCCGACCATCATCGAGTACCTCGAGGCCGACCATGTGCGGCTGCGCGCCCTGCTCGACCAGGCGACGGCGGGGAACGCGCTGGATCGCGAAGCCTACGCGGCGTTCCGCGGCGGGCTGCTCCGGCACATCGCGATCGAAGAGAAGCTGCTGTTTCCTGCGGTGCAGGGGGCCCGCGACGGGCTCCGAATCGATCGGGGCCACGCGCTGCGCATCGACCATGCGGCCCTGACGTCGCTGCTCGTCCCGACGCCCGACCACGCCCTGTGCGCCGAGATCCGCGCGCTGCTGCGCGTGCACGACGCCAAGGAGGAGGACGAGGATGGCGTCTACGCAGAGTGTCGCCGTTGGCTGAGCGCCGCGCAGCTCGAGCGGCTGGGCGCCGAGGCGGCGGGCTATCGGCAGGTGCGTATGGCCAAACACTACGACGGGCCCAACGTCCACCGCACGGCCGAGGACGCGCTGCGGTCGGCGCGACGCATGAAACGCAAGCCGTAGGCGCCCACGCGGAGCGCTCGACTGCCCGCTGACTTGGCCATCAGCGCAGTGGAGTCCGACAGCCGGTCCGAGCGAGAACCAACGGCTCGTGAGCACACCGCCCCGTACACCGTCGGCTTGACACTCCCCGCCGGGCCGTGGAACCTCGCCGGTCCAACCCGAGGAGGGGTCGTGGCGACCAAGCGTTTCCTGTCGGGCATCCAGCCGTCCGGCGAGCTGCATCTGGGCAACTACTTCGGCGCGATTCGTCAGCACATCGCGAACCAGGACGACGCCTTCTACTTCATCGCGAACTACCACGCGATGACGTCGACGCGCGACGCCGAGCGCCTGCGCGCGTTCACCTTCGACGTGGCGGCGACCTACCTGGCGCTGGGTCTCGACCCGAACCGCGCGACCTTGTGGCGGCAGTCGGACGTGCCCGAGGTGTGCGAGCTGACCTGGCTGCTGATGACCGTCACCGGCATGGGGCTGCTCGAGCGCGCGCACTCGTACAAGGACAAGGTGGCCAACGGCATCGTGCCGTCGGCGGCGCTGTTCAACTACCCGGTGTTGATGGCGGCGGACATCCTCGCCTACGAGGCCGACGTGGTGCCGGTGGGCAAGGATCAGGTGCAGCACCTCGAGATGACCCGCGACATGGCGCAGTCTTTCAATGCGACCTATGGCGAGGTGTTCAAGCTGCCGGTCTTCCAACTCGGCACGCCCGAGCCGGTGCCCGGCATCGACGGGCGCAAGATGTCGAAGAGCTACGACAACACCATCCCGATCATGGCCAAGGGGAAGGCGCTGAAGAAGCTGGTGATGTCGATCAAGACCGACTCGACGCCGCTGGAGGATCCCAAGGATCCCGACACGTGCAGCGTGTTCGCCTTCTACGCGCTGTTCGCCGACGCCGAGCAGCAGGCGGCGATGCGGGCGAACTACGAAGGCGGCAACTACGGCTACGGACACGCCAAGCTGGCGCTGATCGAGGCCATCGACGCGACGTTCGGCGAGGCGCGGGAGCGCCGCGCCTACTACGACGCGCACCCCGACGAGGTCGAGGACATCCTGCGCGCCGGCGCCGACAAGGCGCGCACCGTGGCGCGGGGCGTGCTGGATCGGGCGCGCGCGGCCTGCGGCCTCGGCTGACGGCGTCCGGACGCGCCGGTGGCGTTCCGAGCGGGCACAGCGAGCGGGCTTGGAGCGAGCGTTCGGGGCGTCGCGGCGCGGGGCCGCGGCGGATCAGCGGGCGCGGTAGGTGATGCGGCCGCGCGTGAGGTCGTAGGGGGACAGCTCGACGGTGACCTTGTCACCGGGCAGGATGCGGATGAAGAACTTGCGCATCTTGCCCGAGACGTGGGCGAGCACCTTGTGCCCGTTCTCGAGCTCCACCCGGAACATCGCGTTCGGGAGCGGCTCGATGACGGTCCCCTCGACCGTGATTCCTTCTTCCTTGGCCACGACGCCTCCTGGAATGTCGAGGGCGAAAGGATACTGCCGCCGCCGCCATTTACAAGCCCGTTGGCCGCAACGTCGGGAAAGAAGACCCTCGGCCCCGGCTGCGTGTAGGCTGCGGCGCCGATGGGTGACGACAACTTCGAAGACGCGCTCGACCGCGATGGGCAGGATCTGGTGGCCGCCGCGCACGCAGGCGAGCTGCCGCCAGTGGACGAGCGGGGCGCCCTCGTCGACCAGGTGATCGACTTGCTCGACCGCGGCCGCCCGGTGTTGCTGACCGGACCGGCCGGCGTGGGCAAGACCGCCATCGTGCACGCGGTCGCGGCGCGCTTCGCGGCGCGCCGGCGCGGGGCGCTGCGGCAGATGAGCACCACCGCGATGATGTCGCGCACGCGCTACATCGGCGAGTGGGAGTCGAAGACGCTGGCGGTGGCCGAGGCGGCCCGCGAGCTGGACGCGGTGCTGTACTTCTCGGACATCTGGCACCTGCCGGTGGCCGGCCGCACGTCCAACAGCCCGCGCAACATGCTCGAGGCGCTGCGCCCGCTGATCGAGGGCGGCAAGCTGCGCGTGCTGGGCGAGGCGCAGCCCGAGCTGCAGCGCCAGATGGACAAGGTGCCCGGCTTCACCGCGCTGTTCACCGAGGTGGCCGTGCCGCCCCTGGACGATGACGCCGCCGATCGCGTGCTGCAGCGCGCCGCCGAGCGCGCCCGCGTCACCCTCGACGCCGACCTGCGCCGCGCGCTGTTCCGCCTGACCGGCACCTTCCTCGCCAGCCGCCCGCAGCCCGGCCCGGCGCTGAACCTGCTGCAGCAGGTGGTCGACCACGCCGACGATCTGCGCGCCGCTGGCGAGGCCCCGACCATCGACGAGGCCTACGTCGAGCACGTCTTCTCGCTGTACACGGGCCTGCCGCGCTTCGTCGTCTCGCCGCGCGTCACCCGCCCGGCCCGCGACATCCGCGCCTGGTTCGAGGACCGCATCGTCGGCCAGTCCGAGGCCATCGAGGCCGTCGTCGAGACCATCGCCCTGTTCAAGGCCGGCCTGCAGGATCCTCAGCGCCCCCTGGGCACCTTCCTGTTCGTCGGCCCCACCGGCGTCGGCAAGACCGAGCTGGCCCGCGCCCTGGCCACCTACCTGTTCGGCAGCGCCACCCGCCTGCTGCGCTTCGACCTGTCCGAGTTCAAGGACTACCACGCCTTCGAGATGCTGCTGGGCAACCCGCGCGACCCCACGCGCCCGGCCCGGCTGGTCGATCCCGTGCGCGCGCAGCCCTTCCAGGTGGTGCTGCTCGACGAGCTCGAGAAGGCGCACCCCAACGTCTACGATCTGCTGCTGCCGGTCTTGGACGAGGGCCGCCTGACGCCGCCCGGTGGCCGCACCGTCGACTTCCGCAACACCATCCTCATCGCGACCTCGAACGTCGGCGCGCAGGCGTCCGACCACGCGGTGGGCTTCGGCGCGACCGCCGACGCGGGCAGCCGGCGCAAGCGCATCCTCGAGGCGCTCGAGTCGACCTTCCGGCCCGAATTCCTCAATCGTTTCCAACACGTGGTGGTGTTCCACCCGCTCGATCAGGCGCAGGTGCGCGCGGTGGCGCGGCACGAGCTGCGGCGCATCCTGCAGCGCGAGGGCATCACGCGGCGCAACCTGGTGGTCGAGATCGACGACGCCGCGCTCGACGTCGTGCTGGCGCGCGGCTACGACCCGCGCTACGGCGCCCGCGCGCTGAAGCGCGAGCTGCAGCGCCAGCTGGTGCTGCCCCTGGCGATGACGCTGATGGAGCGCGCCGTCGACCCCGGCGCCATCCTGCGCGTGGCCGATCGCGACGGGCAGCTGCGCGTGCGCGTGATCGACACCGCCGACAGCCGCGCGCACCGGCGCGAGCAGGCGCCGGTCGAGGTCGAGCCGGGCCGCAAGCTGGACGGCGACGCGCTGCGCGCGGCGGTAGACGCGGTGTCGGCGACGCTGGCGGCCCTGGCGAAGCGCGTGGACGAGCCGCACCTGCTGGTCGAGCGCGACCGCCTGGTCGAGCTGCGCGCCGAGCCCGACTTCTGGCGCGACCCGCGCGCGGCCGCGCGCGACCTGCGCGACCTGGATCGCGTGAACGAGACGCTCGACCGCCTGGACGCCCTGCGCGTGCGCCGCGACGCGCTGGTCGAGGTGATGGCCGGGGCGGACAGCCGGCGCCGCAAGGCCGACGCCGCCAACCGGCTGGGGCAGCTCGAGGCGGCGGTCGCGCGCGCGACCCGCGAGCTGTGGGCGATGGGCCCCGACGGCCGCTGGGACGCGCTGCTCGAGGTCGCGCCCATCGGCCCCGAGGGGCGCCTCGCGCGCGACCTGCTGGTCGAGGTCTACCGCGGCTGGGCCCGCGGCCGCGGCGGCGCCGCCGAGTGGCTGTTCGAGCCGCGCGACGACGGCGAGCCCGCGATGCTGGCGGTCAAGGGCCCGTACCCGTTCGGCTACCTGCGCCTCGAAGCCGGCCTGCACCGCGTGCGCCGCGGCGAAGACCACGGCGCCGCGCGCGTGCGTCTCGCGCCCTGGACCGACGCCGCCGACGACGTCCGCTTCGGCGAGCACCGCGCCCTGAAGGTCGAGGGCCAGTTCGGCGGCCAGCTGCGCTCGCGCCTGACCTGCGACGGCGGCCTGGTGCTGCAGAACGAGCGCTCGCTGACCGCCAACCGCGACCTGGCCGCCGAGGTGGCGCCCTCGTGGGCCGCCGCCGCCCCACCGAGCGACGTGGTGGTGCGCCGCTACGACCTCGAACCCTTCCGCCTGCGCGACACCCTGCTCGACCTCACCACCGGCCGCGCGGATGTGTTGGTGGGCGACGCCTTCCACGACCTGCTCGGCCGCCGCCTCGACACCGCCACCCAGGACTGACCACCGCAGCGGCCACCCACCCACCCACGACCGATCGCCGCGGCGCCAACGTGCCCGTGCCCGTGCCCGTGCCCGTGCCCGATGCCGGTCGAGAACCACGCCCGCGATCCCGCTCGACCCGAGATCCAGCACACCAGGACCCCCGCACCCACGACTGATCGCCGCGGCGGTCCCTTGACCTTGACCTTGACCGTGCCCCTGACCGACCGAGCGCCACGCCCTCGCTCCTGCGCCGCGTGCGATCGCGCGCCGCGTTCCGGCGACGGCGACGTCGACGGCCACGGCAACGGCAACGGCCAGTGAGCGCCGCGGCGAAACGACCCCTCCTCGCACAACCCCACGGATGACCGCGGACCATCCGGTCGGTTAGGGTACGCCGAACCACCACGCAGGAGCGGTCACATGCCGGGCGACGGGACCGACGACGACGACATCAAGGCCGTCTTTCGAGCGGCCAACGCCGAGAAGGACGAGAAGCAAGCCGAGGAGACCGAAGCAGCGCCGACGGCGAAGCCCAAGAAGCGCCGCGCCGCTAAGCCGAAGGGCGAAGCGAAGCCGAAGGCCGAGGCGACCCCGAAGGCAGCGGCGACCCCGAAGGCAGCGGCGACCCCGAAGGCCGAGGCGACCCCGAAGGCCGAGGCGACCCCGAAGGCCAAACCCCGCGCCAAGCGCGCGCAGAAGAAGCGCAAGTCGCCCGGCCGCGTGCGCCTGTTCGACATCAGTCCTCGGGCCTGGGAGCATCCCACCGATCGCGCCGCGCTCAGTGGTCTGCGCAAGATCACCGGCTTCGACCGCGTGCTGAAGTCGTTCGCCGGCCTGGTCAGCGAGCGCTCGCTGCGCCTGCTCTTCCTCGCCAACGCGGTGCGCGTCAACGGCGACCAGTTCAGCGACCTGCACCAGCTCTTGATCGAGTGCTGCGACGTGCTCGACTACGGCGACGTGCCCGAGCTGTACGTCACGCAGACGCCGCTGGTGAACGCGGGCTGCGTGGGCATCGACAAGCCCTTCCTGGTGCTGAACTCGGGCCTGCTCGAGCTGCTCGATCACGACGAGCTGCGCTTCGTCGTCGGCCACGAGCTGGGGCACGCGCTGTCGGGCCACGCGCTGTACCGCACCATGCTGGCCATCCTGCTGAACCTGGGCATGCGCATCGGCCTGCCGGTGGCCAACGCGGTGCTGGTGGGCGTCGTGCTGGCGCTGCAGGAGTGGGCGCGCAAGGCCGAGCTGTCGTGCGATCGCGCGGGCCTCTTGTGCCTGCAGGATCCCGAGGTCGCGTACCGCGTGCAGATGAAGATGGCGGGCGGCAAGCGCACCGGCGAGATGAGCCTCGACAGCTTCGTCGAGCAGGCGCGCGAGTACGAGAACGACGGCGACGTGTTCGACTCGGCGCTGAAGCTGCTGATGCTGCTGCGCCGCAGCCATCCGTTCCCGGTGCTGCGCCTGGCCGAGCTGAAGCGCTGGGTCGACAGCGGCGAGTACGACAAGGTCATCGCCGGCGATTACCCCAAGCGCTCGTCGGGCGCGTCCGACATCCGCGAGGACGTCACCGCCGGCGCCGAGCACTTCCGCGAGCGCTGGACCAAGCGCGACGACGCGCTCAGTCGGCTGGTGCAGGACGTCGGCGGCGCCCTGGGCGAGCTGGGCACGACGGTGCGCGACATCTTCAAGCGGGGCGGCGGCGACGACGCGGGCGACGACGACTCGGCGTCGACTTGATGCGTCAGGTTTTGCTCATCGGCGCGCTGCTGGTCGCGACGAGCGCGCGCGCGGCGCCGTTGGACGACTGGCTGGCGGCGCTGCCGAAGGACGCCGACGTCGTGGTGGTGCCCGAGGTGCGGCGGGCCGTCGGGCCGGTGTCCGACGCCGTCGCGCGGCTGCTGCGCCACCCAGGCATCGCGCGGCTGACGCAAGAGGCGCGGGTGGCCGCCGAGCTGCGCTGGGGCTTCGAGCCGCTCGACCTGAAGGGCCACGCGGACCGTGGGCTGGATGTCGCCGGCCCAGCGCTGCTGAGCGACGCGGCGATCGTGCTGCCGATGAAGGGGCCGCAGGCGGCCGAGGACTACCTGACGGCGGCGCTCGGCGTGCAGCTCGAGGCGGCGACCGTGGCCGGCCGCAAGGGCTGGCGCACCGACGACGGCGTGGCGGTCTTCCGCGACGGCCTGGTGTTCGCGGCGCGAGACGAGAAGCGGCTGAAGGCCCTCCTGGAGGCGCCGACCGCGCCGCCGGCCGCCCTCGAGGGCTGCCCGGTGGGGCGAGGCGAGGCCGATCTGTACGTCCTGCTGCGCAAGAAGCCGCTGGGCGGCGGCTGCGTGACCGCCCGCTTCGATCCCGATCGCGTGGTGGTCCTGGGGCGCTTCGGCGGGGGCGGCGGCTGGCTGGCCGAGGGCGACGCCGGGCTGTGGGATCTGCTGGGGGCCGACGCGACGGGCGCGATGGCCGTACGCCTGGACGCCGGCGCCGCCCGCGACGCGCGGGCCCTGTTCGAGAAGCACCTGCCTGGGCTCGGACGCCTGCTCGACGGCCGGCTGGCCGCGTCCGCCGGGCCGGCGCTGACGGATCTCACCGTCGCGCTCGGCGTCACCGACGAGGCCGCCGCCGAGAAGGCGCTGAGCGCGTTGCTGCGCAAGGTGCCGCCGACGACCGCCAAGGTGCGGCCGATGGTCGACGGCGGCTTCCGGCTGACGCCGATCCTGCCCGCCGAGCTGCCGCCCGACGCGCCGGTGCCGCAGGACGCCTGGGTGGGCACGCAGGCGGGCGCCCTGGTGGCGACCACGCGCGTCGATCCCGGCAAGCCGAAGGGCGATCCGCGGCGCGTCACGCCGGGCGGGCCCGACGTCGAGGCGTTGAAGGCGGCGGGCCTGGCGCTGCTGGCCCGCGTCGGCGGACCGCCCCACGACGGGCTGGCCTGGTTCGACGCGCTGCGCGGGCTGGTGCGCGACGAGCTGGGCTTCGACGCCGAGACGCTGCGTGATCTCACCGGCGCGGTGGCGTACGTCGGCGCACACGTCGCGGCGTTGACCGTGGCGCTGACGCGGCGGGGGAAGGGACTCGACCTGCGGGTCGAGCTGGTGACGCTGTGAGGGAGGGGGCGGGGCTGCGTGGGTGCGGGACGGCGGTCCGACGGAGCGTGGGTAGCTTGGCGCGTCACGTCGGGTCGTCGCGCGGGGACGGTGAGCGGACGGTCTCGGCGACGGCGACGTCGACGGCAACGGCAACGGCAACGGTGGTGCGGCGCTGGGATGGTCCGACCGCCCTGCCGAGTCGGAGCGTTCGCGCGCTGGTGAGCGGGGCGCTGAGCCTCGTGTTGGCGCTCGGGTGCAGCGGCAATGACGCGCCCGAGGCGCCGCCGAGCGCGCCGGCGCCGGCCGAGAAGTCATCGCGCACGGCGCCGACGCCGCCGGCGGCCGAGAAGGCGGCCCAGGGGTGGGGGCGGGCGGTGCCCGACGAGCCCTCGCCGGCCGCCAAGGGTCTGTACCGCCGCGCGGTCGACCTGCAGACCGCGGGCAACCTCGACGGCGCGCGGGCGCTGCTCGACGAGGTCGCGCGCGAGTACGGCGACACGCGCTTCGGCGCGCGGCTGACGCTGCGTGGGCCCTCGACGGCCAGCACCGCGGCGGTGGTCGGCCTGGTCGGCGGGCTGGCGGCGCCCTTCCTGCTGCACGCGTGGCAGGCCGCGAAGCCGGCGCAGAAGAAGGCGCCCTGAGCGTGGCGCGGCTGGCCGCGGTGTTTCTGGCGCTCTCGGTGCTGGCCGGGTGCGACGACGGCGGCAACAACGCCTCCCGGACCGAGGCAGGAACAGACGCGGCGATGGGTGACGCGACGACCGCGGACGCGGACGTCGCGCCCCGCGACGCGACGCCACCGGCCGACGCCGCCGGGCCTGACGCGGCGCCCGACGCGGGCCCCCCGCTTCACCCCGCCGACATCGACTGGCCGCCGCTCGCCTGGGCGCCCTGCGGCGGCGATCTGCCCGCCGAGGTCGAGTGCGCCCGCCTCGCCGTCCCCCTCGACTGGCTGGGCCGCGACCCCCGCACGCTCGAGGTGGCCGCCTACCGTCGCCGCGCCGCCGCGCCCGCCGTCGGCCAGCTCTGGCTGCTGAACGGCGGCCCGGGCAACACCGGCCGCGAGATGGTCACGTTCTTCGATCGCATCGCCGCGCTGCTGCCCGACCGCGACCTGTACGCCGTCGACCACCGCGGCACCGGCGGCAGCTTCCGCCTCGCTTGCGTGCCCGCCGAGGCCTTCGACGGCCCGTCGTTCAGCGCCATCGACGACGCCGAGTGGCCCGCCTGCGCGACGCTGGTGGCCGACACCCTGGGCGACCGCCTGCCCTACTTCACCGCCACCCAAGCCGCCCGCGACGTCGTGGCGTGGATCGCCGCGACCGCGGCGCCCGACGACGCCGTCGCGCTGTACGGCGTGTCCTACGGCACCTACTGGGCCGACCGCGTGCTGCAGCTCGACCGCGGCCGCGTGGACGCCATCGTCCTCGACTCGGTGTGCCCCCCGGGCACCTGCCGCGCCGACCGCTACGACGCCCGCTTCGATGAGGCCGCGCGCGCCTTCTTCGACGCCTGCGCCGCCGACGCCGACTGCGCCGCCCACCTGGGCCCCGACCCCGCCGCGCGCGCCTTCGCGATCATGGCCGACGTCGCCGCCGGCCACTGCGCCGCCGCCGCCTTCGGCGATCCGCTGCGCCTGCGCCGCGCGATGGCGCTCGCCCTGGGCCAGACACACCTGCGCGGCGCCGTCCCGCCCCTCGTCGCGCGCCTGGCCCGCTGCGCCCCCGAAGACATCGAGGCCGGCCAGTCGTTCGTGCGCTTCTTCGAGCGCGCCGATCCCCGCCGCGCCGCCGGCCACCCGCAGAGCGAGGTGCTGGGCGTCCACGTGATGCTCAGCGAGATGTGGGGCGACCCCGCCGCCGGCGACCCCGGCCCCGACGTCACCACCTGGGCCGCCGACTTCGCCGACCTCGCCTTCGCCCCCGGCTTCGCCAAGGCGATGGCGACGCTGCGCGCCGACTGGCCCCGCTACGAGCTGGCCGATCGCCCCGCCGCGCTGGCCGATCTCAACGGTCGACCGACGCTGCTACTGCACGGCACCCTCGACTTCGAGACGCCCCTCGCCTTCGCCGATACCGCCGCCGCAGCCTACGGCGTGCCCCCGGATCGCCTGGTCGTCCTGCCCGGCGCCGCCCACGCCACGCTGCTGCAGTCCCCCGTGCCCGACGAAGCCACCTGCGCGCTGCAGCTGCTCGCGGCCTTCGTCGCCGACCCGGCCGGCATCCTCGACCGCGGCTGCGTCGACCGGCTGGCGCCCCCGACCTGGGCCCCGGACGCGCTGCTCTCGCGCGCCATCTTCGGCGTCGGCGCGCCGTGGCCGGGGGAGTGAGGTGGGGAGGTCCGAGAAAGGGTGGGCAACGGCCGGGGGATACCGGCGAGGAGTCGAGGATTGGCACGGATCAGGATCGGAGACATCATCGAGATCCCGACCCCGAAGGGATTCGCCTATGCCCAGTTCATCAACGAGCACAAGCGGTACGGACCGCTGCTGAGGGTGTTCTGCGGACTCCATGATGGCCGGCCCACCGACCCCACGCAGTCGATGGTTGGCGAAGTGCAGTTCGTGTGCTTCTTCCCGCTGCGGGCCGCCATCCGGCAGAAGATCGTCTCGGTTGTCGCGCGAGACGCCGTCCCGCCGGAGGCCGCTGAGTTCCCGGTGTTTCGAGCAGGTGTCGTCGACCCAACGACCGGAAAGGTCGCGGTCTGGTGGCTCTGGGACGGCGAGAGGGAGTGGCGTGTCGGCACGCTCAGTGATGAGCAGCGCTCATTGCCGATTCGTGGTGTGTGGAACGACACGCTCCTGATCGAGCGCATCCTGGCCGGGTGGCGACCCCAGACCGATTCATCGACATAGTTCGATTCAGGTGGCACGCAGGCTGAAGATGCCGACTCAGGCACGGCGAAGGTGCTCCGAGACTTGGGTGGCACCACCGGCGTTGCTGCCTCCTCGGTTCCGGGCTGCTCGGCGCGCCCTACCCAGGTTGACGCAGCGCTCGGCGTGCCCAAGATCAGCCGCCAACCGAGGAGGGTTCTCGTGTCACGATTGCTCATCGTCGCGGCGGTCGCCGCTGCGGCCGGCTTCGGCGCCGGCTGGTCGTTGGCGCCGCGGGAGGCGACGCCCGCAGCGCCTCCCTCGAGCCCTACCGCGAGGCCCGCCTCCGCCCCGGTCACCGCGTCTCCCGCGGTCGCCGAAGCGCCGGACCTCGACCCGACCGACGAAGCGGCGGCGCCCACCGAAGCGCCCGCGGCGCGGACCGCCGAGGTCGCCGCGTCCCCAACCTGCGCCGAGCTCGCCCGCGAGAAGGCGACCTGTGATCGCGAGTTGGCGGGCCTCCGGCACTCCCTGTGGGTGGCCGACGCCACGCGCGTCGAGCTCGAAGGCGTACCGGCGGAGGCGCCGCCCGGTCTCGACGCCGCGTTTCGCGGTGATGCGCTGCGGGCGGCCTTCGAGAGCGCGCTCGGCGCGCCGGACGTGAGCGGTGAGATCAGCGCCGTCGACTGCAGCGAGTTCCCGTGCATCGTCCACGGCCGCCTGAAGCTCGCCGGCTTGGACGACGAGAAGGATCTCGAGGTGCTGATCCGCGAGGTCGCCGGCGGCTACGAGGGCGCGGACATGTACGTCTCGAAGACGGTGTTCCGCCAGGATCCGACCGACGACACCAGCCCCGGTGAGGAGGTCTTCAGCGCCGCCTTCTATCCCCGCGGTCTGCCCCCCGACCTGAAGTCGAACATCGACAAGCGCCTGCGCTTCCGAAAGAACGAGTATCGCGACGCGAGCAAGCCGTGAGCGTGGGGCTTCATCCGCGGGCGCGCGCTGACAATCGCCGGCGCCGCCTTCTGGCATTGGGGCTCTGAAGACTGATGAACGTAGAGACCATCGTGCATCAGCGACTCGAGGAGTTCTTGGCGGACTCCAATCCGCAGCTTGCGTGGCTACGCCTGGTGGCGGCGGAACACGAGTTCCTGCCGCTGTACATAGGCTGGGTCGCGACGCTTCGGGCTCATGTGCCGCCCAAGGCTGAGGGGGGCCGTGCGCCTGCTCATGGTCACCGCCTTCATCCGATACGTCCCCGCTTCCGGCGCGGCCGGCGCGTGCCCTCCAGCGCTTCGTCGAGGGTCTCGAAGTCGGGGGCGGCGAAGAGGGCCTCGAAGCCCCGCTCGGCGTCGAGGGCGATCGCGATCTTCACCAGCGACGCGAGCGCGATCTCACCGGTGCGCTCGAAGCGGCGCAGGCTGCCCAGGCTGACGCCGGAGCGCGCCGCCAGGCCGGCCTGGGTGAGGGCCAGCCGCAGGCGCGCCGACCGCGCGCGGTCGGCGAGCTGCTGCTGAATCTCGGCGGCTGTAAGCGGCAACATGTGCGCAGTATAGGCCTGAATTGGGCAGTTAATGCTCATATCTTCACATTTGTGTGATGGGGTCGCCTGCTGCAGCAGCGCCGCTGACCGGGGCTGGGGTATCCTGCCGCGGTCGCTGGCGGCCGCGCCGACGGCCCTGCTGGTTTGTCTCGAGGACGGGGGGGTTGGATGGGGCGCGCGAGGATCGGTGTCTGCTCGCTGTTGATGGTCGCGTCGATGGTCGGCTGCGACCTCATCACCGGCGAAAGCGACGCCGGCTTGGAAGATGACCTCGGCGGGCCGATGGACGGGGGCCGCGCAGAGGCGGGGCTCGACGCCGCCATACCTGACGCCACGCTCGACGCCGCCGCCCTGCCTGACGCGGCACCCGACGCCACGCTCGACGCCGCCGCCCTGCCTGACGCGGCACCCGACGCCAAGCGGGACGCTGGTGCCGACGCCGCGCGGGACGCCGGCCTCGATGCCACACCCGACGCCGGCCCCGACGCCACGCCGGACGCCCTGCCGGACGGCGCCGCCGACGGTTCGCTGGGCTCGGACGCCGCGCCTGCGGCCGACGGGGGCGCGCCCGACGCCCTGCCCGATGCCTGGCCGCCCGACGGGCCGGGCTGTCGGCCGGGTCTCGAGATCAGCGGCGACGCGCCCGCGTTGCCCGCGGCCGTCTTCGGCCACTACGACGAAGCCACCGACTGCAGCCAGGGCGAGGGCGCGGCGTGGTTCGGCGGGACCGACTTCACCCGCTGCTTTCGAAAGTCCGACGGCTCGGATTGGCGGGTCTGGAACTCGGGCTGCGGTTGGGTGATCGGCCCCTTCGGCGGCGCGGGTGGGGCCGAGGATCGGGCGCTGGCCACCTGGAGCGGTCCGTGCGCCGATCTGCCGCCGCGGCAGCGGGACACCCGCGCGCTGACCACCGGCGTGCTGTACGACGGCTTCGGCGCCCGGGTCGACGGCGTGCGGATCGACCACTGCCCCGCTCCCACCCCGTGTGATCCCGGCGTCGTGGTCGACGGCGCCGCCGAGGGCGTGCCGGCCGACGTCGCTGGAACGTACACGGCGGCGACCTGCGTCGAGGCGGACGGCGGGGGCTGGTTCGGCGGGGTCGACTACGGCGTCTGCTTCGAGAAGGACGATGGCAGCGGCTGGCGCATCTGGAACTCGGGCTGCGGCTGGCAGGTGGGGCGCCACGAGGGGCAACCGCCGGCGTGGCGCCGGGTGGCCCAGACCTACGGCGGCGCGTGCGCCGACCTGCCCGTCGACGAGCGCGAGCCGTCGGCGTTGAACACGGGCGTGCTGTACGACGCCTTCGGTCGCCTGCTCGAGGGGCTGCGGATCGATCAGTGCCGCACCCCATCGGGCTTCGCGCCCGGCGTTCAGGTGATCGCCCCCGGCCGGGCGGCGGCGTACGCGGGGCACTACGTCGAAGCCCGGGACTGCGCCCTCGGCGAAGGCGGCGCCTGGTTCGGCGGGGTCGACTACACCCGCTGCTTCCGCAAGGCCGATCGCTCGGGCTGGGTGATCTGGAACAGCGGGTGCGGCTGGGAGCTCGGGCGGGTGGACGCTGGCGAGGGGTGGCAGCGCGAGGCGACCACCTACGTCGGCGCATGCGCCGAGATACCCGAATGGCAGCGCGACCTGCGCGGCCTCGGCGGCTTTCCGCTGCGCGATGGCTTCGGCGCGCGCATCGAGGACCTCCGGCTGGTGCACACGCCCGCGCCGTGCGCCGACACGGGCGCCACCGTCACGGTCGATCCGGCGCTGGGCCCCGACCTGCCGATCGACATGGGCGGGCGCTACGTCGAGGCTCGCGACTGCGCGCTCGACGAGGCGGGGGCCTGGTTCGGCGGGGACTTCACCCGCTGTTTTCGCAAGGACGATGGCTCGAGCTGGCGCATCTGGAACACCGGCTGCGGTTGGGAGATCGGGCGCGTCGAAGGCGCCGACGGCTGGCAGCGCTACGGGCTGACCTACGTCGGGCCTTGCGCCGACGCTCCGGAGGTCCAGCTCGACGGCCGGGCGCTGACGACCGGCGTGCTCTTCGACGGGTTCGGCGCTCGGGTGATGGGGCTGCGCGTCGATCACTGCGAGGACCGCGACTGGGCCTGGCGCTACTGACGCCGGCCGACGCGGATCAGGTTCCACGGCCCAACACGCGACCGGCGTCTGCGGGGCGGTCGGCCGTCGTGGGCGCCCGCCGTCTCGCGCTGGCCGGCCACCCTCGAGGGCGACGCGCCGCTGCCCGCCGCTCGCGCCGCCCCTCCGCCTTGCGCGGCGCGCGCGCCCGCGCCATGGTGCGGCCGGACGACGTCCGGGGAGACCACCATGCGACACCTCACCCTCGCGCTGCTCGGCGGCGCCCTGCTGTTCGGCTGCGACGGCGGCGACGACAGCGAGCCCGCGCCCGGTGAGCAGCCGCCGCCCGGCGGCGGTGACGCGCAGATCTGCGTCGGCAAGTGCGACGGCCTGACCACTGCGCCGGACCAGAGCGCCTATACGGTCGATCTGGCCAAGGCCAACGCCGTCTGGTCCCGCGGCGGCGCGCCCGTCGAGCACCTGGCCGACCTGTACGCCGTCACCATCAAGCTGCCCGGCGGCCAAACCATCAAGGCCGCGAGCCACCTGTTCGGCGGCCCCGTCGTGCCCATCCCGTACCACGACCAGGACGGCGACGCCGTGCGCGACGCGGCCGGCAACGTCGTGGGTCAGGGCGACCGCGAGCTGGCCCGCTTCTTCCCGCCCGGCGCCATCGGCTATGCCATCAAGCACCATCGCCCCGACAAGCGCGTGCTCGACTTCGGCGCGCTGGCGGGCGGCGGCGCCTCGGCCAGCGCGCTCAAAGAGGACATGAAGCTGCAGGACACCCACATCGAGCTGGTGGTGGGCGTCCGCCGGCCGCTGGGCGAGCGCATGGTCGACGGCGTCATCACGCTGAACAACCCGCAGACCTATCAGCGCGGCCGCTTCGGCGACGAGGTCTACAGCATGGTGTTCGTGCGCCCGCGTTTGCCGGCGTACGCGCCGGCCGAGCTGCGCGGCGCGTTCGAGGACAACATCCGCACGATGATGGTGGCCTTCAACGCGGTGTCGAAGTTCCCCGGTGACTACAACGGCGGCGATCCCCTGGCTGCGTCGACGCCGGACAAGGTGCGCGAGCACGTGCGTCAGATGGTGCTGGCCATCGCGGGCGAGCCCGAGGCGCAGACGGCGGCGCGCGCGTGGTTCACCAAGCAGGAGAACATGATCTACTGCGCCGAGCTGGCGCACGTGTCGACCAGCGCCGGCCTGCTGGTGCCCATCAACCGCGCCGGGCTGGTCGACAGCGGCCTGGTCGACGAGGCGACCTACACGCGCTTCGTCGACGTGCTGGCCGCCCACGATCGCGGCGAGGCGACGCCGCTGACCGATCTGAACGACAACCACCTGGCGAAGTTCGTGGACGTCACCGCGGCGCCGGCCGACCTGAAGCCGCTGCCCAGCTACGGCGACGCGAGCGAGGCCACGCGCCTGGCCTTCCGCCCGCTGACCATGGTCGAGATCGTCGAGGGCTTCCTGAAGACCCACATCCCCCGCAACGACCCCCGGCTGGGGGGCGAGGCGCTCGCCCCGCTTCAGGCCGCCGTGCTGCAGGCGATGAAGCCCGGCCTGTTCGAGGCGATGGGCATGGACGATCCGCTGTACCAGAGCATGGTCGACGAGGCGCGCGGGCGCATCGAGTCGCTGCAGGAGGATCTGAACGATCCCGCGCTGGATCCCGCGCGCCAGACCGAGCTCGAGGCCGAGGCCGCCGACTGGCGCCGCCGCCTGGGCGAGGCCGAGGCGCAGCTCGACGCCGTGCGCACCCGCCGCCAGGGCGTCGAGCAGCTGTTCGCCGCCTTCGTGCAGACCATCGGCAAGCAGTACGAGGACTACGCCGCCTTCCGCCAGGCGCTGGCCCCCCTGCTGGCCACCGCGCGCACCCTCGCCGGCCCGCGCGACGACAGCGGCACCGGCTTCTTCGTCCCCCCCAGCGCGCTGCACCTGGTGGCGCAGGCCAACTGCGACGGCGACGATCGCTGCGGCGGCCTCATCGGCCTCGACTACGTCGGCCACGGCGTGCACCTGAGCATGGTGCGGTTGAACGACGTCCCCCCGCCTCCCCCGCCGGCGCCGGTGGTCACGATCTACGAGGCCGTGCCGCGCCCGGCCGCCGATCTCAACGGCGACGGCACCTTCGACAGCCGCGACGACGAGTCGGTGGTGCTGTCCAACGACGGCGACGCGCCCGCCGATCTCAGCGGCTGGACGCTGGCCGACCGCGTGAAGGTGCGCTTCACCTTCCCCGACGGTGTCGTGATGCAGCCGGGCACCACCGTGGGTGTCTATGGCGGCGGCCAGCCGGTCGGCGCGTTCAACTACGCCGCGGGCGCCCTGGGCCTGAACGACACCGGCGACACGCTCACCCTGTTCGACGCCGACGGTAACGCCGTCGACCGCCTCGAGTGGGGCCCGGTGGCCGAGGGCGAGTCGGTCTACTTCGTCGGCGGACCGTGAACACCGCGGTCGGCTGCGCTCGCTGGCGCGGTCAGTCGGCCGCCGTCACCTTCACGGCGGCCCCGATGGCCAGGGCGGCCCAGAGCAGGTCGTAGACGCTGAGCCGGCCGGGCCGGTGAGAGCGGAGAGGGGGAGAGTGGATGAGAGCCGTCTGGTGGATCGCGAGCGGGCTGGCGTGCGCGTCGATCGCGTGCGACACGGAGAAAGAACGGCCCGGACGGTCGGGTGACCGTGGCGTCACGGTGGACGCCGCCGCGGCCGGCGACGGAGGCGGCGATGTCGACGCCGCCGCCGACGGTGGACCCGACCAGGATCGCGGCGTCGAGCCGGACGGAACGCCCCCGGACGGCGGTGGATTGCCACCCGACGCGGGGGACGCCGGCGCCGGCATCGACATGGGGTCCGAGCCGTCCGACTTCGAGTGCCCCGCCTGCGGCGCGAACGAGATGTGCTTCCAGTTCTACGACGGCACGTGCAGCGGGGGGCAGCCGCGCTGCATCCCGCGCGTCGAGGGCTGCGCGCCGCGCACGTGCACACTCGAGTGTCAGCAGGCCCTCTGCAGCGACGACGGCGTACCCTTCGCGTTCTGCGACCCCGGCCTTGGCTGTGGCGGCGAGGCCGAGGGCGCCTTCGTCTGCTACGGGCCCTGACCGGGCGTCGCGCTCAGTCGCGCGGCAGGCAGCGCCCGAACACCTCGAAGGTCAGGTCGGGCCGTCGGCTGTTGAGGCCGCAGACGTTCATTCTGCGGTTGTCGGGCCCGAAGGACTCCAGCTCCAGCTCGTCGGGCAGGACCGCGCCGCCGCCGACCGGGATGGTGCCGTCGGGGCAGGTGACGCCGCCGCAGTTGCCGCCGGGCAGGATGGTCGCCCGCTCTTCGACCTCGGTGATCGGCGGGACGTCGCGGGCGCAGGTGGCCTGGGCGGTGACCATGCCCGCGGTGCCGCGGCCGATGAGGAAGAACCCCTCGGTCTCACCCTGCCGGAAGAAGCTGCGCCGACCGACCTTCCAGCCCAGCGGCCAGGCGCCGCCACCGTGCAGCACGCGGTAGCCCTCGGGGCAGCGGACCTCGATCTGCGTGACGCCGTCCTGCCGCGCCGCCTGCTGCACCTCCACGCGCTCGATGGTCGCGCCCGGCGCCTCGGCACACAACGTGGTGAACGGCGTGTTGCGGGCGGCGCCTTCCGGCAGCTCGCCGACGAAGCAGCGCAGCCAGGTGTCGTCGTCCAGCGCCATGTCGGTGACCATGTCGTGCTCACCGCCGATGCCGCCCGAGCCGAACAAGGCGAAGGTGCCCGCGGGACAATCCCGCTCGAAGCAGTAGCGATCCTGCGTCAACGGGATCTCGATGTTGTCGCCCACCCATTGATAGGGGCCCAAGGGCTGCTTCACCTCGATGGTGGCCAGCGCGCCGCCGGGCGCGTCGGTCGCGTCGGCGAAGGCCGCCAGGGCGTCCTCGCAGTCGGGGAAGTCGAGGCGCTTCCAGGTGAGCGCGAGCCGGCCGGACTCGGCCGGCGCGGTGACCTGGCCGTCGACGCGATCGGTCACGCCGGCCAGCCCGGGCGAACCGTCGTAGAGGCATTGGACGCCCTCGCCGTTGACGCCGAGCACGATCTGGGCGCGGCAGCTCTCGCAGTCGGGGCCCTGGCGGATGGCGTAGTCGAAGGTGAGGCGGAACATGCGGCCGGCGAACACGATGTAGGCGTCGCCGGCCTCGTTCGGCTCGGCCTCGCGCACGCGCACGTTCGAGACGTCGACGCGATCGTCGGCGACGCCGGCGTCTTGGTCGGGGCCGCCGCCCGCGCCCGGATTGCCGCCCGCGCCCGGATTGCCGCCTGCGCCGGGCGTGCCGCCCGCGCCGGGCGTGGCGTCGGCGCGCCCTTCGTCGGGCACGCAGGCGTAGCCCGCGACCTGCGTGAAGGTGCAGACGAAGCCCGGCGCGCACGCCGCCACCGCCTGCCGGCAGTCGGCGGTCGCCTGCCCATCGCCCCCGTCGTCGTCACAGCCCGTCAGCGCCCATCCGCCGAACGCGAGCGTCGCCGCCCAGCCCCATCGAGTCCGCCCTGTCATCTGATCGCTCCGCGTTCGTCGAGCCGCACCATGCCGCACGGAGCGGAGCCACGACAACGGCGGTCGCAGCTCAGGCGGCCTCGGCCGGCGCCACCTCGCGGTCGCCGAGCCGCCCGGCGGCGGTCTTCAGGCGACCCTCGGCCGGCACGCGCGGCCCGACCTTGCCCAGCCCGAACGCGGGCATGTGGTGGTACACGCACTCGTAGGTGCCCGGCTCGACCACGTAGGTCTCGTGCCAGATGCCCACCGCGCCGCCGAGCCCCCAGCGACGGATCCACTGGCGCCAGGCCGGCACGTGCTGCCGCCCCTTGTCGTGGGCGTAGCGCTGCAGGTCGTCGTGCGAGCGCCAATACTGCACGGCCAGCGTCGTGCGGCCGCCGTAGGACTCGAAGGCCATCAGGCCGCTGTCCGGATCGCTCTGCAGCTCGCGCATCATGCGACCCATGGCGCGGGCCACGGCCCAGACGATCGGCACCAGCCACCATTTGTTGATGCGCGCGCCGATGAGGAAGACGACGAAGCCTTCGTCGCGGTCGACGGTCAGGCGGCGGGGATCGACGGGGTTCTCGGTCTGCATGGCGGGCTCCGTCCGGTGTTGATGTTGACAGTGCAAACTTAGGGGCTGAAGTAGACGGCGTCAACATCGAATGTTGCCAGCGGCAACACGGCGGCCCACACTGCGCCCATGACGCGCCGAAAGAAGACCGACGACACGTACCACCACGGCGATCTGCGCGACGCCCTGCTCGAGGTCGCCGCCGAGGTGGTCGCCGAGCGGGGCCTGCAGGGGCTCAGCATTCGCGAGTGCGCCCGCCGCGTGGGCGTCAGCCACGCCGCGCCGTACCGGCACTTCGCCGACAAGAACGCGCTGGTCTACGCCCTGGCGCAGCAGGGCTTCGAGTGGCTGGCCGCCGCGGGGCGCGCCGCGATGCACGGCCTCGACGATCCGCGCGATCGGCTCGACGCGTACGGCGCCGCCTACGCGCGCTTCGCGTTCGAGCATCCGGTGCACCACCGCATCATGTTCGCCAGCGAGATCGAGGTGCCCGAGGGCGCCGAGAAGTCCGACGCGGGCGCCTTCGACCTGCTGGTCGAAGCGGCCGCCGCGGTCGCCGGCCCCGATCAGGATCCCGAGCTGGCCGCCGTCGCCGCGTGGGCGCTGCCGCACGGGCTGGCCATGCTGGTGCTCGACGGGCGCATCCCCACCGAGAAGGCGGGCACCGGCGATCAGGTCGAGGCGTTGGCACGAAGGCTGTTCGCGATGTGGCGCGGCCCGCTCGGATAGCCGGCCCGCGACGATTCGCCCGGTGATCCCTTGTCAGCCCATCCCAGGCGCGCTCTCATCCCCGCACACCACCCGCGGAGGGACGACATGAGCACCAAGGGCCTGAACGACTTCGTCTGGTACGACCTGCAGACCCCCGATCCCAAGGCCGCCATCGGCTTCTACTCCAAGCTGTTCGGCTGGACGCCGCAGGGCGAGCCCGACAGCGGGCACGTCGGCTGGAACAACGGTGAGAACCACTTCGGCGGCATCGGCACGCCGCAGGCCGGGGTGCCCGCTCACTGGCTGGGCTACGTCGAGACCGACGCCCTCGAGGGCACCGTCGAGCGCGCGAAGAAGATGGGCGCCAAGGTGTTCGCCGGCCCGATGTCGATCGGCGAGGGCGGCGACATCGCCGTGGTGGCCGATCCGCAGGGCGCGGCGATCGGCCTGTACCAGGGCGGCAAGGGCCACGAGGGCTGGGAGCCCCGCAAGACCGAGCCCGGCGACGTCGGCTGGGCCGAGCTGGGCACCTCGGACATCGACGGCGCCCGGGCCTTCTACGGCGAGTGCTTCGGCTGGAAGACCGGCCAGTCGATGCAGATGCAGCACGGCGTCTACCACATGGTGATGAAGGGCGAGACGTCCATCGCCGGCCTCTACACCAAGCCCGCCGACATGCCGGTGTCCGCCTGGACCTTCTACATCAACGTCAACGACGTCGACGAGACGGTGGCCAAGGCGAAGGCCCTGGGCGGCAAGCTGCTGGTCGGCCCGCAGACCGTGCCCGACATGGTCACCTTCGCCATCCTCACCGATCCCCAGGGCGCGACCTTCGGTGTCGCGAAGTCGCTGGGCGGCTGAGCGAACGGGCGACCGACCGACGCGCGGTGGCCGGCGCCGCGTCGCGGGTCCGGCCCCGGGTCAGTCGCCGGCCTTTTGGCGCATCGCCTTCGTCAGCGCGCGGCGCGCGTCGTCGAAGTCGGCCCAGGGATTCGCCGACGGCAGGCCGTCGCGGAGGACGTCGAGCAGGGCCACCTTCGCCGGGCCCTCGGCGGTCGGGTCGAGCGCGCTCCAGGCGATGGGCCAGGCGACGGGGGCGCCGGGGCGGGCGCGGGGGGAGTAGCTGGCGATGGCGGTGGCGCCGCGGCCGTTGCGCAGATAGTCGATGAAGACTCGGCCCTCGCGGCGCTGCTTGGACAGCTTGTCGGTGTAGCGGGACGGGTCGCGGCGGGCGAAGCCGCGCGCGACGTCGTGGGCGAAGGTCTTCACCTCGTCCCAGGTGCTGCGCCGCTCGATGGGGCTCACGACGTGCAGGCCCTTGCCGCCGGTGAGGCGCAGGAACGCACCGAGGCCCAACGCCTCGAGGTGCTGGCGCAGCGCGCGGGCCAGCTCGACCACCTGCGACCAGCCCACGTCGGGGCTGGGATCGAGGTCGAAGACGATCTGATCGGGGCGATCCAGCCGATCGGCGCGGGCGCCCCAGACGTGCAGCTCGAGCGTTCCGAGCTGCGCCAGCGAGACGACGCCGGCCAGATCGTCCACCACCAGGTACGCGTCGCCGTCCTCGTCGACCACCTGTCCCAGGGTGTCGGGCGTGCCGCGCCCCGGGTGCTTCTGAAAGAAGCAGTCTTCGCCGCGCCCGTCGGGGCACCGCACCAGGCTCAGCGGTCGGCCCGCGAGACCGGGCAGCAGGCGGGCGGCGACCCGCTCGAGGTAGCGCGCCACGTCGAGCTTGGTCACCTCGGCGTCGGGGAACAGCACCTTGTCCGGGTGGCTCAGTCGGACACCGGCGACCACGGGCGGGCCTTGCGGGCGGGCCATCTTCTCCTCCTCCCATCCTTCGAACACGGCGTGCCGCAGGCGCCCGGTGTCGGTCCAGCCCGCGAAGCGGACCGTCGCGCGCAGCCTTGGGTGCACCCAGCGCACGTCGCACGCGTCGGGCGGATCGTGCACCGGCGGCGCGTCGCGGCGCAGCGCGTCGAGCCGGACGCGAACGCTGGCGAGCGTCGCCTGGTCGAACCCGGTGCCCACCTTGCCGGCGTACCACAGGCCGTCGTCGTCGCGGGACGCCAGCAGCAGCGCCCCGAAGCCGGCGCGCCCGCCGCGCGGATCGCTGAAGCCGACCACGGGCAGCGTCGCGCGCCGCAGGCACCGCACCTTGCGCCAGTCGGGGCTGCGACGGCCTCGATAGGGCGCGGCCACTCGCTTGCTGACGATGCCTTCGAGGCCCAGCGCGCACGCTTCGCGCAGGACCGCGTCGCCCGGCGCCCGGAAGTGCTCGACCAGGCGGAGGGCGTCGGGGGGCGCGTCGGTCAGCAGCGCGCGCAACGCTCTCTTTCGCTCGCTCAACGGCGCGTCGCGCAGATCGTCCGGCCCCACGAACAGCAGGTCGAAGGCGTAGAGGAGCGATCGATGGTCGACGCGCGAGAGGGATCGCTGCAGGGCGCCGAAGTCGCTGCGTCCCTGCGCGTCGAGGCGCACCAGCTCGCCGTCCAGGGCCAGCCGCGCGGCGGGCAAGCGCGCGACGGCGGCGGCGACGCGAGGCAGCCGATCGGTCCAGTCCAGGCCGCCGCGGGTCAGCAGGCGGACGGCGTCGCCCTCCTTGCGCGCCAACATCCGATACCCGTCCAGCTTGATCTCGTGCAGCCACTCGTCACCCGTCGGCGGCGCGTCCACGGGCGTGGCGAGCTGCAACGCGATGGACGCGGGGAGCGATGGGGTCACCGCGCCGTCCACCGCCTCCGCTGTCGCCGGCCGCCCCATCGCTCAGCTCGCCAACGCGTCGACGAGCTGATCCTTGCTCATCCCGCTGCGGCCCTCGATGCCGCGTCTCTTGGCTCGCTCGTACAGCTCGCTCTTGGTCAGCTCGCTCAGCTTCGGCGCCGCGTTCGTCTGGCCGCCCAGGCGCTCGCGCAGCAGGTCGACGATGTCGACCACGTCGCCGCCGCCCCCCTCGTCCGTGTCCTCGTCGGCGTCCGCGGCGACCTCGGTGTCCACCACGTCCTGGCCCTGTCGCGCCTTCTCCTCGGCCAGCGCACGCAGGGCCTCGGCGCCCACGTCGCTCAGCTCGGCCGGGTCGATCCCCTCGGCGGCGAGCGCGCGGATCGCGCGGCGCATGGCCTTCACCTGATCCGTCTTCGCCTCGGCCGGCGCCGGCAGACCGACGTCGTCGGCCGATCGCAGCTCGTCCGCCGTGCGCAGCGTCTCGGCGCGCAGGATGCCGTTCTGCGCGAAGAGGGCGATCAGGTAGGAGCGTCCCCGCATCACGAACGCGGCGATGCCCACCCGATCGGTGCGCTCCATCGTGGCCGCCAGCAAGCGATAGGGCTTGCTCACCTCGTCGGGCGGCAGCAGGAAGTACGCGCGGTCGCACAGCAGCGGGTCGAGCGCGTCGCGCGGCACGAAGCGTTGCAGGTCGATCTCCCGGGTGCGTTCGGGCTGCAGCGCGTCGAGCTCGTCCTCGGTGACGGTGACGAACTGGCCGTCGGTGTACTCGTAGCCCCGCACGATGTCGTCGCGGTCGATGGGCTGGTCGTCGGCCGAACACACGTAGCGCCGCCGCAGCGGCCGCCCGGCGGGGCTCAGCGCGCGCAGCGACACCCGGCTCGAGCGCAGGGCGGTGAACAGCTCGACGGGGATGCTGACCAGCCCGAAGGTGACCGTGCCCGACCAGAACGGGCGCAGGCCGCGCGGGCGCCTCGGAGCGTTCTTCTTCGGCATCGTCTCAACCTCCCTTCGCTGCCTTCAGGCTGGCCTCCAGCGCGTCGGCCAGCGACGCCGCCGGGGGCGCGGCCTCGGCGACCTCGGGCAGCTCGACCTCGTCGCCGGCGATCTTGGCGTCGATGTGCGATCGCAGCCGCGCCTGATAGGTGTCTTCGAAGGCGGCCGGGTCGAAGGGCCCCTCGAGCGCGCTCACCAGCTGCTCGGCGAGGGCCACCTCGCGATCGTCCGGCGCGCGCCCCTCGGGCGCCTCGACCGCGTCCTCGGGCACCACCTCCTCGGCGTGGCGCAGCTGCACCAGCACCAGGCGGCGGTCCCGCACCCGCAGCGCGCCCTGGTATCGCTTCTTGCGCATCACCCATCGCGCCACACCGACCCGATCCTCGGCCTCGAGGGCCTCGACCAGCGCGGCGTACGCGGCGGCGCTGCCCGCGGCGTCGGCGTCCGGCCCCAGCCACCACGCCCGGTCGTACCACCGCGCGTCGATGGCGCCGGGCGGCACGAAGCGCAGCAGCTCGATGTCCCGGGACGGGGGCGGCTCGAGCGCGTCGAGATCCGTCTCGTCGAGCATCACGAACCGCCCCGGCTCGATCTCGAGCCCCTTCCGGATGTCCGCGTGCTCGACGGGCTGGTCGCCCTGCGGATCGACCATCTGCTGGCGCACCGGCTGATGGTCGGCGGCGTGCAGCAGGCGGAAGTGCACGGCCTGCCGCTGGAGCGCCGAGTACAGCTTGACGGCGACGCGCTGGTCACCCAGGCGAAGCACCCCTTTCCACATCGCGCGGGCGCTCACGACGCCTCCGTGCGGGCGCAGGCGCGGCAGTGCGGCGCGCCGGTCGAGAGCGTCGCCGTCACCACGCAGAAGGGGCACCGCGGATCGTCGCAGACGACGCACCGCACCTCGAGCGCGTAGGCGTAGGTCTGCAGGCAGTCGGGGCACGTCTCCGAGGCGTCCTCGAGGACGGGGCCGGGCGAGCGTCGCGGGGTGCGTCGAGTGTTCATGGTGTGCTCACGTTGCAGAGGGCGAATCCGGCAATCCGGCACGCGGTTCGTGGACGCGCGCGCCTCACCCGGTGTGAAAGGTGCCCTTCACGCTGCGGGTGACGCAGTGCGCCGCGTAGCCGACCAGCCCCATCGCCACGAGGGCCAGCAGCCACGGTCCGTAGGCCTGCTGCTGCAGCGTCGTCAGGGCGCCGCCGAAGCCCTCGGCCTCGTTCGGATCGGTCTCGAGGGCGGCGATGACGACCAGCGAGCCGACGATGGTGAACACCAGACCCCGGGCCGCGTAGCCGGCCCGCGCGACGCCCCGCACGACGCGGCGGACGCGACCGCGCAGGTCGGCGCCGCGGTAGTCCTTCTTCATGAACGACGCGGTCCAGGCGATCCGGAGCTGGTTGAAGGCCACCACCAGCACCACGAGGCCGACGAGGCCGACCAGGAGCTGGCCGAAGGGCGCCGACATCAGGCGCGCCGACCAGGTCTTCGCGCCGTCGCCTCCGCCGCCGCCGCCGCTGCCCAGGGCCAGGTTGAACGCGTTCCAGGCCAGGAACCCGTGCAGCGCGCCGCTGATGGCGAGGCCGACGCGCTTGACGATGCCCATGGCGTCGGTGCCCTTGCCCTTCGGATCGGCGACGGCCTCGAAGCCGCGCCACAGCGCGTACAGCACCAGGCCGGCGCCGGTGACCCACAGCAGCACCTCGCCGAAGGGCTGCTGAGCGAGCGTGCGCAGCGCGCCCTTGCTGCCGGTCGTCTCGCCGCCCGACTCACCCAGCGCCGCCATCAACGCCAGGGCGCCGACGACGGCGTACACCAGGCCCTTGGCCGCGCTGCCCGCGCGCCCGGCGATCTCCATCCAGTCCGTGTCCTGGGCGCGTCGAGCCCCGTCGCGTGCGTGTTCGGTGAGCGTGGCCATGCGTTGCTTCCTTTCGTCTGCGGGTGGGTGTCCGTCGTCGCGACGGCCGTTGCCCTCCGACCCGTGCAACGACGGTGCCGCCGACCACCCGCCCTCAGGCCGAGGTCGGGGACGGCCCAGCGTGCCCCTCGGCGCCCGGGTCGGTCGTGGCGTCGGGCATCGTGCCCCGCCGGTGGAGCCACCGGGCGACCGTCCAGCAACCCATCGCCCAGACGGCGCCCATGGCCCAGCCAGCCAGCACGTCGGTGGGCCAGTGCACGCCGAGGTACACCCGGCTGGCGCCGACGAGGAGCGTGAGCGCGGTGGCCCACGCGACGATGTAGAGCTTGATGGTCCGGCGCGGGTGCAGGCGGGCGAGCAGCACGCCGAGGGTCAGCCAGACGATCGCGCTGAGCATCGAGTGTCCGCTGGGAAAGCTGGCCGAGTGGACGGCCATGCCGTGGGGGACCAGATCCGGGCGCGGCCGGGCGAAGCCGAGCTTCAGCGCCATGCTCAACAGCTGTCCACCGGCCACCGCGACGAAGACCAGCAGGGCCGCGCGTCGCCGCCGCGTGGCCAGGAGATAACCGACGGCGGCCAGGGCCGCGCCGCACAGGATGGCCACGCCCCCGAGCGCCGACAGATCCCGCACCACCTCTTCGAACCAGAGGGGCCCGATCGGATCGTCGACCGCGCCGGGCGTGCGCAGCGCCAGCAGGATGGCCTCGTCGAAGCGTCGCGCTTCGCCCTCGGCGACCTCGTCGGCGATCTCGACGAAGAACCACAGGCCGCCGGTGATCAGCGTCACGAGCGCCACGGTGGTCAGCTCGACGCGCTGCCGGACCTCGGCCACCACGCGGGAGAGTCTGCCCATCGCCCGCCCTCAGCCGGCGTCGGGCGCGGGCGCCGGGGCGGCCGGGACGTGCGCGGGGGCGGGCGGCCCCAGCCGCTCGGTGGCGCGGGTGACGCGCGCGCGGAGAGCGTGCAGATCGCCTTCGAAGCCGCGGCGGTAGGCGTCCCACTCGCTGATCGCCAGCGCCGGCGCGAACTCCACGCGCGCCTCGAGCTCGCGCAGCTGGTCGCGGACGGCGTGCAGCAGATCGCGGATGGCCCGCTGCTGGTTGGGCGGCGCGGTGCCCGCGCGGACCTCGAGCGCGGTGACGTTGCGGCGCAGCTCGGCGATGGTGTCTTCGGCGTTGCCGACCCAGCGCTCTCGCTCGTAGGCGATGTCGGCGCCTCCGTAGCGGTCGCGCGCGTCGTCCTCGTCCCCGTCGCTGCAGCCGGCCCCGAGCGTCAGGCACAGGGCCCCGGTCAGCGCGGTCATCAGGGTGCGTACGCTCATCGAACGTCCTCCTCCCGACGGCCCATGGCGCAACACGCGTGCCAGCGATCCCGGCGCCGAGGGCGGGCGCCGGGGCGGGGCACAATCGGTCATCCACGTCGGGCGCCGGGGCCGGACTCCGCGCCGGCCGAGGGCGCCGCGGCGTCCGGCCCCGCCGCGCTCGCGAGGGCGGCGTCCGGGGTGCGCCGGGGTCGGGGGTGGAGTACCGTGCGGCCATGCGCGCGCACGTGATGCTGGTGATCCTCTTCGCCCTGGCTTCGGGGTGCGACGACGACGCTTCGCCCGAAGGGCCGGAGGACGACGCGGCGGCGGTGAGCGACGCCGCTGACCCGGACGCGACGAGGCCGGACGCCGCCCTGCCCGACGCGATGCCGTCGGACGCGATCCCGACCGACGCGGCGCCGCCCGATCCCGACGCCGGCGACGCCGCGCCGCCCGACCTCGGGCCGGACGCCGCGCCCCTGCCGCCCTGTGTGCCCCAGCCGCCGCCCGAGGCGATGCTGCCGGCGGGCGCCCACCCGGACGGTCCGACGCTCGCGCCCGGCGGCCGGGCCATCGATCCCGCGGGCCCCAACGCGGTGCTGCCCGGCTTCCCCACCCAGGTGCTGACGCACCCGACGCTGCCCATCGCGTACGTCGCCAGCACCAGCCGGGACGATCGCCGTCTGCTGGTGGTCGACCTCGACGGGCCCGCGGTGGTGCAGGATCTCGATCGCGGCGAGGCCTTCTACGGCATGGCCCTCGACGCCGTCGCTGGCCGCTTGTATGCCTCCGGCGGCGAGCACGAGCGCGTCGACTTCTACGACCTGCTCGACGACGGCACGGTGATGCCGGCGGGCGGCGTCGACGTCGACGGCTACCCGTCGGGCATCGCGCTGTCGGCCGACGGCCAGCGCCTGTGGGTCGGCCGCTTCGACGCTCGGGGCGTGCTCGAGATCGACCTCACGACCGGCGAGGTGCTGCGCACGCTGCCCACCGCCGCCGAGACCTGGGCCCTGGCGGCGCTGCCCGGGCGGCGCGAGCTGTACGCCTCGACGCTGCACGGCGAGGCGGTGTCGGTGATCGATCTCGACGAGGGCGTGCTGGCCGCCCAGATCACGCTGCCGACCCAGCCGGCGGGCATGGCCGTCGCGCCCGACGGCGACACCGTGTGGGTGGCCGTGGCCGACGGCGACGTCGTCGCGGCCGTGGATCCCGCGGACCGGACGGTGCGCGCGTGGGGCCACGTGGCGGCCGACGCGCTGGTCGACGCCGAGGGCGATCCGTTGGGGCACAGCAACGTGAACGCGCTCGCCCTCGACGCCGCCCGCGGGCGGCTGTACGCGAGCCGGGGCACCGACAACGCGGTGTCGGTGCTGGACGCCGAGACGCTGGAGGTGCTGGGCAGCCTGCCGGCGTCCTGGTACCCGACGGACGTGGCGCTGGCCGCCGACGGCGACCGCCTGGTGATCGTCGAAGGCAAGGGCGGCGGCGCCGGCCCCAACCTGGGGCAGTCGGCCAAGAACGCGATGAAGGGCAGCGTCACGGTGGTCGATCTGACGACGCTCGACCTGGCGGCGAGCACCGACGCCGCGGCCGCGAACTTCGCTCGGCCGCGGCGGGTGTTCCCCTTCGAGTGCGAGGGGCGCTTCCCCATCCCGACGCGCCCCGAGCAACGCTCCCCCATCCGGCACGTCGTGCTGATCGTGAAGGAGAACAAGACCTTCGACTGTGTGTTCGGCGACTTCGACGATCCGCGCGTCGACCGCGACCCCGAGCTGTCGCGGTGGGGCGAGGCCATCACCCCCAATCAGTTCGCGCTGGCCCGCCAGTTCGCGCTGAGCGACAACTTCTACACCGAGGTGCAGACCAGCGACGCCGGCCACCTGCTCCTGACCGGCGGCCACCTGACCGAGTTCGTCGAGCGCACGTGGATCGAGTCGTCACGGCTGGATCGCTTCTTCGGCTTTCAGCTGAAGCCGTCGGCGCAGCCGAGCATGGGCAACCTGTTCACCCACCTGATCGACCACGGGGTGAGCATTCGCATCTTCGGCGAGATCGTCGGCATGTTCGTGTCGTCGCAGACCGGGCCGCGACCGGTAAACTTCAGCGACCAACGCTACCCCGGCGGCGCGTTCTTCAACATGGGGGTGAAGGACGAGACGAAGGCGCGCCACGTCATCGCGCAGATCGAGGCGGGCGAGCTGGCCCAGTTCACGTTCCTGTCGCTGCCGAACGATCACACCTACGGCACCGATCCCGGCAAGCCGACGCCCGAGTCGATGGTCAGCGACAACGACTACGCGGTGGGGCTGGTGGTCGAGGCGCTGTCGAAGTCGCCCTTCTGGCCGCAGACGGCGGTGATCATCCTCGAGGACGATCCGCAGGGGTGCGAGGATCACGTGGACGCCCACCGATCGATCCTGCTCTTGGCCAGCCCCTACGCGAAGCGGGGGCACGTGTCGAAGGTGCACGGCAGCTTCATCTCGGTGTTCGCGACCATCAACGCCATCCTGGGCGTGCCGCCGATGGGCCGACCGGACGCCGCGGTGCCGCCGCTGTACGACATGTTCACGGCCGACCGCGACCTGACGCCCTTCGAGGCGTTGCCGCGGCAGGTGCCCGACGCGCTCAACCCGCCCGACGGGCCGGGGGGCGAGAAGTCGGCGCGCATGAACTTCGGCAGCCCCGACCGCGAGCCCGACCTGGCGGTCGTGCTGGACGCCTATCGGCTGTGGAAGATGGGGCGCATCTCGCGCGCCGAGGCCGACCGGCGCGTCGAGGCGGCCGAGATCGGCCCCGAGCGGCGCGAGATGCTCGAGGAGGAGGCCGAGGAGGAGTCGACGGCCTTCGATCTCGACTGGCCGCTGTACCAGCAGTGGCGCGCGCAGCAAGGCCTGCCGCCCGCCGAGCGGGCGCGCTGAGGCGGGGGCGCACGTCCGACTTGCATAGAGAGTGCTCGCTCTCTATGTTGAGCGCGTCCAGCTCACGAGGGACGGTGGCGCATGCGATACGACCTGATCCTGGCCGGTGGCACGGTGTTCGACGGCGATGGGGGCGAGCCGGTCGTGGCCGACGTGGCCATCGCGGGCGGCCACGTCGCGGCCATCGGGCCCAACCTGCCGCGCGCCGAGGCCGCGCGGGTGATCGACGCGGCGGGCAAGTGGGTGACGCCCGGCTTCGTCGACAACCACACGCACTACGACGCCGAGCTGCTCGCGGCGCCGGGGCTGGCCGAGTCGGTGCGGCACGGCGTGACGACGGTGAACGTCGGCTCGTGCTCGCTGGGCACCGTGCTGAGCGATCCCGAGGACGCCGCCGACGTCTTCTCGCGGGTCGAGGCGCTGCCGCGTCCCTTCGTGCTCGAGACGCTGAAGCGGCACAAGACCTGGAGCACCCCGGCGGGCTACGCGGCGGCGGTGGACGCGCTGCCGCTGGGGCCCAACGTCGCGTGCTACCTGGGTCACTCCGATCTGCGCGTCGCGACGATGGGCCTCGGCCCCGCGACCGACGCGAAGGTGCGGCCGACGGCGGCGCAGATGAAGGCGATGGAGCGTCACCTCGAGGACGCCCTCGACGCCGGCTTCCTCGGCTTCTCGAGCATGACCAACCCCTGGGACAAGGTGGGCGGCGATCGCTTCCGCAGCCGCCGCCTGCCCTCGACCTACGCCACCTGGGGAGAGTACCGGCGCTTCCACGCCATCCTGCGCCGGCGCGATCGCATCCTGCAGTCGGCGCCCAACATCACCACGAAGGTCAACGCGGTGCTGTTCCTGGCCGAGAGCGCCAGCTTCGGGGTGCGCAAGCCGCTGAAGACGACGCTGATCACGGCGGCCGACACCAAAGCGAACCCGACGCTGGCCCGCACGGTGACCGACGGCGTGCACCTGTGGAACCGCATGTTCGGCGCCAACGTGCGCTGGCAGTCGGTGCCCATGCCCTTCGAGGTGTACGCCGACGGCGTCGATCTGGTGGTCTTCGAGGAGTTCGGCGCGGGCGAGCAGGCGCTGCACCTGCAGCAGCACCTCGAGCGGGCCGAGCTGTTCGCGGATCCGGCGTATCGCGCCCGCTTCAAGAAGGAGTACGCCCGCCGCTTCGCGCCGCGGGTGTGGCACCGCGACTTCCACGACGCCGAGATCGTCGGCTGCCCGGACGCCTCGGTGGTGGGCAGGACCGTCGGCGCCGTGGCGGACGCGCGCGGCCAGCACCCGGTGGACACCTTCCTCGACCTGGTCATCGAGCACGGCACCGACCTGCGCTGGCGCACCACCATCGCCAACCACCGCGACGCCCCGCTGGAGCGTCTGGTGGCGCACCCCTCGGTGCACGTGGGCTTCGCCGACTCGGGCGCGCACCTGCGCAACATGGCCTTCTACAACTTCCCGCTGCACGTGCTGCGCATGGTGAAACGCTCCATCGAGCGCGGGGCGCCGTTGATGACGCTCGGCCGCGCGGTGCACCGCGTCACCGGCGAGCAGGCGGACTGGTACGGGCTGGACGCGGGCCACCTGCGCGTGGGTGATCGCGCGGACGTCGCGGTCATCGACCCGGACGGCCTCGACGACAGCCTCGACGCCTACCACGAGGCGCCGATGCCGGGCGTCGACGGGCTGATGCGCATGGTGCGCCGCAACGACCGCGCGGTGGCGGCGACGCTCATCGGGGGCGACGTGGTCTACGAGGCGGGGCGCTTCGTCGACGGCTTCGGCGCGGACGCAGGCCACGGCCGCTTCCTGCCCGCCGGGGAGCGCGTCGCCGCGCGTCACGCCGCCGCGCGCACGGCGGCGGCCTGATGGCGACGCAGGCCGAGCGCCGCGCCGCGACCATCGCGCGGCTGGTGGACGCCACCGTCGAGACGCTGGTGGCCGAGGGCTACGCCCGCACGACCGTCAAGGCCATCTGTGATCGCGCCGGGCTGTCGCAGGGCGCGCTGTTCCGTCAATTCGACACGCGCCTCGATCTCGTCGCGCGCGCCGTGCAGGTGATCGGCGAGCGTCACCTGGCCCGCTTCGCCGACGCGCTGCCGCCGCCCGACGCGCCGCGGGCGCCCGACTGGTCGCGGGTGGTGCGCCTGGTGCGCGACCTGTGCCGCAGCGATACGCACGCGGCCTGGCACGAGGTGATGGTGGCCGCCCGCACGGACGCCGGCCTGCGCGCGGCGGTGTCCATGGTGCTGCGCGACTTCGAGGCGGCGGTGCTGGCGGCGGTGCAGGCGATGGTGCCGGTGCACCCGGATCGCGAGGCCGCCGTCGCCGCCGCGATGCTGTCGGTGATGCACTGCTTCGACTCCGAGGCGGTGACCGTCGCGGTGTACGGCAACCCGGCCATCGAAGCGAAGCGATTGGCGTGGGCGGCCGAGACGCTCCGGCGGGCCGTCGAGGACGGCTGACGCGGTCAGCGTTCGCACTCGACACAGCGCGTCGACACCAGCTTGACCACGTCGGCGCGCAGCGCGCCGGCGGCCTCGCGGCGCAGCGTGACGCTGGCCGTGGGCGCGGCGATCCACACCCGCCCGACGACGCGCCAGCCTTCGCCGCTGGTCTGGTCGAGGGACGCGCTGACCAACTCGGCGCCCGCCGAGCGCACCGTGTAGACCGCGGCGTTCGTGTTGCGGGGGGCGGCGGGGAACTGAACCAGCACGTCGTAGAAGTCGGGCGGCAGGCCGCCGAACTGCCACGTGGCGGTGCCATCGCCCGCGGGCGACCAGCGCACGTCGCCGCCGGCGCCCTCGGCGTCCGCGTCGGCCCACATGCCCGTCTCGAGGTAGCGCGCGTCGCCGTCGTCGGTGACGAACTCGGCGCCGTCGGGCAGGGCGGCCACCGAATCGAAGCGGACGGCGTCGGCCAGCACCGGCGCGCCGTCGGTGGCGCGCAGCGTGAGCGTCGCCTGCTGACCGTTCAGCCGGTAGCGGCCCAGCGACAGCCACGCGCCGCCCTCGCGCTGCTGGTCGAGCGTGAGCGTCGCGACGAAGGCGCCGTCGGCGGTGAGCGTGACCTCGGCGCGCCGGGTGGCCGTCGGCTGATCGGCGGGCCAGGTGAGCCACACCTCGTGGACACCCGGCTGGATGCGCGCCGTGTAGGTCGCGCCGCCGGTGGCGCTGCGCCGGTGCGCGCCGCCCTCGCCGCCGGGCGCCGTGGTCCAGCCATCGCCCTGCTCGCGGTATCGGCCGTCGCCGTCGTCGATGACGGGATCCTGGTCGACGACCGCCTCCACGCGCACCGCGTCCGCGTACAGTCGGCCGCGGCCGCCCTGCGCCACCTCGACGACGAAGTCGCCGCGCGTGTCGACCACGCCGGCCAGGCGCCAGTCGCCGCCGCCCACGCGCTGATCGAGGGCCACCTCGGCGCGCAGGTCGTCGGCGCCCTCGCGCACCCGATACAGGGCGCGGTCGGTCGCCCGCGGATCGACGGGGTGGTGCACCCACACCTCCTTGGGGCCGGGCAGCAGGCCGCGGAAGTCGAAGGTGGCGACGCCGTCGTCGGTGAAGCGGCTGAAGTCGGCGCGGCCGGCGGTGGTCCGCCAGGCGCCGGCGATCTCGGCGTAGCCGGGATCGTCGCCATCGTCGACCACCAGCGAGCAGGGGCCGCAGTCATCGGCGCAGTCGCCGCAGCTCTCGCTGGGATCGCAGGTGCCGTCTCCGCAGCGGGGCGCGCAGCGCGGATCGCTCGGATCGATCTCGCCGGGCGGGCAGGGATCGGGGGCGGGTCCGGTGGGGCCGCCGGCCATGCCGGGCGCCGCGCGGTCGGGATCGCCGGCCACGAGCGTCCCGTCGGCGTCGAAGCCGAAGTCGACGGTGTAGGTGCCATCCTCCTCGGGGCGCCCGTGGTCGGTCAGGTTGAGGAACTGGAACGAGAAGTCGCGCTCGTAGGTCACGCGGTAGCGGCCGGGTTGGTCGGGCAGCGTCTCGAGCGTCGAGATCCAGGGCGCCCAGTCGGGCGAGGGCGGCACCGCCGGCTGCAGGGCCGTGAACTGCCCGGCCTCGCCGCGGGCGCACTCGAGCCTCACGCGGTACGTCTGGCGCAGGCGCTTCTGGCCGCTGCCCGTGGCTTGGGCGGCGGGCCGGTGGTCGATGCGCGAGGCGCACACGACGCGCGCCGCGCCGTCGGCGACGCCCGCCGCCAGCAGGTAGCCGCCGGGGACGTCGGTGAGGCGCGTTGCGCCCGCGACGTCTCGATGCAGCAGGTGGAACTGGCAGGGCTCCTCGGTGGGCTCGATGGCGATCGCGCCGCCGTCGCCGGCGACCGGCGCCAGCTCGAGATCGGCGAGCGTCGCCTGCCGGGCGAAGGTGGTGTCGCAGACCCAGGTGAGCAGCCGCCGGGCCGCGATGGGCGCGCCGGCGTCGGGCGGCACCCACGCGTCGGGCCGCGGGCGCGCGTCGGGCGCGGCGTCCGTCGCGGGCGCGGCGCCGTCGGGCGTGTCGGCGTCGCCGAGCACGGCGTCGCGGAGGTCGTCGTCGCAGCCCAGCGCCAGCAGGGCGAGGATGAGCGCGTAGGTCGTCTTCATCTCTCTGCCCCTCACTGGTTGTTGCACGCGCAGCCGCGCGGCGTGTTGCAGACCTTGTCGCGGGCGATACAGGTGTCGCCGCAGGCCTTGCCGCGATCACACATGCGGCAGCAGCCCTCGCTGCAGTCGTCGGGTCGGGTGGCCTCGACCGAACACTCGAAGTCGAGATCGCCGTCGCTGCTGGGGCCATCGCAGGAGTGAGCGCCGGCCTCGCCCCGCAGCGTCAGGCCGCAGCCGACGTTGATGTTGAACCAGCGCAGCTGGATGCACTCGTCGACGCGGGCCTGGAAGCCGGCCTCGCCCTTGACGCCGACGCAGTTGCGGCTGGGGTTGCAGGCGGCGCCGGCCCCGAAGCGGCGCTCGACGGTGCCGGTGACCGAGCCGTGAGCGTTCAGGCAGTCGAAGCAGCCGACGTGGCGCGACCAGCGCCAGGCGTCGACGTCGAGGCCGCAGCCGCCGGTGCCTTGGACACCCAGGGAGACGGACGCGTTGACCGACGCGCAGTCGTCGCAGGGGGCGCACTCGGTGGCGTCCCCCGGCTCGTCGAACTGGCCGCCGCCGGACGCGCTGAGCGTGACGCCCGCGGTCGCGTTGCAGCCGATCTTCACGCCGAAGGGGCCCTTCTGCCAGGTCTGAGTGGGCAGGCCGAAGGTGCGGGTGACGGTGGCCGAGCCCTCGATCTCACCGCCCTGCGTGGTGCACTTGATGCCGTCGCAGATCTGCATGCAGGTGCTGTCGTCGCACACCGTGCACTGCTGCTCTTCGACGCTGCCCGAGCCGCTGAGGGTGGCTTCGACCTCGACGATGCCGAAGGCGGCGCTGGCGGTGCCGCTGGCGCTCACCTCGAGGCTGCCGGTGCAGCCGTTGCCGCAGTGGGCCTCTTCGCCGCTGCCGCCGAAGGAGGCCTGCAGGCCGACGCCGACGGTGCGCCCCACGAAGGGCAGGCGCACCTTCTTCTGGAAGGGCTCCTTGGGCACGGCGAAGTTCGCGCTGAAGGTGGTGCTGACCGGAGGTTCGCAGCCGCAGTCCGGGCCGCAGGCGTCGTAGGCGGCGTCGTGCGCGGCGTCCCAGGCCGCGTCGTGCGCCGCGTCCCAGGCGGCGTCGTGCGCCGCGTCCCAGGCGGCGTCGTGCGCCGCGTCGAGCGATGCGTCCAGCGCGGCGTCGGTGCTGGCGTCCAGCGAGCCGTCGAGGCCGGCGTCGGGGCGGCCGCTGTCGGCCATGCCCCCCCTGCCGCCGCCACCCAGGCCGCCGCCGCCGCCCGTGCCGCCGCCGGCGCCACCCCGGCCGCCGGCGCCACCCCTGCCGCCCGCGTCGGGGACGCCGCTGTCCAGGTCGGGCGGGCCCGCATCGGGAGGCGGTGCGCCGGCGTCCGGCATCGGCGCGCCGCCCATGCCGCCATCGCCACCGGCGCCGCCGGTGCCGCCGTAGCCGCCGTAGCCGCCGTATCCGCCGGTGCCGCCGTATCCGCCCGTGCCACCGGTACCACCGGGACCGCCGTAGCCGCCCATGCCGCCGTACCCGCCGGCTCCTGCGTCGATCTCGGGCTCCCCACCGTACCCGCCGTACCCGCCGACACCCGCGTCGAGCTCCGGCGTCCCACCGTACCCACCGTACCCACCGTAGCCGCCGGGCCCGGCGTCGACCGCGGGCGCACCGCCGTATCCGCCGTATCCACCGTAGCCCCCGACGCCGGCGTCGATCTCGGGCGTCCCGCCGAAGCCACCGTCGCCGCCGTACCCGCCGTACCCGCCGGCCCCCGCGTCGATCGCGGGCTCGCCGCCGAACCCGCCGAACCCGGCGTACCCGCCGACGCCCGCGTCGACCTCGGGCGTCCCGCCGAAGCCGCCGAAGCCGCCGGCGCCCGCGTCGAAGCCGAAGGTCGCCGCGCCGGCGCCCTGGCTGGCCGCGTGCGTGCCCTCGACCGGCTCGGCGGCGCTCAGCTGCCGCACCCGCAGCACCAGCCCCGCGCCGGACGCTCCGTCCACCGTCACGTCGTGCTCGTCGTAGCGCTGCCAGTCGAACACGCCCAGTCCACCGACCGCCGCGTCGAGGCCGTCCGCGCCCGGGCCCCACTGCAGCGCGCCGCCGTCCGCCGCCACCCACTGCACCAGCCCGCCCGGGCGATGCAGCGCGCCCTCGACGAGGTCGTAGAACCGCCAGGTGGCGACGCGCTCGTGGGTCTGCAGCCGGGTGTCCTCGAGCCGGGGCGCCGGCGCGCCGCCGCGCGGGCGCAGCCGCACCGTCAGCGCCCACGTGGCGCCGGCCTCGGCGCCCTCGGTCACCACGACGTGCCCGGTGAGCAGCGCGTCACCGTTCGAGTCCTCGGTCCACTGCCCGTCGATCAACGACAGCGCCGCGTCCCCGTCGCCGAACCCGGGCACCCACAGCGCGGGCCAGCCGCCCCCGGGATCGCCCACCGGCGCCCCGGCGGCCGCCGCCACCCACAACACCACCGCCGCCCCGATCAGCGCCGCCCCGCGCCGTCGCCGACGCCCCGCACGCCACCCCGCGGACGCCGGCGCTCCGCCGCACCCAGCCATGAGATGTCCCCCGTGGTCCCCACCGCCCGCTCGCGGCACAGGGAAGACCCCGCACAGCGCGCCCTTGTCTCGCCGACGCCCCACGTAAGCGCAACGCCGTGCTGTCGGCGTCCCGCTCAGCCGCCGTCGAAGATGCGCCGCAGGTCCAGCCCGGGGATGGCGTAGGGGTTGCCCGCAAGCAGGCGGTGCACCGCGCGCGTGAGCCCCGCGTCGATCTCCGAGCGCGCGAAGCCCTCGACGATCTCGGCGTCGAGGTCGGGCGAGTTGGACGCCATGTGCAGCGCCGCCTGACCCGGCACGCCGCGCGACGCGAGCTGCGCCGCCGCGCCCAGCAGCCGCAGCAGCGACTCGGCGCCGGCCGCCGACTGCGCCGAGCCGACCAGGTCGAACTGCCCGATCTGCACGTTGCCGCCCGCGTCGATGCTGACCGACCGGATGATCGCCAGCGTCTCGCCGCCCTTGAACAGCTGGAACTCACCGTCGGTGATCTGCACGTTGCGCAGGTTCACCGCTTCGGCGCGCCCCTGGTCGTCGCGCGCCGCCGTGATGTCGGCCACCGATCCCGAGCCCTGCGCGCGGACCGTGAACTGCGAGCCGCCCGGCACGCGCACGCCCTTGTCGCCGCTGGTCTGCTGGAAGGGCGCCAGCATGCGCAGCGTCGCCCCGCCGGCCACGTTCTGCAGATCGCCCGCGTCCAGCTCGCTCTCGCCGCCGCCGCCGGGCAGGGCCTCGAAGTTGGCCTGGATGGCCGCCAGCGTGCCCGCCAGGTTGGCGTCGGTGAAGGGATCGTAGCCGCCCGCGCCCATCGGCGTGCCGGCGATGCCCTGCGCCACCAGGGCGCCGATCTCGCTGCGCGCGTTCTCGCTGTAATCGAGGAAGCCTTCGCCCAGGCCGCTGACCAGGCTGACGTCGACGCTGATCGCGCCCGACGCGAAGTCGACCGTCAGGCCGTAGAACTCCATGTTCTGCGCCGGCCACATCGCGTCGATCAGGATGGGGCTGGACGGGAAGATCTGCAGCGACTCGCGCGACGCCTTCAGCGTGATCGTCGTGCCCCACGTCGTGCGCAGCTCGCGCGAGGTCGACGAGCTGAGCACGACGCCCGCGCCCAGCTGGAAGGACGCGAACACGTCCACGAACTCGACCTGGGGATCCTGCAGCTCGCTGCTCTGACCCGTGGCGGCGTCGCCACCTTGGCCGAGGGCGGGGTCGAGCCCCAGATCGCGCTCGCTGGTGGTCGTGGTGCCTTGCTGTGGCTGGCGCTCGGCCTGCTCGTGGCCACCGGGCATGTCGGCCTCCGGGGTGTGACGGTGCAGCGTAGCGGCACGCGCGCCCGCGGTACAGGGCGGCGTGCGCTGGCACCGGCATGCCAGACCGGCCGTACGCCGATCGGTCGCGGCGATGGGCGCCGCCGGCCGCCGATCGCAGCACCCGCGCAGCGGACTTCGACCGCCGAGACGTCGCGCGACTTGAGAGGAACGCGCCGATGCGCGACGCTCCTGCCATGCCGTCCCGCGCCCCCACGTCGAAGCGGCTGACCTACGAGCGGCTGACCTCGGCCGATCTGGGGGTGTTTCATCAGCTGGTCGTCGACCCCCACGTGCGCCGCTACCTGATGGACGGCCAGGTCATGACCGCCACCTGGACGTCCGAGGCCATCGGCGAGAGCGACGCGCTGTTCGCTGCGCGCGGCGTGGGGCTGTGGCTCCTGCGCGAGGGCGACGCGGTCGTGGGCTTCGCCGGCTTCCGGGTGTTCCCCGAGATGTCGCCCGAACCCCAGCTCATCTACGGGCTGCGCGAGGCGGCGACCGGCCGCGGCCTGGCCACCGAGGCCGCCGAGGCGTGCCTGCGCTTCGCCGCGTGGCCGACGGTGCTGGCGGCGGTGGACGCGCCCAACGGCGCGTCGACCCGGGTGCTCGAGAAGCTGGGCTTCGTCCACGCCGGGCGCGTGGACGGCGCCTTCGGTGACACCTGGCTGATGCGGTTGGGTCAGCGCATCCAGCGGACGGTGAGCCACACCTGGGACGGGCGGCCGGTGGGCACCGACGAGCGCGTCGACGTCACGTTGTGGACGGCGCCGGGCGCGCTGCACGTCGAGGTGGACGCGCCCTTTCACGGCGATCCGCCGCCGCCGCCGGGCGCCGATCTGTGGAACCACGAGGTGGTCGAGGTGTTCCTGCTCGGCCGCGACGCGCGCTACCTGGAGATCGAGCTGGGGCCGCACGGCGACACGCGCGTGCTCACGTTGAGCGGCGTGCGGGCGGTCGAGCGCGACCACCTCGAGATCGAGTTCGAGGCGCGGCGGGCGGACGGGCGGTGGCGGGGGCACGCGGTGGTGGACGCGGCGCTGCTGCCGCCGGGGCTGGCGCGGCTGAACGTGTACGCCATCCACGGGGTGGGCGACGCGCGGCGCTACCTGGCGTGCCACCCGGTGCCCGGTGAGGCGCCGGACTTTCACCGCCTGGAGCACTTCGGCCCCTGGACGGATCAGGCGTCGGGCGGGGGCGCCTGACGCCCGCGGCGGCGCAGGAAGTCGAGCAGCTGGCGCGGGGTGGCCAGGCCGGTCTGGCGGTAGACGACGATCACCCCCAGCCCGTAGGCGGCCCCCATCACCACCAGGCGAACCAGGTCCGGGGCCTCCAACCAGGCGCCGAGCGCGAACACCGGCGCCGCCGGCAGGCCCGCGGCGAGCAGCGACTTGCCGACGTGCCCCCAGTCGACCAGCGCGCGGGGCGTCGTCTTCAGCACGCGCGCCATGGGGAACAGCAACGTGCCGGCCACCGCGTAGACCGCGATGCAGGTGGCCCAGGCGGCGCCGTTCGCGCCGAACAGCCACACCATCAGCCACGACAGGGCGACGTTGACCACCAGGCCCACCAGCGCCGAGAGGGTGACGTAGCGGGTGTTGTCGGTGGCCATCAGGACGCTGCCGTAGACGGCCGAGCGCAGGGGCAGCATCAGGGCGTAGATGCGCAGGGGGACGCTGCTGTCTGTGTAGCGGGCCGAGAAGACGACGGTCATCAGCTCGTCGCCGAGCAGCAGCACGACGAACATGACCGGGGTGAGGATGAGCAGCGCCTTGTTCATCGCGCGCTGCCACAGCGAGACGATCTGGTCGAGGCGGTCGGTCTTGTAGAAGACCGTCAGCTGGGGGATGACCACCGCGGTGATGGCGCCGGTGACGATGTCGATCAGCGGCACCTCCATGGCGCCGGTGACGTAGACGGCGAAGTCCTCGGTGCTGCACATCGACGAGACGATGAACTTGTCGAACTGCAGCGACAGGACGCCGAGCAGGCTGGCGAGGCCGAGGGGGATGCCGAAGCGCAGCTGCTGGGCCATGCCGGCCTGCGTCGGGCGGCCCGCGCCGCCGACGGCGCGCAGCATGAGGACGATGGCCGGGACGCCGACGACGGCGGACCAGAGCGCGTTTGCGGCCACGGTGGCGCGGGCGGTGGGGCTGATCACCGCCGCGACGATGACCGTCACCACCAGCAGCAGGCGCGACGCCACGTTGTAGAGCACCAGCTTGCGCACCTTGTCGACCGCCATCAGGCAGGCGCTGACCGCCTGCTGCGGGAAGAAGAACAGGGCGTAGGGGACGAGCAGCCACAGCAGGGGCGAGACGGCCGGGTTGTCGAAGCGATCGGCGACCAGATCGCCGAGGCCGACCGCGATGCCGAGCCCGAACAGGGCGCCGCCCAGGGTGAGGACGGCCAGGTTGTCGAGCAGGACGCCGCGGGGGCGGGTCGTCTCGCCGGGCAGGAAGTAGTAGAGGGCCTTGGGGACGCCCATCATCAGGACGGGCGACACCATGGCGAAGACGAGCAGCACCTGCCGGTGGGTGCCGTACTCCTCGACCGGCAGCAGGCGGGTGAGCGTGGCGGTCGCCAGCAGGGTCGAGATGGCGGTGAGCAGCTTGCCCGAGGCCAGCAGCAGCGCCTTGACGGTGAGGGAGAGCGGGCGGCTCAACGCGGTGCGGCCTCCGGGGGCGCGGCCGATCTCAGCCGGCGCGCACGCCTTCCATCAGGAAGAGGATGTTGCCGCGCTCGGTCTTGCGGATCGGGTCGACGGTCAGGCCCTCGAAGAAGCGGCCGTAGCGGGCGCGCACGGCGTCCACGTCGTCGAAGTGCCGCACGTGCGAGACGTAGGGGAAGTTGGGCACCGTGGCGATGACGCGGGTGCCGGCGGGGATGCGCTCGAGGACGTCGAGTTCGCGCTCGACGTGCTCGAGGAACTCGGTGGTCACCAGCGTGTCGTAGCGCTGCGTCTCGATGGCCCTCGAGGCGAAGATGTCGCAGTGCTCGAAGGTGAAGGCGGGCACCGTGCGCTGGGCGCGCTCGACGCCCACGCGGCTGAGGTCGACGCCGTGGTAGGCCTCGACGAGCCGCGCGTCGAACAGCGCGTGGGCGAACTGGCCGGGGCCGCAGCCGATGTCGAGCACGCGCTTCGAGCCGGCGCGCCGGATGCGGTCGATGACCACGGTCCAGACGGCGTAGTACTCCGAGCGCGTGTAGTGCACGTGGTACGACTCGACGTGCTCGAAGGCGTCGTCGTAGAAGGACTGCGGCTTCTCGCCGTGGGCGGCGGCGGGGCCGCCCTGCAGGCGGCGTAGGACGCGCCCGGCCAGGCGGCGGGCGCGACGGACGACAGCGGGGCGCATCGACACCTCCAAGCGGGTGCGCAGGGTAGTGCATAGACCCCGCCGAGGGAACCGCGGACCCAGCCCACGTGCCGGTCGCCCCCCGCGGGGTCGTGGTCGTCGTCGATTCGGCCCCGAAGCGCCCCGGTCGTCCGCCGAGCGTCCGCCGACGCAGCCGGGTTCGACCGATCGTCGGCGGGCTCCGATCAGGTCGGCCACGACGACGACCACGACGGGTGGGTCGGGGCCGCTCGGCGTTCGGCCGCTTGTGTCCCAACCGGGCGGGGCGGCATCCTGCGCCGATGCGATACTTCATCTTTCCGCTGTCGATGTGTCTCTTCGTGTTCGCGGGCTGCACCGAGGACGCCGACGACGATCTCGCGCCGCTGCCCGACTTCGCGGTGCGGCCGCCGCGGGACGCGGGCTTCCAGTCGCGGGACGCCGACCCGACGCGCCGCGACGCCGCGCTGGGCCCCGACGCGGGCGCGCCCGGCGCGGACGCCGCCGCGGTGCCCCGGCTGGACGCTGGCGGGCGCGACGGGCGCCCCCGGACCGGACGCCGCGCCGCCCGGCCGCGACGCGGCGACCCCGGAGCCGACGCGGCCGGCCCGCGCCTGGACGCCGCCCCGCCTCGCCCGACATGGCGCCGCCCGAGCCGGGCGTCGAGGTGTGCAACGGGCGCGACGACGACGGCGACGGGCAGTCGGACGAGGGCTTCGACGTCGGCGAGGTGTGCGTCGCCGGGCAGGGCCTCTGCCGCGAGGAGGGCGTGCTGTTCTGCGCGGTCGACGGCACCGCGCGCTGCTCGGCGCAGGCCCCGCTGGTCGGTCCCGAGCGCTGCAACGACGCCGACGACGACTGCGACGGGCGGGTCGACGAGGAGCTCGAGAGCCTCGGCGCGTGCAGCGCCGGCGAGGGCGCGTGCGCCGCGATGGGCCGGCAGGCCTGCGTCGACGGCGCGACGACCTGCGACGCGACCCCCGGCGCGCCCGGCGTCGAGACCTGCGACGGCACCGACGAGGACTGCGACGGGCGCGTCGACGAGGGCGTCGCGGGCTGCGCCACCCTGGGCGGCAGCTGGCGGTGGGACGTCACCGACCGCGAGGGCGGCAGCTTCCCGACGCTGGCGGCGCTGGCCGAGGTCGACGGTGAGATCACCGGGCTGGCCATCGACACCTACGGGCTGGCCGACGTCGAGGGCACCGTGGACGGCGCGACGCGGCGCTTCGACCTGGTGAAGACCTACCGCGAGGGGGTCAGCGAGGGCGCGGCCTTCCGCTACACCGGCACGGTGGACGGCGACGCGCTGAGCGGCACGTGGATGCAGGTGGGCGGCGACGATCCGCCCATCCCGCTGCGCGGCGACCGCGGCACGGCGATCGCGCCGCTGGCGGTGGCCGGCGCGTGGGTGTTCCGGCCGGACTTCGACGACAACCCGGGGGCGATGCAGCTGGTGGTCGGCCCCGAGGGGCGGGTGACCGGGACGATGCGCGACCGCGTGGGCGACTCGACGGTCGAGGGGGTGCTCGACCGCGGCGCCGGGGCGCTGTGGTTCCGCAAGCTGTACGACGGCGGCAGCGACTTCTGGTACCGCGCCGACGCCAGCGGGGCGTCGATCGAGCAGGGCACCTACAGCGACGACAGCGACAGCGGCGTACGCGGGGTGTGGCGGGCGGAGCGGTAGGGGGGGCCGCTGCGGGGCGGTCCGGGGCGCTCAGCGATCGGGCAGGGTCGAGGTCGAGGTCAAGGTCAAGGTCAAGGTCAAGGGGCCGCTTCGCGGCGTCAGGTCATGTTGATCAGGATCGTCTTCGAGTGGGTGAAGTGATCCAGCATGGCGCCGAGTGACGCCTCCTTGCCCAGGCCCGACTGGCCGAAGCCGCCGTAGGGCAGCATGGGCTGCACCACCAGGTTCTGGTTCACCTGCACGAAGCCCGCGTGGATGCGGTGCACGGCGTCCATCGCGGTGCGCAGGTCGCGCGTCCAGATGGTGCCGGCCAGGGCGTAGTCGCAGGCGTTCGCCAGCTCGATGGCCTCTTCGTAGGTGTCGAAGGCGATGACGCAGGTGACCGGGCCGAAGATCTCCTCCTGGCACAGCTGGTGGTCGTTCGACAGGCCGGTGAAGATGACCGGCTGCACGAACAGGCCGTCCTTCAGCGCCGGATCGCTGGGCAGCGCGCTGCAGGTGTGGGCCGTGGCGCCGGGCGCGGCGCGGCCGATCTCGAGGTAGCGCTGCACCGTCGCGAACTGGCCGGGCGAGACGATCGTGCCGATGTCGGTGGCCTCGTCGAGCGGATCGCCCATCACCATCGCGTTCACCTTCGCCTTCAGGCGCTCGACGAAGGCGTCGTGGATGCCGCGCTGCACCAGCATGCGGCTGGCGGCGGTGCAGCTCTGCCCCTGGCGGGTGAAGCGCATGCCGCCGATGGCGCCGTCGACCGCGCGGTCCAGATCGGCGTCCTCCATCACGATCATCGGGCTCTTGCCGCCCAACTCCAGCGTCACGGGCGCCAGCTTCTCGGCGGCCGCTCGGTAGATGATGCGGCCGGTCTCGACGCTGCCGGTGAAGCTGATCTTGGCCACGTCGGGGTGGGCGGTCAGCGGGCCGCCGCACTCGGGGCCCATGCCCGAGATCAGGTTGAAGACGCCCTTCGGCAGCACCTCCTGCAGCAGCTGGGCGACGCGCAGCACGCCGAACGGGGCCTCCTCGGCCGACTTCACGACCACGCTGTTGCCGGCCACCAGCGCGGGCGCGATCTTCAGCGCCATCAGCAGCAGCGGCGCGTTCCAGGGCAGGATGGCCGCGACGACGCCGACCGGCTCGCGCACGGTCATCGTCAGCATGTCGGGGTTGAAGGGGATGGTCTCGCCCTTCAGCTCGCTGGCCAGGCCCCCGAAGTAGACGAAGGTGTCGGCCAGCACCGACGCCTCGACGCGGCTCTCGGTGCGCAGCGCCTTGCCTGTCTCGAGGGCGGTCAGCCGGCCCAGCTCCTCGACGTGCGCCGCCAGGCGCGCCCCGCAGGCCGCGACGATCTTGCCGCGGTCGCGCGCCTTCATCCGTCCCCAGGCCACCTGCGCCGCCTTCGCCGCCCGCACCGCGCGGTCGACGTCCTGCGCGTCGCCCGCCGCCGCGTGCCCGATCACCTTGCCCGTCGCGGGGTTGAACACCTCGAACGTGGCGCCGGCGTGGTTCGGCGAGAAGGCGCCGTCGATCAGGTGCTTGCCGCTCAGCTCGGCGGCCAGCGCGAAGGGGTCGGTGATGGGCTCGATCATGGCGTCCTCCTGGCTGCGGGGCGCCATTCTGGGCCGGTGGGCGGCGCCTGACAACCACCGCCGCGGGCACTTTCCGCGAAAAACGGCGGCGCCCGGGCCGTCCCCCCAGTCGAGGAGGCCGCGGTGAACAGCAACCCCCGAATCGACCCCAGCCGCACGCTGGCGCACCTGACGCCGCGGCCCGGTCAGCGCGCGGCGCTGGCCGACGAGGTCGCCCGGCAGAGCCCCACCGCGCCCCCGCGGCCGGCCGCCGACGCGCCCTCGCTGCCCGTCGCGGTGGGCTTCGTCGTCGGGCTGCTGAGCCTCGCCGGCGCCCTCGCCTGGACGGTCGCCCCCATCCTCTGACCGCGACCGCCCCGTCGGCGCAGACATCTGCCTCCGAACGCTCGCTCCGGAGGTCCCATGCACCGGCTCATCGCCCTCGCCATCCTGCTGCCCACCGCCGCGGCGGCCGCGCCCACCCGCTACCTGGTCGACGCCGCGCAGAGCACCGTCGACGTGCGCCTGTTCAAGGACGGCGTCGCGTCGGGCCTGGCCCACGACCACGCGATGCGCGCCCGCGACGTGAAGGGCGAGGTGGTGTTCGACCCCACCGCGGCCAACGCGCTCAGCATGAAGATCGTCGTGGCCGCGGCCTCGATCGAGGCCGATCCGCCCGAGGCGCGAAAGGCCTACGGGCTCGAGCCGCTGGACGACGACGACCGGCAGGAGATCGCCGAGCACATGCGCGCCGACGATCAGCTGGCGGTGCGCAAGTACCCGCTGATCGTGTTCGAGTCGACGGCCATCCGGCGGCTGACCGACAGCGACTACCGGGTGGAGGGCAAGCTGACGCTGCACGGCGTCACGCGCGCGGTGCGGCTGGACGCCAAGGTGACGATCACGCCCGAGCGCTTCGACGGCCGGGGCACGCTGCGGCTGAAGCAGAGCGACTTCGGTATCACGCCGTACAGCGCGGCGCTGGGGGCGGTGAAGAACAAGGATGGGGTGCAGCTGGTGCTGCACCTGGTGGCGGCCGCGGGGAAGTAGGGCGGGGCGCGCTGGGGTCGAGTGGCAAAAGTGTAAGAAGTGGGCTGGTTCGTTCGCTTGTGTGGCACGACCCCCGTGGCTTGGCCGGGTCGGCTACGACGACGACGACGGCTCGGGGGGGCCGAAGACCCGCGTCAGCTCGGCGGGGTCGGTGAGGGAGGCGGCGCGGGCGCGCAGGGTGGGGGTCGCGGGGTCGGTCAGGGCGCGGGCGTCGGGGCCGGCGCGGTGCAGGGCGGCGCGCAGGGCGTCGGTCATGGGTTGCAGGACGCCGACGGCGACGCGGCCGCGGTAGCCGGTGTGCTGGCAGGCGGCGCAGCCGTCGGCGCAGGCGCAGCGGCGGCGGACGAGGCGCTGGGCCAGGACGCCGGCGACGGCGGTGCCGATCAGGCCGGGATCGGCGCCGCGCTCGAGCAGGCGGGCGAGGGCCTCGGCGGGCGTGCCGGCGTGCACGGTGCTCAGCACGCGGTGGCCGGTCAGGCCGGCGCGCAGCATCACCTCGACGCTCTCGCGGGCGCGCAGCTCGCCCACCACCAGCACGTCGGCGTCGTGGCGCAGGGCGGCCTTCAGCAGCGCGCCGCCGTCCTGGCCTCGGCCAGGATCGACCTCCAACTGCACGACGCCGGGCAGCGCGTACTCGACGGGATCCTCGACCGAGACGGCGCGCAGGGTGCCGCCGCTCTCGGCCAGCAGGGTGCGCAGCGCGGTGTAGAGCGTGGTCGTCTTGCCGCTGGCCGACGGGCCGGCGAACAGGATCGCGCCCGCCGGCCGGGCCAGCAGCGCGCGCAGATCGGCCAGCGTCGCGGCGTCGAAGCCCAGCTCCTCGAGCGAGGCCTCGCCCTTCAGCCGATCGAACAGCCGCGCGGTGACCGCCTCGCCGCCGACGGTGGGGGCGAAGCTCAGGCGCACCCAGCCGGCGTCGAGCGCGGCGCGGCCCTCCTGCGGCACGTCGTCGCGGTGGGCTTGCGCGCCGGCCATGACCTTCAGCCGGCCCACGACGCGGCGCGCCCGCGCGGCCGGCAGCCGACCGACCGGCTGCAGCACGCCGTCGAGCCGCACCGACAGGTCGGCCTCGCCGCTGGCGCTCGGCTGCAGGTGCAGGTCGCTGGCCCCGAGGTGCGCGGCGGCGCGCAGCACGTGATCGACGAAGGGCGCGGCGAGGAAGCCGGGCAGCGCGTTCCAGCCGTGCACCGCCGCCCGCAGCCCGGGCAGGTCGGTGGCCGGCGCGGGCCCCTCGAGGATGGCGCGCAGGGTGGCGGCCACGCCGTCGGCGTCGGGCGCCGGCGCGCTGACCGCCTCGCCGGCGTGCCGGACGAGGATCACCTTGCCGCCCTCGGCTCGCGCGCCGCGCAGATCCTCGTAGTACAGCGTCCGCGCGCGCCCGAGGGCGCCGCGCACGCGCACCGCGTCGGGCGTCAGCTCCAGCCGGGCCACGGCAACAACCACACCCACGCCGACACCAGCGCGAGGCCCAGCCCCAACACGAAGACGCCGCTCACCGCGGCCTGCACCAGCCAGGCGCGCTGGCCCAGCCCGGGCGCCTGCGCCGCGCGCTCGGCCTCGTCCGCCTCGGCCAACGCCCGGGCCAGCGGCGCCAGCGGCTGCCCGGGGCCGTCGGCCAGCAGCCACAGCTCGCCCAGCCCCTCGGGCGCCAGCCCCGCGTCGCGCAGCGCCTCGCCCGCCGGCCGCCCGTCCCGCACCGCGGCGGCCGCGCCGCGCAGCGCGTCGCCCCAGCCGGGCGCGTAGGCGGCCAGCGCCTCGAGCGCCCGCTCGGCCGACACGCCCGCCTCGATCAGCGCCGCCAGCCCGGCCGTCGCGGCCGCCCGCCAGCCCCGCCGCGCCTCGCCGGTGCGCTGCCACAGCCGATCGACGCCCAGCGCCAACGCGGCCAGCACGACCGCGATGATCGCCACGCCGCGCCCGCTGAAGACCGCGTTCAGCATCCGGTACAGCGCCTGCCACCAGCGGGACACGTCCGCCGACATGTCGGCGAACACCTGCTCCATCGGCCGCAGCCCCAGCGCGACGCCCAGCGCCAGCGCCACCACCAGCAACGCCGTGTGCCCCAGCGCGGCCAGCACCACCGCCCGGAAGCGGCGTCGCCGAAGGTCCATCTCGGCCGCGCGCTCGGCCAGCAGCGCCGCCGCCGCGCCGTCGCCGGCCCGCAGCGCCTCGATGTACGCCAGGGGCAGCGCGTCGTGGCGCGCCAGCGCGTCGGCCAGCGGCTCGCCCGCGTCCAGCGCCTCGCTCACGCCGGGGGCAGGTCCAGCGCGCGCGCCACCGGCGCCAGCAGGCGCTCGGCGGCCCGCGCGGCCAGCAGCCGACGCACTCGCAGCGCCTGCACGCTCATCGGCTCGCCCGCGCACGGGCCCACCACCCGGCACGTTCGACCGGCGGTCCCGCCGGCGCGCGCGCGGCCACCGGCGGTGCATCTGCGGCGCGTGCGGGGTCAAAACACCGTCCTCAGCACGGCGGTCGGCCAGCCGCGCGGCGCGCCGTAGACGGCCAGGGCCACCGCCCCCACCAGCACCGCGGCGATCACGATGCCCAGGCCGCGCACCAGCGCCAGCGCGCGCGTCCGCGCGGCGCTGGCGTCGACCAGCAGCACCGCGGCGGCCTCGCGCAGCGCTTCCGCCGCGTCGGCGCCCTCGGCCGCCCGCAGCGGCGGGGCCAGCCACCGGCCCAGCCAGGCGCGCCCGATCGCGTCCTGCAGGCGCACGCCGTCGGCCACGGCCCGCGCGGCCCGCGGCAGGCCCACGGCGTCCAGCGCGGCGGGCAGCGACCGGCCAGCGTCCAGCTGCGCGGCCAGCCGCTCGGCCACCATGGCGGCCTGCTCGCGGCCGATCACGCGGTCGGCGAAGGGCAGCCGCGCGGCCAGCCGCGGCGCGCGCCCCAGCACCAGCGCGAGGACGCCCCCGACCAGCAGCGCCCACGCCACCTGCACCACGCCGTCGACCGAGGTGGCGAAGGCCATCGGTGCGTCCGGGGCGGTGAGGGGCAGGCGCTCTACGACCCCGCCCGTGGTGACCACCCCCAGCAGCGCGATGGCCGGCAGGAACAGCGCGTCGAACAGCGCGCTGCGCCCGGCGGCGCGCCGCGCCTGCAGGGCCAGCGAGGCGCCGGCCTCGACGGGCAGCGTGTCGGCCGACGCCGCGAAAGCCGCCGCGACGGCGGGCGGCGCGCCCCGTCGGCCGAAGGCCTCGGCCGGGGCGACCCCCGCATCGAGATCATCCTCGATCAGCGCCAGCAGCTCGGCCTCCGGGCCACGCTCGGCGGCGCGCATCACCGCGCCGACCGTGGCGCAGGTGGCCGCCGGACCCACGCCCAGGGCCGCGCCGCGCAGCACCAGGGGCCCCACGCGCCGCCACGCCGTCCCGCTCACTCCGCCCATCGCCCGACCGCGCCCATCAGCTCGGGGTAGAGCCCCATCAACAGCAGCAGGACGCCCAGCCCCGCCACCACCAGCAGGGCCGTGCCCGCGGCGGTCGCCAGCCGCTCGGTGTGCGCGGCCGCCGAGCGCTCCAAGCGCCCGGCCAGCGCCGCGGCCACCGCGGCGGGGCGCCCGGCCCGCTCGCCCAGCGCCAGCTCGGCGGCGTCCTCGGCGTCGAAGGCGGCCGCCAACATCGCCGGCAGCGGCGTCGTCTCGGGCTGGCCGGTCAGCTCGGCGGGCGCGCGATCGCCCCCCGCCGGATCGCGGCCCAGCGCGTAGGCCCGGGCGGCGCGGGCCCGGCGGGCCAGGCCCCACACCTGTCCGCCCGGCAGCACCCGCGCCCAACGCGCGCCCGCGTCGCCGGCGCGCCGCGTCGTCCACAGCAGGCCGACGCCGAGGGCCAGCCCGGCCAGGGCCAGGCCGAGCCCCGTCGAGGCCACCCCGCCCACCGGCTCGGGTCGCTGCAGGGCCGCCACGACGATCGCGCCGGTCACCAGCACCAGGCCCCAGGCCACGCGCACCGGATAGGCCGCGGCCAGCGCGAGGCGGCGGCGCAGCCGCCAGTCGTCGAGCTGGGCGCGGCCCACGCACGCCAGCCGGGCGGGCAGATCGGGGCCGGGGCGCAGGTGGGGGCGCAGGGTGGGCAGCGCGGCGGCGAGGGCCTCGGCCGGATCGGCGCCGTCGGCCACCCGCGCGGCGGCTCGCACCCACCCGTCGCGGTCGGCGCCCGACGGGAAGCGCGCCGCCACCGCCGACAGCGCGTCGGCGGCCGGCACCCCCGCGTCGATCAGCGCGCCCAGGGCCTGCAGGGCCACGCCCAGCGCCCGATCGCTCATTCCAGGGCCCGCACGACCTTCAGGTCGTGGCTGTCGGCGCGCAGATCGTAGACCGAGGTGTCGCCGTCCCCGTCGAGGTCGCCGCGCGCGCGGACGACGAACGCCGCGCCGTCGGGGCCGGGCACCAGCACCTCGTACTGAAAGCGCGTGTGGCTGCCCGGCGACCAGCCGAGCGTCGCGAAGCCGGGCGACGGCGCCCACTCGGCGGCCACCCCACGCGGGACCTCGGCCGGCGTCGCGGCGCAGGCGACGGGCCCGCCCGGCCGCGCCCGCTGGAGCTGCGCGATGCCGTGCAGCGACAGCGTCACCTCGTTCACCTCGGCGCTGCGCAGGTGCAGGCCGTAGGCGTGCACCCCCGTCGCCACCAGCAGGCCCAGGATGGTCAGGACGGCGGTGAGCTCGAGCAGGGTGAAGCCGCGGCTGCGCATGGCGGCGATGGTCGGCGCGGGGCGCCGGCCCGTCAACCCGCAACGCGCGGACGTCGGCGTCCCCAGATCCACCAGCCCACGAAGAAGGGCAGCCCGCAGGCCGCCATCCAGGGGCCGATGTCGACGCCCACGCGCGCGTAGAGGTTGAGGAACAGCAGCGGCCCCACGACGGTCATCACGTCGGTCAGCGTGCCCAACATGCCGAACAGGCCGCCGTACGTGTCGTCGCTGCCGAAGCGTACGGTCACGTGCTTCAGCGTCGCGGTGAACATCAGCGAGGCGGTCGCCACGTAGCCGGCGTAGGCCGCGCCGTAGGCCCAGGGGCCGGCGGCGAAGCGCTGCAGGACGAGCGAGGCGAACAGGGGCACGACGGCCGCGGCGATCAGGCGGCGCGGCCCCACCCGATCGGCCAGCCAGCCGGCGACCGGCTGCGCGGCGCCGAAACAGACCCCGGTGACGATGAACAGACCGGTCACACCGCGCGGGCCGACGCCGAGGTGGTCGGGGCCGTAGAGCGGCAGCAGGCCCTGAAAGGCCGAGAACGTGAGCTTGTTGAAGGCGATGGGCAGGGCGACGCCGACGAAGGCCAGGTCGCGGCCGACCGACGCCAGGCGCCGCAGCTCGTCGCGCACGCTCGTGCGCGCGGGGGCGGGCGGCGGGCCGCTCGGGCGCAGCAGCGCCCACAGCAGCACCGGCAGGGTCAGCGCGATGGCCACCCACAAGGGGCGGCGCGGATCGTCGACGCCCAGCCAGCCGCCCAGCGCCGGCCCGACCAGCATGCCCGCGGTGCCCAGGCCCACCATCGTGCCCAGGCGGCGGCCGGCGTGGGCGGGATCGGCGCCCCGCAGGGCCAGGGCGAAGGCCGCGGGATAGACCAGCCCGGTCGCGGCGCCCTCGAGGGTGCGCACCGCGGTGAAGAAGCGCAGGTCCGATCCGACGAGGAAGCCCGCCAGCGAGACGACGTAGGCCACCAGCGCCAGGCGCAGCGCGCGATCGGGGCCGGCCCGATCGACCCAGACGCCCCCGGGCACCTGCGCGCCGATCTTGGCCGCGGCGTAGCCCGCGTACACCGCCGACAGCAGGGCCTCGTCGGTCGCGGCGCGGCCGCCGGCCAGGTCGGGCAGCAGCGGCACGACGACGCCATAGCCCAGCGACACGATGAACAGCGCGAGGGTGGCCAGCAGCATCGGGGCACTTTAGGAGTCCGCCGGGCCTCCGGGCCACTTCGCCGCGCGGCCCGGCATGCCCCGATCGAGGCCAGTGTGCCCTGTGTTCCGTGCGCATGCGTGCGTTCGAGGGTCTGTTGTGACCGTCTGTGTCAGGGTGGGCCGCCCGTGGATCTGCGGATTGCCCGGCGTGCCCCGCGTTGTGGAACATCACCACAGGTCTGTCGGCATCTGCGACAGAGCGCCCGAGTGAGCTTCGATAGCCTACGGTCGTTGCACCGGCATGCACATTGCTGTATAGCCGCGTGTCCCGTGTCCGAGAGGGGGAGAGATGAGCCGCTTGAATCACACCGTCGAGAATCACCTGGTGGGCCACGACGCCCTGGCCCTGGCCCGAGAGCTCAGCGCCCTGCCGCTCGAGCAGGCCACCGCCCTCACTCTGTCGCTCCGCAATGTCGCCGTCATCGACGCCTCCGGTGTCGCGGCGCTGGTGCGCCTGTACTCGCAGTTCGAGGCGGCCGGCAAGGTGCTCGACCTCGTCGACGTCAGCGCGCCCGTCTTCCACGAGCTCGAGCGCGTCGGCATCGACGCCTGCATCTCGCTCGACGCCCCGGCGCCCACGCGGGCCGAGTCCCGCTCGAAGCCCCCACCCCCCGGTGGGGCCGGGCGCTTCATGCGCTGGCTGAACCCGACCACGACGATCCACTGAACCCCCCCGCTTGCGCTGCCCCCGCTGCGGTACGCTGACCACCCCCTCGGTCGGCCGCTGCCCCCAGTGTCGCGCCCCCCTCACCGCTTCATCGACCCCCGCCGCCGGCCTGCTGCACCGCGGCTGGGCGGCCGTGCGTCCCTGGATCGAGCCCGAGGACGTCCCGGTGAACCCGATGGTGTACTGGGGGCGCGTCGCCGCGTGGGTGGTGCTGCTGCTGTGGACCCCCAGCTTCGTCTTCGCCGAGCTGAAGGGGGACGGCACGGCGATGAACCTGTGGATGCACCGGGTCTACCTGGTCTTCCACGAGGCGGGCCACCTGATCTTCGGCTGGGGCGGCCGCTTCCTGACCGTGGCCGGCGGCACGCTGATGCAGCTGCTGATGCCGCTGGCCGTCGTCGCGGCCTTCCTGCGTCAGGGTCACGTCTTCGGCGCCGCCGTCGGCCTGTGGTGGCTGGGCGGCAGCTTCGTCGACTGCGCCCCCTACATCTACGACGCCCGGCTGGGTGATCTGCCGCTGCTCGGCGGTGGCACGGGCGCCGACCGCCCCGAGACCCACGACTGGATGAACATGCTGCGCTGGACGGGGCTGATCATGTGGGACACGCGCATCGCCTGGGCGACCCACCTGCTGGGCAGCGCGTTGATGGTGCTGGGCCTGGGCTGGGGCGGCTGGGCGCTGCGCGTGCAGCGGGGCCGCGTCGACGATCTGGCCTGACCGGGTCAGCGCACGCTGAGGGTCGCGCGGGCGCGCGCCGCGCCGAAGCGAGGGCGCAGGGCGCGCACCTCGACGTCGAGCCCCGAACCGTCGAGCGCCCCGTCCACCGCCGCGCGCGCGTCCGCCGGCTGCGCGCCGCTCAGCCGGCACGCCCCGCCCCGGCAGTGCAGGGCCCCGCGCGGCAACACGACGTCCAGCTGATCGGCCGCCGCCCCCTCGCTCTGATGCGGCACGTTGTCGCCGGCCAACAGACGCTCGGTGTCGGTCAGCGCCCACCGCACCCGCAGCGCCCCCACCTTCTCGTCGAGCAGCAGCAGCCGAGTGACCTCGATCAGGCGGCTGCCATCGTCACTCAGTTGCCAGTGTGCGTGCGTCACTGTCGTCTGCACCCCGCGCTGGGCCACCAACCACCAGCGCAGCGCGCTGGCCAGCGCCGCGAGCTCGGCCAGCGCCTGGGGATCGTCGGTCGGCGCCAGCACGTCGACCGCGCCCGCGCCCCCGACCTGTCGGGCGAGGCCGCCGTCGAGGCGGGCCGCCGCGAACTCGCCGCGCGCCCACCGGCGCGCTCGGGTGAGGCGCGCCACCCCGGTGGCCTGCTGGCGCTCGGCGGTCTCGACCAGCCCGCCGGCCGACTCGTTGTAGACGCGCTCGAGGCGACGCAGCCGGCCGTCGTTGCTGGCCACCTGCTCGGCGAGCGCGCGGGCGAGGGCCAGCGTCTCGGCCATCAGCGGGCTGGCGTGTTCGGCGACGCCCACGGCGCAGCGGCCGCACGGCTCGCTGAGCCAGCGCGGCGCGCCGCGGGGGAAGGGGCCGGCGTCGGGCCAGTGGGGGCGCAGCACCGGGCCCCAGCGGCCGCGCTCGGCGCGATCCCAGCGGCGGTGGGCGGGGCCGAAGCCGGGGCGGTGGGCGACGATCTCGACGCCGGCGACGGCCGGCACGGCGGCGGGCGCGGCGCCGACGGGCGTGAGCCCGACCAGCAGCGACGCGCCGGGCGGGGAGGTCTCGACGGCGACCTGGCTCAGGCAGAGGACGAGGGCGAGCAGGGGGGTCGACACGGGGCGCCTCCGAGGTCAGCGCGGGGGCAGACTGTGCTCGGGGGTGTCACATTCGACGACGGCGGCGCAAGGCCCAAACCACCAGCAGCGCCAGCGCCCAGGGCGGCGCGGGCGCGCGGGCGGGGGCGCTGCAGCCGCCGTCACCGCCCGCGTCGGCCGGCGGGGCGGCGTCCGGCGCGGCGGACCCCGCGTCGGGGACAGGGCGGCGGCGTCAGGGGCGCGGCGCGGCGTCGCGCGGGGTGGCGGCGTCGCGTGCCCGCGCGGCGTCGGGCAGCGCGGCGTCGGGCAGCGCGGCGTCGGGCAGCGCGGCGTCCGGCAGCGGGGCGGGCGGCGTCCGGCAGCGCGGCGTCCGCGTCCGGGGGCGACTCGGCGTCTGCCGGGGCGCGGCGTCCGGGGGGCGCGGCGGCGTCCGGGGGCGCGGCGGCGTCAGGGGGCGCGGCGGCGTCAACCGGGGCGCGGCGGCGTCCGGGGGGCGGCGCGGCGCGTCAACCGGGGCGCGCGGCGTCGGGCAGGATCACCACGCCCCCGTCGTCGGCGGGCGCCGCGTCCGGGGGCGCGGCGGCGTCGGGCGCGGCGTCCGGCAAGGGCCCGCGTCCTCCGGGGCGCCGCGTCGGGCGCGCCCGCGTCGACCGTCGGCGCCGCGTCGGCGTCGGGCTGGCAGCCCTCGTCCACCTGCCCGTCGCAGTCGTCGTCGGCTCCATCGCCGCAGGTCTCGTCGGTGGGGGACCCCGGCTCGCAGGCCATGGGCGCGCCGTCGACGCAGGCGGGCACCGTCCGCGCGCAGGCGCCGACGCCGCAGGACTCGGCGCCCAGCCCCTCGTCCGTCTCGCCGTCGCAGTCCTGGTCGGTGCCGTCGCAGGTCTCGTCGGTCGGGTCGCCGGGCACGCAGCCGAGGGGCACGCCGTCGACGCACTCGGCCACGGTCCGCAGGCAGGCGCCCACGCCGCACGTCGCCGCGCCCAGGTCCTCGTCGATCTCGCCGTCGCAGTCGTCGTCGACGTCGTTGCACGTCTCCATCGCGGGCATCCCGGGCGTGCACGCGCCGGGCGTCCCCTCGGCGCAGGCCCGCGCGGTGCGGGCGCAGGCGCCGACGCCGCAGGTCAGCTCGGCGTCGAGGTTCTCGTCGACGCGGCCGTCACAGTCTTCGTCCTCGCCGTCGCAGGTCTCGTTGCCGGCCGCGCCGGGCACGCACACGCCGGCCGCGCCCCCGTCGCACGCCGGCGCGGTGCGGGCGCACGCCCCGACGCCGCAGGTCAGCGTGCCCAGCCCCTCGTCCGTCTCGCCGTCGCAGTCGTCGTCCAGGCGGTTGCAGGCCTCGGCGCTCGCCGGGCCCGGGTTGCAGGGCACCGGCGCGCCGGCGGCGCAGGCCGGCACCGAGCGCGCGCAGACGCCCTGGCCGCAGGTCACCACGCCCAGCGCCTCGTCGATGCGGCCGTCGCAGTCGTCGTCGCGGCTGTTGCAGACGTCCTCGGCCGGCGCGCCCGGCTGGCACACGCCGGGCGCCCCGTCGACGCAGGCCACCGCGGTGCGCCGACACTCGCCGCGCCCGCAGACGATGGGCGGCAGGGCCTCGTCGACCGCGCCGTCGCAGTCGTCGTCCTCGCCGTCGCAGATCTCGTCACCCGGCGCGCCCGGGGTGCACACCGGCGCCTCGCCGCCCTGGCAGGCGGGGGCCTCGGCGTAGCAGGCGCCGGTGCCGCAGCTGACCACGCCGAAGCCCTCGTCGACCGTGCCGTCGCAGTCGTCGTCCACGCCGTTGCAGACCTCGTCGGGCGCGCACGGGGTCCCGGCGATGCGCGCCCGCGCCACCACGCGCGCCATCTCGACCGGCGGCGCCCGCCCGGCGGCCACCCACAGGTCGTACACCGCCTGGCCCGCCTGGTTGCTGTGGTTGGTGTCGCGCAGCCACTCGATGTAGTCGCGGGTCATCGTCTGGTACAGCAGGCGCGCGGTGATCGTGACGACGCCCTGGGCCGCGCCGGGGGCGGGGGCGGCGAAGGGCGCGTCGTCCCAGTGGCGCCAGCCGCCCGCGCCGTCGCCGTAATCGCGCCCGACGGGCAGCAGGTCGACCGCCCCGGCCGGGTCGAAGCCGCGCGGCGGGATGCGCGTGTCGAGGAAGATCGCGTCGTTGAGCACCAGGTGGAAGGTGGGCCCCTCGTCGGCGACGCCGGCGTGCATGGCGTACAGCCGCACCTGGGCGTCCTCGTCCAGCTCGGCCTCGACCGGGTCGTAATGGCCCGAGACGAAGAAGGGCGGCTGGTCGTCCACCTGCGCGGTGACCTCGATCCACATGCGCCGCCCCTCGGGGTAGCCCGTGGGCAGCTTGTGGCCCGTGCGGTTGGTGACCCGCACCTCGAAGGCGAGGGGGGCGCCGCCGTCGACCTCGACCGGCAGGCCGCGCACCTCGAGGTCGGCCGCGCTGGCCAGCGTCTCGAGCGTGCGCGCCCGCGTGTAGGCGTAGTCGGCGGCGAAGTCTGGGAACATCAGCGTCAGCGCGTCCAGCGCCCAGACGTTGCCGCCGGCCAGGTCGTGTCGCCGCACGTCGGGGCGGTCGGGCGCCACCTCGCTGGCGGCGCGGCCGGGCGCACGCGAGAAGTGACAGTGCTGGCAGGTGGTGCCCTCGTCGTCGAAGGCGCTGGCCCGCCACTCCTCGAAGGTGCGCTGCTCGGGCGCCATGGCGCCCAGCTCGGCGTAGGGCGGCGTCGTGTCGCGGTGCGCCCACGCGGGGTTGCTGACGCTGTGGCACGCGCCGCACAGCGCGCCGTCCTCGATGAAGGGGTCGTACTCGACGAAGTGGCGGCTCTGCGCGTCCTGGCGCGGGCCGCGGTAGGTGTCGGTGTCGGCCACGTAGTACTGGCCGTTGCCCACCAGCGGGCCGGCGGGATCTTCGTGCGTCCCGGCGTCCAGGCGGTGGCAGAAGGCGCAGCTGACGCCGTTCCGATCGTCGTCGGTCAGCGCCGAGGCGTCGCCCGGCACCGAGCGCCCGGCCAGCCAGCCGCTGGGCGTGTGGCAGCGCAGGCAGAAGCTGCCGCCGTCCTGCACGCCCAGCGCGGCGAAGTCCTGGTTGGCGATCGCCAGCGCGGCGAGGAACACGGGATCGCGCGCCGAGTTCGCCATCATCGAGCCGCGCCACGTGTCGCCGGGCGCCACCCGCTCGGGGGGATCGACGTCGCGGTGACACAGCAGGCAGGTCGCCGTGGGCTCGAGGGGCAGGGTCAGCGTCTCGGGCTGGGTGCCGGGGGCGAAGAAGGGCTCCTCGGCGTGCGCGGCCCACGGCGCCAGGGCCACCCACAGCGCCACCCAGAGGCCGCGGGCGGCGCGTGGTGGGGGGGCGGGCTGGGGTGGACGGCGGCGGGGGATCGGGGGGCGGCCCGTCACGAGCGCCTTCGCCGACGCAGGGTGACCGGCAGCAGCAGCACCAGCATCCACCACGGGGCCGGGCCGCGGTCGCCCATCGAGACGCTGCAGCCGTCGTCGCCGCCGCCCCCGCCGACCGTCGTGCTCTCCGCGTCGGGCGTGGGCGTCCGCGCGTCGGGGGCGGGCGCGGCGGCGTCCGGGCGCGGCGAGGCGGCGTCCCTCGTCGTCGGCGCGGCGTCGCGCGCCGGGGCGTCGGCGTCGGCGCCGCGGCGTCGCTCGCTCGGCGCGGCGGCGTCTTCGACGGGCGCGGCGGCGTCCTCGACGGGCGCGGCGGCGTCCTCGACGGGCGCGGCGGCGTCCTCGAGGGGCGCGGCGGCGTCTCGGCAGGCGCGCCCGCGTCGACGATCACCACGCCGGCGTCGTCGGCCGGCGGGGCGGCGTCGTCGGCGGGCGGGGCGGCGTCGTCGGCAGGCAGGGCGGCGTCGTCGGCGGGCGGGGCGGCGTCCTCGGCGGGCGCCCCCGCGTCCGCGATCGGCGCGCCCGCGTCGGGCGTCGGCACCACGATGTCGGTGTCGCAGGCGTCGCCCGCGCCGTCGCCGTCCGCGTCGGCCTGATCGGCGTTGGCCGCGCGCGGGCAGTTGTCGCGGCCGTCCTCGACGCCGTCGCCGTCGTCGTCGCTGTCGCAGGCGTCCCCGGCGCCGTCGCCGTCGAGATCGCTCACGCCGTCGTCGGGCGTCCCGGGGCACAGGTCCTCGGCGTCGGGCACGCCGTCGTCGTCGTCGTCGTCGTCGCAGGGGTTGCCCAGCCCGTCGCCGTCGGGATCGTCCAGCACCACCGAGGCCACGCCCGGGCAGTTGTCGATGGCGTTGAAGACGCCGTCGCCGTCGATGTCGTCGTCGCAGGCGTCGCCCAGCCCGTCGCCGTCCGTGTCGGCCTGATCGGGGTCGGGCACCAGGCGGCAGACGTCCTCGCGGTCGATGGCGCCGTCGCCGTCGACGTCGCCGTCGCAGGCGTCGCCGTATTCGTCGCCGTCGAGGTTCTCCTGATCGCGGTTGGGCACCAGCGGGCAGTTGTCCTCTTCGTCGGGCACGCTGTCGCCGTCGTCGTCGGGATCGCAGTCGTTGCCGATGCCGTCGCGGTCGGTGTCGAAGTTGACGTCGGTGTTGACGTCGGGGCACAGGTCGCGGTCGTCGGGCACGCCGTCCCCGTCGTCGTCGTCGTCGCAGGGATCACCCAGGCCGTCCTGGTCCTGATCGATCTGATCGGGATCGGCCAGGTGCGGGCAGACGTCCAGGTCGTCGGGCACGCCGTCGTCGTCGTCGTCGGGATCGCAGGCGTCGCCTTGGCCGTCGCCGTCCAGGTCGCGCTGGCCGAGGTTGGGCGTCTCGAGGCAGTTGTCGACGTCGTTCTGCACGCCGTCGCCGTCCAGATCGGGATCGCAGGCGTCGCCGAGGCCGTCGTGGTCGAGGTCCAGCTGGCCGGCGTTGCTCAGCAGCGGGCAGTTGTCCTCGGCGTCGGGCACCTCGTCGCCGTCGTCGTCCTCGTCGCAGGCGTCGCCCTGGCCGTCCTCGTCCAGATCCAGCTGGTTGGGATCGCGGTCGAGCGGGCAGCCGTCCTCCCCGTCGGCGACGCCGTCACCGTCGTCGTCGTCGTCGCAGGCGTCGCCGCGCCCGTCGCGATCGGTGTCGGTCTGATCGGGGTTGGCCACGTCGCGGCAGTTGTCGACGCCGTTGGCGGCGCCGTCGCCGTCGACGTCGTCGCGCGAGAAGGGGCGCAGCGTCACCGTGTCCGACGCCGTCGCGCCGTCGCGATCGGTGACGGTCAGCGTGACGCGGTAGCTGGGCTGGTCGGGATCGTCGGCCATGAAGGTGGCCACCGGCCCGTCGGCCTCGAACCACGCGTCTTCGCTGCCCGCGTCGGTGAGGCGGTCGACCGTCCAGTGGAAGTCGACGTCGTCGAGATCCTCGGGATCGCTGCCCACGCCGGCCAGCACGATCTCCTGCGGCGAGGTGTAGGTGGCGCCGTCGAGCGGCCGGATCACGCGCGCCATGGGATCGAGGTTGCCGACGGTGATCACCTGCGTCCGCGTGGTGGCGCCGCGGCGGTCGTCGCGCACGGTCAGCCGCACGGTGTAGGTGCCGCCCACCGGGTACACCTTCAGCGGCGCGGGCTCGGCGCTGGTGGTGCCGTCGCCGAAGTCCCACTCGAAGAAGACGGGATCCTCGTCGAGGTCGAAGCTGGCCTGCGCGTCGAACTGCACCTGCAGCGGCGCCGGGCCGTTGGTGGGATCGGCCGTCCAGACGATGAAGGGCGCCTGGTTCGCGTAGCGATAGCGGATGCGGCGGATCTCTTTGGACTGCCACGACACGTAGTACAGATCGCCGCTCTGCGGGTCGATGCGCAGGTCGATGGGCTGGCGGGCGTCGGTGACGAAGGGCTCGATGCGCAGGTTGCCGTCACCGTCCCGCATGATCTCGTCGTTCTCGTCCACCCACACCGCGCGGATCCAGCTGGTGGGGTAGTCCGCCTGGAACAGCACGCCGTTGTAGCGCCGCGGATAGTCGCCGCCCTCGTAGAAGGCGGTGCCGCCCACGGCGCGGGCGGTGAAGCCCAGGCCGTTGATGTTGCCGTTGCCGTGGTGCATGGCCAGCAGGGGGCGCTTGTAGGCGGCGTCGAGATCCGGGCCGTAGGGGTTCGTGCCGTCGTAGAGCGTGGCGCAGGCGCCGTTGGACTGATCGCGATAGGCGCCCTGCACCGCGTCGCCCTCGTAGCAGGGCCAGCCGAAGTTCTCGCCGCCGTAGCCGACGTTCACCTCTTCCCAGGTCGACCAGCCGACGTCGCCGGCGTAGAGCGTGCCGGGCAGGCCGTCGGCGGGGTCTGGGCTGCCCGTGTTCGGGCGCAGGCCGAAGCGGAAGGGGTTGCGCAGGCCGCTCACCCAGGTCTTCGAGCGCACCGACGCCGGGTTGCCGTCCCAGTAGGGGTTCGACGGCAGGCCGAGGCCGGTGAAGGGATCGATGCGGAGGATCTTGCCCGAGGGCGAGTCGGGGTGGATCGAGCGCAGGGCGCCGATGTCGAACTCCTCGCCGTCGAACTGGGGCAGGCCGTCGGGGTCGAAGCACTCGGGATCCCGGCCGCCGACGTCGTAGCCGTTGAAGTGGGCGCCGTCGCCCGAGCCGGCGAACAGCGTGCCGTCCTCGCCGAAGCGCAGCGTGCCGATCATGTGGCTCGAGTGACAGACGGGGAAGCCCTCGTTGGGCACCGCGCCGACGAGCACCGTGCGCGACGCGGGATCGGCGCGCAGCAGGCCGGTGGCAGGATCGGCGGCGTAGCGCTCGAGGCGCGCGTAGGTGTGCACCTCTTCGCCGGTCGCGTTGGGCTCGGTCTCGTCGGGATCGACGACGAACAGCAGGAACACGAAGCCGTTCTGCTCGAAGTCGGGGTGGACGGCGATGCCCAGCAGACCGCCGTCGCGGTTGTCGTTGACCGGGCCGTCGAGCTCGATGAAGGGCTCGGGGACGCGCTGACCGTCGACGTAGATCCACACCTTGCCGCGCTTCTCGGCCGCCCACAGCCAGCCGTTGGGGCCGAACGTGATCCCGGTCGGGTTGGTCAGGCGGTCGACCACCTCGATCGAGAAGTCCGGCGGCAAGGTCTGGGCCGCCGCGGCGCTGACCCCGAAGGTGAGCGCGGCGGCCATCATCAACGAACGGCGCATGGAGGTCCCCCGAACAGGAATGTGCGGATCAGGATAGCGAACGGTGGTTGATTGCAGAAACAGAAGGGGCGGGTCAACATGGCCCCTCATGGACACACTATTTCTTCCTCCCGTTGCGCCGCGCGGCCCCGAGTGGATCGAAGAGCGGTTGGTGTACGCGGCGCGCGCTCGCGAGAAGAGCAAGTTCAACACGGTGCTCGACGCGAAGGCCCTGTTCGGCGACGGCGGCGCCCGCACGACGGTGGTCACGCGGGTGCGCGAGGGCGCGCCGGGCGAGGTGGTGGGCGACGTCGACGTGGTGCACGACCTGCCCACCCTGCGGCTGGAGGAGCGGCTGACGCTGGTGCGTCAGGGCGACGGCGTGCGGGCCGGGGTGCTGACGCGGGTGGTGGGCGAGGCGCGCCAGAAGACCATCGACTTCGCGCAGAGCCCCTTCGACCTGCCCGCCACCAGCTATCCCGAGGTGCTGCTGCCCTTCCTCATGCGGCGGCAGCCCTTCGGCGGCGACAAGCTGGCGTGCTACGCGTGGACCAGCGATCGCATGGTGGCGCGCGTCTACTACGAGGGCCGCAAGCGCACCACGCTCGAGGTGCCGGCCGGGCGCTTCGGGGCGCGCGAGGTGTGGATGTACCCCGATCTCAACGACTGGGTCGCCCTGGGATCGGTGCTGACCAAGCTGGCCAAGCCGCTGCTGCCCCGCTACACGATGTGGTTCGAGGAGGCCGCGCCCCACCGCTGCCTGCGCTTCGAAGGGCCGTACGGGCCGCCGGGCGCGCCCGAGGTGGTGCTGGAGCTGGCCGAGAGCTGATCAGCTCCACTCGGTGGCGTCGTCGTCGAGGTCGATGAGCGTGTCGTCGGGCGCCTCGTCCATCGAGAAGGCGGGATCGCCGTCGCGCACCAGCATCGCCTCGAGATCGTGGGCGTTGAGGTTGATCGAGCCGCCGGTCAGCTCGCCCTCGATGTCGATGGTCGGATCGAGATCCATCAACTCGCCCGAGTCCAGCGGCGCCGGCGTGCGCGCCGCGATGGTCGCCAGGACGCCGCGCAGGCTGGCGGCGTCGGGGAAGCGGGCGCGGGCCTCCGGGTGGGCGGCCCGCACCAGGGCGGCGGCGAGATCGGGCGGGACGCGCTCGCCGCTGGCGCTGCGCACCGGTGCGGGGCGCTGCGCGCGGAAGTGTCGGCGACACACGTCCAAGGGTGAGCCGGGCTCGACGAAGTGTCGGCCCGACACCATCACATAGCCGAGCAGGCCCACCGCGTAGAGATCGGTGCGCGCGTCGGCGGCCCGGTTGACCCACTGCTCGGGCGCGGTGAACTGCGGGTGCCCGTAGAGCACGCCGCCCAACGCCGGGGCGGCGCCGTCCGAGAACAGCTGCGCGACGCCGGCGCCGTCGAGGCGCACGCGCGGGCCGTCCGGGCCGTCGAACACCCGCACCTGCTCGGGCCGCACGTCGCGATGCACGACGCCCGCCGCGTGGCACATCTCGAGGGCCGCCAGCACGCCGTCGAGGATGCGCAGCACGGCGTCGAGCGGGCAGGGGGCCTGGGCGCAGCGCTCGCCCAGCGTGTCGCCGCGCGGCGGATCCACCGCGTAGCCCGCGCGCCCGTCGGCCAGGCGGAAGGTGCCGTGCAGCCGCCCCAGGCAGGCGTGCTGCAGGCCCATCACCCGCCGGCTCTCGACCTCGAAGCGCCGCGTCGGGGGCGGCACGCCGACCAGCAGGCGCACGGCCACCGCGCCGCCGGTGGCGAGATCGGTGCCGTCGTGCCAGACGCCGAACGCGTCGCGGTCGCGGAGCGCGCCGAGCCGGAAGCGATCGGCCACCGCGTCGCCCGCCTGTGGGGTGGTGCTGCGCACGGGCCCATTTCACACGACTCGGCGGGCGCTCGCCAGGGCGTTTCAGGCGGCCTGCGGCACGGGCGTCGATCGCAGCAGGGCGTCGAGGATGGCGCCGGCGTCGGGGAAGCCGTGCTCGCGGAACAGCGCGTCGAGCAGCTCGACCGCGTCGGCCCGCTGGTGGGCGTCGCCTTCGAGGTAGCGCCGCGCCGTCTCGGCGATGGCGCGGGTGTCGCCGAGCAGGGCGCCGAGCGCCTCGAAGGTGTCGCTGAGGTGCTGCTGCACCTCGTCCGGCCGCGTCGGGCGCGCGCAGGGGGTGGCCAGCACCGACAGGTGGGCCCGGATGACCTCGCGCAGCACGTCGGGCGACGTGGGCTCGCCGGTGAGGCCGGGCTGCACCTTCACCAGCAGGTTGGCCTCGAGCTGGGCGCGGTGCGCGGCGCCGGCCTGGCGCGCCACGCGCAGCCAGAGCGCCGCGAGCACCGCCACCAACGCGGGCGCGGCCCAGGGGCCGGCGAGGGCGACGAGCGGGATCAGCAGGCCGGCGGTCAGCCCGCCGAGCGGGTAGACGATGCCCTTGAGGAACACCTTGGCCTGCGTGCGCTCGACCTGCGGCACCGGCGTGACGACCAGATCCTGGGTGCTGCTGTGGAACGTGAACTTCAAGAGGGTGTCGGCGCTGCGCAAGGCGACGGCCGCGATCAGCGAGGGCGAGACGACGCACAGCAGGGCCCCGCCGAGCACGACGGCGGGGTGCGCCGAGAAGCTGCGGCTGATGCCCAGGCGGTGCACCGCCGGGGCCACGACCAAGAACTGGAACGCGAGCACGGCCACATTGGTCAGGCTGTGGAACCACGCGAAGAACAAGGCGATCTGCTCGGGGGCCAGCTCGACCTGCAGGCGCGCCTTCAGCAGGTAGTCGGTCAGGTTGGTGCCGACGGCCATCAGGAAGGTGGTGGCGCCGACGACGCGCAGCAGGCGGTTCTTGCCCAGGGCGCGCCAGCCCTCGGCGAAGCCGGGATCGGCCGGGCGCCGGGTGGGGCGGTCGGGCTGGCCGGCGGTGACCCAGCGCGGGAAGGGCAGCATGACCAGCAGCACCGCGACGACGGCCCAGAGCAGCGCGCCGGTGCCCCAGCGGTCGACCAGCCACGCGCCCAGCGAGCCACCGCCGACGGCGCCGGCCGTGCCCACGCCGCCGATGAGCGGGATGAGGCGGCGGGCCTGCCGGCTGTCGAGGCGCTCGAGGATGGTGCTCCACGCGGCCACGTTGGTCAGCGGGCTGACGATGGCCAGCACCAGGGCGGCGGCGAAGACGCTCCACTTGCCGCTGGCGCCCACGCAGGCCAGGGCGACGACGGCGAACAGCCCCAGCGCGCCGGTGTTGAGCCGCACGAGGGCCACGCGGCGGGCCAGGGCGGCGTAGGCGACCGTCGTGGGCGCGAAGGCGAAGGCGCTGACGATGAAGAACAGCGACAGCCACGACGCGGGGAAGTGGGTGATGAAGACGGCGTCCGACCAGGTGCGCACGAGGATGGCCAGGGCCACCGACAGGAACGCGAAGGCGCCCATGGCCACGAACATGGGCCACTCGTCCGGGAGGACGCCGCGCGGGGCGTTGTCGGGGGCGGTCGCCATGGGTGTTGGCATCGGTGGACGGGGCGCGCGGGGTGAGCCGCCTGGGCGTCGGCTGACCCACGGGCGGCGGCCGCGATTGACGGCCCGCGCCGCCCGGGGTACCAACGCTGCGAGCGTGCGGGCCGACCGGGCGCGCCGCCTTGGACCCCTCGATCGCCCGCCCGGGCGCGGAGTGCACCATGTCGCCGCCCAAGCCGCAGCGCGTGCTCGTCGTCGGCGCCGGGCCCTTCCAGGTCGATCTCATCGCGCGGGCGCGGGCGCTGGGCGCCGAGGTCGTGGCCGTGGATCGCCTGCCCGACGCGCCGGGCATGGCGCTGGCGGATCACGCCTTCCCGATCAACATCGTGGACGTCGACGCGGTGGTGGCGCTGGCCGATCGGCTGCAGGTGGACGCGGCGCTGACGGCGGCGTCCGACGCAGCGGTGCCGGCGGTGTCGGCGGTGGTCGAGGCGCGCGGCCTGTGTGGCATCCCCCCGTCGGTGGTGGCGGTGTGCCGCGACAAGCTGCGCACCTTCGAGGCCGTGCGGGCGGCCGGGCTGCCGGTGCCCGAGACGCGCTTCGTCGGCGGGCCGGCCGAGGTCGAGGCGGCGGTGCAGGCGGTCGGCGGCTTCCCGCTGGTGGTCAAGCCGGCGAGCGCGGCGGGCGGGCGCGGGGTCGCGGTGGTGCCCGCGCGGGCCGGGCTGAGCGCGGCCATCGAGCGCGCGCGCCAGTACGCCGGGGCCGGCGGGGGCGTGCTGCTGCAGGCGTACGTCGACGGGCGGTCGGTCGGCGTCGAGGCCTTCCTGTGGCGCGGACAGGTGGTGGCGGCGTTCGTGCTCGACGACCAGTACCAGCCGCTCTTCGTGTCGCCGGTGGGACACTCCCTGCCGTGCACGCTGGACGCCGCCACCGAGGCGGCCGTCGTGCGCGACGTGGCGGCCTTCGCGGCGGCGGTGGGCATCACCGACGGGCCGCTGAACTTCGATCTGCGCCGGGTGGCCGACGAGACGGTGCTGATCGAGATCAACCCGCGCCTGGGCGGCAGCTCGATCACCGAGCTCGTGCGCACCTGCTACGGCGTCGACCTGAGCGAGGCGGCGGTGCTGTGCGCGCTGGGGCGCGATCCGTCGCCGGCCCTGGCGCGCCAGCGGGTGCAGCCGGTCGCCTCGCGGCTGCTCATCGCCCGCGGCCGCGGGCGCGTCACCATGGTGGGCGATCCCGCCGCCGGCTGGCGCCAGCACGAGGCCGTGCGCGCGCTGCGCCTCAGCGTCCCCGACAGCCAGCCCTCGCCCCTGGCCGTCGACGAGTGGTCGCTCTTGGGCAGCTGCCTCGTCGTCGCCCCCACCCCGGCCGACGCGGAGGCGCTGGCCGAGCGCCTCGCCGCCGACGTCGTCGCCGCCATCACGGTCGAGCCATGAGCCACTCCCACGACACCGCCCGCCTCGCCGAGTCGTTCTACGACGCCGACACCCGCCGCAAGGCCGGCGACGCGCCGCTGAGCGACGACGACCTGGTGCTGCTGGGCACCGTCACCGAGGATCCCGCGGTGGTGCGGCATCGCGACCGGCTCGAGAAGGCGCACCTGCGGCGGGTGGTCGACTTCGGGCCGACGACGCGGGTGCTCGACCTGGGCGGCGGCGCCGGGCGGCTGGCGCTGTGGCTGGCGCCGCACGTGGCGCACGTGACGCTGGTGGACGCCAGCGAGGCGCTGCTGCACGTGGCCGACCGCGAGGCGGGGCGGCGCGGGCTGGGCGATCGGGTGAGGACGGTGCACGCGTCGGTGCTCGACTTCGCGCCCGACGAACGCTTCGACGTGGTGCTGGTGTTCGGCGTGGCGGCGTACCTGACCGACGACGAGGTCGAGCGGCTGGTCGAGGTGTGCGCGGCGGCGGTGAAGCCCGGCGGCGTCGTCGCGCTGAAGGAGCCGGTCAGCGGCGACGAGCAGGCGCGCTGGGACGAGCGGCGCGACGCCGCGGGCGCGGTGCAGTACCGCATGCAGTTCCGGCCCGCGGACGCCTATCCGGCCTTCTTCCAGCGGCGCCTGCGGTCGGTGTATCAGCGGTCGACCGTGGCGCACCCCATCCCGTTCTTCCTCGGGGGCACCGAGGGGGCGGTGAAGGCGACGCGCGGCGGGCTGACGCAGCGCGCCTTCGAGCGGCTGTCGCCCGCGCTCGCCCGCCTGGATCCTGCGCTGCAGGACGCCGAGGACGCCCTGCGCGGCCACCCGCTGACCGCCCGGCTGCTGGCGCGCCTGGACACGCTGCAGCACCTGTACGTCTTCGCGGCGCCGCCCGCCGTGCCCGCGGCGACGGGCGAGCCGGACCTGTCGGTGGTGGTCATCGCCTACAACGAAGAGGACTGCCTGCGCCCGGTCACCGACGAGCTGGCCGAGAAGCTGGTGGCCGCCGGCGTCGACTACGAGATCGTGTTCGTCGACGACGGCAGCGCCGATCGCACGCTCGAGATCATGCGGGGCCTGGCCGACGCCATGCCGCGCATCCAGGTGAACACGCAGCCGAACAAGGGCATCGGCGGCGCGCTGCGCACCGGCTTCGACGCGGCGAAGGGGCGCTACGTGACCTGGGTGCCCGCCGACGGGCAGATCGCGCCCGAGACGGTGATCGAGCTGTTCCGGCGGCGGCACGAGGCGACGATGCTGACCACCGTGTACCGGCACCGGGACGACCCCTGGTACCGCATGGTGATCAGCAACACCTTGAATACACTGATCAAACTGAAGACGGGTGAGGTCGCGAAGAGCGGCGGCAACTACCTGTTCGACCGCCGCGCCTGGCTCGAGCACGGGCCACGCGACGACGACTCGATGATGATCAGCACCGCCTTCCGGCAGAACCTGCGCGACGCGGGCGACGCGCCGCTCGAGGTGGAGATCGACGCGCGGGCGCGGGTGGCGGGGCACAGCAAGGTGCTCAACCCGCGGGCCATCGGGCGCACGTTCCTGCAGCTGCTCAAGATGGGTCGGTGACGACGCCGCGCACCTTCGGGTTGCCGGTGCGGGGCCGGCTGTGGGCGTGGGCCGCGGCCGCGGCCGTGCTGGCCTACGACGTCGCCACGATGAGCCGCGACCTGAGCTTCTACGACAGCGCCGAGCTGGCCATGGTGGCCGCGCAGGGCGGGCTGGGGCACCCGGTGGGCCAGCCGCTGCACACGCTGCTCGGGTGGCTGGCGGCGGGCGCGCTGCCCACGCTGTGGGCGCTGAACCTGCTGTCGGCGGTGCCGACGGCGCTGATGGTGGTGCCGCTGACCAGCCTGGCCGAGCGGATGGCGCCGGACGCACCGCGCTGGGTGGCGCCCGCCGTGCTGGCGGCGCTGCTGGTGCACCCGGTGTTCTGGGAGAACGGCAGCCGCGTCGAGGTGTACGCGCTGGCGGGCTTCCTGGCGGTGTGGGCGGTGGCGCGCATGGCCGACGCGCTCGAGCGCGGGCGCGGCTGGTTCCTCGCTGGCCTCGCGCTGGGCCTGTGCGCCGCGGCCAACCCCTACACCGCCATCATCGCGGCCGTCGCGGCCGGTCCGGCGCTGCTGTGGGCCCTGGTGAAGGGCCGCATCGGCCTGCGCGGCGTGATCGGCGCCCTGCTCGGGGGCCCGGTCGGGATGCTGCCCTACGTCTACGTGCCGCTGGTCGCCGGCCGCGACCAGGTGTTCGTGTGGGGCCAGCCCATCGACGGGCCGTCGGTGCGCTTCTACTTCAGCGGCGCGGACTTCGGGCACAACCGCTCGGCCACCGCGGGTTTGGTGCTCGACCACGTCGTCGACTGGCTGGGCTACGCGGCCGACGCCGGCCTGCTGCCGCTGCTGGTGGTCGGCGGCGGCGCCGCGCTGCTGCTGGGTCGCGACCTGCAGGTGGGGCGGGCCTACGGGCTGATCGCGGCGGGACTGACCGTGCTGCTGCTTGCCTCGAACGCCATCTTCCACCCGGCCATCCCCGACTACGCGGGCTACCTGGCGCCGCCCTTCGGCGTGCTGGCCGCCTGCGTCGCGGGGCTGGTGGCGCGGCTGGCCGCCGGCGAGGAGCGCCTGCCCCTGCTCGGCGCGGCGATGGGGGCCGCGGTGATCCTGGCCGGGTGGCTGGCGCCGCCCGTGATCTGGGCGCGCACGCGCCACCTCGACACCCTGGCGCGCGACATGGCCGAGGGGGTGCTGCAGACCGCGCCGGCGGACGCGATCGTGGTCGTCGAGAGCGATCACTGGGTGTGGCCGCTGCTGTACCTGCAGGCCGTCGAGGGGCAGCGGCCGGACGTCACCGTCTTCGCCTTCGGGCTGGCCGACTCGTCGTGGTACTGGGCGTGGACATATCGCAACCACCCGAAGTTGGAGCCTTTTCCGCTGCGCGGGCCGGGCGGCCGGCTGGGCCGGGGACGGCGCTTCCTGGCGGCGAACCAGCACCACGCGCCCTTGTACGAGAACTTCGGGCTGTCGGTCGTGCTGGGGCGCCCCGGGTGCGTCGGGCCGTGGCTGGTGACCGACGCGCGGGCCTGCACCGAGATCGACCCGACGGACGCCGCGGACGCCGTGCTGGCCCACCACGTCGAGGTACTGGGCGATGGCTCACCGGCCAGCGAGGCGGTGGCCGCGCGGGTGGCCTTCGACCGGGCCGACGCCCTCTGGCGGCTGGGCCACCCCGCGCGCGCGTTCGCCGCGCTGCGGGCCGGCGTGCCCGATGCCCTCGAGCCCGCCGCGCCGGCCGCGGTCGCGTCGGCCGGCCGCCTCGACGCGCCGCCCCTGGCCTTCGCCGGCGGCCCGCCCATCGGCGCCGCGGGCCAGAACCTGTTCCTCGGCAGCCAGCTCTTGTGGCGCGCGGGCCACGCCGACGCCGCCCGGGCCTGGCTGGCCGCCGCCGCCGAGGCCGGCGTGCGCGAAGCGCTGAGCGAGTAGGGGACCGCGTTCTGCTACCCTGGTGCGTCCACCGGGGAGGTCCGAAGCGATGAGAGCGAGCGTCGGCGCGGCGATCGGAGTCCTGACCCTGGCCGTCGCGGGCTGCGAGCCCCCCGAAGGCGACGACATCGTCGAGCGCGCCGCCGCGCTGGCCCACGAGGGCCGCTGGGCCATCCCCGGCGACGTCCTCGCCGAGGCCGCCCAATCCCGCGTGCCCATCACCGACGCCGGCCCCTGGCGCGGCGAGGCCAGCTGCTCGGGCACCTTCACGGTCGGCGCGCGCCGGCTGGGTGACTGGATCGAGGTGCACTTCCCGCAGGTGACCGGCGTGGGCGGCTACAGCTGCCGGTCGATCAACGGCAACAACAACGTCACCAGCATCCACGCGGTGGGCCGCGCGCTCGACGTGTTCATCCCGCTCGATGGCGGGCAGGCCGACAACGACCTCGGCGACGAGCTGGCCAACTACCTGCTGGTCAACGCGCAGTACATCGGCATCCAGCGGGTGATCTGGGATCGCACCTACTGGCGCAGCGGCGACGCCCCGCGCGAGGGCTACTACGACGGCGCGCACCCGCACCACGACCACCTGCACGTCGAGCTGTCGGTGGCGGCCGGCAACCAGCAGACGCCCTTCTTCACCGACGGCCTGCCCGCGCCCGACCGCGGCCCCTGCGCGCCGCCGCTGGGGGTCGAGGGTGGGGTGATCGACGACGACGGGCCGTGCTTCGTGCCCTACGGCCCGGCGCAGTACTGGCGCAGCGTCGGCGGCGAGGGCCACGGCGGCGGGCTCTTGTGGACCAACGCGTTCCAGAACGACACGCCGTCGAACTGGGGCCAGTGGCGCTTCGAGGTCGCCGCGGCGGGCACCTACACCGTCGAGGTGCACACGGTGGCCGCCTACTCGCTGCACGACGCGGTGCGCTACGCGGTGCAGCACGCCGGCGGCAGCGCCGAGCGCGTGGTCGACCTGGCGGGCAAGACGGGCTGGACCGCGTTGGGCGACTTCCGCTTCGAGCCGGGCAACGCCTACAGCGTCTCGATGTTCGACAACGTGCCCGGCGCCATCGGCAGCGACGTGCACATCACCGCCGACGCGGTGCGCCTGCGCGCCGAGGCGCCGCCGCCCCCGCCGCCGCGGATGGACGCCGCGCCGCCGCCGCCCCCGCCGCGAGACGCGGGCGCACCGCCGCCTCCTCCGCCCGAGGACGCCGGCGCGCCGCCGCCGCCCGCGCGCGACGCGTTCGTGCCGCCGCCCGCGCGCGACGCCTTCGTCCCGCCGCCGGTGGGCGACGACGCCGAGCCGCCGCCCTTCCAGGACGACGATCCCATGCCCGGCGTCGACGCCGGCCTCGGCGGCCCCGCGGACGACGAGACGCGCGCCGTGTCGTCGAAGCAGTCCGGCGGCTGCGACACCACGCCCGACGCGCCCGCGCCGGCCTGGTGGGGGTTGCTGGGTCTGCTCGGGCTGTGGGTGCGCCGCCGCCGGTGAGCTACTCGGGCCGCATGCGTAGCAGCCGGGCCGGGTTGCCGGCCACGACGCTGTAGGGCTCGACGTCCCGGGTGACCACGCTGCCCGCCCCGATCTGGGCGCCGCGCCCGATGGTCACGCCGGGCAGCACGACCGTGCCCACGCCGATGTCGCAGTCGTCCTCGACGACGATGGGCCGAAAGCTCAGCGGCGCGTCGAGGATGGCCCGCTCGCGCCCCGCCTCCTCGTGGAACGAGGTGAGGAACCTGCAGAAGGGCCCCACGCCCACTTGCCGCCCGAAGGTGACGTTGCCCGCCGCGTGCACGAACACGCCCTGGCCGATCCAGGTGTCGTCGCCCACGCGCAGCGTGCCCTTGTAATAGCCCTTCAGCATCGCGTCGTGCCCGACGTACACGTTCTCGCCCAGGTACACGCGGTCGGGGTGCCAGATGCGCACGCCGTCCTCGATGATCACGTGCGCACCGCACGCGGCCAGCTGATCGAGGGTGAACCGGCCGTCGCCGTGGCTGCGGAAGCGTCGCATGCCGCCGACTGTCGCACGGGGGCGACGGGCGCACAACGGGCGGCGTCGGCGGACGCGGAGCGGCCCGCGCACCCGTCGCCGGCGCGGTCGGCGCCAGGCAACTGAGCGACCGCGACTTGACGCGAGCGTGCCGCAGCGCCTATCGATATACGGATTCGAGATATTGGCATCTGGATTGATGATATGGCGGCTCCGCCAGCGCATCACGCCCTCACCCGACGATCGATCGGCGAGGCCGTCCGTCGGCTCCGTGAGGCGCGCAGTTGGACCCAGGCCGATCTCGGCGACCGACTGGACATCACCCAGAGCCGCCTGAGCTTGCTCGAGCGTGGCCAGGCGTCGTTCACCGCCGAACAGCTGCTGGCCTTGATGCGCCTCTTCAACGTCGACGCCACCTACTTCGACGGCGAGGCGACGACGGATCCCGACCTCGTGCTGCAGAACGCGCTGGCGCGGCTCGGCGCACGGCACCTGCGTGAGGCCGCCGAGGTGACCCCGGATGCGCGGCTGAGTGACGTCAACGCGGTCCTGCCGGCCGCGCTCGTCTCCGGGCGGCCGCGCCTCGTCGCCGCGCTGGCGCCCGTGCTCGTCGAGCAGTGTGACGCGGCCGCCCTGCCCAAGGTGCAGCGCGAGCTGGCGGCCGCCGGCCTGGAGCGGCGGCTCCCCTGGTTGGTCGAGAACGTCCTCCAGGCCATCGAGCGGGAGCTCGAGGCGGGGCCTCCGCGGCCGCGGGCGCAGCGTGCGCGCCGGGCCCGCCTCGTCCTCGGCGGGTTCCACGCCTTGATGGCGCGCCAGCGCGCCGAGTGGACGCGCGACGCGCCGCTCGATGTCCTCGACGCCGACGTCCGGAGCGAAGAGACGCTGGCCGAGGTGGCCGAAGCGTCATCGGACCCGTCGCGACGCTGGCGCATCGTCACCCGACTTCGGCCGGCCGACTTCACCGACGCGTTGGAGGCCAGCCATCTTGGTGATTGAACGTTTCTTCCGGGAGATCGACGCGGCCTGGCAGCCATCCGGGGTAGACCGCATCCAACTGCAGGTGATCGGGTCGGCGGCGCTGATGCTGCAGGCGAGCTACGCGCGCGGGACCAAGGACAGCGACGTCATCGAGACAGACGAGGTCACCGGGACTACGCGCGCCCGTTTGCTCGACCTCGCAGGCAAGGCGACGCCGATGGCGCGCCGCCACGGCATGTACCTCGATGTCGTCGCGCGGGGTCTGCCCTTCCTTCCGCAGGTGCCGCGCTGGCACCCGGTCCCCTCGCTGGGTCCGTCGTTGAGGCACTTCGAGGTGCTCGTGCTCGATGTCGTCGACGTGGTGGTCAGCAAGCTGAAGCGCTACAGCGCCAACGACGCCACGGACGTCGCGGCCATGGTCGATCTCGGGTTCGTCCCCCACGAACGGCTGATCGACCGCTTCGAGCAAGCCGTCGATTGGTTCTCCTGCGACGCGCGCGCCGAGGATCTGCCCAAGTACGTGAGGCGGCTCCATCAGGTCGAGCGGGATCTCTTCGGCGTGGCGGAGACGGCGATCGAGCTGCCGTCGTGGATCTAGGAGCCTGCTGCACATTCGGGGCACTTCGCAGTGCACGCCCCCGAATGCTCGGCTCGGCGTTGCGAAAGCAAGGCGATATCTTCGGATATCGTCATGCTTTCGTGCCTTGATCCGAGCTTTCGGTGACGCACCCCGCTCGACCCCTCCATGCGCAACAGGCTCCTGGCCACGACAGGTGAGCCAGCCCACGATCGGGTCACCCCGGGCGGGTCTTCGGGAGGTATGCACCATGGCGGACATTCACCCCACGGGCATCGACTGTTCCACGATTCGTCCTGTTCCACATGGTGTGGAACGTGTCGATTTGCGGAACACCTGACAAGATCGGGCAGCCCCGGCGCGCGTGCCGAGCCGGCGACGACCGGCTCGCCCGCGGCGGTCCCGGACGCCGCGCCGCCCCCGCCCTTGCGCCTGCCGCGCCCTTCGTGCTCTCTGTTTCCGGCATCGCGTCGGCGGAATCGGGGAGAGGGGCAGGATGAGCGAGCTGTCTCGGCGGGAGATCCTTCGGCTGGCGGCGGCGCTGGGCATCTCGCCCGCGCTGCTGGGGCTTCTGGGCTGCGACGACTCGGACGACGTCGACGCGCCGCCGGACGGCGGTGGCATGGGCGGCATGGGCGGCGGCGGCGACATGGGGCCCGAGGCCGACATGGGGCCCGAGGCCGACATGGGGCCGCCGGACGACGGCTTCCCGCGCTACACCTACGAGGGCGAGCCGGGGCCCGAGACCCTGTTCACGCACGGCGTGGCCAGCGGCGATCCGCTGACCGATCGCGTCATCCTCTGGTCGCACGTCGAGGGCGTCACCGAGGCCACCGAGGTCTTCTGGGAGATCAGCGAGGATCGCGACTTCGCCGTGCGGCGCAACGTGGGCACCTTCACGACGAACGCCGACCGCGACTACACGGTCAAGGTGGACGCCCTCGAGCTGAGCCCGGGTACGACCTACTTCTACCGCTTCCACGCGCTGGGCCGCACCTCGCCGGTGGGGCGCACGCGCACGGCGCCCGAGGGCGCGGTCGACCGCCTGCGCTTCGCGGTGGTCAGCTGCTCGAGCTACGCGCACGGCTGGTTCCACACCTACCGCGAGCTGGCCACCCAGCCAGACCTCGACGCGGTGCTGCACCTCGGCGACTACATCTACGAGTACGGCGACGGCGAGTACGGCAACGTCCGCCCCTACGACCCGCCCCACGAGATCATCACCCTCGAGGACTACCGCCGCCGCTACCGCCACTACCGCAAGGATCCCTGGCTGCAGGCGGTGCACGTCCAGCACCCCTTCATCTGCATCTGGGACGATCACGAGTCGGCCAACGACTCGTGGCGCGGCGGCGCGCAGAACCACAACGCGGGCGAAGGCCCCTGGATGGAGCGGCGCGCCGCCGCCGAGCAGGCCTACCTCGAGTGGATCCCCATCCGCGAGTCCGCGGACGGCCGCATCTGGCGCACCATGCGCTACGGCGATCTGGTCGACCTGGTGATGCTCGACAGCCGCCTGTGGGGGCGCGACGAACAGACCACCCGCGACCACTACGCCGACCCCGATCGCACCCTGCTGGGCCTCGATCAGGAGGCCTGGCTGAACGACGAGCTGGCCGACTCGCAGGCCAAGTGGAGGCTGCTCGGGCAGCAGGTGATGATGGGCCACCTGCGCTTCCAGGCGTCGCCCAACCTGCCCCTGAACCCGGTCAACGGCGATCAGTGGGACGGCTACGATGCCTCGCGCCAGCGCCTCTTCCAGATGGTGCGCGACAACGACGTGCAGAACCTGGTGGTGCTGACCGGCGACATCCACACCAGCTGGGCGATGGAGCTGACCGAGGATCCCAACGATCCCCAGCTGTACGATCCCATGAGCGGCGACGGCGCGCTGGCGGTCGAGTTCGTCGCCACTTCGGTCACCTCGCCGGGCTTGCCCGCGGTGCAGCCCGCGTTGATCGACCTGGTGCTGCAGTCGAACCCCCACATCAAGTGGACCGACGTCGAGAAGAAGGGCTGGGTGCTGCTGGACGTGACGCCCGAGCGCGTCCAGGGCGCCTGGTATCACTTCGATCGCATCGACGTGGCGGATCCCCAGGTGCCCTTCGTGGCGAAGGTGTTCGAGGTCTACGACGGCGCGCCGCGCCTGTTCGAGGTCGAGGCCGTCGCCGACGCCCGCCCGGACGCCCCGCCCCTGGCCTGACGCCCCGGCGGCGCGCCCGCGCCCCCGCCGTGCCCGCTTTCGGTCACCTCGTGACCGGATACGGTCATGCCTGGGCAGAGTGTTCGTGGGATGCTCGAACACTTCCAGGGGGAGTTCATGGCCGCGAGCGCTTCGCATCACCTGGCGCGCCTGTTCGCGCTGGCCGACTCGGAGGGCGACTCCGACGAGGATCGCCTGCGCCATCGCTTCTTGATCGCGACCGGCCTCTCGATGAGCGGCGGTGGCATCCTCTGGGGCAGCCTGGGTCTGAGCGTCGGCACCGCCGGCCCGGCGGTCATCCCGTTCGGCTACACCGTCGCCACGGCCATCAACCTCTTCGTCCTGTCCCGCACCAAGGCCTTCGTCCCCGCGCGCACGTTCCAGGTGTTCATCAGCCTCGCGCTGCCCTTCTTCTTCCAGTGGACGCTCGGGGGCTTCACCGCCTCGGGCTGCGTGATGATCTGGTCGCTCTTGGCCCTGGTGGCGTCGCTGTCCTTCGAGGACGTGCGCGACTCGGTCCGCTGGTGGGTGCTCTTCCTGGCCCTGACCATCGTGTCCGGCGCCATCGACCGCCGCCTCGACGTGCCCGCGACCATCGCCGATCCCTCGCTGCCCGCGATCTTCTTCGCGATCAACCTGTGCACGGTCGCCTCGGCGGTCTTCTTCCTCACCCTCTACTTCGTCCGCGCCCGCGCCAGCGCCATCGTCGCGCTCAACGAGAAGAACGCTCAGCTCGCGCAGTCGCAGGCGGCGCTGGTGCAGAGCGAGAAGATGGCCGCCCTCGGCCAGCTGGTGGCCGGCGTCGCGCACGAGCTGAACACGCCCCTGGGCGCCATCCGCGCGTCGGTCGCCAACCTGGGGGCGGCCGTCGATCACGCGCTCGGCGACATGCCGGCCCTGCTGGCCGAGCTGCCGCCGCCTCGTCGGCAGGCCTTCCTGGCGCTGGTGCGGGCGGCGGCTCGCAATGACGGCGGCCGCCTCACCTCCCGCGAGCAGCGCGCCGCGCGGCGGGCCCTGCGGGGCGAGCTGGAGGCGAAGGGCGTCCACGACGCCGATCCCATCGCCGACCACCTGGTCGACATGGGCGTCACCGCGTTGGGTGACCACGCCGAGCTGCTGGCGGGCGCGCAGGCCGAGGCCCTGCTCGACAGCGCCTACAACCTGTCGGCCCTGCGCCGGAACTCGAAGAACATCGACCTCGCGGCCGATCGCGCCGCCAAGATCGTCTTCGCCCTGAAGAGCTACGCCCACCCGGGCACGGCCGGCGCCGAGCAGGCCGAAGGCAGCCTGGCCGAGTCCCTCGACACCGTGCTGACGCTGTACCACAACCTGATCAAGCGCGGCATCGAGGTGGTGCGCGAGGTGGACGACCCCGGCGTCGTCCGGGCCCGGCACGAGGCGCTCAACCAGGTGTGGACCAACCTGGTGCACAACGCCCTGCAGGCGATGGGCGACGCGGGCACCCTGACCGTCGGGGTGGCGCGGGCCGCCGGCGGCGTCGAGGTGCGCGTCGCCGACACCGGCGGGGGCATCGCGCCCGAGGCGCTCGAGCGCATCTTCGATCCCTTCTTCACCACCAAGGCGGCCGGCGAAGGCACCGGCCTCGGTCTGTCGATCTGCCGCGACATCGTCGAGCAGCACGGCGGGCGCATCGAGGTCGACACCGGCCCCACCGGCACCTGCTTCCGCGTGTGGCTGCCGGACGCCGAACGGGAGGCGGCATGAGCGAGGCGGTCATCCTGCTCGTCGACGACGAGCGCACCATCCTGCAGAGCCTGAAGCAGCAGCTGCGGCGCCTGTTCGGCGCGCGCCTTCAGTACGAGACGGCCGAGGACGTGCCCGAGGCCTGGGAGGTGCTCGACGAGCTGCACGACGAGGGCGCCCGCGTCGTGGTCATCGTGTCGGACTGGCTGATGCCCGGCGTGCGCGGCGACGAGTTCCTGGTGCAGGTGCGCGCGAAGCACCCCGACATCGTCCGCGTGATGCTGACCGGTCAAGCGGACGACGCCGCGATCCGGCGGGTGGTCACCGACGCCGCGGTGACGACGGTGCTGCACAAACCGTGGTCGCCCGACGAGCTGCGCGCGGTCATCGCGGGCGCGCTGAGCGCGGACTGACCATGCCGAAGCCCGTCATCCTCTGCGTCGACGACGAGCGCAGCGTGCTCGTGGGCCTGAAGGAGCAGCTCAAGCGCGGCTTCGGCGGCCACTGCCTCGTCGAGACGGCCGACGACGGCGAGGCCGCCCTCGAGCTGTACGCCGAGCTGACCGAGGACGGCTACACGGTGCCGCTGGTCATCAGCGATCAGATCATGCCGGGCCTGAAGGGCGACGCGCTGCTGGCCGAGCTGCACCGGCGCGATCCCTCGATGCTGAAGGTGATGCTGACCGGGCAGGCCGGCGCCGAGGCGGTCGGCAACGCGGTCAACGCCGCGGGCCTGTACCGCTTCATCGCGAAGCCGTGGCATCAGGACGATCTGACGCTGACCGTGCGCGAGGCGCTGCGGCGCTACGAGGACGCCCGCACGCTGGCGGCGCAGCACGCCACGCTGGTCGAGATGCACGAGGCCGCGCTGGATTTGGCGGGCAACCTGGCCGCCGAGGATCGCTACCAGCGCATGGTGCGGCGTATGGCGCGGGCGCTGCCGGCCGACCGGGTGGCGCTGCTGCGGGTCGAGGGCGACCGCCTGCGGGTGCTGGCCACCTGCGGCAAGGCGCAGCTGCCCCCGACGCTCGAGGTGCGGCGCGAGCTCGAGGCCGATCTGGGCGCGACGGCGCCGGTGCGGCGGGTCGAGGATCCCCTGTGGCCCGACGCGCGCGCCACCGTGCGCGTGGCGCTGCGGGTGCAGGACGAGGTCGTGGGTCTGCTCGCGCTCGGGTCGGCCGAGGTCGGGGCGCACGACGACGTGCGCGACGAGCGCATCCTCGGCTTCGCCTCGCTGGCGGCCGCGTCGATGCACACCGCCGAGCTGTTCGACGCCCTCGAGGAGGCGCTCGAGCACCGCCGCCGCGTCTCGCAGGAGCTCATCCGCCAGGCGAACGACCGCATCAGCGGGCCGCTGATCGGCAGCTCGCTCGCGATCCGGCGGCTGCGCGACGCGATCTCGGCCCACGCGGCGGGCGACGGCGCGCTGTTGGTGCTCGGCCCCCACGGCAGCGGCTGCGAGGCCACCGCGCGCGCGATCCACAACGAGAGCGCCCGCGCCGACCGCGCCTTCCTGATGGTCAACTGCGCCGTCGTGCAGCGGGTCGACGAGATCTTCGGCGCCGGCGGCGCGAACCGGGAGGCGCTCGCCGCCGGGGGCACCCTGTACCTCGCCGGCGTGAACCGCCTGCCCGCGGCGGTGCAGCTCGAGGTGGCCGAGCGCATCGTCGCCGGCAGCAGCGCGCGCGTGCTGGCGTCGGCCTACGAGGACGCCGGCGGGCGCAGCGGGCCGGCGGTGCTGCAGCGCGAGCTCGAGGCGGCCTTCGGCGAGCGCCTGCGGGTGCCCCCGCTGCGCCAGCGCCGGGACGACCTGCCCGAGCTGGCCGACTTCTTCCTGCGCATGCACGCCACGCGGGCCGGCCGGGTGATCGATCCCCTCGACGACAAGGCGCTGGCGCGGCTGGCGGCCTACGACTGGCCGGGCAACGTGCAGGAGCTGAGTCACGTGATCCAGCGCGCGGTGCTGACGGCGCGGGGGCGCCAGGTCGAGATCGGCGAGGCGCTGCTCGAGGCCACCACCGAGCTGGGCGGCTATCGCCTGGTCGAGCGCATCGCGTCGGGCGGCATGGGCGAGGTGTGGCGCGCCGAGCACCGCCACATCGTGCGGCCGGCGGCCGTGAAGCTGATCCGGCCGGCGGGCGAGGGCGCGGACGGCCAGGGCGCGCTGGCCCGCTTCAAGCGCGAGGCGGCGGCCACCGCGCGGCTGTGCTCGCCGCACACGGTCGAGCTGTACGACTACGGGGTGAGCGACAACGGCGCCTTCTTCTACGTGATGGAGCTGCTGCGGGGCATGGACCTGCAGAGCCTCGTCGCCTTCAACGGCGCGCTGCCCCCCGCCCGCGTGGTGCACCTGCTGACGCAGGCGTGCCGATCGCTGAAAGAGGCCCACGCCGTGGGCATGGTGCACCGCGACATCAAGCCGGCCAACCTGATCGCTTGTCGCTTGGGCGCCGAGTACGACTTCGTGAAGGTGCTCGACTTCGGCATGGTGACGGCGCTGCCGGGCGAAGACACGGCGCTGACGCAGCCCGGTGGCCTCGCGGGCACGCCCGGCTACCTGGCGCCCGAGTGCATCCAGCCCGACGGGGTCATCGACGGCCGCGCCGACATCTACTCGCTGGGCTGCGTCGCGTGGTGGCTGCTGACCGGCCAGCAGGTGTTCGTCGAGCGCTCGGCGGTGGCGACGCTGTTCGCGCACATCCAGCGGCCGGTGCCGGCGCTGCGGCCGCTGGCGTCGGACGTGCCCGAGGACCTCGAGGCGCTGGTCCGGGCCTGCCTGGCGAAGGATCCGATCGATCGCCCGCAGACGCCGGGCATGTTGATCGACCGGCTGCGGGCCGTGCACCTGACCGACACCTGGACGGACAGCCAAGCCGAGGCCTGGTGGCGCGGCCACCTGCCGGCCCTGTGCGTCGACGACGCGCTGCCCCTCACGCCCGATCCCACCGCGCCGACGATGGCCTGATCGGCCGGGGCCTCAGGACGGCGTGCTGCCGCCGCCGCCCCCGCCGCCGCGACGGCGCCGCCGTCGACGACGCGCGGGCTGCGCGCCGCCCTCACCGCCGGTCGCCG
>JACKDN010000013.1 GCA_020633465.1 Myxococcales bacterium
CCGTCAACGCGGCGCGGCCACGGGGGCGCGGTCCATGGCGGACAACCGGATTCCACCCGAGCTGCTCTCCCAACGCCGCGCCCTCGTCGAGGGCGCGCGCATTCGGGCGGCGGGGGCGGTGAACAGTGCGCTGGTCGGGCTGGACTGGCAGGTGGGCAAGCGGCTGCGGGAAGAGGTGCTCGGTGACGAGCGGTCCGCCTGCGGCGAGCAGCTCGTCGCCGAGGTGGCGGGCGTGCTCGGCGCGGGGTTCGGGCGTGGATTCGGCAGTCGCAGCCTGCCCCACGGGGGGCGCCTTGCCGAGGCCCTTCCAGGCAAGTTGGGCGGCATGTCGTTCGAGGGCGCGACGATCGACGAAGGCCAAGCGCACCCGGCGGTGGACGCCGTGACCGTGGGCAGCTTCGACCTTGGAGCTCATCGATGACCACCACGCCACCGCTCGACGATCTTCTTCGCTCGGGCGAATGGAAGGGCGCCGAGTTCAAGGCCGCCCGCGCCGCGCTTCCGAAGTCCGTGTTCGAGACCGTGTCGGCCTTCGCCAACACGCGCGGCGGTTGGATCGTGCTGGGGATCACGCAGGACGGCGAGCGGTTCGAAGTCAGCGGTGTCGCCGAGCCCGACAAGCTGCAGAACGACTTCCTGTCGGTGCTTCACGCGGGCCGCAAGGTGAGCCACGACGTCGACATCACCGAGCATCGTTACCAGCACGATGACAACGTGGTGCTGGCGTTTCACGTCGCCGAGAACGCGCGCAGCCGGAAGCCGGTGTACCTGGACGGCGACATCCGGCGCACGTTCTTGCGGAAGGGCGGCGGGGACTACCGCGCCCATGCTCACGAGATCGAACGGATGATGCGCGACGCCGCGGCGGATCGCTGGGACGGTCAGCCCTTCACGCGTCGCGCTCGACGAGGTTTTCCACTCGTCGAGCCTGCGGTGGTATCGAGATCGCTTTCACGCCGCGAACCCGGGCTTCGACGTCGAGCAACCCCACAACGAGTTCCTGTACGACTGGGGCTACCTGGTGAAGGACGGCGGCGAGCTGCTGCCGACGCGGGCGGCCGTCGCGCTGTTCGGCTCGCTGCGCGGTGTTCGCAATCTGCTTCCTCGCCCGATCCTCGACGTTCAGTTCCTGGGCTACGGCAGCGGCGACGCGCTGCCCGAGACGCGCTGGATCGACCGCTTGGTGAGCGAGGTGAACATCGTCGAGACCTGGCAGCAACTGCTGGCCAAGTACCTGTTCTTCATGCCGAAGTCGTTCCGCGATATCGATCCGGCGACGCTGGAGCGGCGCGACGCGCCGGCGGGCTTTCGCGTCTTCCGCGAGGCCGCGATGAATCTGCTCATCCACCAGGACTACGGCGATCACTCGCGCAAGGCGGTCATCCAGTTCTTCACCGACGGCGTCCGCTTCTGGAACCCCGGCGACAGTTTCGGGGACGAGGCGCGGCTGCTCGAGCCCGGCGAGAAGGAGGTCCGCAACCCGGCGATCGCGATGGCCATGCGGCGCATCGCCATGTGCGAGCAGGCCGGCACCGGCCTGCGCATGATGCAGCGCGAGTGGCAGGCCCTCGGGCACGCCGCGCCGACGCACGTGAACGACCGCGCCCGCAAGTCGTTCGAGACCTTCCTGCCCGAGCCGCGCCTGGCCGCGGCGGGTGCACTTGCGCCCGACACCGGGCAAGTCGCCGGGCATGTTACCGGGCAAGTTGCCGGGCAAGTTCTCAGCCTGATTCGGGGCTTGGAGGGGGAAATGAGCCGTGGCGAGCTCCAGGCTGCGCTTGGTCTCGTGCATCGGGACCACTTCACCACGGCCTACCTGCACCCGGCTCTCGAGCAGGGGCTGGTCGAGCTCACCATCCCGGACAAGCCGCGGAGCAGCAAGCAGCGCTATCGGCTCACGGAGCAGGGACGCGCATTGAAGCGGGCGAACGAGTGACGGGCTCGCCGGCTGAGGCAGCCCTCGACGCCTCGCTCGCCTCGTCGCGGCGTCTCGGGTGTCGCCCCCGCGGTGCCGCGGCCTACGATCCCAGGCGGGTTCGGCAGCACCCGCGCCCATTGCCGGCCGTCGCGTCGAACCAGGTCGGCACGACCCGCCGCGTGATGATGAGCGTGTGCCCCTCGGTGACCGGGAACGCGTCACGGACCGCGAACGCCAGCGCGTTGCTGGCCACGTGGTGCTCGGCGGGGATCTTGAGGAAGACGCTCATCACCACGCACTTACCTCATCTGTGGGCGCCAGCGAAGAGCGTCGAGCTGCATCGCACCGCACCGGGAGGATCGTGAAGCGAGGCTGCCGAAGAGCCGCACGAGTTTTCGGCCAGTCGCCAGTCCCGTCGCTCCGCTGCGTACGTGTGGAAGGCCGCCGCGATCGTCGCCGAGATGGAGCGGGTGCGGCGCCGCCCTGTGCCCGACGACTCGGTCAGCCCTCATCCGGCACCGCCTCGCCGCCGCACTCGGGGCACGTGAAGCTGCCCGCGTCGTGCGGATCGTCGACGAACCGAAGCCCCGTGTCCCGTCCGAGGCTGTCCTGTCGGCACGTGATGAGTCGCCCATCGACGAGTACGTCTTCGAGAAGCCCGCATCGGGGGCAGCCGACGAGATCGCGGTCTTCGATGAAGGTGCCGTGCTCACGCGCCGACATCTGGACCTCTCGCAGACGCCGCACGAGGTCCACGATTGTCTTCGCGAGGCCGTCGCCGGCTTCGTCGTGCGCGCTGCGGCCGTCGTGATTCCCGGGCTCGTCGTTACTCATCTGCACCTTCCTGTACCGCATCTCGACGTGGCGTGCGCGGCGCGCTGAGGTCGGCGGCTGTGGGCAGCGACTCCACGGCGGATGTTGCCGTCTCGGGCGGCTATTCGTCGTTCGTCTTGGCGCGCCCGCAGACCAGGCCGAAAGGACCATGTGCAGCAGCGCGCTCGGCACGCTCGTGTTGGTGCTCTCGCCCACCCGATCAGCTGCTGGAACCAGCGGACGTCGTCGTCCAGGCGCGTTCCGTCCCCCTTGACGGTGGACCCACGGCTGCGTCACCAAACGGGGCGACGCGCCCACCGGAGGCTTCATGCCGCGCTACTTCGAGTTCGAGATCACCCTGCAGGCCATCGAGCCGCGCATCTGGCGGCGGCTGCTGCTGCGCACGACCAGCACCTTCGCCGACCTGCACCTGGCCATCCAGGACAGCTTCGGGTGGTGGAACTATCACCTGTTCGAGTTTCGGCTGTCGGGGCCGAAGCGACGGGTGCTGGCGGGCATTCCGCACGTGGCGGACTTCGAGCCGTCGGCACCGGACGCCAGGAAGGTGAAGCTGAACACGTACTTCGGTGGGCAACACGCCACGAAGCGGTGTGAGTACGTGTACGACTTCGGCGACGACTGGGTGCACAGGGTGAAGCTCATCGGGGTGCACTCCGACAAGGCGGCGTTCAAGCGGCGGCTGCTCGATGGGGCGCGCGCGTGTCCGCGGGAAGACTGCGGCGGGGTGCCGGGGTACGAGCGCATGGTGCACTTCGTCGTGACCGGCGAGGATCCCGTGGGTGAGGATCCGGACATTCTGGCGGACTGGCTGGGCGACTGGCGGCCCGAGGTGTTCGATCTTCAGGCGGCGAAGGCCGCGTTCGATCGATGAGTCGACGGCGGGCCAAGCCCGAGCCGGGCGCGTTGTGTGACGGGAACGACGAACTCGACGCTGATCTGGCGGCGCTGGACGCCGAGGGGTTGCGCGACGTGGTACGGACGCTGTTGCCCGGGCTGGACGACGGGTCGCGTCGGCGCGCGCTGACCGAGGTGGCGCGGCGGGCCGGGCGCGGTGACGCCGTCGCGGGGTCGAGTGAGGCCATCGCCGCCGAGGTCGAGGCGTTCGCGGCGGAGGCCCGGCGGGCGGGGTACGCGGAGCCGGTCGAGGTGGACATCCGGCTGGGGGCGGCGACGGAGGCGTTCGCCGCCCGGGACTATGCCAGCGCCTTCCGCATCTACCGCGCGCTGTTGGTCCCGAACAGCGCGGCCGACATCGACCTGGGGCAGGACGAGCTGGTGGACGAGGTGCTGGTGGCGGACGTCGACGCCTGTGCGCGGCAATTCGTCGTCGCGATGTACATGACGTCGTCGCCGCAGCGGCGGGCCAAGGCAGTGCTGGCGGCGATCAGAGAGGTGGAAGGGGTGGGCCTGTTCGATGCGCCGCTCGAGGCGCTGGAGCGTACGGCGGTCGAAGCGTTGCCCGACTTCGATGACTTCGTCGCGGATTGGCGCGCGCTGGTCGAGATGCAGGTCGCCGAGGTGGCCGGGCGCGGTCGGGGTCGGTGGGAGCAGGCGTGGCTGCGCGAGGCCGTCGCGCGGGTGGAGGGGCCGGCCGGGCTGGGCGAGCTCGCTCGGGGGACGCGGCGGGTGGAGGATCTGCGCGCGTGGTGTGACGCGTGCGAGGACGCCGCGGACTGGGCGGCCGCGCGCGCCGCGTGCGAGGAGGCGGCGGCGCTGGTGGAGCATCCCGCGGACGCGAGCGCTGCCTTCCTCGACGGGGCGGCCGGGGCGGCGATCCGGTTGGGGGCCGACGACGTGGACGCGGCGCTCGAGCGGGCCTGGCGGCGTGCGCCCACGCTGGGGCGGCTTCGGCGGTGGCTGGGGGCGGTGGGGTCGCGGCCGGACCTGGTGCAGCGAGCGGGCGTCGCGTTGGCGTCGTTGCCGACAGCCGCGGAGCGGCAGCGGGCGCTGCTTCTCCTGCTGCGGGGCGAGTACGCGTCGGTGGCTCGGCTGGTGGCGGACGCGGCGGGGCAGGGTTGGGCGGAGCCGTCTCATCCGGGGCCCCTCGTGTTTCCCATCTTCGTGCGGCTCCTGGCGCCGCCGGAGCGTAGCGCGCAGTACGCGAGGGCGCTGGGGCCGATGGGCGGCTTCGACCTGTCGATGGACATCGAGACGTTCATGGCCTCGGACGTTCATGCCCTCGAGACGCCCGACGTCGACGCGCTGTTGGCGCGCGCGGAGGTGGGCCGGCCGGCGGACGCGGAGATGCGCGCGATCATGCTCGACGCTCTTCGGACGGCCGCCGAGAAGCGCGTCGAGGGGGTGGCGGCGGGCAAGCGTCGGCGGCACTACGGCCAGGCCGCCGCGCTGGTGGTGGTGTGCGCGGCCGTCGATGACCGCCCGGACGCGATGGCGTGGCGCCGGCGCGTGGAGGCCGACTTCGGCCGCTCCTATCCTGCGCTGAAGCGCGCGTTCGTCGAGGCGGCGCGCGCGGCGGGGTGAGGGACGATGGGGCGCGGGAAGCGGAAGAAGCCGCGGGGTCACTTCTGCTGGGTCTGCCGGCGGCAGCGGCCCAGCGAGCGTTTCTCCGGTCGTGGTCGTCGGCGGCACATCTGCCGGGAGTGTTCCCTGCTCGGAACGGACGAACTGGCGTACCGCCAGCAGCTGCGCGACATGGAACGCTGCCTGACGGTGGACGGTCAGGTGCGCCGGCGCCAGCGGGCGGTGTTCGAGCGTTTCCTGCATCACGCGGATCCCCGCGTTCGGTCGGCCGCCGAGGAGGTGGTGCGGGCAGCCGCGGCGTCCCGTGCGTACTGGCGGGCGGTGGTGGAGATGGACGCCCAGTGGGTGGGGACGACGGCGCGGGGCGAGGTGGACCGGTGGGACAGGCAGCCGTGGGACGTGCAGCGGAGTGAAGTCGAGCCGTGGGATCTTGAACCGCTGCACTCGGCGCCTCGGGAGGTGCAGCCGTGGGACGTCGATCCGTGGGGCGACCCGCCCTGGGGTGAGGCGCCGAGCGGGGAGGAGCCATCGGGCGAGGGGCCGTGGTGCCGAGTCCAGGGGGATTCGGACTCGGCGGGCAGCGGGGAGGGCCGTGGAAGCTGAGCGAGCTCGGTTCGAGCGCTCTCAGGTCGTGCGGCGCTGTCGGGTGTCGCCGATCGGGAGGGCTGGAAGCCGGTCATGCCCAGCACCGACGACGCCGAGGCTCTACCTCGCCAGCCCCTCCTTCTTCAGCGCGCGGATGAAGTTGCCCTTGCGGGCGTGGCGGTCGCGGAGCTCGGCGAGGCGGTCGGCGAAGGTGGCGTCGTGGTCGCGCGCGGCCAGATCGCGCAGATCGGCCAGCAGCGCGGCGGCGCGGCGGTAGCCGGTCTCGTTGCGCGTACCGATGGCCTCCTCGGCCTCGCGCCAGGCCAGGCTGGGGTGGCGCGCGAGCTCGTCGAGGCGCTTCGCCTTCCGGGCGGCGGCCGCGGCCGCTTCGCGGGCGCGGGCTTCGGCGGCGGCGCGGGCTTCGGCTGCCTCGGCGGCGTCGCGCAGCACCTCGGCGCGGGCGATCAGCTCCGCGCTGCTGAGATAGACCGCTGCGCCGTGGCTGGCGCGGTCGGCGCGGAAGCGGCGCTGGAGCTCGGCGCCGATGTGGGCGTGGGGTTGGGTGGCGGCGCGCAGCAGCAGCGCGTCCTTCTCGGCGGCGGGCAGGTCGGCGATCCAGGCGGCGAAGGCGGCGTCGTCGGTCTCGGCCGGCGGGCTGTGCTCGGCGGCGGCGGCGACCAGCCAGGGGTCGATGCGCAGGAACTCGATCATCGCCTGCTGCGCGGAGGGCAGGTCGGCGAGGCCCGGGGGCACGCCGGGTTGGACGTCGTCGTCGTACTCCCAGCCATCGCCCACCACGTGCAGCCAGGCCAGGTACGCGGGGCGCGGGTCGCCCTGGGCGAAGGCGGCGTGGACGCCGACGAGGCGGTCCATCCATCCCTCGCCGTCCTCCCACTCGAAGTCCTCCCGCTCGGTGGTCAGCACGAGCACGCACTGGTCGCCGCTGCGGTGGATCTCGGCGAGGTCGTCGAAACAGCACGGCTCGAACGCGTCCGCGATCGCGCGGGGGACACGCATCCCCAGGACGCGCGTGCCCCAGTTCGTGACGTAGACGTGCACGTCGAAGTACCGGGCGAGCAGCTCGACGGGCTCGCCGCGGAAGCTGCCGTAGTTGTAGGTGTTGGTGAAGCGGGTGGGCGTGACCTTGGCGCGCGACGACAGCGCGCGCAGCGCCGACATGGCGTCGGCGTCGAGCCGTCGATCGACGGCGAGGAACTCGTAGTACTGGTACTCGCTCATGGGGCTCCTCGGGGCGCGGGCGGCGCGATCGACGGGCTGTGTACCGCGCCCGGCGTTCGGCCTCAACGGGGCCGCACGCGGGCCGGGTCAGGGCGGTGGTCGGCGCGTCGTCTTTCGTCGTGGACGCCCGAGCGGGCACTATGTGCGGGTCGTTCGCTTGGGGAGCTGCGCGTGTCCGACCGTTTGTCGTCCTGCTCTGCGGTGTGGTGGTTGGGGGTGTGTCTGGCGCTGGGCGCCGGCTGCGACGATGGCGGCGGGGCCGCGGAAGACGGTGGGCCGCGCCCCGACGGGGGCGTCGAGGCGGACGTGGGGCCGGACGCGGCGGCGGACGCGGCGCCGATGCCCCGGGTGGACGCGGCGCCGGACGCGGCGCGCGACGCCGGTGACGACGCCCCGCTGGACGCGGCCCCCGACGCGGCGCCGGACGCCGTCGTCGACGCTGGGCCTCGGGACGCGTTCGCGCCGCGCGAGGGGGCGCCGCCCAACGACGGCGTGTACGGGCTGGCCAACGGGTGCTTCGCGGTCGAGGGCTACGACGGCCGCGCTGTCGGCTGGCTGGGCGCGGACGGTCAGCAGTTCACGTTCGGCGAGGACGAGGCCGGCGCGTCGCGCTTCCTGCTGCGGGCGAGCGATCTGGGCACCTACCTGCTGTACGACGCCGAGGGTCGGTACTTCGTGGCGGCCGAGGGTGACGGCGCCGGGCGCTTCACGCGGGCGGCGCAGCTCGAGTCGGACATCACGCTGCTCGACGACACCTTCGTCTCGCCGGCGGAGTGGATCGTCGAGGTGTCGAGCACGGACGACACGCGCTTTCAGCTTCGGCAGCGATCGTCGGGGCGCTACCTGACGCTCGAGGGTACGACGCCCTTCGAGGTGGAGGCCGCGCACATCGCGTTCTTCCCGCGCGAAGACTGCGCGACGTTCCCCGAGCTGACGGTGGACGCGGTGGGCGTGCCCGAGGGGCGCGCCTGGCCGGACGGCGATCTGTACGGCATCGCCGAGGTGCACTCGCACATGTTCACCAACGCTGGCTTCGGCGGCGGCAACATCTTCCACGGCGCGCCCTTCCACCGCCTGGGCGTCGAGCACGCGCTGCCCGACTGCACGCCCTATCACGGCGAGGAGGGGCGCAGCGATCTGATCGGTCTGTTCTTCGACGGCGGCGATCTGGCGCCCGACGTGGCGGCGGTGCTGCCCGTGTTGCTGGCGGGTGAGGCCGATGAGTTCGTGCATCACACCGAGGGTTATCCGCTGTTCACGGAGTGGCCGAACCCGCGCCGGCGGGCGACGCACCAGGCGATGTACTATCGCTGGCTCGAGCGCGCGTGGCGCTCGGGGCTGCGGCTGGTGATCCAGCACGCCACGGGCAACTCGGTGCTGTGCGAGTTCGCGGTGGGCGTGGCCGACCGTCGCACGCGCTACAGCTGCAACGACATGGTGACCGTCGACAAGACCATCGAGGGCGTGCGCGCGCTGGAGCGTTACATCGACGCTCAGTGGGGCGGGCCGGGCGAAGGCTGGCTGCGGGTGGTCGAGACGCCGGCGCAGGCCCGCGAGGTGATCGCTCAGGGCAAGCTGGCCATCGTGCTGGGCATCGAGATCTCGAACCTGTTCGACTGCTTCCTGACGCCGCCGGAGGGCTTCGATCGGTGCACGGCGGACGACGTGCGCGCGGCGCTCGATCGCTACTACGACCTGGGCGTGCGCGTGGTGTTCCCGGTGCACAAGTTCGACAACGGCTTCGGGCCCGGCGACGGCGACGACGGTGTCATCGAGCTGGGCAACTTCGTCAACAGCGGCCTCTACAACAGTCAGGTGGAAGACTGCCCCTACGGCCAGCACAACTTCGACAGCGGCGGGCTGACCTTCGCGGGGCTGAACCAGCCGCGGGAAGACTATCTGGCGCCGCCGATCGGTGACTTCGGCAACTTCGTGAACGATCCGATCGGCTCGCTGCGCCCCTTCTTCGGCTCCCTGCTGGGGGGCTCGCAGGAAGGCAACTTCTGTCAGAGCGCCGAGATGACCGAGCTGGGCGAGACGCTGCTGCTCGAGATGATGCAGCGCGGCATGATCCCGGACATCGCGCACCTGCCCCAACGCTCCACCGTGCGCGCGCTGGAGCTGCTGCAGGCCAACGACTACCCGGCGCTGTCGACGCACGGCAACACACACGACGGCATCCTGATGCGGCTGGGCGGGCTGACGCAGAACGGCTTCGCCGGGTGCGGCGACGCCGGCGCGCCGGGCCGCATGGTGCGAGGCATCGATCAGCGCTCGCGGGCCCGCGTCGAGGCCGGCGCCCACCCGGGCACGCCGCTGGGCTTCGACCTCAACGGGTTCGCGGGCGCGCGCGGCCCGCGCTTCGGCGAAGAGAGCCGCTGCGGCCCCGACCAGGCGAACCCGGTGGAGTATCCCTTCTTCTCGTACGACGGCGCGGTGGAGTTCTTGCCGCCGCAGCTGGGCGAGCGCGCGGTGGACTTCAACACCGAGGGCTTCCTGCACATCGGTCTGCTGCCGGAGCTGATCGAAGACGCGCGGCGCGACGGCGCGACCGACGCCGAACTGGAGCCGGTGTTCCGCTCGGCCGAGACGGTGGTGCGCATGTGGGAGCGGGCCGAGGTGCGCGCGGCGGCGCTGCGCGGCCGGGAGTGACGGTCGCGCGGGCGCCGCGCGGGTCGGGGGCGGACGGGCGAGGCTGCGTCGGGTGACGCTGGGTCGAGGGCGACGCGGCGAGCGTTGTCCCGCCGGTGGGCCGGCGCTATCGTGCGCGCTGGTGCAGATGAACTGGCCGGGTGGGCGCGGGCTCGCGGGCAAATCGAGGGGCAGGGCGAATGACGGTTCGGTGGGCGTGCGTCTGCGCGCTTTTGTGGGCGTGGGGCTGCGACGACGCGGGGGACTCGGCGGACGGCTCGCCGCCGGGGGCCGACGGGGGCGTCGGCTCGGATGGCGCGGTCGGCGACGTCGGGGGGGGCCGCGACGCCTCCGATCGAGCGGACGCGGCGCCCGGTGATGGCGGGCGGACGACCGACGCGGCGGCGCCCGTGGTGGACGGCGGCGGCGAGGACGCAGCGGCCGCCGACGCGGGGCCGCTGGAGGCTGGGCCGAACGACGCTGCACCCACCGATGCCGGCGAGAACGACGCGGGATCGACCGACGGTGGGTCGACGGACGCTGGACGGTCGGACGCCGGGCGCACGGACGCCGCACCCCTCGACGCGACCGCTCGTGACGCCTTGCCCCAGGACGCCACGCCGGTGGACGTCGGCTCGGCGCCCCCGGACGCCGCGCCGCCCGACGCGGCGTGCGCACCCGCCGACGAGGTGTGCAACGGCGAGGACGACGACTGCGACGGCATCGCGGACGAGGCGCTGGCGGCGGTCGGGCAGGCGTGCTCGGTGGGCGTCGGCGCGTGCCTGGCGGACGGCGAGGTGGTGTGCGGCGGCGCGGCGGGCCTCGGCTGCTCCGCCGTCGCGGGCGACGCGCGGGGAGAGACCTGCGACGGGGTCGACGAGGACTGCGACGGCGTGGTGGACGAGGACGTCCCGGGGCTGGGGCAGGTGTGCCGCGTCGGGGTGGGGGACTGTCAGGTCGACGGCGCGCTGATCTGCACCGGCGCGGCCGGCGTGCTGTGCGGCGCGCTGCCCGGCGACGCGTCGCCCGAGGTGTGCGACGACGCGGACAACGACTGCGATGGGCGCGTCGACGAGGGCTTCGACCTGGGCGCGGCCTGCACGGTCGGCGTGGGCGCCTGCGCGCAGCGCGGCGTGCGGGTGTGCGCGGGCGAGGGCGCCGGCTGCAGCGTCGCGCCGGGGGTCGCGTCGCCCGAGCGCTGCGACGCGCTGGACAACGACTGTGACGGCGCGGCGGACGAGGGGCTGCGCGTCGGCCAACCCTGCGCCGTGGGCGTCGGGGCCTGCGCCGGGGCCGGGCTGATCGTCTGCGATGGTGACGGCGCGGCGGTGTGTGACGCGGATCCGCCCGAGCCGATCGGCGAGCTGTGCAACGCGCAGGACGACGACTGCGACGGGCAGACCGACGAGGGGCTGGGCCTCGGCGACGCGTGCTCGGACGGCGTGGGCGCCTGCGCGCGCCCGGGGGCCCGGGTGTGCGCCGCCGATGGCACGGTGGCGTGCGACGCGGCGCCGGGCGCGCCCGCGGACGAACGCTGCAACGCGGTGGACGATGACTGCGATGGGCGCGTCGACGAGGGGTTCGGGCTCGGTGAGGTCTGCGCGGTGGGGGTCGGGGCGTGCGGCGCCCAGGGACGCGTGGTGTGTGACGCGGCGGGGGGCGTCGAGTGCGACGCGATCCCGGGGCTGCCGAGCGAGGAGCGCTGCGACGGCGTGGACGACGACTGCGATGGGCGCAGCGACGAAGGCTTCGATCTCGCGGGCCCCTGCGAGGTGGGCCGCGGGGCGTGCCGGCGGGCGGGCCAGCGGGTGTGCGACGCCGAGGGCGGCGGCGTGTGCGACGCGCAGCCGGGCGCGGCCGGGGCCGAGTCGTGCGACGGGCTGGACGACGACTGCGACGGCGTGACGGACGAGGGCTTCGGGCTGGGCGAGGCCTGCCGGCGCGGCCTCGGCGCGTGCGCCGCGGACGGCGTCGTGGTGTGCGATGGCGGCGGCGAGGCGGGCTGCACGGCGGCGCCGTCGGCGCCGGGCGACGAGACCTGCGACGGCGTCGACGACGACTGCGACGGCCTGACGGACGAGGGCTTCGGCCTCGGGGAGGCGTGCGCCGTGGGCATGGGCGCCTGCCGGCGCGAAGGTCGGGGCGTGTGCGCCGCGGGCGCGGGCGCGTGCGACGTCGCCGAGGGGTCGCCGGCGCCCGAGACGTGCAACGGCCTGGACGACGACTGCGACGGCGCGACGGACGAGGCGCTGCCGGCGGGGGCGGCCTGCGCGAGCGGGGCGCCGGGCGTGTGCGCGGCGGGCGTCGTCGTGTGCGACGCGGGCCAGGAGCGCTGCGAGAGCGCGGTGGCCCCCGGCGACGAGGCCGAACGCTGCGACGGGCTGGACAACGACTGCGACGGCACCGCCGACGAAGGATCGCTCTCGGTCGCGTGCTACGCGGGGCCGGCCGGCACGGAGGGGGTCGGTCGCTGCGTCGCGGGCGCCCGCGCCTGCGTCGACGGCGCCCTGGGCGTCTGCGAGGGCGCCATCGAGCCGACCGACGAGCGCTGCGATCGCGTCGACCAGGACTGCGACGGCGACGTGGACGAGGCCGCCTGCGCGCCCGACGCGCCCGCCTGCTTCAACGGAGGCGTCCTGGCGCAGGGCGGGTGCGACTGCGCCGGCACGGGCTACGACGGCGCCGCGTGCCAGGACGATCTCGACGCGTGCACGGCGTCCCCGTGTGATCCCACCGCGCGCTGCCGCGACTTCGGCGGAGGCTTCGCGTGTGACTGTCCCGTCGGCACGACGCCCGACGGCGACGGCGCCTGCGTCTGTCTGGCGCCGTCCCAGAACTTCACGCTGCCGGAGGCGCTGACCGAGCTGCTCGCGGGCGAGAAGGGCATCGCGCTGGGTGATCTGGAGGGCGACGGCGACGTGGATCTGGTGGTGTTCCGGACGTCGCTCGCGCGCGCCGAGACCTTCCGCAACGACGGGCAGGGGCGCCTGCTGCGCGATGGTCGCCCCTTCGTCAGCGACGACGAGGGCGGCGTCATCGAGGACGTCGACGGCGACGGCGACGGCGATCTGGTGGCCTTCACGCAGCACGTGGTGCGGGTGCGCCGGAACGACGGCTTCGGCAACTTCGACGGGGGCACGGTGGCGGCGCGCCTGACCCCGCCGGTGCTGGGCTTCGAGCTGGCCGAGCTGGACGACGTGCCCGGTCGGGACATCGTGATCTACTCGGCGACCCGGATCGGGGTCGCGCTGCGCCGGGGCGACGCCTACACGGACGTCGTGCTGTTGAGCGAGGGGCCGACGCACACGGACGTGCAGGTGGGCGACGTCGATGGCGACGGCGTGCCCGACGTCCTGGCGGTCGATCCGGACAACGAGCAGACGAGGGCGTACATCGGCGACGGCCTCGGGGGCTTCGCGCCGGGCGCGGCGCTGGCGCAGACCGGGGACGCCACCGCGGTCCGCGTCGCGGAGATCACCGGGGACGCGCACGTCGACCTGCTGGCCTTCGGGGCCGAGGTGACGCGCTTCGCTGGCCTGGGAGGCGGGGCCTTCGACGGCGGCGTGACGCTGCTGGATGGGTACGTCTTCGAGCCGGCCCTGGGTGACGTCGACGGCGACGGGCGGCCCGAGGTGTTGGGGCGCCGCGCCGCGGGGCCGACGGACGATCTGGTCTTGCTGCGGCTGGGCGCCGCGCCGACCTCGACGGACGTGGCGCAGTTGCCGTCGCGTCTGCAGACGCTGCGCCTGATCGATCTCGACGTCGACGGCCGCGCCGACGCGCTGTACGTCACCCGCGACACCATCGCGTGGCTGCGCAGCGCGGGGGGCGCGCCGACCGGGCCCGCGCAGCCGTGGATTCCGATGACCAACGGGCATCACGACTTCGCGTTCGTCGATCTGGACGGCGATCCGCGGCCCGACCTGATCACGACGCGGGGGGACGGCTGCGCGCTCGAGGTGTTCCGCAACCTCGAGTCGGGCCTCGTGTCGGTGGCCGCCGAGGCGCCGGGCGATCCGCTGGCGGCGTGCACGCTGGCGCGCGGCGACGTCGACGGCGACGGCGTCGACGACACGCTGGTCGCCGGCCGCGCGGCCTGGTGGGTGCGCGGGCGGCCGGACGGCGGCCTCGACGCGCGGGCGCCCATCGTCGATCTGGCGCGCACGGCGCGGCTGGTCGAGATGGCGGATCTCGACGGCGATCTCGATCAGGACTTCGTCTTCGTGTTCGTGCCGTGGGGCGAGCTCATCGTCGCGTTCGGTGACGGCGCGGGGGGCATCGAGCGGGTCGTGGAGGATCAGCTGCTGCTGGGCGGCGAGCCCGTGCTGTTGGCCGATCTCGAGCTGGTCGACGTCGACGGGGACGGGGCCGCCGACCTGCTGTGGACGTCGTCGGCGACGGGGACGGTGGGCTGGGCGCCGAACGACGGGGGCACCTTCGGCGCGATGGTGGTCATCGACGCGGCGGTGCCCGGCGCGCGCGCCGCGGAGGCGGCGGACTTCGACGGCGACGGGACGATCGATCTGGCGGTGCTGGCGGGCGGCGGGCAGTCGCTGCGCATGTACGCCGGCCAGGCCGCGGGGGTCTGGGCGCCGCCGACGCTCGCGGCGTTGCCCCAGCCCTACACCCGGCTGAGCCTCGGTGAGTTCAGCGGCGACGGGTCGCCCGATCTGCTGGCCGCGTACGGCAGCGGCGTCGCGGGCCTCGAGAACCTGGGTGGGCTGGCGTTCCGACACCACGGGGGGCTGTTCGTGGGCCGCTCCCCGGTGCGCGTGCGGACGGCCGACTGGGACGCCGACGGGGACATCGACGTCGTGGTCGGTGGCGACGGGACGGCGCCGCTGATCCGCTGGAGCGCCAGCCGCGCGGTCTGCCCGGCTGCGCCCTGAGCGGGTCGGCCGAGAGGGCCCGGCCCGCCGCCGGCGCCCTTCAGGCGGCCTGGGGGCGCTGCATCAGCTTGAGGCCCACGCGGCGCATCGTCGCGGCGACGGGATCGTCGCCGTCGCGGCCGTCGAGGCGGCGCATCGCCCGGAGGTAGGCGGGGGTGTAGCGCAGGCCGGCGGGCAGGCGGCGTGTGCCGTGGCGGAGGGCGGTCATCGAGGCGCGGAAGACGGCGCGCTCGGCGACGCCGAAGGGCAGCCCGAAGGCGTCGCGCAGGTGCGGCGGCAGCAGGCCGGCGGTGAGGATGCGCATCCAGCGGAAGACGGGGGCCGCGGCGGGCCGAGGCGGGCTGAGGATGTGGTCGGCGATGCGGCGGGCGGCGTCGCCGACGGCGAGCGTTCGCGTGGTCATCTCGTCGACGTAGGCGCGGAACGACGCCCAGTCCCGCGGCACCATCGAGGGCGGGACGCCGAACAGGCGGGCGAAGCGGCGGGCCTCGACGAGGTAACGGGTCCGCTCGTCCTCGGTCAGCGGGCGGACGACGCGCTGGAAGATGTCGGTGGAGCCGTCCCACAGCGTCGCGGCGACCCACAGCAGGGCGGCCGGATCGTTGGCGCGGTAGGGATCGCCCCGGCGGAAGCGGCCGACGTCGGCGTCGAGTGTGCCCCCGATGCGCGCGTGGACGCCGTGCAGCCGGCGCGCGAGGCGGAGCGCGTCGTCGCGGCCGCCGAAGGTCATCGCGTACATGCCGTGCAGCGTGCGGCGGAAGCGGGCGGCGAGATCGTCGAAGGCGGTCGAGTGCTGCACGACCGCGTCGGCCACGAAGGGGTGCGCGATCTGCAGCAGCGCGGCGCGGCCGCCGGCCAGCAGGACCAGGGATTCGCGGCCGACGGTCCAGAGGACGGACTGGGGGCCGAACACGCCGGCGATGGGATCGGCGTCGGCGAGCGGGGCCAGGCGAGCCTCGAAGGCGGCGCGGGTGACCGGTGAGTCCATGGGTGCATGCTCCGCCGCGCTGGCACGCGAACACAAGGGGGGCGCGCGCGAGACGCGGAAGGCCGGGGCCGCCCGTGCGCCGGAGCGGGGAGGCGGGCCGGCCGGCGGTCAGCCCGGGAGCCGCGCCGCGCGGCCGCCCAAACTGCGCTATCGTGCGGACACCGTTCGCGAGGGAGGTGCCCATGCCGGCGAAGTTGCAGTCGATCGACGCGTACCTGGCCGGCGTGCCGGCCGACGAGCGGGCGGCGCTGCAGCGCCTGCGGGCGGTGATCCGCGCCACCGTGCCTCAGGCCCAGGAGTGCATCAGCTACGGCGTGCCGGCCTTCAAGCAGGGCCGCGTGCTCGTGGGCTTCGGCGCCACCGCGCGGCACTGCGCGTTGTACCTGTTCAGCGGCGAGACGGTGGCGGCCCACGCCGACGAGCTCGCCGGCTACGACACGAGCAAGGGCACCATCCGCTTCCGCGCCAACGCGCCCCTGCCCGAGGATCTCGTGCGCCGCCTGGTGCTGGCCCGCGTCGCCGAGAACGAGGCGCGCTGACGTCAGCGCGGGGGCGGGACCACCTGGTCGAGCGGGCCCTCGTCGCGCAGGGCCCAGTAGAGCGGGAAGGGCAGCATCCACGGCCCCACCGCGAACACCTCCCAGCCGAGCAGCAGGCGCTGGCTGCCCTCGTTGACCGCCACCAGCGGCGTGCGTCCGAAGCGGGCGACGTCGAAGAAGGTGTTGCGGCCGGCGCCGTAGTCGAGAAAGTGCGCCCCGCGCCAACCCTTCGGAAAACAAGCGCATTCGGCTGATCGGACGCGGTAGTGACCGAAGGTGATCGGGCGCCCGCGGCGGTCGGTGAGGGGCTCGCGCGGGCCGTCGACGCCCAGCTGCTTCATCTTCACGTTCCAGCCGCGCACCTCGCCGGTGGCCTCGTCGCGGTGGAAGGTCTTCCGGAAGGTGTGCCACAGCAGCTTGCGGGCGAAGTCGGGCAGGCTGAGGTCGACGCCGAGGTACATGCGGCCGGCCAGCGCGTCGGGGTCGAGCGGGTGGCCGCGCTCCATCACGCCGTGCAAGGCGTGGCGGTCCATGGCCATGAGGTCGGACAGGGTCAGCGGGGTGCTCATGGGGTCTCCGGGGCCGAACCAGTCGCGCGGCGCGCGCACAGCGTCGCCAGCGCCATGATGGGGATCTGCGGGTTCACGCCGGTGTTGGTCGGGAAGACGCTCGAGTCGGCGACGTACAGGCCGTCGACGGCGTGGTGGCGGAAGTCGGGGCGCACGACGCCGCGGCGCGGATCGCTGGCCATGGCACAGGTGCCGAACATGTGCGTGATGGCGGCGGTGAAGGCGCGGGCGCTGCGTGGGCCGTCGCGCTCGAGGGCCCTCAGATCGGCGGGGCGGTCGGTCTGGACGGGGCCGCCGCGCACGCCGGGCAGCACGTGGTCGGCGCCGGCCGCCAGCATCATCTCGCCCAGCACGCGCAGGCCCCGGCGGAAGCGCGCGACGTCGCCGCGCGTGGGCCGGTAGGTGACGATGGGCCGGCCGCGCCACACCCGCACGCGCCCGCGGGCCTCGGCCTTCACGGCGACGCCCCAGTCGAGGTGGTGGTCGAGGTCGGCCACGCGCGCGGCCAGCGCGCGGCCGGCGCCGGGCAGCCGCGCGGCGAGGATGGCCGGGCCGAAGCCCAGCGTCTCGAACTTGAGGCCCTCGTGCCGCAGGCCGATGACCTCGTGACCCTGCGTCGCCCCCTCCCACATGCGCACCGGCTGGGGGAAGCGGCCCGCCATCGACACGCCCGGGTGGCACTGGAAGTTGTGGCCGACGGGGCCCTGGCGCAGGCCGCTCGAGATCAGCAGCGCCGGTGTCTGCACCGCGCTGGCGGCGAGGATCACCCGGTCGGCCGTCACCGTGACGTCGCCGCCGCCGTCGGCGCGCCCGCGCACGCCCACGGCCCGGCCGCGGTGGTGCTCGACGACCCGGACCTCGACGCTGCTCAGCACGCGGGCGCCCGCCGCCTCGGCGTCGGCCAAGAGCGTCACGTCGACCGACGCCTTGCGACCCTTCGGGCACCCCTGCAGGCACCGCCCGAGCCCCTCGCAGCCGACGACGTTGCGCCGGATGGGGCGGTGGGCCAGGCCCAACGCCTCGGCGCCGATCGCCATCAAGCGGTTCTTCGGGCCGGCGACGGCGCCGTCGGTCGGCGCCACGCCCAGGCGCGCCTCGAGGTCGTCGGTCACCGCCTCGAGCGTGGACCAGGGCAGCGCCTCGGCCAGCGCGCCGTCGGCGGCCACCCAGGCGGCGTGCACGTCGCGCGGCAAGCGCCAGCAGATGGCGCCGTTGATGGGCGAGCTGCCGCCGACCATGCGGCCCTGCACGTAGGGCAGGGGGGCCGGGCCGATCACCACCGACGCGCTCAGGTCGCGGTACATCGACGCCATCGCGTCGAAGGCCGAGGGCGGGAAGTCGGAGGGCTCGAAGAAGCGGCCGGCTTCGACCACCACGACGTCGGCGCCCCGCCGGGCGGCCTCGCGCGCGGCGGCGGCGCCGGCCGGTCCGCTGCCGACGATCACGACGTCGCAGCGCAGGTCGAGCGGCAGGGTCACGGCGCGACCGTCGATGCGCCTCATCGCGGCGCCCGCACGGTGGCCTGGACGCCGGGATCGGCGAACAGCGCCAGGCAGCCGACCACCTTGGCGACCTCGAGCAGATCGCGGAACAGGGGCAGGCGGTCGGCGCGGCGGAGGACGGCGTCCCGCTGATCGGGTGAGAGGGCGGGCAACGTGCGGAAGTAACCCAGCAGCCAGGGCAGGACGGCGGCCTCGAGGGCGACCGCGGCGCGGAAGCCGAGGGCCAGGTGGGCGGGCGCGGCGGCCTCGAAGCGGGGCCAGAACGCGGCGAGGTCGACGCCGCCGGCGCCGGGCAGGGGATCGGCGGCGGGCAGCAGGGCGTCGAGCAGGGCGTCACGCCAGCGCAGCTCGGCGCGGGTCCAGCGCATCACGGGTTGCCCACGGCGCGGGCGACGAGGCGCTCGCGGAAGCGGCGCACGGTCGCGGCGTCGACCACCGCCAGCGCGCGCTCGACCAGCGCCCCCAGCGCGTCGGGGTCGCCGCCGAAGGCCGACACCACGTCGGCCATGGTGGCCGCGTTGAGGCGGGCGTCGGCGTACATCGCGTGGGCCACGTCGGGCAGGCCCCGCACGATGACCGCGCTGGCGTTCAGGATGCCTTGGGCCACGCGGTTGCCGGTGGCCTCGACCAGGGTGTGGGCGAAGGCCAGGTCGGCCTCGCGGATGCCGTCGAGATCGCCCTCGGCGATGGCGCGCTGAAACTGCAGCGCCGCGTGCGCCAGATCGGTCGCGCGGGCGAGCAGCCGGTCACGGTGGCGCGCCACCAGGCGGGCGGCGAGCACGCGCCGCACCTCGAGGAAGTCGGCGAGGACGGCGGCGGCGCGCGGGGGATCGTCCAGCGTCGCCTCGAGCCAGAAGGGCAGAAGGGAGAGGTCGCCGGCGGCCCAGGGATCGGCGACGTGCAGGCCGCTGCCCTGGCGCGCGGTGACGAGCCCCCGCGCCTCGAGCCGGGCGACGACGCGCTGGATCGTCGAGGGGTTGACGTCGAAGCGCGCGGCCAGGGCGCGCACGGTGGGCAGCCGACTGCCGGGCGCATGGGAGCCGCGCAGCATCTCGAGCACCAGCACGCGCTCGAGCGCCGCGGGGGTGGTCTGGGGCGCCTTCACGGGCCGCGTCTCCATTGAGTCACACAATTGTGTGAGACAATAAGCGTCTCTTTGGGCACCTGGCAAGCGCGGAATGTCGAGACGGCACGCGGCCCTCGCGCGTCCGCAGCGCGAAACGGCGTTCCGACGCCGAATGAACTTGACGCGCTGCCGGACAGGCGCGAAGGTCGCGTCGCCCGATGGAGTGTCGGGTAGGCGCTTCGCGTGCGCCCGCGATCATGGCGGTCGTGGACGTCCGAGGCGTTTCATGGTCCCGGAGGGGACCTTCGAGCAACTGCGGCTCGGACGAGCCGCCACGGGTCGTGAGAGGCCCGGGTAGATGGCGCCGCTTCACAGGGTTCGGGCGCCGAGGAGACTCAGATGTCGAAGAAGCTTTTTGTCGGCGGCCTCAGCTGGGGGACCGACGACCACGGCCTGCGCGCTGCCTTCGAGCAGTTCGGTGAGGTCACCGACGCCAAGGTCATCACCGAGCGCGACACCGGCCGCAGCCGTGGGTTCGGCTTCGTCACCTTCGCGGAGAGCGGCGACGCGGACGCCGCCATCGACGAGATGAACGGCGCCACCCTCGACGGGCGTACGCTGACCGTCAACGAGGCGCAGGAGCGCCGCGGTGGTGGCGGCGGCGGCGGCGGCGGTCCTCGCCGTGGCCCCGGCGGCGGCGGCGGCGGTCGCGGCCGCTACTGAGCCTCGGCTCCTTCACCGCGTCGGCTCGTCCGGCGCGCCTCGGACCCCCGCCCGGCCTGGCCTGGTGGGGGTTCGTCGTTTCTGGGATCCGTCGCGGGCGCGGCGGGCGCCCCGCTCACTCCCCGACCAGCACCACCACCTGGATGTCCGGCCCCGGCCGCCCGATGAACTGGCGCACGCCGAGGCCCACCCGCCGGTAGCGCGCCTCGAGCAGGCTCTCGGGGGGCTCGAACTGCGCGAGGTCGGCCAGCTGCACCACCCAGCCGGAGCTGCGCCCGGTGACGCCGGCCCGGGCGGCCGCGTCGAGGGCGGCCTTGGGCTTGGCGTCGGGAGCCGAGGCCGCGCGGCGGGCGGCCTCGTCGAGAGGTCGCGAGAGGGCCAGGGGCGCGACGCGGGCCGAGCGGCGGGCCGCCTCGAGGCGCTCGAGCAGCGCGGCGCGGGCGGCCTCGGGATCCTCGATGATGGGCGCGGGCCGGGCGAACACCTGCGTGACGTACCAGGCGTCGTCGGCGCGCACGGCGGCGTAGCCGGCGGCGTCGAACGCGGGCGACAGGATGTTGCGGCGGTGGCCCAGGCTGCGCATCAGGCCGCGCTCGGCGTCCCACAGGCTGCGGTTGAGCGCGACGTTCTCGGCGTGCGTCGCGCTGCGATAGCGGGCGGTGTTCAGGCGCGCGGTCACGTCGCCGGTGCGCGGGCTGACGTGGCCGACGAAGCCGTTGCGGGCCATGTCTTCGCTGTGCCTCGTCGCCACCTGATCGAGGACGGGATCGCGGCGCAGCGGCGGCAGGTCGAAGCGGGCGCGATCGTTGTCGACCAGCCGCGCCACCTCGGCGGCCGGGTCGTCGATGTGGGCCTCGGCGGGCGGCCAGTGGGTGGAGAGGATGTCGGGCACGGGCTCGTCGACGTGCAGCGCGAGCTGCGTCAGCGGCGTGGGGCCGTGCGGGCCGTTGGCCAGGATCTCCACCGACCAGGGGCCGGGCGTGGCGACCAGGGTCAGGCTGAAGCGCGTGCCCCGGGCCTCGACCGGGGGCTCGACGAAGGCGCCGTCGGGGGCGAGGGCCAGGGCCGAGACGTCGTGGTGATCGGGGGGCAGGGTGCCGGCGATGGTGATGCGCTCGCCGGCCGCGAAGGCGCGGGGCATCGGATCGATCTGCACGCCCTTGCGCGCGGTGAGGACGGCGACGACGCGGCGATCGGGCGCGTCGAGCAGGACGACCTCGCCGACCCCCACCTGCAGGGGGCCGGGCGTCGCGCGGACCGCGTCGCTCACGGCCTCCTCGACCACGCCCAGCCCCTCGGCGTTGGTGACGACGACGGACTGCCGCACGCCCCAGACGGTGGCGCCGGCCGCGTCGAGCAGGAAGGCGAGGGGCTCGCTGGGGGCCAGCTCGCGGTGGGTGGCGTAGAAGCCGGCGAGCTCGCGCGCGGCCTGGCCCAGGGTCGGATCGTAGGTGCCGCCGGCCTCCTCGACGAGGGGCGCGTAGGTGCGGTCCTCGCTGGTGGGCCGGGACGCGCCGTAGCGATCGGTGGGCGGCTCGGCCAGCTCGACCATCAGGGGCGTGCCCGGGGGCGGCGGATCCGGGCGCGGGGCGGGCACGCCGGGCAACAGCACCCGCAGGCCCTCGGGCACGTCGGCCGGATCGATGCGGCCGCTGCGCAGGCCCAGGACGACGAAGAGGACGGCCGCGGCGCTCAGGAACACCAGCCAGGCGGCGGCGCGCTTCACGGCGCGGCCCAGGCGGCGCGGGCGCAGGCGGCGGCCACCTTGCGGGCGCAGGCGCGGGCGTACAGCGCGGCGGCGTCGGTGGCGTCGCGCCGGACGCCGGTGCCGGTCAGCCGCATGTCGGCCAGCTCGAGGCAGGCCTTGGCCTTGCGGGCCGTGCACTGCTGGCGCAGACGGCCGGAGCGGAGGGCGGCGGCGTTGTAGAGCGGCCCGTCGTCGGGATCGCGGGCCAGATCCATGCGGGCGGGGCACGAGGCGCCATGGCCGCCCTCGCAGGCCAGCCCGTACAGCAAGCGGGCGCGCAGCCGGTCGGCGCGGACGCCGCGCCCGGCCTCGACGGCGGCGGCCAGGGCGCCGCAGCCCGCGGCGTCGGCGAGATCGCAGGCGCGCTGCAGGTGGCGGGCGGCGGCGCGCGGATCGGCGGCGCGCTCGGCCGCGCCGCGGCAGGCCGCGCCGTCCCCGAGCGCGCAGCCGCGCTCGTAGGCGGCGGCGGCCGCGGCGTCGTCGGGGCCCAGGGCCGCGCCCAACGCGGCGCAGCTGCCGGCGTCGCCTGCGGCGCAGGCCGACCGCAGGCGGCGCGGCGGCGGGCGGATCGGCCTCGAGGTGGGCCAGCGCGGCGCAGGCCTGCGCGTCGGGCGCGGCGCAGGCCTCGGTGAGGCCTGGCGCAGCGCGGGCGGCGGGCGGCGACGACGGCGGCCAGGGCCTTCGGATCGAGCAGGCCGAGCCAGGTGGCGCAGGCGCGCGCGTCGCCGGCGGCGCAGCCCTTCTCGCACAGGGGGCGCGCCTCGGCGGGGTGGGCGGCGGCGCGCGCGACGCCCAGCCCCCCGCAGCCCACGGGATCGCCGGCGGCGCAGGCGCGCTGGAAGGCGGCCTGGGCCGCGGAGGCGTCGGGCGCGCCGCCCTCGCCGTCGAGCAGCATCCAGCCCTGGTTGGTGCAGCCGGCCGCGTCGCCGGCGGCGCAGGCCTCGCCGTACAGGGCGCGGGCCCGGGCGTCGTCCCGCGGGACGCCGTCGCCGACGTAGTGGCGCGCGCCGAGGTCGTTGCAGGCGGCGGCGTCGCCGGCCTCGCAGGCCATCCGGCAGGCGGCCGGATCGGGGCAGGGGGCGGCCTGGGCGAGGCCGGCGAGCAGCAGCAGGGCGGGGGCGCGCATGGGGCGAGTAGAGCGCTTGCCGGGCGCTGGTCGCAAGCGGCGCGCGGGCCGCGTGGGCGCCGCCGGCCGCCTTTGCCGTGATCGCCGCGACGGCTCCGCGTATCGTGGGCGGGTCGGCTGGGAGGTGCCATGCTGAGTCGGGGCGGGTTGATCGCGCTGTTGCTGCTGGCGGGGTGCGATGACGGCGGCGACGCGTCGCTGGAGGGATCCGACGCGGGGCGCGCGGACGCCGCGCGGGCCGACGGCGGGACGTTGGACGCGACGACGGGGGACGCCTCGAGGGCGGACGCGGCGTCCTCGGACGCGCGGACCCCGGACGGCGCCGCCCCCGACGCGGCGCCGGTCGATCGGGGCCCGCCGCCCACGCTCGAGCAGTGCTTCCCCTACGCGGCCGACGGCCTGGCCCCCGACTACACGCCCTTCATGCCGGTCATCGGCCATCACTGCGCCGGCACCCACCACCAGACCATCGGGCCGGTGCAGCGCGTGGTGTTCCTGGGCGACTCGGTCACCCGCGGCACGCCGCCGGCCCGGCTGTGGGAGTGGTACCGCGCCATCCTGACCGAACGCCTCGTGGCCCTGCACGGCGAAGACCTGGTGGTCGACGACTGCTCGGCCTTCGGGGCGCGCACCGACGATCTGCTCATCGGGAAGCGTCAGATTCCTCAATGCTTTCCAGATGATGGCGACGACCGCGCGACGCTCGTGATCTTCACCGTCGGCGGCAACGACATCGCGAAGTGGGCGCAGGACAAGCTGGGCGCCGACGAGGCGATGCAGGCCGCCGAGGAGGCGTCGGATCTGCTCGACGACGCGCTGGCCTGGTTCCGCGAGCCGGGGCGCTTTCCCAACGGCGTGTCCGTCGTCTTCGCCAACCCCTACGAGTACACCGACGGCACCGGCGATCTGGCGTCCTGCGAGCTGTCCGCCGTCGCCGAGCTGGACGGCAACTGGATCGAGGGGGCCCCGGCGGTGCTGTACTTCCAGGAGCGCTTCATGCGCGCCGCGGTCACCTACGGCTTCGACCTGGTGTTCAGCCTCGAGCACTTCTGCGGGCACGGCTTCCACCACGACGATCCGGCCAGCCAGTGCTATCTGGGGCCCGACGCCGAGCTGTGGTTCGACTTCACCTGCATCCACCCGAACACACGGGGCCACTTGGCGCTGGCCGATCTGTTCTGGGCGACGATCACCGACGCGCCCCCGGAGGACGCGCCATGATGCCACCGCACGTCGAACACACCGAGCCGGCCGACGGCGAGGTGCTCGAGGGCGACACCGTGGTGTTCCACGGCTGGAGCTTCGGCTTCTTCCCCGACGAGCCGGTGCTGGCCGTGGACGCGGACGGCTGCCCGGTCGACGTCGAGCGCCGCCTGGTGGGCGAGTGGGTGGGCGAGGGCGACTCGCCGGGCAGCCGTCAGTATCGGTCGAAGCTGGTGGTGCGCCTGATGGGCGTGACGCCGGGCGGCACCTACCGGGTGCGGTTCCTCGACGCCGAGATCACGCTGCGCGCGGCGCGCTGAGCGCCTCGGGGCGATCAGCGATCCCAGTGACGGGCGAAGACCTGGTCGCGCCAGGCCAGGACGTCGGGGTACGCGGCGGCCAGCGCGTCGCGGGTCCAGCAGCGCCGGCTGGCCGGGCCCAGGCGCACGTAGGTGTCGGCGACCGGTCGCACGAACTGCAGCGAGACGGCCAGCGCGAGGTCGGCGTAGGTGAGGGGGCCCTCCAGGTAGGCGCGGCCGTCGGCGAGCGCCTCGCGCGCCGCCTCGAGGGCGAGGCCGATGGTCTCGAGGGCGGCGTCCTCGCGCACGGTGCGCAGGTCGTACTTGCGGGTGAGGAAGCGCGCCCCGGCCGTGGCGACGCCGCGCAGCGGGCGCTGCAGCGAGCGGGGCACGGGCACGCTCTCGGCGAGGGCGGCGGGATCGTCCATCACGCGGGCCGTCGTCAGCGCGCGGCCGGCGGCGCACACGTCCTCGCTGATCTGGTTCCAGCGCGAGATGGCGTCGGCCAGCTCGTCGGGGAAGAGCGGCGCGCCCTGGCCGACCGCCTCGGCGCGGCGGGCGATGTCGAAGGAGTCGTCGTGGACGCCCGCCTCGTCGATCAGCACCGGCACCGTCACGCGGCGGCGGCGAAGGCGGGCCTGCAGCAGCGGCTCGCCCAGCATGGGCAGGTACTCGCGCCAGCGGTAGGGCACGCGGTGATGGTCGAGCGCCCAGCGCGCCTTGAGCGACCAGGGAGAGTAGGACAAGCCGATCAGGCGCCGCATGGGACCTCGGACGCGCGGCCGCACCGCGCGGGGCAGTCGGTCGGTCGGGCCGGGGACGCGGGGGCGTCCCGGGCGGCTCGCTCTGGCGTGTAGTGCGCGCGCGGGCGTCTGTCAACGGGCTGGACGGTTGACGCGCGCACGCGCGCCGTCGCAACGTCCACGCACCGGAGGGGAGCGCGATGCGCCGACTGCTGCTGCTGGCCGCCCTGTTGGGCGGGTGTGACGACGGGGACGCCGGCGCGGGCGCGTCCACGGGGGCGGACGCGGGCGCGCCGGCGGACGCAGCGCCCGCCGACGCCCTGGTGGACATCGGCGCGGACGCCGCGGCGGTCGGCGACGCGGCGGTCGACGCCGCGCCGCCGGTCGACGCCGCCCCCGCGCCGCGGCCCTATCCCCCGCCCGACGGCTGGATGCCCAACCGCGGCCCGGGCGGTCCGGCGGTGGCGTTCACCGACGAGCAGCTGTGGCAGGCCTGCGCCGAGCTGGATCCCGGGCCGGACGATCGCAGCCGGCACCGCAACCTGGTGACCATGTACGACGGCTATCTGCTGATGCCGTGGTCGCCCGAGTTCGGGCTCACCGGCGGGCTGACCTTCTTCGACGTCCACGATCCCTGCAACCCCGTGAAGGTGGGCCACGGCACGACCGATCGGATGCGCGAGTCGCACAGCATCGGCTTCTCGCACCTGGGCGGCCGCTGGGCCGTGGTCACCCACCAGGAGCAGCTGCTGCAGGGCGGCGCGCTGTTCTGGGATCTGACCGACATCGAGCGCCCGACGGTGGCCGGCGCGATCAAGGTGCCCGGCTTCCTGTACCCCGACGCCTACGCGCGCGTCGTGCTCAGCGTCTTCTGGCAGGTGCCCTACGTCTACCTGGGGGGCGCCGACAACGGCGTCTACATCATCGACGCGACGGATCCCACGGCGCCCGAGTACGTCGGCCTGTACGCCTTCGAGCCCACCCTGCGCGTCGGGCAGGTGCAGGTGATCGGCAACCTGCTGGTGGCCACCTCGGCCGAGGGCACGCGCACGGTGCTGCTGGACGTCAGCGATCCCGCCGATCCGCGGCCCATCCCGGGGGGAGACTTCGTGCAGACGGTCGACGGCGAGCCGGTCGAGGCCTACTTCTCGAACACGGCCAACGGTCTCGTCTACTACGCGCGCAAGTCCGGGGGCGGCGGCGTCTTTGCCTACGACATCCGCGATCCCACGCGACCGACGTACGCTGGTGGCTACCGCAGCGACGGCAACGGCGGCTACGTCTTCGTGCACAAGCAGTTCGCCTTCGTGGGCGAGTCGCGCTTCGGGCAGGTGTACGACCTGAGCGACCTGGACGACGTGCAGGTGGTGGGGCAGGTGAACCTGGCGGGCGATCTCGACACCGTGACGCCCATCGGCAACGTGGCGGTGGTGGCGGTCGACGACAAGGCCGAGGACGGCGTGGGCACGGTGATGACGCCGTGGCGCGCGACCGTGGACGCCGAGCCGCCGACGGTGACCTGGGCCTGGCCGGCGGACGGCGCGACGAACCTCGCGCTGGGCAGCCGCTTCGGCGTCACCTTCGACGAGTTCGTCGACGTGCGCAGCGCCTGGGAGGGGTCGGTGCGGCTGTACGAGGCGGCGGGCGATCCCGCGCTGACCCGCGTCGACGGGCACGCCAGCGTGCAGGAGAACATCCTCAACTTCTGGCCGGCGCGGCCGCTGAAGCCGAACACGACCTACGTGTTCGAGATCCCGGCGGGGGGCGTGGTGGACTTCAACGGCAACGCCGTGGCCGAGGACTTTCGGCTGACCGTCACGACGGGGGCGCGGTGACGCGGGCGGGCGCCGTGCTGCTGTGCGCGTGGGCGCTGGCCGGGTGCGTCGACGACGGGGGCGACGCGGTCGGGCGGGACGCCTCCCCGGACGACGCGGCGCCCGCGCCGGACGGGAGAGACGTGGCCCCGGTCGACGCCTCGCCCGCCGACGCGGCGCCGCGCGTCGACGCCGTGCGCCCCGCTGACGCCGCGCCGCCGCTGCGCGCCGCGGCGGGCACCTCGCGCTCGGCCGACGTCGGGCAGGTCGTCCGGCTGGACGCGAGCGACACCGTCGGCGCGGTGCGCTGGCAGTGGGACTTCGGCGACGGCCGCGGCTGGGACGCCCCGCGCGACACGCCGGTCGCCGAGGTCATGTACGCGACGCCGGGCCGCTTCCGCGCGACCGTGACCGCCTTCGACGCCGCGGGCGATCGCGACACCGCGGCGGTGCTGATCAGCGTGACCGCCCCACCCAGCTTCGCGCCGCGGCAGAGCGGCAGCATCACCCGCCTGCCCGACGGGCGCGTCGCCGCCGTGGTCCGCGACGCCGGCGCGGTGCGCTTCGTCGATGGCCTCGCGCCGGCCGGCGCGGTCGAGGTGGGCGGCGCGCCGCGGTGCGTGGCGGCGTGGGGTGATGCGGTCGCGGTGAGCGATCCGTCGACCGACGCGGTCGTCGTGATCGAGCCCGACGGGGGCCTGTCGCGGGTGGCCCTGCCGCGCGGCAGCCGGCCCTTCGGCGTGCTCGCCCTCGACGAGGCGCTCTTCGTCGCGCTGCAGGGCACGGGGCAGGTGGCGCGGATCGAGCGCGGCGCCGGCGGCGCGCCGACCGTCGTGGCCACCGCCGAGGCCATCGAGGACGCGCGGGGTCTGGCGGCGCTGCCCGACGGCCGCCTGCTGATCACGCGCTGGCGCTCGCCGCCCGACGGCGGCCGGCTCGTGGCCCTCGATCCCACCACCTTCGAACGGACCGCCTGGTCGCTGGCCTTCGACCCCCAGCCGCCGTCCGACACCGAGCTGGGCGGCGTGCCCAGCTACCTCGAGCAGGCGCTGGTGTCGCCCCAGGGCGATCGCGTGGCGCTGCCATCGCTGCAGGCCAACGTGGGCACGGGCCGGTTCGTCAGCGGCGAGGACTTCGCGCACGACCACGTCCTGCGCGCCGTCGTCTCGTGGGTCGATCCCGCGACGGGCGCCGAGTCGGTGGCGCGGCGCAAGCAGTTCGACAACCGCGGCCTCGCGTCCGCCGGCGTCTTCAGCAGCCGCGGCGACTACCTGTTCGTCGCGATGCGGGGCAGCCGCGCCGTCGAGCGCTACGACGTGCTCACCGGCAACCAGGCCGGCACGCTGCTCGACGTCGGCTACGCGCCGGACGGCCTGGCGCTGTCGGCCGACGACCGCCTGCTGTACGTCAACGCGACCCTGAGCCGCGAGGTGCGCGTGTACGACGTCACCGACTTCCGCCAGCTGCCGACGCCCGTCGCCGTGATCCCCCTCGTCGACGACGAGCCGCTGCCCGCCGAGGTGCTGCGGGGCAAGCAGCTGTTCAACGACAGCTTCGACCGCCGCCTGGCCGGCGACGGCTACCTCGCCTGCGCGCACTGTCACCTGGACGGCGACGGCGATCGCCTCGTCTGGGACTTCACCGACCGCGGCGAGGGGCTGCGGAACACGATCTCGCTGCTCGGCCGCGCGGGCACCGCGCACGGGCTGCTGCACTGGAGCGCCAACTTCGACGAGGTGCAGGACTTCGAACACGACATCCGCGGCCACTTCGGCGGCCTGGGCCTGATGAGCGAGGACGCGTTCGCGCAGGCGGACACGCCCCTGGGCCCGCCGAAGGCCGGCCTGAGCGCCGATCTGGACGCGCTGGCCGCCTACGTGGGCTCGCTGACGGACGAGCCGAGGTCGCCGCACCTGCGCGGCGCCGACGCGGAGGCGGGGCGCGCGATCTTCGAGCAGGCGGGGTGCGACGACTGCCACCGCGGCCCGACGCTGACCGACAGCGGGCTCGACGCCGAGGGCGCGCCGGTGCTGCACGACGTGGGCACGCTGGGGCCCGGCTCGGGGCAGCGCCTCGGGGCCCCGCTGATCGGCCTGGACACCCCCACGCTGCACGGGCTGTGGCACTCGGCGCCCTACCTGCACGACGGCTCGGCGGCGACGCTGCGCGCCGTGCTGGTGGACCGCAACCCGGACGATCGGCACGGGCGCACCGGCGATCTCACCGAGGCGCAGCTGGGCCAGCTCGAGGCCTACCTGCTGAGCCTCGACGGCCGGGACTGAGCGCGTGCGCGATCGCCTGCTCGAGACGCTGGCCGGTTGGGCGCTGCACCGCCCCGGCCGCACGCTGTGGATCCTCGTCGCGCTGACCGTGCTGGCCGCCACCCGCCTGCCGCTGCTGGGCGTGGACGCGGGCCACTCGGGCATGATCGACGCCGACCGCCCGGCGCAAGTGCAGCTGCGCAGCTTCGAGGCGCGCTTCGGCTCGCCGAACCAGCTGGTGGTGCTGGTCGAGGGCGGCGACGAGCCGGCGCGCCGTCGCGCGGTCGACGCGCTGACGGCGGCGCTGCCCGGCGGCCCGGTGCGCGACGCGATGGGCCGCGTCGATCGCGCGGCCATGGCGGAGCTCGCGCTGTTCTTCGCCGACGACGAGGGCGCGCGCGCCGCGGTCGACGGGCTGGTGGGCGGCGGTCTGGCGCGCGTGCGCGCGCTGGCGGCGCCACGCCACCTGCTCGCGGCCCTGAGCGCCGAGCTGGAGGCGCGCGGCGCCGAGCCGGCCCCCGAGGGCGAGGCGGCCGAGGCCCGCGCACGGCAGGGGATGGAGGCCGTCGCGCGGCTGCTGGACGCGCTGACCGCGACGTTGAAGGGGCCCGGCGCGCCGCCGCTGATGCGCGCGATGCTGCCGGCCGAGGCCGCGGCCCCGGGCCTCGACGACGCCGGCTATCTGTCGTCCACCGACGGCGGCGTGAAGCTGGTGCTCGTGCGCCCGACGGTGCAGACCGACGATCCCGCCGAGGTCGTGCCCTTCGTCGAGGTGGTGCGCGCGCGCGCCGGGGCCGCGGTGGGGGCCGACCTGCCCGACGTCCGGGTGACGCTCACCGGCATGCCCGCCCTGATCGCCGACGAGGCCGCGGCGATCGAGTCGGACATGTGGGTGACCGGCCTCTACGCCACCGCGGGCCTGCTGCTGGTGCTGGGCGTCGGCTACCGCTCGCTGCGCCGCACCCTGCTGGCGCTGGCGCCGCTGCCCTTCGTGCTGGTGTGGACGCTGGCCTTCGTGCAGCTGACCTTCGGCACCCTGAACCTGCTGACCGGGGCCGTCGTGCCCGTGCTGCTGGGCCTGTGCATCGACGCCTCGGTGCACCTGTTGGCGCGCTTCGACGAGGCCCGCGAGCGCCTGGACGTCGGCGACGCCGTGCGCGACGCCATCCACGGCGTCGGTCCCGGCCTGTTGACCGGCGTCTTCACGACGTCGGGCGCCTTCTTCGCGCTGATCGTCACCGACTTCCGGGGCTTCCGCGAGATGGGGCTGATGACGGCGTTCGGTCTGGTGGCGGGGCTGGCGGTGACGTCGACGCTGCTGCCCGCGCTGCTGACGCTGCCGCGCCTGTCGTTCTTCCGCGACGACGAGGTCGCGCCGCCTCGCGCGGCGCGCGCCGGCGCCGCGGTCGCGCGCTTCGCCCGGCCGCTGGCCGTCGGAGGGCTGGCGCTGCTCGGGGCGTCGCTGCTGGTGGCCCGCCCGGTGCCCTGGTCGTACGACTGGGTGGCGCTGCTGCCCGATACGCCCGCGACGGCGGCCCTCGCGCGGCTCGAGGCGCGCACCGGCTACTCCGCGTCGGGCGCGGCGGTCGAGGTGGGCAGCCTGGAGGACGCGGCGCGCGTGGCGGCGGCGCTCGGCGCGCGCGCCACGGTGGCGCGCACCGAGACGGCGATCGACCTGCTGCCGGCGCCGTCCGCGGCGCGGGCCGAGGCGCTGCGGCGGCTGCCCGCCGCGGGCGAGCCTGCGCCGCCCGCGCCGGCGGACGTCGAGGGCTTCGGCGAGGCGGCGGACGAGCTGGCCGACGCCCTCGAGGACGCCTGGCTGGACGCGCGGCGCGCGTCGGCGGCGCAGGCCGCGTGGCTGGAGGCGCCCGCGCGGCGGCCCGGCGGCTGGCCGACACCTACGACGCGCTGCCCGACGAGGCGCGGCCCGCGGCGCTCGCGCGGCTGGCGCCCGAGGTGCGCGCGCTGCGCGACACGGTGCTGGGGATGACGCGGCGGGCCCGCGCCGCCCCCGACGCGCCCCCCGAGGTGGTGCTGGCCGCGTTGCCGCCGCCGGTCGCCGGGCGCCTGGCCAGCGACGGGCGCTACGCCGTGTACGCCTATCCCAAGGACGACCTCGGCACGCGCGACGCCCTCGAGCGCTTCGTGGCCGACCTGCAGGCGGTGGCCGTCGAGGCGACCGGCTTCCCGGTCGTGCACCTCGACAACATGCGCTCGATCCGCTTCGGCTTCGTCGAGGCCTCGTGGATCGCCATCACCGCGCTGCTGCTGCTGTTGCTGGTCGACTTCCGGTCGCCGCGCTACGCGCTGCTGGCCGTCGTGCCGCTGGGGGTCGGCGTCGTGTGGACCTGGGCGGTGGTGAGCCTGACGGGCATGCAATACAACGCCGGCAACGTCGTCTCGCTGCCGCTCGTGCTCGGCATCGCGGTCGACGCGGGCGTCCACCTGCTGCACCGCTGGCGGCAGCAGGGCGAGCGCGACGTCGCGGGCGTCGTGTGCCATACGGGCGGCGCGGTGCTGCTGTCCGGCGTGACCACCATCGTGGGCTTCGGCTCGCTGGCCCTGGCCAGCCACCGCGCGACGGCGTCGTTCGGCATGCTGCTGCTGGTGGGCGTCAGCGCCTGCCTGGTCGCCGGGGTGGTCTTCCTGCCCGCCGTCCTGCATCTTCTGCGGCGGGCGACGAACGAGGAGACGACATGAGACGTGCGCTGATCCCCGGGTTGATGACCGTGGCGCTCGCGGGCCCCGCGGTGGCCGCCGACCGCGTGCTGGTGTGCGACGTGGGTGGCCCCGGCGACCCCATGCAGGCCGCCGCGCTGCTCGAGAAGTTCGTGCGCTTCACCGAGAAGCAGGCGGGCCTGGCCGAGGGCCGCCTCGAGGGCGTCTACGCCAACACCACCAAGGACTGCGCGGCCGCCGCGGCGAAGCAGGCGCCGGCGCTGGTGGTGCTCGATCTGAACACCTGGGTGCGGCGGCGCGCGGCCTGGGAGCTGGTGCCGCTGGCGCACTTCGGCCCGCTCGACCTGCGCCACTACCACGTGATCGCCGGCGCCGACGGCCCGACGGACGCGGCCGGCCTGGCGGGTCGGTCGCTGCAGAGCACCCTGGAGGACGATCGCTTCGTCGCGCGGGTGGTGCTGGGGGGCAAGGTCGCGCCCGAGGCGCTGAAGATGAAGGCGGCGCGGCGGCCCCTGGGCGCCGTGCGCAAGGTGCAGAAGGGCAAGCTGGACGCGGCGCTCGTGGACGACGTGACGCTCAAGTCGGCGCAGGATCTCGGGCTCGTGCCGCCGCTGAAGGTGGTGGTGGCGAGCCCCGGCCTGCCGGGGCTGACGCTGGGCGCGGCCAAGGGCGCCGATCCGGCGCTGGTGAAGGCGGTCGCGGCCAAGGCGGGCACGCTGTGCCAGGCGGACGGCGCCGAGATGTGCGGCCTGCTGGGGGTGGACACGGTGGTGCCGCCCTCGACCGCGACGCTGGACGCGCTGCAGGGCCAGTACGACGGGGGCAAGTGACGTGGCGAGCGACTTCGCGACCGCGGATCTCTACGACGCGCACGGCGACGCGCTGCAGGTGATGGCGCCGAACGCGCTGCTCGACTTCGGTGGGGTGCGGGCGGCGGCCGGGCCCATCGCGACCGTGCGCTGCCACGAGGACAACAGCCGGGTGCGCGAGGCGGTCGGCGAGCCCGGCGACGGGCGCGTCCTGGTGGTGGAGGGCGGCGGCTCGCGCCGGTTCGCCCTGCTGGGCGATCGGCTGGCGCAGCTGGCCGTCGACAACGGCTGGGCGGGCGTGGTGGTGCACGGGGTCATCCGCGACGCGGCGGTCATCGGCCGGATGCCGCTGCTGGTGCGCGCGCTGGGCACCATCCCGCGGAAGACCGAGAAGCGGGGGGAGGGTCAGCGCGACGTCGAGGTGCGCTTCCTCGACGTCACGTTTCGGCCGGGCGCGTGGCTGTACGCCGACGCCGACGGCGTCGTGGTCGCCGACGGGCCGCTCGGCTGATCGGGCGGACCGAGCGGCTCAGCCGCTCTCGGCCACCGGCTCCAACGTCACGCTGACCGCGCGCCCCTCGTGCTGGGGCGGCCCCTGCGTGCGCACGTCGTCGCCCATCTCGGCCACCAGCTCGCGCAGCTTCGCCGTCCAGCGGCCGACGACGCCGCGCTCCCGGCCACGCAGCCGCATCACCAGGCGCACGCGGTCGCCGCGGTCGAGCATCTTGCGCACCTTGCGCAGCTTGAACTCGAGGTCGTGGTCGTCGGTCTTGGGCCGCAGCCGGATGGTCTTCAGCTGGGCCGTGCGCTGCTTGTTCGCCTGCCTCTTCTTGGACTGCTCGTAGCGGAAGCGCCCGTAGTCCATCACCCGGCACACGGGCGGGCTGGCCTCGGGGGCGACCTCGACGAGGTCCAGCTTGCGGTCTTCGGCGATGAGCATGCCGCGCTCGGGGGTCATGACCCCGAGCTGATCACCGTCCGGTCCGATGACGCGGATGCGCGGGACGCGGATCATGCGGTTGATGCGGTGCTCGTGATGGCGGCGGGTGGGTTGGGGGCGGGGTCGGCGTCGAATGGGTCTCTCCTCGGGGTCGTTGGGGGTTCGGTGGACGCGACGGGGCCCTCGGGCCGCGCCGCGCCCGGCATCAGGCCGCGGCGCGGCCGGCGTCGTCCTCCACCTCTTCGAGCATGCGCAGGTGCTTGGGGCGCAGCGTCGTGACGATGAAGTCGTGCACGTCCAGCAGATCGCGCGGGGCGAAGCCGGCCTTGGTCAGGGCGGCCTGAACGGCGCGCGCCATCTTGCGGAAGCGGCGGTACAGGGTGCCGTTGGGCTTCTTGGCGAAGACCAGCGTGGGCGCCATCCACTCGGCCTGCCGGCGGAAGGGCGCGGGCTTCACCGCGATGTGCTCGGTCGGGTGCAGCAGCGCCAGGGGCGTCGTCACCAGCGGCCAGGTCACCTTGGGCCCGTCCTCGGTGTCGAGGGCGGCCATCAGGCGGGTGAAGCGGTCGAGCAGGGGGCCGTCGCCGTGCAGCAGCTCGACCTGCGCGGTGGCGTAGTCCTCGAGCCGCTCGGGCGGCAGATCCTCGAGGGGCTCGCGATCCTTGCGGTTGGCCAGGCTGGTGGCGTTCAGCAGCGTCATCACGTCCGCGCGCACCTTCTCGAAGTCGCCGGCGGCCAGGTGCCCGCGCAGGCGATCCTCGGCCAGCAGCGTCTGCGCGTCGGCGATGGCCGGATCGCGGTGCTTCTTGCGGCGGTTGCCGCCGCCGGCGCCGCGCACGCGGTCGATCCAGTCGGCGTCTTCGAAGCCCTTCTCGAACAGCATGCCGAAGATGGCGACCTGATCCTCGAAGGTGGCGCCCGCTTCGCTGCGGGCGGGGACGACGTTGCGCTCGGGGTGGCCGTCGTCGAGCTTGTGGCTCAGCTCGTTGGCGACGCGCGCGGCCACGTCGAGCGGCTTGTCGGCCGTCTCGAGCAGGTGGAAGAAGCCGCGCTTGAAGGTCCGGACCTGTCCGTCCTGGAACAAGAACCTGCGCTTCGTCCGGTCTTCGGCGGCCAGGATGGCCAGGCCCCACTCGGGGCGCATCGTGTGGACGTACAAGGTCGGCAGGCTCGAGCCAGGCTCCATAGGGTCTCCTCCGTCTTCGTCTGGGATGCAGCCGGTGCCGGCGTGGGGTGCACGCGGCGGGGCGCATCCGGGCGGGGGTCGACGGCGGACGCCGGCCGACCACATCGACGGAGTTTAGTGAACGAAATGTTAGACGTCAAGTGATTGACGGCCGGGGGGCGCAGACCAGACGGCGCGAAGGCGCGCGCTCAGCGGGCGGCGCGGCGCACCTTGATGCGGGCGAGGGGCGTGCCGCGCAGGCCGCGGCGTGCACGTCCGCGCTGGCCCACGAAGCGGCGCAGCCGGTCGCGATCCAGCTCGTCGACGGCGGTGAAGGCGATGGCGCCCGCCTGGTAGAACACCTCCTCGGCGGGCTTCACCACGCGCCCCATCACGCGCACCGGGCCGTCGGGCAGATCGACCTCGAGGCGCAGCTGCTCGCCGGGGCACAGCGGCTCGCAGGTCAGCCGCTGCAGGTACATGCCGCCCTCGCTGATGTTGGTGGCGCGGCCTTCGACGGTGCCGTCGCTGCCGAGCGCCCGCACGGTGGCCAGGCACCGCACCCGCGGATGCGCGCGTCGATCGCTGGAACCTCGCATCGTCTCCCCCCCTCCTGGGTTGCCGATGTAGGTTCGTGTAGGTACGTCTGGGCGTCAACCTTTCGCCCGGCCGCCGGTCAGCGCAGCGGACCCCGCCGCTGCAACAGCAGCCGCTCCCAGCCGCGCCCGATGCCCGTGTCGGCGCCGCAGCGCCAGCCGTTGTTCACGTTACCGCCGCCCGTGTGCCAGCACAGTCGGCCCTCGGCGCCGTCTCCCTGCGTGTCGCAGGTGTTGCGCTGCACGCCCAGGCCTTCCGGCGCGAAGCCCCACGACCGCCCCGGGCTGAAGTACCAGTCGACGCCGTTGTGCGGGTGCCGGTCGGCGGGGCCGGGATCCTCGACGCCGACGATGGCGTCGCGCTCGCCCATGGCGGCCAGCCGCAGGTCTTCGGCGCCCTCGGGGCGGCACGCCATCATCAGGACGTCGCCGTCGCACGCGGCCAGGATGTCGGCGATCGACGCCCCCTCGCCGTAACCCCCCTGCCAGCACACCTCGAAGCCGCCGCGCTCGACCTCGTCGAGCGGCAGGTCGGTGGCGTAGCCCTCGAAGTACAGCCCGCCCTGGCCGACGCCGGCCACCATGGTGCGCAGCAGCGCGAGATCGCCGTCGCCGAAGTCGGGGCCACCGGCCGCCCAGTCGGTCGCGACGAACCACACGCGGCCCTCGCCCAAGTCGCGATAGGCCAGCGAGGTGGTGGCGTCGTCCCAGCCTCCGAGGGCGGTCACCCCGGCGAGCCCGGCCAGATCGCCGCCGCAGCCGCCCGGCGCGCCCGCCAGCCAGCGGTTCTCGCGCCAGAACGCGTCGCCGCCGGCGCGGCGCACCGGGGGCATCACGCCGCCCCCGCAGGTGCCGGCGAGCGCGCCGGCCATGCCCGGCTCGTCGAAGACCGCGAGGTGAACCTCGGCGCCGGCGCCGCCGGTCGCGATCAGCTGGCCGCCGGCCTCGAGCCAGGGCGTGACGGCGTCGAGGTCGAGCGCCTCGAGCCCCTCGGGCGTCACGATCAGGGCCTGGGCGTCGGCGTCGGGCGCGCACCCTGCGTCGACCTCCAGCCGCGCGCCCTCGGGCGCGAGCCGGGCGAGATCGAACGCGGCCTCGCCGCACAGGAGCAGGCGCGGGCGCAGGGCGGGGTTTCGTGGGCACACGTCGGGCAGATCCGGCGGCGGTACGGCCGCGGCGCGCGCCACCAGGCGGGCCAGCAGGGCGTCGACGTCCGGATCGTCGGGCACGCCGGGCGCCAGGTCGACCGGCGCCAGCACCACCGAGCCGCCGCAGCGGGCGCCGAGCGCGACCGCCGGCAGATCGCCCTCGGGGAACGCGGGCGAGCCGTCGCCGGGGAAGGTGGCCAGGGTGCGCAAGCTGGTCGGCCGGCCCTCGACGCCGAACAGCGTGGCGAAGCGGGCGGTGCCAGCGGCGCTCGCGAGCGGGCGCGCGACGCCGGTGAAGACCGGCTCGTCGGCGCGCACCGGGCGCACGGGCGTGGCGGGGGCCAGCTCGTCCCCGCCGCCCACGGCCACGTCGAAGAAGCCGAGCGGGGTCACCTCGGCCAGGGCCGGGCTCAGCGTCGGGTGCAGCTCGGCGCCGAAGGGCGCGACGCCGGGGCCGAGCGCCAGGACGCCGCCGCCCCGGCGGTTGAAGGCGTCGAGGGCGGCGAGACCGGCGGCGTCCAGCTCGGTGGGATCGCCGAGGACGCCGACGGCCACGTCCGCCTCGGCCAGGCGCGCGGGGACGTCGGCGGCGGCCAGCGCCTCGACCCTGACCAGCCGGGCGGCGAGCGCGTCGGCCACCGCGTCGGGCAGCCCGATCAGGGCGACGACGCCGTCCACCGGGACCACCTCGGGCCGCTCGCGCGCGAAGACGAACCACTGACCGGCGCCGTTGAGCACGTCGCCGCACTTGGCGACGCCGTCCGACTCGCCCCAGTCGGTCCCGTCCTGCGGGTTGCCTCGGTGGCCCAGGTCGTCGAAGTCGATCGCGAAGTCGAAGACGTCGTCGCACGTGTCCTCGCCCAGGCGCTCGCCGCCCGACCACGGCGTGCCGCGTTCGCGCACGGCGTCGCTCAGGTTGTCGCGCCGCGCGGGCGCCACGGCGTCGCGGCCACGCCCGTCGGCCGCGGCGAAGCAGCTGTCCGCGTCGGTGGCCGCCGTGGCGATGTCGGCGTACCACGGCACGCCGTAGACGCTGAAGTCGACGGCCATCGGGGCGTCGGCCGGGGCGGCCGCGTCCGGGCGGCAGGCGAAGCGGACGTCGGCGTAGGGCCCGAGGCGCACCAGCCCGTCCCACAGGCCGAGGTTCACCTCGCCCGGCGACAGGGTGGCGAGGTTGGGGTGCCAGGCGCCGCCGACGTCGTCGGGCGGCTGGGTGGCCGTGCTGCCCACCAGCGTCCAGCCGCCGCCGTCGGTCTCGAGATCGCAGTACACGTCGACCACGCCGTCCGCCGTGGCGATGCGGTAGACGCCGCTGTCGGCGTTGCCGGCGGCCTGCGCCGCCCGGCAGCTGACGAAGGCGGGGCACTCGAGGCCCTCGTCGAAGCGGCCGTCGCAGTCGTCGTCGGCGCCGTTGCACTGCTCGTCCTCGGGCGCGGTGGGCTCGGCGTCGCAGCGGATGGCGCCGGTGGCGTCGCAGGCCAGCGCGCCCTCGACGCGGCAGGCGCCGACGCCCGCGGCGCAGGGATCACCGACCGGGAAGTCCTCGTCGGTCAGCCCGTCGCAGTCGTCGTCGAGGCCATCGCAGGCCTCCTGCACGGCGACCGGCGCGGGCGCGGCGTCGCACAGCAGGCCGTCGCCCGCGGTGCCGGCGCGCGCGTAGATCACCCGCTGCCAGCGGTCGTTGCCGCCCACCGCCTGGTTGCCGCAGCGCGCGCCGTTGTCGATGCGGCCGTCGCGCGTGTGCCAGCACATGCGCAGCTCGGCCTGATCGGCGGCGATGTCGCAGCGGCGCCGCTCCACCTGCGCGCCGGCGGGCGCGAAGCCCCACGAGAGATCGTCGCTGAAGTACCACGCGACGCCGTTGGCCTCGTGCGTGCCGCCGGGCAGCCGCCCCGTGGGGCGCAGGACGTCCTCGCGGGCGCCCATCGCGGCCACGGCCAGCCGCGGCGCGTCCGTCTCGGCGCAGGCCGTCAGCAGGACGTCGCCGGGGCAGGCGTCGAGGATCACGTCGAGGGGGGTGTTCGCGTTGTTGTAGGCGTCGCGGTAGCACTCGACGAAGCCGCCGCCCACCACGTCGTCGACGGGCAGGTCGCGGCGGACGCCCGCGAAGTCGAGGTCGACGCGATCGAGCACGGGGCTGCACACCTGGACGCCTTCGCGGGCGCAGATGCCCAGGCCCTCGGCGCACACCGCGTCGAGGCCGGGCACGTCGTCCGTGATCCCGTTGCAGTCGTCGTCGACGCCGTTGCAGACCTCGGTGGCGGGCTCGAGCGGCATCACCTCGCAGCGCTCGACCCCGGCCTCGTCACAGGCGATCAGGCCGAACTCGCACAGCCCGACGCCCTCGTCGCAGCGCCGCCCCGAGACGGTGTCCTCGTCGACGGCCTCGTCGCAGTCGTCGTCCCGCGCGTTGCAGGTCTCGGCGACCGGCTCGCCCGGCTCGACGTCGCAGGCCAGCCCGACGCCCTCGAGCGTGCCCTCGCGCTGGAAGATCACCCGCTCCCACTGCCCGTTGCCGTTGAGGAGCTCGTCGCCGCAGCGGTAGCCGCTGTTCAGACGTCCGCCGCCCGTGTGCCAGCACATGCGCAGCGGGCCCTGCTCGTTGCTGGTGTCGCACGAGTTGAGCTGGACGCGCGCGCCCTCGGGCGCGAACCCCCACGAGTGGCTGTCGTCGAAGTACCAGGCGACGCCGTTGTGGGCGTGCGTGGTGTTCGCGTCGCCGCCGGTCGGGAACAGCACGTCGGCCCGCGCGCCCATGGCGGCGAGGTGCAGTGTGTCGTCGCCCACCGGCCGGCACCCCAGCAGCAGGACGTCGCCGTCGCAGGCCGCGAGGACGTCGGCCACCAGCGCCTGGTTGTCGTCGTAGCGGCCGGCGAAGCAGGGCTCGAAGCCGCCGCGCACGACGTCGGCCTCGGGCAGATCCTCGCGGATGCCCTCGAACGAGAAGCCGCCGCCGCCGGCCGGGCAGATGGTGGTGCCCTCGCGCGTACACGCGCCGACGCCCACGGTGCAGGGCGCGCCGATGCCCTCCGCCGGGCCCAGCTCCTCGTCGGCGACGCCGTCGCAGTCGTCGTCGAGGCCGTTGCACACCTCGCCCTCGGGCGGGCCGGGCACCGCGCCGCAGGCCACCTCGTCGGGTCCGAGGCAGATGGTGACGCCGGCGCGCACGCAGACGCCGACGCCCACCTCGCAGGCCTCGCCCAGCGCGAAGCCCTCGTCGTACGCGCCGTCGCAGTCGTCGTCGCGGCCGTTGCACTGCTCGCGCGGATCGGGATCGGGCACGCAGGCCGAGCGCGCCGGTGAGACACACTGCAGCGTGCCGGTGCGCGCGCAGCCGTCCGCGCTGCGGTCGAGGCAGGCCCGGCCGATGTCGAAGCCCTCGTCGATGGTGCCGTCGCAGTCGTCGTCCTCGCCGTTGCAGCGCTCGCGCGCGCCGGGCTGGCAGGCGCCGGCGTCGGGGGCGAGGGGCCGCTCGCCGGCGTCGCGTGGGCCGGCGTCGATCGGCGGCCCGAGATCCGGGCGGGGCGGGCGGGCGTCCTGCAGGTGGGCGTCGATCAGGCGTCCGTTCGGCGGGCCGGCGTCGCGCGGCACCGCGGCCGCGCCGCCGCCGTCGTCGGTCGCGTCCCCCCCATCGTCACAGCCGAACGCGACCAGGCCGGGCAAGAGCAGAAGCAGGGACGTCCAGCGCACGGCGACCTCGCGAACAGCAGCGGACAGGGGAGCGCGCGTCAGAGCCCTTCGATCTTCGTGAGGATCTCTTTCATGATCTCGGACGTGCCGCCGCCGATGGTGATCAGCCGGGCGTCGGTCCACGCGCGGCTGATCGCGTACTCGGTGGTGTACCCGAAGCCGCCGTACATCTGCATGCAGTCGTACATGACCCGCTGCATCAGATCGCCGGCGAACAGCTTGGCCATGGTGATCTCGCGCACCGCGTTCTTCGGCTGCTTCACGAACTTGTCGACGGCGTAGTAGGTCAGCCGGCGGGCGGCCTCGATGGCGGTGAGGTGGTCGACCAGCTTGTGCTTCCACACCTGGAACTTCGTCACCGGGCGCCCGAAGGCCTTGCGCTCGTTGCCGTACTCGATGGCGCGGCGGACGGCGAGCTCCATGCCGGCGACGGCGCCCACCGCCGCGATCAGCCGCTCGCCCTGGAAGTTGGTCATGATGTGGTAGAAGCCCATGTTCTCTTCGCCCAGCCGGTAGCGCACGGGCACGCGGCAGTCGTCGAAGAACAGCTCGGCGGTGTCCGAGGACTTGTTGCCGACCTTCTTGAGGCTCTTGCCCACGCTGAAGCCGGCCACGTCGGTGGGGAACACCAACAGCGAGATGCCGCCGAAGCCGTCGTCGCCGGTGCGCACCGCCAGCGTGATGAAGTCGGCGCGCGTGCCGTTGGTGATCCACAGCTTCTGGCCGTTGATGACGTAATCGTCGCCGTCGCGCCGCGCCGTCGTGCGGATGGCCGCGACGTCGCTGCCGCCGCCGGGCTCGCTGACGCCGAGGGCGGCGATCATCTCGCCCTTGATGGCGGGCTCGAGGAAGTTGCGCTTCACCTCGTCGCTGCCGATCTCGTTGATGATCGGCGTGGCCATGTCCGACTGCACCATCAGCGCCATGTTGAGGCCGGCGTTGTTGGTGCGCACCAACTCCTCGGCGTAGCAGACGGTGTACCACCAGTCGAGGCCCAGGCCGCCGTACGCCGGGTCGTGGCCGATGCCCAACAGGCCCAGCTCGCCCGCCTGCGTGAAGACCTCCCGCGGGAAGATGCCTTCTTCGTCCCACGCCTCGGCGTGCGGGGCGAGGCTCTCGGCGAAGCGGCGGACGGTCTTGCGGATCTCCTGGTGCTCGGCGGTGAAGATCTCGCGGTCCTGCATGCGGACTCGGTGGTCGGTCATGGCGACTCCTGGCGGCTGGGTCGGTGCCGGAGCGCCGGCTCGGCGGCGCGGCGCACGCGGCTCCCGCGCAGCTTGAACCAAGGGCAGGCGGGGCGGCAAGCGCCGCGGGCGCTTCAGGGCGACAGCGCCAGGCGGAGGGGCGCGCCGGCGGGGCCGACGAAGCGGTCGGCGAGGGCGTCGTAGCGGATCGGCGCGAGGGTGGCGGGCGCGTAGCCGGCGCGCTCGGCGGTCACCGCGTAGCGCTCGCCGGCGGCGGCCCGAACGGCGAAGACGCCGTCGGCGGCGGTCAGCAGGCGGGCGAACACCTGGCCGTCGGCGAGGCGGACGGTCACGGTGATGCCCCCCGGCGGCGCCCCGCCCTCCAGCGCGACGCTGCCGACCAGGGGCACGGCGAAGCTGCCGCTCGAGGCGTGCGTCAGGGCGACGTCGCCCAGGTCGGTGAGGCCGCCGGGGGCCACGACGAGGGCGCGCGTGGCGACGTCGTAGGCCGGGTGGGCGACGCGCAGCCGATAGCGTCCGGGCGCCAGATCCTCGAACGCGAACAGGCCGTCGACCGGGGTGGCGCTGCGCAGCACGCGCTCGTCCGCGGGCGCCAGCAGACCGATCGCGGCCTCGGCCAACCGCGCGGGCGAGCCGAAGGACGTCATCGACACCGTGCCGAAGGCGGCGCCCGGCCGCGGGTCCAGGCGCAGGGGCGCGGCAAGCTCGACGTCGGCGCCGTCGGCCAGCGTGACGCCGGTGGCCTCGGCGGCCGCGTAGCCGGGGCGCGTCGCGCGGACGTCCCAGGTGCCCACCGGCAGGGCCAGCGCGAAGGCGCCGTCGGCGTCGGCGCGCACCTGCCGGCCCGCCGCGGGCGCGCCCACCGTGACGTCGTCGGGCGGCGCGCCGTCGGCGAGGATCACGCGCCCACGCACGACGCCCTCGAGCCCGACGCGGGGATCGCGCAGCACGAGGACGCCCACGTCGACGGCCTGCCCGGGGCCCAGCACGAAGATCAGCGGCGGGGTCGACAGGCGGGGGGCCTCGACGGCCAGGCGGTAGGCGCCGGGCGTGACGCGCTCGAAGGCGAAGCGGCCGGTGTCGTCGCGCAGCAACGTGGTCTGTACCGGGGCGGCGTCGGGATCGGGCCCGGCGAAGAGGTGCACGCGGGTGACGTCGACCAGCGCCGGATCGCCCGACGGCAGCAGCACGCGGCCCACGATCTGGGCCGCCGCCTGCTGATCGCGCGGGGTCGCGGGATCGAGGGGGTGATCGGCCTCGATGGGGGCGCAGGCGGTCAGCAGCGCGAGGGCCGGGAGCAGGCGGCGGATCACGGCGCCTCCCCCGGGGCGATGCGCCAGGTGACGCGGTCATCGGTGGTGATCAGCGCGTCGAGCACCGCGGTCAGCCAGACGGCGCCGGCGGCGACGAAGAAGACGTTGGCGCGGCTGTAGTGGGCGTTGCCGTCCTCGCGCCGCTCGACCGCGTCGGCGCCGCTGTCCTGGTAGTCGTCCTCGGCGGCGGCGCCCAGCACCGCCGAGGTGAGCGCGGCGGCCAACGAGGCGCCGAAGAGCGTGGCGTAGGCCACGCCGCGGCCGGTGGCGCCGGCCTCGATCTGACCCCAGCCGGGGGCCACGGCGGAGCGCCAGGTTGCGTCGGCCGGGCCGAAGGGGACGGCCGCGGCGTCGGCGGCGGCCGCCAGGGCGGCCCGCTCGAAGCTCTGGTCGGCGCGCGCGAGGGGGTGGCCCGAGGCGGCGTCGAACAGCGTCGCCCGCAGGGTGAGGGTGTCGCCGGTGGCGGTCAGCGTGGCGCGGGTGAGGGTGTCGGCGCCGTGCAGGCGGGCCGCGGCGCGGGCCTCGTCGTCGGCGGCCGCGCGGCCCAGGGCGTCGAGCGTGGCGTCGAGGCGGGCGGTCGGGGCCAGGAAGACGCGGGGACGGTCGCGCAGGCGGTGGCGCAGGGCGGCGGTGGTGAAGGCCGCGAGCTGCCGAGGCGGCGCGGCCTCGTCCACCGCGTCCACCGCGAGCACCGCCAGCCGGGCCGGCGCCTCGCGCTCGAGCAGCGTGGCGTGCAGGTGGGCGGTGACGCGATCGAGACCGGCCGAGACGTCCGCGGCTGGTGCGGGCGGATCGGCCGGCGTGCGGACGGGCGGCGGCGCGGGGGGCGGGGGCGGCGCGACAGCGGGGGCGGCTCGGCGACGGGCGCCGACGCCGCGTCCGAGGGCGCTGGCGCCGGCGCGGGCTCGGGGGCGCAGGCGCCGGCGCGGGCTCGGGGGCGCGGGCTCGGCGGCCGGGGCCGGCGCCGGCCGCAGGCTCGGCAGGGGGCGCCGGCGCCGCCGCGGCCGGCGGCGGGGCCGCGGCGGCGGAGGCGGCGGGCTCACCGGCGGGCCGCGGGATGCGCACCTGCACTCGGCCGTCCCGGGGCATGATCTCGACCGCGGCCGCGTGGCCCTTCGGCAGCGCCTGGGTGAAGCGGATGCGGAGGTTCGCGCGGCGCGCGCCGCGGGACGGGTGCAGCAGCGTGCGCTCGATCAGCGGATCGACGGTCTCGAGCCACTCTCGGGCCGTCGCGACCCCGCCGAGGCGCACCTCGAGCACCCGCCGTCGGTCCACCAGGCGCGCGTCGAAGCGGCCCGAGTCGTAGACGCCGTCGATGTCGACGGTGAACACCAGCGCCGCGTCGTCGGCGGCGAAGTCCACGCCGCGCACCCTCGGCGCAGCCCCGGCGACGCTCGCCAGCGCGAGCAGCGCGCACGGCACGAGGTGCAGCAGGCGGAGCATGGGCGAAGCGTGGGTCAGGACGCGGGTGAAGTCAAAAAGCCGTTCGGCTTCGAATAGTTATCCGGCGGACAGGTGGCCCCAGCGGGGGGCGGCGAAGCCGAGGGGGTGGGTGAAGGTCTCGGGCGCCGGGCGGGTGAGCTCGGCCACGCTGCCCACCATGGGTCGGCGCCCGGCGCGCGCGGCCTCGAGCGCGGCGTCGTGCCGGCCGAGCAGGTTCAGCACGGTGGTGCTCAGGGCCACCTTCGAGGGCGGCAACCCCAGCAGCGCGTCGACGTAGCCGAGCTCGTCGACGGCCACGCCGCCGGGTCCGTATTCGGTCATCAGCACCGTCGGCACGTGGGGCCGGAGGGTCTTGCTGCGGCTCAGCATCGCCAGGCCGGGGCCCTCGCGCAGGGCGGACACCGAGAGGACGAGGCGCCAGGGGCCGCCCCGGCAGAGGCTCCAGCCATTGCGCAGATCGCGAACGTGCGTGACGTCGCAGGCCGTGGCGTCGATCAGCCAGGCGGTGAGGTCGCGGGCCAAGGCGCGGTCGCCCGCGGCGAGCAGGATGCGGCCGGGATGCGCAGCGCGTCCCCGTCTGCCGGACTTCATGGTGGGCCTCTCCCCGAGGTGTCCGTCCGGGGTGGGGCCTCAGCAGGGTCCGTGCCAGCGCGGCGCGGTCGGCCGGAGGCCGCGGGCCGCGGGCCGGGGTGTCAGAGCTCTGGCGGCCGGCGCCCCGACCGCTGACGCACCCGACGGCTCACTCGGCGCTGAAGCGCCGCTCGGGCATCCGGTAGGCGTTCAGACCCACCCGGCGCAGCAGCAGATCCGTCGCGGCGTCGCGCTGCAGGCCGAACTGGTAGACCACGTGGGGGTCGTGCTCGTCGCAGAGCACGAAGTACATCGCCTGCAGGCCGTTCTCGAACCAGCCGACGAGGTGGTCGGCCCGCTGCGCCTGCCAGGACTGGACGTCGGCCACCAGATCCGGGGCGAGCGCCTTGTAGGGCGCGACCGCCCGCTCGCAGCACAGGACGACCGGCCCGCAGGCCGAGTGGTCGTCGCTGTCGCCGTGCTTGTGGATGAAGACGCCCGCCATGCCCTCGGCGTCGAAGGGCACCAACCACGGCGAGGCGCCGGGGTCGGGGCGTTCGCGCCGCTTCACCTTCTTGATCTTGCGTACCATGCGCGGAGTCTAACGGAGGCGACCCCATGCTGCCACGCTCGCTGCACGACCTGCCGACGCCGGCCGTCGTCGTCGAGGCCGATCGCCTCGAAGCCAACCTGCGCGCGATGGCGGCGCTCTGCGCGCGCCACGGCGTGCGCCTGCGACCCCACGTGAAGACGCACAAGTGCGTGCCGTTGGCGCGTCGGCAGATCGAGCTGGGGGCGGTGGGGCTGTCGGCGGCGAAGGTGAGCGAGGCGCGCGTCTTCACCGACGCGGGACTGGACGACGTGCTGGTGGCCTACCCGCTACGGGGCGACAAGGTGGCGGCGCTGCGCGCGCTGGACGCCACGGTGTCCACGTTGGTGGACGACGAGGCCGGCGTCGACGCGCTGGCGGCCGGTTGGGCGGGCGCGGCGCGGCCACTGGGGGTCGCGGTCAAGGTCGACGTCGGCTTGGGGCGCGTGGGCGTCCCGTGGGACCGGCCCGAGCGCGTCCTGGCGTTGGCGCGCCGCATCGAGGCCGCGCAGTCCCTGCGGTTCTGGGGGCTGGTCACGCACGCGGGACAGGCATACCGCGCGCCCGACGCGGAGGCGGTGGCGGCGGTCGGGCGGCACGAGGGCGACGCCATGGCGCAGGTGGCCCAGCACCTGCGCGGCGCCGGGCAGCGGGTGCCCTGCGTCTCGGTCGGCTCGACCCCGACGGCGCGCTTCGCCGTCGCGCGCCCTGGCGTCGACGAGCTGCGCCCCGGCGTGTACGTCTTCCACGACGCCCAGCAGGTCGCGCTGGGCGCGGCGACCTGGGCCGACTGCGCGCTCACCGTGCTCACCACCGTGGTCAGCCGCGGTGACGACCGCCGCGCGATCTGCGACGCGGGCTCGAAGACCTTCAGCAGCGACCGCGGCGCCCACGGGACCGATCGGGTGCCCTTCGGCGTCCTGCCGGACGTCCCCGGGCTCGGGTTGGTGGGGCTGAGCGAAGAGCACGGGTGGCTGCGCGCCGAGGCGGCCGACGCACCGCAGCCGGGCGAGCGGCTGCGCATCGTGCCGGCCCACGCCTGCGCGGTCGTCAACCTCGCCCGGCACCTGTGGATCGTGCAGGGCGAGCGCGTGGTGGACCGCTGGCCGGTCGCGGCGTCGGGCCAGGTTTGCTGACGTCGGCGTTGCGTCCGCGGGCCGAGATGCGTACCACGCGGCATGCGCGCGCTCCGGACACCGTTCGCCCTGCTCCTCACGATGGCCGCCTGCTCGGGCCGCTCGGCGCCCCCGGCGGCGCCGCCGGCCGACGACGCCGCGCCGCCCACGATCGCCGAGGCGGTCGCCTTCTACGCCCGCCAGCCGCGGTACCTGCAGCCCGTGCCCTACACCCCGGTGCCGGCCGGCCTGCCCGATCTGCGGGCCGAGACGTGCGGCCTCTGCCATCAGGAGATCTACGCCGAGTGGCGCGTCTCGACGCACGCCCGCGCCTGGACCGACGACGCCCAGTTCCAGGCCGAGCTCGAGAAGTCGCGCACCGGCCGCGACGTGAGCTGGATGTGCGTCAACTGCCACACGCCCTTGGTGAACCAGCTGCCCAAGCTGGTGGCGGGCCTCCGCGACGAGCGCCTCGACCAGCCGATCTACGTCGACAACCCGGACTTCGATGCCGCCCTGCAGCAGGACGCGATCACCTGCGCGACGTGCCACGTGCGCGACGGGGTCGTGCTGGGGCCCTACGGCGATACGAACGCGCCGCATCCCACGCGCCGGGATCCGAGCCTGTCGACGTCGGCCGTCTGCACCCAGTGCCACCAAGCCACCGCGACGTTCCCCGAGCTGACGCTGGCCTGCGTCTTCGACACGGGGCGCGAGGTGGCCGAAGGGCCCTACGGCGCCGAGGGCTACACCTGCCAGCAGTGCCACATGCCGGCCGTCGACCGCCCGCTGATGACGGACGGGACCCCGGTGCGGGCGACGCGCCGCCACTGGTTCGGGGGCTCGCTGATCCCGAAGCATCCGCGCTTCGAGGGCGAGGTGGCGCCGCTGCGGGCGGTGTACCCCGAGGGGCTCGCGGCGACCTGGGGCCCGCTGCCCGCGTCGGTGGCGCCGGGCGAGCCGGTGGAGGTGCGCTTCGAGGGTCGCAACGCGGCGGCCGGGCACATGCTGCCGACGGGTGATCCCGAGCGCTACATCCTCCTTCGGGCCAGCGCGGTCGGGCCCGACGGCAAGACGCTGGGCGAGCGCGAGGTGCGCCTCGGGCGCGTGTTCGAGTGGCACCCGACCGTGCGAGAGCTGAGCGACAACCGACTGAAGCCGCGTGAGGCGCGGTCCTGGACGCTCGTGTTCCCTGCGCCCGCCCAAGGGCCGGTGACGCTTCGCCTGGAGGCGTCCAAGTGGCGCATCAGCCCCGAGAACATGGCCTACCACAACCTCGAGGGCCGCTACGTGGCCGGGCGCACGTTCATCGACACGGCGACGACGCTGCCTGTCCAGGCGTCAGCGTCGGCGCCGAAGCAGGCCGAGCAGCGCGAGAAGCAGGAGCGCCCCGGGCCCTGAGCCGCCCTGGCCCGCGCGACAGTCGCAGCTGATCGTCTCGTCGTCGGCCCCGGCGCCACCGTCGGTGGTGCTGCCCGCGTCCGCGCCGACGGGCTCGCCGCCGACGCCGGGCTGGCCGCCGACGGCGGGCTCGCCGCCCACGCCGGGCTCGCCGCCCATGCCGGGCTCGCCGCCCATGCCGGGTTCGCCGCCGACGCCGGGCTCGCCGCCCATGCCGGGCTGGCCTCCGGTGCCGGGCTGGCCTCCAGTGCCGGGATCGTCGCAGGCGTCTCCGACGCCGTCGCCGTCGGCGTCCTCCTGACCGGGATCTGCGACGCCGGGACACACGTCGCAGGCGGCGCCGACGCCGTCTCCGTCTTCGTCGTCCAGCGTCGCGCGCAGCACGGCCGCCGCCTCGACGCCCCGGCCGTCGCGGGTGAACCCGAGCACCCGCAGCGGCACGGCGAAGTCGCCGTCCGGCCCGGCGGCGGCGTCGACCCGCCCGGCGAGCGCCGCGCCCCACGCTGCCGCGTCGATCGCCACCACCAGCTCGGCGCCGGCGAGCTCGGCGCCCTCGGCGGCGGCGCGCAGCCACGGTGTCCCGTCCGCGTCGCGGTCGCCGACATCGACCGGGTCGACGACGAACAGCCCGCGGCCGGCGAGGTCGATGTCGGCGGGCGCCACCCCGGCCGGCAGGGTGAGCCGCAAGCGGGGGGCCTCGGGCGGACATCCGACGTCGATCGGGTGCGGCTCGGCGGCGACCTCCGCGGCCACGGGCGGCTCGACGCCGACGCCGATCAGGCGCGACGCGCGGTCGTTGCCCCGGGGCTGGCCGAAGCCCGGGGTGGCCTCGGCCTCGATCCACCAGGTGCCCGCCGCGTCGGGCGTCCAGTCGGCCGTGGCCAGCGCGGGGCTGTCGACGTCGCCGCCCGGGAACGACACCGCGTCGTCGCCCACGACCCCGTCGCCCGGCGCTTCGGCCAACGCCGCGCGGAAGCGCACCGCGATGTCGAGCCGCGGCGTGGCGCCGCTGAGGTGCACCCAGGCCCCCAGGCGGGTCGCCCGCCCCACGGTCGGCGCGTCGGTCGGCCAGAACGCGAGGTCGTCGGCGCCGATCCAGACGTCCTCGCGCGGCCGCGGCGGATCGTCCGTCGATCGGTCGACGCAGGCGCCGTCGTCGGCGCATCGCGCGCCGGGCGGACACGCGACGCCGGCCATGCGGCAGTCGGCCACGCAGGCGCCGTCGAACGCGGCGCAGGCTTCGTCGGGCGCGCACGCGCCGTCTGCGGCGCAGCAGGCGTCGCGCAGCTCGGTCAGCACCGTCGCCTCCGCCTCGGCCCCGTCGACCGCCGCCACCAGCCGAACCTCGACCGCGCCTTCGGGGACCGCCACCGCGACCCGGCCATCGTCGTCGGTCGAGCGGCGGGCCCAGGGCGCCTCGGCGCCGTCGAGGAAGACGTCGACCGCCGCCCCCCCGACGGGCTGCGCCTCGGCGGCACCCGAGGGGCCGGCGGTCAGTCGCGCCTCGACGCGCGCGGCCACGCCGGGACAGCCCGGGCTCGCCGTCGTGTCGAGCGTGGCCACCAGCAGGGGGCCGTCGGCGCCCACTTGCACCCAGCGGCGCGCGCGGTTGTTGGTCTCGTCGCCCTCGGCGACGGCGTCGTCGGGATCGGCGACGACGTCCAGCGCCACCCACCCGCTGGCGGAGGGCGTGAAGGACAGCGCCACGGTCGCGCGCCCGCCGGCGTCCAGGCCCGGCGACGCCTGCGCGTCGGCGGGCGCGCCGTCGACGAGCAGGTCCACGCGGGTCGAGGCGGCGGCGCCCGCGCCCAGGTTGTGCACCCGGGCCGTGACCGTCAGCAGCGCACCCTCGTCCGCGGGCAGCGGCTCGAGGCCGATCTCGGCGGCCCGGACGGCCAGGTCGGGCGCGGCGCCGGGTACGTCGCACGCGTCGCCCGCGCCGTCGCCATCGGTGTCGATCTGATCGGGGTCCGGGGCCTCGACGCAGATGTCCACGCAGTCGCGCACGGCGTCGCCATCGGTGTCGGCGTCAGGCACGCCGCATCCGCAGGCGCCGGGGGCCGTCTTCGCCGGATCCTCGGCGCACCCGTCCTGGCAGTCGGGCGTCTGGTCTCCGTCGGTGTCGGTGTCGGCCACGCCGCAGCCGCACGCCCCCGGCGCGACCTTGGCGGGGTCCATCGGACAGGCGTCCTGGCAGTCGGGCGTCTGGTCGCCATCGGCGTCGGCGTCGGCGACACCGCAGCCGCAGGCGCCCTCGGCGACCTTGTCCGGATCGGCCGGGCACCCGTCCTGGCAGTCGGGCGTCTGGTCTCCGTCGGTGTCGGTGTCGGCGACGCCGCAGCCGCAGGCGCCCGGCGCGACCTTCGCCGCGTCGTCGGGACAGGCGTCCTCGGGATCCGGCGTGCCGTCGCCGTCGGTGTCGGGCACCACCATCAGATCGCCGCCGAGGCGCAGGCGGAACGCGCCCGTCGCGGGGTAGACCGCTCGAGCCGACGTCGAGTAGGTGAAGACGACCAGTCGATACGTGACGCCGGCCTGCAGCGTGATGCCCTCGCCGGCCGACAGGGCGGCGTGCGGATAGCCGGCCCCGTCGTCGTCCACCACCACCAGGTTGTCCAGCGGCCGCGTGGGATCGAAGTCGCCGCAGTACAGGGCCAGGACCGAGTCGATGGCCGTCCCGTCGTCCAGCACTTCGACGTCCAGCACCTGACCCGTCGGGCTCTGCACGAACAGCAGGTCGTAGGGCACACGCCGGTTGAACGACGCGTTCGCCATCGCAGCGCATTGCGCGCCCGCGGTCGCGCCCTGGTCGCGCGGCCGATCCATGCGCGGCGCGTCCCCGGCGAGCGCGCCGTCGACGATCTGCTGGGCCCACGCCGCGGCGGGCGGCCAGGCCAGGGCGGCGAGGAGGATCGAGGCGGCGAGGCGCGAGGTCATGGAGGCTCCTTCGACCACGGGCGCCCAGCGCCCGAGCGGCGCACGAAACTCAGCCGCGGCTGGGGAAGATGCCCTGCAGGCAGATGATGTAGTTCATGGCGATGAAGGGCGGCATCTTGTCGAACGGCTGATTCCCACCCGTGTTCTGGACGGTGACGGGCGCCTCGAAAGGCGCCATCGTCACCGCGTCGCCGCCCGCGGCGCCCGCGTGATAGTCGGGCTCGCCCTGGCCCGACTTCGCCGGCACCGCGCCGGCGGGCGACGCCGAGTCGCCCTCGACGCCCAGGGCCGGCGGCGTGACCGTGGCGCTGGCCGCGTGGGTGTGGCTGGGCAGCTGCTGCGGGGTCAGCGTGAGGGACTCGCTGCCGCCGCGCACGCCGAGCCGACGGTCGGTCAGGCCCGGGCCCTGCCCGGCGTGGATCGGCGCGCGGCCCCGCAGGTCCGGCAGGGCGAACGTGGTCTGCCCGTCGCCGCCGTAGGTCGTGCCGAGGATCGAGAACAGGGCCTGGTTCTGCGCGATCGGCAACAGCTGGCCGTTGCAGAACGCCCAGGCGCGCGGCGCGAAGTTGCCCGCGAACAGCCGAATCTCACCAATCGTACCTTCCATTTCGATCTCTCCTGGTCGCTGGGCGCGATGCGCGTCAGGCGTCGTGAAGGGGCGACGCGCCGGCCTCGACGCGCAGTAGAAGCAGATCGAGGGCTGGACGCGCCCTCGCCCGATCGACCGTCGCGCCGGCGAGCCGCGGCGCCGACCGGCCGGGGGCGGGCAACGCCACCACCCAGCGACCGGCACGCAGGCCGCCGAACCGGGCCGCCGTCCGCAGCGTCCATGGGTGCTGGGCGTCCGCGGTGACCACCGTGAGGTGCAGCGCGCCCGCGGGGTCGGGCACCAGACGCACCGCCACGCCGGCGGGCGCGCCGCCGGGTTGGCCGTCGTCGGCCCAGACCGTGTGCCAGAGGTCGGGCAGGGTGGGGTGGCGCAGGGCGAGGGCGGCGCGCCCGGCGCCGCCCGATCGGCCCTCGACGATCAGCCGCAGCGCGTCGGGCGCGACGTGCGAGGCGCTCAACGTGGGCGCCGACCGCAGCGGCGTCCGATCGTCGGGCGCCCACCACATCGTCGGGGGCCGCGCCGCGCGCGTGCCCGCCTGCGCCCAGCCCACCAGGGGGGTCAGCGCGGCCGCGGCGCCGCCCAGCGCGAGCAGGTCGCGCCGGCGCACTCCCGTCGTCGTCGTCACGATGGACCTCCTGCGTGTGCCCGTAGCGATAACAGCATTCGACCACCAGAATCGAACATTCCTGCCCGGGTCGGGTCGCCCTCGAATGTGCTACCTGAACAAAAGTTCAAGTTCAAGATAAGAAACGAGCAGCCGGTCGGCACCATGGTGACTGGACGCGCGTTCAGCGTCCGGCGGGGCCCGCCTCGCTCTTTGACAATCGAGAACGTCGTGGCCTCGCCCGGTGCCGCCGCCGGGCGAGGCCGAGGCCCACGAGCATCAGCCACGTCGCGGAGGGAGCGTCCGGCGCGCCCGGCGTGGCGCGGCACTCGATGGTCTGGGCCCGGGGTGCACCCGGCAGGCTCGGCGCGCTGTCGGTCATGGCGGTGGCGTCGGGCGGTCCCGCGTCGTCTTCGGCCCCCGCGTCCTCGCGGTTGTCGACGATGGGACGGCAGGCCGTCGGCTCGCGCTCGACGTCGCAGCGGAAGCCGGCCTCCAGCTCGCAGTACACGCTGCACCCGTCCCGGCCGATCAGGTTGCCGTCGTCGCAGGCCTCTCCCGGGGCGAGGCGGCCGTCGCCGCAGAAGGGCGCTGGCGGGCCGCAGGCGTCGCCCACGCCGTCGCCGTCGGCGTCGGCCTGGTCGGGATCGGGGATCAGCCGGCACCGATCGACGTCGTCTTCCACCCCGTCGCCGTCGCTGTCCCGGTCCCGCAGGTCGGGGCGCCCGTCGTCGTCGGTGTCGCGCGGCGGCGTCGCCGGATCCGCGTCGCCGGCCTCGAGCGCGTCGGGTTGGCCGTCGCCGTCGCTGTCGAGGTCGTGGTGGTCGGGCACGCCGTCGCCGTCGGTGTCGCGGGTGGGCCCGTCACGGCCCTCCTCGCCGGCCTCGTCGCGGTCCCGCACGCCGTCGTCGTCGCTGTCGTCGTCGAGGGCGTCGGGCACCTCGTCGCCGTCGTGGTCGAGGGGCTCGGCGCCGTCGCCCCACTCGAGGCGGTCGGGCAGCCCGTCGTCGTCGGAGTCGAGGCGTCGGGGATCGAGCCCGGCGGCCACCTCGGCCGCGTCGTCGAGGCCGTCGCCGTCGGCGTCGTCGTCACAGGCGTCGCCGCGCCCGTCGAGATCGAGGTCCGCCTGATCCGGGTCGGCGACGGCGGGGCAGACGTCCATCGCGTCGGTCACGCCGTCGCCGTCGCGATCGTCGTCGCAGGCGTCGCCGAGGCCGTCGCCGTCCAGGTCGCCCTGATCGACGTCGGCCACGCGCGGACACAGGTCCACGCCGTCGGCCACCGTGTCGTCGTCGCTGTCCTCGTCGAGCTGGTCGGTCACGCCGTCGCCGTCGGTGTCGGCGCCGCCCTCGAGCGCGTCGGGTCGGCCATCGCCGTCGCTGTCGTCGTCGAGGGCGTCGGGGCGGCCGTCGCCGTCGGTGTCCACCAGGCCCTCGAAGCCGTCGTCGAGGCCGTCGCCGTCCGAGTCGAGGGCGTCGGGGTCGAGGCCCGCGGCGACCTCGGCGTCGTTGTCGAGGCCGTCGCCGTCGCGGTCCGGATCGCAGGCGTCGGGCATCCCGTCGCCGTCGCGGTCGGCGCCGTCGTCGACCGTGTCGGGGCAGCCGTCGGTGTCGTCGTCGCGTCCGTCGCCGTCGCGGTCGCGATCGCGGTAGGCGGGCAGGCCATCGCCGTCGAGGTCGGCCGCGCCCTCGTCGGCGTCGAGCAGGCCGTCGCCGTCGCTGTCCCGATCGAGCGCGTCCAGCGTGCCGTCGAGATCCGTGTCGCGGGGCCGCTCGGGATCACCCAGCTCCAGCGCGTCGTCCAGCCCGTCGCCGTCGGAGTCGGCGTCCTCGGGGTCGAGACGCCAGCGCACCTCGGTCAGGTTGTCGAGGCCGTCCCCGTCGCGGTCGTCGGTGCACGCGTCGCCGACGCCGTCGCGGTCGGTGTCGCGCTGGTCGGCGTTGGACAGGATGCGGCAGTTGTCGGTCGCGTCGGGCACGCCGTCGTCGTCGCTGTCGGGATCGCGCAGGTCGGGCAGGCCGTCGTGGTCGAGGTCGACGGGCGGCGTCCGCAGATCGGCGTCCCCGGCCTCGACGATGTCGGGGACGCCGTCGCCGTCGCTGTCGGGGTCGAGGGCGTCGGGTCGACCGTCGTCGTCGGTGTCGGCGGGCGCCGGGCCCGGCCCGTACTCGTCGCCGTCGCGCACGGTGTCGTCGTCGCTGTCCGGATCCTGGGGATCGAGCCCGTGGAGGGCTTCCAGGGCGTCGAGGGCCCCGTCGTTGTCGTCGTCGCCGTCGCACGAGTCGCCGAGGCCGTCGCCGTCGCGGTCGCCCTGTTCGGGGTTGGCCACGGTCCGGCAGTTGTCGCGGGCGTCGCCGACGGTGTCGCCGTCGCTGTCCCGATCGCGGACGTCGGCGACGCCGTCGCCGTCGCTGTCGACGGGGGGCGTCTCCAGCAGGGCGTCGCCGGCTTCGACCGCGTCGGGGACGCCGTCGTCGTCGCTGTCGGGGTCGAGGGCGTCGAGCAGGCCGTCGAGATCGGTGTCGATGGGGCGCCCGTCGTCGGTCTCGGTGCGATCGTCGACGCCGTCTCCGTCGGAGTCGGGCAGATCCGGCCGCAGACCGAGCTCGAGCTCGAGCCCGTTGGGCAGGCCGTCCCGGTCGTCGTCGTCGCCGAGGCCGTCGTCCACGGCGTCGCGGAAGTCGGGCACGCCGTCGCGATCCAGATCGGCCAGGCCCTCGTCGGCATCGGGCCGGCCGTCGCCGTCGCTGTCGAGGTCGAGGCCATCGGGCACCTCGTCGCCGTCGGTGTCGACGAAGAAGCCGCCGTCCGACTCGAGGTGGTCGTCGAGGCCGTCGCCGTCGGTGTCCACGCGATCGGGATTCAGGCCCAGATCACGCTCGAGGGCGTTCGTCAGGCCGTCGCCGTCCCGGTCGCCGGTGGGGCCGTCGTCGTCGTCGGCGTCGAGGTAGTCGGGCAAGCCGTCGCCGTCCCGATCGGTGGTGCCTTCGACGGCGTCCGGGGCGCCGTCGCCGTCGCTGTCGTCGTCCAGCCAGCTGGGCCGCCGATCCGCGTCCGGATCGGGCCCGGCTCGGGCGGCGTCGTCGAGCTCGCGGCGGGTCGGGATGCCGTCGCCGTCGTCATCGGCGTCGCGCGCGTCGAAGGCGCCGTCCTCGTCGGTGTCGACCGCGCCCTCGACGGCGTCGTCGAGGCCGTCGCCGTCGCTGTCGGCGTCGAGCGCGTCGGGGATCTGGTCGTCGTCCGTGTCGAGCCAGAGGCCGTCGGGCGCCTCGACGGCGTCGTCGAGGCCATCGCCGTCGCTGTCGCGGCGCGTGGGATCCGTGCCCAGATCGCATCGCTCGACGAGATCGGGCAGACCGTCGGCGTCCGCGTCGGCGGCGGGATCCACGATCGGGATCGTCAGCGCGGGCGTCTGCGCGCGCAGCGCCGGTGCCCGGGTGAAGAGCAGGTTCAGGACGCCGCGGCCGTCGAAGCCGAACCGCCCCCAGCCGCGGCTGTCGACGTCGACCCGTCCCGGGGCCGCCGGATCGCCGGACGACAGGCCCTCCGCGGGCGCCACCAGCAAGCCTTCGGCGCCGTCGGGCAGCGGGACGGCCTGCTCGGCCACCGGCCGGTCGTCCCAGAACATCGGCAGCGCCGCGCGCTCGCCGGTGGGCTCGACGCGGAACATCCGCACGCCCGGGTAGGCCGTCTCGATGTCCTCGGCGATCAGATCGACCGGGCCACGCCACGCCTCCCCGATGCACACCAGCGGTCCGGCCGGCAACGGCGCGCCGTCGACGAGACCGTCCCAGTCGACGGAGATCGCGCCCATGGGATCGGCGCCGGACCAGACGCGATCACCGCGGCCCAGCCAGTCGAAGGCGCCGTCGGCGTCGACATCGCAGACGATCCACCAGCGATCCGCGGGGCCCGGGTCGAAGCGCAGTCGAAGCGGCGCGCCGGGGGCGACGCCGCGACACGCGTCGCCGCCCACCACCTCGAGGGCGCCCGGCGCTGGCGGCGCGGCGGGCGGGCGCGTGGCCGTCGGCGGGCGCAGGTAGATCGGCAGATCGGGGACCAGCCCGAAGCCGCCCGGCACCGCGGCGTCGGGCCCGTCGGCGAGGGCGCCGAGCTGGAAGGCGAGGCCGACCCAGCCGCGCAGCCGGATCTCGACCACCACGTCGCCATCGGCCAGCGCGCGGCGGACGAACAACGACGTGTTCAGGGCGTCGGCGGGCGTCGCGCCCGCGCCGCGCAGCAGCCACTGGCGGCTCCAGAGGCGGCCGCCCGCGTCGTCGGCGCCGTCGACCTCGATCGACCAGGCGTCGGGCTGATCCTCGGTCACGGACAGTCGGTAGGCGCCCGGCTGGCCGGCGGGGACGCCGACGCTGTCGCCGGGCGCCACGAAGCCCAGCGGGGCGCCGTCGGGCGTGCGGACCTCGAGCAGCCCCGTCCCCTGCCACGCGATGCGCTCGCGGTCCGGCGCCAGGATGTCCACGCGCAGGTCGGTCGCGGACAGCAGCACGTGCCCGGGCAGCTCGGCGCCGCCCTCGGCGCGGGCGGGGCCGAGGCCCGTCACCAGGACGGCCAACAAGGACAGCAGCAGCGCGCGTCGCACGGCCCGACGATACCAGCTGACCGGGGGCGGTCGTGATGGGCTCGCGAAGTTCAGCCGTCGGCGGCTCGGTGGGACCCACTCCGCGGGGCGCGGGAGGCCCATCGGCGGGCTCGACGGCCGACCCCCGTTCACCCGGTCGCCGAGGCTGCTATCATCCGGCGCCGTGCCCATCTTCCTCCTCGACGAGACGCCCGTGTTCCCCGATCCGTCCCTGGCGGACGAGCAGACCGGCATCCTGGCGGTCGGAGGGGATCTCTCCGCGCGCCGCCTGATCGCCGCGTATCGGCAGGGCATCTTCCCTTGGTACGACCAGGCGACGTGTCCCATCCTCTGGCACTCGCCGGCCGAACGCTTCGTGCTCGAGCCCGCCGCGCTGCACGTGTCGCGGTCGCTCGAGAAGACCCTGCGCCGGGCGCCCTTTCGCCTGACCTACGATCGCGCCTTCACCGACGTCCTGCGCGCCTGCGCCGAGGTGCCTCGGCCGGGCCAGGCGGGCACCTGGCTCAACCGCGAGATGCAACAGGCGTACGGCGAGCTGCACCGGCGCGGCGTCGCGCACTCGGCCGAGGCCTGGGAGGGTGACCGGTTGGTCGGGGGGCTCTACGGGGTGACCTTGGGCGGCGTGTTCTTCGGCGAGTCGATGTTCGCGCGGGCGCGGGACGCGTCGAAGGTGGCCTTCGCGACGCTGGTGCGGCACCTCGAGGCCCTGGGCTACGTGCTGATCGACTGCCAGGTGCACACCGAGCACCTGGCGCGCTTCGGCGCCGTCGAGTGGCCCCGTGATCGCTTCCATGCCGCGCTCGAGATGGGGCTGCGCATCCGGCCGCGGGCCGCCTGGCCAGCCGACCCTTGAGGTGCGGGACGCCGCGGGGCGGGCGGGGTCAGCGCGCGAGGATGCGCTGGAGGGTCTTGCGATCCACGCCCAGCAAGCGCGCCGCCTGCGACTTGTTGCCGCCGCAACGATCGAGGATGCGGCGGGTGTAGTCCCGCTCGACCTCGGCGAGCGTCCAGACACCGCCCGGCGAGCTGGCCGGGGCCTGCTCGCCGCGCAGATCCCGGGGCAGATCGGCGACGGTGATGGTGGGGCCGGGGCTGAGGGCGACGGCCTGCGCGATCACGTTCTCGAGCTCGCGCACGTTGCCCGGCCAGGGCCAGCTGCGCAGCAGGGTCAGCGCGTCCTCGTCGATCGTCAGCGTGCGCTCGGCGCGCCGGAGGAAGCGCTCGACCAGCATCGGGATGTCGTCCGGGCGGTCGCGCAACGGCGGCACGCGGATCTCGATCACCTTCAAGCGGTAGTAGAGGTCCTGTCGAAAGCGGCCGTCGGCCACCAGCCGCTCGAGCTGCCGATGGGTCGCGGCGATCACGCGGACGTCGACGCGCTGCGGGGTGTCGCTGCCCACCGGCCGGATCTCGCCGCTCTGCAGCACCCGCAGCAGCTGCACCTGCAGGCGCGGTGAGATCTCGCCGATCTCGTCGAGGAACAGCGTACCGCCGTCCGCCTCGGCCACCAGGCCCCGGCGGGTGCGCTCGGCGCCGGTGAAGGCCCCGCGCACGTGGCCGAACAGCTCGCTCTCGAGCAGGGTCTCGCTGAGCGCGCCGCAGTTGACGGCCACGAGGGGGCGGGGGCGGCGCGACGAGTACCCGTGGACCGCCTGCGCGACCAGCTCCTTGCCGGTGCCGCTCTCGCCGGTGATCAGCACCGGCGCCGCCGTGCGGGCGGCCCGGGCGAGCACCCGGTAGACGGCCACCATGGCGTCGGAGGCGCCGACGAGGCCGCCCGGCGTGGCCGCCGTCGAGGGGGTCAGCTCGACCGGGTGGGCGCGCCGTTGGTGCGTCGCGCGCTGCAGCACGACGGCCAGCGCGTCGGCCTCGGGCGGGCGCCGCAGCACGTCGAAGGCGCCGCCGTGCAGCGCCTGCACCGCCAGCTCGACGGTCACCTGCTCGCTGACGAGGACGACGGGCGCGGCCAGCCCCCGTCCCCGCGCCCGCGCCAGCAGGTCGAAGCCGTCGAGGGCGATCTCGGCCAGCACGACGTCCACGTCGCCTTGCGCGACCCGCTGCAGGCCCTCGTCGGGGGTGTCGGCCACCTCGGCCGTGGCGCCCGCGGCGCGGAGCTGCGAGACGAGCGCGTCGCGCGGTCCGCCGGGCGCGTCGACGAGCAGCACGAGGGGGGGTCGGTCCATCGGCGGCGATGTACACCGCCGGTGGCGTCCGGCGCAACGCGGTTGGGGTGACGCGCCGCATTGCGTAGAGGGCGGGCTCGGCGAAACGCCCCAACCGGCGCTGCGAGGGGGCCGGCGTGGGCCCCTGCCCGTTGGGCACGCGCCTTGCTCGACGGGCGGCGTCTCGACTGCCCCGCAGCTGGGGCGGACGCACGGCGTGTGCGTCCCTGCCGTCGGGTCGCTGGAGGTTGCGCGTGCGGCACGTCACCCTGGGTGTTGTCGCGGCTGTGCTGGCCCTGGTCGCGTGTCGGCCCTTCGAGGCTCACCCGGTCGTCCCGGACGCCCGGCGCGCCTCGCTGGCGGCGTTGGACGCCGTGCACGGGCCCGCGGGTCACGCCGGCGCAGCCTTCGACGGGCCCGCCGATCACCCGGCGGAGCTCGACCGACCCGGCCCGGTGCCGGATTACGCCCCGCTGGCCCACGTCTACACCCACGCGCGCGTCGACTCGCTGTCCGCGGCGCTGCCCGAGCTCTTGACCGCGCTGGTCGGTGACGTCCACGCGGTCGAGGACTACGATCCGCCGCCCCCGCCCGACGAAGAGGACGAGGAGAGCGACCGCTCCCTGGTGTGGTTGCGCGACTACCAGCCGATCTACGTCCGCACGCACGACGGCCGCCTCAAGGTGCTGCGCTACCTCTCCGAGAACCCCAACCGGGCGGCGTACCTGCCGGTGGAGACGACGCGCGCGCTGGTGGAGCAGCACGTCGGCGTGCGGCCCATCGTCGAGACGCTGCCGCTGCTGCACGAGAACGGCAACCTGGTCGCGACCGGGCGCTACATCTTCGTCACCGAGCGCCTGCTGGAGGACAACGCCGAGCCCCTCGACGCGCCGCACCTGCTGGACGCCGGCTATCGGCCGCGCGATCCCGACGAGGTGCTGGCGGTGCTGGCCCAGGCGATGGAGCGGCCGGTCGAGGACATCGTGGTGCTGCCGCGGCTGCCCGGCGAGCTGACCGGCCACGTGGATCTGTTCCTGCTGCCGCTGGACGAGCAGACGGTGATCGTGCCGATCCTGCGGCCCGAGGCGCTCGGCATGGCGACCGCGGGATCCGAGGCGGATCTCGCGCACTCGGTGCAGCAGGTGTTCGACTCGATCGCCAAGCGCATGACCGATCTGGGGCTGACCGTGGTGCGCCTGCCGATGGTGGCCCCGCTGTACCTGCCCGCGGAGTACGAGGACGACGCCGACGGCTGGGACTACGTCTTCTACTCGCCCGCCAACAGCCTGCTGGTGCGCACCGCCGAGCGGGCCCGCGTCCTGGTGCCCGAGGTGGATCTCACCGATCACTCCATCGCGCTGGCCGCGCTGCAGCGCAGCTACGAGCTGGAGTGGGGCGCGGCCTTCGCGGCGCACGGCTGGACGCCGGTGCCCGTCGACGCCACGCGCCTCGGCCGCTACCTCGGCCTGCTGCGCTGCGTGTCGGCCTCGGCGCCGGCCATCGGTCCCCTGGCGCATCACATCCCCTGAGCCGCCCCTCGGGGGTGGACCCGGCGCGTCTCCGTCGGGTACGACCATGCACCTCGGCACCGCCCACGCGGCGGGGACGGATATTGGCGATGACATCGTCTCTTCACAGCGACTTCCCCGGCGTGCGCCTGGTGGACGCCCTGGATCTGGCCGCGGTGCCGCAGGGCACCGTCGCGCGTCTCATGGTGCAGTTGACGCACGATGGCATGGGGCAGTCGATTCGCGTGCCCGTGCTGGTGGCGCGGGGTGAGCGCCCCGGGCCGGTGTTCGGCATCACCGCGGCCCTGCACGGGAACGAGATCAACGGCATCCCGGTGATCCACCGGCTGTTCGAGTGGCTCGATCCGCGGGCCCTGCGCGGCACGCTGGTGGCCGTGGTCGTCGCCAACGTGATGGGCTTCGAGCGGCGCGCGCGGAAGCTGGCGGGCTTCGACCTGAACCATCTGTTCCCGGGCCAGCACGATGGCAACGCCCCCCAGGTGTACGCGCACCGGCTGATCGATCGCATCGTGCGGCACTTCGACTACCTGGTCGATCTGCACACCGCCAGCACCGGGCGGGTGAACTCGCTGTACGTGCGGGCGGATCTCGACAACCCCGACGCGCTGCGCATGGCGACGCTGCAGCGGCCGCAGATCATCCTCGACGATCCGCCCTCCGACCATACGCTGCGGGGGCACGCCGACGAGCTGGGCATCCCGGCCATCACGGTCGAGATCGGCAACCCGCAGCGGTTTCAGCCCGAGATGATCAAGCGATCGCTCGTCGGGCTGCGCGCGGTCATCGCCGAGGCGGGGATGGTGCCGCGCCGCAAGGTGGCCCTGGGCGCGGTGCCGGTGGTGTGCTCGAGCTCGCGCTGGATGTTCACGCACGTCGGCGGACTGCTCGAGGTGCTGCCGGGCTGCACCGATCGGGTGAGCGAAGGTGAGCTGGTCGCCCGCGTGACCAACATCTTCGGCGATCCCGTGTGCGCCTATCACGCGCCTCACGATGGCATCGTGATTGGCAAGAGCGTCGATCCGGTGGGCGAGACCGGCGCCCGCATCCTGCATCTCGGCGTGGTCGGGCCGAATCAGCTGGACGAGGACGAAGGGAGCGAGGCTTGAAGATCGACCTCTGGGTGAACCACCCCCGCGAGGTACAGGCCGGCCAGACGACCGCCATGCTGGCCGCGGCCGCCATCCGTCGCGGACACACGGTGCACGTCGCCGGCGTCGCCGATCTGTTCGTCGACGTCGACGACAGCGTGGGCGCCTGTGGTGTCCTGGTGCCCGCCGAGGCGCGCACGGCCGCGCAGGTGGCCGAGGCGCTGCGCGCGGGTCCGCTCTCGGACGTCGAGCTGAGCGGCTTCGACGCGGTGCTCGTGCGCACGAGCCCCGGGCGGGATCCGCGGGCCTGGGCGCACCAGACGGCGCTGGTGATCGGCGAGCTGCTCGTGCATCAGGGCGTCGACGTGGTGAACCGTCCCGCGGGGTTGGCGCGGGCGGGCGGCAAGCTGTACCAGGCGTGGCTGCCCCGTCACCTGCGGCCCGAGACGCTGGTCGCCGCCGACGCCGCGCGGCTGGTGCGCCACGTTCGCGATCGCAACCAGACCACGGTGCTGAAGCCGGCGGTCGGCACGCGCGGCCGCGACGTGTTTCGGGTGGCGCCGGACGACGGCAACGTGTCGGTCATCGCCGAGGCGCTGGTGCGGGACAACTACGCGATGGCGCAGGCCTATCTGCCCGAGGCCGACGCGGGCGACACCCGGGTGCTGCTGCTCGACGGGCACCTGCTCGAGGTCGACGGGGCGGTGGCCGCGGTGCGCCGCGTGCCGCAGGCGGGTGAGTTCCGCAGCAACGTCCACACGGGCGCCGACGTCGCCCCGGCGCCCCTGCGCCCCATCATGCGCGAGGCCGCGGACGCCCTCGGCGATCGACTGCGCGAGGACGGGCTCTGGCTGGTCGGCATGGATCTCATCGGTGACCGCCTCGTCGAGCTGAACGTGTTCAGCACCGGCGGGCTGCGCGACGCCGAACGCTTCACGGGCGTCGACTTCTCGGCGCACATCATCGAGAACCTCGAGCGGCGCCACGTCCAGGGAAGGTCCTGATCATGCAACCGCAGCCCGCCGTGCGCGTCGAGCCCGGCAGCTTCGATCCCCAGCTCCACTTCTACCCTCGCGTGCTGAACGCGCAGATCCACCCGATGGTGCGCTTCTTCCTCAGCCTGGACGGGGATCGCATCGTCGAGCGCTACTGCCACCTGAACCCCAAGGTGCGCCCGGAAGACCTGCGCGCGATGCTCGGCTTCCGCCCCCGCTATCTGCACTGGGCGGGCTGCGATCTGATGCACGTCACCACCGAGGCGGGCCGACGCCAGATGGTGGTCATCGAGACCAACTCGTGCCCCAGCGGCCAGAAGTCGATGCCGCTGTTCGACGATCTGCTCGAGCAGGGCGGCTATCGGGTGCTGGTGCGCGAGGCCTTCGCCGCGTTGCTCGCCGGGCGGCGCGTGCCCGAGGGCGGGCTGGCGGTCATCTACGACAAGAACGAGGTCGAAGCGACCGGGTACGCGGCCGCCCTGGCCGACGAGTTCGGTGAGGCCGTACAGCTGGTGCGCCACATGGACGGGGACGCCGATCCGCCGGTGCGGTTCGACGACGGCGTGATGCTGGTGCGGGACGCCGACGGCGTGTGGCACCCCATTCGCGCGGCGCTCCGCTACGTCACCCAGCGGCCCTGGAACCGCATCCCGCTGCACACCAAGACGGCCATCCTCAATCCGGCCGCGGTGTGCCTGGCGGGTGGCCGCAACAAGATGGTGGCGGCCAAGGCGTACGACCTGTTCAACGCGGAGAACAGCAGCAACAACCTGGCGATCCGCACGCCGCAGACCGTGCGCGACGTACACCGCGACGAGATCCCGCTGTGGGTGCGCAGCTTCGGCGGCAAGGCGGTCGTCAAGGTGCCCTACTCGAACGCCGGGCAGGGGGTGTACACGATCACCAGCGAGGCCGAGCTCGACGCGATGCTCGAGGCCGAGCAGCGCTACGAGCGGTTCATCGTCCAGAGCCTCATCGGCAACTACCGCTGGAGCAGCCAGACGCGGCAGGGCCGCCTGTACCACGTCGGGACGATGCCCAACCGCAAGGGCTTGATCTACGTGGCCGATCTGCGGGTGATGGTGTGCGCGGGGCCGGAGGGCTTTCACCCGCTGGCGATCTACGCGCGCCGCGCCGGCCGGCCGCTGCTCGATCAGCTCGACCCCACCCAGCCCTCGTGGGACATGCTGGGCACCAACCTGTCGTACAAGACGCCCGAGGGCGAGTGGGCCACCGACACCAACCGCCTGCTGTTGATGGACCGCAAGGACTTCAACGTCCTGGGCGTGGGCATCGACGACCTGATCGAGGCCTTCGTCCAGACGGTGATGGCCACGGTCGCCATCGACCAGATGGCGCAGACGCTGCACACCAAGCGCGGGCGCTTCCGCATGAAGCTGTTCGCCTCGCTGAACGACGATCCCGCGCTGCTCGACGAGATCCTCGTGTGACGTGGGCGGGCGCGGCGGTGGCCGCAGAGGTCAGAAGCGCGCGTAGATGAACGCGCCGCCGGCCGGCGGCAGGAAGACCACGAGGAACACCACCACCAGCCCGTACACCAGCCCGCGGGCCGGGGCCGGCAGTCGGAAGAAGGTGGCGCCCAGCCGCCGGAAGGGCTCGAACGCCAGCAGGTGCTCGGCGCCCAAAAAGAGGGCGCAGCAGGCCAGGCCGAAGTAGGTGGTGAGGCCGGGCACCTCGACCAGCGCCTGCCCCGCGCTGCTGACCAGGCCCGTCGTGAACACCACCAGCGGCTCCCAGCCGGGCACGCGGAAGGGCAGCAGCGTCAGGACGAAGAAGATCTGCGTGAGGGCCCAGGCCGCGACGGCGTAGCTGCGCGTCTTCCGCCGCTTCACCCAGACGCGGTCCTTGCGGCACAGCCCGCGGTAGAAGACGTCCCAGCGGCGGTTGATCACCAGCCCGACGCCGTGCAGCACGCCCCAGATGACGAAGCCCCAGGCCGCGCCGTGCCACAGACCCGAGGCCAGGAACACCAGCATCAGCCCGACGTCGAGGCGCCCCCGAAACCAGCCGCGGCTGGTGGTGAGCAGGTTGTAGATGTAGTCGAACAGCCATTGGTTGAGGGTGATGTGCCACCGCCGCCAGAACTCGAAGAGGCTGCGGCTGAGGAACGGGCGGTCGAAGTTGACCGGCAGCGCCACGCCGAAGAAGGCGGCGCAGCCGATGGCCATCTCGCTGTAGCCGGCGAAGTCGCAGTACACCTGCCCCGCGAAGCCGAGAAGCGCGGCCCAGTGCGCGAGCACCGAGTACTGTTCGGGCTGGGCGAAGATCGGGTTGACCAGGTTCAACGCGAGCACGTCCGAGACGTAGGCCTTGCGCACGTAGCCGACGAGGAACAGCAGCGCGGCGGCCCGCAGCGCCGCCGGCGTCACGCTGCGCGGCTTCTCGTACTGGGGCAGCAGATCGCGGCCGCGCACGATCGGGCCGGCGACGATCTGCGGGAAGAACGCGACGAAGGTCGCGAACGTCAGCAGGTTCCGGCACGCCTTGGCCCGCCCGAGGTAGACGTCGAAGACATAACCCAGCTTGATCAGCGTGTAGTACGAGATGCCCACGGGCAGGGCGAGCTCGAGCACCGGCAGGGCCGACGCCAGTCCGAACAGACCGAGCAGCTCGTTGAGCGCCGTCGCGAAGAAGCCGACGTACTTGAACCAGCACAAGAGGCCCAGGTTCCACACCAGGCTGGCGGCCAGCGCGACGCGGACGCGCCGCCGCGCGCTGCGCACCGCGGGGGTGTCCTCGCTGCGGTTCGCGGGGCGGTGGGTGTCGATGTACCGGGCGAGCGCGTAATCCACCAGCGTCGAGGCCACCAGCAGCGGCAGCAGCGTCAGGCTCCACGTGGCGTAGAACAGATAGCTCGCGCCCAGCAGGAACAGGTTCTGCGCGGCCGCGCGCCGCGGCACGCACCAGAAGGTCAGCAGGACCAGCGGCAGGAAGAAGGCGAACTCGATGTCGCTGAAGCTCATCGGGCGCCCTCGGCGTGCAGGATGCGCAGGGGGCCGCCGAGGGCCCACTCGGCGAAGCGCTCGTTGCCCGCCGGCGTGACGTGGTCACAGTCCAGCTCGAAGTCGTCGCGCTCGAGCGGGCCGCCGAGGGTCATGTCCACCACCTGAAAGCCCTCCGTCGCGGCCCGCTGCTTCACCCACTCGGCGTAGCGGGCGAGCGTGGTCGCCTGCGCCTTCGGCGTGATGGTGGCGGGCAGCAGCGGGAACAGCACGACCGTCAACTCGAGCCCCTGCGCCTGCGTGTAGTCGACGATCGCGTCGAAGGCGGCCCGCCCGGCGGGATCCCAGCAGACGTCGTATTCGACGCCCTCGATCTCGTCGCGGCGCACGGCGATGCGGTGTTCGAAGCGGGCGTCGCGATCGGGCGGTTGCAGGGCCTCGCGCAGCGCGGTCGGCAGCTCGCCGCGCTCGCGCGCCAGCAGCGAGAAGCCGAAGATCTGCTTGAAGCGGGCCTGCACGAAGTTGCGATTCAGCGGGTCCATCCCGTCGCGCAGCACGTCGGCGGCGTAGTGGTCGAAGGTCCACGAGCGCGCGGGCAGGTTGCCCTCGAAGTGGGCGTACTCCGCGGGGCACATGTCCCAGTAGGTGGTCACCAGCACGAGCCGCTCGAGGCGGTCGCGCACCTTGGCGCCGGCGGGCGTCCGCGCCTCGATCAGCGGGCTCAGCCGGTGCTGGAGGATCCAGTCGAAGACCTGGAAGGTGCCGCCCTCGGCCGGCACGACGACGGCCCGGCCGGGCTCGAGGCGGTCGACCACCGCGTAGAAGCTGCGCGCGTGGCTCGAGCCCAGGATCAGCAGCTCGGGGTTGCCGGCTTCGAGATCCGCCACGCCGTCTGCCACCTCGGGGATGGGCGGCTCGTCGGGCACGACGCGGCGCACGGCCAGCTCGGCCGCCACGACGACCGCGAGCGCGACCGCCACGAGCGTCGCGATCTCGCGCCAGCCTCGGGGGTCCTCCGGCGGTGTCTGTTCCTCGGCCACGGCTGCGCTCCTGAACGGCGGGCACTGTGTCACAGGCCCGCGGGTCGAACAACCAGGCCGCGGGGCCTTCGGGATCCGTCGGCGCGGTCCGGCCGGTGGTTTACTTCCCGGGTGTTCGCGCTCACGATGTTCGCATGGTGAAGAAGGACGACCGCGAGCTCCTCTGGCTCGATCTGCTCAAGGGCTTCGCCATCGCGTGGATCGTGCTGAACCACGCGACCGAGGCGGTGCTGGGCGGCCCGCTCTTCGGCAACCCCACCGCCGACTGGCCGCCCTTGGATGCGCGGATCGCGCAGGCAGCGCCGATGGGCGGCGAGGGCGTCGCCGCCTGGATCTTCGACGCCCTCCGCTACGCCGGCTGGCTGGGTGATCACGGCGTCCAGCTGTTCGTGATCGCCAGCGGGTTCGGGCTGGCTTGGAGCCTCGCGCAGCGCGGCCAGCAGACGGTGGGATCGTGGCGCGCCTTCTTCTGGCGTCGTGCCGTGCGTCTGTTCCCGCTCTGGTGGGGCGCCCACGTCGCGTTCATCGGGCTGCGGGTGGTGACCGGCACGGGCACCATGCCCACCGAGCCGGCCTTCTGGCTCAGCGCGCTGGGCATCCGCTTCCTGCCGTCGACCTACTACTACGGCAGCCCGGCGTGGTGGTACATCGGCCTGCAGCTGCAGCTCTACCTGGTCTTCCCGCTGTTGTGGTCGCTGCGTCGGCGCCTGGGCGCGGGCGGCATGTTGGCGGCCGCGTGCGCCGTCGGCTTCGGCGCGCGCGCCCTGGGCTGGGTGTTCCTCGAGGGCTACATCGATCCGTGGATGCGCGGCGCCATCGCCATCACCCGCGTGCCCGAGTTCGCCTTCGGCGTGGCGCTGGCCACCACGCTGCACGCCGATCCCGCGCGCACCCGGCAGCGGCTGCGCGCGCCCGGCACGCTGGTGGCGGCGGGGGTGCTGTACGCGCTGGGCGTCGCCGCTGGCTTCACGCGCGGCGGCATGGTGGTCCACACCTTCCTGACCGGCGTCGCCCTGATGCCGCTCTCGTACCGGCTGTTCACGGGGGTGGGCGCGCGCCTGGGCTTCGTGACGTCCGGTCTGCGGTGGGCGGGGCGGCACTCGTACGGCATCTTCCTCGTCCACCACCCGGCCTGCCTGTTGGTGCTGGCCCCCGGTCTGGGGCTGATCGGATTCGTGACCCTGGGCGCCGTGGCGGGGGTCGCGACGGTGGTCGGCACCGTGCTGCTGGAGCGCGCGGTCGCCTGGGTGCAGCGCTGGCTGGTCGACACCCGCGCCCGGCGAGGCTGGGTGGCCACGCTGGTGCGGGCCGGCGCGCTCGCCGGCGGAGGCGGCGCGCTGCTGGTGCTGTGCGTCGGCGTCGCCGAGTGGGCCGTGCGCCGCTACGACCCGCAAGAGGTGATGGGCTGGGGTGAGCGGCCCTCGCTGGTCGCGGACGAGGCCGTCGGGTGGAAGCTGCGCCCGGGCCAGACGACGCGGCTGCGGTGGGAGAGCTACGACTACGAGGTGCAGGCCAACAGCCTCGGCTTCCCCGGCCCCGCGCCGGCGTCCGACCGGACGCTCGGCGGGGTGCGGGTGATGGTGCTCGGTGACGCTTTCACCAGCGCCGAGGGCGTGGACACCGCGCGCGCCTGGCCCCGCCTGCTGCAGCCCGCGCTGGCGCAGGCCCTGGGGCGACCCGTCGAGGTGCTGAACTTCGCGATCACCGGCCACGGGCCCAACCAGTACGCCGCGGTGGCCGAGACCTTCGTCCCGTCGCTGCGCCCGGACGTGGTGGTGGTCGCCTTCTTCGCGAACGACTTCGAGGACACCGAGATCCCGCTGGCCGACTTCCGGGCCGCCATCGGCTTCGACCGCCCCGATCCCACCGCGGGGGCGCGGCGCTTCCTGCCTCTGCACCTGAAGGCCTGGCTGAAGAGCCGGGTCGTCGAGGCCGCGCGGGCGCGGCTGAAGGGTCGGCTGACCGCGCGCGAGCGCTTCTACTCGGGGGCCGCGTGGCTGGACGCGGACGCCAGCTTCTATGGCGCCGAGAATCGGGCCGCGGTGCGTCGGCAGCTCGAGCGGGTGGATCGCGCGGCCGAGGCGGTGGGGGCCGAGGTGGTGATCGTCTCGATCCCCGCGCCGCTGCAGGTGTGCGCCGTCGAGGCGCTGCCGTACCTGCCCGCCGGCTTCGAGGTGAGCGGCCTCGACGTCGATGCGCCTCAACGCAACCTCGCGCGGGTGATGGACGGGCTCGGGTGGCCCCTCCTCGACCTGCGCGTGCCGCTCGGCGCCGCCGAGGCGTGCCCCTATCAGCCGGCCAACCTGCACTTCACCGAGGCGACGCACGCCGCCGTCGCCCGGTGGGTCGCCGCGCACTGGCCGCGCTCGGCGGGCGCGCGCACGCGCCAGGTCGGGGGCCCGGCCGAAGGCCGCTGAGCCGCGAGAGCTGGTCCTCCGCGCACCGCCGGCGTGACGCGCGCGACTCGAGCCCCTATCGTGCTCCGGCCGTCTGCGACGATGGGCGGCCGGACGGGAGGCGGGTCGATGAGGTGGTGTGGCATTCGGCTGGCGATCGCGACCGCGGTCGCGCTGGTGGGCGGCGTCGCGTTCGCGGCGCCCTCGCTCGAGGTCAAGAGCGACGGTGGCGACCTGCTGCTGGTGGTGAGCGGCGGATCCGCGATCGACCCCGGGCGGGTGCGCACGTCCTGGCGCAACGAGCTCGCCAAGATCACGGTGCCCGGGGTGCGGCTGAAGAAGCAGACGCTCGAGGATCTGCCCGCGTGGGTCGCGGCCGCCAAGGTGTTCCCCGACGCCAAGGCGAACATGAGCTACCTGCGCGTGCGCCTCGCCGAGGCGCCTTCGGCCGAGGCGCGTGAGCGGCTGCGCGGCGAGGCGGCGGCCGACGGCGTGATCATTCGCGTTCCAGGCCCGGCGGGCGCGGCGTCGCCCGCCGTCGCCGTGGCGCCCGCGGTGGCCCCGGCGCCGGCCGTGGTGCCCGCGCCGGTCGCGCCGCCGGCGCCGGTCGCGTCGCCGGCGCCCGCCGAGCCCGTCGCGAAGGCCCCCGCGCCGCCGCCCGCCGCGGCGGCGCCGCCGTCTCCGGCCGGCAACACCGTCAAGGTGAGCGTGCCGACGGTGGGCGGCAGCGTGCGCGAAGAGGTCGGCGCGTTGGCCACCGCCCTCTACGACGCGATCGAGAAGCGGCCCGGTCTGCACCGGGTGGCGGTGATGCCGTTCCAGCCGCTCGACCCCGAGAGCGCCGATCTGCACCTCGGCGAGATCACCGCCGAGCTGATGCGTACGCGCACCGAGGGTCGGCCGCGCTTGCTGCAGGTCGAGCGGGCGCGGCTCGATGACGTCGTCGGCGAGCTGAAGCGCTCGGACCGAGGCGAGCTGTCGCCCGACTCGGCGGCGTCGGTCGGCAAGCTGCTCGGCGCGTCCGAGGTGGTCGTCGGCTCGGTGGCGCAGGCGGGGGCCGAGTTCGTCCTGACGGCCCGCGCGGTCGACGCCGAGACGGGGCAGGTCATCGCGGCGGCGGAACAGACGCTGCCCAAGGCCGACACCATCGAGCTCAGCCAGGATCTGCTCGAGGTCAAGTCGAAGTGGGGCGCGGCGGCGCGCTCGGCGGTGCTGCCCGGCTGGGGCCAGGTGTACAACGGCGACACCGGGCGCGGCATCGTCTACGGCGCCGTCTTCGCCGCCGTCGCCGCGGGGGCGGTCGCCTCGGCGGTGCTCGGCGCCAACGCCGAAGACAGCTACAACGAGAACACCCCCGACACCGTCGACGATCGTTCGACCGCCAACGACCACTATCAGCGGGCCAACTGGCTGCTCGTGGGCATGGGGGCGGTGTGGGCCATCAACATCGTCGACGCCTACCTCACCGGCACCAACGCCGAGCTGGTGAAGGTGAGCGGCTCGGCGGGCGTCGGCGGCGCCCAGCTGGGGCTGGGCTTCACCTTCTGATCGATGGCCCGGGCGCGCGAGCGGGTGATCAGGGGGTCGCGTCCTCGGCGGGCAGCCGCACCCGGTCGCCGGTCTTCGGCAGCTCGCCCTCGACCAGCTTGCCGATCGCCATCTTGGGCTGCACCGACACCACCTCGACGGCGCCGCCGGGCGTCTCGTCGTAGCCCATCACGGCCCCATCGGGGCCGGTGATGGCGTCCCCGCGGTGCACCACCACGAACCGATCACCCGGCTTGACCCCCAGCTCGGCGCCGGCGTCGATGAACACCTTGTCGGGTGCCTTGGCGTTCAGCACGCCGGCCTCCCAGGGGATGGTCACCAGCTTCGCGGTCAGCGCGGCCAGCGCAGCCTCACCGGCGCGCCGGGTGGCGGTGCCGAGGGGCGTGCGCGACCACGCGCCCGAGCCCAGCTTCACGTCCTGGTAGCCGAGGCTGAGGCCCGCCTCGTCGGTGCGCACCTCGGACTCGCCGTTGGCGGCCGCGAGCACCTTGCCGGTCTCCTGGTCGACGAGGCGGATCTCGACGCCGACCACCGCGCGGTCCTGGTGGTACTTCATGCCGCCCAGCCAACCCACCTCGAGGCCGGCGTCCCCCCCGGCCACGTCGGGCTCGAACTGCGTCAACGAGCCGACGAGCACCGCCTGCGCGCCGACGAACTTGCCGATGTCGGCGGTGGTCTTCTGGTCGAAGAAGCGCGCCGTGTCGGACTCCTTCTCGGTCTGCAGGTTGCCGATGACGCGGTCGAGCTGGGCCCGCTCGACGACCGTGACCCGGCCCGTCTGGACCAGGCCGGTGGTGACCTGCTCGGTGATCAGAGGGCCCACGGGCGGCCAGCCCTTCTTGTCCATCAGACCGCGGGCGGCTTCGAGCTCTTGGAAAGGCCCGATGGCCACGCGCAGCTTCGGGCGGTTCACGGCGGTCTCGAGGCGGCTGCGCGCCGTCTCGGCCGCGGCGGCCGGGGGCGTCGGGGTCCCCGTGGGCGGGGCGGGCGGCGACGACCCGCAGCCCGTGGCGAGCGCGCCGCCGAGGAGGGCGCAGTGGAGGGCGCGGTTCAGCTTCATGGCTCCGGCTCCGTGGTTGATCGCGGTCGACACCTTAGCCGCTCGGCGGCCGCCCTGCACCCGCTTCGCCGCTCGTTCTGACCCGGTCGGCGGCGCCCGAGAGGAGCCGCCGTGTCCGAGTGTGTCAGTTCGGGCGGCGCCGCCTCGGGCGGCGCGGTGGGGCGTTTCGCTGCGACGCCGGCCGGGCGACCGAGGCGTGACGCCGCAGGCCGACCGTCAGGGGGCGGGCACGACCGCGGTGACGCACCGAACCAGCCCGCGCAGCTGTGAAAGATCGGCGACGTCCACGAACTCGCTGCGCCAGCCGTGCGCGCTCAGGGCGCGGGCCCAAGCCTTCGCGTAGCGCCGGGCCAAGGCGTCGCTGTGCGGGGGGCGCGGGGCCGTGTCGGGGCGGGGCATCAGCGCCACCGCGTCGCGCCGGGTGCGCAGCAGCAGGCCGTTGGTGGGCGAGATGACCGCGGGATCCATGTTGCCGTCGTCGATCGACAGCGTGAGGGTGGGCGGCAGCATCGGCGGGCGCACGACGGTGTAGCCCAGCGCCCCGACCCGCTTGGCGGTGTCGTCGAGGAAGGTGGCGATGGCGTGGGCGATCTGGGTCGGCTCGCCGGGCTCGGCCAGGCGCAGGGCCTCGGGGGGCACCGCGGGCACGAAGAGCGTCTGGTCGTCCACGGCCATCAGGAACATGTCCACGTGCCCGGTCACCTCGTGGGGCATGTGCGGCAGGACGACGATGTCCTCGACCGGGCGGTCGAAGGCCTCGGCCAGCACGGCCAGGGTCTCGCCCCGCGAGCGCGCCCGCTGCCCCAGGGCCTGCAGCGTCGGCAGGCGGGGGTACTCGGCGTTCTCGACCATCAGCCGCGCCGATACGAACACGTGCCGACGCGTGGCGATCAGGTTGCCGTTCTCGTGCAGCAGCGGAAGCCGCTCGACGAAGAAGCTGGGCACGGGCTCGGGCGGCACCCACGACAGGCGCTGGCGGATGAGGTGCAGGGGGCGCAGCGCCTTCAGGATGCCGTTGCGCTGGCGCACGTAGATGGGCTGGTGGTCCCGCAGCCAGATGACCCCGTCTGCCTTGGCGGGCACGTCGGTGATGTACTGCTCGCGCACGTGGCGGTCGCCCAGCAGCCGGTCGAGCGTGCGCACCAGGTCGGGCGCGCGCACGGCCAGGCGCTCGTGCGTGACCACCCAGCCGAGCAGCGCATAATCGGGCACCGGGCCGACGCCGTCCCACGGCGTGGGCGTGTTCAACCGGTGGGGCTGCGGGTGGCCGCTGCCCGGCGCCCGCGCGTCGGGGCGCGGCGGGTTGGGCGTGCGGCCGAGGGCGGCGCCGGCCAGCAGCAGGCAGAGGGAGAGACCCCAGGGCAGTGGGCGCACGGGCGACTCCAACCGTGGACGGGTCGACGGTTAGCACGCCTCGTGCCAGCCCATCGCGCGGCCGGCGCCGTCGCCGGGTCAGCGCGCCAGGCGCGCGGCGACCTTGGGCGGGGGCGCGGGCTTGGCGTCGGCGTTCGACACCCGCCCGAGGTCGACGTACGCGCCGTCCTGCATGATGACGAAGGGGCGGTCCTCGAAGCCGACCCTGCCCTTGCCGTCGTGGCGGATGATCTGCACCTTGCCCGCCCCGTAGCCCATGGGGCCGCGGCTGTAGTAGTGGGCCTTCAGCAGGTAGGGGAAGGCCTGCGGCCCGTGGATGGTGAAGCACTCGGGCCCGTACCCGGTGGTGATGTCGGCGTACAGCTCGCCGCCCGTCGCCAGCTGGCGCCGCGAGTAGTAGGCGTGGTTGAAGTCGCCGTCGAAGATGTGGAAGTCCACGTCGTTGGCGTCGGTCTCCCAGGTCAGCACGAAGCGCATGGTGGGGGCGTCGTCGATGCGCAGGTTGAAGCGGGCCAGCTTCTTCTCGACGGTCTCCTTGGCGCCCGCGTCGGCCGCCACCCACGCGGCGGCGATGATCTGCGCGTCCTCCTGCAGGATGCGCTCGACCGCCTCGAAGCGGCCCGACGCGCGGCGCGCGGTGATGCCGGTCAGCGCCGTCTCGAGCGCGTCCTCGTAGCGGCCCAGGCGCAGCTGCGTCATCGCCAGCAGGTGGTAGATGGACGGGTGATCCGGGCGCTGGCTCAGGGCCACCGCGTAGGTGTCGGCGGCCAGCCGCAGGCCGGGCTCGCCCAACCGCTCGAGCCAGTTGCCCGCCAGCCGGCGCATGTCGGCGCGGCTGGGGTAGAGGTCGAGCACGCTGCCGAAGGCGCGCGCGGCGTCGAGGCCGTTGCCGCTGTGCGCCAGGCTCTGGCCCAGGGCGACCAGCGCCAGCAGATCGGCCGGCTCGTCGTCGCGCCACGTCCACGAGGCGCCCAGGGCCTTCTTCACGCGGCCGCGGGCGAGGTCACGCTCGATCTCGGCCATCTGGCCGGTCAGCGCCGGGCTGCCCTTCTGGATCTCGGCCAGCTCGCGCCGCCCCTCGCTCTCGCCGGTGGGTCGGGCGGCGATCTGCTGGGGCGCCGGGGGCGGGGGCGGAGGTGTGGCGGTCGCGGGGAAGGGCTGTGGGCGGCGATCGGGGCGGCGGCGCGAGCGCGGGCGGGCCGGCGCCTCCTCGTCGGCGACCTCCGTCTTGGCCTCGGCCATCGGCTCGGCCGGGGCCGGATCCGCGGCCGGCGCGTCGGCCGCGGCGACGCGGCCCGCCGGGGCGCCGGCGAAGTCGTCGCCGTCCTCCTCCGCGGGGGCCTCGGCCATCTCCCCCTCGTCCGCCTTCTTCGCCATCTCCTCTCGCTCCATGGGCGCCGCGGCGGGCGCAGGCGCGCCGGCCATCGCGCCGTCGCCAGGCGCGCCGCGGGTGGCGCGGCGCGCCTTCTGCGGCACCGGCCGCGGCCGCGGGGGGGGCGGCGGCGGCGGCGGGGCCAGCGCCAGCATCGAGGGATCGCGGTGCATCAGCTCGACGCCGGTGGGGCCCACCACCAGGATGTCGGCCAGCGCGGTGCGGTCGATGCCGAAGCGGCGGTAGTCGTTCTCGGTCTCGAGCACCACCAGGGCCGTGAACGGCGACAGCACCCGCTCGCGCGTCGACAGCGCGATGATCTGGTGCTTCAGGGCCTCCTTCAGGTCGGGATCGGCGGTCGAGCGCATCTCGAGCAGCCGGTCGATGCGGGCGTTGACCCAGGCGCGCTTCAGCAGCGGCTCCTCGGCGTCGCGGGCGTTCGGCTTCACGGTCGCTTTGGCGCCGCCGCTCAGCTCGACGGCGAGATCGCGCCCCGCGGGCAGATCGGCGAAGACGACGGCCGCGTCGCCGCCCTGCAGGCCGCGCAGCGTGCCGGGCTGCACCCACTCGGCGCCGGGGACGGTGACGGTGATGTCGCCGAGCGCCTTGCGCCCCAGGCGGGCCACCTGCTCGGCGAGGGGCGCGCGGCCTTCGATGACCTGGCCGGGGCGGGGCAGCTCGCCGGTGACCAGCAGCGCGAGCGTGGCGGGATCGCGCGCGGTCGTGTCGACGATCGCGTCGACGCGCTCGATGCCGGCGGCGCGCAGGGCCTTCACCTTGGGCTCCAGCGCGTCGCGCTCCTGGGCGCCCGCCGTCGCGACGCCGTCGGTCAGCACCACCAGCCGCCGACCGGCGCCCTTGGTCTGAGCCACGGCGTCCAAGGCGGCGCCGAGATCGCTGGCGCCCAGGGCGTGACGGCCGGTCAGCCGCTCGCGGTGCTTGGCGCCGAAGCCCGAGGGCGCGCCGCTGTAGACCGACTCGGTGTACTGGTCGAAGGCGATGACCTCGACCTGCGTGATGCCGATGTCGGCCAGCTTGCGCACGAGCGCCTCGAGGGCCTCGAGGCGCTGGGCGAAGCCGATCGCGCGCGAGGCCGAGGTGTCGAAGAGGATGACCGCCGACTTCAGATCCTCGGGGGTGTCGCCGCCCGGCACGACGAAGCGCACGACCGCGAGGTTGCCGGCGCGCAGGGCGTCCCCGTCGGCCGGCAGCGCCCCGCCGAACACCACCCAGTCCTGCTCGGGCTTCCAGCTCTTCTTGTCGACCTTGGTCACCTGATAGCGGCTGGTCTCACCGCCCAGGCTGGTCTGGGGGCCCGCGGCGCCCTTGGGGGCGGCGGTGAGGGCGGTCAGGGTCAGCCGGTCGACGGTCGGCAGGCCGGCGAGCGGCAGCCGATAGGCCTCGCCCTGGGCCACCAGCTGATGCGACCACGCGATGATCAGCTCCTTCTGGCCGTTGGCGGGGATGGGGAACACACGCGCCCGGAAGCTGTTGCCGGCGTCCTGCTCGAGCAGGGCGGGATCCTGCTTGCGGTGCAGCGCGTCCTCGTAGGCCCGCCGCGCCGCCTGCTTCTCGACGACCTCGCCCTCCATCCACTTGTCGCCGATCTTCATGGCGAAGCGGCTGATGGCGGCGCCGTCGGGCATGGTCACCTTGAAGTGGCCCTCGATCGTGCGCGGCTGAGGGTTCTGGAAGGTGAGGTGCAGCTCGGTGAAGGCCAGGGGGCCGTCGACGACGGCGCGCGCCTCGAGGGCCACCAGCTTCAGGCCGGTCCCATCGGCGGCGGTCAGGCTGTACGGGGCCTCGACGGGGCCGCCGGCGAGCTGCTGGGGTTTCTGTGCCGCCACCGGCGTCGCCGCCAGCAGCGCCGCGGCCAGGGCAGGGGCGAGGGAGCGCGAGAGCATGGGTTCCTCCTGAGTCGGTACGCCGGTTTCATCGGCCGGCGACCCGAAACGATCTACTGGGCCGACCAATCGCCGGCCGAGCATGCCACCGAGGGTCGGGTTTCGCACGCACCGTCGGGGCCGCTCGCAACGTCTGTTGACCGGTGGTACACAACCGCGGGCACGCTTTGGCGGAGGACGAGGGATGAGCGACGACTGGTTCTACGAGACGCACGAGGGCGCGCTGCGCTTCGGGCTGAAGATCGACGAGATGCTGCTCGACGAGCAGAGCGACTTCCAGCGGGTCCAGGTGTTCGAGACGCCGCTCTTCGGGCGCGTGCTGGCGCTCGACGGGCTGCTGATGACCAGCGAGCGCGACGAGTACAACTACCACGAGATGCTGGTGCACCCGGCGCTGTGCACGGCCCCGTCGATCGAGCGGGTGCTGGTCATCGGGGGCGGCGACGGCGGGACGGTGCGCGAGCTGATGCGCTACCCCGAGGTGAAGCAGGTGGTGATGGTCGAGATCGACGGGCTCGTCGTCGAGGCCAGCAAGAAGTACCTGCCCAGCATCGGCAGCGCCTGGGACGATCCGCGGCTCGAGCTGATCATCGGGGACGGCATCGAGTACGTGCGCGAGGCGCCCGCGGCCTCGTTCGATGTCGTGCTGCTGGACGGCAGCGATCCGGTCGGCCCGGCCGAGGGGCTGTTCGATCGCTCGTTCTACGAGGGCTGCGCGCGCGTCCTGCGACCGCAGGGCGTCTTCGCGCAGCAGAGCGAGTCGCCGGAGCTGTTCCGCGCGGTCTTCGCGGACGTTGTGCGCACCGCCCGCGACGTCTTCGGGCAGGCGCACCCGTACTTCGGCCCGGTGCCCCTGTACATCTCGGGCTACTGGAGCTTCACGTTCGCCAGCCGCTCGGTGGATCCGCTGGCCTTGATCGACGCGCGCGCCGAGCGGGTCGAGCAGCACACCCGGCGCTGGGATCGGGCGCTGCACCGCGCGATGTTCGTCGTGCCCAAGGACGTGCGGTCGGCCCTCGCCGATTGAGCGGCCGGAGCGTCCGCCCCGCCTTCAGCCGCCCCGCTTCGACTCGAGCTCGTCGAGGGTGCGCGGCCAGTCCTTCTTCATCAGCTGCGAGAGGCTGCGGTCGGCCAGCAGGCGGTCGGCGTTCTGGCACCGGGCGCAGTAGTTCGTCTCGTTCTCCGCGTAGCGGATGCGCTGCACCGGCTTGCCGCACGCCGGGCAGGGCTCGCGGTAGCGGCCGTGCACGGCCATGTCGTCGTGGAAGGCGGTGACCTTGTCGGGGAAGCCCTCGCCGACGTCGGCCCGGAGGCGCTCGGTCCAGGTGGTGAGGGTGTCGACGGTCGCGGCGTGCAGCCGCGCCAGCTCGTCGTCGGTGAGGCGCGACGTCAGCTTCACCGGCGACAGGCGCGCCGCCCAGAGGATCTCGTCGCTGTAGGCGTTGCCGATGCCGCTGAGGATGCGGGGATCGGTCAGGGCGCGCTTCAGCGTGCGGTTCTCGCGCAGCAGGGCGGCGCGGAAGCCGGCCGCGTCGCCCTCGAGCACCTCGTAGCCGCCCCGATCGTGCTCGGCGAGCCCGGCCTCGCCCTCGACCACGTACAACGAGGCGCGCTTCTTCTTGCTGGCCTCGGTCAGCACCAGGGTGCCGTGCTCGAAGTCGAAGGCGGCGAGCCCGTTGCGGGCGTGCGGCTTGGCGTCGGGCGGCTTCCAGCGCAGGCGGCCGGCGATCATCAGGTGCAGCACCAGCCACAGATCGCCCGCGAGGCCGAAGCAGATGCGCTTGCCGAGGCGGCGCACGTCGACCACGTCGCGGCCGAAGGTCGCCGAGAGGGGTGGATCGACGCTACGAAGGAGGAACGGGGATTGCAGACGGACGCGCGCCAACGCGCGGCCCAGCACGTGGGCGCGCAGGCGTTCGACGTACACGGTGACGTCGGGGAGCTCGGGCATGCGGTCGAAGTTACCGCATCCGGCGGCGACGTCACCGAGGAAAGACTTGACCCGGCTGCCGTGATCGTGAGGATCGCGCCAGCACGAACGGAGGAGTTCTCCATGAAGTTGCGTATCTTCCTTGCGCTGATGCTGGCCGGTGGGCTGGCGGCGTGCGGCAACAAGGGTGAGGCCGGCGGCGACAAGGGCGGCGAGAAGCCCGCCGAGAAGCCGGCCGCCGAGATGCCGGCCGAGAAGGCGGCCGCCGCGCCCGCCGCGGCGGGTGACCCCGCGGCCGAGGCCAAGCAGATCATGAACACGCGCTGCGCGGCCTGTCACGGCACCGAGGGCAAGGGTGACGGCGCGGCGGCGGCCAACCTGCCGGTCAAGCCGCGCCCCTACCAGGACCAGGAGTGGCAGAACAAGGTCACCGACGAGCACCTGAAGAAGGTGATCGTCGAGGGCGGCGCGTCGGTGGGCCTGAGCCCGCTGATGGCGCCCAACCCGGACCTGAAGGACAAGCCGGCCGTCGTCGACGAGCTGGTCAAGATCGTCCGCTCCTACAAGAAGTAGGCGCCCCGCCTCCCGACGCGCGGGTCGCGGCATGATGCCGCGGCCCGTGGCGATTCGTCCCATCACGGTGTTCCGGCTCGGCCGACCTCGGCTTGCGCTCCCACGGAGCCGCCGGTACCCTCCCGCGCGATTGTGGGAGGTGCCTCTCGTGCTCCAGAAGGTGATGAACAAGCTCGACCGCCGCACCCGCGGCGTGGCCATGACGGTCGGCGGCATGGGCGCGCTGCTCACCGGCAGCAAGGCCTCGGCCCTGGGGATGTTCACTCAGGGCGTGCGTGACATCGAGGCGGAGTGGCGCGCGGCGCACCCGGACTTCCAGGGGGGCGCGCGCGAGCGCTGGCGCCTCGCCATCGAGTTCTACGAGCAGACGCACCAGAACCCGACCAACCGCCTGCTGCACGTGGTGGGCATCCCGATCATCGTCGGCGGCACGACCGGCCTGCTCGTGTGGCCGCGGTACAGCCCGCCCTGGTTCCTGTCGGCCGGCGCCTTCGTGGGCGGCTGGGCCCTGAACTTCGTCGGGCATGGCCTGTACGAGAAGAACGCGCCGGCCTTCGCCGACGATCCGCTCAGCTTCGTCGCCGGCCCGGTGTGGGACCTCCTGCAGCTGAAGAACCGTCTCGGCCGCGGCGCCTCGGCGCCCGCGGCGGCCTGAGGCGGCGCCCCCACCTCGAAAGGCGCGCGTGGCCGACCCCACCGCCCCATCGCCGGGCGCGGGCGGCGGCCGACCGAAGAAGGGTCGGCGTCGCCGCTCGCCTTCACTCGAGCGCCGCGTGGCGCGCGCGCTCGCCGATCTGGGCGCGGCCGTCGACGAGCTGGCTCGGCGGCGGGGCCGGCAGGTGCCCCCGGAGCTGTCCGTCGCGACGTCCGTGGCGCCCACCGACGCGGCCGGCTGGCAGGCGCGCGCGACGTCCTGGCTGGCCGCGGTGGGGCCGGCCCTGGTGGACGCCGCGCCCCTCGCGCCCTGGCGGGACGGCGCGGTGTACTGTTATCGCTGCCGCGCCAACACCTGCGCGCACGCCACGCCGCCCGATCCCCGGGCGGTGTTCGCGGGCTACGAGGCGACCGGCAAGCCCACGTGGGCCGGCTTCCTCGAGGTGTGCCTGGCCGCCCGCCCCGAGGGCCTCGACGCGCTGTTCGAGTCGCCGCCCGGCGTCGTGGCGCTGGCGCAGGCCGGGGCCGAGCTGGGCGAGGGCCTGTTGCCGGGTTTCGGCGCCGACGAGGCGGTGTACGTCGTCCACGGGCAGGTGGTGCTCGGGCTGGTGCCGCGGGATCTGCGCGGCAGCGACGAGCGCGTGGCGCTGACGCTGCAGGCGGTCGAGGTGCGGCATCCGGCCGCGCCCGCGCGGCTGCGGCTGAACCTGCTGGGGCCCCTCGATCACGAGACGATCACGGCGGCGGCCGGTGAGGGCGCGCCGCGCAACCGGGCCGAGCAGCTCAGGCGCACCCTCGAGCAGGCGCGGCGCCGGCTCGAGACCGTCGGCCGTCGCGTCGCCGACGCCGAGGCGCGCGGCGAGGCCGTGGACGCGGCGGCGCTGATCGAGCCGCTGACCGGTCGACTGCGCGGCGATCTGATCCGGGTGTTGCGGCCGCGGAGCGAGCGCACGCGCCACGCCGAGCAGCGACACCGGGGCGGCGAGCGCCCGACCAGCGCGGCGTTCGACGACGCGCGGGCCGCCGGCGCCGAGCGGCTGCTGGCGGATCGCCGGCGGCAGACCGTGGTGGTGCTGGGGCCGCGCAACCGCGCGCACGTCTTCACCCGCGAAGGTCGCCACGTCACCAGCCTGCGGCTGGAGCCGGGCGAGGTGGGGCGCAAGACCGCCAGCCGCCGCTGGGTGCCGCTGGACGACGAGGCGGTGCGCGCCTTCCGGGCGGCCGTCGAGGGGGCGCGATGAGGCGCCCGGCGATGCTGGCGCCCGGCCTGCTGCTGCTGGCCGCGTGCGCGGCGCCGCCCGGGCCGCGCCTGCAGCACCCCGATCTGGACGAGGCGTCGGGCCTGACCGCCAGCCGGCGGTACCCGGGCGTCTTCTGGACCCACAACGACTCGGGGGGCGACGCGCGGCTGTTCGCGGTGACCGCCGACGGGCGCACGGTGGGGACCGTCGACGTCGAGGGCGCCACGGCGACCGACTGGGAGTCGATCACCACCGACGACGCGGGGCACCTGTACGTCGGCGACATCGGCAACAACTGGAGCACGCGGCGCGATCTGGTGGTGTACCGGCTGCGCGAGCCCGATCCCCGGAGGGGCGGCGCGGTGAAGGTGGACCGGGCCATCCGGTTCCGCTTTCCCGATCAGACGGCGTTCCCCGATCCCGCGCGCGGCTTCGACTGCGAGGCGCTGTTCTGGGCGCCGCATCCGCAGACCGGGCAGGGCACGCTGTACACGCTGACCAAGCGGCGCAGCGACCGGCGGACGTCGCTGTACCGCTTCGACGATCTGTCGGGCGGCGCCGAGGTGGTGCTGACGCGGGTGGGCGAGCCCTTCGAGGTGGGCGGCGATCCCGCGCGCTACGGGGGCATGGTGACGGCGGCCGACGCGACGCCGGACGGCCGGCAGCTGGTGGTGCTGACCTACCACGCGCTGTTCGTCTTCGAGCGGCCGTCCCCGACCGACGACCGCTACCTGACGCGCCTCGTCAACCGCGTCGAGCTCGATCAGGACGTCACCGTGCAGGCCGAGGCCGTGGCGTGGGACGGCGACGAGGTGGTGATCGCCAACGAACAACGGCGTATGTTTCGCCTCCGCCGACCGCGGGCGCGGCGGACGGCGGCCTTCCCCACGGCACGGGACCTTCGATGAGCGACACGCAGGCGCGCACCATCGGCCTCGGCGGGGCCTTCAGCATCGTGGTCGGCTCGATGCTGGGCATCGGCATCTTCCTGTCGCCGCCCGAGATGGCGCGCGCGGTGAGCAGCCCGGCCGTCTTCCTCGCCATCTGGGCGGCCGCCGGCCTGATCGTGCTCGGCGGGGCGGTGGCCTACGCCGAGCTGGGGGCGCGCATGCCCCGCGCGGGCGGTGACTACGTGTTCCTGCGCGCCGCCTTCGGTCCGTCGGTGGCCTTCGCGGCCGGGTGGACCCTGTTCGTGGGCATCTTCGGCGGCTCGATCGCGGCGGTGGCCCTGGCGCTGTGCCAGTACCAGATCCCGGCGTTGACCGGCTGGGATCTGACCGGCGTGGTGGTGACCCTGCCCGCGGTGGGGGACGTCACGCTCGCGCAGCTGGTCGCCTCGGGCATCGTCGTCGCCCTGACCGGGCTGAACGCGCTCGGCGTGCGCCCGGCCGCCTGGACGCAGGAGCTGACGACGCTGCTGCCTCTGGCGGTGCTGTTCGTGCTGTCGCTGATCGCGTTGGGCCTGTGGACGGCGGGCAGCGCGCCGTCCGGGCCGCCGGCCGCGCCCCTGCCGCTGACCCTGGACGGCGTCGTCACCGCCTACATGGCCGCCTACTTCGCGTACTCGGGCTGGAACGCGGTGATCTACGTGGCGGGCGAGGTCACCGAGCCCGGCCGCAACATCCCCCGCTCGCTGGTGGGCGGGACGCTGTCGGTGACCGGCCTGTACGTCCTGATGTGCCTCGGCTTCGTGGCGGTGCTGGGCATGGGCGGGCTGGCCTCGATCGGCGAGGCGGGCAGCGAGATGGCGGGGGTGCTCAGCGGGGAAGGGGCGCGCTGGGCGATGAACGGGCTGGTGCTGCTGTGCCTGGTGGCGTCGCTCAACGGCACGGTGCTCGGGGGTGGCCGCGTGGGCTACGCGATGGGGCTCGACGGCGTGCTGGTGCAGCGGGCCGGCCGGCTCAGCCCCCGGACGGGCACGCCCAGCTTCGCGCTGTGGCTGCAGGGCCTCTGGGCGGTGCTGCTGGTGGTGAGCAACCGGTTCGACGTGCTGCTGCAGACGGTCAGCCTGGCGATGGTGGTGGTGGGGTCGCTGACGGTGGCGTGCGTGTTCGTGCTGCGGCGGCGCGAGGGGCCCCCGACGGGCTGGGCCGCCTGGGGCTATCCCTGGCTGCCGGGGCTGTACCTGGCGTCGAGCGCGGGGGTCGTCGGGGTCAAGATCCACGGCGTCGTGGTCGACGACGCGAGTCCGGCCCCGCTGCTCGGGCTGGCGGTGGTGCTGCTCACCTTCCTGGCGCACCGGCTGGCGCGCACGCGAAGCCGCATGGCCGCGTCCTAGCGCCGCGGGCTCAGCCGGCGGCGAGGGCCGCGTCGAGGGCGTCCTGCCAGCCCGCGTCGTCGAAGGCGCCGAACACCTCGGGGAAGCGCGCGCGCTCGGCCGCCGCCGCGTCGGCCTGGGCCGCCCGCAGGGTCTCGATGGCGCGGCGCTGACGCTTCCCGAGCGCGTGGGCCGTGGCGAAGTTGCCCAGCAGGTGCATCGACACGTCGGCGTCCTGGTGGCGCCCCAGCAGATCCTGCAGCGTCTTCTGCTGACGCACCAACGCGCCGAAGGCGTCGGGCGCCAGGGGCCGCAGGAACTCGGCGGTGTAGCGCAGCTTCTTACACAGCTTGCGCAGGTCGTGGTACGTGGCCGGCGAGCTGCGTCGGCGGATGGCCCGGCCGCCGTCGAGCACCGCGCGCAGCCGCGCGCGCACCAGGTCGGACGCCACCGCGGTCAGCCGGGCCTGGGCGAAGGCCGTCCGCGGGCGGCGCAGCGCGCCGAGCGTGTGCTCGATGGCCTCGCACGTCGCGATCCACTCCACCCCGTCCAGGAACGCCAGCATGGCCTCGCGCGCGTCCTCGCGCTCGGCGTGCAGGTGGGTGCGCAGGGGGGCCAGCAGGTGCTCGCCGTCCTCGAGCGTGGCCGCGTAGGCCGGCAGATCGGCCAGGTAGACGTCGAGATCGCGCACGGCCCCCAGCGCGCCGGCGGCCGCCTTCAGCCGATCGCGCAGGGCGCGACGCGCGTCGCGCGGCAGCGCGTCGCGGAAGACGTCGAGGGCCGCCAGCTGCCGGCGGATGGCCACGCGCATGTCGTGCAGGTACTCGGCGTCGACGCCCACCCGGGTGCCGGGCTCGTTGAACCGCATCACGGCGTACTGGGCCGACAGGATGCGGCGCAGGGCCTTGCCGGCGCGTTGGTCGGGGCGCACCTCGGTGCGGGCCGCGGACACCGGCCGCGGGGGTTGAAGGCCCGCCACGGCCAGCGCGCGCTGGAACTTGCTCTGCGTCTCGGGGCGCCAGGCCTGCCGCCGGGCCAGCTTTCGAGCCAGCTTGCCGACGCGCGCGGGCTCGCCCTCGACCAGCTCGAGCTCGACGATCGCCTCCTGCTGCAGGTCGTCGCCCGCGAAGTAGCGCACGGCGTCGGCGCAGATCTCGAGCCGGGTGCCGTGGCGGTCGGTGGCGTCGATGGCGCGGCGGATCTGCTCGACGGCCACGCAGGGCTGCAGGGTCCGGGCGCCCAGGGCGGGGCCCAGCCACCGGGCGATGCGCTTGCCGGGCAGCGCGGTCGGCGGGCGCTCGGGCCGCGGGACGTCCTCCTCCCACTCCTGGCGGGCCGCCACGCCGTCGCGGATGGGGCTGATCGTCTTGATCGCCAGGCGCGCGGTCGCCTTGCCGGGCTTGGCCCGCAGGCGGCAGGCGAGGCCCGCGCGGTAGAGGAACCAGTCCTCGGTGTCGAGGTAGGTGTCGGTGAGGGTGCGCGTCTCGGTGCCGGCGACGCGCAGGCCCAGCGCGGCCAGGGCGTCGTCGATGTGCGCCAGATCGGCGTGGTCGGGCACGACCAGCTTGGCCTCGATCTCCTCGTGGGCGTCACTCATGGGGCGCGCTCCCGGCGTCGTTGGGCCGACGAGCATACAGCGTCCTACATGGGGGGCCAACCGCCACGGGCCGCGCCGGATCAGCGGGCGCGGCGTCGGGCGTGCGTGGCGCCCGCGGCCAGCACCACCGCGCCGGCGCCCACCAGCAGCAGCGCGGCGCCGAAGCCGTGGGCGAAGCCCTGGCGCAGCAGGTAGACCAGGACGTCGAGCACGACCGCGCCCGCGCCGCAGGCCAGCAGGTCGCCCCGTCCCAGGCGCGCGCCGATGGCGACGGTGGCCAGCCCCCCCACGAACAGGGCCGCGGCGGCGAGGGTGCCGTGCGCGCCGAGCACCTGGACGGCGACCGACGCGTAGGCCAGCAGCAGGCCGCCGATCTGCAGGGCGCCGGCGCGGGCGGGTGACAGGTGGCGGCGCTCGAAGGCGGCGGCCGCGAGCAGGCTGAGGCCCGCGGGCACCCCGAAGAAGGCGGGCGCCGAGACGCCCAGGGCCAGCCACAGGCGCGCGGTGGCCAGGTTGGCCAGGGCCAGCGCGGCGAGGGTCTGCCAGGGTCGGCGATCCTGGCGCGCGGCGACGGCCAGCACCACCGCCGCCAGCAGCGCGGCGTCGGCGCCGGGCACCAGCAGGGCGGGCACGACGATGCTCAACGCGCGCGCACGCAGCGCGCGGGCCAAGGGCGCCTCGCCGGTGGCCAGCACCCGCAGCGCCAGCGCCGCCGCGAGCCAGACGTGGCCGTGGTAGCCGTCGAGCAGCGCCAGGGCGTCGCTGCGCGCGACGACGAACAGGTGGGCCGCGGCGGCGGCGCCCAGCACCACGTCGATCCAGCGCGCGTGGCCCGTGCGCCGGGCCTCGCCGATCGCCAGGGCGGCGACGACCACCAGGGCGGCGACGCCGCAGACGACCACGATGGGCTGCGCCGGCGCCGGCGGCATGGCCAACAGGTGCGCGACCATCTCGCCGACGATCAGGGCCGACAGGCGGGCCAGCAGCGGGCCCCGGCGGCGGACCACGGCGTCGGGCAGGGGCAGGGCCCGCAGCGCCAGGGCGACCAGGGCGGCGACGGCCCCCAGCGCGGGCAGGATCTCGACGGCGGGGCTGCCGGTGCGGGGCACCGCGTAGATCAGCCAGGCGTAGAGCGCCAGGACCAGGGCGTAGATCGTGCCGTCGATCGCCCGCGGCGCGCCGGCCACGGCCCGGCGCAGGGGGGCGGCGACCAGGACCGTGAGCGCGACCGGCAGCGGGAGCGTCTCGACGTCCAGGCCGGTGGTCGCGAGGGCGGCGGCCGCGAGGGCGCCCGCGACCACCGGCGCCCGGCCGGCGGCCAGGACGGCCAGCGCGGCCCACTCGACCGTCGGCGGTGACCAGGCGGCGCCGAGGAGAGCGCGCGTGAGCAGCGGCAGCAGCGCGGCGAGGGGCGCGAGGGCGAGGGCGCGCGCGCCCGGGTGCCGGGTGCGCACGAAGACCAGCGCGGCGAGGCCCGCGGCGGCGAGGCGGGCGGCGACCAGCAGATCGGTCGGCAGCCGCAGGCCGGGCTCGGCGACCACGAGCGCGGCGGCGCCGACCACCGGCAAGGCGACCAGGGCGGTGAGCGTGGCGGCCAGGCGCCGGGCGTCGCGCGCGGCGAGCCCCGCGGCCGGCAGGCGCGCGACGAGGGGCCACAGCAGGCCGAGCGCGGCCCACAGCGTCGGATGCCAGAACAGCGGGAGCTCGACGTGGGCCGCGCCCGGGCCGGCCGCGGTGAAGGTGAGCAGCAGCGCGGCGCCCGGCGCGTTGGCGCGGCCGCCGCCAGCGCGGGCGGCGGCGGCCAGCAGCAGACCGGCCGCGAGCAGGGCCGGGTGGTCGGCGGGTAGGCCGGATCGGTGAAGGGCAGGACGAACAGGACGACCAGCGCGGCGCCAGTGACCGCGAGGGTGGCGGCGCGACTGGCGCGCGCGACGCCCCGCAGCCCGGCGGGCAGGCCGCCGCGGCGCTCGAGGGCGCGCTCCACGCGAGCAGGGCCCACGGGGCGCCGGCGACCAGCGCCAGCGCGCGCGGCCCCGACCAGCCCGCGGCCGCGCGGCGGCGGCCCACGCGAGGACGAGCGGGGCGGCGGTGGCGGCGGCGCCCGCGAGGCGGCTGCCGGTCAGCGCGGCCACGACCATCGGCGAGCAGGCGGCGGCCGCCAGCGCGGCGACGCTCGGCAGGGCCGCCTCGTCCACGGCGTGGGCCGCGAGCCAGACGAGCGCGGCGGCGGCGGCCAGGGCCGCCATCACCCCGCCGACCGACCGGAGGGCGGGTCCGACGGTCCACCGCAGGCCCAGGGTGAGCGCGGGCGCGACCAGCGCCGCCGCCAGCAGGCCGGCGCTCGCGGGCGTCGACCCCGCCGCCGTCAGCGCGATCGCGGTGGCCGCCGCGGTCGCGACGGCGCCGAGCCTGGCCACCTGCGGCGCGCGCAGCAGCGCGCCGAGCGCGAGCAGGGCGGCCGCCAGGGCCAGGCAGTCGACGGTGGTGGCGAGGGTCGGCGGCGCCCAGCCGGCGGTGGCCAGCGGCGTCACCGACGCCAGCGCCAGCGCGCCGGCGAGGCCGACGGCGAGGTCGGTGGCCGCGGTCGTGCGGGCGGCGCGCGCGGCGCGCCGCGGCGCCGACGACCACGGCGGCCGCCAGCACCGCGACGGGGGCGCCGCTGACGGCCAGGGCGCGCCACGCGAAGAGGGCGGCCAGCGCGAACAGGGCCGGGGGCTGCGCCGGCGCGCGCGGACGGCGACCACCGCGCCGGCGGCGAGGAAGACCGGGAGATCGACCAGCGAGCCCGTCGGCAGCACCGGCGGGAGGCAGGCCACGCCCGCGGCCAGCAGGGGGGGCAGCGCGCAGCTCCACCACAGCGCGCGGCGGAGCGGAGGGCGCGCGCGCCGTCCGGCGAGCGCCGCGAGGCCGAGCAGGCCGGCGGCCAGCCTGCGCGCGCCGGCGGCGTCGAGGCGCAGGACGTTCGCGTCGACGACCGCGCCCAGGGCCAGCAGCAGCGGGCCCGCGACGGCGAACGCGCGCCGCTCGACGGCCAGGGCGAGGAAGACGGTGGCCGCGCCGAGCGCCGGCAGCGCCAGGGCAGGGGCGCGCGGATCGTCGCCCAGCAGCGCGACGATCGCGAGCGCTGCGGTGGTGAGCAGGGTCCAGGCGACGGTGAGATCGGCGTGCCGGTCGCGGCCGGCGCGCGCCAGGCGCCCGGCCCAGAGGCCCACCAGCGCGACGTAGGGCAGGCAGGTCAGGCCGTACCAGGCCAGGGGCAGCGGGCGGTCGTGATAGCCCAAGCCGGCGGCGACCTGATCGCGCAGGGCCAGCACCAGCGATCGGACGGGCGCGGGCAGCAGCAGGTAGGCGCCCAGGGTGGCGACGAGGCCGGTCACGAAGGCGGCGGTGCTGCCGGTGCGGCGCGCCACGAGGAGACAGGCGGTGGCGCCGGCGGCGACGGTGACGAGCGCCAGGATGGGGTCGGACAGCGCCGGCGCCAGGGCGGCGCAGGCCGTGGCGATGATCGCGGCGGCGCCCGCGCGCCCCTTCACCACCCGGGCCGCCGCGAGGGCGCCGCCGGCCAGGGCCGGGCCGAGCGGGGCGGGGCTGCCCAGCTCGATGGCGAGATGGCTGGCGGTGACCGCCCAGCCCACGCCCAGCTGCGCCAGGGCAGCACGGCGCGGCGGTCGGCGGCGGGCAGCCGGGCGACGGCGAGGGCGGGCGCGAGGATCAGCAGCAGCGCGAAGGCGTGGGGCCCGCTCGCCGCCAGCGGGGCGAGGCCGGCGGCGAGGGCGGCGCCGCCCGCGGCGATCGGCAGCCACCCGGGCGCCCCGAGCCCGTCGAGCCGCGCGGTGGCGCGCCAGGCCAAGAGCCCGGGCACGAGGGCCGCGGCCAGCGCGAGGGCGCCGACGAGGGGCGCGTCGAGCAGCACCCGGCCCGCCACGACGGAAGCGATGGGCGTCAGCGCGGCCGACAGGTGGGCCGTGACGCGGCGCACCTTGGCCAGCGAGGGCTGCTCGGCGTGACGGGCGAGGCGGGCGCTGGCGCCCCACAGCAGGGCGCCGAAGGCGGCCAGGCCGCCTTGCACCAGCAGCAGGCGGGCGACGCCGCTCATGGTGGTCCAGGCCGTCGAGGCGAACCAGGCGGCGCCGGCCAGCAGCAGGAAGGCGCCGAGCAGGAACACCAGGTTCTCGGCGGCCACGGGCGCCAGGTGGCGCAGCCAGTCGGGCACGACGGGTCGGGCGGGCGGGGGCGGATCGGGGGCCGGCCGAGGGGGAGCCGGCCGAGGATCGGGGCGCGGGGGGAGCGGGGCCAGGCGGCGCAGGGCGGCGGCGCGGGCGTTGCCCAGGCGGCCCAGCAGGTCGGCGCGCACCGACGCGGGCAGGTCCTGGTCCCGCGTGATCAGGCCGCGCAGGCGATCCAGGGCCAGCATCTCGCGGGCCGCGGCGGCCGGCGCGGCGGCGCCGCAGGCGGTACAGCCGGCGGGGCCCAGCGGGCCGCCGCAGACGAAGCAGGGGAGGGTGGCGTCCATGGCGGCGGCCCCGCCGCAAGGCCCGTGCCGCAGGCGCCCCCCCCGGGCGGCGGGGACTTGGCCGGTCCGGCCGCCGGGGGCTGTGCATCCGACGCACGGTGGGCGTGCGTCGCGCGCCCGCTGGGGCCACGCGCGGCGCCGGTCGCCGGGCTGGGCGCGCCTCGGGTGGCCGAGGTGTCCTAGGGGTCTTCGAGGGTCGCCGGATCGCAGTCGGGGCCGGCGGTGACCGGGTTGCACCGCGAGGGGGCGCCGTCGGGCAGCACGCGCTCGAGGGGGAAGTCGGTGCTGATGGCGTGCGCGCCGCTGCCCAGCGCGACCTGCCAGGCGGGCTCCAGGTTGCCGCGCGTGCGGATCAGGAAGCCCTGCCGGGCGGCGGCGCGGATCTCGGCCTCCCGGCCGACCGCGTCGTCCATCTGCACCACCGCCGCGTAGGGCGCGTCGACGGCCCCGTGGGCGAACAGCATGCGGCCGCGCTGCATCGGCCAGCGGGCGAGGTACTCTTCCCGGTTGCGCTCGCTGTCGAGCAGCGAGAACAGGATCTTGCCGCGGGTGGCCTCGACGGTGGGCCAGCCGCGGGCGAGCACCGCCTCGCGCAAGGTGGCGTAGCCGCCCCGCAGGTCGTCGGGCGCGAAGACGCGATCGCGGCCCCAGACGTCCAGGATCTCGGCGTCGAGGGCGTCGAAGTGCTGCCAAACCTTGTCGACGTCCACGTCGTCCTTGGGCTCGAGCATCACCCACAGCAGGTGGTGCCCCGGGTGCGCGTCGCTCCAGCCGCGCAGGACCGCCAGGCAGTCGGTGAAGCGATCACACGTGCTCTCGGCGTCGACGCCCGGCACGTGGAACACCCGGAAGGCCTCGAGGCGACGATCCCAGTGCAGATCGAGCTCGAACTGGCGCACGCCCTGCGCGCCCAGCTGCACGTCGAGGGGTTCGTGCGCGTAGTCCCAGTCGGGCACCGTGTTGGGGGGTCGCAGGTGGTAGCTGTTGTGGGTGCCGCGCATCTGCACGTGGTTCACGCGGACCCCCTCGGGCCACGCGTCGAGCGGCCGCGCGGCGTCGAGGGGCGGCGCGGCGTCGTCGGGCGCGGCGTCGTCCAGCGCCGCGTCGGGCGGCCGCGCGTCGAGGGCGGCCGCGTCGCCCAGCGCCGCGTCCAGGTTCGCCGCGTCGGGCGGCGCCGCGTCGGCCAGCGCGCCGTCGGGGTGGGCGGCGTCAGGGCCGGCGTCGGTCGGCGCGACGTCGGGCGCGCCGCGCCCGGCGGCGTCGTCGTCGCACGCCGCGCTCAGCGCGAGCGCCACGAGGAGCAGCAGGCGGTCGGCGCGCCACCCTCCGGCCCTCATCGGGTGGGCACCCGGGTCTGCATGCTGTCGTCCAGCCCCCAGCAGCGCACGTTGCCCAGCGCCGTCATCGCGCAGGCGTGCCACTGGCCGGCGGTCACCTGGGTGTAGAGACCGTCGGGCGGATCCAGGGGGAACGCGAGATCACCCCAGCACGCGAGACGCCCGTCCCGCCGGATCGCGCAGGCGAAGTCGCGGCCGGCGCTGATGGAGGCGAAGGGGCCCGCGGGCGGCTGCGTGGTGGCGTCGGCCTCCTCGCCCCAGCACACGGCGCTGCCGTCGTCGCGCAGCGCGCAGCCGTGGTAGAGCCCCACCGACACCGACTCGAAGCCCAGGCCCTCGGGGGCGCTGCCCCACTGGGCGGCGAACTGCACGTCGCCCCAGCAGTGCAGGGCGGTGTCGAGCGTGACGACGCACTGCGCCGTCCAGCCCACGCCCAGCGCCCGCACCGGCCCCTCGGGCAGGCCGTCCTGGTAGCGGCGCGACGAGCCCCAGCACACCACCTCGCCGTCGCCGTCGAGGCCGCAGCCGTGGGACGAGCTGACCTGGATCTCGGCGAAGGTGATGGCCGGCGGGCGGGTCGAGCCGGACTGATCCTCGCCCCAGCACACCGCCGGGCTGCCGTCGGCGGGCAGCGCGCAGCTGTGGAAGCGTCCCGCGGCCACCTGCCGGAAGTTGCCCTCGGGCGGCAGGTGGGCGCCGGCCTCGGGCCGCTCGCCGGTGCCCCAGCAGCGCAGGGTGCCGTCGGCGACCACGCCGCAGCAGTGGTTGTTGCCGCAGTCGATCTGCCGGAACACGAGCCCGCACTCGGGGCCCGCGAAGCCCGCGGCGCACTGCGCGCAGTCCGGGCCGGTGCGGCTGGGCACGCAGCGATCGCAGTTCTCGCCCTCGAAGTTCGCGGACGGGCAGGCGACCTCGAGGTCGATCTGCGTCTGCCCGTCGCCTCGGAACCCGTCGACGAACAACCAGTACGTGCCCGGCTCGACCAGCACCTCGCGCAGCTGCGACTCGTTGCCCGCCGCGCCGCCGTCGTCGTCGCAGGCCACCTCGGCGTCGTCGTCGCCGCAGGCGTCGGCGCCGCGCCGCAGGTAGAGGACGGGATCGAAGGCCGAGTCGCGGGTGGTGACCGTCAGCCGGCGGCGCCCATCCACCCGCAGGCGGATGGCCACCTCGCTGGTGTTGCCCCCGCAGCTGCCCCGGTGCAGGCCGGGCGCCTCGCCGTCGAGCGTGACCGCCAGCGTCGCGTCGGCGAGCACGATGTCGTGGGCCGGCTCGTCGCAGGGATCGTCCGGCAGCACGCACGCGCTCCAGGCCGTCCAGCTGCCTCGTGTGCAGCGCCGCGCCCGCCGGCCGAGATCGTCGACGCCGCACGCCTCCTCTTCGGTGGCGCCGTCGCGACAGTCGTCGGGATCGTCGCACGCGCTCCAGGCCGTCCAGCGGCCGTCGCGGCAGGTGCGGCTGCCCCGCCCGCGGTCGTTGAGCCCGCAGGTGCGCGCCTCGGTGTCGCCAGCGACGCACTCGTCGGGGTCGTCGCAGGCCGTCCACGCGCCGAAGGCGCCCTCGACGCAGGTGCGGGTGCGCGTGCCGTTGCCGTTGAGGCCGCAGGCCTCGCGGTCGGTGCCGCCGTCGACGCACGCGTCGGGATCGTCGCAGGCGCCGAGGGGTCCGAAGCGCCCGTCCTCGCAGCGCCGCGTCGCCTCGCCGCGCCGGTTGCGTCCGCAGGGCACGCGCTCGATCACGCCGTCTTCGCAGGTGCGATCGGGATCGTCGCAGGGGCCGAAGGCCGACCACTGGCCGTCGGCGCAGGTCCGCGCCCGGGTGCCGTTGTTCTGCAGACCGCAGGGCTCGGTCTCGACGACCTCGTCGACGCACCGGTCGGGATCGGCGCAGGCCTCGAAGTCGCCCCAGACGCCGTCGTCGCCGCAGTCGCGCTCCTGCTGGCCCCGGTCGTTCAGCCCGCACGGTCGGCGCTGGAGCGCGCCGGGCTCGCACAGCGCGCAGGGCGTCCACGCGGTCCACTGCCCCTCGGCGCACCGGCGCGCCCGCGGCGGGCCCTCGGGGCACGCCTCTTCCTGGGCGGCGTCGTCTTCGCAGGCGTCGGGGTCGACGCAGTCCCCCAGCGCGCCCCACGCGCCCCCCTCGCAGGTGCGCGCGGCCTCGCCGCGCCCGTTGAGCCCGCAGGCCCGCACCTCGGAGGTGCCGTCTTCGCAGGGGGCGGCCGCGTCGAGCGGCGGCCCGAGGTCGCGGGTGGGCCCGCCGTCCTCGGCGTCCGGTCCGGCGTCGGCGGTGGGATCGCCGGGCCGGCCGCCGTCGACCGCGCCGCCGCCGGCGGCGTCGAGGCCGGCGCCACCGCCGCCGCCCCCGCCACCCCCCGGATGGCAGGCGGCGAGGCACAGGGCCGTCAACACGATGGATCGCTGCACGCCGGGCTCCTCCGGACCGTGGCCGCGGCGCAGCGTAGCAGGCCCGCGGGGGCCTCGGCACCGGTTCACCCACGTCGGCCGACTTCCGCCCGTCCGCCGCGTGCAGAGCCAGACTTGCCCTCCCCGCCGATCCGTCTTTGAATGGGGGGCGCACACCCCCTCACCGTGCGCGGAGGCCCAGGTGACCGAGCCGGACGCAGATCTGCCGCTGTCCGGCGACGCCGCGCAGCACGTGGCGCGCCTGGACGACGATCCGCGGGACGCGTCCGCCCGCGCCGCGCTGCAGGCCCTGTTCGAGGGCGGCGCCCGCGCGCCCGCGGTGCTGCAGGCCCTCGCCCGCGCCCACAGCGTGCACCAGGACTGGGCGGCGGCGTGGCCGGTGGTCGAGGCCATCGCCCAGGGCGCGCCGGCCGGCGAGACGCGGATGTGGGCGCTGCGCCGCCTGGCCCAGACCTGCCGCCTGGCCGGCGAGCTCGACCGCGCGTTCGAGGCGCTGTGCGACGCGGTGCAGGCCAGCCCGCCCGACGAGGACACCCTGGCCTTCGGGCTCGAGCTGGCCCACGAGACGGGGCGCTTCGGCGAGCTGGCGCGCGCGGTGGACGACACCGTGCCGCCGACCGCGGCCCCCGATCTGTACCGCCAGCTGGCCGCCGCGCTGGACGACGGGCCCGACGCGGCCCGGCTGCACCTGCGCCTGGCCGAGGCGCTCGACACCGCGGATCCCGGGGCCGCGCTGGGCCACCGGCTGCGGGCGCTGGCCGCCGGGCCCGAGCGCGTGGTGGCGCACCGCCTGCGCAAGACCGTCGGTGAGGCGCTGCTGGCGCGGGGCGACGCCGAGGCGGCGCTCGAGCACCTCGAAGAGGCCTGGTCCGACGACGACACCGATCTCGAGGTGGCGGCGGCGCTGGCCGAGGCCTACACCCGGCTCGAGCGCTGGGAGGCGCTGGTCGACGTCCTGCAGCGCGAGGCCGAGCGGGTGGCCGATCCCGAGCAGCGGCGCGCCCTGTGGCTGCGCATCGCCACGATTCACGAAGAGACGCTGCACGACGCCGGCGCGGCGATGACCGCCTACGCCGAGGTGCTCGAGATCGATCCCGCCGATCCGACGGCGCTCGACGCGCTGGCCGCGCACTACCGGGCGCAGGCCCGCTGGCCCGAGCTGGCCGAGCTGCTGACCGAGCGCGCCGCGCAGCTGGAGGGCGCGCCTCGCCGGGGCGTGCTGGCCGCGCTGGGGCGGCTGTACGCCGACGAGCTGGACGATCCCGGGGGGGCCGTCGAGGCCTGGGAGGCGGTGCGCGCCGAGGCGCCGGACGATTCCGAGGCCCTGGCCGCCCTCGACGCCCTCTACGGGCGCCTCGAGCACTGGCGCGATCTGGCCGAGGTGCTGGCGCGACGGCTCGCGGGCGCGGAGGGCGACGACCGCGCCGCGCTGCGCGACCGGCTGGTGACCCTGCACGCCGAGCACCCCGACGCCGGCGCGATGCCGCTGGCGCTGCTGCGGGCGGTCGAGAAGGCCTACGCGCAGGCGGGGCGCTGGGCGGATCTGGTCGGCGTGCTGCAGCGCGAGGCGCGGCAGTCCGAGGGGGCCGAGCGCGCCCACCTGTACGCGCGGATGGGCGCGCTGTGGGAGACGAAGCTGGACGAGCCGCGGCTGGCGGCCGAGGCCTACTGGCAGGCGCTCGAGGACGACGCGCTGGCGCCCGAGGCCGTCGTGCGCGTCCGGCACGCCCTCGGCGCGCTGTACCAGGGCCCGCTGGCCGATCCCTACCGCGCGCTGGAGGCCCTGCGGCCGCTGGTCGACGCGCCCGCGGTCGACGCCGGCACGCTGGCGCTGCTGGCGACGCTGCAGGGCGAGGTGGGGGACGAGGCGGCGCACCGGGCCACGCTGGAGGCGGTCTGGGCGCACCCGGACTCGAGCGTCGAGGCGCGGCGGGACGCGGCGACCGCGCTGGGCGAGGCCGCGCGCGAGGCCGAGGATCTCGACGGGGCCGCGCGGCGCTACGGCGACGCCCTGAACCTGGACGCCGACCACCTGCCCGCGCTCGAGGGGCTGGTGGCGCTGGCGGCGGCCCGCGAGGATCGCGGGGCCGAGGTGGCCGCCCTGACCGAGATGGCGTCGCGCCTCACCGGCGCGGCGCGGGCCCGGGTGCTGCTGCGCCTGGGTGATCTGCACGCCGAGGCGGAGGACGCCGCGGCGGCCGAGCGCTGCCACGAGCGCGCGCTCGAGGCCGATCCCGACAACCTCGAGGCCGCGCGGGCCGTGGCGCCCCGGTGGATCGAGGCGGGCCGGTGGACCGAGGTGGCCCGGCTGCTGGCGCTGCTGGTCGAGGACGACGAGCTCGACGCCGACGAGCGCCACACCTGGCGCTTCGCGGCCGCCCGCTGCGCCGAGGCCCTGGGCGACGACGAGGCCGCCATCGAGCACTACCGCGCGGCCGCCGATCTGGACGGCCAGCACGCGCCCACCTGGCGCCGGCTGGCGACGCTGAACGAGAAGGCGGGGCGCCCGGACGCCGCCTTCGACGCGCTGCAGATGGTGTACGTGCTCGAGCGGGAGCAGCGCTCGCCGGCCGAGAGCTACGCCGTGCTGCTGCGCATGGGGCGGCTGAAGGCGCAGGCCGGCGCGCCCCGCGAGGCCCTCGACGTCTTCCACGCCGCCTGCGAGCTCGATCCGCAGCGGGTGGAGGCGCGCGAGGCGATCGTCGAGCTGCTCGAGGCGCAGGGCGCCTGGCCCGCCGCCGCCGACGCGCTGCGCGCCCTGCTGGACGTCGCCGAGGCGCCCGAGGCCCGGCGCGCGATCAACCTGCGCCTGGCGCGCCTGTACGAAGAGCAGCTGGACGATCGCCGCATGGCGATCGAGGCGCTCGAGTACGCCCTGGTCGAGGCGCCCGACGATCGCACGGTGCTCGACCACCTGCTGGTGCTGAACCAGGAGGCGGGGGACGCCTACGCCGCGGTCGATCTGATGAAGCGGCTGGCCGAGCTCGAGCCCACGGCCCGCGGGCGCGCCCAGCGGTGGCTGGCGATCGGCGAGCTGCTGCAGACCGAGCTGGACGACGCCGCGCAGGCGATCAACGCCTTCGAGCACGCGCTGGCGGCCGATCCCACCTGGTTCGAGGCCTTCCGCCTGCTGGAGCGCGCGCTGCTGGCGGCGGACGATCACCGCCGCCTCGACGGGCTGTACCGGCGCATGCTGGCCCAGGCGGCGCAGGGCGGGCTGGACGATCGGGTCGTCGTCGCGCTGGCGACGAACCTGGGCGAGATCAACCGGCTCGAGCTGAACGATCCGCAGGCCGCGCTGGACGCCTGGACGGTCGTGCTGCAGCGGCGGCCGGACGACGTCGAGGCGCGGCGCGTGGTGGCCGAGCTGTACGAGGCGACCGATCAGCTCGAGCGCGCGGCGCAGCAGCACCAGCACCTGCTGGACATCAACCCGGCGGACATCGCCGCGATGCAGCACCTGCGTCGCCTCTACCTCGAGCTGGGGCGCTTCGACGCGGCCTGGTGCCTGTGTCAGGCGCTCGCGTGGCTGGACGTCGCCAACCCCGAGGAGCGCGCCTTCTTCGACCAGTACCGGCGCGCCGGGCTGCAGGCGCCCCGGACGCCGCTGGCGCGCGCCGACTGGGAGGCGCTGAAGCATCCGGACGGCAGCCCGCTGCTGGACCTGATGTTCCACAAGATCTACCCCTACGCGCTGCCCGCGCTCGAGGTGGGCCGCCGCGATCTGGGGCTGCGGCGCCGCAAGCATCTGCTCGATCCCCAGGAAGAGACGGTGTTCAACCGGGTGCTCGATCGGGTGGCCGACGCCACCGGCCTCGGGCGCCTCGAGGTGTACCGCGATCCCGGCGACCGGCCCGGCCTGCGCACGGTGCCGCTGAACCCGCCCGCCCTGCTGGTGGGGCCCGAGCTGCTCAGCGGCCGACCCATGCCCGAGATCGCCTTCTGGGTGGCGCGGCAGCTTTACCTGACCGGCCGGCAGCACGTGCTGGCCGCCATCGACGACGACGTCGAGAGCCGCGTGGCCCGGCTGGTGGCGGTCACCGACACGGTCACGAGGCTGGTGCAGCCCGACGCCCCGGTGGACGCGGATCCCGATCTGCTCAAGGCGCTGAAGCGCCAGCGCGTCGCCGCCGCCGACGTCGACGATCTGCGGCAGCTGATCGGGCGGCTGCGCCAGGATCCCACCCGCCACCTCGACCTCGCGCGCTGGCTCGAGGCCCTCGATCACTCCGCGAACCGCGTGGGGCTGGTGTTCTGCGGCGATCTGGCGATGGCCCTGCGCTGCGCGCGCGACGCCGGCGGCTTCAGCTCGGCCCGGCAGGAGCGGCGGCAGGCCCAGCTGATGCGCTTCGCGGTCAGCGAGCCCTACTTCCAGCTGCGCCAGCGCCTGGGCTCGAGCATCGGGTGACGGCCCGCGGCGCCGCGCGGCTGCTCGTCTGTCTGCTGCTGCTCGCCGGGGCGGGGGCGGCCCGGGCGGCGCCGCGCGTGGTCGACGTGGACTTCCGCGGCCCGGTCGGGCCGGACGTGGCCCGCATGAAGGCGCAGACCTTCTTCCTGCTCAACGGCTCGCCGTCGGCGGATCGGCTGGCCGACGCCGTGCGCTCGCTCGAGCAGGTCGAGGGGGTCGGCGGGGTCGACGTCGAGATCAGCGAGGTCGAGGGCGACGACGCGCGCGTCGTGTTCGTCTACGACGGCCTCGTGCGCCGGGTGGCGGCCCTGGACTGCGTGCGGCCCGGCGCCGCGGCCGAGTGGGGCGAGCGCCTGATCCGGCGGCTGCAGCCCGTGCTGCGGCTGCGCCCGGGCGAGCGCTTCCACCCCTACCTGCTGGCGCTCGATCGCGAGGCGCTGCTCGACTTCTTCCGCCGCCGGGGCTACCGGGAAGCCGAGGTCGAGGGCTCGACCGAGCAGCTCGAGGATCTGGTGCGCGTGGTCTGGCGGGTCGAGCGCGGCGTGCAGGATCGCGTGGGCGCGGTCGACATCGAGGGCGGCACCTTCGACGCGCCCGAGCGCGCCACCCTGCGCGAGGGCCTGGCGCTGCAGCCGGGCGTGCCGCTGGATCCCGAGATCGCCGACCGCGACGCCGAGCGCATCCGCCTGCGCCAGTGCCGGCGGGGGCACCCCGAGGCGGGCGTCACGATCACCGAGTCGGAGGAGGGGCCGGTGCAGACCAGCGACGAGGGGCCGCGCCGCCCGATGCGGGTGGCGTTCGTCGTCGAGGCCGGGCCGCGCGTGCGCACGGGGCGGGTGCAGGTGGCCGGCCGCTACGTGCCGTGGGCCGTCATCTCGGCGCTGCCGCTGCGCGACGAGATGCCCTTCTGCGAGGATCTGCTCGACGCCGCGGTCGCCGATCTCGAGGCCTGGCTGCGCGACAACGGCGTGCTCGATCCGCAGGTGGTGGTGCACCGGGACACGACGCAGTGGACCGACGGCTCGCAGTCGTTGGCGCTGACGCTCGAGATCACCAGCCCACGCGACGCGCGCATCGAGCGCATCTGGTACACCGGCCACCGCGTGACCGACCGCGCCGTGCTCGAGCAGCTGACCGAGGTGAAGGTGGGTGATCTGTACCGGGAGTCCGAGGTGCAGGCCACCGTCCAGAGCATGCGGCGCAGCGGCCTGTTCCGCCGGGTGGAGGCGCACGCCGAGCCGGGCGCGCGGCCGGGCACGGCCTACGTCTCGTTCCACGTCGACGAGCGCGAGCCCATCGGCTTCGACGTCGGCAGCCAGCGCCTGATCCTGCGCAACGTCGACCTGACCCGCTGGCCCGAGGATTGGGACGACTTCGAGCACGGGCCCGCCCTGCGCGGCGGCGGGCAGCGCCTCGACATCTACGGCCAGACCAACCGGCAGGGCATCGAGTGGCGCAACCCCTTCGTCGCCCGCCACGTGCTGGCGCAGGTGCGCGTCAACCGCTTCGATACGGCCGGCGACACCTACGAGGACGTCTTCTACCAGCTCTTCGCGGGGCTCGGCGCCAAGGCCCTGGCGAACCGCTTCGTGGCGCTGCCCTTCGTGCAGGCCGAGTGGGTGTTCGCCAGCCAGGACGACGCGGGGCCGCCGCTGCCGATCCTCGACACCGACGCCTTCACCGTGGCCGGCGGCCTGCAGGTGTCCCTCGACGCCAACCAGCTCGACGACGAGCGCATCCCGTACCTGGGCTTCGACGTCTCCGGGCTGGCGCTGGGCGGCGGCGCCGTCGACGCGGATCTGCGCTGGATCGAGTACAGCACCGAGGCCCGCGTGCACCTGCCCCTCTGGACGACCGCGCGCGAACAGCACTGGGTGCTGCGCCTGCGCGCCGCGATGTCGCAGGCCTTCGAGATCGACGGCAGCCTGCCGCCGCACCGCCGCTTCTTCCCCGAGGCGCGCGGCTACACCGGCACCGCCCTGGGCGTGGTGTTCGATCGGGGCGCGCTCGACGAGAAGCTGGGCAGCACGGGCGCGGTGGAGGGCAGCGCCGAGCTGCGCGTGCCCCTGCCGGTGGGCCGTCGCAACGCCGTGGTGCCCTTCGTCGACGTGATCGGCGTCTCGCCCGACACCCGCGGCCTGCTGGACGATCTGTACCCGGCGGCCGGCGCCCTGCTCACGCTCAGCCTGTTCGACGAGCGCCTCGAGTTCAGCATCTGGGGGGCGTGGCCCCTGCGCGACGAGATCAGCGCGCGCTACGTGGGGGCCAGCCTGGGCGGCGGCTTCTGATGGCGCGGCGCCGTCAGAACAGCTGCCACGAGAAGCGCAGCAGCAGGTTGTGGTCGTCGAGCACCATCGTGCCCTCGGTCGAGGGCATCAGCCGCAGATCCACCCGGTAGTTCAGCGACGCGAAGCCCGCCAGGCGCAGGCCGAGGACCGTGCGCCAGTTGAGCACCACCCCCTCGGGCCGGGTGAAGGGCATCAGACCGTCGAGGAAGGTGCTCAGCGTCACGAAGCGCAGCACGCGCGCGTACGCGAGCACCGTGCCCTCGATGCCCTCGAGGTGCACGAAGGGCTGCTGCGTCAGCGTGTCGGGCCCGTCGCCGACCTCCTCGTACAGCACCAGACGGCCCGGCAGCGTCTGCCGGCTGCCGACGCCGAGGCGCACGCTGAGCTCGTAGTCCTCGTCGCTGGTCTGCACGTTGGCGCCCACGCCCTGCTTGAGGATGGTCGGTGAGAAGGGCCCGGCCAGCTCGACCTCTTCGACCACGCCCAGGTCGCGCACCACCTCGCCCTCGGGGTTCACCTCGACGACGGCGCGCGGGCTCTCGAAGGGCAGCCGCCGCGGCACGAACGATGTCTCGGCCCCCAGCCGCAGGTAGGGCCCGATGCCCGGCCACACCTGGTAGACGTACACCGCGTCGGCCAGCGTGCGATCCCGCCCGCTGGCGAACAGATCGCCCTCGGGCGGCCGCAGGAAGCCCGCCTCGGAGTCCAGCCGCATCAGCACCAGGTGCGTGTCGTCGTCGAAGGCGGCGAAGACGTCGAGGAACACGTCGAGGTCGAGCGACCAGCCCTCGGTCTGCCCGACGAGGTTGCTCTGGCGGTACGCGACGTCGCCGCCCAGCACGCCGCGCAGCCGCCAGCGCTGGTCGACCGTCTCTTCGGCGAAGATGTCGAGGGGCTCCGCCTCGCCGGCGCCGAGGAACGCGCCGGTCTCGGGATCCTGCACCAGCAGGAAGCGCGTCAGCTCGCCCGGGTGCAGGCGCACCGTCGCGAAGTCGACCCGGTCGCGGTAGGTGCCGCCGGCCCGCACCAGCTTGTAGAGACCCGGCCGCAGCACCCAGACGCGCGGCGTCTCGCCGGACAGGGGATCGGCGCCGACGCCCAGGCCGACCACCTCGCGATCGCGCATGCGGATCAGCTCGTAGGTGCCCCGAAACGGCGTCGCCGTCCGATCGACGACGTTGATCTCCAGCGCCGCCCAGGTGGTCGGCACCACCGTCGTCTGGCCCGCCTCGACGTGCACGTCGATCGCGATCTGCGTGCCGTGGCCGCCGCTGCCGAAGCGCACCGTGTAGGTGCCCGGCGGCAGCACCAGCCGCCGCCCCATCGTGCCCTCGGCGCTCAGCTCGCCCCGCGGGCCGAACACCTGCACGAGCGGCTCGCGCTCGCCGAGGGCCATCGCGGGCAGGAACACCGCGCCGAAGCCGGGCGGCACGACGGTGTCGTCCCAGCGCAGCTGCGGCGAGGCGGCCGCGCGCTCGGCGTCGGGCTGCACCACGGCGGCGTCGGCGCGGGCCGACACCAGCAGCAGCGCGGCGGCGAGGAGGGGGAGGCGCACCGGCCGATGATACCCGCCGATCGACGCGCGGGCAGGTTTCCGGCCGGGGGCGTCGGGCGCCTGCCCCTTGGAACCGCGCGCCGAGGCGCGCAGAATGCCGGCATGAGTGAGGAGTCCACGCTCGAGCTCTCGGTCGACGTCCGCGCGGTCACCGCGCGGCGCTGGCCGGCGATGACCGTCCTCGCCCACGCCGACGCCGGCCGGGTGGGTGACCGCGCGCGCCTGGGCAGCGGCCGCATGGCCCTGTCGCGCCAGCTGCCCCTGTTCACCGCGCCGCGCGGCGGCATCCCGTCGGGGCTGGAGGATCGCTTCGTCAGCCGGCAGCCGGTGCACCTCGACGTCGACGAGGCCGGGGGCGTGACGATCGATCCGTCGGGCAGCCGCATCGAGGTCGCGGTGGACGGCGCGACGATCGAGGCGCCGCTGCCGCTGTCGCCGGCGCGCGTCGAGGCCGGTGTGGTGCTGTCGCTCTCCGGCCGGGTGGTGCTGCTGCTGCACACGCTGGGCCCCGGCGGCGCCGCGCCGGACGCGCTGGGCCTCGTCGGCCACAGCGAGGGCATCGACCGGGTGCGGCGCGACATCCTGCAGGTGGCCGATCTGGACGTGCCGGTGCTGATCCGCGGCGAGAGCGGGGCGGGCAAAGAGCTCGTGGCGCGGGCGGTGCACGAGGCCAGCCGCCGGGCCGGGCGTCCCTACGAGGTGGTGAACATGGCGGCCGTCCCGGCCAGCCTGGCCGCCTCCGAGCTGTTCGGCCACGCGCGGGGGGCGTTCTCGGGGGCCGAGCGGCGGCACGCCGGCTTCTTCGAGCGCGCGGACGGCGGCACGCTCTTCCTCGACGAGGTGGGGGACACCCCGGCCGACGTGCAGGCGCTGCTGCTGCGCGTGCTCGAGACCGGCGAGGTGCAGGCGGTCGGCGCGCCCCGCGTGCAGTCCGTCGACGTGCGGCTGGTGGCGGCCACCGACGCCGATCTCGAGGGGGCGGCCGCCAGCGGCGACTTCCGGGTACCGCTGCTGCACCGCCTGGCCGGCTTCCAGATCCGCATCCCCGCCCTGCGCGAGCGCCGGGACGACATCGGCCGCCTGTTCTACCACTTCGTGAAGGCCGAGCTGGCGGCGCTGGGCGAGCCGGACCGCCTGTCCGCGAACGACGCGCGCGATCCCTTCGTGCCGCCCGCGCTGGTGGCGGTGCTGGCGGCGCACCCCTGGCCGGGCAACGTGCGCCAGCTGCGCAACGTGGCGCGCCAGCTGGTGATCGCCTCGCGCGGCGCGCCGCGCCTCGAGTGGGCCGATCTGCTGCCGTCCATCCTGCCGGCGGCGGAGGCGGGCCCGAGCGCCCCGACCCCCAGGCCCGCGCCGGCGGTCGCGCCGGCGACGGCCCCGCCGCCGAGGGCCGCCGCGCCGCGCTATCGCGCCCCGGACGACGTCGGCGAGGACGAGCTGCTCGAGGCCCTGCGCGCGCACGGCTTCCGCCTGGCGCCGACCGCCGAGGCCCTCAACGTCTCGCGCACCACGCTGTACGCGTTGGTCGAGCAGTCGAGCAAGGTGCGCAAGGCGGCCGACCTCAGCTTCGCCGAGGTGGCCGAGGCCCTGGCCGAAGCGGGCGGCGATCCCAAGCGCGCGGCGGCGCGGCTCGAGGTCTCGGCGCACGCGCTCAAGATCCGAATGAACGCGTTGGGGATGGGGTGAGCCGGCGGCTTGCCCTCTGCGCCGCGCTGGTGGTGGCCGGCGGCTGCGCGACCACGGCGGCGCCCACCGATCCGGACGCCGAGGCGCCCATGGACGCGCTGGTCGCCGGGCGGATGGACGCGACGGGCCTGCCCCCGATCGCGGACGCGATGCCGCTGCCCCCCCGCGACGGCGGCGCGCCGCGCGTCGACGCCGCGTCACCGGGCGGGTGCGTGCCCGGTCAGCCGACGGGCCGCCTCTGCGAGGTGTGCGGCGACAACGGTCGGCCGGCGTTGGCCGACGACGACGTGAACTGCCCCCCGCTCGACTGCAGCGCCCTGGACGCGTACGTGCTGGTCGACGACGAGGGCATCGCGGTCTGCAGCAAGGACGTGCACCGCCAGCCTCCCCAGCGTTGCATCGCGCTGGGCAGCTGCCACCAGGCGCCCAACGTCACCGCCTGCGGTCAGCCCACCCGGGTCGAGGTCGAGCGCGCGGCGGGGCCCTGCCAGTCCTTCGAGGGGTGCGTCGGCGCGACGCCCGGCACGGCCACCGCCGCGCCCGTCGGCACCCCGTGCCCCGGCGGCGTGTGCGCGGTCGGGGGCGTCTGCGACACGAACGCGGTCGATCGGTGCGGCGCCTTCGCCGGGGACGCGCCGGTGTGCGGGGCCGGCGTCCACGAGGCCGACGGCGATCGCTACTGCCAGATCGCGGTGGACGACGGCGGCAGCTGCATCGACGCCTGCGCCGCGCGCGGCACGCGCTGTCAGCGGGCGTGGGCGGCGGGCGAGGGCGCCTGCATCGTCGGCGCCGACCTGGGGTGCGGCGACGCCGCGCCGGCCCTCGTCTGCCGCTGCGCCGAGCCCACCTGATCGGCCTCCGGGCGCGTCAGTCGTCGCGATCGGCCAGGGGCGCGCCCCACCCGTCGTAGGCGCCGCCCAGGCGGCGGGCGAGCTGGCCCAGCGCCCAGGTGATCGGGTGGATGCGATCCAGCCGCACCGGGTCGGGGCGCTGCAGGCGCAGCCCGAAGCCCTCGTGGGCGCGGCTGATCGCGAAGCCGTCGTCGGCCACCGCCGCCTCGAAGGCGTCGCGGGCGGCGGCGTCGGGCAGCTCGACGAAGTGGTCCACCGGGCGCACGGCCTCGAGATCGTCGCCGTGGGAACGCAGCTGGTCGACGACGCGGCGGTCGAGCATCCACTGCCACTCGCGCTCGCCAGGGGCCAGCACGTCGAAGAAGAAGCGCCAGTCGTCGTCGGCCTCGGCCCGGAACAGGGGCGCGTAGGGCCCGTCGCCGGCCGCCTCTTCGACGGCGGCGGCCAGATCGGCGTCCGAGCGCCCGTAGAAGAAGAACTCGCGGCGCCCGGCGGTGGTCAGCCGGCCGACGGCGACGGCGTCGCAGCGGGCCGTCAGGCGCTCGGTCACGCGATCCTCGAGCGCGTTCAGTTCGTCGGCCTCGGCCCCGTCGGTCAGGCCGTCGGGCCGCGGCGAGCGCAGCCGGACGCGCACGCTGAGCAGCGTCGGGCGCGCCGGATCGGCGCCCCGCTGCACGTAGCCCAGATCGAGCGCGATCGACGCCGGCTGGTCGTCCAGCGCGCAGAAATAGAAGTCCCACCCCTCGTCCACGGCCCCCCCTCCCGGGCGCCCCTCCGCGCCCGCAGCCGCCGAGCGTGGCGAAGCGCTGCGGTCGGCGCAAGCGACGCCGATCGCGCCGGCCTCAATGAATCGTGGCAGCATGCCGACTAGGAGCCTGTTGCGCATGGAGGGGTCGAGCGGGGTGCGTCACCGAAAGCTCGGATCAAGGCGCGAAAGCATGACGATATCCGAAGATATCGCCTTGCTTTCGCGACGCCGAGCCGAGCATTCGGGGGCGTGCACCGCGAAGTGCCCCGAATGAGCAACAGGCTGCTAGGAGCCTGTTGCGCATGGAGGGCCCTCCAGGCGGAACAGGCTCCTGGGACGAAGGATCGAGCGACGGCGCCGGGCAGGACGGTGGCGCGTCGAGGAGGGCAGTCGACGTGGAGCGCATGCACCAGCTGCTGAGCGCCGTGCGCCGCGTGAACCAGGTGATGGTGCGCGAGCGTGATCCGCGGCGCCTGGTCGAGCGGGCGTGCGCGCTGCTCGTCGAGCACAGCGGCGTCGAGGCGGCGTGGGTGTCGCTGCTCGACGAGCACGGCCGACCCGGGCCGCCGCTGGGCGCGGGGGCGGAGCTCGACGCCGCCGGCCTGGCCCAGGTGGTCGTCGAACACCCGAACCGGCTGCCCTGCATGCGCACGGCACTTTGGGACACGACCCCCGGCGTGCGCCTGCTGCGGGCGGTCGAGTGCGGCGCGTGCCCCGTCGGCACCGGCTGCGCCCGCGACGCGCTGGCGGTGCCGCTCGTCCACGCCGGCCGCGCCTTCGGCGTCCTCGTGGTCCGCCTGCCGAAGGCCGACGCCGAGGCCTCGATCGGCGCCGATCTGCTCGAGGAGCTGGCCGCGGATCTGGCGGTCGCCCTGCACGCGATCGACGCCGAGCAGCGGCACGGCGAGGCGCGGCGCGCCCTGGCGCGGCAGGTGGCCCTCGAGCGCCTGCTGATGCGGCACTCGGCGGCCCTGCTGGCGGCGCGGCCGGAGGCGATCGAGGACGCGGTGGCGCGCCTCGTCGCCGACGTCGGGCGGCACATCGGCGCGTCGGTGGGCACGCTGTACCGGCTGTCGGAGGACGGCCGGCAGGCCACGGCGTTGGGCACCTGGGTCGATCCTTCGCTGGGCGGCGCGGCGCGCCCGCTGCGGACGGTGACGGTGACCACCCTGGGGTGGTGGGTGCCCGTCCTGCGGGCCGGCGACGCGGTCGTCGTGGACGACGTCGAGGCGCTGCCCGCGGCGGCCGAGGCCGAGCGGACGCTGCTGCGGGAGCGGGGGCTGCGCGCGGCCGTCGGTGTGCCCGTGCGGTCGACCGAGCGCCTCGAGGGTTGCCTGGTGTTCGCCAACGGCCCCGGGCCGCGCCTCTGGCCCGAGCACGTCATCCACCTGCTGCGCTTCGCCGGTGATCTGGCCGCCAACGCCCTCGCCCGCGCCCAGGCCGAGCAGCGGCTGCGCACCAGCGAGAGCTGGTTCCGCTCGATCTTCGAGGGATCGACCGACGCGGTGGTCATCCTCGATCCCGACGGCCGGGTGGTGGACGCCAACCCCGCCGCCGCGGCGCTCACCGGCCGCGCGGCCGACGTCCTGCGCGCCCTGCACCTCGACGATCTGGGCGACGGCGGGCCGTGCCGGCTGAACGTCGCCACCGTGCTGGCCGGCGAGGACGCCGATCTGGTGGTCGCGCTGACCCGGCCCGACGGCAGCGTCGCCGACGTGCGGCTGGCCGCGCGCCGCGTGACCGTGGGGGCGCGCGACTTCGTGCACGTCACCGCCCGCGACGTCACCGAGGCGTTGCGGCACGAGCGCGAGCGCGCCGAGCTGCAGGGGCGGCTGCTGCAGGCCCAGAAGCTGGAGGCGATCGGCACGCTGGCCGGCGGCATCGCGCACGACTTCAACAACCTGCTCGGCCCGATCGTGGCCTACGCCGATCTGCTGCTGGAGGACCTCGACAGCGACGAGGACACCGTCGAGATGCTGCGCGACGTGCGCGACGCCGGGCGGCGCGCCGCCGAGCTGGTCGAGCAGATCCTGCGGCTGGCGCGCACCGACGGCTCGGGCCGCGCGCGCGCCCACCTGCAGCCGGTGGCCAAGGAGGCCCTCAAGCTGCTGCGCCGCACCATGCCGCGCTCGGTGACCCTGACGACGCACGTGTCGCCGACCGCGCCGGCCGTCGTCTGCGATCCCACCGAGGTGCACCGCGTGCTGATGGCGCTGGTCACCAACGCGCTGCAGGCCATGGACGGCCGGGACGGCACGCTCGAGGTGGCGCTGGGCGCGAAGACGCTGACGCACCGCCTGCAGACGGACGCCGAGGTGCTGCCGCCCGGCCCCTACCTGCGGCTGCGCGTGCGCGACACCGGCGCGGGCATGACCCCCGAGGTGCGGGCGCGCATCTTCGAGCCCTACTTCTCGACGCGCGACCGGGCGCGCGGCACGGGCCTGGGCCTCGCGGTCGTCCGCGCGGTGGCCGTCGAGGCGGGGGGCGGGGTGCACGTCGACAGCGAGCCGGGCGTCGGCACCTGCGTCGACGTGTACCTGCCGGTGGCGCACGACACGTCGCTCGCCAGCCAGCCGACCGGCGAGATCCCCGTCGTCCAGATCGGCGGCCGGGTGCTGTGCGTCGACGACGAGCCCGCCAACGTCGCGCTGATGGTCACGCTGCTGCGCTCGCTGGGCTATTCGCCTCGCGGGGCGGCGTCGCCGCGCGCGGCGCTCGACATGATCACCGCCGAGCCCGAGGCCTACGCCGCGTTGGTGACCGACCTCAGCATGCCCGAGATGAGCGGCCTCGATCTGGCGCGGGCGGCGCGCGCCGTCCGCGACGATCTGCCGGTGGTCGTGTGCAGCGGGTTCTTCGGCCCGCGCGACGAGCGCCAGGTCAGCGACCTGGGCGCGGCGACCACGCTGGCCAAGCCCTTCGAGCGCGCGGCCGTCGCCCGCGCCCTGGCGGTGTGTCGTCAGGGGTAGGGGGGCGGGCGGGGGCCCGGTGGGCGAGGGGGCAGGGGGAGCGCCGATGGTCGGCCATCTCGTGATGTGGGTGACGGTCTGCGCGCTGGCCCTGGCCGGCTGCTCGGATCCGGGGGGCGAGGGCGGGGCCCTGGACGCGCGGCCGGGCGGGCCGCGGGGCGGCGCCGTCGACGTCAGGACGCTGGACGCGGCGCCGGGCGATGGGGCGGCGCGCCGGACGCGCGCGTCGGCGACGCGGGGCCGGACGTGACGCGCCCGGCGGACGCCGCGCCGGCGGACGCCGCGCCGGCCGACGCCGCGCCGGGGCTCGACGCCGCGCCGGCCGACGCCGCGCCGGCGGACGCCGCGCCGGGCCTCGACGCCGCGGCCGCGGTCGACGCCGAGACCCTCGGTCCCGACGCCGCCCGAGGCGACGCGGCGCCGCCCGGCCGCGCGCGGCGGCTGGTCATCGCCGGCGACTCGTGGTCGACGGGCTCGGTCCAGCCGACCCGCCAGGCCCTGGCGGACGCCGACCTCGGCGACGTCGCCGTCACCTGGGAGCAGACCGCGATCGCCGGCTCGCAGGCCCGCGAGTGGGTGGCCGATCACGAGGGCAAGCTGCAGGCGCTGACCGCGGCCCTCGACGCCGATCCGCCCGCGGACGTCCTGCTGCTGTACCTCGGGGGCAACGACTTCAACTTCGCCATGGTCGACCGCGGCTGGTCGCAGCGGCGGCGCGACGCGGCCATCGATCAGGTCGAGGCCGACCTGCAGCGGCTGGTCGACTTCGCGCGGGCCGGGCGCCCGCACCTGACGGTGGTGCTGGTGGGCTACGACTTCTTCGACTATCCGAAGATGCGCCTCACCTACGGCTTCGACATCGCGCCGAACCTGGCCGATCTCAACGCGGCGTACGTCGAGATGGCGCGCCGCAAGCTGGCCATCGCGCGCCGAACCGAGGGCGTCGAGTACGCGCACAACCTGGGCCTCTTGCAGCACCGCTGGGGCGACGCGCAGCGGGCCTACCCCATCGAGCCCTTCGTCGTGCCGGCCTACGAGCCCGGCTTCTTCCCGGCGCCGGGCGTCGCCCCCGCCTACGACCCGCTGCCGGGGGGCAACATCGCCTTCCCGGGGCCGGACGCGGCCCTCTTCGACGGCCTGCACCTCACCGACGAGGCGATGCGCGTGCTGGTCGACCACGTGCTCGATCAGGGCCTCGCGGCGGCGCTGCGGGGTGAGGGCTGGCCGCGGTGACGTGCGCCCCGCGGCGCGGGGGCAGGCCGGGGTGCCGGACGCAGGCCGCGGCCAGCGCGTTGGCCCGCGCGGCGGCGCGCGTCGCGGGGAGGCCCGCCGCGAGGCCGAACGTGAACACGGCGGCGAAGGTGTCGCCCGCGCCGGTCGGATCGACGACGTCGACGGTGGGGGCCGGCACGCGCCAGCGGCCGTCGGGGGTCCAGACGACGCAGCCGGCGGCGCCGAGGGTCAGCGCGACGGTGGGCACGACCGCGCGCAGCGCGTCGAGCCAGGCCAGGTCGCCGGCGAGATCCTCCGCGCTCAGGCAGGCCGCGTGCAGCCCGGCGAAGGCGGCGGGCGCGACGCCCGCGGGGCCGTGCACCACCGCGTCGCCGACGGCGCGCTTCAGCCAGCCCTGCAGGCCGCCGACCCTCAGCCGGATCGGAGCGCCGCGCCAGTCCCCGAGCGCCACCTCACCGAGCACGGGCGCCAGGAAGACGGCGTCCGCGTCGAGGGGGCAGGGCGCGACCGGCGGCGCGGCGGCGAGCACCCGCTGTCGGCGCGCGCCGTCCGCGGCGTAGGTGTTGGCGAAGCGCGTGGTGCGCGGCGCCGACTGCCAGCGCACGCGCCCGTCGAGGGCGGCCCGCGGGAAGTCGTCGGCCCCCGCGGTCACCACCGTCACGTCGGCGCCCAGGGTGGTCCACGCGCGCGCCGCGTAGGTGACGCTGCCGCCGGGCACGGCGCCGCCGGGCGCCTCGTCGAGCGTCACGTGGCCCACGGCGGCGAGGCGAAGCGCGCGGCTCACTGGCCGAGCTCCCCGCCCGAGATGTTGTACGCCTGACCGGTGATCATCGCGGCCCCGGGGCCGGTGAGGAAGCCGACCAGATCGGCCACCTCGTCCGGGTGCACGAAGCGCCCGAGCGGGATGCGGGCCTCGGCCGCCGCCCGCTGGTCGCCCGCGTCGGCGCGCGCCATGTCGGTGTCGACCCACCCCGGGCAGATGGCGTTGACGGTGATGCGCCGGGGCGCCCAGTCGTGGGCCAGGCAGCGTACCAGCCCCAGCACGCCGTGCTTCGACGCCGCGTAGGCCGCGTAGCCGCCGGCGCGGCCCATCTTGCCCAGGCCCGACGACACCACCACCGCGCGGCCACCGGGGCGCAGGCGCGGCCCGGCCGCGCGCAGCGTGTGGAAGGCGCCGTCGAGGTTGGTGGCCAGCACGTCGTGCCACACCGCGGCCGCGTCGGGCGCCTCGAGCAGCGCCGTGCGGCAGACCCCCGCGTTGGCCACCACCACGGCGATGGCCTCGTCCGGCCGCAGCGCCGCCTCGAGCGCCGCGCTCAGCGCGGGGCCGTCGGCGACGTCGGCCACCACGCGGCGCACGCGCCGGTCGTCGCAGAAGGGCGCCTCGAGCGACTCGGCCCGGCGCCCGACCGCCACCACCGCCCGCCCGTCGCGCAGCAGCCGGTCGGTCACCGCGCGCCCGATGCCCCGGCCAGCGCCGGTCACCACCGCGACGGCGCCCATCAGGCCGTCCTCCGCGCCGCGGCCGGCGCCCGGCACAGGGCCACCGCCTCGGCGACCACGCTGTCGTCCACCGGGATGGCGAAGGTGTCGGCCACCTGCCACAGCCGGCCGACGTCTGCCACGAGCGGCATGCGCGCGCCGTCGGCCAGCCGCTTCTTGTCGTATCGCAGCGCGGCCAGCACGTCGCGCGTCGCCACGTCGTCGGGCACCGTCGTCGGCAGCCCGAAGCGGGCGATCAGCGCGTCGTGCGCGGCCACCGTCGCGTCGTCGCACCCGCCCAGCAGCCGCGCCACCCGCGCGGTGACGGCCATGCCCACGGCCACCGCCTCGCCGTGCCCCAGGCGATAGCCCGACAGGTGCTCGATCGCGTGGCCGATGGGGTGCCCGTACTGCAGCACGAGGGCCTCGCGGTGCTCCTTCGGATCGTCGGCCATCAGCGCGCACTTCAGCTCGATGTTGCGGCGCACGACGGCCTCGAGCAGCGCCGGATCGCGCACGTCGGGGTCGACGGCGCTCAGCCACGCGGCGTAGCCCGCGTCCTGCGCGAGCCCGTGCTTCAGCACCTCGGCCATGCCGTCGATCAACCAGCGCGTCTCGAGCGTGGCCAGCAGGTCGACGTCCACGACGATGCGCCGCGGGGCGTAGTAGGCGCCGACCAGGTTCTTGCCCCGCCGCCCGTTCACCGCCTGCTTGTGGCTGATGGCCGCGTCGCACTGCGCCATCAGGGTCGACGGCACGTGCACCAGGTCGAGGCCGCGGTACAGCGTCGCGGCGGCCATGCCGGCGACGTTGCACACCGCGCCGCCGCCCAGCGAGATCACCGTGCTGCGCTCGTCGACGCCCGCCGCGAGCACGCGCTCGGCCACCTCGGCGAACATCGGCAGCGTCTTCGCCGCCTCGCCCTCGGGCAGCACCACCGGGTGGACGACGTGGCCGGCGGCGCGCAGGCGGGCGACGAAGCGCCGGCCGTGCAGGGCGTCGACGCGGGCGTCGGTGAACAGCACCACCGGCGACCCCGCGTTCTCGGGCGGCACGACGCCGGCCTCGACGGGATCGGCGGCGGCACCGCGGGCGACGACGATGTCGGTGGTCGTGGGCGCGCCCGTGACGAAGCGGTGGGTCGGCGCGAGGCCGGCGGGCGTGGCGGGGCGCTGCACCGCCTCGCGATGGGTTCGGCGCAGGCGCAGCTCGGCGTGCACCAGCCCCGCGGGCGTGTCGACGTCGTCCCAGCCGAGGGCGTCGGTGTCGATCAGCCGCACGCGGCGGGCGCGGGCGAGGTGGTCGAGGGCGTGGGCGAGGTCGGCGCCGGCTTGCAGCGCGGGGAACAACACCGCGGGATCACAGGCGAACAGGCCCGCGTCGATCGCATCGAAGGCGGGCAGGTGGCGCGCGAAGCGCAGCCCGTGCGGCCCCCGGCGGACCACCTTGACCGCGTCGGCGACGTCGAAGACGCGGTCGGGGACGGGATCGACCAGGGCGACGACGTCGCCGTCGGGTCGCTGGGCGGCGACGCGCGCGACGAGGGCGTCGTCGAAGACGTGGTCGGCCATGGCCAGCAGGAAGGGGGCGTCGAACAGCTCATTGGCGGCGCGCAGCGAGTGGGCCAGGCCGCGGGTCCAGTCGGCCGCGAAGCGCACATCGACGCGCAGGTGGGGGGGCACGGCCGAGGGCAGCGCGGCCGCGACGCGATCGGCCGCGTGACCGACCAGCACCACGGCGCGCTCGACGCCGGCGGCCGCGAGCTGGCGGAGCAGGCGATGCAGCAGGGGCTCGCCGCCGACGGCGACGAGGGGCTTGGGCGTGCCGGGCCGGTCGAGCCGGGCGCCGGCGCCCGCGGCGGGGATCAGCGCGTCGCGCATGGGGGCCTCCGGGTCGCGAGGGTCGCGGGGGGGCAGTTCAAGGGGCGTGCCGGGGGCCCGGCTGCTGGCCGGGGGGCCGCCTCTCGCGCCGGCGACGACGGTGGGCGTGGCGGGCCCCTGGCCCGTGGGACGGCCTCGGCGGGTCCTGGGCGAGGGCCAACGGGCGCCGCGGCGGGGGCGGAGCTGGCGTCGGCGACGACGGATGGGCGCCGAGGCGGCGCAGCGCGCGGTGGGGTAGCCGTGCCGAGGGGCGTTGCGGTACGCCTACGCCGCACGGTTGAATCCGCGCGGGTGCCGGGCGTCGGCCCGCGCCGGGAGGGCCCATGCGCCGACTCGTCCTCGTCGTGACCTTGCTGCTGGCCGCCTGCGGTCCGCGCGCGCTGATCGAGCGCGGCGACCGGGCGGCGGCCGAGGGGGACTGGGCGCGCGCGCTGGACGCCTACCGCGCGGCGCAGGCCGAGGCGCCCGAGGATCGGGGGGTGGCCCAGAAGGTCGAGGACGCGGAAGCGCGGCTGGTGCAGGGGGCGCACGCCGAGGTCGAGGCGGCCCTGGCGGCGCGAGACTGGATCGCCGCCGAGAAGACGCTGGCGGCGGTGCGCACCGCGCGCGCCGACGACGCGACCACCCGCGCGCTGGCGCGGCGCGTGGCCGACGCCATGCTGGCCGAGGCGCGCTGGCGGCTGGACGCCGGGGCGGTGCACGAGGGCTACCCGCTGGCCGCGCGGGCGCAGCGGCTGGACGCCAGCGCCGACGCCGAGCCGGTGTTGGTGAAGGGGCGGGCGGCGCTGCGGGCGCAGGCGGCGCAGGCGCGGGCCGACGGCCGCTTCGGCGGCGCGCGGGACGCGCTGGCCCGCATCGCCGAGGTCGAGCCGGCGCTGGCCTCGGGGGTGGGGGCCGAGCTGAGCGCGATCGAGGCCGAGTGGGCCGCCGCGCTGCGGGCGCGCGCCGAGGCCGATCGCGCCGCCGGTCGGCCGGGGCCCGCCTTCGTCCGGTTCGCGCTGGCCGCCGACCTGTCGCGCAGCGCCGAGGATCGGGCGGCGCGCGACGCGCTGGGCGCGGCGCTGCTGGCGCGCTGGGCGCTGCACGTCGAGCCCACCGTCGACGGCCCGCCCGCCCGTCAGCCGCCCGCGATCGCGGCCTTCGAGGCCCTACAGCCGGGGCTGCCGCCGCCGGACGCCGAGGCCGCGAGGCTGATCGCGTCGTTGGCCCTCCACACCACGCCCTGCCACGAGGAGCGCCGCACCGACGCGGGCGCCGTCGATTACGTGGCCGGCTATCGCCAGGTGCAGAACCCGGCCTGGCTGCGCCGGCGCGACGACGTGCGCGGCGCCGAGCGCCGGCTGCTGGACGCCGAGCGCGCGGAGGTCGACGCCGTGCGTACCTTGGAGCGGGCCGAGGACGACCTGCGGCGCGCGCTGTCGAGGTACCGGGACGATCGCCAGCGGGCCCGCCGGGCGCTGCGCGAGGCGCGGGCCGACCACCGGCGGGCCTACGAGCGGCTGGCGCAGGCCTATGGCGACCTCGACCGCGCGCGCCCCGAGGATCGCGCGCGGCGGCAGGGCCCGGTCGACGACGCGCGGCGCACGCTCGAGCGGGCCGAGGAGCGCGCCGAGCGCGCGCTCGAGGCGGTCGAGCGGCTGGAGCGCGACGCGCCCGAGGACACCAGCGAGGGCCGCGGGGTCGAGCGGGCGCGCGAGCAGTGGCAGCGGGCGCGGGATCGCGTGCTCGACGCCCGCGACGATCTGCAGCGGGCCGCCGAGGCGCTCGACCGCGAGCCCCCGCTGATCGACGAGGAGCGCATCGCGACGCACCACTACCCGGTGACCGTGCTGACGCGCACCTGCGAGGTGAAGGCCACCTTGGCGCTGCGGGCGCCCGCGCTGGGCGTCGACCACCTCGAGCCGCTGACCGCCCAGCCGTCGACCACCGACCGAGGGCACGCCCCGCAGGTGCGCTACGGCGTGCCCGAGGATCCGCTGCGCCTGCCCGAGGACGACGACGCCCTCGAGCGCCGCGGCGACGCCGCCGTCGCGAAGGCCGCCGCCGAGCGCGCCCGCGCCGTCCTGGACCGCTGGCCCCCGACGCTGATGGCCCAGGCCACCCGCCTGGCCGACAGCGACGAAGCCGGGGCCGTCGCCCGCGCCGCCGTCGCGTGGCTGCTCGACCCCGAGGGCCAGCGGCAGGCCGCCCACGCCTTCCTCGGCACCCGCTTCGACCTGCCCGACCTGGAGGTGTTGGTGCGCTGAGCTCAGCGCTTGCGCGCCTGGCCGTCCAGCCACTTCAGCGCGCGCCGCACCACCGCGAAGCGCCGGAACGGCGTGCCGCCGTGTCGCGGCGGCGCGTCGTCGGCGAACACGCGCCACTCGATCTTCGCGTCGCCCACCCGCACCGTCTCGGCGTTGCCGGCGTGCAGCGCCACCCAGAAGCGCAGGAACGCGATCTCCTGCTCCGGGAACAGCGGATAGGGGTGGTGGCGGAAGAAGAGCAGCGTGCCCGGGCGCTGCGTCAGCGTCACGCCCGGCGCGGCCAGGATGCGGCCGCGCACCTGCCCGTTGATCATCGGGCGGGGCAGGATGAGCTCGACGCCCACGTGCTTGGCCAGGTGGCGCCCGTGGTTCGTCAGGAAGGCCTGGAAGCACAGGTGCTGCTTCGGCCCGCGCGGATCGCTCTCCACCTTCTCCGGCCGGCCATACGGGCCGACGCGCGTGATGTCCACGCGCGGGTGCCGCGTGCGCTGCAGAACGTCCTGGATGTGCACGTGCCCCATGGGCCGCGACTTGCCGGCGATGCGCAGGTAGTAGCGGTAGTCCAGCGACTGGTGCGGCGCGTCGTCGCTGGGGGGGATCTCGACGACGTACACGGCGCAGCCCGGGGCGATGCGCGTCTCGACGTCGTCGCCGGGATACGGGATCTCGAACACGTTGAAGCGGCGCAGGGGCGGATCGACGCAGCCGGGGATGACGTCCTCGAGCCACGAGCGCGTGCCGCCGCCCTTGAGATCCATGCGGACGCCCCCGTCCACCTGCCCCGCGTCGTCGATGCCGAAGAACAGCCGCCCGCCGCCGCCGTTGGCGAAGGCCGACACCTGCCGCGACAGGTTGGCCACGAAGTCGGCGACGATCACCTTGCCCTCGGCGAGGAAGGGGGCGCTCTTGAACTCCTGGAAGTCGTGCTCGCTGGGCTCGAGGGCCGCCAGCATGGCTTCGGTCCAGCGGGTGGGGTCGGGCGCGTTCACGTCGGGACCGAGCTTACACCACGGCGCACGTGGGGGCGCACGCCGTAAAGGGAGCAACGCGGTTGACAACGGCCCCTGGCGATCGCGAGATCCCCCCTTCACGTCCGGGGGGACCCTGATGCTGTTCCAGAACGTGGCCGTCGCCGGCCTGGCTCATGTCGACGCGCCGCACCGCGTGACCTCCGCCGAGCTCGAGGATCGCCTCGCGCCCACCTTCGAGCGCCTGGGCATCCGCCTGGACGTCCTGCGCAACCTCGCGGGCATCGAGGCGCGGCGCTGGTGGGACGAGGGCGTCCAGCCCAGCGACGCCGCGACGATGGCCGCCGAGAAGCTGCTGGGTGAGGTCGACGTGCCGCGCGATCGCATCGGCGTGCTGGTCAACACCTCGGTGTGCCGCGACTTCGTCGAGCCGTCGACCGCCTGCCTCGTGCACGGCAACCTGGGCCTCGCGCCCACCTGCCTGAACTTCGACATCGGCAACGCCTGCCTCGCGTTCCTCAACGCGATGGAGCTGGTGGGCAGCCTCATCGAGCGCGGCGCGGTGGACTACGGGCTGATCGTCGACGGCGAGGGCAGCCGGTTCATCCAGCAGGTGACCATCGAGCGCATGCTGCAGCCCGAGATGGACGAGCGCAGCTTTCGCAAGCAGTTCGCCACGTTGACGCTCGGCTCGGGGGGCGTGGCGATGCTGCTGACGCGCCGCGACCTGGCGCCCGACGGCGCGGTGTTCCGCGGCGGCGTGATGCGCGCGGCCACCCAGCACAGCCGCCTGTGTTGGGGACAGAACCATCACATGGAGACCGACACCAAGAAGCTGCTGTTCGCGGGCGTCGAGCTGGCGCTCGAGACCTGGAAGACCGCGCAGGAGGCCCTGGGCTGGAAGGCCAGCGAGCTGGACGAGCTGGTGATGCACCAGGTGAGCGCCGTGCACACCAGCACGCTGTGCCAGACGCTCGGGCTGGACATGAACAAGGCGCTCTTGACCTTCCCCGAGCTGGGCAACGTGGGCCCGGCGTCGGTGCCGATCACGCTGTCGAAGGCCGTCGAGGCCGGTCGGGTGACCAAGGGTGATCGGGTCGCGCTCATGGGCATCGGCAGCGGCCTCAACTGTGCCATGTTCGAGCTGGTCTGGTGAGGGCGGTCGACCCGGCGCTGTATCCCTTCAGCGGGCGGACGCTCGATCTCGACGGGCTGCGCTATCACTACCTGGACGAGGGCGAGGGGCCGCCCGTGCTGATGGTGCACGGCAACCCGACCTGGTCGTTCTACTACCGCGACCTGGTGCGGGCGCTGGCGCCGACCCATCGCTGCATCGTGCCCGATCACATCGGCTGCGGGTTCAGCGACAAGCCGGGGGACGATCGCTACACCTACACCCTGGATCGCCGCGTGGCCGATCTCACCGCGCTGATCGATCACCTCGACGCCGAGGGTGGGCTCGACGGCGCGCCCATCGACGTCGTGGCGCACGACTGGGGCGGCATGATCGCGATGGCCTGGGCCATCGAGCGGCTGGACCGCGTGCGCCGCGTGGTGCTGATGAACACCGCGGCCTTCCGCCTGCCGACCACCAAGAAGCTGCCCCGCGCGCTGTGGCTGGCCCGCGACACGAAGGTCGGCGCGGTGATGGTGCGCGGCCTGAACGCCTTCAGCCGCGGCGCGACGCACCTGGCGATGACCCGGCGGCGCATGCCCAAGGCGGTGCGCGACGCCTACGCGGCGCCCTACGACTCGTGGGACGACCGCATCGCGACGCTGCGCTTCGTGCAGGACATCCCGCTGGGCCCCGACGACGCCGCCTACGCGACGGTGGCGGCGACCGAAGAGAAGCTGCACCGGCTGAAGGACACGCCGGTGTTGCTGCTGTGGGGCATGAAGGACTTCGTGTTCGACCACCACTTCCTCGATCGCTTCGTCGAGCTCGTGCCGCACGCCGAGGTGCAGCGTTGGCCCGACGCCGGCCACTACGTGCTCGAGGACGCCGCCGACGAGGTGGTGCCGCGCATCGTCGACTTCTTGAGCGTTTGATGGGGCCGGCGGCGGAGACACCCATGACCGACACCGTCAACATCGCCGCCTTCCTGCCCGCCCTGGCCGCCGAGCGTCCCGACGCGCCGGCGCTGTACGTGCCCAACGGTCAGCGCCTGCCCGACGGGCGTCCCGACTACACGACCTGGACCTATCGCCAGCTCGATCAGGAGAGCGATCTCATCGCCCGCGGCCTGACCGCGATCGGCGTGGGGCAGGGCGTGCGCACGGCGTTGATGGTGAAGCCGGGGCCGGCCTTCTTCGCGCTGACCTTCGGCATCTTCAAGGCCGGCGCGGTGCCGGTGATGATCGATCCCGGCATCGGCCTGAAGAACCTGAAGACCTGCCTCGGCGAGGCGCAGCCCGAAGCGTTCGTCGGCATCCCGGCGGCGCACGCGGCGCGGCTGGTGCTGGGATGGGCGCGCGACAGCTTGAAGACGCTGGTGACGGTGGGCCGGCGCTGGCTGTGGGGCGGGCACACGCTGGCGCAGGTGCGCGCCCGGGGCGAGGCCGCCGGCGGCGGCGCTTTCCTGGCGCCCACCCGCGGCACGGACACGGCGGCCATCCTGTTCACCAGCGGCAGCACCGGCGTCCCCAAGGGGGTCGTCTACGAGCACCGGCACTTCGTGCAGCAGGTGGAGATGATCCGGGACGCCTACGGCATCCAGCCCGGCGAGGTCGATCTGCCCACGTTCCCGCTCTTCGCCCTGTTCGACCCCGCGCTGGGCATGGCCACGGTCATCCCGCAGATGGACTTCACCCGCCCGGCGAGCGTCGACGGCGCGCACATCGTCGACCTGGTGGAGCGTTTCGAGGTGACCAACATGTTCGGCAGCCCCGCGGTGCTGAACACCGTCGGACGCTACGCCGAGCGGGCCGGCGCGAAGACGAAGACGCTGCGGCGGGTCATCTCGGCCGGCGCGCCGGTGCCCGGGCCAGTGATGGAGCGTTTCCTACGCCTGCTGCCCGAGGGCGCGCGGGTACACACGCCCTACGGCGCGACCGAGAACCTGCCCGTGGCGACCATCGACAGCGACTTCCTGCTGCGCGAGGCGTGGCCGCGCACCGAGCAGGGCGCGGGTGTCTGCGTCGGGCGGCCGGTCGAGCCCAACGACGTGCGCATCATCCGGGTCACCGACGAGCCCATCGACGCCTGGGACGACGCGCTGTGCCTGCCGCAGGGCGAGGTGGGTGAGATCGTGGTGCTGGGGCCGACCACCACGGAGCGTTACTTCAACCGCGACGCCTCGACGCGCGCGGCGAAGATCCCCGACGGGGATCGCGTGCGGCACCGCATGGGCGATCTGGGCTACGTCGACGCCGACGGGCGGCTGTGGTTCTGCGGGCGCAAGGCGCACCGCGTGCGCACGAAGGACGGAACGCTCCACACCGTGCCCTGCGAGGCGGTGTTCAACGTGCACTCGGCGGTGTATCGCACGGCGCTGGTGGGCGTGGGGCCGATGGGCAGCCAGCGTCCGGTGCTGTGCGTCGAGCTCGAGCCCGCCGACGCCGGCGCGGACTGGCCGGCCCTGGTGGCGCAGCTGCGCGACATCGGCGCGCAACACACCCACACGGCGGGCATCAGCGACTTCCTGCAGCACCCTGGCTTCCCGGTGGACATCCGGCACAACGCGAAGATCAACCGCGAGCAGCTGGCCGTCTGGGCCGCCGAGCAGCTGAAGTGAAGGCGCTGGTCACGGGCGGCGGCGGCTTCCTGGGCGGTCACATCGTGCGCAAGCTGCTGGCCCGCGGCGACACGGTGGTCAGCTTCGCCCGCGGGGCCTACCCCGAGCTGGCGGCGATGGGCGTGAAGGTCGTGCGCGGCGATCTGAGCGACGCCGCCGCGGTCAGCGCCGCGGCCCGCGGCTGCGACGTCGTGTTCCACGTCGCGGCGAAGGCGGGCGCGTGGGGAGCGTTCGACACCTATCACCAGGCCAACGTCGTCGGCACCCAGAGCGTCATCGACGCCTGCCGCGCGCAGGACGTGCCCAAGCTGGTCTACACCAGCACGCCCAGCGTCGTGCACGCGGGCGGCGACATCGAGGGCGGCGACGAGTCGCTGCCGTACCCCGACCACTTCGAGGCGCACTACCCGGCCACCAAGGCCGAGGCGGAGCGTCTCGTGCGCGCGGCCAACGGCGACGACCTGCTGACCGTGAGCCTGCGCCCGCACCTGGTGTGGGGCCCCGGCGACAACCACCTGATGCCGCGCATCGTGGCGCGGGCGAAGGCCGGCCGCCTGCGCCTGGTGGGCGGCGGCGCCAAGAAGGTGGACGCGGTGTACGTCGAGAACGCCGCCGACGCGCACTTGCTGGCCGCCGAGGCGCTGGCGCCCGGCGCGGCGTGCGCGGGGAATGCCTACTTCGTCACCAACGCGGACCCCCGGCCGCAGGCGGAGATCGTCAACGGCATGCTCGCCGCGGCGGGGCTGCCGCCGTGCGAGAAGAGCATCTCGCCGAAGGTCGCATACGCGGTGGGCTGGGCGATGGAGGCGGTGTGGCGGCTGACCGGGCGCGAGGACGAGCCGCTGATGACGCGCTTCGTCGCGAACCAGCTCGCGACGGCGCACTGGTATCGCACCGAGAACATCGAGCGCGACCTGGGCTATCGGCCGGCGGTGTCGATGGAGCAGGGGATGGAGCGATTGGCGGCGGCGTGGGCGGAGCGGTGAGCATCAGGGCGGTAGGGCCCTGTCGGGCGACGGTGTGCGGTGGAGCGCTCGGCCGGCGCGTGGCGTGGGTGGCCTACTGGATGCAGACCTGGTAGGGGGCGACGTAGGGCGAGTTGAAGAACAGCGTCAGGCCCTCGAAGCAGCCGCCGCCGACGCCGTAGCCGGTGAAGTGGGCGACCAGGTTGCCGCCGTCGAGGTAGATGAAGCTCAGCTCGTCGGGCGCGGCCTGCACCCACTGGCCGGTGAAGGTGGGGGGCGCGTTGTCGAAGGTGATGCTCTGGTCGGGGTTCAGCGTGATGGCGTGGCTGGTGATCGAGCTGGGGTACAGCTCGCACTCGTAGAACGCGCTCAGGCCCTGGCCGGTGCAGTGGCGGTTCAGCAGGTCCACGGGCGCGGCGATGGGCGTGTCCACGTAGGTCGGCGTCACGACGTGGCTGACGGCGTTGTTCGACAGGTCACGCTCGCGGGTGGTCGTGCTGGCCTCGACGACGAAGCCCAGGGGACGCATCGCCGCGGGCAGGGCGAGCGTGAAGCCGACGCTCTTGCTGCCGTTGCGCCCGATGCTGCCCAGGTCACAGTCGAGCGTCGTGCCGTTGAGCGTGCAGGCCGGGTCGACGTTGCTCAGATCGCCCATCACGTGCTGGGTCGGGCTGGTGCCGGTGGGCGGCAGCTCGACGCTCACCCGCACGTTCTTGGCCGTCTTGTTGCCCAGGTTGTCGACGTGCACCGCGTAGGCGGCGGGTACGTCCACCAGCGGCGCGGTGGGCGGATCGAACGAGACGCTCAGGTCGACGCGGGCGAAGGCGGCGGGCGCGATGGTCAGCGCGGTGAGCACGACGGCGAGCTGGATCGACTTCATGGGTTCCCCTCCGGTGCGAGCCCCCGGGGCTCGGTGGTTGAAGCGCGGGCAGCGAGTCTTCTCGTCCCGACGCTTCGAACGGTAGGGGGCGGTCGACCAGCTTCCACCCCCCGAAGTCGTGGGGGGTGGGGCGGCGCGTTCAGATCGGCGGGGCGAGGCCCACGAACTCGGCCACGAAGTCGGTCGCCGGCGCGGCGCGCAGCGCGTTCAGATCACCCCGCTGCATGACGCGCCCGCCCTCGAGGACGCACACCTGCAGGTCCAGCGCGGCGACGTCCCGCACGTCGTGCGTGACGATCACGCACGGGCGGCCGAAGGCGCGCAGGTGTTCGGCCAGGAACCCGCGGATGGCTCGGCGCGCGGTCGCGTCGAGCGCGGCGAGCGGCTCGTCGAGCAGCAACAGCGCGGGCTCGATCACCAACGCGCGGGCCAGCGCGACCCGCTGCTGCTCGCCGCCCGACAGCCCCCCCGGCGTGCGGCGCGCGAGGCCGCCCACGCCCAGCCGCTCGAGCACCGCCGCCGCCCGCCCGCGGCGCGCGCGTCGGTCGACGCGGCGGGCGCCGGTCGACAGTCCGAACGCGACGTTGTCCAGCACGCTCAGGTGCGGAAACAGTCCGTAGCCTTGGGGCACGTAGCCCACGCGGCGCTGCTCGATGGGGACCTCGACGCCGCGCGCGGTGCTGTGCAGCACCACGCCGTCGACCTCGATCTCGGCGGCCTCGGGCCGGACGGCGCCGGCGAGCACCCGCAGCAGCGTCGTCTTGCCGCTGCCGTTCGGCCCCACCAGCGCCAGCGGCCGCGCGTCGCCCTCGAGCGCGACGTCGAGCGTGAAGTCGCCGGCCCGCGCGCGCACCTCGGCCCGCCAACGACTCACGCGGCCCCCCGTCGCCGCCGCCACAGCGCGGGCGCCAGCCGCAGCGCCAGCAGCAGCGCCCCGCCCATCGCCGCCAGCACCAGCGCGAAGACGACCGCGAGTCGGACGTCGGCCTCGAGCGCGGCGAAGATGGCCAGCGGCATCGTCTGCGTGCGGCCCGGCATGTTGCCCGCGAACAGGAGCGTCGCGCCGAACTCACCGAGCGCGCGGGCCCAGGCCAGGGACGCGCCCGCGACCAGCCCGGGCAGCGCGATGGGCACCGCCACGCGCAGGAAGGCGGTGGGCGCCGACGCGCCCAGGCTGCGCGCGACGATGAGCGTGTCCGGGTCGACCTTGCGGAAGGCGTTGGCGGCGGCCTGTACGTAGAAGGGCGCCGCGACCACCACCTGCGCCAGCAGCACCGCGACCTCGGTGAACGGGATGGTGACGCCCAGCGACTCGAGCGGCGGGCCGAGCACCCCGCGGCGGCCGAAGGTCTGCAGCAGCGCGACGCCGATGACCGCCGGCGGGACGACGATGGGCAGGTCGACCAGCAGCTCGGTCAGGCGCGCGGCGCGCGACGTCGAGCGCGCCAGCCACCAGGCCAGGGGCGTGCCGGTCAGCAGGGTGAACGCGAGGCTCAGCAGCGTCGTGCGCAGGCTCAGCGCCAGGGCGGGGCCGAACAGCGGGTGTGCCGCGCCGGCGGTGAGATCGTCGATCGAGGTGGACAGCGCCAGCGCGCCGAGCGGCAGCACGAGCAGGCTCAGGAGCGTCGCCGCGAGCAGGGCGCCCACGGTCGGCCGTGGCGGCGAGCGGCGGGAGCGTCTCACGGCGCGGCGCGGAAGCCGTGACGCTCCAGCGCGCCTCGGCCGGCCGGGCTGCGCACGAACGCGACGAAGCGCGCGGCGGTCTCGGGCGCGGCCGCGCGCGTCGTCACCGCGATCGGGTAGCGCGCGCGCACGTTCAGGGCCGGGGGGATCTCGACCACGCGCACGCGTTCGGTGGCCGCGGCGTCGGTGCGATACACGATCGCCGCGTCGGCCTCGCCCAGCTCGACCTTGGCGCGCACCAGGCGGACGTTGTGCTCGACCGACACCACGCGGGCGCGCACCGCGGCGACGAAGTCCGCGCCGAGCGTCTCCGCGGCGCGGTCGAGCAGCCGCCGGGTGTAGCGCCCCACCGGCACCGCCTCGGCGCCGATGACCAGGCGCCGAGCGTTCGGCAGATCGGCGAAGCTGCGCACGCCCGCCGGATCGTCGAGGGGCACCACCACCACCAGCTCGTTGGTCGCGAAGTCGACCGGGGGCGCGACGTGGCCCTCCGCCCGCAAGGCCTGCAGGTGCTCGGGGTTGGCCGACGCGAAGACGTCGGCGGCGGCGCCCTGCTCGATCTGCAGGCGCAGCACCTGGCTGCCGGCGAAGGTGAGGCGCACGTCGACCCCTGGGTGCGCGGCCTCGAACGAACGCTCCAGCTCGCCGAACGCTTCGGTCAGCGACGACGCCGCGAACACCTGGAGCGTCACCCGGGCCGGATCTTCGGGGTGCGCGCCCCGACAGCCGGGCAGCGCGAGCAGCAGCGCGAGCAGCAGACGGCGCATCGCTCAGCCCGCCGCGACCGAGGCGGCGTGGCCGGCCGCGCTCAGGTCGTAGCCGGGGAAGCACGCGGCCTCGTCGCGGAAGGCGGGCCGGTCGATCAGGTCGAGCAGCCGCGCCACGGGGCCCGCGTCGATCGTCGCGCGGGCGCCGACCAGGTCGAAGCGCTCCTCGGTCAGCGGGACGAAGTCGAGCCCGGCGGCCAGCGCCGCGGCCTCGATGCCGACGCCCACGTCGACGACGCCCCAGCGCACCAGGCGCGCGATGTCGGTGTGATCGGCCGCGACCGGCCCGGGCGCCGCGGGCGCGTCGGCGCCGACCGCGCGCAACAGGCGCGTCAGCAGGGCCTGAGCGCCCGCGCCCGGGCCGCGCAGCGCGCAGCGGACGTCCGGGCGCAACAGGTCGGCGGCCGCCCGGATGTCGAGGGGGTTGCCGGGCGCGACGACGAACCCCTGCCGCCACCGCGCGAGGTGGATCAGCGTGCCGGCGCGTTCGCGCAGCGCGGCGCGGGCCAGGCGCGCGTGATCGTCGACGCGCTCGGCCAGGTGGACGCCGGCCAGGTGCACCCGGCCGCGGGCCAGCAGATCCAGCGCCCGCGCGCTGTCGCCGGGCAGCCAGGTGGCGCGCGCGTCGGCGTGCCGGCGGCCCAGCCGCTCGGCCAGCACGCCCAGCAGCGGCGCGCACCCGGCGACCAGCACGTTGTTCTCGAGGCTGCGCGCGTCGGTCAGCAGCTGCACCTGCACGTCGCCGTCGGGCCGCGCCGGCGCGCCGACGAGCCCATCGGCGGCGTGCGGATCGGCGCCCACCGGGTGGGCGACGAAGATCCCGTCGACGCAGCCGACGACGACGCGCGCGCCGCCGCGGGCCTCGGGGCCCGCCCACGTCGCCGCCAGGGTCGACCCGCCCGACAGGCCGAACAGATCGTGCACCGCGCAGCCCAGCGCGCGGGCCAGCTGCAGCGCGAGGACGGTCGAGGGCACCTGGCGCCCGGCCTCGATCGCGTTGAGGGCCTGGCGCGAGACCCCCACGCGCGTCGCCAGCTCGGCTTGCGAGAGCCCGGCGGCGGCGCGGCGGACGCGCAGCGTGGTGGTGAGGGCGGGGGCGGGCAACGGGCGGCCTCGGGCTCGGTGTGGCTCGGTTGTAAGGTGCGCTTGTCGAAATGTAAAGGTGGGGCGTCACCGTGGGCGGCCACGCCGATGTCCCGACGCTCAGCGGGTGAAGCGGGCCTCGGCGGCGTGCCGGTCGGTGGCGGCCAGCCGCGCGGGCGTCATGCCGGGCAGGGCGGCGGCGCGGGCGCGCTCGGTGGGCAGGTCGACGGCCGACAGCAGCGTGTTGTCGGTGCAGAGGGCCACGCGCACGCCCAGGTCGAGCCAGCGGGGCAGGGGGTGCGCGTCCGCGCGGGCGATGACGCCCGTGTGCAGGTTCGAGGTCGGGCAGGCCTCGATCGTGACGCCGCGGCGCAGCACCAGGTCGAGCACGGCGGGATCGTCCAACAGCGAGGTGCCGTGCCCGATGCGTTGGGCGTGCAGCGCCTCGACCGCGACGCGGATCTCGGCGGGCGGCCGCCCCTCGCCCGCGTGCACCGTGCGCCCGAGGCCTCGGTCGCGCGCCCGGGTGAAGGCGGGCGCGTAGTCCTCGAGCGACCAGGACTGCGTGGGCGTCGGCCCGCCCGCCAGGTCGAGGCCCACCACCCCCGGGCGGGGCGTGGCCACCTCGACCAGCCGCTCGAGCAGCGCGGGGGGCTCGCCGTACAGGCCGCACAGGATCAGGCTCGCGCGCCCATCGACGCCTTCGAGGGCGGCGTCGACGATCGCCTCGATCTTCGCGCCGCGGTGCAGCTGCGGCGCGAAGCGAATCTCGAGGTGTTGGACGCCCTCGGCCGCGGCGTCGACGCACATCTCGTCGGCCACCCGCCGGACGGCCGCCGGCGTCTGCAGCGTCGCCAGCGTGATCTCGAAGCAGGCCAGGGCGGCCTCGAGGCCCATGCCGGCGCGGAAGCCGAGGTCGTCGGGCACGGCGACGCCGGCCGCGCGCCCCAGGTCGTCGAGCGTCGCGCGGCGCAGCGAGCCGTCGAGGTGGCGGTGCAGCTCGGTCAGTCGGGGACGGTGCATGCGGTGTCATACCGCACCGCCGGGCGCGTCGCGAGGCCCGCGGCCGGCGGTTTCCGGGTCGGAACGGTCCGGGGGCCGAGCGTCACTCGGGCGGCGCGACCGGGGCGTCCGACGGGTCGCCGCGCGCCGCCCGCGGCGTGGGCGGGGCGAGGCGACGGGGGCGTCGAGCGGCGCCCGGCGAGCGCCCGCGGCGCGAGGCACGCTTGTTGCCGGGCCGAGACGCCGGCGGACGCGCCGCGCGTCCGCCGGGAGGAGGCCGGCGGTGCAGCAACCCGCCCTCCGGGACGGCGCACGCGCGGGCCCCGGCCTGTACGGTCGGGCCGTCGTCTTCGTGTTGCTCGGCACGGGGGCGCTCTCGGGGGCCGTCCTGATGCTGGCCGGGCGCCTGGTCGAGGACGCCACCGAGACGCTGTTGGACGAGCGCATCCGTCTCGCGCGGACGGCCGGCGCCTTCGTCGAGGCCCGCCTGCGGCAGGAGCTGGACGGCCTCGGGGCGTCGCCGGAACCAGGCGGCGCCGACGAGGCGCGGGCCCGCGTCTTCGACCGCGTGTTCGTCGTGGACGGGCAGGGGCGACCGATCGAGGGGCCGCCGCCGAGCCTCGCGGTGGACGTCCCGCGCCTGGTCGGCCGCGCGGCGCTGGCCCACGACGTGGTGCTGGCGCCGACGCCCGACGGCGTCGAGCCCGCGGCGTTGGTGTTGGCGGCGCCGCTGCCCGGCGCCGGTCCGGGCGGCGCGCGCTACGCGGTGGCCACGCTCGACCGCGCGGCCTCGACGCTGCTGGTGCCCGCCGCGGGCCCGGCGGGGGGCATCGCGCTGGGGCTGGTCGACGGGCGCGGCCGCATGCTCACGACGACGCGGGCGTCGCTGGCGCGCGGCTTCCAGGATCACCGCGCGGTGCTCGCGGGGGCCCTCGCCGAGGGCCGCGAGTTCCGCGGCCGCTGCCATCGCTGCCACACGGACGAGGCGGGCACGCACCGCGACGCGGCGCTCGAGGAGATCCTCGCCTTCGCCCCCCTGCCCACGCTGCCCCTGGGCCTGGCCGTCTTCGAGCCGCGGGCCACGGCCATCGCGCCCGTCGATGGCTGGCGGCGCCGGCTGTGGCAGCTGGCCGGGGCGCTGGGGGTGCTCTTCGTGGGCTTCACGCTCTTGGCCGTGCGCAGCGTGGTGCGTCCGGTGCGCGCGCTGACCGAAGCCGTCCGGCGGCACGAGTCGGGCCGCGCGGCGCTGGCCGCGCGGCGCTTCGGGGACGACGAGGTGGGCGAGCTGGCCCGGGCGCTGGAGCGTTGGCGCGGCCGCATGGAGCAATCGCTGGTGGAGGCCGAGCGTCACCGCGCCGCCCTCGCGGTCGAGGCGGCGCAGCGGGCGGCGCAGCGTCAGCACTTGCACGCCGTGCTGCGCGCGCAGGAGGCCGAGCGGCGGCGGGTCGCGCGCGAGCTGCACGACACGGTGGCCCAGGATCTGGCCGCGCTGCGGCTGGAGATCGAGCGGATGGCCGGCAACGGCGCGTGCGACGCGACGCGGCTGGCCCGCCTGGAGGCCAGCGCGAAGGACATGCTCGAGACGGTGCGCCGCATCCTGCTCGATCTTCGCCCGACGGTGCTCGAGAGCCTCGGCTTCGTGCCCGCGCTGCAGTGGCTGGTCGAGGGGGTGGGCGCCCGCGAGGGGATCGTGGCGCGGCTGATCCTCGACGTCGAGCCCGCGTCGCTGGCGCTGCCCGACGAGATCGCGACGGGGCTGTTTCGGGTGGCGCAGGAGGCGCTGAAGAACGCCGTGCGCCACGGCCGGGCCGAGCACGTCTTCGTGACGCTGGGCGGTGACGAGGCCGAGGTGACGCTCGAGGTCGAGGACGACGGGCGCGGGTTCGACCCCGAGGCCGTGGGGCCCGAGCCCTCGGGGCGGGGCTTCGGGTTGATGGGCATGCGCGAGCGGGCGCGGCTGCTGGCCGGGGCGGCGCGCGTCACCTCGGCGCCGGGGGAAGGCACGTTGGTGTCGGTCCGCGTGCCGCGGGGCGGGGCAGACAGGGAGGCGATCTGATGGAGCGTTCGGGACCGGTGCGGATGGTGCTCGTCGACGATCACGCGGTGTTGCGGGCGGGGCTGCGCGCGTTCTTCGAAGAACAGACCCGGCCGGCGCTGCAGGTGGTGGCCGAGGCGTCGACGGCGGAGGAGGCGCTCGAGGTGGTGGCGCGGGTGATGCCTCAGCTGCTGGTGATGGATCTGTCCATGCCGGGGCTCGGGGGCATCGGCGGCCTGCTCGAGCTGCGCCGGCGAGGCCTGCCGGTGCCGGTGCTGGTGCTGTCGCAGCACGCCGAGCCGGTGATGGTGCGCCGGGCGCTCGAGGCCGGCGCCAACGGGTACGTCCTGAAGACCGCGCGCGGTGAGGAGCTGTTGGCGGCGGTGCGGGCGGTGCTCGACGGCGGCACCTACGTCGATCCGAGCGTCGCGGGCGCGCTGCTGAGCGGCCACGATCTGTTCGGGCGGGGCGCGGGGGCGCCGGCCAGCGACGAGGAGGCCCTGCAGCGCCTCTCACCGCGCGAGCGTCAGGTGCTGACGCTCATCGCCGAGGGCTACAGCAACAAGGAGGTGGCGCAGGCCCTCGACGTCGCGGTCAAGACGGCGATGGCGCACCGCGCCAACCTGATGGACAAGCTCGCCATCCACAACCACAGCAAGCTGGTGCACTTCGCGCTGCGCGTCGGGCTGGTGCGGCTCACTTGATCGGCGAGGCGGCGCGCAGGCCGCGGAACAGCCGGTCGGCGGCCGCGGCGTCGCCCTGCAGCAGCGCCGCGCGGCGCCAGCCGTCGGGCTCGGCGGCGGCGCGCGCCTGCCAGCCGTCCGGGCAGCCCGGCGCGTCGTCGAGGCAGGCCGCCCACGGCCCCAGGGCGGCGGGGACGTCGCCGGTCCACGTGCCGAGCCAGGCGCGGGGCGGCGCGCCGAGGGCCAGCCAGGTGCCGGCGCCGGGGCGATGCCAGATCTGCGCGGGGGGCCAGCCGAGCGAGGGCGACAGCAGGGTCGGATCGGGCACCCGCGCGTCCGGGGGCAGCGCGTCGAGGGTGGCGAACGCTCGCCACGCGTTCGGCGGCGGCTCGTCCACCACCCGCTGATCCACCCACCACAGCGCCCCGGCGAGGGCGACGGTCAGCGCGATCAGCGCCAGCCAGCGGGGGGCGCCCGGGATCATCCGACGCCCCACAGCAGGGCGCCCAGCAGCGCCGCGGCCGCCAGGCCGACGGGGCCGCGCGGCCCCTGCTCGGCGACGCCGTCGAGCAGGCGGCGCACCCGGCGCTGCAGCAGCGCGAGGTGGGCGCCCGGTTCGCCCGGGGCGTCTTCGGCGGCGCGCGTCGCGCCGCGCAGCCGCTCGACCTCGATCAGGACGCTGGCGAGATCGGCGGGGCGCTTCGTGGCGCGGGCGGCCAACGCGTCGCAGGCGGCCTCTTCGGTCTCGACCAGCTGGCGGAAGGCGATCAGCGCCGCGGGGTTGAGCGCCTGCGCCGCCCGCAGCAGCCAGAGCAGCGTCAGGCGCCGGTTGCCGCCGCGCGCGGCGTGGGCCAGCTCGTGAGCCAGCAGGGCCTCGAGCTGGCGGTCGTCCAGCGCGTCGATCAACACCCGCGACACGACGACCTCGGGCGCGCGCAGGCCCACCAGCGCGGCCATCGGCGTGCCGCTGTCGACGCAGCGCACCGGCGGCGCGTCGAGGCCCAGCGCGCGGAAGCCGGGCAGCACCGCGGCGCGCGCCGCGTCCAGGCGGGGGTGCGGGCCGCGCGGCGCGCGCCGCCAGGCCCGCCTGCGCGTCAACAGCGGCAGCAGCTCCTGCGCCACGAACAGCAGGCCGGTGCCCCCGGCCAGCACCGCCGGCGCCCAGCCCGCGAGGCCGACGGTCGCGAGGGCCGCGTGCCACCCGGGCACGCGCAGCAGCGTCCAGGGCGCGGGCGACACCGCCTGCACCACCGCCACGGCCGGCGGCACCGCCAGCACCAGCGTCGACAGCGTCACCGCCAGCTCCGGGCAGCGCGGCCGCAGCACCCGCCGCGCCGCCTGCGCCCAGAAGAACGCCAGCAGGCCGTGCGCGATGTTGGTCCAGACCAGCACGTGGCGATGATACCCGGGCCGCGCCCCGAGGGTCTGCCGGACGATCTTCGAACGCTCTTTGCTTACGCCGTTGACGGGTCGAAGGTGTTCAAGTGTTCTGATTCGAAGCGTTTTTTGTTCATCTAGGCAGAAGTCCCGAGGCCCGCTTGGGCAACAGGACCGACCGGCGCTGGGCACTCGTCCTCACGGATCGCCGGGTGCGAATCCCCGATACTGCAGTCAGCCGCCGAGGACAGAGGAACCCCGGGGCGGGCCAAGGAGGCAGTCATGAAGCGCCCGATGATGACGTGGTATCGCGAGGGTGACATCGTCCCGACCGGTTTCTACATCGCGCCCCGCAAGCTGGACGTGCGCGCCGTGGTGCGCGGCCAGGATGGACCGCACGCGCCGGACGGCGCGCGCCTGCGCGGCGTCGAGGGCGCGCGCTACCTGCGCCTGCCCCTGTTCGTCGGCGTGCTGCTGACCCCGGTGATCGGCGGCGCCTTCGCGCTGTCGATGCCGGCGGTGGTGCTGTTCGCGCTCGGCCGCGAGATCGTGCGCCGCGCCCGCCAGAAGCGGGTGGTCGCGGGGCAGGAGCCGGCGCCGGCCGGCGTGTACCTGGGCCTCGATCGGCTGGCCGTGCGCCACGTGGGCGCCGCCGGTGAGGCGATCGACGCGCCGGCCGACACCCGCTACTGGCGCGTGCCGACGCTGCTGCTGGTGCTGCTGAGCCCGCTGGCCGGCGGCCTGTTCGTGGTGGCCTTCCCGGTGTTCCTGGTGGTGGCGCTGGTGGGCGGCCTGGCCCGCGCGCTCACCCGGCCGGTGGTCGCCCTGTGGCGCGAGCACGTCTACCTGCTCGAGGCCCGCTGGGAGCCTTCGGCGGCCTACCTGGCGCACGCTCGCGAGCGCGCCGCCCGCGGTGAGGAGCCCTCGGTGCTCGACGACGAGGCCCTGGACGCCGCCGCGCTGGACCCGAACCTGCGCCGCCTGGCCGACGAGGTCGAGGCGCGCCGCCGCGAGGAGGGCTGAGTCATGAGCGGGCGAGTCTTCGCGCTCGCGCTGCTGGCGGGCCTTTGGGCCGCGCCGGCCGGCGCTCGAGCCCCCGACGACGACGCGGCCTGTCGGCGCTGCCACGCCGGCCTCGAGGGGGAGTTCTTCACCCTGGCCAACGGCGACACGCTGCCCGCGTGGGTGACGCCGGAGGAACACTTCGGCTCGGTGCACGGCGACGACATCGGCTGCCGCGACTGCCACCCGACGGTGGGTGATCACCCGCACGCGCCGCCCGCGGCGGCCGACGCGCGCACCTATCGCATCCAGGCGTCGGCCGGGTGCACGGACTGTCACTTCAAGCACGCGACCGCGCTGCGCGACAGCATGCACTACGAGCGCCTGATGAACGGCGACGACGCGGCCCCCACCTGCGTGGACTGCCACGGCGCGCACGGCGTGCAGCCCGCGGCCGTGCCGCGTCAGGCGGTGTCCGATCGCTGCGGCGCGTGCCACGAAGAGCAGGTGCGCGACTGGCGCGCGTCGGCCCACGGGCAGGCGGTGCTGGCGGGCAACGAGGACGCGCCGGTGTGCGCGGACTGCCACGGCGCGCACGCGATCACCGATCCGCGGGCGCCCGCGGCCCACGCGGCCTCGTTCACGGTGTGCGCGCGCTGCCACGGTGACGCCCGCATGATGACGCGGCACGGGCTGGATCCGGGGGTCGTCGACAGCTACCTGAGCGACTTCCACGGCGCCAGCAACCGCATCTACGAGGCGCTCGGCGACGCCCCGAAGGCGCCGGTCGCCAGCTGCGGTGACTGCCACGGCGTCCACACGGTGCAGAGCTTCGCCGGGCTGAGCGACGACGAGCGCGCCGCGCGCGCGGCGGCGATGTGCCAGGACTGCCACCGCGAGGCCAACGACGACTTCGCGACCGCGTGGGGCTCGCACACGCCGCCCTCGCAGCAGCACCGGCCCATCGTGTGGATCGTCGGGCTGGTCTACAAGCTGATGATCCCGCTGATGATCGTCGGCCTCATCGCCCACATCCTGATGGATCTGTGGCGCACGCCCGGTCGCGACCGGGAGGAGGGACTCTCATGAGCCGCCCACGCATCGTGCGCACCCGGGACGGTCACGTCGCCGTGGAGCGCTTCCGCCTCGGCCGGCGCCTCGAGCACCTGCTGATGATCGCGTCCTTCACGACGCTGCTGCTGACCGGCTTCCCGCAGAAGTTCGCCGACGGGTCGATCAGCCACTGGATCGTGAGCCTGTTCGGCGGGCTCGAGAACATGCGGCTGGTGCACCGCGTGGCCGGCGTCGTCTTCGCGCTGCACGCGGTCGTGCACCTGGCGATCATCGCCCTCGGCGGCCTCACCGGGCGCATGCGGATGACGATGATGCCCACCATCCAGGACGCGCGGGATCTGTGGCAGAACCTGCGCTTCTACCTGGGCCGGCGGGCCAAGCCGCCCAAGCTGCCGGTGTTCGACTATCGCCAGAAGTTCGAGTACCTCGGCATGGTGCTGGGCGGGCTTCTGATGATCGCCTCGGGCCTGGTGCTGATGTTCCCGGTGCAGGTGGGGCAGTTCGTGTCGGGCGAGGTGGTGCTGGCGCTGCGCGCCGCGCACTCGTTCGAGGCCGTGCTCGCCTTCGTCGTGCTGCTCATCTGGCACGTCTACGGGGCGGTGCTGTCGCCGGACGTGTTCCCGCTGGACAAGTCGATGTTCACCGGCTTCATGTCGGCGCATCACCTGCGCGCGCATCACCGCCTGGAGTACGAGCGCCTGTTCGGCGACGCGCCCCTCGAGGTGGTCGAGGCGCCGCCGAGCCCGGCCCAGCTGACGCCGCCCGGAGGCGCCGCCGGCGAGGGCGACCGTGGCCTTGACCGGACGCCGGGCGCGTGACAGCCTGCCGGCAGGCATCAACGCACGGAGATCCTGCCATGGGAAGCCTGTCGGCCTGCCCGCGCTGTGGGCGCAAGGCGCAGAAGTCCATCTCGTCGAACTGGTTCCCGGTGTACATGTGCCACGACTGCAAGACGAAGTCGTGCAACGACTGCGGGGGCACGCGCTGCCCGAAGTGCGGATCGTCGAAGCACATGACGTCGGACAAGGTCTACGCGCGGTAACCGCTGTTCGCTCGACGGTCGCCGGTCGCGCTGCCCGCGTCGGCTCGCGGCCGCGGCGATCGGTGGGTCTGCTCGCCTGATCCGACCTCTGTTCGCTACAGTCCCGACACCCGAAGGTCACGGAGGGGCGAGGTGGCGACGAGGCGGTGGGCGGCGACGGTGGTGATGCTGGGCGCGCTCGGCTGCGATGACGGCGGGGCGGACAGCGCGGTGGTGGACGCGGCGCCGGCGCGGGCCGACGCGGCCGCGTCGTTGGACGCCGCGGTGGCGCCGGACGTCGGGCCCGTGGCGGACGCCGAGCCCTTCGATCTCGCGCTGCTCGGGCCCTTCGACGCGGTGCCCTACGCCGACGCCCGGGCCGACGCCGCGCCGCCGCCCGCGGACGCCGGTCCCGGGCCCTGCACCGACGAGCCCCCGATGACCGCGCAGATGTGGCGGCGGCCCCTGGACTCGCCCGACGTGGTCGACGACGGCGCGCCGCATCACTCGGCGGTCGATCCGGTGGTCAACCCGGACCAGCCGATCACGCTCGACGGCAAGTTCGCCTACGGCACCTTCAGCCGCGACCTGCGGCACGAGCGGGTGCACGTGTGGGTGCGCTTCGACGACTGCCATTGGACGCCGGTGGGCACCGGCGACACCGACGGCGACGGGCGGGTGAGCGTCGCGGTGCCGGTGGCCGAGCCGCTGGCGCCCGGCCGCTACGCCTACCGCATGGTGGTGGGCGGTGATCTCAGCGCGGCGCGCGGCGACATCTGGGTGGTGCCGCCCAACAAGCAGGCCGTGGTGTTCGACATCGACGGCACGCTGACCGTGAGCGACCGCGAGCTGTTCGAGGAGATCCTGCTCGGCCACGACCCCGAGCCCTACCCGGGCGGCGTGGACGTCACCGCCCGCTACGCCGAGCAGGGCTACCTGGTGGTCTACATGACCGGGCGGCCCTACTTCCTCAACCCGGCCTCGCGCGCGTGGCTCGAGCGGCACGGCTACCCCCCCGGGCCCCTGCGCACGACGGACAGCGTCGCCGACACCGCGCCGACCCGCGGCTTCGTCGGGGCCTACAAGCTGGCCTGGCTGCGCCACCTGCGCGATCCCTTCGATGGCCCCGGCCTGGCGCTGGTCCACGCCTACGGCAACTCGACCACCGACATCTGCGCCTACGCCGAGGCGGGCATCCCGCCGAGCGTCACGTGGATCATCGGCCCCCACGGCGGCGAGGCCTGCGACGATTACCCGCCGACCAACGCGCTCGTCGACTACCCCAGCCACCTGCCGTCGCTGGCCGACCTGCCGCCCGCGATGCCCTGACCGGATCGGCCCCGCCTCGGCCCTTTTCTTTACTTCGCGCCGCCCCGATCCATGATGGTAGGTGGAGGTGCGATATGTACGTTTCACGGCTCACGCTCATCGCCACCCTGGCCACGCTCGCGCTGTGCGGCTGCGACGACGACGGCTCGCCGCTGTCGAAGGTCGACGAGGGGGGCGGCCCGCCGGCCGGCGAACCGGGCGGCGCCGCCGGCGACGTGCCGCCGGCGCCGCGCCCGCCGCCCGCCGAGGCGCCCGACACCCCGACGCCCAGCGACACGCCGCCGCCGACGCCCACCGACCGGGCCGATGTCCGGCTCGACGACGTGTGGGGCGAGGGCGTCGAGATCGACGTCGAGGAGCTGCGCTGGGCGACCGACGGCGAGCTGCTGTTCCGCGTCGGCCTGACCGATCCGGCCACCGGCGAGACGGTCGCCGCCGACGCCCGCCACTTCCGCTTCGCCGAGGACGACGTGCCGCTGGGGGCCGAGGCCTTCTACGACGTGCAGCGCGCGAAGGATCTGCGCGTCGTGCTCGTGCTCGACCTGTCGCGCAGCATCCTCGAGGCGGACGCCCTCGAGCCCCTGCGCGGCGCCGCGCGCGCCCTGGTCGAGTCGCTGCCGCGCGAGGCCCGCGTGTCGATCGTCGGCTTCGCCACCGATCACGAGCTGCTGGTCGACTTCACCGCCGACGCCGCCGAGGTGCTGGACGTCATCGACCGTCTGCGCCCCCAAGAGGGCACCGCCGGCCGCTTCACCAACCTCTGGGGTGCGGTGCGCTTCGCCGCCGACCACCTGACCACCGAGCGCGAGGGGAGCCGCGCCATCGTCGTCTTCTCGGACGGGCGCGACAACGTGGCCGAGGCCGATCTGCCGACCGCCCTGGACGTGGTCGACCTCGTCGACGCGACGGTCTACGCGGTGGGCCTCGGCGCCGACGTCGACACCGACGGGCTGGCGCGCCTGGCGGGGGGCGACCGCGTGACGATGACCAGCGATCCCGCGGCCCTCGCCGAGGTGTTCGGCGACATCGGCAGCCGGCTCGGCGAGTGGCTGACGGTCACCTACGTCACCCCGAAGCGGCGGGGGCGGCACACGCTGGACGTGACGATCGAGGTCGCGCGTGGGGCGGCCGGCTTCCGCGCGAGCTTCTCGCTGCCCTGACCGGCCGCTTCGGCCGAGGCCGTCAGTCGACGGCGGGCGGCTCGACGGCCGTCGGCAGCGTGAACGTGAAGCGCGTGCCGGCCTCGTCCGAGGCGGCCCACACCAGCCCGCCCAGGTGGCGCACCAGCTCGTCGACGATCGACAGCCCGAGGCCGGTGGACTTGTGGCCTCCGGCGCTCTTGGCGCCGCGCGCGTAGGGGTCGAAGAGGACGTCGAGCTGGGCCGCCGGGATGGGGCGGCCCTGGTTGGCGACCTCGACCTCGACGAAGGCGGCGTCGGCGCGCGGCCTCAGCGGCACCACGCGTCGGAACTGCGCGGCGGCGGCCGAGCGCACGCGCTCGAAGGCCGACGCGGGCCCGGCGTCGGCCCGCACGCGCACGCTCACCCGCACCTCGGTGTGGCCGGGCGCGTGCTTCAGCGCGTTGAACAGCAGGTTGTCCAGCACGATGCGCACCTGATCGGGCACCGACGAGGCCAGCGGCGGATCGTCGTCGGCGGCGATGACGAAGCTCAGCTCGCGCAGGCGCGCCACCACGTCGAGGCCGCGCACGTGCTCGGTCACCAGGGCCCGCAGATCGGTCGGCTCGGGCGCCTCGTGCGCGACGCCCTCGTCGATGCGCGACAGCTCGAGCGTGTGGTCGATCATCGAGCGCATGCGGCCGGCGGACGCGTCGATCTCGACCGCGATCTCGGCCACCTCGTCGGGCGGCAGATCCAGGCCCAGCACGCTGGCGTTGGCGCTGATGGCGGTCAGCGGCGTCCGGAAGTCGTGCACCATGGTGGCCAGCAGGCGCGCGCGGTACTGCTGCTCGGCGTACAGGCGCGCGTTGTCGATGGCCATGCCGACGAAGCGCGACAGGCTGACGAGCAGCTCGAGCTCGTCCTCGAGCACCTCGACCGGGCGCCGGCTGTCCAGGTAGATGGCGCCCAGGACGCGGTCGTCGGCCAGGATGGGGACGCCGACCAGGGCGCGCAGGCCCAGCATCAGCACGCTGCGGCGCGCCGCGAAGGTCGTGTCGACCTGGGTGTCGCGCACCAGCACCGGCCGCCGCCCGGTGCGCAGCTGATCGAGCAGGCTGGCGCTGATCGGCAGGGGGTGACCGGGTCCGGCCCAGGAGAGCCCCTCGACCACGGCGCGCTCGACGCCGCCGTCGGGGCCGAAGAGCGCGACGACGCCGCGCTCGGCGTTGAAGTGCTCGGTCAGGCGATCGAGGACCAGCGGCGCCAGGGTGTCGAGCTCGAGGGTGCGACCGAAGGCGAGCCCGAGATCGACCAGCAGATCACCGCGGCTGGCGCGGCGGGCCAGCTGGCCGCGCGCCTGGCGGACGGCGGCGGACAGGCGCCGCGCGTCGTCGACGTCCAGCCGGGCGCCGAGCCGGGTGAGCACCTGCAGGGCGTGATCCGCCGCCGCGGCGGCATCGTCCAGGCGGTCGACGGCGAGGCACGCGGCCCCGACCGCCAGCCGGCCCAGCGCCTGCTCGTAGGGTCCACCGTGTCGATCGAGCAACACCTGCGCGGCCTCCGCGGCGCGCAGCGCGTCGCCGGTCCGGCCTCGCGCGCCGAGCACCAGCGCCTCGATGCGGCGCGCCAGCCCGACCTCGAGCGGCACCTCGTCCCGGCGCGGATCCTCGCGGACGCGCCGGGCCCGCTGCTCGGCCTCGTCCAGATCACCCGCCAACAGCGCGCGCTCGGCGAGCCGGCGCTCGACCTCGAGGCGGTCATGGTGGGCGCCGAGCGCCTCGAGACGGCCGAGGGCGTCGATCAGCGTCGCGCGCGCCTCGGTCAGATCGCCCGCCCGCATCTGCGCCTCGCCGAGGTTGCCCAGCGCGACCGGGACGATGCGGGTGTAGCGGGCCTCTTCGGCCAGGCGCAGCGTGGCGCGAAAGTGCCCGGCGGCCGTCTCGGGCTCGCCGAGGCGGAGGACGATGAAGCCGAGGTTGTTCGTCGCGTTGGCCAGCTCGACCGGATCGCCGGTCCGCGCGCACACCAGCCGGAACTCTTCGCAGGCCGCGCGCGCGCCGGCCCAGTCGCCCAGCGCGTGCCGGGCCATGGTCAGGTTGTTGAGGCTCTTCGCCAGCTCGGGCACGCGCCCCAGGCGTCGGTTCGTCTCGACGGCCTCGACGAGCGCCGCCTCGGCGCTCGTCGCGTCGCCCCCGTAGGCGGCGATGGCGCCCAGCGAGCGCAGCAGGTCGGCCCTGACCGCGGGCGCGGTGGCCTCGGGGTGGCCCAGGCCGCGCTCGACGAGGGCGCGCGCGGCGCTCAGGTCGCCCTGCTGCCACGTGGCGGTGGCCCAGAGGTGCAGGGCCGCCACCTGCAGGGCGGACGGCTGGCCTTCGTCGGCCAGGATGCGCGCCGTCGCGAGGGCGCGCTCGCGATCGCCGGTCCACAGCTGGGCCTGCGCTCGCAGGAGACGGGCGCCGGGCGTCGCGGGCGGGTGCCGCTCGAAGTGGCGCAGCGCGGCGGCGTGCTCGCCGGCGCGTACCAGCGCCTCGCCGAGCGCCTCGACCACGGTCGGATCGTCGCCTTCGTCCAGGCACGCTTCGAGCGCTGCGTGGGCGAGGTCGGGCTCGCCGCGCGCGAGGTGGGCCTCGGCGCGCAGGCGCGCGGCGATGGACCGGTCCAGCTGTCCATCGGCCGCGGACAACAGGGTGAGCGCGCGATCCGACAAGCCCGCGCCGCTCAGCGCCCGTGCGGCCGCCGTGACGGACTCGGCCGCGACGGGCAGGCCGGCGTGGGCTCGATGCCACGTCTGCTCGGTCGCGTCGTCGCTCAGCGTTCGGGCGAGCGCGGCGTGCAATGCCCGGCGATCGGCCGGGGGCAGGCCGCTCAGCGCGGCCGCGCCGAGGGCGGCGGCGAGCAGGTGCTCGGTCTCCTCCCGATCGACGCGGACGAGGCCCCGGGCGACCAGCGGATCGCGGATGCCGAGGTCGACGTCGACCTCGGACAGCACCGCGGCCGGCGCGCGGCCGTGCAGCGCGCCCAGGACCGCGAGCCGGCGTCGCGCCGGTCGCGTCAGCGACGTCAGCAGCGTGCCGGTCGGATCGGCAGCGCGGGTGATGACGGTCAGGCCGTCGCGGAGGAGCCGATCCCGGTCCGCGGTCCACCGGCCGCCACGACGCACGAGCAGCTGCGCGTCGGCCAGCGCCGAGAGCGACGCCAGCAGGTGGCCCATCCGCTCGACGCCGGACTCGGCCAGCAGCTGCCCGACGGCGTCGATGACCTCGGCGGGCGCGTCGAGCCGCTCGCTCAGGGCGGCGTGGCGGGCGGCGCCGTCGAGGGGGGGCACGGCGAAGGTCCGCGCGCCCGGCGTCGGGCGGGCGTCGGCGGATCCCGTGACGAGGCCGATCACGGGGGCCACGCGCGCCGCGGCGGCGAGCACCTCGAGCGTGCGGGCCCGGCGGCCGGCGTCCTCGGTGGAGAGATCGACCAGCACGACGAGGGGGCGCGGCGCGGCCGCGGCGACGAGCGCCTCGAGCACCGCGCCGGCGAGCGCCGAGTCATCGCCGTCCGACAGGCCCAGCGCACGACCGAGCGCGTGGAGCGTCGGCGCGCCGGCCTCGGAGTCCACCAGCAGGGCGGCGGCGCCCGCCAGGACGGACTCGGCGGCCGCGCGCATGGCGGCCGACGATCGGCACACGCGGCCGGGACCGATCCACTCGACGAGCACCCCGCGGCCGTCCCTGACGGCGGCGCGCGCGACGCGGGTCGCGTCCGCGCCCACGATGTCGCACGCGCCCTGCAGGCGGTGGGAAGGCGGCTCGGGCGGCGCTCCGCCGAGGGCGCGCTCCAGCGCCTCGACCGCGTCGTCCGTCGAGGCGAAGCGGTCGATGGGCGCCCGGGCCAACAGCCGCCGCAGGACGGCGGCGAGGTCGGGCCGGCTCGGGAGATCGAGATCGGGCGTGCCGGTCAGGTGAGCGTCCACCAAGCGATCCGCTGGCACGCCGGCGAAGAGGGGTCGGCGAACACAGAGGGCGTGGACGAGACACCCGAGCGCGTAGCGGTCGGACGCCGGATCCGGGGCGCCGCCCCTGAGCCGCTCGGGGGCCGCGAAGCCCACCGTCGCGGGCACCGCGCCGGTGAGCGCGTCGGCGCCGAGATCGAGCAGCTTCGGGCGGGCCGGCGAGCCGCCGAGGACCACGTTGCCCGGGCTGAGATCACCGTGCACGCGCCGATGGGCGTGCAGGGCGGCGACCGCGCGGGCGAGGTCGAGCGCGACGCGATCGGCCACCGCGGCGGAAGGCGGGATCCAGGTCTCGAGCGTGGGCCCGTCGGCGAGGTCGGAGACCAACACCAGGCGACCGGCGACGTCGCGGGTGAGGTGGCGCGCGGCGATCAGCCCCGGGTGACGGACGGCCAGGCCCAGGCGGAACGCGGCCGCCAGGCCCGGCTCGTCGGCGCGGGTGCGCGCCACCTTCAACGCCGCCGGGCGATCCGCGCCCAACGCCGTCGCGGCGTACACGACGCCCGACGCGCCGGCGCCGAGGCGCGCGCCGCGTCGGTAGCCCGGGACATCTGCCCACGCATCCGGGTCGATTCGAAGGGGAGCCGCCACGTGCCCTCGCTGCGCTGCGTAGGTGTTCATCGGACGGCGGTCCGTCCCGCTCGGAGGGGGGGTCGGCGCGCACCCGACTGGTGTGGAGACATTGGAGGATATGACGTATGGCGGGCAGGAGGTCGCCATGGCTCGGTTCCAACGCTTCGGTCGTCTGCTGCTCGCCGGATCGCTGCTGGTCGCGCTCGGCCTGCCTCGAAGCGCGCGGGCCGGGGGTCCGCGGCTGCTCGACGAGCTCACCGGGGATCTGTTGTCGGCGCTCTTGGAGGGCGACCTCATCGTTCAGCGGGCCCAGCGTCGCGGCCCGCCGCTGGACGTGCTGCTGGGGCTGCCGGAGGTGGTCCGCGAGCGGCTGCTGGTGGTCGACGCCCTGCAGGGTCCCGGCGCGGCGCTGGTGAAGGTGCCCCTGGGCACGCCCGCGGCGGACGTGCTGACGCGCCTCAACCGCATCCCCGGCGTCCACGCCTTCCCCAACGCGCGCGCGCGTCCGTCGGCGTCGGGCGTGGTACTCGACCCCGCGGCCGGCGGCGCCGATCCGGCGGTCGCGGCCGTCGCGCGCCTGGCCGACGCCTGGGGCGCGGGCCCCGCGGCGCCGGTGCGGGTGGCGGTGCTGGACACCGGCATCGCCTGGCGCGGCGACCGGCGCCTGTCGACCTTCGGGCCGAACGTGCGCTTCGAGGCGCCCTACGACGCCCTGGTGCCGGGCGGCCACGCCGACGACGACAACCAGCACGGCACCTACCTCACCAGCGTGGCGGCGGCGGCGATCAACGGGCCGGTGACGTTCATCCCGGTGCGGGTGCTGGACGCCGACGGGGACGGCCACGAGTTCGCGGTCGTCAAGGGCCTGCTGCACGCGATCGATCAGGGCGCCGACGTCGTCAACCTGAGCCTGACCTTCGGCCCCGAGTACACGCCCTCGGACCTGATGGTGGACGCGCTGAAGGCCGCCGAGGAGGCGGGCGTGGTGGTGGTGGCCGCCACCGGCAACGACGGCGACGAGGCGGTGGGGTATCCGGCCGCGTTCCCGACGGTGCTGGCGGTGGGCGCGACCGATCTGCGCGGCCGGCCGACGGCCTACGGCAACGCGGGGCCGGCGATGGACGTGGTGGCGCCCGGCGGCGGCGACGACGCGGCGGTGAGCGGGGTGCCCGCGCGGACGATCGCGTGGCAGCAGCCCGGGCGGGAGGCGTTGGTGCGCATGTCGGGCACGTCGACGGCGGTCGCGGTGGTGACCGGCATCGCCGCGCTGATGCGCGCGCACGGCCCCGAGCTGGACGCGGCCGCGGTGCGCAACCTGCTGCGGGCGACGGCCCGCGACGTCGGGCCGCGGGGCTTCGATCCGGTGGCCGGGATGGGCGTGGTGGACGCCGGGCGGGCGCTGCGCGCGGCGCGCTACGCGGCGCGCTGGCCCTGGGGATCGGCGGGCCGCGCGGCGCAGGGCGAGGTGCTGGCGGCCAACGTGTCGCCCTTCATCGAGACGGTGATCGATCGGGACGGCAAGCCGGCGCGGCGCCTGGTGGCGCTGGTACAGGTCTTCGACGCGTCGCGCCGGGCCGTGCCGCGCGCGGCCGTGCACGTCGCGGCGCTCGGCTCGTCGCGGGCCAGCCTGCGCTGCGTCACCGACGGCAGCGGCCGCTGCGTCGTCGAGGGCGAGCTGATCAAGGGCTCGGAGGGCGAGCCCTTGCTGTTCGCCGCGCGGGTCGACCGGGTGGTGCGCGGGCGGACGCGGGCGGTCGTGCCGCTGCCCGCGCTGCACCTCGGCGCGTCGCGGGTGGGTGAGATGGTCCAGAAGGGGGGCCCCGAGACGACGCTGGTGGTGTCCGCGTTCGAGGCCAGCACCCCGGGCGCCGACAGCCTGCTGGCCGGGCGGTCGCTCGAGAAGGCCTTCACCGCGCGCTCGGTGAGCCACGCGACCCTGGGCAGCGAGCTGGTGTTCGTGTTCGACCGCTCGGTGTGGCGGTCGATCAACCGTGATCCGGGCGTGGTGACGATCGAGGGCGGGCTGGCGCTGGCGTCGACCCGCGGCGGTGAGCCGCTGTTCTGGGCCAACGACGCCGCCGACGGCACGGGGTTCATGGCGTCGGGCATGGTGTTGTTCGGGCGCGACGACGCGCAGACCTTCGACCGCGTGCACCAGCAGTGGTACGGCAGCCGCTGGTCCAACGTGCGCGAGATGGTGGAGGGCGTCGGCTTCCGCCCGATGATGCTGTTCCAGCAGTCCTTCCGGCGCGCGTTCTGAGCCGGTGAGCGGCCGCTACCCGGGCAGGCCGAGCGCCTCGGCGAGGCGGGCGACGGCGGCGTCGACGGACAGGCGGCCGGTGTCGAGGATCACCAGCGGGTGGTCGGGCGGCTCGTAGGGCGCCGTCGCGCCGGGCAGGTGGGGCAGCTCGCCAGCGTCGGCGCGCGCGTACAGGCCCTTGGGGTCGCGCGCGCGGAGCGTCTCGGGGTCACACGTGAGCAGCACCTCGTGGAAGCGGGGCACGCTCCGGCGCAGCGGCGCCCGGTGCGCGCGCCGGCTGGCGGTGGCGCTGATCAGCACCGTGCAGCCCCCCTCGGCCGCGCGGCGCGCCAGGTGCGCGACGGCGCCGTAGAAACGATGCCGGTCGGCGTCGTCGTAGCCCGCTTCGGGCATCAGCACGGGCCGCAGGTCGTCGCTGTCCAGCCAGAGGACCGCCAGATTGGCGGCCCGCAGGCGCGTGTTCAGGGCGGCGGCGAGGGTGGTCTTGCCCGACGCTGGCGGGCCGGTCAGCCAGATGACCGCGCTGTGCAGCGGGTGGGTCATGCGAGCAGATCGTCCACGCGGCGGGGGTGGAAGGGATCGCCCTCGAGCAGGCGCTCGACGAAGCGGAGCAGCCGGTCGCGGGTGGCATCATCGACGCGCGGGTACCACACGGGGCTGGCGACGACGAGGCCGCGCCAGGCGAAGTAGGGGGCCACCACCTCGTACAGGGCGGCGTCGTCGGCGGCGTCCGCCCAGGCGCCCCAGAAGCGATCCCACAGGGCGCGCAGGGCGCCCTCGAAGGCGCCGCGCTCGACGAGGGCGAAGAAGAGGTAGTTGATCGACAGGCAGGTCAGATCGTCGGCGGGATCACCCGCGGCGCCGCGGCTGCAGTCGAGGACGCTGAGATCGGTGCCCGCGCGGAACAGCAGGTTGAACGGATGGAAGTCGCCGTGGGTGCGGCGGGCGCGGTGGACCAGGGGGCGCAGGCGCCAGCGCCAGTCGAGGGCGCGGTGCTCGATCGCGCGCAGGCGGGCCGGCGTGGCGACGGGGTGGTCGGCCGGGTAGCTGTCGCAGAGGCCGAAGATGCCCTCCCCGCTGCCCAGCAGGTCGCGCACGGCCCGGACGTAGTCGACGGGGCGCGCGGGCGCGCGGTGCAGATCGGCCAGGTAGCGGGCGAGGGCCTCGGCGCGGGCCAGGTCGGGCACCGGGGCCTCGTCGGCGGCGGCGAGGCGGTGGAGGTCGTCGGCGTACAGGCGCCCCTCGACGAACTCGGTGATCAGGTAGGGCTCGCCGTCCGGCAGGGGGCGCAGGTCGCCGTCCGGCGTGAAGGCGCCGACCTCGGCGGGGCGGATGTGGCGCGGGATGGCGCCGAAGGTGTCGTGGCACAGCACCAGATCGGCGACGCGATCGGCGCGGCGGTGGTGGCCGAAGGGATCGGGGGCCATGGTGCGCAGGACGAGATCGTGGGTGCGGCCGGCGGCGGTGAAGGTGACGCGGAGGGGGCGGCCGTAGCCGTAGTCCTTCAGGCCGGCCTGGGCGTCGGCGCCCAGGGGCCGCAGGGCGACCAGATCGGCGTCGGGGTGGCGGGTGCGGAGCCAGGCCAGGACGCGCGCGGGCTCGACCCGAACGGTGGCGGAGCGTCCCATCAGGTGCAGCCTACTCCTCGCAGGCGCCGGTGTCCTCCCAGGCCAGTACCAGGCCCTCGCCCTCGGTGATGACGCCGGTGTGGCGGGCCAGCCAGTAGGGCTCGATGAGGTCGAGGCCGGGGGACTGCTCGAAGCCGCCGTTGCCGCCGTGGCCCACGTCGAAGGGGCTGCGCTGCCAGAGGAAGTCGGTGAAGCCGCGCAGGGGCGGGGGCAGGGGCGCGTCGGAGAGGGCGTCGGCGCAGGTGTCGTCGGCCAGGACGCACTCGGCGGGGCCGCCGGTGCAGGGGCGGGTGATGGGCTCGCCGGGGATGCGGACGCCGAGCAGGGTGACGCCCTCTTCGCACGCGGCGCGCTCTTCGGGCGAGGGGCAGCGCAGGGCGGTGCCCTCGGGCCACTCGGCGAGGACGCGATCGGCCGGCAGGGCGTAGCTGCGGCGGGGATCGTCCAGCACGCCCCCGTTGCCGCCCAGCACGGCGAAGGTGGCGCGGGCGCGGGCGCGCGCCGCCTCGGCGGCGGCGGCGTGCTCGGCGGGCGCGGTGGCGGCGTACATCAGGTCGAACTTCAGGTCGTCCAGGTTGCCGCGCTCGCGCAGCTCGAACTCGGTGTGCATCGCGGCGCGCAGGGGATCGGTCAGCGCGGGATCGTCGAGCAGGTTGATGAGGCTCCAGAAGGCCGGATAGGTGATGTGGCCGCCGTAGAAGGCGCGGCACCAGTCGGGCACGTCGAGGGCGCCGGCGGTGGCGGCGACGCGCAGGGTCTGCAGGCGGCCGACGAGCTCGTCGTGGAAGAAGCGGCGGTATTGGGGATCGCCGGTGAACCAGCTGGCCATGGCCGCCAGGTGCATCAGGTGCACGGCGTCGCCGCCGCGGATGTTGGGGCCGTAGAAGTGGTCGATGCCCCAGGGGCGGGGGCTGTCGCGGCTCATCAGATCGGAGGCGAGCTCGAGCAGGCGGGCGAGGAACAGGTTGTCGGACAGGTCGATGACGCGGGACGGCTGGAGGGCGATGTCGGCGGGGCAGCCGAGGTCGAGATCGTCGGCGCTGGCGTCGTTGACCTGACGCAGGACGTAGCCGACGGCGGTGTCGACGGCGGTGAGGTCGATGTCGCCGGGGTCGAGGGCGAGGCGGCCGCCGCCGAGGAAGGCCTGCAGGGCGTTCAGGACGTCGGGGTTGGCTTGGACGTTGCGCACCTCGATGCGGTCGAGGCGCTTGAGATAGCAGGTGATGTGGGTGGCGATGCGGGCCTTCAGGGCGTCGTCGCGCAGCAGGCCGTAGACGAGCGGGAAGGACACCATCGGGCCGGTGTACTGGTCGATGGACGGGTTGCCGTGCCACATCGGGGTGACGCCCTCGGCGGCGTAGGCGGCGGGCGGATCCTCCAGGCGGTCGAGCGGGAAGGCGTGGTCGCGGTGGTCGACGCCGCGGTGGTCGACGATGTGATCCGGGGTGGGGGAGGGGCCGGGCTCGATCTGTCCCCAGTGGTGGCGCGCGAGGTAGCCGGGGACGCCGGTGACGTCGAACAGGGCGAGCAGCTGGCGCACCTTGCGCTCCATGCGGGCGTAGTCGGCCTCGGTGCCCGTGGCGGCGAAGCGCAGGGCGTAGGCGTCGAGGGCCACGCCGGTCCAGATGGCGGCGTCGCCCGCGCCGGCGTAGCCGTGGAAGTGGGCGGGATCGCCCCAGGTGGCCTCGGGCGTGCCGGGCGGCATGGCCTGGTCGAAGACGCGCTGGACGGTCTGGCCGTCGGGCTGGTGATAGCGGTCGTAGCGGCGCTCGGCGCGCAGGACGCGTCGGAGCAGGGGGTCGGGCTCGACGAAGGCGGCGGCGGCGGGATCGTAGGTGGCGCAGCGCAGGGCGCGGCCGGCGACGCAGGCGGTGGCCTCGTAGGTCGCGCAGCTGTCGACCGGGGCGCCAGCGAGGGGATCGGGGGGCGCGGTCAGCGGCGCGTGGATCGGCAGCGGCGGCGGCGGGCGGCGTCCGGCGGGCGGCGTCGGGGCGGCGTCAGGGCGGCGTCAGGGGGCGCGCGGGGCGGCGTCGGGGCGGCGGCGTCGGCGGCGCGGGCGTCGGCGGCGCGGGCGTCCTGCGGTGGCGCGGCGTCCGGCTGCGCGTCGGTCGGGGCCGCGTCGGCGCGGGCGTCGGAGGAGGAGGCGGCGGAGCCGCCGTCGTCGCAGGCGACGAGCAGCAGCGCGATGGGGAGCAGCGAGCGGCGCATGGCGCCATGGACGCCGCGAGGACGGCGCGGCGCAAGGCTGGCGGCGGTGCGGCGGGCGGGCGCGCGCGCCGCGAGGACGGCGCGGCGCAAGGCTGGCGGCGGTGTGGCGGCGGTGCGCTGGCCGCGGGGACGGCGCGGCGCAAGGCTGGCGGCGGTGCGGCATGCGCGCGCGCGGGGACGGCGCGGCGCAAGGCTGGCAGCGCGGCGGGCGCGCGCGCCGCGAGGACGGCGCTGCGGCTGCGCGGGGCGGCGTGCGCGCGGGCTGGCGCCTGCGCGGGGCGGCGACTGCGGGGCTGCTACTGCGCGGGGGACCCTGGGGCGGCGCGCCGGTGCCCGGCGCGCCGACGGCTTTGGGGGGCGCGGCGCTGGCGGCGGGCGCCTCGGCCAGGGCCTCGGTGGCGGCGCGCTGGGCGCGGAGGGCCTCGTCCTGCTGGGTCTTCGCGGCGGGGGCCTGCTCGGACTGAGCCCCGGGCGGGCCCTTGGCCAGCATCGGGCGGATGTCGACGCCCTTCGTCAGCAGGCCGCGCAGATAGGACGTCCAGGCGGCGTGCTGACGCTGCTGCTCGTACGCGGCGAGGAGATCCTCGGGGCGCTCGGCCGGCTCGCGGCGGGCGCCCTGGTCGCGGTCGAAGTCGTGCAGGTAGGCGTCTCCCACGGCGCGCAGTATGGCGACTGTGGCGGGCCGGCGCCAGCCCGGCGCGTGGGGGCGGCGGCGCTGCCACCGCCCCGAGGCATCGCCGCGAGCCCGGTCCGGCGGCCGGCCCAGCGCCCACTTTTTTGGGGGCGCCCTTCACTTTTGTGCAACACGCGCCCGTTTTGTCCGATAGAGCGAAGCGACCCGCCCGCCCCCGGCGACGCCCCCGAAATCGGGTGGGTGGGGGTTGGGGATGGCCCGGCGCGAACGGCCGGGCCGCCCGGGCCGCCGCGACCGTCGCCTGGGAGGCCGCCCCCGTGTACGTCCCGATGACCGCCGCCGGCGCCGCGCTGGTGGTTCTCGCCGCTGGCGCGGGCGTCGCGTCGCCCGCGGCGGCAGCCGCGCCCGCCAACGCCCTGCACCTCGAGGCCGGCGGCCCGTTCTTCACCGGCGGCGTCCAATACGAGCGCCGCGTCGCCGCCGCCTGGCTGCTGCGCGGCGGCTACGGCCTGGTGCCCCTCGACCTGCGCGACGCCGAGGCGCCGGTCCACGTCCTCACCGTCGGCGGCGGCTGGGCCCCGCCCGTCGGCCGGCGCGGCCTCGAGGCCACGCTCGGCGCCACCCTGCTGACCGACGGCGCCGACACCCTCGCCCAGCCCGCGCTGTTCCTCGGCTTCCGCGACCAACGCGCCGCGGCGCTCGTGTGGCGCCTGGGCTTCACGCTCCGCCCCGTACCCTGGCCCACGGCCTCTCTCGGCTGGGCCTTCTGATCCGTCAGCGCGGCGCGGCGCGCGCGTAGCTGCACTCGAGCAGCACGACGTCGCCGCCGGCCGTGCCCTGGCTGACCGCGCCGTCGGCGTCCACCCGGGCGGCGAACGCGTCGGTCGTCTGCAGGCGGCCGCGCACGCGCACCTCGACGCCCACGAGATCGGCGGGCCAGGCGTCGACGCCCCGGCAGTAGACGTCGCCGTGCGCGGTCCCGGTCACCACGGCGCCCAGCTTGGCGTTCTGCGCCACGCCGACCAGCTCGACGATCGCCGCGGGCGCGCTGCTCGGCGCCGACGTCGGGCCGCTGCCCGGCGCCCCCCGCGCGCCGGCGCATCCCACCAGCAGCAGGCCCCCCCACTGTGCCCAACGCATCCATCACCTCCCGCTCGGCCGCAGCATAGCCCGCGCGCCTGCTGTGTCCCACCCTGCCCCGCGGTCGCCGCCTCGCGAGACCGGCGGCCCCGCCCACCGACGGAGCCACCGCCGTTTCCGCGTCGGCACGGCCGCTGCACTCGTTCCCCCCCGAACCGCCCGACATCCCCGGGCACTCAGGCGGCGCCCCGCGCCGCCACGGTCGAACGAGGAGAGCGCCATGCACCGTCGAGCCCGCCGCCGAACCCGCGCCCCCCAGCTGCTGCTGGCCGCGCTCGGCTTGGCGATCGGCCCGACCGCGTGCGCGCCCCGCAGCTCGATCGGCGCCGTCGCCGCGCCCGCGCCCGACGCGCTGCCTCACTGTGACGCCGACACGCTGCCCGCGCCCCGCTTCGAGCCGGGCACCGCGCACCTCGCGCCCGAGGCCGCCGCGTCGTTGGCCGACCTGGCCGCGTGCCTGCGCCGCCCGACGCACGATCCCTTCCACGTGGTCGTCGTGGCCGATCCTGCCGCGCCCCTGGAGGTCGAGCGCGCCGTCACGGTGCGCGCCCACCTGGCGGCCCTGGGCGTGCCGCCCGCCCACGTCGTCGCCCGCGCCCCCGGCGCCGTCGCCGCGCGCGCGACGCCCTTCGCGGGCGGTGACGATCGTCTGATCCTCGTCACCAGCCGTCACCTCGGCCCGGGTTGCCTGACGCACATGGCCGAGGCGCCGACCCCCGAAACTGTGTCCACCCCCCGAAAGGAGATCCCATGGAGCTCGCCACCCCCAACAATCTGAGCGATGACACCCTCGACGCGCTCGACGATCTGATCGCCGCCAACATCGACGGCGCCAAGGTGCTCGACGAGGCCGGCGATCAGGTGCGCACGCTGGGTGACAGCGTCGATCTCGCGTCGATCGCCGCCGTCCACCGCGCCCACGCGCAGGAGCTGCAGCAGCTGCAGCGCCAGAACCGCCGCCGGCCCGAGAACGACGGCACGTTCGGGGGCAAGGCCCACAAGGCCTGGACCAGCTTCCGCACGGCGCTGAACGCGGGCAACCCCGACGTCGCGCTGCTCGAGGCGCGCCGCGCCGAGGAGCGCGTCTGCGACGCCTACGCCGAGGCCATCAAGGACGCCGGCAGCAACCCGGTCAACGACGTCCTGCACCGCCAGCTGCGCGCCGTGAAGAAGCAGCGCGATCACCTCGAGCAGGAGCGCGAGAACCGCTGATCCCCCGCGGGGCGCGCCGCGCCGCGGTGCGCCCCGCCGCGCTCGCCGTCCCGACCAGCCCGCCGTCCCGACCAGCCCGCCGCCCCGACCAGCCCGCCGTCCCGACGAGCCTGACCCACCTCCCGACCGTTCGACCCTCCTCCCGAGCCGCTCCGCGCCGCGGCGCGCGCGCCTCGCGCCAGGGCTCCGCTCGCCAGCGTCGGCGGGCATCGGGGGCCTGTCGTCGCGGTGCGACGCCGCCGCGCCGGGCCCTCCGCTGGCTCCCGCGCCCGGCGACGGCATCCCATCCCGCCCCACCCCGCGGCCCGGTCGGGACGCGCGGCCCCACGAATACCTCGTTTTGCCCCGTTTTCGCTGTTCGGGGCCCCGTGGCACGGGCACTGCAATCGGCAGCCATCGAATGTCAACGATGATAGGAGTCGGCCCATGCGCTCGCTCACCTGCTGCCTCATCGCCGGCGGCGCGCTCTTCACGGCGCCCGCCCTGGCCCAGATCAAGACCGTCCCGGTCGAGGAGCCCGCCGAGGAGCTGCCCCCGCCCCAGGACGACAACGACCCCGCCCCGCCCGCCGCCGTCCCCCGCGGCCCCGAGGCCGGCGTGACCGAGCAGGCCGGTATCGGCGGCACGCAGGCCTACGGCCGCGCCGGCGTGCTCGAGCTGGGTGGCTCGATTGGGTTCACCAGCGCCGAGGACTTCACCCAGGTGAGCGCCAACCCGCAGATCGGCTGGTTCTTCGCCGACAACCTGCAGCTGTCGGCCCTGTCCGGCGTGACCTACGCCGAGGTCGACGACGACAGCGCCACCACCTTCTCGCTGGTCGCCGAGCCCAGCTACCACCTGCCCTTCAACGACCGCACCTTCGCGTTCTTCGGCCTCGGCGCGGGCGTCGCCTACGCCAGCGATCCGGGCGCCGGCTTCCTCGTGCAGCCCCGCCTGGGCATGAACTTCCTCGTCGGTCGCTCGGGCATCCTGTCGCCCTACGTCAGCGCCCAGTACAGCACCGTCGACTCCGTCTCGACGCAGCGCGGCACCGTCCTCGCCGTCGACTTCGCCGTCGCCGGCAACATCGGCTACACGGTGATGTGGTGAGGGGGCGCGTCGTGCGATCCGCGATGCCCTTGACGGTGTTGGCCGTCCTCGCGCTGCCCGGCTGCGGTCAGCGCGAGGCCATGACGGCCGACGAGGTGGTGGCCCACGAGTGGGTCGACCTGAACTACGACACGAATCTGGCCGACAACTGCGAGCGCTACGGGCTCGAGGCCCCGCGCTTCCGCTACGACGACGCGCAGGTCACCGAGGCCGCGACGCACCAGCTGCGCACGCTGGCCACCTGCCTGTCGCAGCCCCCGCTGTCCGAGGCGACGGTGCTGCTGACCGGGCACACCGATCCGCGCGGCGCCGAGCGCTACAACCTGGATCTGGGCCTGGCCCGCGCCCGCCACGTGCAGCAGGTGCTCGTCGAGCACGGCGTCGATCCCGCGCGGATCGTCGTGGCGTCGGCCGGTGAGCGGGACGCCGATGGCCGGCGCGCCGCCTTCTCGCACGATCGCCGCGTCGACATCGCCGCGGTCAGCGCCGTGCGTGGGCGCGCCGTGACGTCGCGGCGCGCGCCCGCCACCTTCGACGAGCGCGCCGACGTCGACGAGGATGGCGTCGACGAGCCCGACCTGTACCCGCGGGCCGAGACGGATCAGCGGCGAGAGGCCCGGCCCTACCCGGCCCAGCGTGACGTCGACGACGACGGCGCGGACGAGCCGCCGGGCACCTGAGCCGCCCGCGACCCCCGCCACGACGAGCACGCCGAACGGCCGCGGCCCACCCGCGGCCGTTCGTGCGTCCGGCCGCCCACGACGCGGCCCGCTCGTCGCGTGCCCGACCCGCTCAGGGCGCGACCGGCACGATGTGCAGCGTCACCGGCGCGGCGTCCTCGGCGTCGTAGGCCGACACCACGATCACCACGCGCTCGCCGGCCGTCATCGTCAGGTCGAGCGCGGCCGTCCGCACGCCGGGCTCGTCGTCGCCGCAGAACAGCTCGCGGCCGCGATCGCAGTCGTCGGGGTACACGGTCAGCACCGTGTCCTTCTCCGATCCCAGCGTCGACACGTGGAAGACGCCGTCGGCGGGCGCCGTCCAGCGCAGCGCGATGTCGGGCGCGTCCTCACCCGAGCCCAGCGGCGTGCAGTCGCCGGGATCGTAGGTGTCGGTCCGACCCTCGAGCGTGCCCTGGAAGATCGCGCTGCCCACCGCCTCGCCCAGATCGCCGTCCGCGCAGGTGTCGATCCGGCAAGCCTCGGCCAGCGCGCAGTCGCCGTCGGCGCAGTCGATCAGACCGTCCCCGTCCTCGTCCTCGCCGTCCTCGCACGCCACCTCCACCGGCGCCGGGCACGCCTCGGTGCCCACGCAGCGCAGATCGTCGCAGTCCGCCGCGCCGTTGCCGTCCTCGTCGGTGCCGTCGTCGCAGGCCGGCTCGGGGCAGGCCAACGATCCCAGGCACTCGCTGTCGGCGCAGTCCGTGTCGCCGTCGCCGTCGTTGTCGGCGCCGTCGCTGCAGCTCCACTCGATGCACTCGCGCAGTCGGCTGCAGTCGTCGTCGTCGCAGTCCACCGCGCCGTCGCCGTCGCCGTCCTCGCCGTCCCGGCACCGCGTCTCGCGGCACGGCTCCCGCCCGCTGCATCCGGGATCGTCGCAGTCGACCAGCCCGTCGCCGTCCTCGTCCTCGCCGTCCCCGCAGTCGTCCTCCTGGCAGGCCCGCCGGTCGACGCAGTCGGCGTCGGCGCAGTCGACGTCGCCGTCGCCGTCGTTGTCGATCTCGTCCTCGCAGTGCAGCTCGACGCAGGGCTCGCGCGCGGCGCAGTCGGCGTCGGCGCAGTCGACGTCGCCGTCGTCGTCGTCGTCGCCGCCGTCCGCGCACATCAGCTCGACGGTCGGCTGCAGCAGCGGCGTCTCGCCCGCGATGGCGGTCTGCCAGAAGCGCAGCGCCATCTGCCGCAGCACCCCGTTGCGGTGGATCGTGAAGTGATCCGTCTCCGGATCGAGGTAGGTGGCCAGCGTCATCGGCTGCCCGTCCCGCCCGGTGGTGTTGCCGCGCACCGGCAGCGCCACGGTGGGCGGCGCGCCCACGCCCAGCGGATCGATGTCCCAGCCGGGCGGATCGAAGGTGGGCAGATCGGCCGAGATCGTCAGGTGATCCATGCCGCGCGGCGTCGTCGTGTCGTCGGTGAAGCCGTTGATGACGAACACGTCGTTGCCCGCCGGCCGGGCCGCCGTGCCGCGCCACAGGCGCGCGAAGTTGTGGGGATCCACCGCCTCGCCCCCCAGCTGCATCATGTGCAGCGCGGGCGAGAACAGATCCAGCGGCGTCGGCGAGCCGAGCAGGCTGCGCACCACGCGCTCGAAGTCGAGCAGATCCTTCCGCTCGAGGATCGTCAGCGTCAGGTACGCGCTCAGCCCGTTGAGCACGTAGGCCACGTACTCGGTCGACACCGCCGCGGTCAGCGCGCCGGCCAGCGAGCCCTGCGAGTGCCCGCCGTACACCAGGTGAGCGGTGTCGATGGGCGGCAGCCCCTCGAGCCCGGCGAGCTGCTCGCGGATCACCCGCACGAAGTACGCGTTCTCGGCGGCCTGCTGGCGGAAGTTGGTCCGCCCGGCGGGCGGGTTCAGGAAGTTGAAGGTCGCCAGCTCCGGGCCGCCCTGCGTGCCGGCGCGACCGCCGTGGAACTGCGGCATGAACGAGAACACCACGAAGCCCGCGTCCAGGGCCTCGGTCATCCAGCGGCCCCGCAGGTGATCCCAGCGATCCCAGCCCGTGCCGTCGATGAACACCACCGCCGGGCGCGGCCCCTCGGGCGGCGGATCCAGATCGCGCATCGCCACCGCGAAGGGCACCGGCTCCCAGCGTTGGATGGTCGGCAGGCCGTCCGCGTCCGGCACCAGGCCCCCGCCCATCTGGGTGTAGGGCGTGGCGCCGTCCTGGAAGATGGGCATCTCGACCAGGCCGCTGTAGGTCGTGATGCGCAGGCGCCGTCGGCTCCAGGCGGGATCGCGGCGGATCTCGGTCGGCGCCCGCGTCTGCACCTTCGCGGGATCGGTGACCAGCGCGTGCATCGCCCGCAGCTCGGCCACGGGATCCTGCGGCGTGAACACCGTCGCCACCGCCACCTCGGCCGGATCCACGCCGGCCGTCTCGAGGCAGGCGCGCAGCGGCGCCAGCGTCTCGGCGAAGCGCGAGCCATCCCCCGCCCAGGCCGCCGTGAAGGCCGCCGACGGCACCGCTGGCCGCCCGAGATCGGCGCCGAAGCTGCGCAGCACCACGAACCCGTAGGGCACGGTGGGCTCGAGCACGGTGCCCACGGTGTTCTTCACCTGCAGCGTGTTCGCGTCGACGAAGCGATCGCCGTCGGCGCGCACCGCCGCCTCGACGGGCACGCGCCGCCCGCAGCCCTCACCCAGCTCGATCAGCTGCAGCGGCGAGTCCGCCGCCATCGACTCGCGGGGCGTGGGCAGGGTGACCTCGGCGATGGGATCGTCGAAGGCCACGTAGATGATCGGCATCGTCGCGAAGCCGACGATGTGCTGCTCGATCTCGTCGCGGATGCGCACGAACGAGCCCGAGCTGCCCGCGAAGCCGGCGAGATCCGGCGTGCCCGCCGCGGTCAGCCGGGCGTCCGAGGGCCAGGGCGTCGCGTAGAAGCCCTCACCGCTGGGATCGAAGCGGGGGCGGCTGACCGGCGGCCCGGCGTCCGGCGCCGCGTCGGCCGGTCCGGCGTCCGCGGTGCGCGCGTCGGCCCCGACGACCGCGTCGCCAGCGGCGTCCGCGGGCGCCGCGTCCTGCGCGGCCGTCGCGTCGCCGGTGGGCCGGGCGTCGCCGAGCGCGGCGTCGTCCGTCGGCGTCGCGCCGTCGGCGGCGCCGCCGTCGTCGCAGGCGGACAGGGCGGCCAGGAGCAGAACGTACCGGGCGGGGGAGCAGAGGCGTCGCATGGCGGCTCCGATCGAAGGATCGTGGCATGCAACGCTCTCGGGGTGGGCCGGGTCAAGCGAACGGCGTGAACGGCGCGCCGCGGGGGTGGGACGGGCGCGTCCACGGCGGCCGAGGTCAGCGCCGCATCTCGATGGCGCCCCCGTGGAGCGTGCAGGTGCGCTGGCCGTCGCTGCCCGTGAAGTCGCCGCGGATGGCGCCGCGCAGCGTGTCGGCGTCGACGACGTGATCCAGCGTCAGCTCGAGGGTGGGCGCCGCGTGGCCGCGGGCGGCGCGCCGGCCCAGGTCGTCCAGCGTCGGAACGGCCCCCGCCAGGGTCAGCGCCTCACCCTTCATCTGCGCGCTCAGCGGCGTGCCGTCGGACAGATCCACCACCAGCGCGCCGGCGTCCCGCGTCATCTCGGCGCTCACGGTGAAGTCGTGGGACGCCTCGCTGGCGGCGCCGTCGGCGTCCCGGCACACGACGTCGTAGCGCACCCGCAGGCGCCAGGCGCCGTCCAGGTCGAGCTCGGCGATGCGATGCAGGTTCGGCATGGGTCGGCACACCCCCGCGGGCGACGGCGCCGCCTCGGCCACCGGCGGCGTCCGCCAGCGCGGCCGCTCGGACGCGGCGCGCCCGGCGTCCAGCACCGCGCCGCCGGGGGCGCAGACCTGCTCGCATCCGACCAGGCAGCGGTCGATGTCGCCGCCAGCGTGAGCGCAGAGCGCGTTGCACGCCGCGCAGTCCGGCAGCAAACCCCGGTCGGGCGGGGCCAGCGCCGCCGGAACGGTCTCGGCGGCGCAGCTCGGCCCGCAGCCGATGCCGTCGTCGACGGTCAGGTCGAACGTGGTGCTCGCCGGCGCGGCGATGCGATCGTCGCAGAAGAAGCCCGGCGCGCAGGGGTCGGCCGCGTCGCACGGCTGCAGCGCCTGCTCGGCGGTCGGCGGCTCGAGCGTCCGCACCGCGCCCTCGTCGTGGGTGCCCTCGGCGCAGGCCGTCAGCAGGTTCAGGGTGCTCAGGGCGCAGATCGTGGTCCAACGCGTCGCGTTCATGGGATGACTCCAGTGTCTCGGTGGGCAGCGGCCCGTTTCGGTTTCGAGACAGGGGGATTGCAGCGGCCGTGCCACGCGTTGCGCCCTGCTCGCGCGTCACCGAGCGGCGCCCGGACGGTCGGTCCGACCGTCGCGACGGTGCCCAACCGTCCTGCGGGCCGTTGGACCGGTCAGTCGCGCGGCGCGCCGACGCCCACCCAGGCAAGCTGCAGCGCGCCGTGGCCGGCGATGGCGCCGAGCATGATCGGCACGCCGGGCGCCGGGGGCGGGATCAGGCGCACCGTCACCGGCGCGCCGTCCACCGTCAGCGCGTGCCGGCCCAGCCAGCTGATGGTGGTGCTGACCGGGTACAGCCCGGTGCGCGCGTGCCGCCGCGCCTCGCGCCGACCCACGGCCGTCATCAGCCACAGCGGCACCTCGCGCACCCCGTTGGCGGCGCGCGCGTGGGCGACCGCCGCGCCGCGCGCGATGGCCGCGTCCAGGGACGCCGCGATGCGCTCGGGGTCGTCGCTGTCCAGGTCGAGGTGCACGATGCCGGTCAGGTTGCCGCCCGTGCGCGCGTTCAGGTGCGGGCGCAGATCGACCGGCACGCTGACCCGCAGGGGATGCTGCGTGAAGGCGCGCGAGCGCGCGTACAGCAGCGCGCACAGGCGCGGCACGCAGCGGCCCCGTTCGTCGGGCAGCGTCTCGAGCACGACGCGGGGCTCGCCGTCGCACGGCCCGAAGGGTGGGGGACGGTCGGCGGGGGGCTCGGGCGAGGCCGCGCCGTCCCCGCCCAGATCGGCGTCGGTCAGCGGACCGGCGGGCAGCCCCTCGACGGCCTCGCCGTGGTAGGCGCGCACGGCGTCCTCGACGAAGGCCCAAAGGCCCCGGCCATCGGTGACCGCGTGCAGCGCGCGCACGCGCCAGCCCTGCGGGGTCAGCGTGATCGCCGCGACCGGGCCGCGGCCCGGATCGAGCGCGCCGTCGGCCTCGGCGACGGGCGGCGCCACGTCGGTGACCGCCCAGCGCGCCTTGCGCAGGTGCCCGCGCAGGCGCACCCGCAGGGCCGGGTGCGCGGCGAAGGCGGCGTCGAAGGCGGCCCGCCAGCGCGCGGGATCCACCGGCCCGGGCCACTCGAGGTCGAGCGTGATCGCGAAGGGCGGCGCCATGCGGCCCGCCGCCAGCCACACCCGCTCGAGGCCGGAGACCGAGCGCCCCGCGTCGTCGGCGCGCCCGCTCACGGGCGGGTGGCCTCGGCCGGCGTCTCCATGCCCCAGCCGCAGCCGGCGCCGTACGGCTTCGGGTCGTCGGGGCCGCAGGCCCGTCTCGGCGCGGTGTTCACGCTCGTCTCTCCCCGCTTCAGCGTCGGCCGCGCGCTGGCCGACCGTTCGCAGCCCGCCTCGTGGTCACCACCCGCCCGGCGGTGCCCAGGAAGCGCGTCGTGAAGTTGACCATGGAGGCGTCGCTGTCGAACACCCGAAAGGGCTGGGCGTCGTCGACGCCGTGCTGGCCGTCGGGGCGCCTCGTCAGGGCGCCGCGCACAGCAGCTGGCCGAAGGTGACCTCGGTGTGACGCGACTCGTCCTCCTCGTCGCCGCGCACCAGCCGCACCCACGCGACCGCCTCGCCGTTGTTTCCGAGCGGCGCCACGCTGATCGGCGCCTGCAGCGCCCCGCCGGCGAGCACGCGCGTCGGGGCGGCGCGCGGCGCCGCGTCGCGCCCGAAGGTGCGCAGGTGCACCGCCCTCGAGTCGCTGCGGATCCAGACGATCCGGCTGATGCCGCCCGCCGCCGCGACCACCGGGGGCTCGGTGGCCATGCCGACCAGCCCGGCGCCGTCGATGTCGTCCACCCTCGTCGTGCCGCCGTCGTCGGGATCGACGTACACCAGCGCCGGCCGCTGCGGGACGCCCTGCGCGAAGGCGACGACGAAGCGCTGGCCGTCCCAGGTGACCGAGGGCGCGGACGCGGGGCTCGCGATCAGCGACAGGCGCGTGGCGTTCACGACCACCTGCCCCGCCGCGTCGTACACGCCGAAGAACACGCCCGACCCGCCGGCCCCCGCGGTGCGCCAGGCGACGCCGTAGTGCATCGCGTGATCGCCGGTGCCCGCCGCCAGGGCCGTGCTGTCCACCCGCCCCATCGCGGTGTGCAGCGTGACCGCGGGCTCGGTGCTGGCCCCCGTCGGGCCCATCCGCCGCATGCGCACCAGGTCGTTCGGCTGCCCGTGCTCGGCGAAGGACACCACCGCGCGCTCGCCGCCGAAGGCCAGATCGAAGCCGCCGACGTCGCCCGAGGCGACCAGCTGTTCGGGCGCCGACAGGTTCGCGTTGGTGCTCGAGAAGAAGTTGATGCCGATCGCCATGCCGGTGCCGAAGGCCGCCGCGAGATCGGGCTCGGCGTCGCCGAAGATGCCCTCGAGGATGCCGTCGAGCAGCCCGTCCGGCAGCTCCACCCCGACGATCGCCACGCGGTTCACCGCCTGGCCGGCGGGCACCCCCTCCAGCGCGCGCGATCCGCTCGCCGCCCCGCCGCCGTCCAGCAGCGCCACGGACGGCGCGCGCACGCCGCCTTCGGTGAAGACGACCGCCAGGCGCTGCCCCGAGGGCGTCCAGGCCGCGTCCACGCCCACGGCCGTGCCCATGCGGCTCAGCACGATGGGCCCGAACTCGCGCTCGACGGCCTCGTCGGCGAAGCCGTCGCAGTCCTGATCCAACCCGTCGCACACGTCGTCGGGCGCGGGATCGTGCGCCGCCGTGCACACGACGGTGTGCGTCTCCTCCGCGCAGATCGCGTTGCCCAGCGCGCACAGCCCGGGGCGCCCGGTGTCGCAGGCCACGATCTCGTCGCCGACCCCGTCCTCGTCGAGCGTCCCGTCGCAGTCGTCGTCGTCGCCGTTGCACAGATCCTCGGGCAGGGGCCGCGTCTGCCCGAGGCACGCGCCGCGCTGCCCGTTCGTGCACGTGCGCGTGCCGGCGCGGCAGATGCCGACGCCGGCGGTGCCGGCCGGGCCCTGATAGCAGGACTCGGGCGCGACGTCCTCGTCGGTCGGCCCGTCGCAGTCGTTGTCGATCCCGTCGCAGATCTCGGGCACCCCGTACACGATGCCCTGGCAGGCCGACCACGCGTTCGAGCGGCAGGTCTGCTCGCCCGGCCGGCACACGTTGTTGCCCGCGCCGCAGGGCCGCCGCGCGCCCTCGTTGCAGACGCACCCGTCGTCGGCCGCGCCGTCGCAGTCCTCGTCGATCTGGTTGCCGCAGATCTCGGCCACCGGCCCCTGCCCGCCGGTGCAGGCGGCCGCCAGCATCCCCTGCGCACAGACGCGCATGCCCTGGCTGCAGGGCGCGGCGGTCGCGTTGGGATCGGGCCAGCAGGGCACGCTGGCGTCCTCGTCGGTGTCGCCGTCGCAGTCGTCGTCCAGCCCGTTGCAGGTCTCGGTGCCGGCGGCGCCGGCGGTCACGCTGCAGCCGGCCGCGCCGTCGGGCGCGCAGGCGCGCACGCCGGCGCGGCGGCACGCCCCCACGCCCACGCTGCACGGCTCGCCCAGGTCCGGGAACGTCTCGTCCACGGCGCCGTCGCAGTCGTCGTCGCGGCCGTCGCACGCCTCGGCGGCGGCGGGCTCGACGCGGCCGGTGCAGGCCTCGGCCAGCCGCCCGGCGATGCACCGGCGCACCCCCGGATCGCACAGCCCGGTCGCGTTGCCCTCGCACGCCGCGTCGGCGCCCTCGTCCACGCGGCCGTCGCAGTCGTCGTCGGCGCCGTTGCAGGTCTCGGCCAGCGCCACCTGGCGGTCCGTGCACTCGATCAGCGCCGGCCCGTTGCACACCTGCGTCCCCGGCACGCACACGCCCTCGCCGGCCGCGCAGGGCTCGCCGTCGACGCAGGTGCAGTCCTCGTCCACCTCGCCATCGCAGTCGTCGTTGACACCGTTGCAGCCGTCGACGTCGTCGGGCAGCCGAGCCCCGGCGCAGCTGATCTCGCCGTCGGCGCAGGCCTGCGTGCCCGCCCGGCAGGCGGTCATCGGCGCGGCCAGCCAGGCGTCGTCGCCGGGATAGCAGGGCTGCCCCACCACCGCCTCGTCCACCGCGCCGTCGCAGTCGTCGTCGACGCCGTCGCACGCGGCCGGCTCGTCCCGCGGCAGCACCTGATCGAGGCAGCGCCCGATGGTGCCGTCGCTGCACTCGGTGCGGCCCGGGCGGCACGCGCCCGTGTCGGCCGTCCCCGGGGGCCCCGTGTAGCAGGGCTGGCGGATGTCCTCGTCGGTGCGCCCGTCGCAGTCGTTGTCGCGCCCGTCGCAGTTCTCGTCGGCCGGGGCCACGACCGCGGCCGAGCAGACCACGGCGCCGCCCACCCCGCAGCCCAGCGCCCCCTGCGCCTCGCACGCGCCCTGCCCGATGCTGCACGGGGTGCCCACCTGCAGGCCCTCGTCGGTCTGCCCGTCGCAGTCGTCGTCGCGGCCGTCGCACAGCGTCTCTTCGTCGGCGCACACCGGCGGCGCGGCGTCCTCGACCGGGCCCACGTCGTCGACGCGCGCGTCGATGCGCGGCTCGCCGCCCCCGTCGGGCCCCCCGCCGGGGCGGTTGCCGCCCGCCCCCGGCACGTCGCCGTCGGGGGCCAGGCCGTTCGCCGCGACGCACAGCCCGGCGCGGCAGATCTGCCCGGCGGCGCAGTCGGAGGGCGCCGAGCACTCGTCCTCGAGCGTGGGCAGGCAGCCCGAGAGCAGCCCGACCAGCACGCCCGCCATCAAACCGGGATGTCGCATGACGCGGATGGTAGTTCAGGTGCCGCGACCGACGCGAGGCGGCGGCGCGCCCCGGGGGTCAGGGGCAGCCGGCGGGCGCCATCTCGGCGATCCAGGTGCGCACCAGCTCGATGGCCTGGGCGTCGACGGTCAGGTTGGGCAGCTCGGGCATCTTGATCTCGGGATCCGTCGAGCTCATCCGGTACACCAGGATGCTCTCGTCGGGGCGCCCGGGCACGATGTCGGCGGTGCGCCCGCCGGCGCCGGGCCCGGCCGCCACGGGCGCGCGGCACACGCCGAAGTCCACCGGGCGCTCCACGGTGTGCCGCAGCACCAGGCCCGAGGGGCCGCCGCCGCCGCCCGCGCGGTGGCAGTGCGCGCAGTTCGCGTCCAGGTAGCTGCGCGCGCGAGCGGCCACCGGGGCGTCGCCGAAGGGATCGACCAGGCGCGGCGTGTCGCCGAAGTCGGCGCCCGGCGCGAACACGCCGCGCTCGGCCAGCACCTCGAGCTGGGGGCGGGCCACGCCGTCGACGTCGATCATGCGATCGACCTGCCGCGTGACGACGCCCAGCAGCCCGGTCACGTCGTCGTTGGCGTGGCACTGATCGCACTGGTTGGTGTTGGGCACCAGGTAGGTCTGCTGCTGCGGCGCGCCCGCGCGGTCGAGGTAGTCGAGCGTCAGGCGGCGCCCGGCCACCACGCGCTCGGCGTCGGCCTGCTCGGCGTCCCAGACGTAGACGTGGCCGGTCCAGCCCTCGGCCTCGTGGATCAGCAGGCGCGTCTCGAGCAGGCGCGCGGTGCCCTCGCGATCGCGCTGATCGTCGGCGAACCAGAAGTTCTTGATGACGACGCTGCCCACGGGCAGCCGCCAGTCCTCGTCGCCGCCCACCTCGATGGCGCCGCCCGGGGGCAGGTAGACGAAGCGCGCCTTGCCCGCGTCGTCCGACCACAGCACGGCGGTGACCAGGTAGGGGTGCACGCCGGCGGCCGGCTGCAGGGCGGCGAGATCGTCGCCCACGAAGAAGCCGTAATCGCTCAGCCGGTCGTAGGGGATCTGCGCCAGATCGACGATCGGGGCGGCGGCGTCCGCCGCGCCGGCGTCGACCGGCCCGGCGTCGGCGCCCGGCCCGGGCGTCGCGTCGCCCCCGTCGTCGCAGGCCCACAGGCCCAGCACCAGCAGGGCGCTACAGATCGATCGTCGACTGCGCATCGTGCTCACAATCGTAGGGCGCCAGATCGTCGCTGGCGGTCATGTCGCCGCAGAGGTCGATGTCGCGGAAGCTGGCGGCGTCCTCCTGGATGCAGGTGCGCCGCGCGGCGTCCTCGGGCTGCCCTTCGGCCCAGCAGCCGTCGCTCAGGATGTCGGGCAGCGGCACCTGCAGCCCCAGGCCGCCCAAGAGGCCCTGCGGCATGTCGCCGTTGTCGCTGAACGTGTTGTCGTGCACCCAGCTGCCCTCGCTGTAGGGATCGTAGGCCTCGTCGTCGTAGGCCCCGAGGATGTCGGTCAGGTAGCTGATGATCACCAGGCCCGTCGTCTCGTTGCCGCGCACCTCGTTGCCCGTGAACTCGGTGTCGTCGGCGGCCAGGATGAACGCCCCGGTGCCGCCCGGCACCAACGACACGATGCTGCCCGCCCGCCCGAAGTTGGGCAGGTTGTTCTCGATGATACGGTTCTGATGCACCTTGCAGCGCATGCCGTCCTTCATGGGCAGCTGGGGCAGGGTGAACACCAGGATGCCGCCGGTGTTGCCGAAGACGTGGTTGTCCACCACCTCGGCGTCGGTCGAGTTCTCGATCTCGATGCCGGCCACGTTGCCGGTGGCCTCGTTGTTGCGCACCAGGATGTTGTGCGACTGGCCCACGTAGATGCCCGCGTCGCTGGCGCCCTCGACGCGGCACTCTTCGACCAGCACGTTCGACGACTCGACCGGATACAGGCCGTAGGCGCCGTTGGTGCTCTCGGCGGGGGTGGTCCAAACGACGTGCACGCGGCGGAAGGTGATGCCGTCGACGCCCGCGGCGCGCACGCCGTCGCCGGCCGAGTTGCGCACGCCGAAGTCCTCGACGGTGATGCCGTCGCCGGTCAGCAGCACGCCGTTGGCGCCGACCGTCTGGCCGGAGAAGTCGAGGATGGTGGCCTCGGGGCCGGCGCCGCGCAGGGTGAGGCCGTCGACCGCCACGGAGATCTCGGTGTCGAGCTCGAAGGTGCCGGCGGCGAGGCACACGGTGTCGCCCGCGGAGGCTTCGATCAGGGCGGTCTGCAGGCGGGTGACCGCGTCGGCGCCGGGCTCGACCACCGCGTGGCAGCCGTTGGCGTCGGGCCCCATGTCGGCCATCGGCGCGGCGTCGCCCGGCGCGGCGTCGCCCGTCGCGCCGTCGGCGGTGGCGCCGGTGTCGGCCCCCCCGTTCGCGCCCGTGTCGTCGTCGTCGTCGCAGCCGCCCAGAAGGGCCAGGCCCAGGAAGGACAGGCAGAGTCCGCGTCGCATCACCACCTCCGGTCGTGTGTTCCCCGGGCGGCAGCGTAGCACGTCGCGGGGCGTCGTCAGCCGCCCTGCACCGTCCAAACGACATCGGCCGGGCCGGGGTAGGTGAAGTCGACGGTCGCGCAGCTGGGCTCGACGAGGGTGCCCCCGACGCCGAAGGTCGGATCGCGCGAGTCGCCCGGATCCACGTCGGCCTGCCGCGACCAGCAGAAGCGCGCCTGGTACGAGCCGGGCGGGGCGCTGACGCGGCGCTCGCAGTCGCCGTCGACGACGCTGGTGACGCCGTCCCAGTACAGATCGATCTGGCCGGTCGCGTGACCGCCCGTGATGTCGCGGACCCGCGGCTCGGCGGCGCCGCACACGCCGGTGGGATCGAAGCAGTCCTCGATCTCGCAGCGCTCGTCGAACCAGATGCGCCCCTCGGGTCCCAGCACGGTCAGCCAGGCGGGCTGGCCATCGAGGCCGTTGAGCTGCACCCAGATCGACTCGGGCACGTCGTTGCTGATCATCAGCGAGAAGCGCACCTCGTCCGAGGGCAGACCCTGATCGAGGGGCGGCGGCGCGGCGTCGGGGCCGGCGTCGTCGGCGGGCGCCGCGTCCAGCGTCGGGCCCGCGTCGTCGGCGCCCGCGTCGGTCGGGGCGGCGTCGTCGTCGGGCGGCGCGGCGTCGCGGGTGGCGGCGCCGTCGGGCACCAGATCGCCGTCGCGGGCCAGCGGCACGTAGGCGTCGCCGTCGCCCGACTCGTCCTGGCCGCAGGCCGAGAGGGCCAGCGTCGTCAGGGCGGCGGCGAGGATCCTCAGAAAACCATGGGTGGGTCGTGGAAAGTGCACGGGTGGCCTCCGTCTCTGCCCCGTTTCGGGGGGGTCGGGGGCCGGTCCGTGCACGGCTCGGGCCAGGGGCGGCTCACCGCTGGCGGCGGCAGCGCCCCTCGTCGCAATAGAACAGGGGCGACGAGCCGCGGCCCGGATCGTCGCAGGCGGCCAGGCCGTCACAGTCCGCGTCGCCCGCGCAGGGGACGGCGGCGCACTCGCCGTGCTGCTCGGTGCAGAAGTCGTAGGTGCCGGGGCAGGCCTGGTTGACGCAGCCGGCGATGCACGAGAAGCCGGGGCCGGCGGGGCCGTCGGGCGGGTCCAGGCCGGCGCAGGGCACGTTGGCGAAGCCGGCGGTGGGCGCGCGGTCGAGGGCCGACTGGGTGGCCGGGCCGAGGCGGCCGTCGGCGTCGAGGGGGTCGTCCTGGCGGTTGGCGTTCCACAGGGCCTGGAAGGCGTAGACGGCCAGCGGGCGCAGATCGGCGCCGGCGGGGTACAGCCAGCCGTCGCCCTCGTCGAGCCGCTGGAAGCCCTCGGCCTCGAGGGCGGCGGCGACGGCGGGATCGTCGTCGCCGACGATCTGGACGGCGCGGCCGGTGACGTAGGCGCTGGCGCCGGGGGCGGCGGTGTCGCCGGGGCAGCTCAGGTTGCGCTGGGCCGAGTAGAGGAACCAGGTGAGGGTGGGATCGCGGCCGGCCCACAGCACCGACAGCGATCGGCCGACGCGCTGGCTGGCGCGGACCAGGGCGGCGTGGGTGTCGGCCTCGAGCCACTCGGGCTTGGGGGGCGCGGCCACCGTGAGGCAGCCGGCGCCGGCGCACAGGTTCAGGGGCACGACGGCGGCGGCGTCGGCGCAGCGCATCACCTCGGCCACCTGCGCGGACAGGCCCTCGATGAGCGGGATGGGGGCGTCGCAGCCGCGCCACGCGGCCTGGGCCACCGACGGGCCGCGCAGGGGCGGCAGCTCGATGGGCGGGCCGCCCGGATCGCACAGGCCCTCGCGGAAGCCGGTGAGCGGGGCGTCGGTCAGGGCCTGCTCGGTGGCCGCGTCGAACTCGCCGGTCAGCGGGATGGGGTGCTCGGGGCGGTTGCGGTTCCAGAGGGCCTGGAAGGCGAACAGCGACAGGGTCGCGGTGCCCTCGTCCTCCGCCAGGACGTAGTCGAAGTGCGGGCGGTCGGTGGGCAGGTTGTTCTCCCAGCCGAAGCGCCGCATGGTCGCGGCCCAGTCCTCCGGGTCGACCAGGTCGACCGACAGGCCGTTCTGGTGGTTCGACAGGCCGGGGGGCGCGGCGAAGTCACAGCCCTTCAGGGTCCACAGGTAGAAGAGGTGCTGGATGGCCACGTCGCGGTAGGCCCACTTGATGACCAGCTGGCCGGGGCCGGCGGCCGCGGCGTCGAGCAGATCGTCGACGCCGCGCGCGTCGACCAGCGGGCGGCGGGCGGGATCGAGCATCACCCAGTTGCCCGGCGGCAGATCACCCAGGGTGCCCGGGCGAACGCAGTCGATGGCGTCGACGAGCTGGCGCGACAGGCCGTCGAGCAGGGCGCGCGGGGTGTCGTCGCCGTCGGTGAAGCAGGTGCGGGCGACGTGCTCCCCGATGGTCTCGCCCTCGGGGGCGGGCACGCCGCCGGCGCCGGGCTCGCCGCCCATGCCGGGCTCCCCGCCGCGGCGCCAGGCTCGCCGCCGGCCTGGGCTGGCCGCCGGCGCCGGGCTGGCCGCCGGCGCTGGGCTGGCCGCCCGCGCCGGGCTGACCGCCAGCGCCCGGCTGACCGCCAGCGCCCGGCTGACCGCCGGCGCCGGGCTGACCGCCGGCCCCGGGGCCCGCGTCCGTCTCGCCCATCTGCCCTGCGCCCGGCCGGATGCCGTCGAGATCGTCGTCGTCCTCGCAGCCGAAGGCGGCCAGCGCCAGGCAGGCCAGGGCGGCGAGGTGGAGGGGGCGGTTCATGGCGGCTCCTCGGGTGCGGCGACGCGGCCATGATGCGCAGCGGGGCCGCCGGACGCAAAGGCGGGGTGGCCCGGCGGGCTTGTCGTTCCGGGTGTCGACGGGCCACGCTGCGGCACGCAATCCGCCCCCGGAGCAGCCGATGAGCGCCCGCCCCACCTTCTCCGACGCCGCCCGCCGCCGGCGTCTGGTCGCCCGCCACCATCTGCGCCGGAGCGCGCCCGACGTCGAGACCGCGGTGGCCGATCTGGTGGCGCTGCACTCGAGCGATCCCGTGACGCCGCACCTGGCGCTGTGGGCGCGCGTACCGGGCTACGCGCCGGACGATCTCGACCGGGCGCTGGCCGACGACCGCGCGGTGACGCGCCTGCACGCCATGCGACGGACGCTGTTCGTGGTGCACCGCGACGACACGCCGGCGGTGCTGGCGGGCGCCACCGCCGACATCGCGGCCAAGGAGCGGCGGCGCGTCGAAGGCTGGCTGGCGCCCGAGGTCGAGGACGCGGCCGCATGGCTGCGGCGGCAGGGCGAGGCGGTGCGCGCGGCGCTGGCCGAGCGCGGCGAGCAGACCACGCGCGATCTGATGGAGGCGGTGCCCGCGCTGAAGACCGAGGTGACGCTGGGATCGGGCAAGTGGAGCCAGCGATCGGCGGTGGGCTCGCGGCTGCTGTTCTTGATGGCGATGGACGGCGACATCGTGCGCACGCGGCCAGCGGGGACGTGGAAGTCGAGCCAGTACGCCTGGGCGCCGGGCGACTTCGAGGCCCGGCCCGATCCCGAGGCGGCGCGGGCGGCGGTGCTGCGGCGCTACCTGGCGACGCACGGGCCGGCCACCGAGACCGATCTGCGCTGGTGGTCGGGGTGGACGGCGAAGCAGACGCGCGCGGCGCGGGCGGCGCTGGACACCCACGAGGTGCGGTTGGACGACGGCGAGACGGGGGTGGTGCTGGCCGGCGACGTCGACGACGGCGAGGCGGCGCCCGCGGCGGCGCTGCTGCCCGGGCTGGACTCGACGCCGATGGGCTGGAAGCAGCGGGCGTGGTTCCTGGGCGAGCACGAGGCCGCGTTGTTCGACCGCAACGGGAACGCCGGGCCGACGGTGTGGTGGGACGGGCGGGTGGTCGGCGGGTGGGGACAGCGCGGCGACGGTGCGATCGTCCATCGGCTGCTCGAGGACATCGGGGCCGAGGGCGAGGCGGCGGTGGCCGCCGAGGTCGAGCGCCTGGCGGCGTGGTTGGGCGAGGTGACGGTCACGCCGCGCTTCCGGACGCCGCTCGAGAAGGCGTTGGTGGACTGACCGGGGCTTCCTTCCGACGGTGACGGGCGAGCCGGTGCGGCCGCGGTCCGTGGGGCGTCGCGGCGGTGCGCCGGGCCGCGGGCGGGGCAGGTTGCCCCCGCGGGGCGGCCACGGTGCGCGGCGGCGCGCCGTGGCGCGGCGGCTGCACAGAAGCGGCGGGGAGCACCGACGCGGAAGGACGCACGTGATCGACTGGGAGCCCTTCGCGGCGATGGGCGTGGCCTTCGTGGCGGGGCTGCTCATCGGCGCCGAGCGCGACCACGCCGCCGAGGACGCCGACGGCAAGGGCCACCTGGGCGGCGCGCGCACGCACGCGCTGGTGGCCACCGTGGGCGGACTGGCGGCGCTGCTGGCGACGCACCTGGGCCTCGCGCTGGTCGCGGTCGGGTTCTTCGCGCTGGCCGCGCTGATGGTGTTGGCCTACCGGGCGCGCCTGGTCGAGGAGGAGCGGCGCGGGCTGACGTCGGTGGCGGCCTTCCTCGTGACCTACCTGCTGGGGGCGCTGGCGACGCTGGACGCGCTGCCGCTGACGCAGCGAACCAGCCTGGTGCTGGGCACGGCCGTCGTGGTGACGGTGGCGCTGTCTGCCAAGACGCGGGTGCACAGCTTCCTCGACACGGTGTCGCGGCGCGAGATCCGCGCGACGTTGATGTTCCTGGCGATGGCGGTGCTGGTGGTGCCGCTGCTGCCGGACTGGCCGGTCGGGCCGCAGGAGATCGTGAAGCCGCGGCAGGTGGGTTTGTTCGTCGCGCTGATCATGGGCCTCGACCTGTGCGGCTACATCGCGCTGCGGGTGTTGAGCGCGCGCAAGGCGCTCGGGGTGACCGGGCTGGTCGGCGGCTTCGCGTCGTCGACGGCGGTGACGATCTCGTTGGCGCACAAAGCGAAGGCGGGCGAACAGCCGGTGCGGTCGACCGCGCTGGCGGTGATCATCGCGACGGCGGTGTCGATGCCGCGGGCGTTGCTCGAGGTGGCGGTGCTGGATCGCGGCCTGGCGTGGTCGGTGGCGCCGGCGGCGGGCGTGATGGCGGCGGTCGGCGGGGTGTTCGCCGGCGTGGTCTACCTGCGCCTGCGGCGGCGGTCCGAGGGCGACAACGAGGCGGATCTGCGCAACCCGGCGAACCTGGGCACGGCGCTGAAGTTCGGGCTGATGTTCGTGGCGATCCTGGTGGCCAGCCACCTGGCGCAGCGCGCGCTGGGGGATTGGGGCGCGTACGCGGCCGGCGCGCTCGGCGGCGCCGCCAGCCTGCACGCCGCCGGCCTGTCGATGGCCGGCCTGGTCGACGGGGGCGTCGGCGTCGGGGTGGCCGCCGACGGCATGGTGTGCGCGCTGATCAGCAGCGTGGTGGTCAAGGCAGGCCTCGCGAGCGCGCTCGGCGGCGTCGAGATGGCCAAGCGGGTGGTGCCCCCGTTGACGCTGATGGGCGCCGTCGGCGCGGGCGCGATCTGGGCGTTCTGAGCGGGTTGGGGCGCGGTCGGAGGGCGTCCGAGGAGCGCGCCCCAGCCGTCCGGATGACCCGGCGGCCAGGAGGGGTCAGGCAGGCAGGACCTCCCACATGCGCCCCTGGCTGGTCGACGAGACCTGCGTGGTGGCCGCGCGGCCGTCCACCGACACCCTGATGGCGTAGGTGAACCGGTCGCCGCCGCGATCCTTCCGCCAGGTGACGACGCCGCGGCGGCCCGCGTGCATGCCGCCCAACATGCGGACGCGCGTACCCTTCGGCAGGCCGGCCGGCGCCGCGGGCGCGCGTCGGGCGCGGGCGGGCGGGGCGGCGCGGCGCGACGCGGCGCGCGCCGCGCCGGTGGGGCCGGCGGGGGGGCCGCGGCGAGCTGCTCGGCGGGCGGGGCGCGCTTGGCCGCGCGTTTGCGGGGCGCCGGTGGAGGGGCGGCCGGCGGTGGCGCGGGCGCCGCGAAGTCACCCGGATCGGCCAGCTCCACCCCGAACAGCGCCGCGAGATCGTCGCCCGCGTCCAACCGGCTGTCCGCCGCGGGCAGCGACGGGTCGAAGGCCCGTCCGGCACCGGCGACGAGATCCTGCTCGTCGACCTCGCGCAGCCGGAACAAGAGCTCGGGCCGCTCGTCCAGCCGCGCGCCGATGCCGTACAGCACGGCGGCGACGTGCTTGCACATCCGGGCGCCGTCGGGGCACGAGCAGCTCAGCCGAATCTCGGCCGACGCCGGGAACAGCCCCGTCCCCTGGCGGCACACGCGCTCCATCACCGCCTTGGACAGGCGTCCCTGCAGCAGCTCCAGCAGCGAGTCGACCGCGCCGCCGCAGTCGTCGCACAGCGCGCGCCACCGCGCCGGCGCGACGGGCTGGACCACCACCCGCACCCGGTACATCTGCGAGCCGGAGACCAGGGCGGTCACCTCGCCGGGCAGCACCTTCAGATCGATGACCGAGCCGTTGCGGGCGTAGGTGCGGCCGCGCGGCAGGCGGTTGGCGAAGTCGCTGTAGCGCTCGAGGTTGTCGCACCAGGCCCGGCCCCAGAAGGTGTGGGCGATGGTGCGCCCGGTGATCACCACCGGCTCGAGCGCCTCGCCCTTCTTCGCCCGCTTGGCGGCCTCGCGCTCGGCGCGGGCGCGCCGCTCGGCGACGGGCACATAGCGCCCCCAGCCGCCGTCGTCCCAATCTCTGCCCCGCCGCGCCATGCCTCATCCCTCCTGCAGCGCCGTCTTCAGGTCCAGGGCGACCAGGCTCAGCAGCTCCTCGTCGCCCATCTCGGTCAGCCGCCGCTCGGCGCCGTCGGCGTCGCCCGCGCCGGGCAGCAGGTCGTCGGCCATCTTCGCCTTGGACTCGATCAGCGCGTCGATGCGCTCCTCGATGGTGCCGCGGCACACGAACTTGTGCACCAGCACGTTGCGGGTCTGACCGATGCGGAACGCGCGGTCGGTGGCCTGGTTCTCGACGGCCGGGTTCCACCACCGATCGAAGTGGATCACGTGCGAGGCGGCGGTCAGCGTCAGGCCCGAGCCCCCCGCCTTCAGCGACAGCACGAAGAAGGGCACCGCCTCGTCCTCCTGGAAGCGCCGGACCATCTCGGCGCGTTGGGCCACGGGCGTGCCGCCGTGCAGGACGAGGCCGGGTCGACCGAAGACCGCGCCCAGGAAGGCCGCGAGGGGCGCCGTCGTCTCCCGGAACTGGGTGAACACCAGCACCTTCTCCTGGCGCGACGCGATGACCTCGGCCAGCTCGCCCAGGCGCGCCAGCTTCCCGCTGTCGGCCGGACGCCAGGCGCCGTCGCCGAGCCACTGCGAAGGGTGGTTGCATATCTGCTTGAAACGCATCAGGAAAGCGAGCACGAGGCCGCGCCGCTCGATGCCCTCGGCGGTGCGCAGGCGCTCGGCCAGCTCGTCCACCGCCTGCGAATACAGCGCCGCCTGGCGCCGCGCCAGCCCGCAGTAGGCCCGCACCTCGGTCTTGTCGGGCAGATCCGCGATGACGGCGCGATCGGTCTTCATGCGCCGCAGGATGTAGGGCCGCACCAGCGCGCGGAGGGGCGCGAAGGCGTTGTGCGTGCGCTGGCCGAGATCCTTCGTGAAGCGGGCGAAGGCGCGCGACGTGCCCAAGAGCCCCGGGTTGACGAAGTCGAACACCGACCAGAGATCCGACAGGCGATTCTCGACCGGCGTGCCGGTCAGCGCGATCCGCGCCCGGCTGTCGAGCTTCTTCACCGCGCGCGTCTGCCGCGCGTTGGGGTTCTTGATGGCCTGGGCCTCGTCGAGCACGACGACGTCCCACGCGGCCTCGGCCAGCGCCGGCGTGCGCAGCGCCATGCCGTAGGTGGTGATGACCAGATCGGTGCCCGCGAAGCTTGCGGGCGTCAGCGCCTTCAGCTCGGCGGCGGACAGCGCGGAGCCGTGCGCCACGAGGCACGAGAGGCTGGGCGCGAAGCGCTGCAGCTCGGCGACCCAGTTGGCCAGCAAGGACGCCGGGGCCACCAGCAGGCTGGGCCGGGCGGCGTCGCCGCGGGCCTTGCGCACCAGCAACAGCGACAGCACCTGGATGGTCTTGCCCAGGCCCATGTCGTCGGCCAGGCAGGCGCCCAGGCCCAGGCGGGACAGCAGGTACAGCCAGCGCACGCCCACCTGCTGGTAGCCACGCAGGGTGCCCTTCAGCGCCGGGCCGGGGTCGACCGCCGCAAGGCCCTCGGGGCTGCGCAGGCCCTGCAGGGTCTCGCGCAGCCACGGCCCGGCCACCACCTGGGACCAGTCCGTGTCGGCCTCGTCCTCGGCCTCGAGGTCCCGCGTGCCCGCGCCGGCCAGCAAGCGCATCGCCTCGGCCAGCGTCACCCCGGCGCCCTGCGCCAGGCGCTCGACGGCGTCCAGCCGGTCGATGGTGCGCTGCAGCCGGGCGGCGTCGACCTCGACCCACTGCCCGCGGATCAGCGCCAGGCCCTCCGACGCTCGGAGCAGCTCGCAGACCTCGGCGGGGGTCAGCGGCTCGCCGTCGAGCGCGACGTCGACGCGGAAGTCGAGCAGCGCGCCGTGCCCCAGCGTCGAGGGGTTCGCGGCGCCGACCGTCGCCGTCGCGCGGGGGCGCGCCGGTCGGCGCCCCGGCCAGCCGGCGGGCATCCGAACGACCACGCCCGCGGCCTCGAGGGCCGGCATGTCGCGAAGCAGCCGCGCCGCCTGGCCGGGCGTCCAGCGCAGCGGGTGATAGATCTCGTTGGCGGCGACCATGTCGCGCAGCCACGGGCAGGACTCGGCCGCGCGCTGCACCGGCGACAGCAGGGCGATGAGGCCGGCGCGGTTGGCCGCGCCGGCGAACTCGCGCAGGGCCCGGCCGAGGGGCACGTGCTGGGCCTGAGCGTGGGCCGACAGGCGCGTGGTGTAGGTGGCCATGAAGGCGAAGGGGGCGTCGGGATCCTTGCGATTCTCGGCCAGGTGGAAGTGCACCCGCCCGACCCGGTTCCACGCGGGGTCGAGCGCCGCGAGGGCGCCCTGCACCGAGCTGCGGGCGGCGAGGACGCGGAAGGCCGCGTCGAGCTCGGTCCACAGATCGCGCAGGACGTCGACGGTCAGGTACTCGGCGCCCGGCATCACCGGCGCGGACAGCACCAGGGTCGCCAGGTCGGCCTCCGACGGCGGGGGCACCGTCACCGCGGTGGCCGTGTCGTCGAGATCGGGCGCCGTGCAGACGGCCGTCGGGTAGCGCCCGGCGAAGTCCCGCCACGCGGCCAGGACCCCGGGCAGCGGCGTGCCCACTTCGCCCGCCCCGAGCTGCAGCAGCCCGCGCCCGCTGCCCCCGTCGAAGGCCACCAGCAGACGGCTGGCCAGCGCCGGCTCGAGGCCGAAGCCGTCGTCGACCGCCGGGTGCAGCACCAACCGGCCGTGCGGCGTCAGCGAAAGCGCGAAGGTCTCGGAGTCGGCCACCGCCACCACCCAGCGACTACACGGGATCGCGCACCGCGGGCCCGCTTCCGGGCGCGCACCCTAACAGGTCGAGTCGGCGCGCGTCTCCGCCGATGCGCGCCGCGGCCACGGAGCGGCTCGACGCGGAGACCTCCGGGCGCGTGCGAGTCACCGGCGACCAGGACAGGGACGGCCCGACCGTCAGCCGCTCCACCCTGGGGGCCGCCTCCGGGGGTCGCTCCTGGGGTCGTCGGGGGGGTCGTGCCATACTAACGAACTAAAGTGTGGATATGCTCAGTTTTTGGGTGTGCTCCAGCCTGCGGCACCCCGCCGCGTCGGCCCACCGGGACGCGCGTGTGCTACCGTCCCCGCTCGCCCTGGTCCCATCTCGATCCGGAGGATGCCCCGATGAACCGTCTCGCCTCGTCGCTCGCCCTCTGCGCCCTGGGCCTGCTCTTCATGGGCCAGGCGCCCGGCGCCGCCGTGAAGCCCCACCTCACCTACGTGGTCGGCGTCGGCGGCCTGAGCGCGGGCACGTTCACGTCGATGAAGGTGTCTTCGCACACCGTGATGCTGGCCGGCGCCGACGTGAAGGTCGTCGCCACCAAGACCCAGACCGACCAGGCGCCGATCGTCTTCTCGGGCGGCACCGTCGCCAGCTTCGTGAAGAAGCGGCTCACCAGCATGGTGGGCCAGCAGATGACCGTCACGGTGGACGTCTCGCCCGTGGGCGTCGCCCCCGGTCAGCGGTGCACCTTCACCCTCGAGCACGCGCAGCTCAAGGTGCTGAAGCACGACGAGCTGCAGTTCCGGCCCTCGGAGCTGCCCGACTTCGAGTGCAAGTGAGGCGCTGACCGGACGCGCCTTCGGTGCCGACGCCTTTGCGCCTTCGGGGTCGTGCCATACTAACGAACTAATTCGCCTTCTTTACACTTTTCCCAAGGGGGCGCTGCGGCCGGCGAAAAGTGAAAGAACTGTACGGTTCGGTTGATAGTTTGGCACGACCCCCTTTGCGACCCCCTTTGCGACGGCGGATGGCGGCGACGACGACGAGGAGCCACCAGGCTGACGGCGCGTCGCCGGTGCCGGGGTGGGCGGTGCAGCCGCTGGGGGCGCGGCGGCGGCGGCGGCGGCCGGCGTCGTCGTCGGGGCCGGCGTCGTCGGGCGGATCGGTGTCGAGGGTCGGGGTCGCGTCGTTGGTCGGGCCCAGGTCGGGCTCGGCAGGGAAGCTGCGCCAGCTGGATCGCCGCCGACGCCAGGACAGCCGCCTCGGCAGCGCCAGGCTCGCCGCCTGCGCCGGGCTGGCCGCCGGCGCCAGGCTGGCCGCCTGCGCCGGGCGCGCCGCCGGCGCCTGGCGCTGGCCGCCGGCGCTGCCGCCGCCGCCAGCGCCAGGCTCGCCGCCACGCCCATCTCACCGCCGACGCCCATCTCACCACCGACGCCCGGCTCACCGCCCACGCCCGGCTCACCGCCGAATCCAGCCTCGCCGCCCACGCCCGGCTCACCGCCCGCGCCCGGCTCGCCACCCAACCCAGGCTCGCCGCCGACGCCGGGCTGACCACCCACCCCCGGCGCGCCGCCGGCGCCGGCGTCCTCGACCCCGGCGTCCAGCCCCGCGTCGGGGCTCACCGCGGCGTCCGGATCCCCGGGCAGCCCCGGGTCGTCCGCCAGCCAGTCGTCGGCGCGGCACTGGGCCAGCCCGTCGCGGTCCACGGCGCACACCTGGCCGGGCGGGCAGGTGACCCCGTCGCAGGCGTCGGCGACGCAGCGGCCGTCGGCGCAGCGGCGGCCGGCGGGGCACATCGCGGCGAAGCACGGGTCGGGCAGGCAGACGCCTTGCTGGCAGGCCTCGCCTTGGGGGCAGCGCACGCCGCCGCAGGGGTCCGGCGCGCAGGCGCCGTCGACGCAGCGCGCGTTCAGCGGGCAGGCCACGTCGGCGCAGCTCGCCACGCACGCTCCCGAGCGGCAGAACGCACCGTTCGCGCACGCGACCGCCGCGCAGGGATCCGGCGCGCACGCCCCGTCGTCGCCGCACCGCTCGCCCTCGGCGCACCCGAACAGCGCGCAGTCGTCGGCCAGACACCGCCCGTCGAAGCACCGCTGCCCCTCGGCGCAGCTGATGCCGCGGCAGTTGTCCAGGCACTGCCCGTTGAGGCACCGCTGGCCGACCGGACAGTCCGCCAGCGCGCACGGGTCGACGCACAGCGCCTCGACGCACTGGAGCGGCGCGCGGCAGTTGGCCGGCGGGCACCGGAGCCGGCAGAAGCCGGCCCGGCACACCTGGTCGCCGGGGCACGCGGCGTCCTCGTCCACCACGCCGTCGCAGTCGTCGTCCAGCCCGTCGCAGGCCTCGCCGGCCGGCGCGTCGCAGCGTCCGCAGGCGTCCCGCAGCCCCTCGTCGATGCGGCCGTCGCAGTCGTCGTCGCGCCCGTTGCAGGCCTCGTCGATCGGCCCATCCTCCTCGAGGCACTCGACCCCCTCGGGCCCGCACCGCAGCGCGCCCACCGCGCACCGCCCCGGCCGCCCGGTCGCGCACGGCGCCCCGCCGCCGACCACGTCCTCGTCCACCCGCCCGTCGCAGTCCTCGTCCCGCCCGTCGCAGGTCTCGATGCCCAGCGCCTCGCCCGCCACGCACACCATCACGTCGTCCACGCACGCCGTGCGCCCGGCCGCGCACACGCCGGGGGCCTCGGCCAGGCACGCCTCGCCGCCGAGATCCTCGTCGACCCGCCCGTCGCAGTCCTGGTCGTAGCCGTCGCAGATCTCGAAGTCGCCCAGATCCTCACAGTCGTCGCACGCGTCGCCCAGCCCGTCGCCGTCGGCGTCCTCCTGCGCGGCGTCGGCCACCTCGGGGCACAGGTCGCACGCGTCGGGCACGCCGTCGCCGTCCCCGTCCGTCCCGTCGTCGGCCACCAGCCAGCACCCGTCGCACACGTCGGGCAGCCCGTCCCCGTCCTCGTCCAGCGCCCGCGGATCGAAGTCGGCCGGGCACGCGTCGCACGCGTCGCCGCGCCCGTCGTCGTCGGCGTCGGCCTGGTCGGGGTTGGCCGCCCCGGGGCAGTTGTCGCACGCGTCCGCGACGCCGTCCCCGTCGCCGTCCTCGACCCCCAGCCCGCAGTCGTCGCAGGCGTCGCCCACGCCGTCGCCGTCCAGGTCGTTCTGCAGCGGGTTGGGCGCCTCGGGGCAGTTGTCGCACAGGTCGCCCACGCCGTCCCCGTCGCCGTCCTCGTGCGGCCCGGCCAGCAGCGGGCACAGGTCGCAGCGGTCGCCGGCGCCGTCGCCGTCGCTGTCCACCTGCTCGGGGTCCACCCGGTCGGGGCAGAGGTCGCACGCGTCGGGCACGCCGTCGCGGTCGCGGTCGGTCCCGTCGCCCGCGGCGCACACCTCGCACGCGTCGCCCTGGCCGTCGCCGTCCAGGTCGGCCTGATCCGGGTTCGCCTCGAAGGGGCAGTTGTCGCAGGCGTCGCCCACGCCGTCGCCGTCCCGGTCCGCCGCGTCGCCCGCCCGCAGCGGGCAGGGATCGCACGCGTCGCCCAGCCCGTCGCGGTCGGCGTCCGCCTGGTCGTCGGCCACCCCGGGGCACACGTCGCACCCGTCGGGCTCGCCGTCCCCGTCCCCGTCCGGCCCGTCCGGATCGCACACCTCGCACGCGTCGCCCGTGCCGTCCCCGTCGCGGTCCGTCTGCCCCGGGTTGGGCACCGCCGGGCAGTTGTCGCATCCGTCCGGCCGCCCGTCGCCGTCCGCGTCCTCGCCGCCCGTCCCCGGCGTCCCCGGGCACGGATCGCACGCGTCGCCGCGCCCGTCGTCGTCCGCGTCGGCCTGGTCCGGGTTGCGCAGGTCCACGCAGTTGTCGCAGGCGTCGCCGATACCGTCCCCGTCGCGGTCGGCCGGCCCCTGGCCCGCCCGCCGCACGCACAGGTCGCACGCGTCGCCCTCGCCGTCCCCGTCCGCGTCCGCCTGCTCGGGATCGGCCACCTCGGGGCACACGTCGCAGTCGTCCCCGATGCCGTCGCCGTCTCGATCCAGCCCGCCCCCGAACAGCCCCGGGCACGGATCGCACGCGTCACCCACGTCGTCCTCGTCGCGATCCGCCTGGTCCGGGTCCGGCACCTCGGGGCACACGTCGCACGTGTCGCTCACCCCGTCGCCGTCCCCGTCCGGCCCCTCGGGATCGCACGGCGCGCACACGTCCTCCTGCCCCGGGTTCGCTCGCTGCGGGCAGTTGTCGCAGGCGTCCCCCACGCCGTCCCCGTCGCTGTCCAACTGCAGCGGATCCTGCGCCCGCGGGCACCGATCGCACGCGTCGCCCAGCCCGTCCCCGTCCCGATCCCGCTGCAGCGGATCCGCCACCAGCGGGCACACGTCGCACCCGTTGCCCACCCCGTCGCCGTCGTCGTCCGCGGGATCGGCCCCCGGCACGTCCGGGCACGCGTCGCACGCGTCGCCCACCCCGTCGAAGTCCCGGTCGCTCTGCCCCGGGTTCGCCACCTCGGGGCAGTTGTCGCACGCGTCACCGTAGCCGTCCCCGTCGGCGTCGCCCTGCCCGGGATCGAAGCGCGTCGGGCACCGATCGCACGCGTCCACCTGCCCGTCGCCGTCGCTGTCCACGTCGTTGAACTGCGGGATGTCGGGGCACCGGTCGCACACGTCCCCGCGCCCGTCGCCGTCCGCGTCGCGCTGGTTGGGGTTGGCGTCGCTGCGGCAGTTGTCGCACCGGTCGCCCACGCCGTCGCGGTCGGCGTCCAGCTCGGCGCCGTTGACCGCGAACAGGGTGGGGCAGGGGTCGCACGCGTCGCCCACGCCGTCGTTGTCCGTGTCGTCCTGGCCGGGATCCCGCGCGTCGGGGCATTGATCGCACACGTCGCCCACGCCGTCCCCGTCGCGGTCGGCCTGATCGGCGTTGCGCGTCGTCGGGCAGTTGTCGCAGGCGTCGCCCAGCCCGTCGCCGTCGGTGTCCTCTTGCCCGGGCGGCCCGGCCACCCCTTCGCACGCGTCGCAGGCGTCGCCGATGCCGTCGCCGTCGCCGTCGGTCTGCTCGGGGTTGGGTGTGTCGAAGCAGTTGTCGCAGGCGTCGCCCACGCCGTCCCCGTCGCGATCCGCCTGATCCGCGTCGCGCCGGAAGGGACACACGTCGCACGCGTCGCCCACGCCGTCTCCGTCGCCGTCGATCTGCCCCGCCGGCCCGGCCACGCCGTCGCAGCGATCGCAGGCGTCGCCGATGCCGTCGCCGTCGCCGTCCGACTGATCGTCGGGGAACACTGGGCACGCGTCGCACGCGTCGCCCACGCCGTCCCGATCCACGTCGCCCTGATCCGGATCCGGCACCCCCGGGCACGCGTCGCACGCGTCGCCCACGCCGTCCCCGTCGCCGTCCGCCTGGTCGTCGGCCCGCGCCGGGCACACGTCGCAGGCGTCGCCCACGCCGTCCCCGTCGCGATCCGCCTGATCCCCGGCCACCAGCGGGCACACGTCGCAGGCGTCGCCCACCGTGTCCCCGTCGCGGTCGGCCTGGTCGGGGTTGGGCGTGAACACGCAGTTGTCCGCGGGATCCGCCACCCCGTCGCCGTCCTCGTCCGCCTCGACGAAGCACCCGAACGTCGCCTGCCCCGACGCCCCGTCGTCGTCCTCGACGATCACCGTGAACCGCACGTCCGTCTCGGCCTGCCCCGCCTGCGGCACCCAGGTGATCACGCACGTCGCCGGATCGATCACCGCCCCCGGCACCGGCGCCCCCAGCGCGCAGGTCAGCGCGTCGTCCGCCCCCGGATCCGTCGCCACCGCCCGCAGCTCGACCACCTCGCCCAGCAGCGCCCGCGGGCACACCCCCGGCCCCCGCACGCTCGGCGCCCGGTTGCTCACCGTCACCTGCCCGAAGCTCGTGTGCCGCCCCCCGTCGTCGTCCCGCACCTCGACCCGCAGGTCGAACGCCCCGTCGTCCCCGAACACGTGCTGCACCGCCAGCGGCCCGAACCCCGTGTCCCACGTCCCGTCGCCGTCGAAGTCCCACCGCGCCTCGTGGGTGTCCGCCGTCCCCGGATCGCTCACCACCCCCGCCGTGAACGCGATCGCCGCCCCCTCGGCCCCCGCGTACGGCCCGCCCGCCGCGCCCACCGGCGCCACGTTCGCGATGTTCGCCGTGATGCGCTTCTGCGCGCTCTGCCCGCCGCGCGTCGCCACGATGTCCACGCCGAACACCCCGTCGTCGCGGTACGTGTGCGCCTCGCAGATCAGCCGGTTCACCGGCGACCGCCCCGCCGTCTCGGTCCCGTCCGCCCAGCGGAACACGTAGTCCACGTCGCCGGCCTGGGCGTCGTCCTGCAGGAAGCCGCACAGCAGCACCTCCTGCCCCTCGTTCGCCGTCACCGCGTCCGGCGTCACCGTCGCCCCGCGCGACCGGATGGTGCACGGCTTCGACGGATCGAGCAGCACCAGCGCCCCGTCCGCGAAGTGATACGCCCAGTCGTCGATGCCCGTGCGCAGCTCGATGTCGAACGTGATCGCCCAGTCCTGGTCGATGGGCAGCCCGCGGATGACCCCGCCGTCGGTGTTGTCGCCGAAGCTCCAGTTGCCCTCGGGGTTGCGCCCCAGCCGGAACTCGCCGTTGTCGTCCGACTGGCTGACCACCGCCCCCGCCGGCACGCCCGCCAGGTCGAGCAGCACCCGCGCGTTGGGCTGCCGCTGGTTGGCCGGCTGCCCCGTGTTGTCGATGCCGTGCGTGATGATCAGGCTCAGGTCGTCGTTGCGCAGGTCGCGGTGCAGGAAGACGATCGACCGCCCGCGCCGCTCGTAGCCGGTGTGGCTGCTGGCGCTGTAGTAGTCGTAGAAGTCGGCGCCCGACTGCACCTGCTCGACGGCGGCCACCACCCGCTGCAGCCCGCCGGGCTGCGTCACCTCGAACAGCCGCGCGTCGCCCACGAACCGCGGCGCGGCCCCCGCCGGCGCGGCCCACAGCAGCGCCGCGCACAGCAACACCCGCCCGCCCTCGGCGGTCCCCCGTCGCGTCATGGTGCTTCCCTCCCGCGTCCCCCTCGGGTCAGGATGGCACGCGCCGGCGCGTCTGCAAACGCCGGCGGGAGGCGCCCCCCGTGCTCGATCCGCAGACCACCGCCGATGTCCTCAAGATCCTCGTCCACGTCGCCTGGGTCGACCGCCACGTCCAGCCCAGCCAGGTCGACCTCATCCGCCGGGCCGGCGCCGCGGCGAACGTGCCGGCCGACGAGATGGCCGCCATCGAGGAGGCCCTGCAGCACGACCCGGCCACCCTGCGCTTCGACCTCGCCCGCCTGCGCGCCCGGCGCGCCGACGTCCTCGAGGCCGCGCGCGTGATGATCGCCATCGACGGCGTCGTGTCGGACGCCGAGGAGTCGATGCTCGAGGCCCTCGAGCACCTGCTCGATCCCGCCAGCGACGATCCGTAGATCCGCCGCGCGCGCGAAGATCGACGCGCCCGCCGATCTGTCTTACCGTGCGGCCGATCCCACCGGAGCCTGCCATGCTCAAGAAGATCCTGATCGTCCTCGCCGTGCTGATCGTGGGCTTCGTCGCCCTCGTCGCCACGCGCCCCGATGTCACCACCGTCGAGCGCAGCGTCGTCGTCGACGCCCCGCCCACGGTCGTCTTCGACTACGTCAACGACTTCCGCCAGTGGGCCGCCTGGTCGCCCTGGGACGCCCTCGATCCCGAGCAGAAGAAGACCTTCGAAGGCCCCGAGACCGGCAAGGGCGCCATCACCACCTGGTCGGGCAACGACAAGGTGGGCAAGGGCAAGATGACCATCCTCGAGAGCAAGCCGGGCGCCTTCGTGCGCATCGAGCTCGAGTTCATCGAGCCCTGGGCCTCGAAGAACGAGACCACCTTCACGCTGACGCCCGAGGGCGACGGCACCAAGGTCGTGTGGTCGTCGACCTTCGAGAACAACTTCATGAGCAAGGCGTTCGGCCTGTTCGTGGACATGGACAGCATGATCGGCGGCGACTTCGAGAAGGGGCTGGCCAGCCTGAAGGCGGCCGCCGAGAAGTCGAAGGTGGCGGCGCCCATGGCCGCGCCCGCCGCCGCGCCCGACGCCGGCATGGCGGACCCGGCCGACGCCGCGGCCCCCGCGGGCGACGCCGGCGCCGCGCCCGCCGCCGACGCGGGCTGAGCCTGCGACGGCCGGTGCACCCGCGTATCCAACCCACGACGCGACGACCGGACCGAGGGCCATGAGCGACGAGCGCAAGCGCCACTTCTCGATGCTGCGGGACTTCGTCGGGGCGGATCTGATCACGCTCGGCAACGCCGCCTGCGGCACCACCGTCGTGTTCCTCTGCCTCGGCTTCCTCGATCCGGAGACCCCCGCGGGGTGGCAGACGCCCTACATCTGGACGGCCTTCGCGCTGATGCCGCTCGCCTTCGTCTTCGACGCCCTCGACGGCGCCGTCGCCCGCTGGCGCCGCAAGCAGTCGCCCCTGGGCGCCGATCTCGACTCGCTGGCCGACATCGTCTCGTTCGGCGTCGCGCCCGCGGCCCTCGGCTTCACGCTCGGCATGCGGGGCGGCTGGGACGCGGTGATCCTCGTCTACTTCGTGTGCTGCGGCATCAGCCGGCTGGCCCGCTTCAACGTCACCGCCGAGGCGCTGGCCGACGAGGCGACGGGCAAGGTGAAGTACTTCGAGGGCACGCCCATCCCCACCAGCCTGCTGCTGGTGGCGGTGCTCGCGGTCGCCTTCGGTCAGGGCGCCACGGGCCCCGCGCTGTGGGGCGGTGAGTATCGGCTGGGCCCCTTCCTGCTGCACCCGCTGACGCTGATGTTCGCGCTCAGCGGCTCGGCGATGATCAGCGCGACCCTCCGCATCCCCAAACCCTGAGGCTCACCTCAGCAGGGCGGGAACGCCACGAAGAAGGTGACCGAGGTCTGCGACGTGCCGTCGTCGTCGGTCGCCTCGAGCGTCATCTCCGCCTCGTAGCCGCCGCAGCGGCTGCCCAGCCCGTCGAGGGGCGTCCAGTTCAGCGAGGGCCGACACTGAGCGCCGGGGGCGCACTCGCCCGAGTCCACCACCACGGGGTTGCCGGCGCCGATGACGCGCCGCGCCGACAGCGTCCACTGGATGACGCTGTCCATGTCCGGATCGACCGCCGAGCCACGCACGAGGAAGGCCTGGCTGCCCGCGTAGCTGTTGCCCTCGATGGGCGACAAGAGCGTCACGATGGGCGGCGCGTTCAGCGGCGGATCGGGCACGTTGACGATGCGCGTGACGCTGCGCGACACGTTGAACGCGTCCGTCGCGCGCAGCGTGAGCGTCCGCTGACCGTTGCCCTGAAACGCCACCTCGGGGTGGCAGCCGGTGAAGGGGAAGGGCGCGTCGCCCGCGTTGTCGCTGGTCCACAGCAGCCGGTCGCAAGGCACGCCCAGCACTTGATTCGGGTCGGTCGCGCTGCCGCGCAGCACGTAGGGGATGCCCTCGAACAGGCTGTCGAAGTCCATCGCGGGGAAGTCGATCGAGGGCACGGGCGGATCGTTGCTGACCCGCACCTGCACGCTGTCGGTGCCCACGCGATAGCGGCTGTCGCGGGCGCTGACCGTCAGCGTGTGGATGCCGATGGTCGACAGCACCGTGCTCAGGTCGGGACCGAAGCCGAGGTGCCCGTCGCGATCCGAGGTCCAGGTCAGCGCGCAGCAGTCGGGGCCGTCCTCGACGTCGTTGGCCACCGCCCGCAGGCGCAGGCTGAAGAAGCCGCCCTGCGCGATCTCGGCCTGGTGTTCGGGCTCGAGGATGGTGACCGTCGGCGTCGCGTCGTCGCTGAAGCAGGCGTCGGTCCCGTAGGCCGAGGTGATCGCGTCCCCCAGGAAGGGGTCCAGCTTGCGCCACACGTTCAGCATCGGCTGCATCGCGTTCGGCATGATGCCATCGCACAGATAGCTGCGCAGGAAGCCGCCGATGAGCGGATCCGGCGCGGTCAGCGCGAACGCGCCGGGCTGCCAGATGTGGCACGTGCGGCAGTTGGGCCGCACCACCTGGTCGTAGGCCTGCGCGTGCGTCAGCCAGCCGGGCAGGGGGTCGGGCGTCGAGGTCGTCGCCCCCGGGGTGTCGACGTCGGGGTGGTACAGCGAGTCGATGTAGTCCGCGTAGGGCCCGGTGTCGCCGTGCGTCGTCTTCACCAGCCGGTTGAGCGCGCGGAAACGCTCCTCCTGCGCGCTCTTGCGCCACGCCGGCTCCCAGTCGGCGTAGCGATAGGCCGGCGCGTCGAAGAAGACGAAGCGGCCGCCCTGATCACCGCCGTTCTCCTTCCAGTCCTGCGTCCGGCCGTGACAGTGGCCGCACACGCCCGGCACGCGCTTCGGCCCACTGGTGTCGAAGTACGTGGTCGGCGTCAGGTCGCCCTCGGGGGTGAACGCGAGGAACTTCACGATGCGTTCGGGCCCAGGCCCCGGCGTGTACTCCATGCACACCGTGTCGCCCACGGCCTCGTCGTGCACGGTGTCGTTCAGCGCCTCGACCACCGGCCCGCCGACGTGCCCGTACTTCGCCACGCAGCAGGCCATCGTGATGTCGGCGGGCGTGCTGCCCTCGCTGTGACAGACGCCCCGCCGACCCAGGCCGAACTCCTGCGGGTTGTAGAACGCGACCGGTGCGGCCTCGTCCTGCGCCGTAAAGCCCTTCATCTGCTTCCACTGCGCCAGCGTCAGCCCGGGCTCGTAGCCGATCATGGCGTAGTACTCCCACGCCTCGTCGGTGGTGTTCAGGATGCGGTCGAGCCATTGCTCCCGCGGCAGCACGCGGTCGATGCGCAGCCACCCGTTGCAGCCCTCGTTGCCCCGAATGTAGGGGTAGAAGATGCCGTTGACCGCCGGGTTGGCCGACGTGGCCGACCGCCAGTCGATCAGCTGGGTCGGATCGGTCAGCGACAGGATGTCGAAGTACACCAGCTCGAAGGGCGGCAGCCCACGCACCACGTTGATCGGGTGCGTCGGGATCCACTCGTCGCTCACCACGCCGCCGCTGTTCGGCGGCCCGGCGTAGGGTACCCGGGCGCGCAGCACGAACTGCCCCAGCAGCTCGGGCGCGACGTCCACGCGGATGCACGCCTCGTCGTCGCCGGCCACGATGCCGACGCTCCAGGCCGAGAAGTGATCGACCGACGCCCGGTACACGTCGCCGTCCAGCGACGCTTCGCCCTCGACCACCCACAGCCCGCTGTTCTCGTCCAGGCGCATCAGGTCGAGCGTCTCGGGACGCTCGTCGCCGGGCGGCGCCGGGAAGGTGAGCACCGCCCGCCGCCGCCCCTGCAGGTCGAGGTCGGCGCCGTCGGCGCGCACCGTCACGTCGGCCGCCGCGAACAGCCGCGCCGCGCGCAGCTCGCCGTCCTCCATCTGCACCATCTTGCCGCCGGGGAAGCGCGCCGGCATCCGCGGGTCGTAGCCGACCAGGCTCACTTCGGCCTGCTGCGGCGCGCCGCGCCCGCCCTGATCGAGGATGCCCTGCGGCAGGTACAGCTGCACCAGCCCGGCCTCGTCCTGCAGGGTGTGTTCGTCGTGGACGCTCACGGCGTGCCGCGTCATCGGGCGCAGCACGAAGCGCACCCCGTCCTGCCCCCGGTCGAACGCTCGGCGTCCCTCCGCGAAGCCGTCCGCGCGCACGCGCAGCACGAACGGACCGTCGAAGATGGGCTCCAACCGGAAGAAGCCCTCGGCGTCCGTCTGCACCTGCGTACGCGTGATCGACACGGTCGCGCCCTCGATGGGCAGGCCGTCGGCGTCGAGCACGTGGCCGGTCACCGGCGGCCGCATCGTCGTCACGCGCAGCACGCCGCGCGCCTCGCCGTAGCCGCCGCGGCCGTCGCTCACCTCGGCCAGCAGCACCACCTGCGCCGAGGTCGCCGGCAGCGTGAACGTCGCCGTGCCGTCGCCGTCGCCGGGCATCGGCGCGCCGTGCGCCTCGACGAAGCGCCAGGTGAGGGGGTCGCCGTCGTCGTCCCTCGCCTCGACCCGCGCCCGCACCTGCATGCCCGGCTCGCCCTGGAACAGCGGCGTGCCGTCCATCGCCTCGAAGGTCATCGCGCCCACGGCGGGCGGCGTGTTGTCGACCAGCACGTCCACCGAGCGGGCGGCCGCGTCGGGCTCGAAGTCGGCCTCGTCGATGACCCAGTCCACCTCGCCGGCGCTCCCCCCGCAGTCGGCCACCACGCGGTAGTCGCCCACCCCGGGCAGGCCGGTCAGCACGAACGCGGCGTCGGCGTCCGTCTCGCCTTCGGCCAGCACCTCGCCGTCGGGCGCCTGCAGCGTCACCGCCGCGGTGAGCGTCGTGCCGAACGCCTCCGATCGCCGCGTGCACGGCGTGCCGTCCGCCAGCAACACGCGGCCCCGCAGCGCGCCGTCCCACGCCCGCAGCTCGACGTGCCGCGCGTGGTAGGGCGAATCCTCCGTGATCTCGACCGGTTCGGGGTGGCAGACGCTGCCCAGGCGCTCGGCCCGCGCGCACACCCGATAGGTGCCCAGCGGATGCGGCGGGATCTCGTAGCGCCCCTCGCCGTCGGCCATCACCCAGTCGCCCACGCGCCGGGGCTCGTCCTGCTCCAGCCGCACCTCGGCGCCGGGCAGCGGCGCGCGGTCGTCGACGCCGGGCCCGACGCGCACGAACACGCGCCCCATCACCCGGCCCATGAAGTTGGGCGTCGCGCCCTCGATGGCGCCGACGTCGTGGGGCCCGCGCGCGTCCGTCGAGCCGCCGTCGCTCGGCGGGGGGCCCTCGTCCTCGGCCACCCGCGCGTCGCCCGGCGGCGGCGCCCCGTCGAGCCCGACGTCGAGCACCGGCGCCCCGTCCGCGCGGCCGACGTCCACGACGCCCCCGTCCTCGCCTGGCCCCCCGCCGCCCGGGTCGTCGTCGCAGGCGCACCCGGTCGCCCAGATCGCCGCCAGAACGCTGGTCGCGATGGCACCTCTCATCGACACCCCCTCTCGGCACGTCGGCCAGGGCCCGGACAGGACAGACGGTCGGGGCCCCCGCCGGGTCGCCAATGGACGGCGCGCCACGATTCTTCCCCACGACTTCTTCCCCAGCGACCCCGAAGGCCGTAGGCTGGCGCCGTCGAGGGAGGGTGCCATGCGTCGAGACACCACCGCCGGGGATCCCTGGTTGCTGCTCACCGTCATCGGGGGCGGCGGCTTCCTCACCGGCTTCCTGGCCCGCGCCACCACGGGCGTATCGTTCAGCCAGGCCTTCGTGGCCGGCGTCCTGGGCCTGTTGGCGCTGGGCTTCCTGGGCCTGCTCGTGCGCGCGCTCGAGAGCCGCGAGGGCCAGGGCGAGGGCGTCGCCATCTACCCGCGCTACACCGGCCTGGGCCGCAACGCGGGGTGGACCCTCAGCCGCCCGGCGGTCTACCTGCTGGTGGCGCTCGGGCTGACCGGCGCCGCGATCAAGGCGTGGCCCGAGCCGCCCGCCCCGCAGGCGCCGACGCCGCCCACCCAGGCGGCCAGCAAGTGACGACGACGCCCGAGCCGCTGCTGCTGCTGAAGCGCCCGCGCGAGCCCCTGTCGCCCGAGGCCCGACGCGCAGGCGAAGAGAGCGTCGTCATCGACTCGCCCGCCCGCCAGCGGCTGGCGCGGGAGATCGAGCGCTACGTCGCGGGCGACATCACCGGGCGTGCCTTCCTGGTCAGCGGCGCAGCCGGCGCGGGCAAGACCACGATGGTGCTGTCGGCCATCGAGCGCGCGGCGACGCGGTGCGCCGAGCATGGTCGTCGTCCGTTGCCCGTGCGGTTGAGCGCGCCGGCGCTGGTCGAGAGCCTCGAGGCGCCCCCGAGCACCGCGCAGAGCTCGCCCGAGCCCGCCGCGAAGCAGGAGAACAAGCGGCTGATGATGCTGCTGGCGCAGGCCCTCGCGAAGGCGACGGCCGACGCCTTCCTCGATCGCTTCGAGCTCGCCGCCGGCGACGACGATCGGCTGCGCGACACCGTGGCCGAGCTGCGCGTGGCGCTCGAGGGCGCGCCCACGTTCGACGAACTGCAGAGTGTCTGGCGCCAGTTCGGCGTCGCCCGCGACGGGGTGTTGTTCGATGCGTCCAGGCGCCGCCAGGGCATCCGCGAGCTGGGCGCGCTGTGGCACACGCTGCGGGTGCACCAGGTCGTCACCGGCCAGCTGACCGTCAAGACCGAGAACGATCAGACCGACACCGACAAGACCGAGGCGAAGCAGGAGCTGAGCCCGCAGCCGAGCAAGCTGTACGACGCGACCATCGCGCTCTTCGCGGGCGCCGCTGTCGGCGGAGGCGCCGCGGCCGAGGGCGAGTTCGGGTTGGCGGGCGTGCTGGCGCTGGGCGGAACGCTGCTCGCCAACGCGGTGCTCAAGTACACGCGCACCACCAGCGTCGAGCGGAAGCGCGCGTTGACCTACGACTTCGAGCCCACGCTCAGCCTGGCGTCGCTGTCGCGCCTGCTGCCGGCGCTGGCCGAGCAGCTGCGCACCATCGGGCTGGCGCCCGTCTTCGTCGTCGACGACCTCGACCGCGCCGGCGAGGCCGGCCTGGTCGAGCGCACGGTGGGGCGGCTGAAGTCGTACTTCACCGATCAGGCGTTCTTCGTGTTCCTCGGCGAGCCGCCGGCCGACGGCGAGCGCAACGGCTACTCGGACACGCTGTTCCTGGCTTATCGCCCCGAGCACGTCCGCGCCTACCTCGACCGGGTCGTCCATCCGGGGCGGCCCCAAGCAGACGACGACATGGACGTCGACGCGGAGCGCGCGCTGGTCAACTACGCGCTGCTGCTGCGCTCGAGCCTGCGCATGAGCAACCTGCACGCCGAGCTCGACGGGCTGTGCGCCGGCGACGACGTGCTGGTCGCGAACGCGCCGCGCACCCGGCCGCGTGACTGGCCGGCCATCGGGGCCGAGGTGTTCCTGCAGCTGGTGATCGAGCAGGTGCTCGGCGACGACGCGTTGGCGCAGCGGCTGGCCCACGACGACCGCTTCGCGCACGCGGCCATCGAGCTGCTGTATCGGCTGGCCGATCGCTGGCGTGCCGAGGTGCAGGTGCCCGGGACGCCCGAGGATCTGCTAACCGATCTGCGCCAGGGCGCGCCGCCGCTGCAGCGTTCGAGCGACGAGCGGCTGCTGCGCGACATGGTGAAGGAGGCGCTGCGGCTGCTGACCGTGCGCGGGGCGTTGGCCGCGCAGGCGCACCACGCGGGCGTCTCGCAGTCGGTGCTGGGTGTGCTGCCGCCGGTGATGCTGGCGGTGACGTCCGAGGGCGCGCTGGCCTGGCAGATCGACCCCAACGGGCGGCCCGCGGCCGGCACCTGGGCGCCCGAGGCGGCGCCGCCCGAGGCCGCCGACGAGGTGACTGAGGCGGCGGTGTCCGTCCCGGTCTCGCGCTCACCCGAGCGCGCGACCCGGTCGATCTCCGACGACGCGCTGCGCCCCGCCGGCGCGGCGATGGGCGCCCCGCGGCCCGATCCCTCGCTGCACCCGGCCGGCGCCGCGATGGGCGCCTCGCCGCCCGTCGAGACGCCGCGCCCGGCCGCGCCGCAGCGCGCGGTGCGACCGGCGCCCCGCGCGCTGATCGCGTCGCCCGCCGCGCAGAGCTTCGACGCCGTGCGCGAAGGCTTGCTGGCCGCCACCGACGGCAAGGTGCGCCTGCCCGACTGGGAGCAGAAGGTCGGTGGCCTGCCCGGCGCGCCACGCCTCGAGGCCGTCGAGGCGGCCGTCGAGGCCGTGCGCGAGGGCGCGCTGCGCCCCGCCGACGAGCGGTTGATCGAACGCTACGTCGCGCACCTGACCACGCGCCGCCCGCTGATCGCGCGGGCGCTGGTCTGCGCCGCCGCGCTGCGCGGCGTCGCGCGCGCCGCGAAGCACCCCGACGCCGACAACTGGCACTGGGCGCTCGGGGTCGTCTCCGCGGGCCTTCGCTTCCGGAGCGATCCGCTCGAGACGGTGCTGCAGCGCCTCGACTGCCGCGCGCTGCTGGATCATCTCGGGTTGCGCGACGACGCCGGCCTCGCCGGCCTGCGCGATCCCGAGGGCCTCACCTGGAGCGACCTGGCCGCGACGCTGCCGACGCTGGAGCAGGAGGCCCACAACCGCGCCGACGGGCTCACCGAGAATCCCTGGCCCGACTTCCGGCAGCGCACGCTGGCTCTCCTGCAGGGCGAGGCCGTCCCGCCCGCAGACCTCGGCGCGCTGTTCGCCCTCGTCGCCCGTCGCGGCCCCTACGCGCACCTCGAGTGGGTCAGCGAGCGCCACCCCGGCATCGGCGCCTGCAGCGCGGCGCTGCTCGAGCTGCTCGACACCGAACGCACGGCCGACACCGGCTGGCTGGTCGGCGCCCTGCTCTGCGCCCTCGGCTTCCCCAACCGCGTGGCCGACCTCGCCACCGACGTGCCCGACAGCGATCCCCTGGCCCAGTTGGCCGCGAAGCAGCCCGCGCCCCGCGCCCGCGCCCTCGCCGCCTGGACGACGTCGCTGCAGGCCGCGCCGCCCCCCGGCCGCGCCGTCCTGTCGCTGCGCCCCAGCGACGCCGCCGCACTGCAGACCGCCGCCCGCACCACGGTCGTCCTGCTGCACGCCGACTGCGTCGTCCAACACGCCGACGCCACCCCCGACCACGCCGCCGCCGTCGCCGGCCTCGCGCGCGACGGCGCGCCCGTCGAGGTGTGCGCGAGCTGGCGCGCCGCGGCGGAATGGTTGGAGACGCGGTGAGGGGGTGGACGTACGGGGTTTGAAGCCCGTACGTACGCCCGCTAGCCTATCGGGTGGAGGTGCCCCATGCGCGTCTCGGCTTCGAAGCTGCGGGCCGACATCTACCGCCTGCTCGACAAGGTTCTCGAAACGGGTGAGCCGCTCGTCATCGAGCGCAATGGACGTGAACTGCGCATCGTGTGTGATCCGCCGCGCTCTCGCCTCGATCTGATCGTGCCCAACCCGGACGTGGTCAACGGTGACGCGGACGACCTTGCATCGATTGACTGGTCGGACGAGTGGAAGCCGCTGCTGTGATTCATGTGGACACGCACGTCCTGGTCTGGCTCCGCCAGGGTCGGGCCGGCAAGTTCCCGGAGGCGGCACGACAAGCGCTGCTGGGCCCGGTGCGCATGTCGCCCATGGTCGAGCTCGAACTGTCCCTTTTGTTCGAAATCAGGAGGCTCAACGAGCGGCCGGCCGCCTTGATCGCGGCCCTCACACCCGCCATCGATCTTCGGGTGTGCGACGCTCCGTTCGGCGAGGTGACCCGAGTCGCCCACGGGCTGACCTGGACGCGTGATCCGTTCGATCGACTGATTGCCGCGCAAGCGAAGCTCGCCGGCGTGCCCTTGCTGACGTACGACGGCAGGATGCGCGAGCATTGCCCATTCGCCTTCTGGGATGCGCGACCGGACGCTTGACCGCAGGCGGCGCCCTCCCCATGCTGCGCTGCCCGCGCGCTGGTTTGGGAGGCCGCGATGCAGAGCCGGCTGGCCGGCGTGTGGTGGATCCTCGCCGCGTCGGTGTCCTTCTCGATCATGGGCGCGCTGGTCAAGGCGGCGCAGCCCGCCATGTCGTCGCTGCAGGTCATCTTCTGGCGCTGCGTCGTGGTGGTCATCGTCGCGCAGGTGATGGTGCGCCGGTCGGGCGCGGGCCTGCGCCCGGGCAGCCCCAAGCTGATGGCCGCGCGCTGCCTGGGCGGCCTGACCGCCATGTTCTGCTTCTTCGAGACGCTGGGCCGCCTGCCCCTGGGCACCGCCACCGCCCTGCAGTACACGTCCCCCGTCTTCACCGTGGTCTTCGCCGGCCTGCTGCTGGGCGAGCGCGTGGGCCCGCGCCAGATCACGCTGGTCGGCCTCGCCTTCGCCGCCGTGCTGCTCATCCTGCGCCCCAGCTTCGACGTCGGCGCCGGTCCGCTGCTGGTCGGCCTCACCGGCGGCCTGCTCGCCGGCTGGGTCTACACCATCGTTCGCCAGCTCCGCCTGACCGACTCACCCGCCCGCATCGTCTGGTGGTTCGCCGTCACCGGCGCCGTCGCCACGTTCCCCTTCGCCCTCGCCGACGGCCTGCCCGCCACCCCCCGCGAGTGGGCCCTCGCCCTCGGCATCGGCCTCGGCGCCACCGGCGGCCAGCTCGGCATGACCCAGGCCTACCGCGTCGAGCAAGCCTCGGTCGTCGGCCCGTTCAGCTACGCCACCGTCGTCGTCTCCACCGTCGCCGGCGTCCTGTTCTTCGGCGAACCCCTGGCCCCCAGCGCCGCGGTCGGTACGGCGCTGTTCGTGCTGGCCGGCGCCTTGCTGGCGCGGGGCGCGGGGCGGTGAGAGCGGGAGGGTCGGCGGGGCCTCGCGAGAAGGTCGGGTCGCCTGGCGACCATTGCGATCGAGGTCGGGACAGGTCACCGTGGAGCCCCATGAGGAAGCGAGGGTTGCCATGAAGCAGGCGTACCTCGAGGTGACCTTCCAGAAGGGAAGGCCGTTCGCCGCCTACCTGCACCTTCCCCATTCGGCCGGTGCACGCGTCGAGCGCACCGTCGAGGTGCGCCGCGGTGTCTTCGTCGACTTCGACGCCGGCGGCAAGGCGATCGGCGTCGAACTACCCGCGCCGGCACACGTCGAGCCGGAGGACATTCTCGCCGCGCTGGTCGAGGTCGAGGCCGAACCGGTGGACCTTCGCGAGCTGGCGCCCCTGCGTGCGGCCTGACCTCAGCCGACCGGCCCCATCGAACCGCGTCGAGCGGGCGGCAGCACCAGGAAGACGTCGCGGCCTTCGCAGTGGCCGAGGCGCCACGGGGCGGTTTCGCAGCGCACGTGGCACGGGTGCTCTTGGTGCGGGCCGCCGCCGAGCTCGCCAGCTACACTGCCCACCGTGGAGCAGATCCTGTCCATCCTGCTCGTGCTCGGCATCCTCGGCTTCTTCGTCGGGCTCCCCGCGGTCTTCGCGCTGCGCATGGCCCGCGAGCTGTTGCCCGCCCTCTGGCGCCGCCTGCCGCTCCCGCGCCGCGAACCGCCTCCCGAGGTGGGCCCCGCCGCCCTGGGCTTCGCCGAGCCCCGGACCGACAACGCCGTCGTGCGCCGCAACCGCGTGGTGGCCGAGCGCACGATCCTCGGCTTCCGCTGCCTGCTCGGCGACGTCGAGGTCTTCGTCGCCCGCGGCGGGACCGCCTCGCTCGGGCTCCAGCCCACCACCGTCGAGGGCTTCGCCGAGCTGCACTGCCCCCCGTCGTGGTCGGGACCGCCGTTCCTGCTGACCCGACCCACCCCCGGGACGGGGCTCGACGCGCTCGCCCGCGACCTGGGGCGGACCGTCGCCGAGATCCACGCTCGACGCATGGTCGCGGCCGTCGACACCGGCGCCTCCCAGAACGACGGCCCCGCGGTCGAGGCCGCCGAGCGCATGGCCATCCTGGCCTGGGCGCTCACCGAGCCCGAGGACGAGGTCGTGACGCGCCTGGCCCGCTCCGGCCGCGACGCCTCGGCCCTGCGCGCCGATCTGCTGCTGACGCACTTCCCGGCGCGGCCCGAAGCACGCGACGTCGCCCCGAAGTGGCTCCGCGCCACCTCGCCCGCCCTCCGCACGCGCGCGGCCCTGCAGGTGCGCGACTTGGATCGGCTGGCCACGCTGACCGCCGACGCCACCGTGCCCCCGGCCCTGCGCGCCGACGCCCTGCGCGCCCTCCCCGTCGACCGGGAAGGCCTGCCCGATCTCCTGACCACCCTGCTGAAGGACGACGCACCGCCCGCGGTGCGCCACGCCGCCATCGATCGCGCGCTCGAACAGCCCGCCGATCACGCCGGCCCGCTGCTGACCCGAGCGTTCCCGTGGGCAGAAGGCCACGACGCCCACCGGGTGCTGAAGGCCCTCGCACAGCTCGGCGACGCGACCGACACCGCCCGCGCCGCGCTCGAGCGCCCCGACGCGCCGCTGCGCGCGCTCGCCCTCGACCTGCTGGCCCAGACCTGGTCGGCCGAGGCCCTCGGCACGCATCTCGTCGGCATCGTCGAAGCCGGCCCGGGCCCAGCGCTCGAGGGCGCCCTCGAAGGCCTGGAGCGCTACGGCACCATCGCCGCCGTACCGGCCCTGCGAGCGCTCCTGAAGCGCCGCCGCCTCACCCGCCTCGACCGCGACGCCGCCACCGACGCGATCACCGCCATCCAAGCCCGCGCCCCCGGCGCCCCCGACGGCGCCCTCTCGGTCGTCGCCGCCGACGATGAGTCCGGGCACCTCAGCTTCGCCACGGACCTCCGCGGCGCGCTCAGCGCGCCGGAGGGGGAGGGGTGAGGGGAAGCAAGCGTCTCGAGGGGAGGGGGCGTGCCAACAAGTAGACGGGTTGCTCAGTTAGTTTGTTAGTTTGGCACGACCCCGAGCAGTCGCAGTTTGTTTGGTAGTTTGGCACGACCCCGAGCAGCCCGCTGCGCGATCGTCCGGCTCAGTCCGGTGACTTGGCCAGACGCAACCAGAAGAGCCGGTCGCGCAGGGCAGCCGCATCGTGGGTCGCGAACAGCCTCAGCAAGGCTTTGACGAAGGGCCCTACCGGCGCCTGACGACTCACGACGATGCCGGCGTGATGCCCACCCTCGCCGAGGATGAGTTGGTGCAGCCGAGCGAAGTCTCCTCGATTGAACGTGATCAAGGTGCGTGCTTCGCTTGCCGCGAAGTCCAGCTGCTCCTCGTCCAGAGTGCCACGCCGACCCGCTGCGAGCGTCGTGAGGACATCGAAGCCCCGTCGCTCCATGGCGACGGCCACGGCCGTGGAGACATCCTCGTCGAGGTACAGGCGCGGGAGCGACATCTCAGCCGTCCACCAACTCGAACCCGGCGGGCGGCTGCTCCGCGTCGGCGATCCAGGCTTCGATCTCGTCCCGGTGGTCGAAGTAGTAGGTGAACGCGGCGTGGAGGCCGGCGGGGCTGAGGGATGGGTACTGGGCGAGGATTTCGTCGAGTTCGAGTCCGAGCTGATGCTGCCGGACCAGCGTCGCCACTGGAAGTCGGGTCGTCTCCACGATCGGTTGGCCGCCAGCGATCCGCTCGTCGCGGACGATGTGAGGGTACGGCAGGTGGGCGTTCGCGCTCGCCACGTGATCCTCCTTCGCCGCTCTCCGGCGCACAGCGCGATGCTAGGGGGGCGCCGGCGCTGGAGCAAGCAGCTCACGCTGCAGAGCCGCTCCGGACGCCCCGATGTGCCCGCCGCCGTTCTCCTGATGCCCAAGCGAATTCGCCAGATGCTGATTCTAATGACGACTTCCACCCGGTCTCTCGTAGAGGCTCTCGGCGCACACCTCACCGGCATCGTCGAAGCCGGCCCCGGCTCCGCGCTCGAGGGCGCCCTCGAAGGCCTGGAGCGTTACGGCACCATCGCCGCCGTCTCAGCCCTGCGAGCGCTCCTGAAGCGCCGTCGCCTCACCCGCCTCGACCGCGACGCCGCCACCGACGCCATAGCCACCATCCAAGCCCGCGCCCCCGGCGCCCCCGACGGCGCCCTCTCGGTCGTCGCCGCCGACGACGAGTCCGGCCACCTCAGCTTCGCCACGGACCTCCGCGGCGCGCTCAGCGCGCCGGAGGGGGAGGGGTGAGGGGAAGCAAGGGCGATGGCGGAGGGGCGGGAAGACAACCAGACGAAATGCTCAGTCTGTTGGCTGAGTTGGTACGCCCCCCACGCCCCGTCAGTACGCGGGCAACGACGCTGGTATGTCGACTGTCACGTCCTCGGCCGGCCGTGCCTGCGCCAGGGAGTGGCCCGTGCAGACCGCTCGGTCGCGGGTCTGGTACAGATTCACGTCGTAGGCCTCGTGCAACCCATCGGTTCCGGGAAACTCGCGCACGGTGAGCGTGCAACCGCGCAGGTCCACGCCGAAGTCGATGATGAGGTGACCCCCTGCACCCAGGGATACGAAGGCGCTGGCCGCGCCTCCCTCTTCGCACCGCGAACCGTCGTCGATTGCCGATCGGGCGTCGTGCCTGACGAACCGCGGAGCCTCTTCACCGTCGGATGGGCGGTCGCCCCGATAGCCAGAGGTCAGGGCGGCCGAGATGCCGCGGCGCGGCTCGCCGTCGCAGACGGCCACCATCCCGCAGATGTCAGAGCCCGTCGTGTAGTACCAAGGCTCGGGCCCGGCTTCCGAGAAGTCCCGAATCTCTACGAATCGGTAGGGCAATGCGTCCGTGCTGCCATCGCCCACGAGCGCATCCGGGCAGGAGCAACTGCCGTCTTCGCGGCAATCGTCCCAATTCTGGGTGCAGCCAGTGGATGCAGCGCCCGCGAGGGCGACGCACAGGACGAATCGCCACTTCACGTCACGTTCCAGCCGACCAGTGAGAGCACTTCGCGTTGCGTCTCGCCCATGGTCGGCTCCATCTCCGTCGCTGGGATCAGGACGACCGGTCACACCGGCGCCAGTTCCGCCAAGTCGAAATCGAACCCAGGCAGCAGCGGCGAAGCTAGCGCCCCGTTCAACATCTCCTGCCCCTCGAGCCGCTCGCCGAAGCGGCGCTCGACGATGCCGTCCCAGTTCACCAGCCAGCACTCGGGCACGCCTGCTTCGGCGTAGAGCGCTCGTTTCGTGAGGTGCTCGTCGCCGACGTCGCGCGGCAGCACCTCGACGCACAGCAGCGGGATGCGATCGATCGGCCCCTCCTGGGCGTCCGAGATCGCTCCGGCCATCACGAACAGGTCCGGCTGCAGGATCCGTCCGGGCCCGAAGCGGATGTCGCAGGGGGCGTGGCCGACCGTGAAGCCCTCGACCGTCCGCGCCCAGGTCTCCAGCGCGACCAACAGCGTCTTCACCAGCCGCTGGTGCCGCCAGCTCGGCGTCGGCGCCTCGACGACCTCGCCGTCGACCAACTCCACGCGGCGCATCGTCTCGGGGCGCTGCAAGAACGCCGCTTCGGTCACCCGCCTTTGCCCATCTGCAGCCATGCCGCCGAGTGTACGCCGGCGCCGCCGCGATGACCACCCGACCTACGACCGCTCCTCGTTCCGCGGCCCCGGCCCCCACGCCGGCGTCGCTTCGGTCCGCGTCTCGAGGAACCTGGCCAGCTTGTGGAAGTCGCTGCCCGTCTCGATGAAGCGCACCTCGGTGACCATCGTTTCCGGGTTCACCAGCTCGCTGAAGGGGACGTAGGTCAGCCCCAATTGGCCGTGCACGCTGACCATGTGGCCGTCCAGCTTCTCTTCGCACAGGGCGCGGAAGGCGCCGATGCCGAGCTGGCTGCCGAGCATGACGTCGAAGGCGTGGGGTTGGGCGCAGCGGCCCTCGTAGCCGAGCTGGATGCCGCGCATCTTCTTCTTGCGGCCGGTGCGCTTCTCGTAGACCTCGGTCACGCGCGAGGCGATGAGGTCGGCGAGGTTGACCTTGCCCAGGGACAGGTGGCCGTGCTCGTCGCGGTTGACGCCGCGGATGTAGCGGTCGGGCAGCGTCTCGGCGAGGCCCTCGGCCAGCACGACGGTGCCGTAGTGCTTGCGGTCGCGGGTCTCGCGGGTGAGCACCAGGTCGACGATGCGCTCGGTCAGGGCCTCGACGTTCAGGCAGGGCACGCGGCGCTCTTCGCCGCTGTCGGGATCGGTCTGCACGTCCTGCGTCAGCAGCTTGTCGTCCAGATCCTCGACGGCCAGCACCAGGTTGGCTTCGCCGGCGATGGCGACGCCGTAGGGCAGCCAGCCGGCCTTGCGGCCCATGGTCTCGACGATGAACCAGGAGCTCGTGGCGCGCGAGTCGGCGCGCAGGTTCAACAGCTCCTTGGCCATGAAGTCGACGGCGGTGAAGAAGCCGAAGGTGAAGTCGATGCCGCGGTAGTCGTTGTCGATGGTCTTCGGCAGGTGCACCACGCGCACGCGGCGGGCGTCGTCGGGCAGCGTCTGCTGGTACGCGTAGAGGAAGTTGGCGGTCTTCAGCGTGTCGTCGCCGCCGATGGAGATCAGGGCGTCGATCTCGAGGTCGACCAGCGCGTTGTACACGTTGCGCAGGCGCGTGGTCTTGGCGGGATCGGCCAGGTCGTCGCGCTTCTCGATGCCCTTGCCGGGGTTCGTGCGCGCGGTGCCGATGCAGATGCCGCGCTCGTTGCGCAGGCCGCGCACGTCACCGCTCTTGAAGATGCGGTAGTGCACGTCGGGCAGCAGGCGGTGGCTGACCGGGTGGTAGTCCACCAGGTTCGAGTAGCCGTGGAAGAACCCGATGACCTCGCGGCCGCTCTCGAGGAACGAGACGGCGGCCGCCGAGATGACCGCGTTGGCGGCCGGCGCGGGGCCGCCGCTGAAGATGATGCCCACGCGGCGCACCGGCGCGGGATGGGACGTGGCGCTCATGTTGGCCTCCTGGGCCGACTGTCGGCCGGCGCGCTAGGGTAACTCCATTCAGAGTCACGGTGTAAAGGCGAGTGGTGAGTCGCGGCGCCGGCGCCGCGGAAATGCTGTCACCTGCCGCCGATGTTCGTACACTCCGCAGCCGCGGCCAAGGGGCCGCCTCAAAAGGAAGGAGCCACCGTGCGTGGACTCGTCGCGCTCGTCGTCCTCGTCGCCGCCGCTCAGGCCCACGCGCAGGCGTGTCCCGCCGGCGCCGATCTGAAGGCCACCCAGGTGGTCGCCACCATCGCCGGCAAGCCGGTGAAGCTGTCCGAGGTCGACGCGCGGGCCGCGTCGGCGGTGTGCAAGGCCCGCATCACCTACCAGCAGGCGCTGCACGACGTGCGGCAGGAGGCGCTCGACGCGCTGATCGGCGAGCGGCTGGTCGAGGCGGCCGCCAAGAAGGCGGGCAAGTCGGCGCAGGCCTTCGTCGAGGCCGAGCTGGCGAAGGCGCCGCCGCCCAGCGAGGCGGACGTGCGGGCCGTCTTCGACCAGTACAAGGACCGCATGCCCAGCCAGGACTTCGACGAGATGCGGCCGCAGATCGAGCAGGCGCTGGCGGGCCGCGCCAAGCAGGACGCCTTCGAGGCGATGGTCGGCCGGCTGCGCGACGAGGCCAAGGTGAGCGTGGATCTGCCGCCGGTTCGGCTGCCGGTCGAGCCGATCGGTCCGAGCCGGGGGCCGAAGGACGCGCCGGTGACCATCGTGTCGTTCGCGGACTTCGAGTGCCCCTACTGCGGGCGGGCCGCGGCGACGGTCGAGGAGGTGCGGGCGAAGTACGGCGACAAGGTGCGGGTGGTGTTCCGCGACTTCCCGCTGGCCTTCCACGCGAGCGCGGTGCCGGCGGCGAAGGCGGCGCGCTGCGCGGACGCGCAGGGCAAGTTCTGGGCGATGCACGATCGGCTGTTCGAGAACCAGCGCGCGTTGACGCCGACGGATCTGACCGAGCACGCCAAGGGCGTGGGGCTGGACGCGGCGAAGTTCGCGGCGTGCATGGAGGACAAGGACGACGCGCTGCAGAAGGCGATCGACGCGGACATGGAGGCGGGCAAGGCGGTGGGCGTGGAGGGGACGCCGGCGTTCTTCGTGAACGGTGTGATGGTGTCGGGGGCGCAGCCGGTGGAGGCGTTCGTGGAGATCATCGATCGGGAGTTGAAGGGGAAGGGGAAGAAGTAGGGGCGTGGGGGGGCGGCCTGCGGGCGTTGGCAGGGGGGGGGGGCGCGGGGGCGCGGCTTGGGGGAAGGTCAAGGTCAAGGTCGGGCGCGGCCTGCGGGCGTGTTGGCGGCTCGGGCGCTGGGGCGCGGCTTGGGGGAAGGTCAAGGTCAAGGTCAAGGTCGGGCGCGGCCTGCGGGCGTGGCGGCGGCTCGGGCGCTGGGGCGCGGCTTCGGGCACGGGCACGGTTTGCGGCCTGCGGGCGTCGCGGGGGAGCGGGGGTTGCTGCGCGGCTTGGGGTGGGGGCGGGTAGTAAAGTAGTGGCCGGGGCCTGCGGCTGGTGGCAGGTTGGGGCACACGTGTCGAGGGGGGGAAAACCATGGACGCACCGCACAAGACCTATCTGATTCACCATCCGGACCACGCCGAGCAGGCGAACCCGATCGCCGCGATGCTGGGCGACTCGCTGGTGGGCCGCACGTCCGCCGACGCGGACGCGCCGATCGACCTGGGGGACGCCGAGGTGGTGGTGGTCCTCGTGACGTCGGGCGCGTTCCGCTCGGCGCGGGTGGACGCCGAGCTGGCGAGGGCGCTGCAGCTGGACGGGGCGGTGGCGCACGCCGCGCTGGTGGGCGTGCTGCACCCGGATTACGACTACCCGAGCCTGTCGAAGCGCACCGCGCTGGGCGCCGACGAGATGCTGCGGCGCACCGAGCCCAAGAGCAGCTCGTGGTGGCCGCACGACGCGCCGCAGCGGCTGGCGCAGGCGGTGGTCACGGAGTACGCGGTGATGCGGCCGTGGCCCGACGACGCCGAGACGCTGCAGACCTGGGTGCACGACGCCGCGCAGAACCACGGCCACGTGCCGCCGCCCCCGCTGGGCGCGCCGATGAGCGCCGACCTGGGCGCGGACGTCGTCGGTTGGAAGGCGGCCGGCGCCCCGAAGCTCGAGGACGCGGACGTGAGGCTCCAGGGCAAGTGATCGGCGCGCGGCATCGCGTGCTCGGCGCGCAAGGGCGGTGGGCGTTCGGGCGCCTCGTTGACGCGCCGGGACCCCCGCTGTCTGCCGGTGGCTCGCGACACCGCCGCGCTCGCTTGCCGTTGCCGTTGCCGTTGACGTCGCCGTCGCCGTCGCCGAGCCGCTCTCGGGTCGAGCCGACAGGAGCCCTGTTCAAGTGATCCACCCGGTGCCCGGGGCGCCGCTCGACGAGCCGCCGCCCATCTGCCTCGCCAGCCTGGGTGAGGGCTTCCTGGCGAAGCCCTTGCCGGGGCTGGACGATCCCGAGGGCGCGCGGCTGCCCGAGGCGCTGCCGCCGGTGGTGGACGCGCACGTGCACATCTTCCCGCCGCGTCTGTTCGAGGCGCTGTGGCGCTGGTTCGACACCTGGGGCTGGCCGATCCGCTATCGGCTGCACGCCGAGCAGACGCTCGACTTCCTGCGGGCGCGCGGCGTGCGGCACATGGTGGCGCTGCACTACGCCCACAAGCCGGGCATGGCGCGCGCGCTCAACGCCTTCGTGGCCGAGGTGGCGGCGCGGCACGACGACGTCACCGCGGTGGCGACGGTGCACCCGGACGACGACGATCCGGCGGGCATCCTGCGTGACGCGTTCGCGCTGGGGCTGCGCGGCGTGAAGCTGCACTGCCACGTGCAGTGCTTCGCGCCCGACGATCCGCGGCTCGAGCCCATCTACGCCGCCTGTGCGGCGCTGGGGCAGCCGATGGTGGTGCACGCGGGGCGCGAGCCCAAGAGCCCCGGCTACGCCTGTGATCCCCACGCGCTGTGCGCGGCCGAGCGCGTCGAGGCCGTGCTGCGCGCCTATCCCGCGCTCAAGTTGTGCGTGCCCCACCTGGGCTTCGACGAGTTCGCCGGCTATCAGCGGCTGGTCGAGCAGTACGACAACCTGTGGCTGGACACCACGATGACCCTGGCCGACTACTTCCACGTCGACTACGTGCAGGGCACGCCGCCGCGGCGCGTGATGGAGGCGCGGCCCGAGCGCGTGCTGTACGGCACCGACTTTCCCAACCTGCCCTACGCCTGGGATCGCGAGGTGGTGCGCGTGGCGCGCATGGGGCTGGACGAGCAGCGCCTCGCGCGGCTGCTGCACGGCGCGGCGAGCGAGCTGTTCGGCCTGGAGGTGGCGTGAAGGATCCCGACGCCGGCGTGCTGGGCGTCTCGATCCTCGAGGGCGCTCGCTTCTCGTGCCAGGGCACCGGCGCGTGCTGCAGCGGCTACGTCTACGGTCCCATCGAGGACGCCGTGGTGCGCGCCGTCGAGGGGCACCGCTTCACCGAGAACGCCGAGCACATCCACGGGCCCGAGGGCGCGTTCGAGGTGGTCGACATCGACGGCGAGCCCACCCGCGTGCTGCGCCGCGTGGGCCCGCGCTGCGTCTTCCTGGGCGCCGACAACCTGTGCGTCATCCATAAGGAGCTGGGCGCGCGCGCCAAGCCGGCGCTGTGCCGCGCCTATCCGCTGAACGTCGCGCTGGCGCCCGACGGCATCGCCTACGTCAGCCTCAACATGGAGTGCGGGGGCTTCCACGTCGGCTGCGACGGCGCGCCGCTCGAAGAGACGCTGCCCGACGACCTGCCGGTGCTGCTGGCGCACCCGACGATGGTGGTGCCCGAGGTCGTGCGCATCGACGGCGACATCACGGTCGACTTCGAGGACGCGCTGGCCCTGGAGCAGACGTGGCTGGCCGACCTGGAGATCGACGCGGTGGGCCCGGCGACGCTGTTGCGCGCGCTGGCGGTGCGCATGGTGCGGCCGCAGGACGGCCCGGCCATCACGCCGGCGCGCGGCTGGGCGCCGGCGAACGCTCACCCGATCGTCACGGCGCTGGTGCCCTGGGCCGAGGAGGAGCGTCAGGTGGCGCTGGCCGAGGGCAACCTGGTCGACGTCGAGCTGCACCGACGCGTGGGCGTCGCGGCCGAGGCGTGGCTGGCCGAGCAGGCGCCGCGCGGCACGCCGGGGCTGCAAGCGGGCGACGCCGGCGACCGGCTGACCCGGCTGCACCTGCAGAACGTGATCTTCGGCAAGGCGCTGCACAAGGCGCCGACGCTGATGGCGGGGCTCGGCTTGGAGGTCGTGAAGCTGGATCTGGCGATGCGGCTGGCGCTGCTGCTGGCCGGCGAGGCACCGGTGACGCCGGCCGAGGTGAACGAGGGGCTGCGGACGCTGAATCGCTGTCTGCGCCCGTCGGGGTTGGCGTCGCTGGGTGACGAGGTGGTGGAGTGTTGTGAGCGCGTGGTGAGAGCGTTGGCGGACGAGGCGTGAGGGGGGGCGTGGCGGTCGGTGGATGCGTCGCGATGGGTCCCGGGCTCTTCGGCGACGGCGACGGCGACGGCGACGGCAACGGCAACGGGTTGACGAGCGCGGCGGCGATCTGCGGTGGGTGGCGGGAGCGTTCGTCGGGATGAGTCAGGAGCCCTATTGAAGATCTGGATCGACGCCGATGCGTGTCCGCGGGACGTGAAGGACGTGGTGTTCAAGGCGGCCGCGCGCAGGCAGGTCGAGGCCGTGATGGTGGCCAATCGGCCGTTGGCGACGCCGAAGAACCGCTTCGTCAGCAGCATCGTGGTGAGTCAGGGCGCGGACGTGGCCGATGACTGGATCGCCGAGCGCGTGGCGGTCGAGGATCTGGTGATCACCGCGGACGTGCCGCTGGCGGCGCGCGTCGTCGAGAAGGGCGCCACGGGGCTGAACCCGCGCGGCGAGCTGTACGACGAGGACAACGTGCGCGAGCGGCTGAGCGTGCGCGACTTCATGACCGAGCTGCGGGACGCGGGCGTCGTCACCGGGGGGCCGGCGCCCTTCGGCACGAAGGACAAGCAGCGCTTCGCGAACGCGCTGGATCGCGAGCTGACTCGATTGCTGCGGTAGGCGGCCGCGGCGTCTCCAGCGCGCGCGGACGTCGACGTTGGCGCGCTCAGCCGCCCGCGGCGGTCGCCTCGAGCAGCGCCACCGGCAGCGTCGCCAGCGCGTCGGCGAGGCGCAGGCGCCCGGCGGTCACCGTGACCGTCGCGCCGCCGAGGACGTCCGTGAAGCTGCGCGGCGCGTCGTCGGGCAGCGTCAGCGCGGCGTCGCCCCAGACCCCTTCGCCCAGCGGCCACGCGCCGGCTTCCGTCAGCCGGGTCGTCAGGCGCGGCGCCACCGCGATGACCCACCGCTTCCCGTGCACCCGCGCGAAGGCGCCCACGTGGCGCCGCTTGGCGTCGGCGTACAGCGGCACGTAGCGGCCCTCGGCGTACAGCGTCGGCCGCGCGCGCCGGTGGGTCAGGGCCTTCCAGGTGACCCACAGCTTGACGCCGCCGTCCCGCCAACGCTCGCGCAGGTCGGCGAGGGCGTCCGGACCCGCCTCGATCATCTCGCTCAACAGCTCGGCGCAGCGCGCGTGGTCGACCGGCCGCCGGTTGTCGGGGTCGACCAGGCTCAGGGTCCATCGCTCGCTGCCCTGGTAGACGTCGGGCACGCCGGGCGCGGCGATCTTCAGCAGCTGCTGCGTCAGACCGTTCAACATGCCGAAGAACGCCACCCGCGCCTGCAGCCCCCGGAAGTCGTCGAGGAACGCGCCGTTCTCCTGCTCGTCGAGGATGCGCCCCGCGAAGTCGACCAGCGCCTGCTCGCGCTCGACGTCGGGCGCGCGCCAGCTGGTGAACTCCTTGGCCTCGCGGGCCGACTTCACCAGGTAGGTGCGCAGCCGCTCGCCGCGGAAGGCGGGCACCTCGGCCTCGTCGAGGGGCCAGGCGCCCAGCAGCGTCTGGTACAGCAGCACCTCTTCGTTGGGGTGGGGTACGTCGTCCACCTGGAAGCGCGCGTTGGCCGCGTGCCACCGCGCGAGCGTCGCGCGCCACACCTCGGGCATCTCGCTCAGCACCGCGATGCGCGCGCGCACGTCCTCGGAGCGTTTCGTGTCGTGCGTGGTGGTCGCGCTCATCGCGTGCGGGTGGCGCGCCGCGCGCGCGGCGTTGAAGCGATGGAAGTCGGCCAGGCTGTAGTCGCCCTCGCCCGGCTCGGCGCCCACGTCGTTGAGCGACACCAGCCGGTTGTAGACGTACAAGGACGTGTCCTCGAGCCCCTTCGCGCGCACCGGCGAGGTGAACTGCTGCCAGCGATGCACGAACGCTCGGGCGTCGTCGCGCAGGTCGGGCGGCACTTCGAGCCGCAGGACGCGCAGCAGGTAGTCGTAGGCGGCGGTGTCGCTCGAGGGATCCCGGTCCTTCGCGGCCTCGACCAGCGCGGTGAGCGCCGCGCGCTGCCCCTCGGTGGGCTCGTCGCGCACGTAGGTGCGGTACACCGTCAGCTCGGCGGTGACGCCGATCAGCGCGCGCCCCAGCTCGCTGGCGGCGACGTCGCGCCCGGGCAGATCGCGGCGCGCCAGCAGCGTCAGGTCGCGCTCCAGCCGCCGCGCCTCGCTCTTGAACAGCCAGTCGATGACGTCGCGCTGCCGCGCGCGCACCAGCGCTGCGAAGTCGGGCTCGCGCCCGATGAACTCACCGTAGACGCTGTCGAGCGCGTTCAGGCCCGGCGCGTCCACCAGCAACCCGTTGAGCACGTTGAGGAAATCGTACCCGGTCGTCCCGGCCACCGGCCACGCGGGCAGATCCTCGTCGGGCGCGAGGATCTTCTCGACGGTGATCCACGCGCGCCCGCCGGTGCGCTCGGCCAGCCAGTCGAGGTAGGCGTGGGGATCGTGCAGGCCGTCGACGTGGTCGACGCGCAGCCCGCTCAGCAGGCCCGCGTCCCACAGCCGCAGCACCAGCGCGTGCGTCGCGTCGCGCACGCCGGGATCCTCGACGCGCACGCCGGCGAGGTCGTTGATGTTGAAGAAGCGCCGGTAGTTGATCTCGCGCACGGCGGTCTTCCAGTAGGCCAGCCGCCACGCCTGCGCCGACAGCAGGCGGTCCAGGCGCGCGCGCCCCGCGGCGTCGTCGGCGTGCAGGCGCGCGAGGTTGCGGTCCAGGTGCGCGCGCACCAGCGACGACTCCGCGCGCAGGTCGGCCAGCAGGGTCATGGCCGCCGTCGCCCGCTCGGCCCGGTCGGTCGCCCCGGCGACACGAGGCGGCAGCTCGGCGAGCGCGGTCGCGACGGTCCGCAGGCCCTGCACCACGACGTCGCCGCCGCCCCGCTCGGCGGCCAGCGCGTCCAGGCCGTCCGCGACCAGCGGCGCGCAGGTGGCGGGATCGAGCGGCGCCCGGTGCTCGTAGTACCGCAGCTCGAAGTCGTGCTCGCGGAGCGCAACCCGCAGCTGGCCGTCCTTCAACGCCTCGGCGTAGCGCGTGCCCAGGATCGGCAGCAGCAGCCGATCGTCGGCCCCCGGCCACGGCGGGCGCCAGTCGACGTCGAAGGCCACCGCGTGCGGCGACGCCGCGCCGTGCCGCAGCAGATCGCGCCACCAGGGGTTCTCGCCGCACGCCGCCTGGTGGTTCGGCACGATGTCGAGCACCAGCCCGACGCCGTGCTCGTGGGCCACGCGGGCCAGCCGCTGGAAGGCGGCCTCGTCGCCCAGCGCGGGGTTCAGGCGCGTGGGATCCACCACGTCGTACCCGTGCGTGCTGCCGGCGCGCGGCGCGAAGCAGGGCGACAGGTACAGGGCGCCGACACCCAGGCGGGCGAGGTGGGGCACCAGGCCGGTGACGGTCGCGAAGTCGAGATCCGGACCCAGCTGCAGACGGTAGGTGCTGGACGGGGGTGTCACGCCGCCTCCCCCGCGCGGTGGATCTCGAGCGGCTCGCGCAGGCCGTCGAAGGTGTGCCGCCAGGCGTCGTCGCGCGCGTCGCGCTGCTCGTCGAGCGCGAACCACGTGTTCTGCGCCTCCCACAGGTCGACGCCCACGGGCATCGCCGCGGCGTCGCGCACCGCGCCGGCGAAGCGTTCGAGCGCCGGCAGGCTGTCGGGATCCTCGCGCAGCGCCGCCGAGGCGCGGGTGAGCGCAAGGCCCAGCTGATAGCGCAGGGGCTCGAGGTCGAGCTCGATGCCCATGGCGTCCGCCTCGTCGAGCAACGCGCGCACCGAGTCGGCGGTGGGCAGATCGCCCTCGAGCTTGCGCTGCAGCCGGTTGTCGAGCACCACCTCGGCGGCGCGGCGGAAGGTCAGCGGCGCCGGCTGGCCGAGGGACGACAGGAAGCGCAGCAGGGGCGCCGCGCGGTCGTAGATCGCGTCGTAGGCCTCGGCCACCTTGGCCCGCTCCATCGCCAGCAGCCGGTCGAGCGTGCGCCGCTGCTCGTCGCGGAACAGCGCGCGCAGCGTCAGCACGCGGCCCGGGAAGGCCTGGTCGATGGCGCGCACGAGGCGGGAGTATTCGCCGTGCTCGAAGCAGGGGATGAGCGCGTCGCGCAGCCCCTCGAGATCGTCCTCGCCGCCCTCGGCGCGCACGCCGCCGCTCAGATCGTGCCCGCCCAGGTGCAGGGCCGCGTACACCACGCGCTGCGACGAGCCGGTGATGCGCGAACACACGCGCGTGCGGCCCACCACCAGGCGCGCGTCGGCTCGCTCGCAGCGCGTCTCTTCGGTCTGATCGACGTGATAGCAGTAGATGTCGTGGGGCGCGTGATCCGGGCGGAACAGCGCGCTCAGCGCGTGGTGCGCGCCGACGCGCTCGAGGTCGATGCGCGCGGGCCGGCAGAGCTGGTCGTAGACGCCGCGCCCGTCGCCGAAGCGGGGCAGGTTGCTCGGAGCGTTCGCCAGCCGCTCGACGAAGTCGCCCTCGAGGTCGAGATCGAGCACGGTGCCGGCCAGCTGCACCACGCGCGCGGCGTAGCGCATCACCTGCGTCGTCTCGAGGCCGGACAGCTCGTCGAAGAACCAGCCGCAGCTCGTGTACATCAGCATCGCGTTGCGCTGCAGCTCGAGCAGGCGCAGGGCCTTCACGCGGTCGTCGGCGGTGAGCGGCGAGCGCGCGTGCTCGGCGAAGAAGCGATCGACGTTGTCGGTGCTGCGATCGGCGATCACGTCGATGTAGGCGTCGCGCGCCGTCCAGGCGTCGTCGACCAGCGCGCCCAGCGCCTCTTCGAAGCCCGGCGCCACGGCGTCGCGTAGCCAGTCGAGGGCCTCGCGCAGGGGCGCCCGCCAGCGTTGGTGCCAGCCGGGGCGGCCGGTGCTGCAGCCGCAGTCGGCGCGCCAACGCTCCACGCCGTGGACGCAGCTCCAGCTGCTGTCCTCGATGATCTGCACCTCGAGCTCGGGCGGGTGGCGCTCGAGGTAGGCGCCGTAGTTGGTCAGCGTGACCGAGGGATCGTCGTCGATGTGGCGCAGCGCGTAGGCCAGCGCCATCTCGCCGCGCGCGTGGTGGTGGCCGTAGGTCTCGCCGTCGGTGGCGATGTGCACCAGCTGGGGGTGCTGCCGACCGTCGTCGAAGGCGTCCATCAGGCGGTCCTTGAAGCGCTCGCCGCGCTCGAGCAGCTTCTCGAAGGCGACCGCGTTCGAGATGGGGCCGTCGTAGAAGAACAGCGCGATCGACTTGCCCGAGGGCAGGGGACAGCGATAGGCGCGGGAGGGATCGACGTTGCCGCCCTGCACGTCCTGCCAGTCTTCGTCGCTGTCCGCCCTGCGCACCGCCTTCGCTTGATGAGGCGCGAGGACGGTGAAGCGGATGCCCTCTTCGGCCAGCGCCTCGAGCGTGTCGAGACACACGGCGGCCTCGGGCAGCCACATGCCCTCGGGCCGGCGACCGAAGCGCAGCTCGAAGTCGCGCACGCCCCAACGCACCTGCGTCCGTCGGTCGCGCGCGTTGGCCAGCGGCATGATCAGGTGGTTGTAGGCCTGCGCCATCGCCGAGCCGTGGCCGTCGAAGCGTTCGGCGCTCTCGGCGTCGGCGTCGATGATCGCCGCGTAGGTGCGCGGGCGCTTCGCCTCGAGCCACGACAGCAGCGTGGGGCCCACGTTGAAGCTGGTGCGCGCGTAGTTGTTGACGATCTCCATGATGTGCCAGTCGTCGTCCATGATGCGGGCGCGCGCGTTGGGCCCGTAACACTCCGCGGTGACGCGCTCGTTCCAGTCGTGGTGGGGCGCGGCCGAGTCCTGCACCTCGATGGCCTCGAGCCAGGGGTTCTCGCGCGGCGGCTGGTAGAAGTGCCCGTGCAGGCACAGATAGCGTTCGGTCATGGGGTATCGCTCCGGAGGTAGAGGGCGGCCGACCAGGGCGCGAGCGTCACCTGCGCGTCGCGCGCCTCGGGCGTCACGTCGAGCGTCGCGGGCGCCGCGCCGCCGGCGCCGGCCCAGCGCGCGTCGGCGGTGTCCAGGCGGCGGCGCCAGGTGCCCGCGGGCAGCGTGACGCGGGCGTCGGCGGGCGCGGCGCCGAAGTGCAGCAGGATCAGGGCGTGCGCCTCGCCGAACCAGCGATGGCTGATCACCAGGGGCGGGTCGTCGAGGTGCGCCACGAGGTGGCGCGCGTGATCGGGGTGCTGCAGCGCCGCCGTGTCGCGGCGCAGGTGGATCAGCTGGCGGTACAGCGCGCGCAGCGCCGCGTGGGCGGGGTGGCGGCGCAGGCCGCGGTCCAGCACCGCCGACGCGAAGGTCTCGGGGTGGGCGGGATCGGGCGGCCCGTCGTCGGCGCCGACGGGGTGATCGAACTCGGCCGCGCGGCCCTGCCGCACCGCCTCCAGCAGATCGGGATCACCGTGATCGACGACGTAGGGGAAGGGCGCGGTCTCACCATACTCCTCGCCCATGAACAGCAGCGGCACGTGGGGGCTCAGCAGCACCGTCGCGGCCGCCAGCTTCAGGCGCTCGAGATCGACCAGCGCGCTCAGCCGCTCGCCGCGCATGCGGTTGCCCACCTGGTCGTGGTTCTGGCTGCAGACGACGAAGCGGCTGGCGGCCAGCGCGCCCGGGGGCCGGCCGTGGCGGCGGCCGCGGAAGGGGGAGTGTTGGCCGGTGTAAGCGAAGCCGTCGCGCAGGGCGGCGGCCAGATGGCTCAGGTCGGGGTAGTCGACGTAGTAATGCTGGGTCTCGCCGGTCAGCCGGCGGTGCAGCGCGTGGTGCAGGTCGTCGGCCCACACCGCGTGCATGCCGGTGCCGCCTTGGCTGCGCGCCGTGATCAGCCGCGCGTCGTTCGCGTCGGACTCGGCCACCAGGTACAGGGGGCGCTCGAGCGCGGCGCTGCGCACCTCGACGGCGGCGGCCAGCTCTTCGAGGAAGGGCATCGCGGCGTGGTCGTACAGGGCGTGCACCGCGTCGAGGCGCAGCACGTCGACGTGGAAGTGTTCGAACCAGTGCAGGGCGTTCTGCAGCAGGAAGCCGCGCACGGCGTCGCTGCCGGGCCCGTCCAGGTTGATCGCGTCGCCCCAGGGCGTGCGGTAGCGATCGGTGAAGAAGTCGGGCGCGTACCAGCCCAGGTAGTTCCCCTCGGGGCCCAGGTGGTTGTAGACGACGTCCAGGGCGACCGCGAGGCCGCGGGCGTGGGCCGCGTCGACGAAGCGCATCAGGGCGCGCGGCCCCCCGTAGGACGACTGCACCGCGAACGGATACACGCCGTCGTAGCCCCAGTTGCGCGCGCCGGGGAACTGGGCGACGGGCATCAGCTCGACGACGGTGACACCCAGGTCGACCAGCTCGTCGAGGTGCTCGATGGCGGCGTCGAGGGTGCCTTCGTCGGTGAAGGTGCCGACGTGCAGCTCGTAGAACAGCGCGTCGGCCAGGGGGGGCGGGGCGAAGCCGGCGTCGGTCCAGGGGTAGTCGAGCGACACGACGGCCGAGGGCGCGTGGACGCCGTCGGGCTGGCTGAGCGACGCGGGATCCGGTCGCTGCTCGCCGGCAGCCTCGAAGACGTAGCGATCACCCGGGGCCACGCCGTCGAGCGACACGGCGTGATAGCCGTCCGCTTCGGGGCGAAATGCCACGCGGCGGGGCGCCGTGCCGTCGGGGTCGAGCACCAGCGTGACCTGGTCGTGGGCCGGCGCCCAGACGCGGAAGGTGCAGCGACCGGTCGCGGGGTCGAGCAACTTCGCGCCCACGGGGGGCGCGTCGGGGGCGGGCACCATCGGGGCTCCTCGGGCCGTTCGAGAGCGGGGCGGCGGCCGGGCGCCGTCGCACCCTCGCCCTCACCCCGGCGCCCGCACGAGTGCAGGCCCCGTGCCGCCGAGGAGCGTCGGCGTCAATCGCCGGTCAGGCGGGGGTCGAGCAGCTCGGGGCAAACGGTGTCGTCGGCGCAGGCGGCGTAGCGCAGGCAGGTGTCGAGCGCGTCGCAGGTGCTGCCGGCGAGGCAGGCGCTCAGCTCGGCGCGACGCTCGGGGCGCAGGCAGCGCCACACGGCGGTGCGGGGGTAGGGATCCTCCCGGCAGGTGGCCTCGTCGAACCAGCCCCGGCCCACCGAGTCGCAGCGCCCGATGGCGTCGCAGTGCTGGCCGATCAGGTCGTCGGCGGGGCCGCAGTCGAGGGCGGCGAGGCAGTCGCGGGGGCCGGCGACGGCGTCGTCGACCATGCAGGCGGACCAGGCGTCGAACGCGGCGGGCGTCAGAGCGTCGGCCAGCGCGGCGCAGCGGGCGGCGCACGCGTCGTCGGCGCAGACGGCCGCGCAGGGCGCGGGGCGCTCATCGGCAGGCTGGGCGTCAGGCAGCGGCGCGCTCGCGGCGTCGGCAGGCAGCGCAGCGTCCTCGGCGGAAAGCGCGCGCAGGCTCTGGCGCAGTGGGCGCCGCGTCGACGGCAGGCGCAGGCACCTCGGCGTCAGCGGGCGCGTCCGCGTGCCGAGCGCGTCCCGGCAACCGTCGTCGTGGGGCGCGCCCGCCGGAGCAGGCCAGGCGGCGTGGCCGACGTCGACGCGGGCGTCCACCGCAGCGGACTCGGCGCCGAGCGGTGACTCGATGCAAAGGCGAAGAGCAAGGACGGACAGCGTCAGGGCAGCGTGCGCGGTGGCCTCAGGGGGTCGATGAGGTCAGAGCGCACAGGGGAGGAGCGCCAACGGCAGGCGTTGCCGGTGCACCCGCCAGCGGGTGAAAAATTTCGCTCCGCCAGGCGCTGCCGCGTGATGGGCTGGCGTGGCGCCATGCAGTCAACGCCCTCATCGACGCAGTCGTGCGCCAGGCGCGACCGTGCTCATCGCACACCTGGCGACGGCGCGGGCGTGCTGCGCGCGCCCTGGCGCACGTCGCCAACCAGGTGTTCACCGACCTGGTCCAGCGCGCTTTCGAGCGCAGGGGCTGGGGCGCAAGGTGGTGGCCGACATGTTCGGCATCGCGCTGCGCAGCTATCAGCTGAAGGTGCAGCGCGCCTGTCCGAGAGCCTGACCGAGCGCAACGCCGCTCGCCATAGAACCGTGCTGGGCTTCGATGCAGGAGGAGGGGCGCGTCGGGCGGCTGGGTGCTTCGAGCGCTTCCAGTACGACGACGAGCCGCAGGTGCAGGCGGTGCTGAAACGACCTAGTCGAGTCAGGGGCTGGTGTACCGGGCCGGGCGCGGCGACGGGACGACGTACCGCGCGGCCGAGCCGAGGATCTGGGCGCGGCCTTCGCCAGCGGTCTGACGCGACCGCCGAGCACATAGCGTGGGTTCGCCATCTACCGCGACAGCCCCCATCGACCGCGCGGGCCTGCGACTTAGTGTGAAGCTGCCCGACGGTCGCTCGACCGCGCTTGAGCCAGCTCCTGGCCGACAGGCGCGTGATGCAGCGCGTCGAAAGGGCGACGACAGCCCACGTTGGCGCTGCGACCGTGCTGGCTGCGCACGACGGTGGGCTGGGGAGGCCGCGGTCTTCGATCACTTCAGGCGATGGTCAGGCGCTCTGCGTGAAGCTCACCGGCAGCGTGCGCGAAGGCCTGCCGACGACGTGGTGGGGCAGCACTGGTCGTTCGACGCGTCTGGCCAGGGGCGCACTTTCCGGGACGAGGTGCTGAGCGTGCTGCGCGACTGCGCAGCCGCGTGACCACCTGCGCAAGCTTGTGACCGACTAACGACGCGCACCGCGGCCCGACGGGCAGCGCATGCGGTGGCGCCGTGAGGCGGGGGGTGGTGGTCGATCCGGGCGACGGGAGGCGGGTGATGCAGTGGGGCGCGCTCGCGCGCTGATGCTGGTGGCGGCGGGCTGCGAGGACGGCGGCGGCAAGCTGCCGGTGAACCGACAGCGAGAGCCACTGGCTGATATGGCGTGCACCGACGCGGACGCCTGCGCCAGGAAGCTGGCCTGCGGCGTGTGCGGCGTGTGTAGCCGCAGGCCTGCGACGACGCGGCGGCCTGCGCCAGCATCGGCCCCAGCACTTGTGCGCAGCCGACGGCGCGTGCGGTGAGGCCGGTGTGCACGGCCACCTGTCAGCGCGACGCGGACTGCGGCGCAGCGCACTGGTGTGCGCCGGGGCGTGTGCCTCGCGGCGGTAGCGTGGGCCCCGACGTTGGAGCGGCTGGATCTGGAGCGCCGCCCGACGCCGCGCCACCCGCGGAGAGACGCCGCGCCTGGCGACACGCAGCGCACGGTGACGCACCGCGCCCGGCGACGCCGCGGCAGACGGTGACGCCGCGCCGGCCATCGGCAGGACCAGCCGTCGACGCGCCGGCCGACAGCAGCGTCGGGCCGACGCGGGGCCCTGCCCGCCAGGCCGAGCACCTGCGTGCAGGACGCCAGCGAGTGCGCCGACGGCGACGTCTGCATCACCCGCAGTGCGGCGTGCGCAACAGCATGTGCGTGCGCGCCGTGCACCGTCGACGCCGACCGTCGAAGCCACGAGGGGCAGTGCACGCCTTCCTGGCGCCGTGCCAGTCAGGCTTCTTCTGCACCGCCGTCGACCCTGCCGCGTCGACGCGGACTGCCGGATCGCGGCGCGCCGAAGGTGTGCAGGCATGGGGCAGCGCCAGGACGCAGTGCGTCGACGCCCGTAAGGGCGCGGCAAGCACCGCCCGGCGTGAACGCGTGAAGTGGAAGGCGGCGCCCTCGCCAGGCCGCGACTCGGCGGATGCATGCCGCGTGACGCTCCGGAAGCAACCTGGCGGAGCGGTCGCGGAGCCAGGCCGACGCGCCGTCGAAGTCGCGCAGCGGCGAGTGCAGGCGCTGAAAGGCCTGGAATTAAGCAGCCCCGCGTGCGCGCGTGGGTCAAGCCCACGCCGTTGTCGCGCACCGTGTGCGCCAGCTCGTCGCCCTGCACCGCCGTGGTCAGCGCACGTGGGGCGCGTCTCCCAGGCGGTGAACTTGATCGCGTTCTCGAACAGCACCTCGAGCACCACGCGCGACAGCTCGGGATCGGCGCTGGTGGGCTGCGGCGCCTCGACCGACCACTCGACGGCCTGCCAACCGCGCGCGGCGATGACGTCGGCGGCCTGCGCGGCCAGATCGACGTCCCGCGGGTGGGCCTCGACCTGGCGGATCTCGGACAAGCGCAGCAGCCCGTTCAAGAGCTCGCTCATGTTGGCGGCGGCGTGGGTCACCCGCTCCAACAGATCGGCGTGATCCGCGGACAGATCGGCCTCGGCCGTCACGATGTCGACGAAGCTCGCGATCGAGCGCAGGGGCGTGCGCAGGTTGTGCGCCACCGAGTGCGCGAAGGCCTCGAGGTCGCGGTTGGCGGCCTCGAGGTCGCGCGTGCGCTCGTGCACCCGCTCTTCGAGCACCTCGTTGAGCGTGCGCTGGGCCGCCTCGCTCGCCCGCAGGGCTTCGGACGCCGAAGACAGCTCGTGCACGCTGCGCTCGAGCGCGGCGCGCTGCCGGTGCAGCTGCTCGTTCTGGCGGTGGAGTTGCTCGTACACCGCCACCTTGCTGCGCAGCACGTGGTTGTCGACGGGCTTGATGAGGTAGTCGACCGCGCCGCTCTCGTAGCCTTCGAACACTTGCTCCTGCGCGCGGGCCGAGCCGGTGACGAAGATGATCGGCGTGCGCGCGGTGCGCTTGTTCGACCGCATCAGGCGGTGCTGCACGAGGCCGGGTTGCTGAAGCGGACGCGCATCTACGCGACCGACCTCAGCGCGGCGGCGCTCGAGCAGGCGCGCGAGGGGGTGTATCCGGCGGCGGCGGTGCGCGAGGCCACCACGGCCTACGTCGAAGCGGGCGGTCGGGCGTCCTTCGCGGACTACTACACGGCGGCCTACGGGCGCATGTCGCTGGCGTCGTTCCTGCGGCGCGACGTCGTGTTCAGCGATCACAGCCTGGCGACCGACAGCGCCTTCGCCGAGGTGCACCTCGTGATGTGTCGCAACGTGCTGATCTACTTCCAGCCGAAGCTGCAGACGCGGGCGGTGGGGGTGTTCCTCGACAGCCTGAGCCGACGAGGTTTCCTGTGCCTCGGGGCGGGCGAGAGCCTGCTGCGCACGGGCCACGCCGGAGCGTTCGACGTCGTCGACGAGGCCGCGCGTCTGTATCGCCGACGGTGAGTGGTTGGATCAGAGGGGGTGCAGCGAGGCGCGGGCGAAGGCGAGGAAGCCGCAGACGACCGCGACGACCAGCCAGTACACCATCGGGCCGTGGTTCGGATCGCCCGACGCCAGGTGCACGGCGGTGAAGGCGAGCATCTCGGCGGCGACGACGGCCGCCCCGAGCGGCGCGAGGACGCCGGGCACGCCGCCGAGGGCCGGCAGCACCAAGCCGACCGCGCAGAGGATCTCGACGCCGCTGAGCCCGAGCCACACCGGGTGGGGGATGGCGCTCAACGAGGGCACGGTCTGCGCGGCGTTCGAGAGCTTCCACACCGCGCCCATGGCGGTGTGGAGGGCGAGCAGAATCTGGAGCACCCACAGGAAGACGTTCATGGCATGCCTTTGCGGGCGGGCGTGGCCCGCCGGCGGTGAGCGGCGGGGTTACAGGCGGTCGAGCAGGTCGACGAGACGATCGCCCATCATGCGCCAGCCGTAGCGGGCGCCGCCGAAGTTCTGCTTCTGCGCGGGCGTGAAGCCCGACTGCACCAGCGTGACGCGCGTGCCGGTGTCGGTGGGCGCGAGGGTGAAGGTGACCAGGGTGTCCAGCTCGCCGACCACCCACGTCCAGCTGATGGAGCGATGGGGGTCGACGGCGACCATCTCGCAGTCGACGACGCCGTCCCAGCCCGGCTGAGGCGGGGCCTGGAAGCGGAAGGTCGCGCCCGGCTCGAGGTGCAGGGCGGCGATCGGCAGCAGCCATTGGCTGAGCAGCGCCGGCCGGGTGAGGGCGCGCCACACCTTCTCGGGCGGGTGACGCAGGTCGAACTCGAACTCGAGGGTGGCGGACTGCCCGCGCGCGGTCTTGTCGGTGATGCTCATTCGTCCATCGTGTCCAGCAGCCTCTCGAGGCGCTCGAGGCGATCCGTCCAGAAGGCGCGGTAGTGGGTGATCCAATCGACGAGGGGCTGCAGCCCCTCCGGTTGCACGGAGTAGTAGACGCTGCGCCCTTCGCGGCGGCCGTCGACGAGGCCGGCGGCGCGCAGCGTGGCGAGGTGCTGCGAGACGGCGGGCTGCGAGATGTCGAAGCGCGCGGTGAGATCGCGCACGGCCGCCTCGCCTTGGGTGAGCGACTCGAAGATCGCCCGCCGGCTGGGATCGGCGAGGGCGCGGAAGATGCGGTCTTCGGCAACGGCGCTGCGCATGCGCTGATTGATAAGCCGTCGCTTATTTGTTGTCAAGCGAGCGATCGACGACACACGCGATCTTTGGTTTGATCGAAGTTGCAGAAATGTGCAACTGTGGACGGGCCATCAGGAGAGCTCGATGAACGACCCCCATCCCGTCCGCGCCGAGCATCGCGCGCGGGTGCTGTTCACGACGCTGCTGCCGGCGGCGCGGCTGGCGCGGGTGTTGGGTGCCGATCTGAAGACGCTGGAGCGTTGGCTGCACCTGGCGTGCTTCACCGAGCTGCGGGATCACGGCGCGACGCTCGACGAGACGGCCGAGGCGTTGGGCGTCAGCCTGCGCAAGGTGTCGCAGCTGTCGAAGCGGTCGAAGTCGAACTTCTTCGCGCCCGAGCGCGAGCAGACGCTGCCACGGCGCATCGAGTTCCTGGTGTGGAAGCGCGCGCTGACCTTCGGGCGCATCGCGCAAGCGCTGCCCGACGTGGACGCGGCGAGCGTCGAGCAGGCGCTCGACGCGCTGGTCGAGCAAGGCCGCGTGTCCGTCGACGCGTCGGGGCGCCGCGCGCGCTACGCCGCGACGCGGGACGGCTCGCGGCTGGTGTCCGATGGCTGGGTGGCGCGCATCGACGGCCTGCGCCACCTGCTGACGACGGTGACCGATGCGGTGCACGCGCGCTTCTTCGAGGCGCGGCCCGACGTGGCCGCGCGGAGCTTCGCGCGGACGCTGAACCTGCGGGTGCGACCGGAGGATCTGCCGCGGTTGCGGGCGCTCTACGAAGAGACGATCTGGCCGGCCCTCGAGGCGTTGGACGCCGCGAGCGCCGAAGACGAGGACGCGGTGCCGATCAGCCTCGCGCTGAGCTGGGCCCCCTACGGACACACCGAGGCGCTGCCGACGGCGCCGGGCGAGGAGGACGGGCAATGGGAAGAGGAGTGAGGGCGCGCGCGGCGGGGTGGACCGGGGGCGCGCTGCTGGCGTTGGCCGGCTGCGTGGTCGCGCCGGCCGAGGACGCGGACTGTGAGGGCGGCACGGCCTACAGCGAGGCGGGCAACGCGATGTGCGTCTACCGCGGCGGCATCCAGGAGACGGGCTTCGAGTGCCCCGACGCGATGCCCCACCGCGGCGACTTCGACGACTTCACCGTGTGCAGCGAGCGCCCGGTGGACCGACCGATGGCGGATCGCGCGTGGTGCGCGTCGGGGCATTGCGAGGCGCCGCGCGAGCTGCCGGACGGCGGGGCGCCCGGCGGCGGGTCGCCCGACAGCGGTGTGCCCACGGCGGCCATCCCACCGCTGCCGGAAGACTTCGACCCGGGGAACGCG
>JACKDN010000014.1 GCA_020633465.1 Myxococcales bacterium
ACGGGCGGCGGTCGATCGCGCACCTGAACCTGGCCGATCTGCTGATGGTCGACGGGGCCGACGAGGCGCGGCTGGAGGAGGCCGCCGGGCTGCTGGTGCGCGCCCGCGAGCTGCGCGGCAACAAGCCGGGCATCGTGCAGCGGCAGGCCGAGCTGGCCGCGCGGCGCGGGCGCTTCGCCGAGGCCGAGCGCTTCTACCAGAAGCTGCTGGCGCTGCAGCCGGCCGACGACGCCCTGGCGCTGAGCGTGGGCGACTTCTACCGCGCCTACGGCAAGGACGACGAGGCCCTGCGCTGGTACCGGCGGGTGGAGGATCCCGACGGGCTTCTGAAGGACGCCGCGCGCCGCATCCGCGCCATCGAGGTGGAGCGGGCGGCGAAGCGCTACGGCTGGACGCGGCCCACCGACGAGGTGCCCGCGCAGGCGCGCGCGCTGGCCGAGCGTGCCGCGGCGATGGTGCGGCAGGGCGAGCTGGCGTCGGCCGAGGCGGTGCTGCAGCAGGCGGTCGACCAGGCGCCGGGCTTCGCCGCGGCCCACGCCGATCTGGGCGAGGTGCACGCCCGGCTGGACCGCCCGGCCGACGCCGAGCGCGACCTGCTGCGGGCCCTGGCCTACGAGGGCGCGAACCCCGACCACGTGCTGCGGCTGGCCCGGCTGTACGCGACGACGAAGCGGGCGGGCGAGGCGGCCTGGTTCTACGCGCGCGTGCTGCAGCTTCGGCCGGACTGGACCGACGTGCGGCTCGACCTGGCCAAGGCCTACCGCGCCGCCGGCGATCTGCCGCGGGCGCTGCACCAGGTCGACCGCTACCTGGCCGAGCAGCCGCCCGGCGCCGCGCCGGCCGACGCGCTGGCGATGCAGCGGACGCTGCGCGAGGCCCTGCCCGAGCTGCCGACGCCGCCCGCCGCCGAGGACGACGACGTGCTGCCGCGCGCGCTGGCCCGGGCGCGGGCGCACATGGCGCAGGGCGAGCCGGACGCGGCGATGGCCGAGCTGCGGGGCCTGCCCGACGCGCTCCGCGGCGTGGCGGTGCTGAACCTCGAGGGGCGCATCCTGCAGGCGGCCGGGCGGCTGGACGAGGCCGCCGAGGCCTTCGCGCGCTCGCTGAACGCCGATCGGAACCAGCCGGCGATCGTCGAGCAGCTCGGCCGGCTGGAGTGGGATCGCGGGCGGGTGGACGAGGCGCGGACGCTGCTGCTGCGCGCCGAGGCCGCCGGCGTGCGCACGGCCAGCGTGCGGCTGGCGCGCATCGACGCCCGGCCGTCGGGTGGGCGCGGGCCGCGGTGGTGGCGGGACGCGCGGCAGTGGAGCGCGCTGAACGCGGCGCGCGACCGCCTGACCAGCTACCTGGCCGACGCCGACGCCGACCGGCTGCGGCCCGAGGCCGAGGCGCTGCTGGCCGACGTCGAGGCGCGGGTGCAGGCGGTCTACCTGGCCGCGGGGCTGGGGCTCGCGTCGGTGCTGGTGCTGGTCGCGGGGCTGCTGCGGCGGCGCTTCGGCGGCACCGATCTGGGCGGGCTGGTGCGCCGGCACCCCGAGGCCGGGCCCGAGGTGCAGCAGATCCTGTCGGCCATCCGCCACGAGGTGCTGAAGCACAACACGATGGTGCTGACCGGGCTGGTGGACGCGCTGGACCAGGACGCGGACGACGCCGCGGACAAGGCGACCTGGGCGCGCGCCAGCCTGCTGGGTGATCCCCTGGGCGATCCGCGGGACGCGGCGGCGCGGCGGTTGAGCGACTACGCCGACCGGCTGCGGCGTATCGGGCGCGCGCACGGCGAGCGGCTGAACCTGGCGCGCAAGGACCCGGCGCTGTCGGCGCTGCTGCGCGGCTTCGGCGTGCTGCGGCGGGCCGCGCCGCTGATGGATCGGGCCGAGCGGCTGGGCCGGCGTGGGCGCGCGCGGCTGCTGCGCGCCCTGCGCCACGCGACGCGGCTGCTGAACGTCGAGGGCTACGAGGCGGTGCGGGCCCTGCTCGATCGGCTGCGCGTGCTGGACGTCGACGCCGATCTGCTGCGCGGTGTGTTCGAGCGGACGCGGCGCGAGCCCGCCTTCGCCGACGCCGCGGTGGCGCCGCTGCTGCTCGAGGACGCCGCCCCCCTGCCCTGCCGGCTGGTGATCCCGCGCCACGCCTTCGAGGACGTGCTGGCCAACCTGATGCGCAACGCGCTGCAGTCGACGCTGCGGCACGGCGAGATCGAGGGGCCGGCGCGCATCGGGCTGCGGGTGGAGAGCGAGATCGACGTGATCACCGGGCTGGCGCGCGCCGTGTTCCTGCTGCGCGACGCGTCGCCCCAGCGGCTGACGCCCGAGATGCTGCGCGGGCGCTACATCGAAGAGGGGCTGGGGCTGACCGCCGACCTGGTGTCGCGCTACGAGGGTACGCTGGACGTGCGCGAGGCCGAGGCGCCGTGGACGAAGGCGGTGGTGCTGAAGCTGCCGCGCGCGGACGAGGACGACGAGGAGGCGTGATGGCCCTGGAGAACCTGACGGTGCTGATCGTCGAGGACGGCGACGAGTACCTCGAGAACCTGTCGCGCTTCGTGCCCGGGCCCACCTACCGCCAGGTGCGCAGCGGCGCGGCGGCGCTGAGCGCGCTGGCCGCCGGCGACGTCGACCTCGTGTACCTCGACATGCGCTTCGACCGCATCCCGCGCGGCGACCTGCTGGGCGACCACGCGGCGGCGACCCGCGAGCACAACGGCGATCCGCTGCGCGGCTGGCGCTACCTCGAGAACAACCAGGGGCTGTTCGTGCTCAACGCGCTGCACGCGGCGGGCTACGGCGGGCTGCCGGTGATCCTGGCCTACGACTTCTCGCGCGAGGCGGCGCGGCTGAAGCACCTGCAGGCGCGCTATCCGCGGCTGTCGTGGGTGCCCGACGCGGTGACGCCCGAGGCGATCCGCGAGCGGATGCTCGAAGTCACACAATCGTAGATCCAATCCACGATTTCGATCGTAGGATGCACCCGTGGCCGGCGCTGGGCCCGCCCCGCGGGCGCCCGCGGCTGGCACACACGCTGCAAAACCCGAGGCCGACGCAGGAGGTCACCATGCTTCGCCGCTCCGCTCGCGCCGTCCGCAGCGCCCACGCCGCCGCCGCCCCCGCCAGCACCCTGTTGTGGTTCACCCTGGCCGCGATGCTCGTCGCCCGCGTCGCGGCCGCCGAGACCTCGCCCGCCGACAGCGTCGCGCTGTCCTGGCTGCCCGATCGCGCCGCCCCCGGCGAGACCATCGAGCTGGCCGTCGAGGGGCCCGAGGTGCTCACCCTGCACGCCTGGCTGCCCGGCCTGGACGCCGCCCCCACCCGCCTGCGCTACGACGCCGAGACCGGCCTGCACCTGGGCGCCCTGCGCCTGCCCGACGACGCCCCCACCCGCGGCTGGTGCACCGTGCGCGTGCAGACCCCCGACGCGCGCGAGTGGAACTTCCGCCTGGCCCTCGCGCCCCCCGACCCCGCCTGACGGCCGCTCAGTCGAGCTCGAGGCGGTAGCCGACGCCGCGCACGGCGTGCAGCGCCCAGCCGGCGTCGGGGCCCCAGCCGAGCTTCTTCTTCAGGTTCGAGACGAAGTTGTCGACCGTCCGCGGATCGACGACCACGTCCTCGCCCCAGACGGCGTCGAGGATGGTGTCCCGCGACAAGGCGACGCCGGCCTGCTCGACGAAGAACACCAGCAGGTCGAACTCGGTGCGGGTGAGGCCGACCTCGGCGCCGGCCGCGTCGTGCACCGTGCGCGCCTCGCGGTCGATGGCGACGCCGCCCAGGCGCAGGCCGGCGGGGGCGCGGCGGGCGCCGGCGCGGCGCAGCAGCGCGTCGACGCGGGCGAGCAGCTCGCGCAGGCGGTAGGGCTTGGCCAGGTAGTCGTCGGCGCCGCTCTCGAAGCCGCGCACCAGATCGTCCTCCAGCGTGCGCGCGGTGAGCATCAGCACCAGCGTCGCGTCGCCCGCCTCGCGGCGCGCGCGGCACAGGCTGTAGCCGTCGCCGTCGGGCAGCATCAGGTCGAGCACCACCAGGTCGAAGCCGCCCCCGGCCCAAGCGGCGCGGGCCGCCTCGACGGTGCCCACGGCCTCGACGTCGTGGCCCTCGTCCTCGAGGTTGTCCTGCAGCGCCAGGCGCAGGTTGGCGTCGTCCTCGACCACCAGGATGCGGCTCATGCGGTCCTCCCGAAGCGCAGCGTGAACAGCGAGCCCTCGGGCCCGGTGCGGGTCAGCTCGATGCGGCCGCCGTGCAGGGCCATGATGCGCCGGCACAGCGCCAGGCCCAGGCCGCTGCCGCGCGCGTCGCGCCCCGGCACCCGATAGAACGCGGTGAAGACGTGCCGGCGGGCGTCGGGCGGCACGCCCAGCCCGTTGTCGGCGACGGTGACCGTGAGGGGCTCGGCGGCGGTCACCGCGACGTGGATCGCGATGGGATCGCGGGCGTTGTAGCGCGCGGCGTTGCGGGCCAGGTTCTGGAACAGCAGGGTCAACAGCTCGGGATCGCCCTCGAGGTGGACGCCCTCGGCGCCCTCGACGCGCCAGTCCACCGGGCGCTCGGCCGCCGCCTCGGCGTGGGCGCGCGCGGCCTCGAGCAGCTCGGCCAGCGCCACCCGCTCGCGGCGGGCCACCCAGCGGCCCTTGTCGATGCGGTTGAACGACAGGATGTTCTCGACCATCAGCCCGAGCGCGTCGGTCGCCTGCACGATGCGCGTCGGGTAGTCGCGGGCCCGCGGCAGGTCGGCCAATCGGCGCTCGAGCGTCTCGGCCATCACGCGGATGGACGCCAGCGGCGTGCGCAGCTCGTGGCTCACCGTCGAGACGAAGTCGCTCTTCAGCTCGAGGAAGCGCTGGCGCCGGGCCTGCGCGCCCAGCGCGACGCCGGCCAGCAGCAGCGCGAAGGCCGCGCAGGTGGCGTTGAGGGCCGTCTTGGCGCGCCAGGCGCGGGCGGCCTGGGCGCGGGCGGCCGCGAAGGTGGGCGAGCGGACGCGCAGGGGGACGCCGCGCACGGCGGCGCGCTCGAAGGGCGCCGCCTCGACGGTGTCGTCGGGGCCAGCAGGCCGCGGCCGCGCATCTCGGCGGTCAGCTCGGCCAGCAGCGCGGGCAGCGCCACGGCGACGCCGGCGCGCGCCTCGCCCTCCTGCGGCGCGACGTACCAGGCGCCGCCCGCGACGAGGCTGGGCGCGTCGACGTCGGCGAAGGGCAGCCCCGCGGCGGGGGCGGCGGCCGCGCGGGCCTCGAAGGCGTCGGTGGGCGCGCCGGCGACCACCGACTGGGCCACCACGCGGCGCGCGAGGAAGTCGAAGTCGGCCGCGGTGAAGGCGTCGCGCCGGGCGAGCAGCGCGCGCTGCAGACCGTCGAGGTGCGTGCCCTGGCGATCGGTCAGGCCGTCGTGCAGCAGGGCGCGCATCAGCCCCGGATCGGGCCGGCCGTCGGCGAGGAAGCGGTCGAGCACGCCGAGCGTGAGCGGCAAGTCGAAGGCGGCGTCCAAGCGGAAGCGCGCCCGATGCGCGAGGAGCCCGCGCATGGCACGCTCGACGGCGGCGTCGTCGCCCGCGACCAGCGCCGCGACGATCTCGGCGGCCAGGCCCGCCCGCTCGGCGCGCGGATCCTCGCCGGACCGGCCCTCACCGGCGCGCGCGGCCCGGAAGACGGCCTCGGCCGGCGTGGCGTCGCCCGGCGCGTACGCCCACCGGCGCGGCAGGGCCTGCGCGCCCTCACGCCACAGGTACAGCCCGTCGTCGCCCACCAACGGATCGGCCAGCGCCGCCGCGCGATCACCGGCCGACGCCTCGAGCCGGCCGGCCAGCGTACCGGCCAACGACGTCAGCGCGTACTGCTCGAGCAGCAGGCGGCGGGCCTCGACCGCCGCCTCGGCGTCGGCGCGCTCGCGCCCGAAGATGCGCTGCAGGCTCCACAGCCCGACGCCCAGCGCCGCCAGGGCCAGCCCCAGCGCGACGACGGTGGGCAGCAGGCGGGCGCGCACCCGACCTCAGCGCCGCACGACGGGGACGTGGTCGAAGCTCATGCTCGACAGCGGGGCCTCGGCCGCGAAGCGATCGCCGCGCCGATCCAGCGTCCGGGCGCGCTCGGTGGCCGCGCGCAGCGCGACGACGTCGGCCCGGTCGCGCCAGCCGGGGGGCAACCCGTCGAGCAGCCCCACCAGCAGGTCGTAGTCGAGGGCGCGCGCCCAGTAGGCGCCCCGCAGCTTCTCGGCGAGGCCGGCGGCGGCCAGGGCCAGGCGGCCGGACGCCGAGGGCGCGTCCGCCACCGCCGACCGCGGCACGGGCGCGCTCACGACCTCGAGATCGCCCCCGTCCGCCGGGGTGAAGCGGGCCTCGACGGTGGCCAGCGTGGGCGCGTCACCGGGCGCGAGCTTGATCTCGTAGAGCGCGGTGACCGAGGCCGCGGCGCCCAGGGTGGCGCCGGGGGGCTGCCCGGGGGCGGCGCCCGCGTGCCGGCCCTCGTAGCCGAGCAGCCGATAGCGGGTGACCGCGGCGGTCTCGAAGGCCACGCGGATCCGCACGTCGCGGGCGGCCACCGCCAGATCCTCGCCGGCCACCTCGAGCAGCGCCACGCCCGCCGCGTCGGCGTCGGCGGCGAAGCGGTAGCGGCCGCCCGCGCGGCGGGTCAGGTCCTCGAGCAGCGCGTCGTCGTACGGGCGGTGCCCCACACCGACCGTGGTGACGCCGACGCCGGCGTGGCGGGCGACCACGGCGACGAAGGCGTCGCGGCGGGCGCGGCCCGCGGGCCCGGCGGCGCCGTCGGCGCAGTAGACCACGTGACCGACGCCGCCGGGTGGGCGGGCCTCGACGGCCAGCGCCAGGCCGCGCTCGAGGGCGCGGGGATCGCCGATGGGGGCGCGCGGCGCGGCCTCGGCGAGGGCCGCGCGGACGGCCGCCGCGTCGGGCGGCGCCGGGGCGTGGACCACCGGCCGCGGCCGTCGACGACCGCGACGCGGTCGGTGGGCGCGAGGGCCTCGACCAGCGCGCCCACGGCCGACGGGAGCAGCGGGCTGGGCGCCGCGAGGTCGACGACGACGACGACGAGCGCGGGCGTGCGCCGGACGGCGGCGCGGGCGCGCAGGGCCACCCGCAGGACGTGGTAGCCGCGGCGGTGGGGTGACGGGAAGACCTCGGCGTGCAGGGCCAGATCGGCGTCGGCCGGCGGCGGCGGATCGCCGTAGTCGAAGGCGTTGAGGAAGGCCTCGACGCGCACGGCGCCGGGATCGGGCAGGCGCCCGTCGGCCAGGGCCGCGCGGGCGTGATCGTAGGCGGCCGTGTCGACGTCCGCGGCGAAGCGCGAGACGGCGTCCTCGGCGGTGTCGATGGTCGGGTTCACGCCGTAGTGGGTGACGAAGGCGGCGGGTACCGGATCGGCGGCGACCACGGTGATGCCCTCGAAGGGCATCTGCGGGGTGGCCTCGGCCTTCTCGCTGGGCGCCGGGCGCTGCATCGCGCCGCCGCACGCGGCGAGCGTCGCGATCAGCGCGCCGAGCCCCAGCCAGCGGATCGGCGCGCCGCGCCCCCTGCTCGTCCGTCGCTCCGCGCCCATGTCGACCTCCCGTTCGCTGCCCCCCGATTCTGCCGCCGCGGCGCGGCCCTCGGGTCACGGGCCGCTGGCGACTCGGTCACGGAATGGTCATGACGACGCGGCGCGGCTCACTGCAAGGCCCGGTAGGGCTTGGGGAACATGACCCAGCGGCCGTTGACGTGCACGAGGCCGTCGAAGGCCAGGCCCGTCGTCTCGCCGGGGCGCACGAACTTGAAGCGGTAGAAGGTGACGTCGGGCTTCAGCTTGTCGGCGATCTGGCGGTAGCCGCCGGGGAACTCGCCCGCGTCGCCCTCGCCGGCCGCGATCTGCGCGCCGGTGGCCGACCAGACGAGCAGCGCCGACTGGCCCTCCTTCGGGCGGACGTGCATCGCGCCCGCGTCCCAGGCCGGCGCGTAGGTGGCGCGGGCCTGCTCGGCCGCGTCGCCGACGAACACCGCGGCGTAGTCCTCGGCCTTCGGGCGCAGGGCCGCCGACAGGGCCACCGTGTCCGCCTCGGGCACCAGGAAGGACTTGAGCAGCGCGAGGGCGCCCTCGCGGGTGCCGGGGAAGTCGACCTTCACCGGCGGCTTGGGCGGCGCCGGCGGCACGGCGGGCGCCGCGGGCGGCGCGTCCGCGGCCGAGGCCTTCTCGCCGTCGTCGTCCTTCTTGCCGCCGCAGGCCGCCACGCAGGTGAGCGCCGCCGCGACCAGCCAGAGCCTGTTCATCCACGCCTCCCGGTTGGTCTGGGTGGGGGTATCAGCGCGGGCTCGACACGTCAACGGCGGTGCGGTTGACTGCGCGCATGCGCGTCACCCACCACCGAGTCGGCGACCTGCGCCTGGCGGTCCGGACCGCGGGCGAGGGCCCCCTCGCCCTGCTGTTGCACGGCTTCCCGGACACCGCCGCGTCCTTGGACGCGTTGGGCGACCGCCTGGTCGCGCGGGGGTGGCGCGTGGCCGCGCCTTCGCTGCGCGGCTATCCGCCGAGCGAGGTTCCGCGATCGCCCGTGCGGCTGGCCGACCTGGTGGCGGACGCGGTGGGGGTGCTGGACGCGCTGGGGGGCGACGGGCCGCCGTGGATCATCGGGCACGACTGGGGCGCCGTCGTCGCGTACGCGACCGCGCTGGCCCACCCGACGCGGCTGGCCGGCGTCGTCGGCCTCAGCGTCCCGCCGCTGCCGATGCTGCTGGGCAACCTGCCGCGGCACCCGCTGCAGGTGATCACCAGCCGCTACATGCTGGCGTTCAACGCGCCGGGCGCCGCGCGGCGGGCGCGGCGCCGCGATCTGCGCGTCGTCGACCGGCTGTGGGCCCGCTGGACGCCGCGGGGCGCGCCGGACGCCGAGGCGCTGCGACGGGCGCGCGAGGCGCTGGGCACGCCGGGCGCCTTCGAGGCCGCGGTCGGCTACTACCGGATGCTGCGCCAGCCCGCCTTCTACCGCCACCTGATGCGGCCGCTGGCCATCCCCGCCCTGGTGCTGGCCGGTAGCCTCGACCCGTGCATCGAGGCCGGCCTGTACGCGCCGCACCCGGCGTCCTTCGCCGCGCCCTTCCGCGTCGAGATGGTGCCCGGCGCCGGCCACTTCCTGCCCCTCGAGGCGCCGGACACGGTCGCCGATCGCTTCCTGGCCTTCGTGAAGCGCTTGAACCGGAAGGCCCCCGGCGAGTAAGAGGCGCAGCCGAAACCTGGGGAGGACCTCATGCGGAACGCGCGCACCTTGTGGCTGGCCGTCGGGCTGGCGTGTCTGGCGCTGGCCGGCTGTGACGACGACGACGACGCGAGCAGCCCGGCGGACGCCGGCGTCGGCGGCGCGCCCGCGCGCGGGCGGCACGCCGGGCGCGGGCGGCCAGCCTGGCGCCGGCGGCACCCCTGGCGCGGGCGGCATCCCCGGCGCGGGCGGCACGCCGGGCGCCGGCGGCGAGCCGGGCATGGGCGGCACCCCCGGCGCCGGCGGCGCGCCGGGCATGGGCGGCGCCGGCGGCGGCCTGAACCTCAGCTGCGAGGCCGATCGCGACTGCGGCTTCGGCCGCCCCCCGCGCTGCCTCGTCGAGGTCGAGGGTGAAGAGGGGCGCTGCGTGCAGTGCCGCGTCAAGCGCGACTGCGGCGAGACCGCCCCCTTCTGCAGCGTCGAGGGCAACTGCGTCGCCTCGACCGACTTCCCCCTCGCCTGCGAGGTGGACATCGACTGCATTCAGGAGCGCCCGAACTGCCTGATCGCCGAGGGCCGGCTGCGGGGTCAGTGCGTCGAGTGCACCGACGACGCCCACTGCCCCGCCGAGGCGCCGGTCTGCGGCGAGGACAACACCTGCGTGGCGGGCGGCGAGGCCGGCTGCCGCGAGTCCTTCGACTGCCCGGTCGAGCGCCCCGAGTGCCGCATCCCGGCCGGCGCCGAGACCGGCGACTGCGTCGAGTGCCTCGACGGCATGTCCTGCCCGGCCGAGCGCCCCACCTGCAACGCCGAGGGCACCTGCGAGTAGCCCCGGGTCACCCGGTCAGCGCAGCTCCTTCAGCAGCGCGTCGAGGCCCTCGACCGTCTGGGTGTACCGCTCGCCCTTCTTGCCCGTGAACGCCCCGACGCGCGCCCGCTCGGCCTCGGCGACCGCCTTGGCCTTCTCGCGGTCGGCCCCGGGCGGGGCGCGCAGCAGGCGCGCGTAGCGCAGGCCGGCCACGGCGGCGTCCAGCTCGGCCTGCGCGCCGCCCTTCGCCCGCAGCGTCTCGGCCAGCGCGTACGCCTCGCCCGCCTCGTCGCGGGCCTCGCGCGTCTTGTCGAGGCGCCCGAGGAGCTGAGCGTGGTTGCCCAGGCTCAGCACTCGCAGCCGCGCCTCGTCGTCGGCCAGGTTCTTCGACAGCTCCGCCGCCTCGGCGTAGGCCTCGAGCGCCTCGCGATCGCGGCCCGCCTCGGAGTGGAAGGCGGCCAGGTGGTTCAGGCTGCGCACCAGATCGGCGCGCAGCGCGGCGTTCTCGGGGTGCTTCTCGACCAACGATCGCCGCAGGGCGAGCGCCTGCTCCAGATCCGCGCGGGCCAGGTCGGGCCGCCCCAGCTTCTGAGCCCGGTCGGCCACCCGCACCATCAGCGCGGCCCGCGTCCGCGGCAGCTCGACGTCCTGCGGCTGCAGCCGCTCGCGCACCTCGAGCGTCGCGATGGCGTCCCGCTCGAAGGCCTCGGCGCTGCCCTCGTCGTCGCGCGCCGCCGTCAGCTCGGCGGCGGTCATCAGCGCCAGGTACACCCGCGCCTGCGCGCTGATCGGATCCTCGGCCCGGATGGTCGCCGAGCGCGCCTGCCCCACCGCCTTCTCGAGCGCCCGCAGCATCGGCGGCCCCTCCTGCTGCGCGGCGTGCGCCCGCGCCGCGTCCAGCCACACCTCGGCCAGCGCCGCGCGCAGCGTGCTGCTGGGGTTCAGCCCGGCCAGCGGCCCCTCGACCCCCTCGGCCGCGTCGAGCGCCACCTTCGCCGCGCCCGCGTGGTTCGGCACGCCGCGCAGATACTCGATCAGCGCCCGCGCGGTCTGCAGCCGGTCCATCTGCGTCTGGTCGTTGGCCGGATCGGCGTCGTGCAGCGCCGCCGCGCGCTCGTAGGCCTCCTGCAGGTTCGCCAGCGCCGCCTCGCCCTGCCCGCGCTGCTCGGCCACGTGCCCCAGCCGCCGCGCCACCAGCATGCGCGCGCGCAGCAGGTCCGGCGCCTCGGGCCGCTGCTCGAGCAGCGCGTCGAGCCCGTCGCGCGCCTCGACCAGCGCGTTCCAGGCGCCCTGCACGTCGCGGTTGATCACCGCGCGGTCGGCGTCCTCGAGCGCCCGCTTCACCTGCGCGGCCGGCCCGCCGTCCTCGCCCTGCTCGACGCGGGCCCGGCGCTCGGCCAGCTTCAGGTGCATCACGATCGACGCCGCCAGGGCGATGGCGATGCCGGCCAGCAGCAGCAGGCGCGTGCGGCGCTGCTTGTCGTGCGGCGCGGTCATGGGAACCTCCAGACGAACGTCTTCACCGGCGCCGGCCCCTCGGGGCACGGGTGGTCGACCGGGGGCGGGCACACCCGCTCGAGCGCGACGCCCGGCGGCAGCCCGGCCGCCACCTTGGCCGCGAAGCGGTGGGGCGTCAGCTGCCGGTGGTTGGTCGCGGTCCACAGCAGGCCCCCCGGCGCCACCAGCGGCGCCGCCAGCGCGGCCAGCTCGGCATAGTCGCGCGCCGCCGACCATCGCTTCTTCTTCTTGCCCACGCTGGTGCTGGGCGGATCGAGCACGACCAGGTCGAAGCGCTCGCCGCGGCGCGCCAGGCGGCCCAGCCAGTCGAACACGTCCCCATAGATCGCGTCGTGGCGCGAAGGTTCCACGCCGTTGGCCAGAAGCTGCGCGGGGATGCGATCCAGCCAGGCCTTCGACAGGTCGACGCTGACCGTCTCGGCCCCCGCCGTCGCGGCGGCGATCGAGAAGCCGCCGGCGTGCGCGAAGGTGTTCAGCACGCGCATGCCGCCGGCGCGACGCGCCAGCCAGGCGCGCTGCGGGCGCTGATCGAGGAACAGGCCGGTCGAGAGCTGCGGCCCCAGCTCGACGAGGTAGCGCACGCCGTGCTCGGTGACGGTCAGGGGCAGCGGCGCGGGCTCGCCCGCGGTCAGCGCCGGCATCGGCTGACCGCCGCGCGACCGATCGCGGCGGCCGACCACCGTGTAGACGCCGCGCGCCGGCGGCAGGGGCCCGGCGGGCGCGCCCTCGTCGTGCTGCACCCACAGCCAGTCGCCGTAGCGGTCGACGGTCCAGCCCGGGTGGCCGTCGGCCTCGCCGTCGAGCGCGCGGTAGCAGGTCGTGTCGGGATCGGCGGCCAGGCCGGCGCGCAGCGCGGCGGGTGGCTCGCCCAGGTAGGGCGCGAAGGCGGGCGGCGGCGGCGCCTCCCAGCGCGCGCCGTCGGGCAGCGCCAGCGACGCGCAGTGCAGCAGCAGGCGCGGCGCGCGCAGATCGAGCGGATCGCCGTAGCGCGCGTCGGCCCGCACCGGGCAGCCGGCGGCGGCCAGGTGCGCGCGGATCTGGTGCGTGCGGCCGGTGATCGGCTGCGCCTCGAGCAGGGTCCAGCCGGCCCCTCGCCGCAGCACCCGGTACCGCGTCTCGGCCGGCTGACCCGGCGCGGCGGGCACCGCGCCGGTGAGGCGGCCCGACGCCGCGGGCGGCGCGCCCTCGACCACCGCCAGGTAGCGCTTCTCGGCCCGCCGCCCCTGCAGCGCGCCCTGCAACGACGCCGCGCCCGCCGGGGTGAGGCTGAAGGCGAGCACGCCGCTGGTGTCGACGTCGAGGCGCTGGTGGACGCCCACGCCGCCGCCCAGCCAGCGCACCACGTCGGGGCGCGCGCTCGCGCCGTCGGCGTGGGTCAGCCAGCCGGCCGGCTTGTCGACGACCACCCGATGCGCGTCGCGCGCGAGGATCCGCGGCGCCTCACCGGGCGTGGGCTCGACCTGCAGCTGGCGCGGGATCACGCGTCCTCGGGCGGCGGCAGCCCGAGCGCCAGCGCGCGCGCCGGCAGGGGCCGGCGTTCGGCCCGCCAGCGGGCCGCCAGCGCGTCCCGGATGCGCCGGGTGGCGGCGAGGCGGTGCAGCACGTCCTGGGCGTCGGCGACGCGGCTGGCCACGACGGGCGATGCCCCCTCGGCCCGCCGCGCCAGGGCCTCGGCCAGCTCGGCCTCGTCGGGCGCGGGCGCGGCGCCCTCGAAGAGCGCCCCGCCCAGCGCGCGCAGCCGCTCGCGCTGATAGCCCAGCTGGCGCTCGGCCGCCGCGAGATCGGCGCGCGCCTCGACGAGGCGCCGGCGCCAGCCCAAGAGCAGCAGGCCGACGGCCAGCGCGAGGGCCCAGGCGATCATGCGCCCTGCAGGGCCCGCTCGAGGTGGGGCCCCAGCCGCCCGGTGACGGCCAGCCGGAACATGCGCAGATCGCCGCGCAGCGACCACACCGGGTAGGTGAAGGTGGCCGGCCGGTTCTTCTCGATCACGTAGTGCCCGATCCACGCCGGCCCGTAGCCCACCACCGGCACCAGCGGCAGCAGCATCGGGTTCACCGTCGACGCGGCCAGGGTGGCCAGCGCCGCGCCGGTGCCCGCCAGGTGCAGGGCCCGGTTGACCGGGTGGGCGTGTTCGCGCAGATAGTAGGGCCAGAACGCTTCGAAGCTGTCGATGTGTGCTTCGCTCAGGGATGGGGCGATGGTGTCGGCCACGATCTCACCTGTGGGTCGGTCGGCGTCGGCGCGGCATGGTACCCCGTGTCGGTCCGCGGGTCACCTGCTGCGCGCGCTGCTGGGGGTGGCGGTCCTGGCCGGCTGCGGGGGGACGGCCGCGCCCGACGCGCCCGCCGCCGAGTCGGCCTGGGCCACGGTCAACGCCGCCTTCGGCGAGGCCCTGCACGATCCGTCCGCGCGCGCCCGCCGCTTCAGCGGGGCGGCGATCGAACAGCTCGTGCTGGCGCGCGAGCTGGACGCGACCCGCTACCACTACCTGCACCCGGCCGAGCTGCGCCGCCTCACCGCCGACCGCCTGGCCGGCGAGGCCGCCTTCACCGTCGACGGCTGGCCCGCGGCGGTCACCTTCGAGCTGGGTCGCACGGGCGACGGCGGCTGGCGGGTCGAGGCCGTGGCGCCCCCCGAAGAGCAGCGCCGCCTGATGACCCTGCTGGGCCCGCTGGGCCTTCCGGTGGTGCGCGACGCCGCCCCGTGGAACGGCGGCCTGGCGGGCCGCGACGCGGCCGGACGCCCCACCGCCGCGGTGCTGCTGCTGGCCCTCGAGGGCGCGCTGTACGTCGACGGCGTGCACCGGGTGCCCAACCGCCGCGAGCCGGCGGTCGAGGCCCTGCGCGCGGCGCTGGACACCCGCACGGCGCTGGCCCGCGACGCCCACGCCACCTACCGCCCGCAGGTGGCGATCGCCCTGCCCCGCGACGCCTCGGCGCTGCGCCACGCGCTGCTGGCCAGCTGGGCCGAGGAGGCCGGCGCCCAGGCGCTGATGCTGGTGGTGCGGCGCGCGGACGGCGGGCCCGGGCAGCTGCCCCTCGCCCGCCGCGCGCCCGCCGCGCCGGGCACCCACCCGGTGGTGGCCCACCTGCGCCAGGACATCGCCGCGGTGACGCTGAGCGTCGGGGAGGACGCCCGTACCCTGCCCCGCACGGCCGGCACCGTCGACGACGCCGCCCTCGCCGCGGCCTTCGCCGAGCTGCACGCGGCCCACCCCACGCTGGCGGGGGTGGTCATCGAGGCGGATCCGGACGGCGCCCACGGCGCCCTGGTGTCCCTGCTGCGCAGCGCCCAGCGCGCCGCCGGCGAGCTGCCCATCGCCACCGCGGATCCCTCGTGAGGCGCGCGCCCGCGCTGCTGGGGCTGATGCTGGTGTTCGGCTGCGGCGACGACGAGGCCGCGCCGGGCGCGACCCCGACGCTGGACGATCCCGCCCGGGCCGCCGAGGACTTCCTGCGCCACCACGCCTTCGATCCGCCCGACGCGCTGCGCGCCCGCTTCGTGCGCGAGGTCGATCCCGCCGACTTCCCGCTGCGCCTGCTGGTCGAGGATCCCGCCGCGTACCGCTTCGACGGGCTGTGGCGGCAGCGCACCGTGGACGGGCGGCTGGTGGTCGAGGCGCTCGTCGAGGTCGACGGCGCGCCGCGGGTGGTCGAGTTCTGGCTCGAGCGGCAGGCCGACGCGTGGCGCATCGCCGGCTGGGATCCGACCTCGCGCGAGGTGGAGCCGGCCGCGGCCGCCCCGCCGGCCGGCGCGCGCATCCCGCCCCCCTTCGCGCCGGCCGCCTTCCGCGGCGCGCCGCCCGTCCGCACCGTGCCCTTGCCCGCGTCGGCGGACGCGCCCCGCGCGGCGCCCACGCGGTCGCCGATGCGCGTGGTGATCGGGCGACCGACCCTCGAGGCCACCTGCACCGAGAGCGCCGCGCTCGAGCGGGCCGTGCGCGGGCGCCGGGCCGATCTGGGGGCGTGCCACGCGATCGCCTTCGGCGCCGCGGTGCGGCCGGGCCGCGTGACGCTCGAGCTGACCGTCGAGGGGGCCACCTTCGCCGCGCGCGTGGTCGAGACGACGCTGATCGACGAGCGCCTCGGCGCCTGCCTCGCGCGCGTGCTGGGCGAGCTGCCGGCCGGCGATCACGGGGCCTGCACCGCGCGCGTCCCGATCACGTTCGCGCCGCCCGCCCGGCGCCGGTGAGCGTCAGCGCGGCGCCTCGAGGGTGACCTGCACGGTGCGCAGGGCGCCGGCGCGCTCGACGACGAGGCGGACGGTGGCGCCCGGATCGTGCTGCTCGAGCGCCAGCAGCAGATCGTCGGCGCTGCGCAGGGGACGATCGTCCAGCTGACGCAGCACGTCCCCCAGCAGCAGGCGGCCCCGGGGATCGCGGCGCGTACCCACGAGGCCCACGTCCGCGGCCGGGCCGTCGGGATCGACCGACAGCACCAGCAGCCCCTCCAGCCGCAGGCGCCGCGCGATCGCGTCGCTGGCCACGTTGACGCCCAGCCGGGGGCGCACGAGGCGCCCGTGGCGCAGGAGCTGGGGCACGACCCGGTTCACGGTGTCGACGGGCACGGCGAAGCCGATGCCGGCGCTGGCGCCGCTCGGGCTCTGGATGGCGGTGTTGATGCCCACCAGCCGCCCCGCGCTGTCCAGCAGCGGGCCGCCCGAGTTGCCCGGGTTGATCGAGGCGTCGGTCTGGATGACGCCCTCGATCTCGCGGCCGCCGACCGACTCGATGGTGCGGCCGAGGGCGCTGACGATGCCGGTGGTGAGCGAGTGATCGAGGCCGAAGGGGTTGCCGATCGCGAAGACGGCCTGCCCCACCTGCAGATCGGCCGAGGTGCCCACCGGGATGGGGTGCAGCGCGTCCGCGGGCGCCTCGATGCGCAGCAGGGCGAGGTCCTTCTCGGGCGCCGCGCCGACCAGGCGCGCCGGCCAGGTGGTGTGATCGTCGAGGGTGACCTGGACGGCCGACGCCTGGGCGACGACGTGGAAGTTCGTGACGACGTGACCCGCGTCGTCCCAGACGAAGCCGCTGCCGGCGCCCTGGGGCACGGCGTTGGCGTTGAGGGTGAGCGCGTCGCGGTAGACGGCCAGGGTGGTGATCGAGACGACCGACGGGGCCAGCCGCGCGAACAGGTCGATGGTGGCCTGCTCGCCCGGCACGAGGGGACCGCGGGGCGTCACCGCCCGCGGGCCGGGCCCGGGCCGCCCGAGCGCGACGAGGGCGCCGCCCGCGCCGAGCGCCGCGCCCACCACCAACGTCACCAGGGGCGCGGCCCTCATCCCTTCATCAGGGTGGCGATGGGCTCGAGGGCCGGGATGCGCGCGCAGATGACCTTGACCGACACCATGATCGGCACCGCGAGGATCATCCCGATGGGCCCCCAAAGGGCGCCCCACACCAGCATCGAGAGGAAGACGACCAGCGGCGAGACCTTCACCGCCTGGCCGACGTAGCGCGGATCGAGCACGCTGCCGATCGCGCCGTTGATCGCCAACAGCCCGATCGCCACGCCCGTCGCGCCCCAGGCGGTCATCGCGGGGTCGACCATCGCGACGACGATCGGCGGCAGCGAGGCGACGATGGCGCCCACCGTGGGCACGAAGTTCAGCGGGAACGCCAAGAGGCCCCAGAAGACCGCGAAGTCGACGCTGCACAGCTCGAGGAAGACCCAGACGCAGAAGCCGGTGAAGGCGCTGATGAGCGTCTTCGCGACGACGTACGCCCGCACGTCGTGGCCGATGCCCTGCAGCGCGTCGAGCATCGGGTGATCCTGCCCGTACGCCTCTTCGAACTTCTCGTGGAAGCGGCGGCCCTCGACCAGGATGAAGCCGCACAAGAGCAGGGTGAGGAAGAGGTAGCCCACCGCGGTGGTCGCCGCGCTGACGCCGTCCTGGAAGAACTGCACGACGCCGCTGAACGCGCCCGGCAGCAGGTTGTCGCCGATCTCCCGGCGCACCATCTCGCGCTGCTCGGTGTCCCCCACCCGCTCGATGATCGCCTCGATGGTCTGGTTGGCCTGATAGATCAGGCGGTCCTTGTACTTGGGCAGCGCCTGGCTGACCGGGCCGACGGTGGCGCTGAACACCAGGAAGAGTCCCAGGAAGGGCAGCGTGGCGGCCGTCTCGGCCCCGACGATCGCCAGCGAGGCGGGCACGCCGCGCCGGGTCATCCAGGCCACCAGCGGCAGCACCAGGAAGGACAGCAGGATGGCCAGCACCAGCGGGATCAGGATCGGCCGCAGCGCGGTCAGCACCACGCCGGCCAGCACCAGCGCGGCGAGGCGGCCGGTGACGCGCCAGGCCAGCCCGGCCGAGTCGCGCCTGCCGTCGGGGGCATCCAAGGGCGGCTACTCGTCCACCAGCCAGGCCTCGTCGACCACCTCGAACGTATCCTCGAGAGGTTCGACCAGGTCGGTGAGCTCGCCCCGCCGGACGTCGGCGAGGGCCTCGAGGCCGCGGCTGAAGGCCTGGGTCTCCTGGGCGTGGGGCTCGAAGTCGGCCGCCGCGAGGTGCAGCAGCACGCCGCCCTCGGGCAGACGAACGGACGCGTTGGTCGGCTCGCCCGACAAGAGCGACATCTCGCCGAAGGCGTCCCCCTCGCTGAGCTGCGCGACCCGCGCCGTGCCGTTGGGGCCGTGGGCCCAGACCTCGGCGACGCCGTGCAGCAGCAGGAAAAGCCCCGGCGGCGGCGTGCCCTGCGCGATGACCTCGGCGCCGGCCGGCACCTCGAGCAGCGCGAAGCGCGCGAGCACCGGCCCGACGTCGGGCAGATCGCGCAGGAGCGCGCTGTGGTTCACCAGGTTGCTCAGCAGACGCGCCTTGACCAGCTCGACCAGCTGGGCGGCCAGGCCCGGCTGTCGGGCGCCCAGATCGGCCAGCGTCTGCGCGTCGATGCGCCACGCGAGGCCCGGGCCCTCGGCCCGCACCGTCGCCCGCCGCGGCACGGCGGTCAAGAGCGCCATCTCGCCCACCAGCGCGGGCGCGCGCACCTCGGCCAGGGTGCGCTCGGCGCCGCCGGGCCGCGCCTGCCGGACGACGGCGCGGCCCTGACCGAGCAGGTAGAGGGCGCTCTCGACGGCGCCCTGCTCGGCCAGCACGTCGCCCGGCCGCAGCGGCACCTCGGCGAGGGCCTCGGCCAGCGCGACGAAGGCGTCCGGCTCGAGGGCCGAGAAGAGGGGCACCTCGGGCTGCGGCGAGCCCTCGAGCGGCACCAGGCCCTCGAGATCGGTGCACAGCCTGACGGCGAAGGCGGTCAGCGCGGCCGTGTCCTCGGGGGGCTCGACGGGGCGCGCGGGGGGCATGGTGGGCGGAGGCCGGCGGCCGCGGGGCCGGCCGGCGCCGTAATCGGCGGCCAGGGCGCGCAGCGACTCCTCGCGGGCCCGGCCCTGCAGGTGACGTCGGGTGAGGGTCAGCGCCGCGAAGAAGTGACCGCGGCGGGCGGCCAGCTCGATGGTGCGGGCCCAGCAGGCCGACGCCGCGGGCACGCCGCGCGCGGCCAGCTCGGCGCAGATGCGGGCGCGGGCCTCGAGCGAGGCCGGCTGCGCGCCCACCGCCCTCGTCGCGTCGGCCAGGCTCATCGTGTCCTCCCCCGTGACGTTCGGAGCGGGCCCGCCGGCGCCGACCGGCGGACACGCCCCCTGCTCACCGGAGGACGTAGCACGCGGCGGCGCGACGGTAAACGGCGGGCGTGCGCCGGGGCGATCAGCGGACCGAGCGCGCCACCGCGCGCACGGCGGCGTCGGGATCGTGCTCGAGGCGGGCCAGGGGGCCGCGCGCGCCGAGGCGGCGCAGGGCGTGCGCGGCGGTCAAGCGGACCAGGGGGTGGGGATCGGCCAGCAGCCCGACCAGGCGCCGGCGGCTGACGTCGCCGCCCCGGCGCGCCAGCGTCTGGGCCGCGGCGATGCGCACCTTGGGGTAGGGGCTCGTGGCCAGCGCCTCGGCCGGCGCCGGGGCGCGCTCGGTGGCGGCGAGGCCCACGGCCGAGAGGCCCAGCAGGGCGAAGAGCAGGACGGCGACCGCGCGCAACGACTGAGCCATGGGGTCCTCCCCGGTCGAGATGACGTTCACCTACATATCGCACCATGTGCTCGACGGCAAATCCGTCCCGGCGTTCCCGAGGGCTCGGGGGCATTTTTTCGATCTTTTTTCTCAAGCCGTCGGGTCGACCGTCGATGTACCGAGCGGGCCGGCCTTCGGTCCGCGGACGACGCAGGACGATGCCGGCGGTTCATACCCACCTCGCAGGGGCCTTCGCGGTGACCGGGGCGCACGCGCGCCCGGCGGCCCCGCGCGAGTCTGCGCCGCCGTCGCCCGACGCCGCGCAGGGCGTCGGGGCGCCGACCCCGGCGGCGGTGATCCGCGCGCCCCGGCCGGTCGACCGCGGCGAGGGTGGGCGCGATCAGCGCGAGGAGCGGCGCGATCGCGGCGCCGAGGCCCGTCGCGGCGAGACCCGCGACCCGCGCACCGGTGACTTCGTCCGCCTGTCCGGCGCCGCCGGGGGCCCTCGAGGCCGCGGGCGAGCGGCCGCCCGCCTACGCCCCGCCTCCCTCACCTACACGGCGCGCGACGCGCTGGCCGCGCTGCGACCGTCGCCGCCCGAGGGCGCGCCACCGCCGCCGGAGGCGCGCGCCGCCCGAAGGGCGCCACCGCCGCCGAGGCGCGCCGCCGCCGCCCGAGGCGCGCCGCCGCCGCCCGAGGCGCGCCGCCGCCGCCCGAAGGCGCGCCGCCGCCGCCCGAGGCGCGCGCGCCGCCGCCCGAGGGCGCGCTGCCGCCGCAGGGCGAAGAGGGGCGCCCCGATCGCGAGGGCGAGAAGGACGCCTCCGGCCGGCTCGAGCTGACCGAGGAGGAGCTGCGGCTGGTGCAGACGCTCGCCGCGCGCGACCGCGAGGTACGCACCCACGAGCAGGCGCATCAGTCGGTGGGCGGTCAGTACGCCGGGTCGCCGAGCTACACCTACGAGTCCGGGCCCGACGGCAAGCGGTACGCGGTGGGCGGCGAGGTGCCCATCGACGTCGGCGAGGCCGCCGATCCCGCCGAGACCATCCGCAAGATGGAGGTCGTGCGCCGCGCGGCCCTCGCGCCGGCCGAGCCCTCGGGTCAGGACCGGGCCGTCGCCGCCCAGGCCGGCCAGGTCGCCGCGCGCGCGCGCGCCGAGCTGCAACAGCAGCAGGCCGAAGAGGCCGCCGAGGCGCGCGAGGACGACGCCGAGGGCGCCGAGGCCGAGGGCGCCGAGGCCGATGGCGCCGGCGAAGCGGCCGAGGCCGAGGGGGCCGGCGAGCGCGCCGGCGGCCCTGAGGCGGCCAGCGCCCCCGCGCCCGAGGCCGCGCCGACCTCGCCCTCCTCCGCGCCCTCGCCGCCGCCCGCCGCCGAGGCCCCGCCCCCGGCGCCCAGCGCGCCGCGGACCCTCGACTTCGCGCCCCGCAAGGCCGAACCCACGGGCACCTTCCTGCACCGATCGGCGTCCGAGCAACGCTGACAGAAGGGGCCAGCCGAGCGTTCTCGGCACCCATTTCACGCACCGAGGGTCACCCAGGTCGGACCAAAAAGGTCCGAAGTGGCCGATGAGTTCGAACGATGGTTGATCCTGTCGGTGGCATGTGCTTAGGTCGCACACAGCAGCGACCGGACACCAAAGGGCTATGGGCATCCAAATCGAAGTTCCGCTGGAAGCGCTGCGGGAGCGCGACGTTCACGAGGCGCTCGTCGTGCTGATGAGCCACCTCGGTGGCCACGCGCACCCGCACGTTGTGACGACCGATGGGGCGGCTGGGCAGGCGCCTCCTCGCACCCGTCGCCGACGACGCAGCCGTCGGTCCACCTCCCGACCCGATCTGCGGTCCCTGCCCGCCGCCGAACGCTGGGCTCGCTATGTCGAGACCCTACCGGAGACGTCCCGCACCTTCCTACGCTTGTTGGAGGACCGGGGCCGGCTGACCGTCGACGAGGCCGTCGAGCTCTTGGGCTTCGACACACCGAAAGCGATGGGCGGACTGACCGGCGCGATGGCTCGCTGGGCGCCCAAGCAGGGTGTCGAGCTGCCCTTCACCGCCAGCAAGGACGACGACGGCCAGCGCTGCTGGCTGTGGACGCGGGCGCCGAACGACGCCAGCTGACCGGGTCAGAGCGTCGCGTAGACGGCGGGGCGGCGATCGGCCAGGAACGAGTAGCGGGCCCGCACCTCGCGCACCTGCGCGGCGTCGACGACGCCCCGCACCCGACCGGGCTGGGCGGCGGCGGTCGCCACCGCTTCGCCCAGCGGATCGTGCAGCACCGAGTCGCCCACGTAGCGCAGGCGATCGCCCTCCCCCACCCGGTTGACGCCCAGCACGTAGGCCTGGTTCTCGATGGCGCGGGCGTGCAGCAGCGCGCGCCAGTGGGCGCGCCGCGCCTCGGGCCAGTTGGCCACGACGACGAACAGGTCGGTGTCGGCGGCGACCGCGCGGAACAGCTCGGGGAAGCGCAGGTCGTAGCACACGAGCGGCGTCACCCGGACCCCCTCGACCTCGACGGTGAACACCGCGCCGCCGCCCTCGAAGTGCTCGTGCTCGCGCGCCAGCGTGAAGGGGTGCACCTTGTGGTACGCCGCCCGCACGCCGCCCTCGGGGTCGACCAGCCGCGCCTCGTTGCGCGGGCGCGCCTCGCCCGGCACGGCGAGGCCGGCGATCAGCCACACCCCGTGCCGACGGGCGGCCTCGGACACCCACGCGGCGATGGTGTCGGCGTGGCTGGCCATCGCCTGCGCGTTCATCGAGAAGCCGGTCGCGAACATCTCGGGCAGCACGACCAGGCGCGCTCCGTCCGCGGCGGCGCGCGCCACCGCGTCGTCGGCGCGCGTCAGGTTGGTCTCGGGCTGCTCCCAGGCGATGTCCGGCTGGACGCCGGCGACGCTCAGCGTGCTCATGAGTCACCTCCCAGGCCGCGCAGGCGCGTCGCGGCGGCTTCGAGTGTCTCGGGCCGCTTGCAGAAGGCGAAGCGGATCAAGCGACGGCCCGCGTCCGGATCCGCCGCGTAGAAGACGCTGGGCGGGATGGCCGCGACGCGGTGGTGCTCGACGAGGTGACGGGCGAAGCTGCGATCGTCGCCGGACCACACGCGGCCGAAGTCCGCGAGCACGAAGTAGGTGCCGCGGGGCACCGCCACCTCGAAGCCGACCGCGCGCAGCGTGTCCACCAGGAAGTCGCGGCGCCGCTGGAAGTCGGCCCGCAGCGCGGCACAGGCGGCGGGGTCGAAGGCGTCGAGCGCGTGCGCCACCGCCAGCTGCAGCGGCGCCGCCGTGCAGAACGTCAGGAACTGGTGCGCCGCCTGCGCCGCCGCGATCAGCGGGGCCGGCCCGGTCGCCCAGCCCACCTTCCAGCCGGTGAACGAGAAGGTCTTGCCCGCGCTCGACAGGCGCAAGGTGCGTTCGCGCATGCCCGGCAGCTGCGCCACCGAGACGTGCTCGGCGTCGTCGTAGACCAGGTGCTCGTAGACTTCGTCGGTGATCACGATCAGATCCCGCGCGCGACAGAGGGCGGCGATGCCCTCGAGCTCGGCGCGGTCGAACACCTTGCCGGTGGGGTTGTGCGGTGTGTTCAGCAACACCACCCGCGTGCGGTCGGTCAAGCAGGCCTCGAAGGCCTCGAGATCGACGGCGAAGTCGGGGAAGCGCAGCGTGCACGGGCGGGCGACGCCCCGCGCGAGCGCCACGCACGCCGGGTAGCTGTCGTAGAAGGGCTCGAAGTACACGACCTCGTCGCCGGGCTCCAGCAGCCCCAGCAGCGCGGCCGCGATGGCCTCGGTGCAGCCGTTGAAGACGCCGACCTCGGTCAGCGGATCGTAGGTCAGGCCGTAGCGCCGGCGCGCGTGCTCGGCGACGGCCCGCACCAGCGCCGGGTGGCCCTGCGAGCGGGCGTACTGGTTGTGCCCGCCCCGCAGCGCCTCGACGGCCGCGTCGACGACCGACGCGGGCCCCTCGAAGTCGGGGAAGCCCTGCGACAGGTTCACGGCGTCGTGCAGCTGCGCCAGCCGGGTCATCTCGGAGAAGATCGTCGTGCCGAAGGGCGCGAGGGCGCGGTTCACCGCGGTGGGGGCGTGCGTCGTCATGGGGGCGTTGTAGCGCCGGGCGGGGCGTGACACAACGGGCGGAGGACGCACGCAAAGTCGACGGGCCCCGCGCGTCCGTGGAAAACCGGGCGCCGAATGCGCCATCATCGCGCCCCCGGGACGGAGGGCCCTCATGATTCGACGCACCATCGCCGTCGCGCTGCTGCTTTTCGCCACCGGCTGCGCCGAGGACGAGGACGCGGGCGGCAGCCTGCTGCTGGCCGGCGACGCGGCGACGCGCCGGCAGGGCAACGCCGAGGACGCCGCCAGCCCGCCGCCGGCGCGCCTCGACGCGCGGCCCCCCGCGCGGCCGACGCCCGACGCCGGCCCGCCGCCGCTGCCCGGCGATCCCGACCTCGGCCCGCCCCGCCCGAAGAGGACGCGTGGTTCCCGCCGCCCGTCGACGGCGACGCCGGGCGGCCCCGCCGGCCCCCGACGCCGGCGGCGGCGGCGCGCCCCGACGCCGCGCCCCCGCTGCCCCCCGATCCCGGCGTCAACGCCGGCTGGATCGGCGGCCCCTGCGCCGCCGACGGCGACTGCGACTACGCCGAGGCCTTCTGCTTGCGCGAGGACGAGGGGTATCCGCGGGGCACCTGCAGCCTGGGCTGCGAGCGCACCTGCCCCGACCGCGGCGATCTGCCGGTCACCTTCTGCATCGGCGACGTGATCGTCGGCGCGGGCGCCTGCGTGCAGCGGTGCGACTTCGAGGCCTTCCCGCAGGGCTGCCGGCCCGGCTACCACTGCGAGACACAGCCGCGGTACAGCGAGCCCGACACCCGCCGCGCCGTGTGCCTGCCCGGCCCGCCGCCGCCCGATCCCGCCATGGGCTGCTACGACCAGATGGACGCCGCGGGCCTGAACTACAACCCGGCCGCCAACCCGCAGGAGTCGCCCGACGGGCGGCCCGATCTGGTGTGCGACATCGTCGGCCCGACGCGCCTGTCGAGCCCGATCAACGGCGTGCTGTACCGCTACGTCACCCACGACGCGCCCCAGCCGATGTTCGTCAGCTGCGATCTGGCCCTCGCGCTGCACCAGCTGTCGGCCATGCTGCGCGAATACGACATCGTCGAGGTGGGCCACATCGGCACCTACAACTGCCGGCTGATCGGCGGCACCGACAGCCTGTCGATGCACGGGCTGGCGCGCGCGATCGACCTCAAGTGGTTCCGCACCTCCGACGGCCACGTCTACGACGTCGAGGATCACTGGGAGCACGACACCGAGAACTTCCGCACCGAAGAGGGCCGCTTCCTGTTCGAGCTGGGGCAACAGATGTTCGCGCGGCGCATCTTCAACATCGTGCTGACCCCGAACTACAACGCGGCCCACGACAACCACTTCCACGTGGATCTCACGCCCGGCCAGCGCTTCATCGGCAGCGAGGACGCCTGGACGCGCTACTTCGGGCCCAACCCGCACGGCGACTGAGGTTCTCCCCTGCGTCCGGACGCCGACGATCCCCTGCAGCGCCGCCGCGGCGGCGAGTCCTGGCCGGTGTGGCTGGGGCTCGCGGCGCTGGTCGTGGTGTCGATCCTCTGGGCGACGCTCGACGCGCCCGGGGAGGACGCGCCGGTGGCCGACGCGGCCGACGCGGGGGCCGACGACGCGGGCCCGCCGACGCCGGCGCACTGGATGACCTGGCGCGTCGAGGGGCGCGATCTGCCGACGGCCGCCGCGCTGGACGCCTGCCTGGCCGCGCAGACCTGGGGCGACGCCGCGGTGGCCGCGGCGCCGGAGGGCGGCCTGACGATCGCCTACCCGGGCCTGGCCTTCCCCCAGCGGCTGCGCGCCGCCGACGGTGATCTGACCCTCGCCACCCCGACCGACGGCGACGCCCACCGCGCCGCCGGCCTGCACCTGACCAGCCTGGCTTGCCTGGCCGAGGGCGCGACGGCGGCGGTGGACGTCGATCTCGATCGCCGCTTCGGCCCGGACGACTGGCCGCGCCCCGGCGCCGGAGGCGGCCTGCCGGTGGACGCGCTGGTGACCGTCGACGCGCGCGACGGGGTGCTGGTCACGCGCGGGCTGGCGCGCCTGGGCCGGCGGGAGCTGGGCCTGCGCGCGGCCGACGACCCCGCCGCCCGGCAGACGCTGGCCCAGGCGGCCGCGCGGCGGGTGGCCTACGGCGACACCCCGGTGCTGCGGCTGCCGGTGGTGGGCACGGCGCGCGCGGTGCCCGCCGACGCCGCCCGCGCCGCGGGTCTTTGGCCCGCCGACGCGCCCGCGGTGGACGTGCTGGCCAACGAGGCGGGCGACGGGCCCCTGGGCGTGCGCCCGAGCGCCCCTGACGCCGCCTCGCCCCGCCCCCGGCCCGCCCCCCGAAGGCGGCCGCACGCCCCCCGCGGCGCGAGCCGCCCCCCCCCCCCCCCCCCGCGAGGCGCCCCCGAAGCGCCCCGTCTTCCGCCCGGATTATCGCTGAGCGTCTCCGCGCCTCGTGTATGCTGCGCGGCCATGGGTCGCATCTACGACGACATCACCCAGACCATCGGCCACACCCCGCTGGTGCGCCTGAACCGCATCACCGAGGGCTGCGGCGCGACGGTCCTGGCCAAGCTCGAGTTCTTCAACCCCCTGTCCAGCGTCAAGGATCGCGTCGGCCTGGCGATGATCGAGGCCGCCGAGCGCGCGGGCGATCTGAAGCCCGAGACCGTGCTGATCGAGCCGACGAGCGGCAACACCGGCATCGCCCTGGCCTTCGTGGCCGCCGTGAAGGGCCTGCGGCTGATCCTGACGATGCCCGAGACCATGTCGATCGAGCGGCGCGCGCTGCTGCGCGGGCTGGGGGCCGAGCTCGAGCTGACGCCCGCGGCCGAGGGCATGCGGGGCGCGGTCGAGCGCGCGTACGCGATGGCCGCCGAGCTGCCCAACGCGCTGATCCTGCAGCAGTTCGACAACCCGGCGAACCCGGCCGTCCACGCGCGGACCACCGCCGAGGAGATCTGGGACGACACGGCCGGCGCGGTGGACGCCTTCGTCGCCGGCGTCGGCACCGGCGGCTCGATCAGCGGCGTCGGCGGGGCGCTGAAGGCCCGCAAGCCCGATCTGAAGGTGTTCGCGGTCGAGCCGGCCACCAGCGCGGTCATCGCGGGCGAGCGGCCCGGCCCGCACCAGATTCAGGGCATCGGCGCCGGCTTCGTGCCGCGCAACCTGGATCGCGGGGTCATCGACGCCTGCCTGAAGGTGACCGACGAGGTCGCCTACGACACCGCGCGCCGCCTCGCGCGCCTGGAGGGCATCCCCGCGGGCATCTCGTCGGGCGCCACCTGCGCCGCCGCCCTCGAGGTGGCGCGGCGCCCCGAGCTGGACGGGGGCACGGTGGTCGTGATCTTCGCGTCCTCGGCCGAGCGCTACCTGTCGACCCCCCTGTATCGCGATCTGGTCCCCGGCTCGTGAGCGACGACGCCGTCTTCGAGGGCAGCCTGCGCGCGCGCATGGCCGAGGGGCCCCGAGGCTTCCTGGTCGAGATCGCGGTCCCGGCGGCCGCCCACGCGCTGCACCGCTTCCCCGGCCAGTTCTGCGCGCTGTCGGTCGGCGAGGACGCCGGCTACTTCGCCCTCGCCCGCTCGCCGGGCGCCCCGGGCCCCTTCGCGTTCTACGTGCAGCCGGACGGGGGCTGCGCCGACGCCCTGGTGAGGCGTCCGCTGGGCACGCCGGTGCAGGTGAGCGCGCCCGCCGGCGCCGGCTTCCGCGTCGATCGCGTGCTGGCTCACGGCGGGGCCTGCCACGTGCTGGCCACCGGCAGCGGCTACGCCGGCGTGCGCAGCGCCGTGCTGGCCCTGGTCGGCGCCGGCGCCCGCCCGCACGTGTACCTGGGCTTCCGCGCGCGCCCCTTGGTCATCTTCCGCGAGGATCTCGACTGGCTGCGCGCGGTGGGCTGCCCGCTGACCCTGTGCTTCAGCCGCCCGGACGTCGACGACGACGCCGTCGCGGGCTACGTGCAGCAGGCGTTGGCGCGCGACGCGCCCGATCTGTCGGACGGCTGGCTGCTGGTGTGCGGCCAGTCCGAGATGCAGACGCAGGCGGCGGCCGTCGCCGCCACCCTCGGCCTGCCGCCGGATCGTCTGCTGACCAACTACTGAGGCGCCTGGCCGGACCGATCGAGGTAGGCGGCGACGGCGCCGTCGAGCTGGCCCGGATCGCCCTGCCCCCCGTAGCGCCAGGCGCCGCAGGCGTCGACCAGATCGGCCGCCTCGGCCTCGCCGGCGGCGCGCAGGCGATCGGCCCAGGTGCCGAGCGGCTCGGCGGGGGGTCGACCCAGCTCGGGGCGCGCGCCCAGGTGGGCCTCGAGCCGCTCGAGGGGCGCGAAGCGGTCGGGCGGCGCGTCGGGCGGCGCCCGCTGGCCGCGGCGCCGCACCCAGACGAACACCAGCAGCAGGCTGCCGGCGACGCCCAGGGCGCCGACCAGCTCGAGCGCGGTCAGGCTGGCCAGCCGCTCGAAGGTGGCCCCGAACCAGCGGCGCGCCAGATCCCAGCGCGCGCCCAGCCAGCTCGCCTCGGTGCGCTGCTCGCCCTCGAGGCTGCCCGGCGGCGTCGGATCGAAGGTCTCCCAGCGGCCGTCGAGGTACACCTCGGTCCACGCGTGCGCGTCGCGCTTGCGCACGATCCAGTAGCCGCCCAGCGCGTTGTGCTCGAACACGCGGTAGCCGGCGACGACGCGCGCCGGGATGCCCAGCCCGCGCGCGAGCAGCGCCAGCGCGCTGGCGAAGTACTCGCAGTGCCCGGCCTGCCGCTGGGTGAGGAACCAGTACACCGGCTCCTCGCCGCGCGGCGCCGGCCCCACGTCGAGCGTGTAGGTGAAGGTCCGGATCAGCCGGTTCTCCAGCCGGGCGACGCGCTGACGATCGCTGGTCGCGCCCTCGACCCAGCGCCGCGCGAGCTGCCCGAAGCGGTGGTCGCGCACGGTGGTGTCGCGGCGGCTGGGCGGCTCGAGCGCGCGCCCGTGCGGGCGGCCCGGCACCACCTGCCAGCTGCGCGGCTCGGTGACCAGCTCGGGCGGCACCGTCGCCACACCGTAGGCGTCCAGGCTGCTGCCCTCGGGCGCGTCGACCAGGCCAGCCGCGCCCAGCGGCGCGAACAGCGCGTCGCCGGCGTCGGGCTCGGCCTCGAGGCGCACCGGCGCGGGCGCGTCGTCCCGCGGGGCGCCCAGGCCCAGCGCGCCGCCCTCGACGCGCGGCGGATCGTAGCCGGGCGGCGTGCGGGTCGACCAATGCCCGCGGTAGTAGTTGACGTAGACGCGGCCGCGCAGGTGGTCGAGGGGGCCATAGACCCGCATCACCACCTCGTCGGACGTCACCACCTTGCCGATGTCCCCCAGGGCCATGCGGCCGTCGCCGAAGCCGGACTCACCCGACGCGCTGCCGAACAGGTAGGGCCGCAGCGCCTTCGACACGGCCGGCTCGGCGGCGGGCAGCGCCCAGCCGAGCGCGGCCATGAAGCCGAGCGCCACCGCCAGCGCCACGGCCAGCGGCAGCACCAGCCCGCGGACGTGCCGCCGCAGCGTGGGCCAGGTGCCGTCGGCGCGCACGGCGGCCAGCAGCGCGCAGGCCAGGAACAGCGCGACCGCGCCGCCGTAGATCGGCCGCGGCACCGCGCGCGCCTGCCCCATCAGGGCCAACAGGCCCAGCCCCAGCGCGCCGCCCAGGCGCAGGCCGTTGAGCCCCCACACCACGCGCAGCGCGGCCAGGCTGCCGCCGAAGGCCGTCACCACGATGCCGAAGTTGGGGCGGGGGCCGGGCAGCGAGAACAGGAGCGCCAGCGCCGCGCTGACCACCAGCACGTCGATGGCCACGCGCGTCAGCAGGTTGGCCTCGCGCAGGGTGCCGGCCGGTGGACAGGCCAGCGCCCCGCCGAGGGCCAGCGCGGCCAGCGCGACGCCCACCGGGGCGGTCACGCCGCCCGCGTACACCACCAGCCAGGCCGGCACCTGCAGGGCGGCGGCCACCGACCACGCGCCGCCCGCGCGCGGAGCCGCCGAGCTCACGCCAACCCCAGGACGGGCCGCGCCAGATCACCCGCGGTCACCGCCCGCACGCCGGGCGGCGGCGGCACGGGGCCGGTCACGCAGAAGACCTCGACGGGCACGCCCAGCCGGCGCAGGCGCTCGAGCTCGGCCGCCCGCGCGTCGCTCCAGCGGGGCAGCACCACCAGCGCGGCGCCCAGGCGCGTCAGCCGCCCGCCCAGCGCCGCCTCGGCGCCCGTCGCCTCGCGCACCGGCGTCACCGGGGCCAGCGCGTCCAACGCGCGCTCGAGGCTGGCCACGTCGGCGCCCAGCTCGACCTCGGTGACCTCGGCGCCGACGATCAGCAGATCGACGATCGCGTCCTGCCGCACCGCCCAGGCGGCCAGCGAGGCGGCCGTGCACACCGCCGCCTCGAAGGGCTCGCGCGCGCCGCCGCGGTAGGCCGCGTGCAGCATGACCGCGATGCGCAGGCGCTGGGCGTGGCGGTACTCGCGCACCATGGGCACACCCAGCCGGGCCCAGGAGCGGGCGTGCAGATCGCGGATGCGATCGCCCGGGCGGTAGGGGCGCACGCCCAGGAGCTCGAAGGACTCGCCGGCGGTGCGGGTGCGCCCGCGCTCGTCGGGGGGCGCGCCGCCGCCGAGCGGCAGGGGCAGATCGTCCACCGGCACCACCCGGGGCACCACGGTGAAGGCCACGCGGGTCGACTCGCGCGTGGGGCCGCGCATCAGGCCCAGGGGCCGCACCGAGGCCACGGTGAAGCGACCGATGATGCGCTGCCCGCGCAACAGGAAGCGGGCGCGCGTCTGCAGCCGCACCTCGGCGCCCGGGGCCAGCACGCCCACCGACGGGCGGCGCTCGATCCAGGTGCCGTCCCAGGGCAGGAAGGGGCCCCACACCCGCAGGGCGTACAGCGGGCGCGGGCCCCGGTTGCGCAGCACGACGGTGAAGGTGACCGGCTCGCCCGCGGCCACCCGCGGGGGGTGTTCGACGTCCACCTCGAGCCCCCGCACGCCGCCCAGCGGCCGGCAGACGAAGGCCGCCGCCAGCAGGCCGAACAGCCCGCAGAAGACGAGGTAGAGGTGCGAGAAGCGCACGTCGATGCCGGCCGCCGCGGCCACCAGCGTCGTCACCGCCACCACCTGCCCCTCGCGGGTGAGCGCGCGCAGCGGGGCGGCCAGCACCAGCAGCCCCCGCACCCACCGCTTGTCCCGCCAGCGGTCGAGCGTGTCGGCCGACTGCGGGATGAGGATGTGGTTCAGCTCGCGCAGGTTCATCGGAGGTCCGTTTTCAGGTCGGGACGGGCACCTCGCCCACCAGGGCGTCGATCACCTGGCGGTCGGTGCGGCCGGCGTAGCGGGCCTGGGGGCGCAGCTCGAGGCGGTGCGCCAGCACGGCGCCGGCCAGCGCCTGCAGGTCGGACGGCGTGACGTAGTCGCGATCGGCCAGCCAGGCCAGCGCCTGTGCCGCGCGGTACAGGGCGAGCGAGCCGCGCGGGCTGACGCCCAGCGACAGATCGTCGTGGGTGCGCGTGCGCCCCACCAGCCGCAGCAGATAGCGCGCCACCGCCGGCGCCACCGTCACCCGGCGCACCGCCGCCTGCCAAGCGCGCAGCTCGTCGCCGGTGGCCACCGGCGCCAGGTCGTCCAGGGGGTGCCGCTCGCGCTGGCCGACCAGCATCTCGAGCTCCTGCTCGGGATCCGGGTAGCCCAACCGCACGCGCAGCAGGAAGCGGTCGAGCTGGGCCTCGGGCAGCGGATAGGTGCCCTGGTAGTCGGCCGGGTTCTGGGTCGCGACGACGAAGAAGGGGCGCGGCAGCGTGCGGGTGACGCCGTCGACGGTCACCTGCCGCTCGCTCATCGCCTCGAGCAGCGCCGACTGCGTGCGGGGCGAGGCGCGGTTGACCTCGTCGGCCAGCAGCACGTGCGTGAACACCGGCCCGGGCTGGAACTCGAACGCCCCCTCGCTGGGCCGCAGCACCGTCGAGCCGAGGATGTCGGTGGGCATCAGATCGGGCGTGAACTGCACGCGCCGGAAGTCGACGTCGAGCGAACGCGCCAGCGCGCGGGCCAGCGTCGTCTTGCCGACGCCGGGCACGTCCTCCATCAGCACGTGGCCCTCGGCCAGGACGCCGACGAGCAGCAGCGTCAGCTCGCCGCGCTTGCCCAGGATCACCTGCTCGAGGTTCTCGAGCAGGCGCGCCCCCTCGGCGCGGTGGACGGTGGGCTGCGTCACCGCGGCAGCAGCACGTGGTTGCGGGCGAGGCGGTGCGTCACCGCCCGCGCCAGCGCGCCCACGCCGTCCGCCCGGCCCAGCACCGACACCACCGGCCGCGTCTGCGCGTCCGCCGCCTGCGTGTAGGGCGCGGTCACGTCGGGGTCGACCACCCAGGCGCTCCACACGACCAACACGTCGCAGCCTTCGACGCGCCCCTGCGCGCGGGCCACGCTGGTCGGCTCGTCCGCCGCCACCAGGCGAAGATCCACGGGCTGTCCCTGGCTCAGCTCGCGCAGCAGCTGGTGCGTCGCCGGCGAGCCGCCGATGACCAGCAGGCGCCGCACGCCGCCGCGGCTGCACTCCTGCACCATGCGCGCGAACCAGCGGCGATCCGCCGAGCCCCGGCACACCCCGCAGCGCGCCTCGTCGTCGACGCGCACCGCCAGGCGCCCGCCCAGGGCCGCCACCTGCTTGCAGATCGGGTGCGCGCACACGCGCGTCAGGCGGTCGCCCACCAGGCGATCGATGGCGCCCGCGTCGACGTTGCGCAGGGCGCGCACGAAGGCCCCGGCGCTCTCGCGCGCGTCGAGCAGCGCCCGCAGCGCCCGCACCTGATCGTCCAGATCGCGCAGCCCGTGCGCCTCGAGCAGCCCGGCGAGGTTGGCGCCGTCCTGGCTGGCCCGCTCGAGCTCGAGCGCCCGCGCGCGCCAGGCCATCTCGCGCTGCATCGCGGCGTCGAGATCCGTCTTCACCGACTGCCGCTGCTGGGTGGCGGTCTCGGCCGCCTCGGCCGCCTGCCGCGCGTCGTCGAGGGCCTCGGTCAGCTCGGTGCAGGTCTGCTCGAGCGTGGCGCGCTCGTCGACGGCCGCCTCGAGCTGCTGCCGCAGCCGCGTGCGGTCGAGGTGCAGCCGCTCGACGTCCGCGCGCAGCGCCTCGATGGCGGCCAGGTTGCGCTTCGCCTCGGCGAGCGCCTCGCGCAGCTGCACCAGCTCCTGCGCCTGCTTCTCGCCGTGGACGCGCAGGCTGGCCAGATCGCGCCGCGCCTGATCGCGCTCGGACTCGGCGTGGGCCAACCGCAGCTGCAGGTGATCGACGTCGTCGGCGCGCGGGGGCCCGGGCCGTGCGTCCAGGTGGACGGCCGGCAGCTCGGGCACGGTGGCGTTGTCGTCGGGCACCGGCGCCTCGCCCGCGTCCACCCCGCTGGGCAGGTGCGCCTCGAGCAGCTCGGCGAAGCTGACCTTGAAGCCCTCGTCCGCCCGCTCGGCCGCGGCCCCGCCGCGCCCTCGGGCCACCGGCGCCGCGCGCGGGCGCTGCCGCCGATCCCGCTCGCGCCCGCGGCCCAGCGCGCGGCGGGCGGCCTGCGCCACGTCCGCGCGGATGGTGTCGGCGCGCCGCGCGTTGGGGTAGCCGTTCGCCCGCAGCCACTCGAGGACGGACTGCTCGTGCAGCCCCAACTCGGCCGCCAGCTTGTAGGCCTTGGTCTTCACCCGCACCTGCGCCGCACCCGGCCCCGCGCCGGGGGCCGTCCGCCGCCCATGATAGAGGGGCTGCCGAAATCTGTCACCAAGGGCACCGCGGTCGCCGGCGCCCGCGTCAGCGCGAGGTCCAGACCGCCCGCTCGTAGCTCTGCTGACCCCCGTTGCCCATCCACTGACCGCAGCGATAGCCCGCGTTCAGCCGGCCGCCGCTCGTGTGCCAGCACAGGCGCTGATCGGCCTGGCCGTTCTCGACGTCGCACGAGTTCCGGTTGACGCGCTGCCCCAGCGGCGCGAAGCCGATGCTCCACTCGGCGCTGAAGTACCACTCCACCCCGTTGTGCGGGTGGGTGCGCTGCGCGTTCGGCTGGCCGCTGCCGGTGTCGAAGAACACCTCGTCGCGCTCGCCCATCGCCGCGAGCTGCCAGGTGGCCGCGTTGACCGGCCGGCAGCCCAGCATCACGTACTCGCCGTCGCAGCGGGCGACGATGTCGGCCACCTGCGTCGCGCGATCGTTGTAGGTGTCGAGGTGGCACAGCTCCCAGCCCTCGAGGTCGATGGGCGACACGTCGCGCCGCACGCCCTCGAAGGTGAACAGGCCCCCGCAGAAGCCGTTGATGCACTCGACGCCCTCGTCGCAGGTGCGGCCGCACCGCCCGCAGTTCTGGGCGTCGACGCGGATGTCGAGGCACTCGCCCTCGCACAGGCCGTAGCCCTCCTGCTCGCAGTCGTCGCCGCGCGCCGCGCAGCCCTCGTCCATCGGCCAGTCGATGACGCCGTCCTCGTCGTTGTCGATGCCGTCGGCGCACCAGGGCTGCACCTCGGGATCGTCCTCGTCGTCGTCGTTCGCCCCCGAGCAGCCCCGGTCGGCCAGATCGACCGCGCCGTCGAGATCGTTGTCGACGCCGTCGGCGCAGCGCCGCCGCGTCGGGCCCGAGCTGTCCTCGGTGTTGTCCGCCGCGAAGCTGCAGCCGGGATCGTCCGGCCAGTCGGTGCGACCGTTGTTGTCGTCGTCGTTGCCGTTCGAGCAGCGGGGACGGATGGCGCCGTTGGCCTCGTCGTCGTCGGCCGCGTACTGGCAGCCCGGCTCGGCCGGGAAGTCGATGACGCCGTCGCCGTCGTCGTCGAGCCCGTTGCTGCAGGCCCGGGGCGGATCCGGATCGACCTCGGAGCGGTGGCCGGCGGCCAGGCACCCGGGATCGAAGGGGAAGTCGATCAGGCCGTCGCGATCGTCGTCGATCTCGTTGGCGCAGGCGGGCGGCGTGCGGTCGTCCGTCTCGCTCAGGTCGCCGGGCGCCGCGCAGCCCGGGTCGAACGGGTAGTCGGCCAGGCCGTCCATGTCGTCGTCGATGTTGTTGGCGCACTGCCCGGGCCGCCGCCGATCCTCCTCGTCGTCGCCGGTGGCCGAGCAGCCCTCGTCGTCGGGGAAGTCGGTCTTGCCGTCGCCGTCGTTGTCGACCCCGTCGAAGCACGCGGGCAGCACCGCGGGATCCGTCTCGTCGCCGTCGCCCGCCGCGCCGCAGCCCGGGTCGAAGGGGTAGTCGATCAGGCCGTCCCCGTCGTTGTCCTCGCCGTCGCGGCACACCGGCGCCTGGGCCGGATCGGCCTCGGACTCGTCGTCGGGATCGGCGCAGCCCAGATCGTCGAGGTCGATGAAGCCGTCGTCGTCGTTGTCGATCTGATCGCTGCAGCCGGGATCGAGCCGGGTCACCCGCACCGACAGCTTGAAGGGCCCGCCCTGCCCGATGCGGTGGTCGACGAAGACGAACACCTCGCCGGGCGGCTGGCGCTCGAGGCGCAGCACCCCGCGGGCGTCCTGATCGCCGTCGTCGCAGCCCAGCTCGCTGCGCGTGTCGACGCAGCGCGAGCGCGCGTAGATCACCGTGTTGCCGATGGTCTCGGGGTGGTCGACGCTGAACTCCAGGGTCGCCGAGTAGGGGTTGTCGTAGCGGTACACCAGCTCGGGCGCGTTGTTGCCGCCGCACGAGCCCTGGAACGCCGTGGTCCCGCGGCGGGTGTCGTCGAGCACGAAGGGGTTGCCCACCGGGTACTCGAGCACGCGCACGCCGGCGCCGCACAGATCGACCTCGTCGGGATCGGCGGCCGAGGCGCAGCCCGGATCGGCCGGGTAGTCGACGCGGTCGTCGCCGTCGTCGTCGACGCCGTTGCTGCAGGTGGGCGGGGTGGCGGGATCGGCCTCGTCGCGATCCGAAGCGCGCGAGCAGCCGGGATCGTTGGGGTAGTCCACGCGCCCGTCGTCGTCGTCGTCGACGCCGTTGAGGCAGGCGGCCAGCGGCACCACGTCGAGCTGCGCGGTGAAGGCCCCGCCCGAGCGCCCGGCGCCGTCGAGGAAGACGAAGTAGGTGCCGGGGGTGGGGTTGTTGACGCGCACCCGGTTGCCCACCTCGCCGTCGCCGGTGGGCTCCTTCACGCAGGCCACCTCGGAGTTCGGGCCCAGGCAGGCGCGGCGCACGTACAGGGTCGTCTCGAGCTCGGTCTCGGGGAAGTCGGTGCGCACCTCGAAGGCCTCGACCACGCGGTCGATGCGCACGACGAACACCACCTCGGCGGCGCCGCGGCCGCCGCACGAGCCCTCGGCGGTGACCGGCGCGCCGCGGGTGTCGCCCGAGATGCGGCGGCCCGGCGCCAGCTCGATGGCGTCGAAGGCGTCGGCGCAGTTGCCGCCCTCGTCGCTGTCCGAGGCGCTGTCGCAGCCGATGTCGTCCGGATAGTCGATCGCGTCGTCGCGGTCGTTGTCGCGGCCGTCGGCGCAGGCGGGCACCACCGGCGGATCGGTCTCGTCGCCGTCGCCGATGCCCGCGCACCCGGGATCGTCGGGGAAGTCGACCCGCCCGTCGTTGTCGTCGTCGAGGCCGTTGCCGCAGGCGCGCGCGCCCATCTCGTCTTCCTCGTCGTCGTCGCCGGCGGCGCGGCAGCCGGGGTCGTAGGGGAAGTCGGCGAGGCCGTCCGCGTCGTCGTCGATCCCGTTGGCGCAGGCCGCGCGCTCGGCGCCGTTGCGCTCGATGGGGTCGAAGCCCGTCTCGCAGCCGGGATCGGCCAGATCGACGAAGCCATCGAGGTCGTTGTCGATGCCGTCACCGCACTGCGCGATGGGGTCGACCTGCCCGCCCTCGTCCTCGTCGACCTCGGAGGCGCAGCCCGGATCCCGCGGGAAGTCGATCAGCTGATCCTCGTCGTTGTCGATGCCGTCGCTGCACTCGGGCAGATCCGGCTCGCCCGACTCGTCGTCGTCCTCGGCGTCGTCGCAGCCGCGGTCGTCGAGGTCGACGAAGCCGTCGTCGTCGTCGTCGACGCCGTTCTGGCACTGCGGCAGGGGTGGCTCGTCGCCCTCGTCGTCGTCCTCGCCGTCCGCGCAGCCGCGATCGTCGAGATCGATGGCGCCGTCCTCGTCGTTGTCGATCCCGTCGCTGCACTGGCGATCGGCCTCGGTGGGATCGTCGGGCCCGCTGCAGCTGGGATCGAAGCCGTCGACGAGGCCGTCCCCGTCGTTGTCGATCCCGTCGCTGCACTCCGCGACGCCCGCGTCGCCCGCCCCGCCGTCGCCCGCGTCGCCGCCCCCACCCCCGTCGTCGCACCCGAAAATCAGGACGAGGGCCAAGAGACACCTTGCCATTCGCGCTGTGGTCACTACTGTCCCCCGAACTCTTTTCCGGTGCCGCCCCGGCCGCAGGGGCGAGCTGTCGGGTGGAGTTTAAGCATGACGACGCAGGCCGCTCAAAGCGGCCCGCACGATGGTGTCGGACAAGGGCCGCACGCGTGCGGAATAACCGGCGCCGTGGCGCGGTTCGCGCCGACCGGATTCGCAACGTCGAAGCGCGGGGGTGTTGGGACGACCATGATTGCGGTCAAAGAACTCGAGAAGCGATACGGCGACGTGCGCGCGGTCTCGGGCGTGACGTTCGAGGTCGCGGCCGGCGAGATCGTCGGGCTGCTCGGCCAGAACGGCGCCGGGAAGACGACGGTCATGAAGGTGATGACCGGCTTCCTCGAGCCCACGAGCGGCACCGTGGCGGTGGGTGGGCTGGACGTGCGCACGGATCGGATCGGCGTGCAGAAGCAGATCGGCTATCTGCCCGAGCACGCGCCGCTGTATCCCGAGATGCTGGTGCAGGAGTACCTGCTGATGATGGCCGACCTTCGGGGCGTCCCGAAGTCCGAGCGCGCCAAGCGGGTGGCGGCGGCGGTGAAGGCCACCGGCCTCGAGCAGCGCGTCACGCAGCCGATCAGCCAGCTGTCCAAGGGGTATCGGCAGCGCGTGGGCCTGGCGCAGGCGATCCTGCACCAGCCCAAGGTGCTGGTGCTCGACGAGCCCACCAACGGCCTCGATCCGGTGCAGATCCTCGAGATCCGCGCGCTGATCCGCGAGCTGGCGAAGACGACGACGGTCATCTTGTCGACGCACATCCTGTCCGAGATCGAGGCGGTGTGCAGCCGGGTGGTCATCCTCATCGAGGGGCAGAAGGCGGCCGACGCGACGCTCGAGGAGATGCTGTCGAGCGACGTGGTGCGGGTGGCCGTGGCCGACGCGAAGGACGCGGCCGGGGCCCTGGCCGAGGTCGAGGGCGTGAGCGACGTCCGGCGGGCCGGCGAGAAGGACGGCTATCAACGGTACACCGTGAAGGTGGCCGCGGGCGCCCGGCCCGAGCCGGCCATCGCGAAGCTGGCCGTCGAGAAGGGCTGGACGCTGGGTGAGGTCGCGCGCGCGACGCCCAGCCTCGAGAGCGTCTTCCGCGAGCTGATGGCCGCCCACGTGGCCCAGCGAAAGGAGGCCGCGTGAACACCGCGAGCATCCTCACGACCGCGCGGAAGGAGCTGCGCAGCTACTTCCTGTCGCCGGTCGCGCTGATCTTCCTCGGCGTCTTCCTCGTCGCCACGCTGTTCATCTTCTTCACCTACTCGAAGTTCTTCGCCCGCAACCTCGCGGACGTGCGGCCGCTGTTCAACTGGCTGCCGCTGCTGCTCATCTTCCTCGTCTCGGCCGTCACCATGAGGCAGTGGAGCGAAGAGCAGAAGATGGGCACGCTCGAGATCCTGCTCACGCTGCCCATCAAGACCAGCGACCTGGTGCTGGGCAAGTTCGTCGCCGGCATGGCGCTGGTGGGCCTGGCGCTGGCGCTCACGCTGCCGCTGCCGATCACCGTGTCGCTCCTGGGCGAGCTGGACTGGGGCCCGGTCATCGGCGGCTACGTCGCGGCGCTGCTGCTGGCGTCCACCTACATGGCCATCGGCCTCTGCGTCAGCGCCCGGACGGACAACCAGATCGTCGCGCTGATGGTCACCGCCATCCTCGGCGGCTTCCTGTACCTGCTGGGCTCGGACGCGCTGACCGGCTTCTTCGCCACCGAGACCGCCGAGGTGCTGCGCGGCCTGGGCACCGGCAGCCGCTTCAGCAGCATCGAGCGCGGCGTGCTCGACCTGCGCGATCTGGCCTACTACGGCAGCCTGACCGTCTTCTTCCTGCTGTTGAACGTGCACTTCCTCGAGATGAAGCGCCTGGACAAGCAGCCGGCCGAGGGCAACTCGCGGCGGCCGGTGATGCTGACGACCGTGGCGCTCGCCGGCCTGAACGTGCTGGCGGTCAACCTGTGGCTGGCGCCGGTGACCTCGGCCCGCGCCGATCTCACCGTCGACGGCGAGTACAGCATCAGCGACGTCACCGAGGGCATCCTGGCCCGCCTCGACGAGCCCCTGGTCATCCAGGGCTTCTTCAGCGAGAAGACGCACCCGCTGTTGTCGCCGCTGGTGCCGCGCATCCGCGACTTCCTCACCGAGTACGAGGTGCGCGGCAGCGGCAACGTGAAGGTCGAGTTCTTCGATCCCAACAAGGACGAGGCGCTCGAGGAGGAGATCAGCGACCAGTACGGCATCAAGTCCGTGCCCTTCCGCATCTCGGAGCGGCACGAGGAGTCGGTGGTCAACTCCTACTTCCACATCCTGATCAAGTACGGCGACGAGTACGAGGTGCTGCAGTTCGGCGACCTGATCGAGGTGTACGCCGACGACACCGACGTCCAGGTGCGCCTGCGCAGCCTCGAGTACGACATCACGCGGGCGATCAAGAAGGTCAGCCAGGGCTTCCAGAGCCTCGAGTCGGTGCTGGCGCGCAACGACAGCAAGGTCGAGGTGACCGCCTACGTGACGCCCGACGCGCTGCCGCCCGAGTTCGCCGACGTGCCGAAGCGGCTGCAGACCGTGGCCGACGAGCTGGCCGAGAAGACCGGCGGGCGCATCAAGTACGAGGCGATCGATCCCGGCGGCGACCAGGCCCTGCAGCAGCGCCTGCAGCAGCAGTACGGCTTCCGGCCGATGGCCGCCGACCTCTTCGGGCAGAAGACCTTCTATCTGCACATCCTGGTGAAGTCGGGGGATCGCGCCGAGCAGGTGTTCCCGCAGGGCGATCTGTCCGAGGGCGACCTGCGCACCAGCATCGAGGCGTCGATCAAGCGCCTGACCCCGGGCTTCCTGAAGACGGTGGGCCTGGTGACGAAGTCCCCCGCCCCGCAGCAGCCGCAGTTCCCGGGCATGCCGCCGCAGCCGCACGGCCGCACCGACTACCGCCAGGTCGAGCAGATGCTGGGCGCCGACTTCACCGTGCGGCGCCTCGAGCTCGACGACGGCGTGGTGCCCGGCGACATCGACGTGCTGATCGTCGGCAAGACCGAGCTCGACGAGAAGGCCCAGTTCGCCATCGACCAGTACCTGATGCGCGGCGGCGCGGTGATCGCCTTCGCGGGCGCCTACGACGTGAACGCCGATCGCCAGGGCATCACCGCGCAGTCGGCCGACGGCAAGCTGCTCGACCTGCTCGACACCTACGGCGTGAAGGTGCAGCAGTCGCTGGTGATGGATCCGCAGAACACGGCCTTCCCGGTGCCGGTGCGCGAGCAGCGCGGGCCCTACGTGTTCGAGCGCATCGAGATGATCCCCTACCCCTTCTTCGCCGACATCCGGCGCGAGGGCTTCGCCGAGGGGCACGCGGCGCTGGCCGGCGTGCCCTCGGTGGCGATGACCTGGGCGTCGCCCATCGAGCTGAAGCCCATCGACGGCGTCGAGCAGCAGACGCTCTTGCGCACCAGCCCCGACACGTGGCTGCAGACGTCGACCAGCCTGCAGCCCGACTTCCAGCAGTGGCCCGAGGGCGGCTTCGGCAAGGCCGAGGACGCGAAGACCGGCGAGCAGATCGTCGCGGTGACCGAGCACGGCAGCTTCCCGAGCTACTTCGCCGACCGCCCCTCGCCCATCTTCGTGCCCGACGCCAAGCCCGAGGGCGACCTCGAGGCGAAGGCCGATCGCACCGGGCGCACGATGAAGACCTCGACGCCCGAGGCGCGGCTGGTGGTGGTGGCGTCGTCCGAGTTCGCTGGCGACCTCGTCGGCCAGCTGGGCATGCAGATGGGCGGCGGCGGCTACCGCGGCAACGCGATCCTGGTGCGCAACCTGATCGACTGGACGCTCGAGGACACCGACCTCCTGACCATCCGCTCGGCCGGCGCCTTCGCGCGCACGCTGAAGCCGCTGGACGAGGAGGAGCGCACGACCTACGAGGTGGTCAACTACGCGATCGTGCTGGCGGCGCTGATCGGCGTCCTGGTGCTGGCCACGACGCGGCGCAAGATGGCCCGACCGATTCCGCTGGAGAACGCATGAACACGACGAACAAGGTGCTCGCCGGCCTCTTCGCCGCGCAGGCGGTGCTCGTCGCGCTCACGTGGAGCGCGGGCAGCGACGGGCCGGACGACGACGCCGCGCCGCTGATCGAGGCCAAGAAGGAGGACGTCGGCAAGCTGGTCATCACCGGCAAGCCGGCCAAGGCGGGCGAGACCCCCGACAGCGTGACGCTGGTGCGCAAGGGCGACGGCTGGGTGGTGGGCACCGCCGACGACTTCCCCGCCGACACCAAGAAGGTCGACGAGGTGCTCGACAAGCTGCTCGACGCGCGCGTGCGGGCGCCGGTGGCCAACAACAAGGCCAACCACAACGCCCTCGAGGTGGGCGACCGGGCCTACGCGAAGAAGATCGAGCTGACCGTGGACGGCAAGCCGCAGGCCTTCGTGGTCGGCAACGCCAAGGGCACCAGCGTGCACGTGCGGCGGGCCGATCAGGACGCGGTGTACCTGGCGCGCGGTGTGTCGGCCTGGGGCCTGAGCGAGCGGGTGCGCAGCTACGTCGATCCCGATTACGTCAAGGTCGAGGATCCGATCGAGGTGCAGGTGACGCAGGGCAGCCGCAGCATCACCGTGGTCAAGGACGACAACGGCGAGTGGCGGGTCAACGAGCTGCCCGCGGACGCCGACGTCGACCAGAGCCGGGTGCGCAGCTTCGTCAGCAGCGCGCGCAGCGTCCAGCTCGCCGCGCCGGTCGGCAAGACGGTCGACCCCGCCTACGGCCTCGGCGACGAGGCCACCGTGGTCACCCTGCGCAAGGAGGACGCCGAGACCGTCTATCGCATCGGCAAGGCCGACGACGACGGCTTCTACGTCAAGGCCGAGGGCAACGACTACGTGGTCAAGGTGAACAAGTACGCCGTCGAGACGCTCACCACGCAGACGCCGGACAAGTTCATCAAGACGGCCGAGCCCGCCGCGCCCCCGGGCGGGATGCCCGGCATGCCCGGGATGCCCCCGCCCGGCTCAGATCCCGCCGCCCTCATGCGGGGCCTCGGCGGGCCCGGCTGAGCGCGGCCGCGGCGCCCCGCGCCGGGTCTCGAGGCGCACCGCCCACCACAACGCCCCCACGAACACCGCCATCACCGGCGCCTGGCCCATGAAGGCCAGGCGCTCGAAGTCCGCCTCGCCGGTGTAGACCGACAGGAAGACCAGCGCGTTCCAGCCGCCGTGCACCGCCAGGGACGCGGTCATGCCGCAGATGGGCGCCAAGAGCGCCACCACCGCGCGGCGATCGAGCTTGGCCAGGCCGAGGAACAGGCCCACCGCCCCCGTCGACGTGCCGTGGATCACCATCGACGGCCCCGTGCGCACGGCGATCTCGCTCAGCCAGCCGGCCGCCCCCTGGTAGGCCCAGGCCGAGTAGAAGTGGACGAAGCTCTCGACGCAGGCGAAGCCGACGCCCGCGGCCAGGCCGTACAGGGCGCCGTCGACCGGCCCCCGGAAGCGCGGGGTCAGCACGAAGACGAGCACGATGAAGGCCTTGCCGATCTCCTCGGCGGCCGGCTGCACGATGCCGTTGTACAACAGCGGCTCGGACGCGGCGTCCGGGCCGTACAGCCGGGCGAACAGGCTGACCAGCTCGCCGTGCCCGTAGAGCGCGAACAAGAGCCCGCCCCCGCCGCCGGCCAGCATCAGCAGAGGGAAGGCCCAGGGCGGCTCGTAGGCGTCGCGCCGCAGCCACCAGCGCGCGACGTACAGCGCCGCGACCGGCACCAGCGCGAAGGCCACCGAGAACACGACGATCAGGTCGGTCAGCGTCGGCAACGAGGACGTCACGCGGCGAGCATAGCGCCCCCGCGGTCGCGCGACGGCGTACCGATGCACCCGCCGGGATGGTATCGTGCGCGCCATGACGGCACGCCACGCGCATCTGGGCGCCACGCTGCTCGGCAAGTACCGGGTGCAGAAGGTCATCGGCGAGGGCGGCATGGGCGTGGTCTACGCCGCCCGCGACCTGCGCCTCGACCGGATGGTGGCGATCAAGGTGCTCGACGCGCCCAGCGAGGGCTTCGGCGACGTCGCCCGGCGCTTCCGCCGCGAGGCGCAGGCCATCGGCAAGCTGCACCACCCCAACCTGGTGACGCTGCTCGAGTACGACGTGCTCGACGACGGCACGCCGGCGATGGTGATGGAGCTCATCGAGGGGCGCAGCCTGCGCGATCTGCTGGTCGAGCGCCGCTTCACCGCCGACGAGACCGTCTCGCTGCTGCGCCAGACGCTCGAGGCCCTGCAGGTGTGCCACACCGCCGGCGTCGTGCACCGCGATCTGAAGCCCGAGAACCTGCTGCTCGAGACGCGCGGCGACCAGCTCTTCGTCCGGCTGATCGACTTCGGCCTGACCAAGCTGACCGCCGACGAGGGCGCCACCGCGCTGACCGTGAACGGCGAGGTGTTCGGCAGCCCGCGCTTCATGGCGCCCGAGCAGTGGTTCCGCAACGCGGTGGACGGTCGCACGGATCTCTACGCCCTGGCGCTGATCGGCTACTGGCTGGTGCTGGGCGATCACTTCCTCAAGCCGGGCAACCCGGTCGACATCTGCCGGGCCCACCTGCAGCAGGCCCGCCCGCCCCTGCTGCGCAACGCGCTGGGCGAGCCGGTGCCGCCGGGGCTGGCGGCCGCGCTGGCGCAGGCCGCGCACCCCGAGCCCGGGCAGCGCCCCGCCGACGCCGCAGCGATGCGCGCGGTGCTGTTGGGCGAAGACACCCCGAGCGCGGCGGCCGGAGGCGATCTGCTCGAGACCGCCATCGAGACGCCCGCCTTCGCGCTGGCGGCCCTGAAGAAGCCGGGCGAGTCGACGCTGAGCTTTCACCCGCAGGCGATCGCCACCGATCTGGGGCAGGCCACGTTCGAGCCCGAGGACGACGCGACCACCATCGAAGAGTCCGAGGCCGAGGCGGCCAGCGCGCCGCCCCCCGGCCTGCCCGATCCCGAGGCCCCGACCGTCGTGGACGACGGCGCGCTGCACGCGCAGCTCGAGGCGGCGCTCGCCGGCCCGGCGGAGGCCACGGCGCCCATCGCCGAGCGCGCCAGCGAGGAGATCCGCCAGTTCCGGGGCAGCGAGGTGCAGCGGGCGCTGCAGGATCACGACGAGCAGCGCCCGACCCCCGAGCCGCCGCCGCGCCCCGCCCCAGCCGGCCCGCGCCCCGCCCGCTGCCCACGCCGGCCGCGCGCCCCCGGCGCCCGCGTCGGACGACGGCGACGGGCGCGACGTGCGCATCCTGGCCTTCGTCGCGCTGACCGCGGTGGTGCTGGGGGCCGTGGCCGCCTTCGTCTTCCTGCGGTGAGCCTGCCCCTGCCGGCCCTGCCCCGCGGCGCCGGGCGCTTCGCGCCGACGCCGACCGGCGCGCTGCACCTGGGCAACGCGCGCACCGCGCTGCTGGCCTGGCTCGACGCCCGCGCGCACGGGCTGCGCAACGTGCTGCGCGTCGAGGATCTCGATCCCGCCGCCATCCCCGACGGCTGCCTCGAGGGGCAGTACGCCGATCTGCGCTGGCTGGGGCTGATCTACGACGAGGGGCCCGTCGAAGGCGGCCCGGCCGGCCCCTACCGGCAGTCCGAGCGCTTCGACCAGTACGCCGCCGTGCTGCGCGCGCTCGACGCGCTGGGCCTGCTGTACCCGTGCTGGTGCTCCCGCCGCGAGGTGCGCGAGGCCGCGCGGGCGCCGCACGCCTCGGACGAGGGGCCGGTGTACGCCGGCACCTGCCGCCCCGCCCACCCGAGGCCCCTCGGCGATCTCGAGGCCCTCCCCCGCCGCCGCAACCGCGTGCCCGCGCTGCGGCTGAACGTCGCGGCCGCGCTGCGCCGCCTCGCGCGGGCCGACGTGCGCTTCGACGACGAGGCGGCCGGGCCCCAGGCCTTCGACGCGGTGGGCGCGCTGGGTGACTTCGTCGTGCGCCGACGCGACGGCGTCGCCGCCTACCAGATCGCCTGCGCCTGGGACGACGTCGCGATGGGCTGCACCCGCGTGCTGCGCGGCGCCGACCTGCTGCCCTCGACGGCGCGCCAGGTGCTGGTGCTCGACCTGCTCGACCTGCCGCGGCCCGCCTACGCGCACGTCGGCCTGGTCACCGGGCCGGACGGCGCGCGGCTGGCCAAGCGCGACGGGGCCCTCAGCCTGACCGGCCTGCGCGCCGCGGGCCGCGCGGCGGCCGACGTCCGGCGGCTGCTCGCGGCGACGGCCGGCCTGCCCGACACCGCCGATCTCGATCGGCTGACCGAGGCCTTCGACGCACGCCGCGTGGGCGCCGAGCCCGTGGCGCTGCCCCCGGACTGGAGCGCCACGTGAGCTGGGCAGATCTCTGGGCGAACCCCTGGGTGCGGGCGGGCGTGACGCTGGCGGCGGCCGTGGCCCTCGCGTGGCTGGGCCGCGCGTCGCTGGGCTTCATCGTGCGCCGCGTGGCGCCCCGTACGAACACCGATCTGGACGAGATCGCCGCGCGGGCGCTGCAGAAGCCGCTGGTGGTGACGGTGCTCGCGGTGGGCATCTCGTCGGCGATGGACCACCTGACGGTGCCGCCGAAGCTCGACTTCCTGGTGCACGGGGTGTTGAAGACCGTCGCGGCCATCGTCTGGACCATCGCGGTCGGGCGCATCGGCAGCGCGATCCTGCAGCGCGTCAGCGGCCGCGCGGCCTCGTCGGCGGTGCTGCAGCGGCGCACGCTGCCGGTGTTCGACATCCTGTTCAAGGTGACGCTGATCGGCGCGGCCATCTACGCCACGTTCCTCGCGTGGCACGTCGATCTCACCGCGTGGCTGGCCTCGGCCGGGGTGCTGGGCATCGCCATCGGCTTCGCCGCGAAGGATACGCTGGCCAACCTGTTCGCCGGCATCTTCATCCTGGCCGACGGCCCCTACAACGTGGGCGACTTCATCGTGCTCGAGGACGGCCTGCGCGGCCGGGTGAACAGCATCGGCCTGCGCTCGACGCGCATCGTGACCCAGGACGACATCGAGATCACCGTGCCCAACGCCACGATGGGCAATACGCGCATCGTCAACGAGACCGGCGGCCCCTACGTCAAGCAGCGCATCCGCGTCCCGGTCGGCGTCGCCTACCCCAGCGATCCCGATCAGGTGCGCGCGGTGCTGCTCGAGGCGATCGTCGGCATCCCGCAGATCGCCGAGACACCCCGCCCGATGGTGCGCTTCGTCGCCATGGGCGAGTCGGCCCTGCAGTTTCAGCTGCTGGTGTGGGTCGAGCACCCCTCGGCCCGCGAGGCCGTCGTCGACCGCGTCAACGACGCCGTGTTCAAGGCCCTGCGCGCCGCGAACATCGAGATCCCCTACAACAAGCTCGACGTCTTCGTCCGCCAACTCGTCGACAAGCACGAGGATTAGGCCGAAAGCCTGGCCGCGAAGCGGCCTTCAGGCCGGCGTGCGGCAATGCCGTACGTGCCGGAGCGACCGAACGCCCGCAGGCGAAGCCGAGGACGTGAGCGGAGCGGAGGTGCGCCCGAAGGGCGCCGGCCTGCCGGGGGGTCCGGGGTGGGCGGCGAGCCCCCCCGGTGCCGCGCGCCAGCGCGGCGGCAACACTAGCCCCCGCAGGGCTCGACGAAGCAGGCGGCGGAGGGCAGCTGGCTGGGGGGCGGCAGGGCGTCGCAGTCGTCGCCGATGGCCAGGTCGGGGGCCCAGGTCCACTCGTTGAACTGCAGCTCGCCCACGTGGCGGCCGAGGCCGCAGAGGTTGTAGGCGCGGACCTCGGCGCGGCGCACCCAGCGGGTGGTCTGGCGGTAGAAGATGCCCACCTTCGAGCGCGGGATCGAGCCGCTGAAGGCCTGCACGGTCTGGTCGCTGGCCGACTCGACCCACGTGCGCTGCTCGGACTCGCTGATGCCCTCGCTGACGATGTCCGACTCCGAGAAGCCCTGGTTGAAGTCCCAGGTGCGGCTCTGGCTGCGCGCCTCGGTGTCGCTCTGGCTGCGCTGGCGCGCGCGGGTGAGCGCGTAGCTGCCGGTCAGGCTCTGCGAGCTGCGCTCGGTGAGCGTGCTGCCGAAGGCGCGCGTCTCGCTGCGGTCGCCAGCCATCGAGAAGCCCTCGTTTCGCGTGTTGGTGCGGCTGCCGCCGGTCGTGCCCGCGGTCGAGCCGCCGGCGCGCACGCCCACCGTGGTCGAGGCCTTGCCGGTCACCTTGGCGAAGCCGGGCACCGAGCCCGACGCCTCGGCGCCCACGGTCACCGAGCCGCTCACGTCGCCGTAGAGCGTGTTCAGGCGCTCTTCGTACTCGGTGTTCGACATGCCCTGGCTGAGGTTCCAGTTCCAGCTCTCGCCGTCGGTCGACTCGAAGCGGACGTCGTTCGCTTCGCTCTGCCCGTAGGTGACGCCGTAGCTCTCGCGGATGGCCTCTTCCTCGCGCTCGGCGCTGCCCAGCGTGCGCGACCGGCTCTCGCCCTCGGTGATGCCCTCGCGCCAGCTCTGGTTGACCGTCTCGCCCACGCTGCGCAGGAAGTTGTTGCTGACCGTCACGCCCACCGACAGCTGGCGCGTCTCGGTGCGCGTCTCGGTGTAGCTGACGCGGCTGCGCACGCTGCCCGGGATGCAGCCGCTGACGGGCTTGGGCTCGTAGCGCTCGGCCAGCTCGCGCTTGCCCTGGTAGACCACCTCGAGCGGCCGGTGCACGCTCATCGGCAGCGCCGTCTCGACCTGGTTGCCCTCGTCGTCGAAGGCCAGCACGCGGATGCCCGCGACGTAGAACTGCTCGACGTCGGGCACCGGGTTGAAGACGACCAGCTCGTCGAGGCCCAGCCCGTCGCGCTCGACGGGGTTGCCCGCGCCGAAGTCGTGCTCGAACTGCGCCGCCCCCTGGATGCCGTTGACGTTGCTCAGCTCGTAGATGAAGCGCGTCGCCTTGATGCCCACCGCGCGCACGGTCAGCTTGTACGGCAGCCCGCTCAGCGCGCGCAGCGCCGGGGCGCCGCACTCGGCGTCGATGGGCGCGAAGCCCTCGATGATCAGCGAGGGCCCGACCGCCAGCCGGGCCTCCTTGCCGCGCGACTTCGTCACCATGCCGTCGGCCCCGGTGGCCTCGACGTGCACCGTGCCGGTGAAGGCGCCCGGCCGGTCGGCGCTGCTGAAGGGGTTCGAGAAGGGCCCGAGGCGCGCCACGCGCACGGCCTGCAGCACGTCCCCGTCGAGCTCGATCTCGCCGTCGGCCACGCCCGGGAAGGCCCGGTTGACCGGCTCCTCGCGCCCGGTGTCGTCGACGTAGACGCCCTCGAACACCACCCGCACGTCGGTCGCGTCCTCGGGCACCAGCGCGTTGCCGTACACCTCGAGGGTCTCACCGACGACGACGTCGCTGGCCGACAGGGCCGCGACGCCGCTCGACGGCCCGCTGTCCTCGGCCTCGTCGGCGCAGCCCGCCGCCGCCACGACGGCGGCCGCCAGGGTCAGGATGCGAAGGGTGCGCGCGGTCGTCGCGGTCATCGGCTCTGCTCCTCGTCGCATGCTGCTCAGCCCCCGCACGGCGGGATGAAGCACTTGGCCGGCGGCAGCGCCGGCGCGGGCGGGACGACCTCGCAGCTCTCGCCGATCGCGAGGTCGGGGGCCCAGGTCCACTCGTTGAACTGCAGCTCGCCGGCGTGGCTGGCGACGCCGCACAGGTCGAAGGTGCGCACCTCGGCGCGCCGCACCCACCGCGTCGTCTGGCGGTAGAAGATGCCCACCCGCGAGCGCGGGATGGTGCCGACGAAGCCCTGGCTGACGGCGATGCTCTCCGAGTCCACCCAGGTCTGCTCCTCGGCGGCGCTCTGCCCGACGCTGACCGTCTCGCTCTGCGCCAGGCCGTCCGAGAAGCTCCACACGCGGCTGCGCTCGCGCGTCTCGGTGTCCTCGCGGCTGCGCGACCGCTGGCTGGTCAGCGCGTAGTTGCCGCTCAGGCTCTGGCTGCGCTCCTCGGCCAGCGTGCTGCCGAAGGCCCGCGTCTCGCTGCGGCTGCCGCCGGCGCCGTAGCCCCGGTTGGTGGTCACCGCGTTGCGGTTGCCGCGCGTGCCCGCGGTCGAGGCGCCGGCGGTCACCCCGGCGGTCGTCTCGACGCTGCCCGACACCTTGGCGAAGCCGGGCACCGAGCCCTCGGCCGACACGCCCACCGTGCCCGACAGGCTGCCCTCGCCGAAGATCATGTTCATCCGGCTCGAGTACTCCTCGTTGGTCTCGCCCTCCGACATGTTCCAGGCCCAGCTCTCGCCGTCGGTCACGCTGAGGTTGACGTTGTTCGCCGTGCTCTGGCCGTAGCTGATGCCGTAGCCCTCCTCGATGGCCTCGGCCTCGCTGTCGTACTCGCCCAGCGTGCGGCTGCGGCTCTCGCCCATCTGCACGCCCTCGAGCAGGTTCTGCGACACCTCGCGCCCCCGCGCCCGGCTCCAGTTGGTCGCCACCGTCACGCTCACCGACTGCTGGCGCGTCTCGGTGCGCGTCTCCTGGTACTCGACCACGCTGCGGGTGCTGCCCGGGATGCAGCCCGACACCGGCTGCGGCTCGTAGCGCTCGGCCAGCTCGTAGGTGCCCTGGTAGACCACCTCGACCGGGCGGTGCACGGTCATCGGCAGCGCCGTCTCGACCGCGTTGCCCTCGTCGTCCTCGGCGATGGCGCGGATGGCCGTCACGTAGAACTGCGCGTCGTCGGGCACCGGGTTGAACAGGATGGGCTGGTCGACCCCGATCTCGTCGAAGGCGACCGGGTTGCCGCGGCCGAAGTCGTGGGTGATCTCGTGCGTGCCGTCGGCGCCGTTCACGTTGTTGAGCTGAAAGTAGAACTTCGTCGGCTTGATGCCCGCGGCGCGCACCCGGAAGCGGTAGGGGATGCCGGCCAGGGCGCGCAGCGCGGGGGCGCCGCACTCGGCCTCGAAGGGCTCGAAGGCCTCGATGACCAGCGAGGGCCCGACGCCCAGCGACACCTTCAGGGCCTTGCCTTCGGTCATCGTGCCGTCGGCGGCGTCGGTCAGCGGCACCACCTGACCGGTGAACCGGCCGGGGCGCGCGTCACCGGTGAAGGGGTTGGCGAAGGGGCCGAAGCGCGACCAGGTGAGGATCTGCGTGCCGGCGGCCTCGTCGGTGCCGCCGAAGGTGGGGTTGATCGCGAAGTCGACCGGGATGTCCTCGCCGTCGGCCGCGGTGAAGGTGCCGACGAAGCGGAGGCGCGTGCTGCCCTCGTCGCCGTGCAGGAAGTTACGGCCGTAGAACTCGACCGTCTCGCCGACGACGACGTCGGTGGCCGACAGGGCCTCCACCTGGGGCGTCGTGGGATCCTCGCTCTCCTGGGGATCGGCGCAGCCGGTCGCGCCCGCCGCGAGCGCGGCCAGGGCGAAGGCGGTGAGGGCCAGGTTCGGACGTCGCATGATCTCCCCTCGGGCTCCGGTGGCCAGCGCGGTTGCCGATCGGTGGGGTCGAGTGACCACCCTCCGACGGCGCTCCGCGTCGCGGCGCTGACGGTGCAACATTGTAAGCAGACTGCGTGCCGAACCCAAGCGGCGGGTCGGTGAGGCCGCGGATCAGCGCAGCCCGTTGATCGTCAGCCGGTACTGCCGCGCGCAGTCGCTGCCCTGGTAGCGCTTCACGCGCACCACCCAGCGGCCGCCGTCCTCGACGTTGATCGCCTCGACCCAGTCGATCGACTCGTCGTCGCTGCCGGTGTTGGTGCTGCTGGCCGCGGGCCGGTTGGCGTTGCAGTCGGCGACGCTGCGGTACAGGAAGAGGTCGAAGTCGGCGCCGTTGGGGATGTCCTCGAGCATCACCCGGATGTGCTCGCCGAAGCCGGGGATGCTGGTGTTGTCCACGGCGTCGAAGCAGTAGAAGTCGGCGTCGTCGCGGTTGTCGATCGTCGCGTTGAGGAACACGTTGGGATCCTCCTCGGCCAGCACGAAGCAGGTGCCGCAGGTGTCGTTGCCCCGGGGGCCTTCGTACTGATCGGGGCGCGTCTCGTCGGCCCCGTCGCAGTCCTGGTCGACGCCGTCGCCGCACACCTCGGCCCTCGGCTGCACGCCGCCGAGGCACTCGCCGAAGTCGTTCCACTGGCAGGCGCCCGAGCAGGTGCGCTGGCGCGTGCCCGGCTCGCAGGCCCCGACGTTGCTGCCGCAGCCGGCCTGCTGCACGTCGCCCGCGGCGCACTCGCCCTCGCCCTCGCACGCCGTCCACTCGCTCCACACGCAGGTGGCGTCGCACACCCGCTGCTGGGTGCCGCAGAAGCCGCACGCGCGCGTCTCGTTCTGGCCCGTCTCGCACTGGCCGCCGCCCATGCACTCGCCCCACGCGCCCCAGGTGCACTGATCGGTGCACTGGCGCACCCGCGCCGCGCACGCCCCGCCGCAGGCCTCGCCCTGCTCTTCGCCGGGCGTGCACTCGCCGGCCTCCTCGCAGGCCCCCCACTCGCCCCAGCTGCACTCGGGCCCGCAGGTGCGCGTCTGCATCCCGCAGCCGCCGCAGGGCCGCGTCTCGGTCTCGCCGATGCCGCACCCGTCGCCCATGCCGCCGCCGCACTGGCTCCACTCGGCCCACTCGCAGGTGGCCTGGCAGGTGCGCGTCCGCTGGCCGCAGCCGCCGGGGCAGTCCTCGCTCTCCACCGCGTCGGGCACGCAGGTCTTCTCGCCCTTGCAGCCCTGCCACTCGCCCCACCGGCACTCGGCCGTGCACACCCGGCGATCCGTGCCACAGGCGCCACACCGGGACTCCTCGGCCTCACCCGGCGTGCACTCCACCTGGCTCTCGTCGCAGGCCGACCACTCGCTCCACCGCCCGCCCTCGCAGGTGCGCTGCCGCACGCCGCACTGGCCGCACACCTGGCTGTCGACGTCCTCGCCGCCGCAGGGGCAGTCCTCGGGCGCGGTGCACCCGGCCCAGCTGCCGCCCTCGCAGGTCTCGGTGCCCGCCCCGCACTGGGTGGCGCAGCTGCGGTTCACCTCTTCGTCCGTGCGCCCGTCGCAGTCGTTGTCGCGCCCGTCGCACAGCTCGTCGGCCGGCTGGAGCGCGTCGCAGCTGCGCCAGGTGTTGCCCTCGCAGGTCTCGTTGCCGTCCCCGCAGGCGGTGCTGCAGGGCCGCGTGCTGCCCTCTTCGCAGTCGTCGCAGCCCTCGTCGATGATCCCGTCGCAGTCCTCGTCGACGCCGGTGCCGCAGGCCTCGTCGCGCACCCGCTGCGCGGTGCACCCGCGCCACTGGCCGCCGGCGCACTGCTCGCGCCCCTCGCCGCACTCGGTCATGCAGGGCCGCTGCTCGCCGTCGGCGCAGCCCCCGCACTGCTCGTCGACCTGGGTGTCGCAGTCGTTGTCGCGGTCGTCGCCGCACACCTCGAGCACCGGCTGCGCGCTGCACTGCAGCCACACGCCCTGCCGGCAGCGCTCGACGCCGTCGCCGCACTGCGTCGTGCAGGGGCGCGTGTCACCTTCCTGGCAGTTGTTGGCGAAGCACTCGCCCTCGACGCAGCGCCCGCCGGGGCAGTCGTCGTCGCCGCGGCACTGATCGCCGGTCGCGCGGCACTCACCGGCGATGCACACCTGCCCGCCGGCGCACAGCCCCGCGTCCCCGCAGCCGGGCGGCCCGCAGGTGCCGGCGCGGCACACCTGATCGCCCGGGCAGTGGGCGTTGACCTGGCACTCGGCCTCGGCCTCCTTCGGGGCGGTGGTGCACCCGGCGGCCAGCAGGCAAAGCAGCGACGCGCACGCGAGGGAGAGTCTGCTCATGGGCCGCAGTTAAGCCGAAAGGCGACCTCGCCCACAAGCCCGGCGGGCCGCCGGGCGGGCGCTCAGGCGGCGCTCGGGCGCTGGGTGTGGATGCCCACGACGACGTACTCGCGCTCGCCCCCGGGCGTCTCGACGACCACCTCGTCGTCGAGCTGCTTGCCGAGCAGCGCGCGCCCCACCGGCGACTTCCACGAGATGAAGCCCGACTGCGCGTCGGTCTCGTCGGCGCCCACGATGCGGAACGTGCGCACCTTGCCCTCGGGATCCTCGACGTCGACGTACGACAGGAACACCACCTTGGCGTCGGTGGTCGGATCGGGCACGACCTCGAGCGCGTCGAGGCGGTTCGTCAGGAACTCGATGCGCTTGTCGATCTGGCGCAGGCGCTTCTTGCCGTAGATGTACTCGGCGTTCTCGCTGCGATCGCCCTCGGCGGCGGCCGCCGCGACGTTGTTGACCACCTTGGGGCGCTCGACGCGCAGCAGGGTGTCGAGCTCGCCCGACAGCTTCGCGTAGCCCGCGCGGCTGATGTAGTCCTTGCGCTTCAATGCGCTCCTCCGGGACCGAAAAGGAGCGGGAGGGTTCCCGAACGGGGCGGCCGGGTCAAGCGCTGCGGGCGCAGATGGGTTGACCCTGGCGCTCGAGTCCCTAGAATCCCGCGCAACCGCACGGCCCACCCCTGGGGGACCCCGATGATCCGCCTCGTCTGCCTGTTGAGTCTGACCGCCCTCGCCACCGGCTGCTGGGAGCCCGTGACCTTCCGCGAGGAGCCCAAGGTGCCCTACGAGGCCAAGGGCGAAGAGGTGCAGACGCTGCTCGAGAAGGTGGGCAAGACGCCCGAGGGCAAGGTGCCGCCGAGCAAGCGCGAGAAGAAGGCCGAGGGCGAGGGCGGGCACCACTGAGCCCGCCCCGGCGCCGCCTCAGCGGCGGCGCCGCGGCGCCGGGCGTACCCGCGACGCCCGCGCGGCCCGCGCCGCCTGCCGGCTGAACAGGTTGCCGGTCATCGCGTCGAGCGTCGCGGTCAGCTCCTCGATGCGCAGCTCCTTCGACAGCCGCGTCGCCGCGTCGTCCGCGGGGTTCAGCGCCAGGTCGACCTGCAGGCGCCGCCGCGTGTAGTACAGCCGCGTCACCTCCTTCAGCACGCCCTCCTGCAGCACCGCCAGCGAGCTGACGTCCAGCACCTCGCTGTTGAACACGAGCTGGGGCAGGTTCCAGCGCGCGCTCACCCCGTACTCGAAGACGTCCGCGCCCGTGGCGCCCACGAGGGCCGGCACGTCCTCCGAGAAGTTGATGCGATCGATCGTGTCCGAGTCGACCGTCGAGTCGTTCACCCGCACGCTGCCCTCGACCGTCGGCAGCAGCGCCTTCAGCGCCGCGCGCGTGCGCATGCCGCTCACCGTGTCCGGGTCGATGTTGAAGAACTGCAGCGCCGCCGCCTGGGTCTGCTGGATGGTGGGCTCCAGCTTCAGCGCCTCCAGCGTGTCCTGCACGCGGGGGTCGTCGATGCGGCGCGGCTGCGCCAGGGCCGGCGCGGCCAGCAGCAGGGCGAGGGCGATGATCGGTGTGCGCACGGGGCTGCTCCTCACAGGGCTCGGTAGGGTTCGAACAGGTCGCCGGTCAGGGCGTTGAGGTGGGCGGTCAGCTCTTCGAGGCGCAGATCGCGCATCAGCGTCGTCCGGGCGTCGCCGAAGGCCTCGGCCATCGCCTCGAGCTGCAGCCGCCGCCGCTCCTGGTACAGGTTGATGACCGTCTGGCGCACGTTGTACTCCAGCGATCGGTTGACGTCGGCCACGCGGCCGACGGCCACCTCGTTGCTGTCGCGCAGCAGGCGCACCAGATCCCAGGTGGCGAACACGGCGGCGCCCGTGTCGGTGCGGTCGGACAGCCGGCGCAGCTCGAGGTCGTCGTCGATGGCGCGATCGATGAACGACGCGTTGAAGTCCAGCTCGCGCACGATCAGCCCCGCGCTCACCGTCGGCAGCAGGTGCCGCCAGCGCGCGCCCGCCCGATAGGCCAGCCGCTCGGTCACGTCGGCGCCGAAGCGCCCCAGCGCCGCGCTCACGGCCTCGTTCACCGACGGCTCCTTGGCCCGCAGCTCGCGGAACGCGTCGACCACGTCCTGCCCCAGCGCGCGGGGCGTCGCCGGCGCCAGCCGCAGCATCTCGGCCGACGTGACGATCAGCACGGTCTCGGCTGCGTGTCGCGAGAAGCGGGCCGCCCGTACGTCCCACTCGATGCGCCCGAACAGCAGCGCCTGCCACGACTTGCCGCCGTCGCGCGTCTCCCACAGGTCGTAGCGATCGCCGGCGATGAAGTGCCCGGGCGTCTTGCCCGCCGACAGCACGCCCAGATCGCTGCCCGTGAACAGCAGCCCGCCGGTGCGATCGAAGGTCTTGCCGTCGTCCTCGCTCAGCATCAGCCCGTCGGCGGTCGCGACGAACACCCGCGCGGGGTTCGACGGATCGACCACGACGCGGCGCACCAGGCTGGCCGCCGGCCAGGGGCTGCGGTAGACGAGCTCGAAGTTCGCGCCGCCGTCGACGCTCTTCAGAAGCCCCCAGCCCACCCCGACGTACAGCGTCTTCGGCTCGGTCGGGTGGAAGGCCACCCAGGTGACGTCGCTCTGCGCCACCAGCGGATCGATCAGCTTGTCCCAGCTCAGCCCGCCGTCGCGCGACACGTGCAGGCCCAGCCAGCTCGCCGCGTACACCGTCGCGGGATCGCGCGGATCGCGCGCGATCTGGTTCATCCACCGCTCGTACTTCGTCGCGCCGGTCAGCACCAGCGGCCAGCTGTAGCCGCCGTCGGTCGACCGCACGACGCCCTCGGCCGTCGCGGCCAGCACCACGCTCGGATCCCGCGGATCGACGTCGATGAAGTTGATCTCGGTCCAGTTGGCGGCCTTCAGCGCCAGCGTCTGCTTGATGCTGATGCCGACGCCCCAGCCCCGCTTCTGCCGCACCCGCAGTTGCAGCCACGGCGCCGTGTTGCGCAGGCCGACGCCCAGGGCCGAGCCGCTGGCGCCGCCGCCCGCGCTGGCGCTGGCGCCGCCCCCCGCCACCGCGTCGCTCAGCACGCCCAGCTTCAGCGAGCGGAAGGCCGCGGGCCGCCCGCCGGTGTAGTCGAAGTTGTCGTCCTGCAGCTCGGCGTCGGGCGAGAAGTCGACCAGCTCGCCCACGGTCTGCATGCCCGGCGCGTCGGTCACGCCCGCCCGCGTCACCGAGTCCTCGCCGTCCCAGGGGCGCAGCGCCCCGTAGAACTGGCCGCGCGGCGTGAGGACCGAGGACTCCTCCCAGCTGCGGCCGCCGTCGAGGCTGGTGTAGATGCGGCCCCACCGCGTGCCGACGTACAGCACGTCGGGGGTCGAGGGCGCCTCGGCGAAAGACAGGTTGGGCGGCGAGAAGCGGAAGCCCCGGCTCAGATCCTCCACGGCCCGCGCGGGGGGCGGCCCCGCGGCCCGCGAGGGCGCCGCGAAGGCCACCATCGCGAAGACGATGCGCCCGAGCAGGTTGCGACTGAAGGCGTCGGTGCGCATCCGTCTCCCAGGGAGGCCCGCGGCAGGATCGCGGAGACGCCGGCCCGGCGCAAGCGTCGGCCGGCCGGCCACGGGAAACCCCACCGCCGCCCCGAGAGCCCGTGCAACGGCCCTCGGCTCGACGACGTACCCGCTGGGGGAGACGAGAGAACGCACGCGACCGAGGAGAAACACCATGCCCCGCATCGAGACCACCATCTGGCAGCTGGCCCGCGCCGTCGACGAGGCGACCCGAGAGGTCGTCGACGATCCCACCGACGCCCAGCTGCTCGCCGGCGCCGCCCTGGCCGATCTGCTCGATCGCGCGACGCTCGTGGACGATGCGGCGGGCTGGTCGCCGCAGACGCGCTCGCCGCGGCGCTACGCCGCCCTGCCCTTCGCCGCGCCGGCCTGACCCCTCGGGGGCGGCTCAGCGCAGCAGAGGCAGCAGCCGGCCCTTCACCGCGTCGTGCACGGCGCGGGGCGGCCGCGCCGCGTCGAACACCCAGTCGTCCTCGGCCTCGTCCTCGCCGCCCTCGGCGCGGAAGCGCACCTGCACCACCGGCACCGCCTCGATGCCGGGCAGGCGCAGCGACTCGGCGTGGGTCAGGTCGTCCACCCAGGGCACCGTCACCAGCACCACCTGCCCGGTGTTCACCAGGCCGGCGATCAGGCCGAAGCTGATCGAGCGCACCTGCAGCTCGCCGGGCCCGGCCTTGTGCAGGTCGTCGGGCAGCAGGTTCAGGCGGTACACCTGCGTGGCCGCCTGCCACAGCGACTCCTCGAGCAGCGCGGCCAGCGTCCGCCCGTTCTCGCCGAGATCGTCGTGCAGCACCACCACCGCCGCGCGGTGGCCGTGCTTCGACTCGCGCAGGGTGCGGTCGATGGCGCCCACCTCGGCCGTCCAGCGCACCGCGCCCTGATCGGCCTTCTCGGCCAGCACCTCGCGCACGATGCCGCCGCCCGCCATGTCGTAGCCGTCGACGACGACGAAGCGGCTGGTCTCCTCGATCTCGTGGGACAGGTCGCAGGCCAGCGGGCGCCGCAGCCGCAGCACGACCTCGGCCACCTCGTGGCGCTCGACGCGATCGTGGTGCCCGGCGCTGTCGAGGGCCGAGGCGTCGATGACCTCGACGATCTCCTCGACCTCGCACAGCCCGCTCCAGGTGGCCATCTTCAGCTTGTAGGTGCGCCCGCGGCGCAGGGGCTGCCGGCTCAACCACACCAGGTTCGCGCGCAGGCGGTTCGAGACGCGCGGCGGCGTCTTCGGGTGGCACATCACGTCGCCGCGGCTGACGTAGATCTGCTCGCGCATCGTGACGCCGGTGGCCTGGCCCGCGCGGGCCCCGGTCTGCGTGGGCGCCGAGAAGGCCTCGATGGACTCGATGACCGTGCGCTTGCCGCTGGGCAGGAAGACGACCTCGTCCCCCACCTCGAAGCGGCCCGACGTGACGCGACCCGCGACGATGCGCCGGGTGTCACCCTCGCGGTTGAACTTGTAGACGTCCTGCACGGGCATGCGCAGGGGCTGGTCCTCGGGGGGCGGCGCCTTGGCGAAGGCGTCCACCGCGGCCAGCACCGTCGGCCCGTCGTACCAGGGCGTGCGCTTCGAGGCGTCGGTGATGTTGTCGCCCTCGAGGGCCGAGATGGGCACGAAGGCCGCCGGCTGCACGTCGATCTGCCGCAGGAACTCGGTGTACTCGGCGCGCACCTGATCGAAGACGTCGCGGTCGTAATCGACGCGATCCATCTTGTTCACGGCGACGATGATCTGGCGGATGCCCAGCAGGCTGAGCATGTAGCCGTGGCGCCGGCTGTTCTCGCGCACGCCCTCGTGGGCGTCGATCAGCAGCACCGCCGCCTCGGCGCGCGCCGCCCCCGAGATCATGTTCTTCAGGAACTCGATGTGCCCCGGGGCGTCGATGATGATGTAGTCGCGCAGGGCGCTCTGGAAGAAGCAGCGCGCGGCGTCGATGGTGATGCCCTGCGCCTGCTCGGCCTCGAGGGCGTCGAGCAGGAAGGCGTACTCGAAGCGCTTGCCCTGGCTATCGCAGATGGCCCGCACCTGCGCGATCTTGTTGGGATCGATCGAGCCCGTGTCGGCCAAGAGGCGCCCGACCAGGGTCGACTTGCCGTGATCCACGTGGCCCACGATGACGATGTTCATCTGCTCGCGCACCGCCTGCGCGGGCGCGGCGAGGGGCTGTTCGAGGGTGGTGCTCATCGTCACATGTACCCGTCGCGACGCAGCTTCTCCATCGCGTGCGGATCCTCTTGGTCCTGGGCGCGCCCGCTGCGCTCGGCCACGTTGGTCGTCTTCAGCTCTTCGATGATCTGCAGGGGCGTGCAGGCGTTCGAGCGCACCGCGCGGGTGCAGGGATCGCAGCCCAGCGACCGATAGCGGATGCCCTCGCCGCGGTCGTAGTACAGGTCGATCATCGGGATGCTCTCCCGCTCGACGTACTCCCAGATGTTCACCTCGCTCCAGTCGAGCAGCGGGTGGATGCGGATGTGCGTGCCCGGCGCGAAGTCGGTCTTGAACTGGTTCCACAGCTCGGGCGGCTGATCGTCGAGATCCCAGTTGTTGTCGACGCCGCGCGGCGAGAAGTAGCGCTCCTTCGAGCGGCTGCCCTCCTCGTCACCGCGCGCCCCCACGATGACGCCGGTGTAGGGCTCGCGGTTGGGATCCGGGTAGTAGCGCCCGTCCGGCATCAGCCGATAGCGCGACCCGGTGCCGTCCAGGGTCTGGCGCAGCGCCTGCGTCTTCAGCGCGGCGCAGCAGGTCAGCCGGCCGCGGGTGTGGTTCATGCCGTCGGCCAGCGCCGCCTCGTTCTTGCCGACCACCATCGTCAGGTTCCACTCGAGCGCCAGCTTGTCGCGGTAGGCGATCATCGAGGGGATCTTGTAGGTGGTGTCGATGTGCACGAGGGGGAACGGGACGTGGCCGAAGAACGCCTTGCGCGCCAGCCACAGCATCACCGTCGAGTCCTTGCCGATCGACCAGAGCATGCACAGGTTGCGGAAGCTCTTGTAGGCCTCGCGCAGGATGTAGACGCTCTGGCTCTCCAGGCGGTCGAGGTGGTCCACGTGCGGATCTCCCTGCAGACGTACCGTCCGTCGGCGGCGGATTGTAGGGATTGGACGCCGCCGAGCGCAACGCTGTCGCAATCTTAATCCGACCGGATTATGCGACTTTGCCTTCGGCGAGGGCGGCGCGACGCTTCTCGAGCATCGGCGGGATGGTGAGGAAGAGGATGGCGCCGATGATCATGGCCGCGCCCACCAGCTTGTGCGGCGACGGCGGGCGCGCGCCCGCGAACCAGTACAGCGCGTAGCTGGCGCACACCCCGGCGAGGATGCTCGAGCTGCGGTTCACCGGCACGCAGAAGGTGTTCTCACGGCGGTCGAGGAAGATCAGGCTGCCGAAAATGCCGGTGCCCTGCGACAGCGCCCCGATCAGCAGCACCATCCAGAACACCGACAGGCTGGGCACCTCGGTGAAGCCCGCGCGAAGGTCCGCCAGCAGGCCCTCGCCGCCCCCGCCGAAGCCGAAGGCCAGGACGGCCAGCACCAGGAACAGCGCGGGGCTCGCGATCATCTGCTCCTGCACGAAGTAGCTGAGCGTCACGCTCTGGTCGTCGGTCTTGGCCAGGCCGCTCATCAGCCGGAAGCGCCCGAAGTAGGCCAGCAGGTAGAAGATCACGTCGACCGCGCACACGATCGTGATGGCGTAGCCGCCCTGCTCGGCGAAGGCGACCACCAGCGCGCCCATGCTCAGCGCCAGCCCACCCCACGAGTACCAACGCGTCGGCCGCCCGGTCATCGCGTCCACGATGGGCGCGATCACCAGCACGCCGCCGCGCATCAGCAGCATGATGAAGACGATCGAGACGCCCGAGAACGTGTAGGCCAGCGTCGTCGTGATGATGACCGTGCCCGTGCACAGCCCCGACAGCACTAGCAGCGGCCGCGGCCAGGGCACGGCCACGCCGCCGAAGCGGCGCGTGGGCGCGTGCTTCCACCACCCCATCGCGGTGATGAAGATCACCATGCCGATGGCCGACACCAGCACCGAGTACGGCAGCAGGCGAAAGCCGGCGACCGGCCCCTCGCCCACCATGCCGCTCGAGACCGCCTTGGTCAGCGCGCTGTACGGCACGTAGCAGGCAAAATATCCGAACGCGAACCACCAGATGCTGGCGTTCATGGCTCCCCCCCTCGCCGCCTCGCGGCGCGCGCCTCAGCGCGGCAGCGCCTCGGCCAGCGTGCGCAGACGCGCCACGTCGGGCTGGCCGGACTCCGCGAAGGCGAAGCCCACCACCGCCCAGACGGCGTCGTCGTCGTCGAAGACGGGCAGCGCCACCGCGGCGTGGGCGTCGACCGCCTTCGCCCCTGGCCGCACGTCGCCCGTCGTGTCCGTCTCGAGATCGCAGGTCTCGACCGGGCGCCGCCGGCGCCAGGCCAGGCCGGCCATCCCCTTTCCTTCCGGGATCGTCGAGACCACCGCCCGCACCGGCGGCGGGATGTTCACCGCGCCGGTCAGGCGCAGCACGCCCTGCTCGATGACGTGCACGGTGCCGGCGACGGCCCCGGCCTCGCTCAGCTGCGCGCGCAGCCAGTCGGTGTGGCGATCGCTCACGATGCCCGCTCCAGCCGCCGCGCGTCGGTCGCGCGATCCGGCGTCTCGTCGTCCGGGTGCACCCGCGCGAAGCCGTCGTCGATGCCGCTCTGCGCCAGGCGCTCGAAGTAGGCGTCCACCGCCGCGTAGATCGGGTCGACGGCGTGGCTGTGATAGATGGTCTGCCGCAGGTCGGCGCCGAAGGGCAGCCCGCGGGTGAAGTACCCGGTGACCTTCTTCATGCGCCCGATGGCGCGCCGGTCGTCGTGCGAGTCCTCGCGCAGGATGTCGAAGTAACGCAGCAGGTGCGCGCGCCGATCCTCGAGGGGCGGCGCGTAGGGCGCGCGCCCGGCCAGGCGATCGGCGATGCGGCGCAGGATCCACGGATCGCGCAGCGCGCCGCGCCCCACCATCACGCCGTCCGCGCCGGACTCGGCCAGCGCCCGCAGCGCGTCGTCCACCGTCAGCACGTCCCCGTTGACCACGACCGGGATGCCCACCGCCTGCTTGACCGCCCGCACCCCGCGCCAGTCGGCGACGCCGCGGTACATCTGCATGCGCGTGCGGCCGTGCACCGCCACCATGGACGCGCCGGCGCCCTCGGCCAGCCCGGCGATCAGCGGCGCGTTCAGCGAGCCCTCGTCCCAGCCCAGCCGCATCTTCACGGTCATCGGCACGTCGATGGCGGCCTTCACGGCGCGGAAGATGGCCTCGGCCAGCGCCGGCTCCTTCATCAGCGCCGAGCCGCTGCAGCCGCCGGTGACCGCCTTGCTGGGGCAGCCGAGGTTCAGATCGACGATGTCCGCGCCCAGCCCCTGGCAGTACGCGGCCGCGCGCGCCATCGCGTCGGGATCGCGGCCGTAGATCTGGATGCTGACCGGGTGCTCGTCGGCGTCCAGCTCGGCCATCTGCCAGGCCCGCCGGTTCTGCCTGCTCAGCTGATCGCTGCTGACGAACTCGGTGACCGTCAGCCCACACCCGCCGAGCGTGCGGATCAGGCGCCGGAAGGCGCGATCGGTGATGCCCTCCATCGGCGCGAGCACCGTGGCGGGGGCGACGCGCACCGAACCGACATCGAAATGTAACGCGGTCGTCATCCTGAGCACCCTATCCGCCCCGAGGGTCGAACGGCAAACGTCCCCGGCGCTTTACCTGCGCCCGGCGGCGGCCCACAATGCCGCGCATGCAGGTCACCTTCTACTTCGACGTCGTGTGCCCCTACGCCTACCTGGCGTCGACGCGCATCGAGGCCGTCGCGGCGCGCCACGGCGCGACCGTGCGCTGGGTGCCGGTGCTGCTCGGGGGCCTCCTGCGGCACGTCGGCGGGCCCGACGATCCGAACACCACGCTCAGCGCGCCGCGCGCCCGGCTGAACCTGCTGGACATGCAGCGGTATGCCGACCGCTGGGGGGTGCCGCTGACGATGCCCGCGGGCCACCCCCGGCGCAGCGTCGAGGCCATGCGCCTGCTGTGCGCCGCGCGCCCGGACGCGCTGCCCGCGCTGGCCAGCGCGCTCTTCGCCGCCTACTGGGTCCACGGCCGCGACATCACCGATCGCGCCGTGCTGGCCGAGGTCGCCGCCCCCTTCGGCCTCGACGTCGACCGCATCGACGCGCCCGAGGTGAAGCAGGCCCTGTTCGAGACCACCGCCGAGGCCGCCGACGCCGGCGCCTTCGGTGTGCCCACGTTCGTCGTCGGCGGCGCGCTCTACTGGGGGCAGGATCGCCTGCACTTCGTCGAGCGCGCCCTGCGCGGGCCGGCCCACGTGCGCTTCTTCCACGACTTCGCCAGCCCCTTCAGCTACCTCGCCGCGACCCAGATCGAGCGCGTCGCCCAGGCCCACGGCGCCACCCTCGAGTGGTCGCCCATCCTGCTCGGCGGGCTGTTCCGGGCGATCGGCACGCCCGACGTGCCCCTCTTCGCGATGAACGCCGCCAAGCGCCGCTACCTGGCGCGCGATCTGGACGACTGGGCCCGGCACTGGGGCGTGCCCTTCCGCTTCCCCAGCCACTTCCCGCTGCGCACCATCACGCCGCTGCGGGTGGCGCTGGCCGAGCCCGCCGTCACCCCGCACCTGTACCGCGCCGCCTGGGCCGACGACCGCCCGATCGACGAAGAGGCCGTGCTGAGCGCCGTGCTCACCGAGGCCGGCTTCGATGCGCGCGACCTGCTGGCGCGCGCCGCCACGCCCGCCGTCAAGGCCGCCCTGCGCGCCAACACCGAGGCCGCCGCCGAGGCGGGGGCCTGCGGCGTGCCCACCTTCGAGGCGCGCGTCGGCGACCACGCGCCCCTCCTGCTCTGGGGCCAGGACCGCCTCGAGCTGCTCGCCGACGTCCTCGACGGCTGGCGCCCGCCGGCCGGCTGATCCCCTTCACCGCACAGGACCACCCATGACCATCCCGCTGCTCGATCTCCAGGCTCAGCTCGCTCAGTACCGCGACGCCGCCCTCGAGGCCATCACCCGCGTCGTCGACAGCCAGCACTTCATCATGGGCCCCGAGGTGAAGGCCTTCGAGGCCGAGCTGGCGGCCTACCTCGAGCTGCCCGTCGCGCTGGGCGTGTCATCGGGCACCGACGCCCTGCTCGCCTGCCTGATGGCGATGGAGATCGGCCCGGGCGACGAGGTCGTCACGACGCCCTTCAGCTTCTTCGCCACCGCGGGCGTCGTCTCGCGCCTCGGCGCGCGGCCGGTCTTCGCGGACATCGATCCGGCCACCTTCAACCTCACCGAGGCCGGCGTGCGCGCGGCGATCGGGCCCAACACCCGCGCGGTGATCCCGGTGCACCTGTTCGGGCAGATCTGCGATCTGGGCGACTTCTACGACGACGCCGACCGCCCGGTGGTGGTCGAGGACGCCGCGCAGGCGCAGGGCGCCAAGCTGCGCGGCAAGCACACGGGGCACTTCGGCGAGTACACCTGCATCAGCTTCTTCCCGGCGAAGAACCTGGGCGCCTTCGGCGACGCCGGCGGCGTGGCCTGCCGCGATCGCGCGCGGGCCGAGCGGGTGAGCATCATGCGGCTGCACGGCAGCAAGCCCAAGTACCACCACCACTTCGTCGGCGGGAACTTCCGGCTCGACGCCCTGCAGGCGGCGGTGCTGCGGGTGAAGCTGCCGCTGCTGGACGGCTGGGCCGCGGCGCGGCGCGCCAACGCGGCCCGCTACGACGCGCTGCTGGCCGACTCGGGGCTGGTCGAGCGCGGCCTGATCACGCCCCCGACCGTGCTGCCCGACAGCGAGCACGTCTTCAACCAGTACGTCGTGCGGGCGAAGGATCGCGACGGGCTGGCCGCGCACCTCGACGCGCAGGGCATCGGCCACGCCATCTACTACCCCCGGCCCCTGCACCTGCAGCCCTGCTTCGCCGACCTCGGCTATGGCCCCGGCGACTTCCCGCACGCCGAGCGGGCCTGCGACGAGGTGCTGGCCCTGCCGGTGTTCCCCGAGCTGGGCGCCGACCGGCAGGCGGCGGTGGTGCGCGCCCTGTGCACCCACTACGGCATTTAGCGCTCGCAACGGTCGGACGACTCTGACATAGTGATGCCCGGCCACGGTCCGCACCGTGGCGGAGGGCTTCGTTCGCGACGCTCGCCGACGGCGGGCATCCCTCTCCCGGGCGCTCGGCGCTCGTGATTCTCCACGGAGAGACGGCGGTTCTGCTCATGCGGTTGTCCGGCTATGTCCAGCGCACGCGGGCGCTCGGCGACATCAAGATCCCCCCTCACGACATCGACGTCATCGGCGACCTGATCGCCGAGGGCGCCGATCTCGCCACGGTGCTGAAGAAGCGCTCCAACGTGCTGACGCCGCGGGTCCTGCTGGGCCTGTGGCGGGCGGCCGCCCGGGCGGCCGAGCACGAGGACCTCCTGCAGCAGGTGGCGGCGCGGCGGCGCGAGACGGGGGCGCACCCCATCGCCTGGGCGCTGCTGCGGCACACCGTGCACGCGCACCAGCTGGGCGTCCTCGAGCGCACGGAGGATCTGAGCCCGCCGGGCCAGTCCGCCGAGCACCGTCGGCGGGACGGCGTGAAGGCCGCGGTCGCCCTGTGGGACGCCTGCCTGGCCATCGTGCGCAAGTCGGCGACGCTGTCGATCGACCTGGCGACCGACGATCCCGAGCGGATCGAGGCCTTCGGTGATCACGTCGACACCGTGACGCTGGCCGATCTGCCCACGCATCGCTGGCTGGCCATCCGGCGCGGCCAGAAGGCCGGCGCGCTGGCGCTGGCCTTCGAGGTGCCGCGCGACGAGCTGTTGGCGCAGGTGGTGGCGCGGGGCCAGGATCTCTCGGCGGTGGCCAGCGGCCGCGACGCCGAGGCCCTGCTCGACGCGCTGGTGATGCCCGACATCGAGGACTGGGCGCTGCGCCTCAAGGACGAGGAGGCGACGCTCGTCGCCGCGCGCAACGCGGGCACGGCGTACATGAACCTGCTGGCCTCGCCGCGGGCGCCCCAGGCGCTGGTGGCGGGCATCTGGGTGCCCAAGAAGGGCGGCCAGCTCGCGGTGGCGATCACGCTGCGCGACGGGCGGCTGATCCACGAGGGCAAGTGCCACCCGGGCAGCAACCCGGTGGCCGCGGTCGAGCAGATCATCGGCTCGCACCCGGTCGAGGCGATCATCCTGCCCACCACCGCCGAGAACGACGAGCTGCTGCGCACGCTCGCCTCGGGCTTCGGCGAGCTGCCGGTGTACCGCGTCGATCCGAAGGCGATGAAGGCCGCGCTGAAGGCGACCGAGGAAGAGGTGGCGCCCGCGGTCGGCAGCGCGCTCGTCCTGGCGCGCCGCGCGGTGCGCCCGCTGAAGTACTGGGGCCAGCTCGATCCCATCGCGCTGGGCCTGGCCGAGTATCAGCAGGACATCGACGAGGACGTGCTGCGCGGGGCCCTCGACGAGGTGCGCGTGCTGGCGCAGGCGGGCGTCAAGCCCGAGGATCTGGCCCGGCCGACGCCGGCGCAGGCCGCGCCCAAGCTGCGCATGCCGCCCAAGCCCCTGAACCCGATGATCAAGACGGTCGACGACCTGCGCCCCGGGATGCAGGTCAACGGCGTGGTGACCAACATCACGCAGTTCGGGGCCTTCCTGAACATCGGCCTGGCCCACGAGGGCCTGGTGCACGTCAGCGAGCTGGCCGACCACTTCGTCAACGATCCCAACGAGGTCGTGCGGGTCGGTCAGCAGGTCGAGGCCCGCGTGCTGGGCGTCGACCGGGGGCGGCGGCGCATCTCGCTGTCGCTGCGCTCCGAGACCCGGCGCGAGGGGCCGCCGGCCCCGGGCAGCAACGACGGCGGCCAGAAGGGCGGCGTGCGGCTGGACGACATCCCCGGCCGCGGGGGCAACCGGCGCAAGAGCGGCTTCGGCGGCACGGGCCCGCGTCAGCCGGCCACCGGCGTCAGCCGCGCGCAGGCGCTGGCGGATCTCGAGGCGCTGTTCAAGAAGTGAGCGGGGTGGTCGGGGTGCTCACAGGGTCAGCAGGAATAGGACGCCGTCGCGAGCGGGCCGGGGCGCCTGCTGGGCAAGGCGCGGGGTGCACGACATCTGGCGGACGCACTTGCCGTGCTTCCCCAGATGTCGTGTGCCCCGCAACGCCGCCCAGCGGGATGCACCGGTTCGCGCAGCAGGCGGGCTGTTTCTGCTGACCCTGTCAGCCCCGACCGCTGTACCAGCTGAAGTCCACGCCCAGCGTGAACACGTGGAAGCCGACCTCGGTGTCGAGGGCCGGCGGCACGAACACCCACCGGAACGAAGGCGACCAGTAGGCGCCGCGGGGCCCCGCATCGCCGAAGGGGAAGTCCCAGCTCAGGCCCAGGGCGTGCACCGCGCCGACGCCGGCCCCCTCGGGATCCCCGTCCGCCTCGGCGACGACCTCGCCGCCCCCGAGGCCGGTGGCCAGGTGCACCTGCAGCGCCGGCGCCCGCGTGAAGGGGCGCCAGCCGACGTCCACCAGCAGGCTGCCCATGCCGAGATCGAAGTCGCCGCTGTTGGCGGCGCCGTAAGCCCCCTGGAACTGCAGGCCCAGGGTGAGGCCGTCGATCAGCTCCTCCCCCACCCGCAGGTGGCCGCCGGTGCCGATCCAGGTGCCGGCGTCGACGCCGTCGGTGGCGTCGGCCGTGCCGCTGGTGAAGCCGACGCCGCCGGCGACGAAGAAGCCCCGGGCACCGGCGCCGTCGTCGGCGAGGGCCGGCCCGGCGAGCAGCAACAGCAGCGCGAGCGGTCGATGCATGGGGCGAAGATGCACGACGGCGCGGCCTGGGCGCAACGCCGCGCGCGGCGGTTGCGTCGAAGGGCGCCCCTGGCTAAGTTACCGCGCCCGTGCACCCGCGCTCCCGAGGGGCCTACGCCCTGCTCGCCCTCGTCGATCTGATGGCCGGGGCGTTCCTTTTGGGGTGGCCGGGCGCGTGGCAGGAGGCGCTGCACCCCGAGGTCCCGGGCGGCATCTTCTACCCGCTGCAGTTCACGGGGGCGGTCTGGATGGCGCGCGGTGCGCTGACCATCTGGGTCGCCGCGCGGCGCCCCGAGGCCCGCGCCCTGGTGGGCGCGACCTGGGGCATCGAGGCCCCCGCCGAGCTGCTGCTCGCCGCGCGCACCCTCGGCGCTGGACCGTGGGCCCTGCCCTTCCACCTGGGCCGGGCCACGCTGGCGGCGGCGGTGGCCCTGTGGTCGCTCCGGCGGCCGACGCACGACCCGCCCGCCGGGTCTCGATGAACGAAGGAGCCCTCGCGATGCCCGATTCCGCCAAGAAGCCCGCCCCGCCCGCGCCCCCCGCCGAGCGCCTGGGCATCCTGCTGCAGGGCATGGGTGCCGTGGCCAGCACCTTCGTCGCCGGCGTCTTCGCCGCGCGGCGCGGGCTGGGCCGGCCCGTCGGCTCGCTCACCCAGCTGGGCCACATCCGCCTGGGCAAGCGCACCGACGACCGCAACCCGCAGATCAAGGACTTCGCGCCGCTGACCCCGCTCGAGGGGCTGGTCTTCGGCGGCTGGGACATCTTCGGCGGCGATCTGTACGAGGCGTGCGCCACCGCCGAGGTGCTCGACAGCCGGCTGCTCGAGAAGCTCGAGGACGAGCTGCGCTCGGTCAAGCCGATGGCCGGCGCCTTCGACCCGGCCTACGTCAAGCGCCTCAACGGCACGCACGTCAAGCCGGGCAACCGGCGCGACTGGGCCGACGCCCTGCGCGCCGACATCCGCCAGTTCAAGGCCGACAACGGCCTCGAGCGCTGCGTGATGGTCAACTGCTCGAGCACCGAGGTCTACCTCGAGCTGGGGCCGGCGCATCGGTCGCTGGCCGCCTTCGAGGCCGCCATCGACGCGAACGACACCTCGATCAGCCCGGCGATGCTCTACGCCTACGCGGCGCTGAAGGAGGGCGTGCCCTACGCCAACGGCACGCCCAGCCTCGCCGCCGACATCCCGGCCCTGCTCGAGCTGGCCGACGAGCTGCGCATCCCCGTCGGCGGCAAGGACTTCAAGACCGGCCAGACGCTGATGAAGACGGTGCTGGCGCCGATGTTCAAGGCGCGCATGCTCGGCGTGCGCGGCTGGTTCAGCACCAACATCCTGGGCAACCGGGACGGCGAGGTGCTCGACGAGCCGGAGAACTTCAAGGCCAAGGAGATGACCAAGCTGGGGGTGCTCGACACCATCCTCCAGCCCGGCCTGCACCCCGAGCTCTACGGCGACCTCTACCACAAGGTGCGGATCAACTATTACCCGCCCCGCGGCGACGCCAAGGAGGGCTGGGACAACATCGACATCTTCGGGTGGCTGGGCTACCCGATGCAGATCAAGGTCGACTTCCTCTGCCGCGACTCGATCCTCGCGGCGCCCATCGTGCTCGACCTCGCGCTGTTCCTCGATCTGGCGCACCGCGCGGGCCGGAAGGGCATCCAGGAGTGGCTCAGCTTCTACTGGAAGAGCCCGATGACGGCCCCCTCGGTGTACGCCGAGCACGATCTGTTCATCCAGCTGACCAAGCTGAAGAACAACCTGCGCCACATGATGGGCGAGGATCTGATCACCCACCTGGGCACCGAGTACTACGAGGGCTGAGCGCCCGTCGGGCAGGATCCGGGGGCGAGCGGGGAGGCTCGAATGAGGCGTGGTCTGTGGAGCGCGATGCTGCTGGGGTTGCTCGGCTGTCACCCGGGCGGCGGCGGCGGCGGCCCCTGCTCGCCCGGTCAGGTGTCGGCCTGCGCCTGCCTGTCGGGCGGCCGCGGCACCCAGATCTGCGACGATCAGGGCCGCTTCGGGGCCTGCAGCTGTCAGCCCGGGCAGAGCGGCGACGCCGGGCCCGGCGCCGGCGGCAACCCGGGCATGGGCGGCGTGCCCGGCTTCGGTGGCTTCCGGCCGCCGGGCGCGGGCGGCGATCCCGGCGCGGGCGGTGATCCGGGCGTGGGCGGCGATCCCGGCATGGGCGGCGATCCCGGCATGGGCGGCGGCGGCTGCCGGCCCGACTGCGGCGGCCGCACCTGCGGGCCGGATCCCCGCTGCGGCCGCTCGTGCGGCACCTGCGACGAGGGCAGCTGCGTCGACGGCCTGTGCCAGTCCGACGCCCCGGGCGCCCCGATGGTGCTGCGCTTCCAGACCAACGTGCAGCGCATCCGCCAGGGCGAGGACGTCGTCTTCACCGCCGTGGTGACCGACCCCAACGGCATCGACGATCTCATCGGCGGCCAGCTCGAGAACGAGCTGGGCGCCACCTACGGCAGCTTCAGCACCGCGGCCAGCGAGGGCTCGTACTCGCTGCGGCTGACCTGGAACGAGATCCACCGCGTCGAGCCCCTCGACTTCACCCAGGAGGCCCAGCGCGCCTTCATCGCCCGCTTCTTCGATCAGGGCGGCGCCGAGGCCACCGCGCGGCTGACGCTGACCTTCCACTGCGACGGCGCGCCCGTGTGCAACGGCCAGTGCGCCGCGGGCGACGACTGGAGCTGCCGCTGCCGGGGCCTCGGCGAGGGCATCCACTGCGTCGACGAGCGCGTGGTGGTCTGCGCCGGCGCGGGCCAGGAGAGCGGCGTGGCCTTCGACTGCCCACAGTTCGGCGGCCAGTGCATCCGGCGCCCCGCCGACGACGTGCCGATCTGCCTGATGCCGGCGGGCGGCCCCTGCCTGGCCGACACCGGCGACGGCGTCATCGCCTTCCCCTGCGGCCAGAACCGCGCCATCGACCGCAACATGGGCTGCGTGCTGTCCGGCAACAACGAGGGGGTCTGCACCCGCGGCGTGCCCGGCTGCGCCGGCGAGCAGGCCGGCGACTTCGAGTGCGCCAACGACACCTTCGTCTCGCTGCAGTGCCTCGACTACGGGAACGGCAACGGGCAGCGCATCGCGTTCAACTGCACCCAGATCGACGGCACCGCCTCGTGCGACGGCGACGCCTGCGTGCAGCAGGACGAGTTCTCGACCTGCACCGACGATCTCATCGTCTGCCGCGACGGCCTGTTCTGCGACGGCGCGGTGCCCGGCGAGTCGGCCGGCACCTGCCAGGCCGCCGAGTGAAGGTGGGCCGGCCCCGCAAGGACGCCCACCGCGAAGACACCGTCCTCCGCCTGCTGCGCGCCGCCGAGGCCGAGTTCGCCGCGCACGGCTTCCGCGACGCCCGCCTGGGCGACATCGCCGAGGCCGCGGGCATCCGCCGCTCGTCCCTGCTGTACCACTTCGGCTCGAAGGCGAAGCTGCACGCCGAGGTGGTCGAGCGCGCCTTCGGCGAGCTGGCCGAGGCGACCGCCAGCGCGATGAGCGCCCGGGGCGGCCTGGCCGAGAACGTCGACGGCGTGGTCGAGAGCCTGCTCGCCTTCGCCGACGACCGGCCGGGCCTCGTCACCATCGTGCTGCGCGAGCTGGTCGACACCACGTCCACCGGCCGCGCCCTGGTGGTGCAGCAGCTGGCCGCCCTGGTCGATCGGCTGGAGGCCGCCGTGCTGATCTGGGCCGCCGACGCGCCCGGCGTCGACACCTTCCCCGTGCGCGCGGCCATCCTGCAGGTGATGTCGGCGTATCTGCTGCGCGTGGCCAGCGGCGACGTCGGCACCGCCCTGTGGGGCGACGACGATCACACGCGGACGCTGGCCCGGCTGCTGTTGGTGCGTGAGACCTGACGGCGATCGCCGCCGATCAGAAGGCCGTCTGCAGGAGCGGCACGACGAGCCGGATCTCGCCCGGCTGGCCGATCGGCGCCACCGCGGGCGGCGCGCTGGGCCGGGGCGCGTCGGGCAGCGCGAAGTCGCCGAACACGATGGCCAGCGCCACCTGCGCCGCGAGCAGCGTGCCCACCGCCAGCGCGGCGCTGCCGTCGCCCTCGTCGAGGCCGGCGGCGATGCCGACCGCGGCGCCCCCACCCACGGCGGTGCCGATGCCGGCGCCCGCCACCGCCCACCAGACGGGCACGTCCTTGTCGAACAGCAGGCCGGCGCCCCAGACGCCGAGCGCGCTGCCGACGAAGCTGCCCGCCAGGCCGCCGATGGCCGGCCCGTGGAAGCCGCCGAGGGGCAAGCGATCGTCGCCCGAGTCGATGGCCTCGCCGATGCTGCCGAAGAGCAGGCCCACCGCGCCCGCGCCGAAGACGCCGCCGACCGCCTGGGTCAGCCAGGCCAGGCCGGGCATCTGGGTGTACAGCGGCTCGTTCCCCCGCGCCGGCGCGGTCTCGGCGGCGCGCTCGGCGGCCAGCTGATCCTCCGGGGCCGTCTTCACCTCGCCGAACAGGGCGCGATCCGCGCTGAAGTCGGCGTCGGGCGGCGGCAGCGGGGGCGGCTCGAGGACGTCGGGCGGGGGCGGCTCGTCCGGGGGCGGCGCGTCGGGGGGCGGCGCGTCGGGGGGCGGCGGCTGGGCGACCGGGGGGGCGTCCGGCGCGGGCGCGCCCGGATCCGCCGGCTGCGCCCACGCGCCGCTGCACGAGAGGGCGGCCACGAGGCCGACGTGAACGGGCGTCCGCGCTTTGATGGCAAGGGCTCGCATGGCCAGTGAATCGCCCGATCGGGGCCGGGTGTCAAGGTCCGCGCCGCGTCGTTATGATGCCGCCGTGCCGACGCCGCCCGACCGCATGGCTCGCCTGCTGTGGCTCATCCGCCTGCGCTGGCTGGCGCTCGCCGGCGTCAGCGCCGGCGCCGCGGTGGCCGCGGCCGGCCTGGTGCCCGGGGTGGACGGCGACGTCGTGGCCGTCGCGGTCCTGCTGGGCGTGGCGAGCAACCTGTTCTTCACCTGGCGCGCGCGGCGCCTGGGCAAGACCGACGATCAGCACGTCGGCCAGGCGCTGCTCGACACCGGCGCCCTGACCATCGTGCTGTGGGCCGCCGGCGGCGCGGCCTGCCCCTTCGTCGGCTTCTACGTCTTCCCGGTGCTGCTGGCGGCCCTGCTCGGCGGCGGCCGCGCCATGCGCATCACCGGCGCGGCCTCGGCCATCGGCCTCGCCTTCCAGGTGGCCGTGGCCTTCGTGCCGGCGCTGCAGGTCGGCCGCTGGGATCCCGCCCCGCCCTTCGACCTGCTGCTGGCGGTGGGGGCCGTCGGCGCGACCATCGGCATGGCCGCCTACTTCGCCGCGCGCCTGACCGCCGAGCTGCGCCACCAGGTGCGGGCGCGCCGCGAGGCCGACGCCCTGCTGGCCCTCGCCTTCGAGGGCCTCGGCGCGGGCCTCGAGGTGGTGGCCGAGGGCCGCGTCACCTGGCAGAACGACAAGGCCGAGCGCCTCTTCGGCCTGCGCTCGGGCACGCCCTGGGTGTGCCCGGGCCGCCGGGAGAGCCCCTGCGAGAACGGCGGCCCCGGCTGCCTGCCGCTCGAGCGGCCCTGCCGCTTCGCCGTCCCGCAGCCCGAGGACGAGCGCATCTACGAGGTCATGGCCCTGCCGATGCCGGCGCCCGGGCGCTTCCTGACGCTCTACCTCGATCGCACCACCGACATCCTGCACCAGCGCCAGCTGATGATCACCGAGCGCCTCGCCAGCCTCGGCCGCACGGTGCAGGGCGTCGCGCACGAGCTGAACACGCCGCTGGCCACCATCCAGACGCTGGGGCGCGACATCCTCGACGCGCTCGAGCAGGCCCAGGCGCCGGCGGCGCTGCGCGCCGACGTGGCCGAGTCCGCCGAGGTCATCGTGGCCGAGGTGCAGCGCTGCCGGCGCATCACGCACGCGCTGCTCGGGCGCGTCGAGCGGCTGGATCCGAACACCCGCGCGGGCGAGGCCGCGCTGTCGGCCGCCCTCGACCGGGCGCTGGCCGTCGTCTTCACCCACGAGCGGGATCGCGTCGCCGTCGACCTCGACGCGGCGGCGGCCGCGCGCTTCCCCCTCGATCCCATCGTGCAGATCGGCGTCAACCTGCTGCAGAACGCGCGCGACGCCGCGCCCGACGGGCGCGTGCGGATCAGCGTCGCGCTCGAAGGCGAGCAGGTGCGCGTGCGGGTGCTCGACGAGGGCCCCGGGCTGAGCCCCGAGGCGCGGCGGCACCTGTTCGAGCCCTTCTTCACCACCAAGCCGCCGGGGCAAGGCACCGGCCTCGGCCTCTACACCTCGATGGCCCTCGCCCGCGGCCTCGGCGGTGATCTCAGCGTCTCCAACCACCCGGCCGGCGGCGCGGTCGCCACGCTGTCGCTGCCGGCGCCCGCCGTCCTCAGCGCCCCTTCCACTGGGGCGGGCGCTTCTGCAGGAAGGCCATGACCCCCTCGCCCGCGTCCTCGAGCAGCGTGTTCAGCACCAGGCGGTCGCGCAGGGCCCACAGGGCCGGCTCGAGGGGCAGATCGGCGGTCTGATGGAACGCGTCGAGCCCCAGCCTCAGCGTCGCCGGCGAGCGCGCGGCCAGGCCGCCCGCCACCCGCTCGACCTCGGCGTCGAGCGCGTCGCGCGGCACCACCCGGTTGATCAGGCCCAGCGCGCGAGCGTCCGCCGCGGACAGCTTCTCACCCAGCAACATCAGCTCGGCCGCCTGCTTGCGCCCGACGTGCCGCACCAGCAGCGCGGTGACCATCATCGGCCACAGGCCGACGTGGATCTCGGGCAGCCCGACGCGCGCGTCCTCGGCCGCCACCACCAGATCGCAGGCCAGCATCAGCCCGACGCCGCCGCCCATCGCGTCGCCGTTCAGCCGCGCCACGATGGGCTTGCCCAGGGCCTGCATGTCGAGCACCAGCTCGGCGAACAGCCCCTTGTCGGCGATCTGCGCGGGGAAGCCGCCGCCGCCGCCGGCCATGCCCCCGGCCAGATCGCCGCCGGCGCAGAACGCCCGCTCGCCCGCGCCGGTCAGCACCACCGCGCGGACGTCGGCGTCGGCCTTCACCTCGGCCAGCGCCGCCCGCAGGGCCTGCACCAGCGCGCTCGACAGGGCGTTGCGCCGGTCGGGCCGGTTCAGCGTCAGGGTGGCCACCCCGCCCACGGCGTGGCACTTGACGATCGACTCTGCGTCGGCCATTCGTGTAGCCTCCATCTGGTCACTCCGTGCCGAGTCACGTCGCAGGAACGCCCATGAAACGCAAGGTCTTCATCCTCTCGGACGCCACCGGCGACACGGCGCGCAAGGTGGTCGAGGCGGGGCTCAAGCAGTTCGTGGGGGTCGAGGTCACGCTGGTCCTGTTCCCGCAGGTGCGCGCGGCCCACGAGATCGAGGATCTGGTCGAGAAGGCCTCCGAAGAGCAGGCCGTCCTGGTCCACACCATCGTCAACCCGGAGCACCGCGATCTGCTGCGGGCCCTGGCGGTGGAGGCGGGCGTCGACGACGTCGATCTCATCGGCCCCCTGATCGCCAAGCTCGGCAGCCTGCTGCACGTCGAGGCGCGCGCCACGCCCGGCGGCCTGTATCAGGTCGACGACGCCTATTTCCGTCGCATCGAGGCCGTCGAGTTCGCGGTCAAGAACGACGATGGCCAGCACCCGCGCAACCTGCACAAGGCCGACATCGTGCTCGTGGGCATCAGCCGCACCAGCAAGACGCCCCTGTCGACCTACCTGGCCCAGCGGGGCCTGAAGGTGGCCAACGTGCCGCTGGTGATGGGCATCGAGCCGCCCGCCGAGCTCTTCCGCATCGACCAGGACAAGGTGTTCGGCCTGTCGATCGACGCCGAGGCGCTGTTCCGCATCCGCCAGGCGCGCCTGCAGTCGCTCGGCATGCCCAGCGACACCGCCTACGGCATGCGCGATCACATCGAGAAGGAGATCGAGTACGCCCGGCAGATCTTCGACGCCAACCCGCACTGGCCGGTGCTGGGCGTCACCGAGCGGGCCATCGAGGAGACCGCCGCCGAGCTCCTGGGCATGCTGCAGCAGCGCGAGCGGCGCCGCAACGACGAGGGCTGAGCCCCCGACTCACCCCCGGGTCAGGTCGAAGTCCAGCGCCGGCGCCTCGGCGACGCTCGTGCGCTGCGTGGGCCCCAGCGCCGCCGCCCCGGTCACCTCGAGGAAGCGATCGACCCGCCGCTGGATGGCGTCCGCCACGTCGGCCCGCGCCACCAACCCGTCGACCCAACCGAAGTCCACCACCCCCAGCGGCACGACGGCGCTCAGGGTGCGCCGGCCCACCCACGCCGCCGCGCCCGGCTCGGGGGCGGGGTGCGCCGCGGCGTCGAGCGCGCGGACCAGGTCGTCGGGCGCCTCGCCCGCCCCCAGCGCGTCGAAGGCCGCGCCCAACAGCGCCCGCGCCGCGGCGCGCTCGGCGCGCGGCAGATCGCCCCGCCGCAGACGCGCGTCGAGGGTCCGCGCGTCGGCCTCGATCCAGGTCCGGCGCCGCCCCTCCGTCGTGGGTTTGCGCCCCATGGGGTCTTGGGTTTTAATTGGCCTCGCTCCCAACCGTCTGGACGGCCCCGATGGCCCAGCAGAAGTACAGCATCGTCCAGAAGATCGACGCCGGCGGCATGGCCGAGGTCTGGAAGGGCAAGGCGACCAGCCTGCGGGGCTTCGAGAAGCTCGTCGCCATCAAGCGGGTGCTGCCCAACCTCGCGAAGAACAAGAAGTTCATCTCGATGTTCCTCGACGAGGCCCGCCTGTCGCTGTACCTGAACCACGCCAACGTGGTCCAGACCTTCGACATCGGCGTCGCCGACCACGCCTACTTCATCGTGATGGAGTGGGTGGACGGCACCAACCTCAAGGGCGTGCTCGACGTCGCCCGCGAGCGCGGCTGGCACATCCCACGCGAGCAGGCGGCCTACATCGCCGTCGAGATCTGCAAGGGCCTCAGCCACGCCCACAACCGGCGCGATCCGAAGGATCGCCCGCTGCACATCGTGCACCGCGACATCAGCCCGCCCAACGTGCTGCTCAGCCGCGAGGGCGAGGTGAAGCTGGTCGACTTCGGCCTCGCCAAGGCGGCCAGCCAGCTGACGCAGACCGATCCCGGCGTCGTGAAGGGCAAGTTCAGCTACCTCTGCCCCGAGGCGACGTTGGGCCGGCAGGTCGACGAGCGGGCCGACATCTTCTCCACCGGCATCGTGCTGTGGGAGATGCTCGCCGGGCGCCGCCTCTTCGACGGCGCGACCGATCTGAAGACGGTCGAGCTGGTGCGCGAGGCCAAGGTGCCGTCGATCCGCGCCATCAACGCCGAGGTCGAGCCCGAGCTCGAGCGCGTCATCATGAAGGCGCTCGCCCGCGAGCCGCGCGACCGCTACCAGACCACCGAGGCCCTCGGCCACGATCTCAGCCGCTACCTGTTCCAGAACCGCCTGCTGGTGACCAGCTACGACATCGCGGTGCTCGTGAAGCGGGTGATGGCCGAGAGGGACAAGGCCACGGTCCCCCGCCCCGACACCAGCAACATCAAGGCCCTCGAGGCCGAGGTGCGGCAGGAGCTGGGCAAGTTCACCTCGGTCGACGACCTCGAGAAGCTCGAGTTCCGCTCGGTGCTCGAGGACGATCCCGACGCGGCGCTGGCCGGCATCCCGCACAACGCCGAGGATCCGCGAGCGTGGGCCGAGGAGATGGGCGTCGTCACCGGCGACGAGACCATCATCGATCCGGGCCCGCACGGCCGCGACGACGTCGAGCTGCTCGACGACGATCTCGTCGAGCCCATCCTGACGCCGGCCACCGACGCGCCCGCCGCCCAGGTGGCCGCCCCGGCGCCCGCGCGCGAGCGCAAGGTCACCATCACCGCGCCGCCGGACGACGCCCTGCCCGGGCTGCCCGCCCCCGGCCCCCGTCGTGGCGACGCCGCCGCGGCCGCCATGGAGCGCCGCGCCCGGGCCGAAGCGGCCGCCGCCGCGGCCCAACGCGCGCTGCAGCATCAAGGTGAGTCAGAGGGTTCGGTGATGACGGGCGTGGTCCTCGGTGTCATCGGCGCGGTCGCCCTGGGCGGTGCGGCCTGGTACTTCCTGTTCTGACCCGCAGCGCCCCGCCCGGGCGCAGGAGTCTGTCCCCATGCAACCCACAGCGCAGCAGAGCCTGCTCGCCCTGGTCCTCGCTGGCGGCGAGGGACGGCGTCTGATGCCCCTGACGCGCGAGCGCGCGAAGCCCGCGGTCCCCTTCGGCGGCCGCTACCGCATCATCGACTTCGTCCTCAGCAACTTCGTCAACAGCGGCTACTACCAGATCAAGGTGCTCACCCAGTACAAGGCGAGCAGCCTGATCACCCACATCACCCGCGGCTGGCAGCTGGCGCCGATCCTCGGCCACTACGTCGAGCCGGTGCCGGCGCAGATGCGCGTGGGCCGCGACTGGTTCAAGGGCAGCGCCGACGCCGTCTTCCAGAACCTGAACCTGATCTCGGACAGCCGCCCCGAGACCGTCGCGGTCTTCGGCGCCGATCACATCTACAAGATGGACGTCCGGCAGATGGTCGCCTTCCACCTCGAGAAGTCGGCCGAGCTGACCATCGCCGCCATCCCGGTGCCCATCGATCAGGGCTACCAGTTCGGCATCCTCGAGGTGGACGAGACCGGCCGCATGGTCGACTTCGTCGAGAAGCCCGAGAACCCGCCGCCGATGCCCGGCGACCCCACGATGTGCCTCGCCAGCATGGGCAACTACCTGTTCCGCACCGACGTGCTGGTCAACGAGATCGTGCGCGACGCCGGCGTCGCCGACAGCGCCCACGACTTCGGCAAGAGCATCATCGCGCCGATGGTCGGGCGCGGCGCCGTGTACGTGTACGACTTCGCCAAGAACGCCCACCCGGGCATGGAGGAGAAGGAGCGCGGCTACTGGCGGGACGTCGGGACGCTCGACAGCTACTTCGAGGCCTCGATGGATCTGGTCGAGGTCACGCCCACCTTCAACCTCTACAACCGCCACTGGCCCATCCGCACGACCTACCAGCACCTGCCGCCGGCGAAGTTCGTGTTCGACTTCTCGGAAGGCAACCGGCGCGGCGTCGCGACGGACTCGCTGGTGTCGCCGGGCTGCATCGTGTCCGGCGCGTCCGTGCGGCGATCGATCCTCGCGCCGTCGGTGCACGTGCACAGCTGGGCGCAGGTGGACGAGTGCGTGCTGGGCGAGGGCTGCGAGATCGGGCGCGGGGCGCGCGTGCGCCGCGCCGTGATGGACAAGTTCGTCACGGTCGATCCGGGCGCCAGCATCGGCTACGACCTCGAGCACGATCGGTCGCGCGGGCTGGTGGTGACCGAGACGGGCATCGTCGCGGTCGCCAAGGGCACGCACATCACCGCCTGATCGAGAGCACCGCGAAGCCGTACTCGGGGCCGACCGCCAGCAGCTGGCCGTCGTCCCGCGCGAACAGGCGCACCGTGGGGGAACCCAGCGCGAGGCGGCGGGCCGGGGCGAGCCGCTCGCCGTCGAAGCGCCACACCTCGACGGCGTCGTCGGTGCCCACCACCAGCGTCCACGCATCCAGCGGGAGCAGCGCGTTCACCGCGCCGACCGCCACCCGGCGGCGCGCGCCGTCGGCGTCCACCAGCACCAGATCCGCCCCGCCGCGCGTGCCGTCGACCCGCGCACCGTCGGCCAGCGGCGCGCGCAGCGTCTCGTCGATCGGCGGCAGCGGCCCCGGCGGGCCCGCCAGGGCGGCGCGCGGGCCGCGCACGTCGAGGGGCCACCCCTGCCCCGCCGCGTCGCGCACCCACACGAGGGCCCCGTCGCGGAACACCGTCACCAGCGGTCGCCCGGCCAGCTCGGCCGGCAGGGTGATCGGCAGCGCCTCGCCCGGCCCCGGACGCCAGCGCCACAGCCCGTGGGGGCTGACCGCCCAGACGTGCGCGCCGTCCCAGGCGGCGTCGACCACCCCGCCGGCGACCGCGCGCCAGTCGAGGAAGCGCTCGCCCCGCCGCGTCCCCCGCCCCCAGGGGCCCAGCAGCACCTCGCGGCCGTCGGCCAGGCGGGCCGCCCACGCGCTGCCCTCGGGGGGCGCCACGCCGGCCGCCACCGCCGGCCACCCCTCGGGCGCGGCGCCCTGCCAGGCGACGGCCTGCCCCGAGGGCCCTGCTCGGCGCCGTCCGCGCGCACCACGCGCACCTGCGGCCCGGCGCAGCCCAGGGCCCGCACCGGCGCCGCGGCGCCCGGCGCGGCCGGCGTCGCCCGGCCCCCCCACTCGGGCGGCCGATCGGCCGGCAGCCGCCACCACTCCAGGTCGAAGCTGCGCGCGGCGACCAGCACCTCGCCGGTGACGCAGCCCGCGACGTAGCCGCCGCCGCCCAGCGACGCGACGCGCAGCGCGGGCACTGGCGTCGCCGGCGGGCGGGCGCCGCAGGCCGCCAGCAGGCAGCCGCACAGGAGGGGGACGCAGAGCTCGACGACACGCACCGTGGCTGGCCTCCGTTCGGGACGCCGTATACTATCCGCGCCACCCCGCCGACCCAACCCGCGGGACACCGGCCGGCCCCGCGGGGTCCAACCCCGCGGCGCCCCCGACCCCGGAGCCCTCGTTGATCGATCGCCGCGCCCCCCTCGGCCCGACCCAGAAGCCCCCGCGCGGAGCGCACCGTGGCCCCGCGCGCTAGGTCGCTGGGCATGGATCGCCCCGCGGTGCTCGCGGCCCTCGCCGGGCTGCTGGTGGCGCCGATGCTGGGGTACCTGGCCACCCTGCGCCCCGACCTGCTGGCCAGCGGCATGGTGGCGGCCGCCGGCTTCACCGTGGTGCTGATGAACCCGCGGCTGTGGCTGCCGGTGCTGATGGCGGGCGGCCTGTTCGACGAGGTCTTCGTGCCCACCGGCTTCGCCAAGCTGGGCATGGGCGATCTGGCCTTCTTCGCGGTCCTGCCCGCCTTCGTCCTGCGCCGCTTCGTCGATCCGCGGCCCATCGAGCTGCCGCGCGGCTGGGGTTTCCTCTTCGCGTTCATCGGCCTGGCCTTCGCCAGCACGGTCATGGGCGTCAGCCCGACCTACGGGTACACCGCGCGCGTGGTGTCGTACCAGGTGGCGCTGGTGCTCGTGTACAACCTCGCCCGCGACGAGGACACGCTGCGCGATCTGCTGGTGGTGATCGCGATCTGCGGCGTGGCCCACGGCATCATCGCGCTCAGCCTGCCCTGGCACTCCCGCCTCGAGGGGCTGGCCCAGCAGCCGAACATGCTGTCGGTGCGCCTGGCGCTGGGCATCATCTCGGTCATCGGGCTGCTGGGTCGCAGCCCGCCGCGGCCGGTGCGCGCGGCGCTGCTGGCGGCGATGGGCCTGCTGTTGACCTGCATGCTGCTGACGAACTCGCGGGGCAGCCTGATCGCCCTCAGCGTGTCGCTGCTGTGGCTGCTGCGGCACCGCAAGGGGCTCGCCCTCGCGTTCGTGGCGTCGGCCGCCGCGGTCGTGCTGTTCGTGCCGCGCAACGAGGATCGCGACACCCAGGAGATGATGTCGAAGCGCCTGCGCTTCGAGGACAAGAGCGTCGACCACCGCACGGGCGTCCTGCGCGACAGCCTGAAGGTGATCCAGGAGCGACCGCTGTTCGGCGTCGGCTTCGGCCAGTACCAGGAGCTCGATCGCGCGCTCGACATCGCCAAGGGCGGCGGCCGCAGCGCCCACAACTTCTACCTGGGCACGGCCGCGTCGGCGGGCGTGCCCGCGCTGCTGATGCTCATGTTCTTCGCCGGCATCACCGTGCGCCGGCTGTGGCGGCGCGCCCGCCGCACCGAGCAGGCGGCCCTGGCCGGCGACGCCGAGGCCGCCGCGCGGCGCTGGCTGCTGGCCCTGGTGCAGGCGATGCTGCTGTATCACGCGGTGTCGTTGATGGTGCGGGACGCCGCGCGTATCGTCGAGTGGATGCTGCTCGGGCTGTACGCCGCCGCCAGCACGCTGGGGCCGCCCGCGGTCGAGCAGCTCAGCGCGCTGCGCGAGCGACGCGGAGCAGCCGAGCCGTCCGCGCGGCCGCTCGCCGGATGAGCGGCGCCGCCTCCGCGCGGCAACCCTCCAGATCCCGCGGCCCGTCGACGATGGGCACCAAGGCCACGTGCGGCGGACACCAGCGCTCGGCCGCGGGGGTCACGCCGCCCGCGAACGCGATCACCGGCTGACGGGCGCGCGCCGCGATCGCGCCCACGGTCTTGCCGAAGGCGGTCTGCGCGTCGACGCGCCCCTCGCCGGTCCACACCCAGTCGGCCTCGCTCAGCGCCGCGTCGAGGCCCACCCGCGCGGCGATCGCCTCGAAGCCCGGGCGCATCGTCGCGCCCAACGCCGCCCACAGCCCGCCCGCCAGCCCGCCGCCCGCGCCCGCGCCGGGCAGCGCGCGTGGATCCCGCCCGAAGGTCTCGGCCAGCACCGCGCCCCAGCGCTCGAGCCCCGCGTCCAGCTGCGCCACGTCGGCGGCGTCGGCCCCCTTCTGCGGGCCGTACACCCGGGCCGCTCCCTCGACGCCCACCAGCGGGTTGCGCACGTCGTGCAGCACCACCACCGGGCACGCCAGCGGCCGGTCGGGCGGCTCGATCCGGGCCACCCGCGCCAGGCCGTCGGCGCCCGGCGGCACCGGCTCGCCGGCGGCGTCCAGCAGCGCGAAGCCCAGGGCCGTCAGCGCGCCCGCGCCCCCGTCGACGGTCGCGCTGCCCCCCACCGCCACCCAGAGCGTCGTCGCCCCGGCCTGCGCCGCGGCCGCGATCAGCGCCCCGGTGCCGTGGGAGGTCGCGCCGCGCGGCCGGCGGTGGCGCGTCACGCTCAGGCCGCTGGCCCGGGCCATCTCGACGACGGCCAGCCCATCGGCCGCCGCGTGGAACCACGCCGCCTGCAGCGCCTCGCCCTGGGGCCCCGTCACCGGCACGGCGATCTCCGCGCCCGCCTCGGCGGCGCCCAGGGCGGCCAGCGTCCCCTCGCCCCCGTCCGCCAGCGGCAGGGTGCGCGCGACCGCCTCGGGCCACCCGTCGGCCAGGCCACGCGCCAGCGCCTGCGCGACCCCGACGGCGCTCAGCGACCCCTTGAACGCGTCCGGGGCCACGAGCACCCGCGTCGTCACGGGCGATCCTCCATCTCGGCCCAGCGCTCGGCCACGCGCGCGGGATCGTAGTCCCCCGGGGCCAGGTGCCCGCGATCGACCAGCAGATCCAGCAGGCGTCGCATCGATCGCGCGTAGCCGCTCGACAGCTTCCCCTTCTCGAACTGCTTGTGATAGCGGCGCGGCGACGGCAGCAGGCGCACGAGGAACACGACCTCCTCGGGCGTCAGCGCCCACGGCGGCCGATCGAAGTAATAGCGGGCGGCGTCCCCCACCCCGAACACCTCGGGACCGAACTCCACCACGTTCAGGTAGAGCGCCATCATCTCGTCCTTGGTGAGGTGCGTCTCGAGCTGCCACGACAGCACCAGCTCTTCGAGCTTGCGGGCCAGCGTCTTGCGCCGGTTGAGGAACAGGTTGCGCGCCAGCTGCATCGTCAGCGTCGATCCGCCGCGCGCGAAGCGGCTGCGCTCCAGGTTGCGGATCAGCGAGCCGCGCAGGTGCAGCATGCTGACGCCCTTGTGCCGGTAGAAGCCGCCGTCCTCCTGCGTGACGACGGCGGCGGGCAGCAGCGCGGGCACCCCCTCGAGCGGCGTCCAGCGCGGCGTGCCGGGGCCGATCGTCCGGGTGATGACCTCGCCGTCCGGCATCTCGAAGTGGGTCTCGAACGCCTCGCCGAGCGCGTCGAAGTCGATGTGCGGGCTGATGCTGTCGACGCGCAGCTTGCGGATGTTCAGGTCGACGTCGAGCACCGTGTCCTTCAGCGCCGCCCAGTCGATCTTCAGCCGCCCCTCGAAGGCGAAGGGTCCGCTCAGCACGAAGGGCTGCAGGTTGGGCAAGAGCCCCTCGGGCACCGCGTCGGACAGCCGCGCCCCGTCGACCTTGTCGATGAAGGCCTTGGCCTCGATCACCGGCGCCTCGCCGGTCGTGTCCACGCTGGCCTCGAGCGACAGCTTCACCTCACCCAGCGTCACCGACGCGTCGCTCAGCTTCAGCGTGCCCCGCGTGGGCGACTCGCCGATCGCCAGATCGATCCGGGCCCGCAGCTCGGCGTCGAAGGGCCCCACCGGGCCGTCCGCCAGCGCCTCGTGCTCGACCATCACCCCCGCCAGGCTGCCCGAGCCCACCAGCTCGACCGTGCGCGCGTGCCGATCCGCGCGCAGCCGATACGAGCCCGACAGCGAGCCGGCCACCGAGCGGTGCACGCGCGCGAGCTGCAGCGCCTTCGCCTGCGCGCTCAGATCCACCGAGCTGGCGTCGGCGAGGCCGCGCCCGACGATGCGGCCCCCGCCCGGCAGCACCAGGCTGGCTTCGATGGGCCACCGGCCGGCGCGATCCCGCTCGAGCGACACCGCCAGATCGGCCGACAGCCCCCCCAGCAGGCGCCCCACCCGGCTGTCGTGATCGTCGGCGGTCACCCGCACCTCGGGCAGGCGCAGCCGCGGAACCGGCGAGCGCTCGAGGCGCACGCTCGACGCCGCCACCCGCAGCCCACCGGGCAGCGCCCGCGCGAAGGCCTCGGCGCACCGCACCTCGATCACGGTCAGATCGCCTTCGAAGTCGCACCGCCCGAGCGCCGGCCGGTCCACCTCGGCGTGGCCCGTCAGGCGGCCGTCGCTCAGCGTCACCTCGATGCCGTGGGCCGCCACCGCGCCGCCGAGATCGACCACCTGACCCTCGACGACCAGCACCTCGGGCAGCCCCCGCGCCCCGGACGCCGCGCCCCCCCCGCCGCCCGCGGCACCCAGGCCGGGCGGGCGCAGCGCCCGCAGCGCCTCGAGCGCGCCGCGCAGCGACCCGTCGCCCCGCACGAAGATGATCGGCCCCAGCAGCTCGACCAGCCGCGGCCGCGGTGAGCGCGCCCGCACCGCGTCGGGATCGAGGTGCGCGCGCACCTCGGGCACGATCGCCACCGGCGCCGCCGTCGGCCCCAGCCGCACGCCGTAGGCGCGAGCCTCGAAGAGTCCACGGGTGGCCACGCGCCCCAGGTGCACCGGCCAGCCCAGGCGGGCCTCGACCTTGGTGCGGGCGCGATCGGCGTAGTGATCGATCACCTCGCCGCGCGCCACGAAGGCGACGATGCCGGCGGGGATCGGCAGGAGGAGGAGCAGGAGGAGCGCGCGGCGCATCGCCTCGCGCTACTTCTTCGGGATGGGCTTCTTCACGTCGATGCTGATCTCGAGGCGGTCCTTTCGGACGCCCTCCGGCGCGTCGGCCGGCAGCTCCGCGTCGCCCAACCCCTTGGCCTTCATCTTGCCCTCGGCGACGCCCTTCTTGGCCAGGTACGCCACCGCCGCCTTGGCGCGGTCGAGGCTCCAGGCCATCTTGTCGTCGCCCTTGGTCGACGTCGCCGCGACGACGTAGACGACCTCGGGGTACCGCGCCAGCACCTCGGCGATGCCGTCGAGCTGCTTGTGCGCCGCCGCCGTCAGCTCGTTCTTGTAGAACGACAGCTTCACCGGACCGAGCACCGCCTTCAGATCCTCGGGGATCTCGTCGGGGCAGCCGTCCTCGTCCTGGTAGCCGTTGAGGTTCTCGGCCTTGTCCTCGCACTTGTCGGCGTCGCCCATCAGGCCGTCGCCGTCGGCGTCCTGCTCGGGGCAGCCGTCCTCGTCCTCGATGCCGTTCTTCGACTCGGCCTCACCGGGGCACTTGTCCTTGGTGTCCTCGATGCCGTCCTGGTCGTTGTCCGGATCCGGGCAGCCGTCCTCGTCCTCGAAGCCGTCCTTGTCCTCGGCCTCGGACGGGCACTTGTCCTTGTCGTTGGCCAGGCCGTCGCCGTCGTCGTCCAGATCCGGACAGCCGTCGTCGTCCTTGTCGCCGTCCTTGTCCTCGGCCTGCAGCGGACACTGATCGTCGGCGTCCACGACGCCGTCCTTGTCGTTGTCCAGCTCCGGGCAGCCGTCCTCGTCCTCGAAGCCGTCCTTGTCCTCGGCCTGCGTCGGGCACTTGTCGGCGCGGTTCTTGACGCCGTCGTCGTCGAGATCGTCGTCGCCGCCGAGCTGCACGGTGAGGCCGGCGGTGATCTCGAAGTGGGCGTACTCGTCGTCCGCCGGCGCCTCGCCGCTGAACCAGCCGCGGAAGTCGACCCGGGCGGCGAACATGTCGGTGAAGTAGTACTTCGCGCCCAGGCCCACGTTCGTGGCGAAGTCGACCTCTTCGATCGAGACGAAGCCGGCGCCGGCCGTCACGAAGGGCGTCAGGGCCCCGTCGTTCAGGTTCAGCACGCCGTTGAAGCCGAACTGGCTGATGATCTCGTCGCTCTCGACCTGGCGGGTGGCCTCTTCGTCGGCGTCGAGCGTCAGCGTGCTCAGGGTCGCGCCGTAGGTCGCCTCGAGGCCGAACACGCGGTTCAGGTTGAACTGCGCGCGGCCGCCGAAGGTGGGCCCGGCGTCGAGCACCGCGTCCCCCTCCCAGAACCCCCCGAAGGCCGAGAGCTCGACGCTCAGTGGGCGGACCTGCGCCGAGGCGGAGGCCGCCAGGCACGACGCGGCGACGGCCGCGATCAGGGACAAGGCGAGCCGCACGGCAGCCTCCTTCGAGTCGAGTGGACCAGGCGATGGCCGCGGACGATTAACAGCGTCGGAACCGGGGTGTCAAGCGCCCGCGTGCGCGCGATGGAGGCCGTTGACAGCTGCGATCGGCGGTTCGTACCCTGCCGGCCGGCGGGCCCACGCCCGCGCCCACGTCGCAGGCCGCTTCGCCGGCCGCGTTCGACCACGAGGATGGGACCATGATGCGCACTTCCCTGACGGCGCGCGCGCTGCTCGCCGCGCTGCTCCTGTCGGGCGGCCTGGCCGGCTGCTCGAAGGACGACGCGCCCAAGGACGACGAGACCGGCAAGCAGACGAAGGCCGCCAAGGCGGGCGAGGCCGCGGCGCCGCCGGCGGCCGCCACGCTCGAGGCGCCGGCCGACGTCGTCGCTTACGGCGGCACCAACGATCTCGCCGCCACCCTCGACGCGCTGCACGCGCTGGCCCGCCAGGCGGTGCCGCAGGTGCCGCCGCTCGCCGCGATGGTCGGCCCCGCCCTGCAGGGCGAGCTGCGGCTGACCGATCCCAGCGTCATCGACACCAAGAAGCCCATCCGCTTCGCGGTCATCGACCCCAAGGCCCACCCCCGCAGCCCGGTCGTCGTGCTGATCGGCATCACCGACCAGGCCGCCTTCGAGAAGGCCCTGCCGGCCACGGGCAAGAAGCAGAACGACGAGGGCAACGCCTGGTCGTACCTCAAGTTCGAGGGCTCGACCCGTCCGATCTACGTCAACTTCGTCGACGGCTACGTCGCCATCTCGCGCGACAAGGCGCTGTTCGGCAAGGCCAAGGACTTCCTGGGGAAGCTGGCCACCGCGAAGATGCCCGACCTCGGCGGCGCCTTCGTCGAGATCGACAACCTGATCGCCAAGTTCGGCCCCGACTTCGACGCGGGCCTCGCCCAGGCCAAGCAGATGGCGGCGATGGCGGCGCAGACGACGCCGGGCGGCGCCCAGCAGGCCGAGATGCTGAACGCCATCTTCGACTGGGTGGGTCAGGCCGCGCGCGAGACGGATCACATCCGCCTGTCGCTGGCCACCGAGGCCGACGGCGCCCGCCTCGACGTGCGCTTCCAGCCGAAGAAGGGCTCGGCGCTGGCCAAGACCATCAGCAGCCTGAAGGGCACCGGGGCGCCGGATCTGCTGGCCAAGCTGCCCGCCGACGCGCCGGTGTTCTTCGCCGCCGCCGTCGCGCCCGAGGCCATGGCCGATCTGGCCGGCCGCATGGCCGACGTGATGGTGGTCGGCCCGATCTTCGGCGCCGACAAGGCCAAGGGGCAGATCTACGTCGACGCGATGGTCGAGTACGCCAAGGCCATCGACGGCAAGGTGGCGGTCGCCGCGCACACGGCCCCCGACGGCAAGGGCCTGGCGCTGACGGGCCTGTTCGGCGTGAAGGACGCGGCCGCCGCGCGCGCCGCGCAGAAGAAGCTGACCGGCATGTACACCGACGAGGCCGCGCAGGCCTACTACCAGCAGTCGGGCGTCAGCGTGGACTACAAGCCCGCGGCCTACGAGGTGAACGGCGTGAAGGTCGACATCATCGCCACCCAGCTGAACAACATGCCGCCGGCGGCGGCGCAGTTCGCCGGCATGATGAAGGAGCTGATGACGCAGCACGTGGCCATCGGCGAGAAGCTGGGGGTGATGGCCTACGGCACCGAGGGCAAGCCCGTGGTCGAGGCCGCCCTGACCGGCAAGCTGCCCGGCGGCCTCGACGCGGCGCCCGGCGTCCAGCGCGCGGTGAAGAACGCCGCCGCCAACACGAACTTCCTGATGTACGTCCGGCCCATCGAGCTGGCCAAGCGCATCCAGCTCGGCGGCATGAACCCGCTCGCCAACGCGCTGGCCGGCGTGGAGAACACCACCGGCATCGCGATCAGCAGCGGGGTGACCGGCGACCAGATGCAGCTCGTGATCGACGTGCCCATCGAGACGGTCAAGCAGGGCATGGCCGCCTTCGAGAAGAGCAAGGGCGCGTTCTGATCGCGCCCCCCTCGCCGCCGCGTCGGCGCGGACGCCCGCGGGGCGCGCGCCGCGCGGTCGCGCTGCTGGCGACGCTCGCGATCGCCGGCTGCGGCGCCCCGCCGCCCCCCACACCGACCCCCCCGACGCCGCCGCTGCCCGCCCCGATCCTGGCGCTCGGGGGTGGCGACGATCTGGGCGGCCTGGTCGCCCGGGTCGAGACCTTCCTGCGCGACGCCGGGCCGGCCCTGCCCCTCACTCGACAGCTGACCGACCTCGCCCGCGGCGTCGATCCGGGCCTGCACCTCGGCGGCCCGTGGCGCGTGGCGTTGCTGAAGGGCGACGACGCCCCCGGGGTGGTGCTGCTGCTGCCCTGGGACGCCGAGCGCGGCGCGCCGAACCCCGGCGGCCCGACGCCGGTACCGAGCTGGCGCCCGTTCGAGTGGTCCGGCGTGGCGCTGCGGGCGCGGCCGCTGGCCCCGGGCGTGCTCGCGGTGACCGACGCGCCCGACACCGTCGATCGGCTCAGCGGCGCCCTGCGCGCCGAGCTCGCGCGACCGCTCGGCCCGCACCTGAGCGTCCGGCTGCCGGGCGCCGCGCTGCGCGCGTTCGTCGGCGCCCGCCCCGACGGGCCCCTGGCCGGCGTCGAAGAGGCCAGCGCCGCGCTGCAGGTGGACGCGGCCGGCCTGGCCCTGGGGGCGACGGTGCGCTTCGCCGAGGGGACGCCCGGCGCGCAGGCGCTGGCCGAGCTGGCGGCGCTGCCCACCCCGGCCCTGCGCTGGGCCCCCCCGGGCGCCGCCGCCGTGATCGTCACCCGCGACCTGCCCGCCTGGTGGGCGCTGGCCGGCCGCCCGGCTGCCGCCGCGCCGGACGCCTGGGCTCAGCGGCTGCTGCAGCGGCTCGACGGCGAGCTGACGCTCGGCGTGCTGGGGCTGGGCGCCGAGCGGACGCCGACGGTGCTGGTCGCGGTGGAGGGCGGCGCCCCGGACGCGCTGCTGGCCGTCCTGGACGAGCGCCACCCGCGGCGGCCGGCGTTCCGCGCCGGGGGCGTCGCCGTCGAGCGCCTGGGGGACGAGGCCGACGCGCCGGGCCCGGTGCTGCTGGCGCGCCACCGGGGCGCCCTGCTGCTGACGGCGGGCAAGGAGGCCGAGGTGCTGCTGCGCGCCGTGCTGCGCGGCGAGATCGAGCTGGGCGCGCAGGCCGACGCGTCCCTGGGCGCCGCCCTCGCCGCCGCGCTGCCCCGGTCGGTGGCCCTGGTGCACCTCGACGCCGGCGCCTTCCTGCGGATGGTCGGTGATCCCCGCCTCGACGCCGCCCTGGACGATCTCGGGGCGCGGGGCGCGCTGTCGGTGTCCATCGCCGCCGAGCCCCCCGGCGCGCTGCGCGCCCGCCTGGTGCTGCCCGACGCGCAGGCCGAGGCCCTCGCGACGCTGCTGGCCCGCCTGCTGCGCTCCCGGGTGCTGCCCCACCCCGAGCGGCTGCTGCCGCCGGGGATCTGATCGGGGTCGAAGCGCCCCCGATGGGCAACAGGGTGCTAGTGCACCGAGATGGTGTCGCCCTCGAGCACCACGCTCTTCTCGAGCGTCTTGTTGCGGTCGATGCGCACGTCGAAGGTCTTCCGCACGCGGCTCTTCTCGTCGAAGACGACGATGGTGTGATCGCCCTCGGTCAGCTCGTAGTCGCGCACCGGCGTGGCGCCCACCTCCTCCGAGCCGACGAAGACGGTCAGCCCCTTGGCCCCGATGATCGACAGCTTGCCGTGGAACGCCTCGGGGGCGGGCAGGCGCAGGTACAGGGTGTAGAAGGGCTCGCGCACGTCGAGGAAGGCCTCGGCCGGGGCGTGCCGCTCAGCCTCCGCGCGCAGGTGCAGGGGGCGATCGATGGGCACGTTCAGCTTCACCGGGTAGCGCCCCGTCCGTCCGCGCACCTTGTTCTCGCCGTCGTCGCGCAGCTCGGTCACCTCGGCGCCGAGCGGGATCGACTCGACGTTGACCACCGCGATGCTGCGCGGCCCGGTGTCCTGGATGAGGCGGATGCCGAGATCGCGCTCCTCGCCCTCGGCCAGGGTGTAGGTGACCACGTGCGGGTAGTAGCCCTCCTTGCGCAGGGCCAGCGTCATCTCGGTGTTGGCGGCCACCTTCGGCAGCTTGATCGGGGTGATGCCGACCGCGTTGCCGTTGAGGCTCAGCTCGGCGCCGGCCGGCGCCGTCTCGACGTAGAGCGAGCCGCTCGGCGGCACCCCCTCCTCGAGCGCGAGCTTCACCTCGACCTCGTCCTCGTCGACCTTCACCCGGGTGCCCTGCGGCAGCCGCCCCGGCATCATCATCCGCACGTCGGCGAAGCGACCCACGAAGGTCTGCACGGCGGTCGGCGTGACCGACGAGACGACGTTGCCGTTGACGACGACGCGCGCGCCCGGCGGATCGCTCTCGAGGCGCAGCATGGCCTTCTTGGGCGGCGGCGGCAGCTCGACGTCCTCGCTGCCCTTGGTGAGATCCTGCAGCGAAGGCGGCGCGACCTGGATGTTGGGGTTGCCGCGCGTCCGCGGGTTGCTGATGTCCTCCTGCATCACGCGGTACAGGCCGAAGGCGCCGACCGCGATCAGCAGCAGCATCAGCAGGCCGGTGTAGCTGCGCGGCTTCTTGATGCGCAGATCCTCTTCGGTCAGCAGCGCCGACGGATCGGGCACCAGATCGGGCCGGGCCGGCGCGCCCGCGCCTGGCGCGGGCGTGGGATCGACGCCCATCTGGGCCGCCGTCGGGGGCGGCTCGACGCGGTTCAGCGAGGCCCAGGGATCGACGATGGGCGTCGCCTCGGGCGCCAGCGGCGGCGCGGGCTGCGCCAGGGGCGCGGCGGCCGCCGGCGCGGGCTCGGGCGGCGGAGCGGCGGGCGCGGCCGGGGGGGCGCCGCGGCCGGGGCCTCGGCGGCCTCGGCGGGCCCCTGCCCCTCGTCCTCGAGCGCCTTGGCCTCTTCGCGCAGCCGCGCCGACTCCTCCGCCTCGAGCTCGATCTGCTCGGCGAACAGGCTGCGGACGTACTCGGCCAGCATGCCCGCCGTCGACCGCATGCCGGCGCCCGCCAGATACTCCTCGAGCGCCATCTGCAGATCCCGCGCGCTCTGGTAGCGGGCGTCCGGATCTCGGGCGAGCGCCTTCAGCACGATGCGCTCGAGCGCCTCCGGGTAGTCCGGATCGACCTCGCGCGGCGGCACGACGCGCGCCTGCTCGATCGCCTCGAGCGTCTCGACCTCGTTGTCGGCCTTGAACAGGCGCCGGCCGACGGTGATCTCGTAGAGGTTGATGCCGACCGCGAACAGATCCGTGCGGTGATCCAGGTGGCCGCCGAGGGCCTGCTCGGGCGCCATGTACCCGAACTTGCCCTTGATCTGGCCCGCCTTGGTCACGTTGGCCTTGTTCGACGCCTTCGCGATGCCGAAGTCGACCAGCTTCACCCCACCCTCGTAGGTGATCAGCACGTTGGTCGGCGAGACGTCGCGATGCACGATGTGCATCGGCCGCCCCTCCTCGTCGGTCTTCGCGTGCGCGTAGGCCAGCGCGTCGCACACCTCGGCGACGATGCGCACGGCGTGGTGGCGCGGCAGGAACGCGTCCTCGGCGATGCCCTGCGCGCACAGGCGCCGCAGGTCGACGCCGCGGACGAACTCCATCGCGATGAAGTAGTCGTCCCCCGCCCGCCCCAGATCGAAGATCTGCGCGATGTTGGGGTGCGTCAGGTTGGCGGCGATGCGCGCCTCGTCGAGGAACATCGTGACGAGCTCCTCGTTCTGGGCGTGCGTCGGAAGCAGGCGTTTGACGACGACCTCCTTCTCGAAGCCGCCCATCCCCTGCTGTCGGGCGAGGAAGATCTCCGCCATGCCGCCCGTTGCCAGGCGCCTGAGAAGAGTGTACTTGCCGAATTTCTGCGGGAGGTCCATTGCCAAGCCGTTCCCCGGGTGGACGACGACTGGCATCCTAACCCCGCGCGCGCCGCAGGTCACCTTTCCGCACACCGACGACATTTCACTTGACACTTGTACAGTTGTTTGCGAAGAACCCCACACCGGCCGCCCACCGCGGGGCGGGCCTGAGGATCGCCCGGTGAGAATCGAGCTCTTCACCATCGGCGACGAGCTGCTCGACGGCGTCGTCACCGACACCCACACCACGACGATCGCCCGGGCGCTCGACGGCCTCGGGCTGTCGATCGACCGCGTCACGACGCTGCGGGACGACCTCGACGTGCTCACCGCCGCGCTGCGCGAGGTCGCCGCGCGGGCCGACCTCTGCCTGCTCACCGGCGGCCTCGGCCCCACGGCCGACGACCTGACGGTCGACGCGCTCGCCGCCGCCGCCGAGGTGCCGCTCGAAGAGGATCCCGCCGTCTGGGCGCAGATCCAGCGCATCTTCGGCGACCGCCCCATCGCCCCATCGAACCGCCGCCAGGCCCGTATCCCCGTGGGGGGACGCGCGCTGAGCAGCGAGGTCGGCACCGCCCCCGGCGTCGAGCTCCGCGTGGGGCGCTGCCTCTTCGTCGCCTTGCCGGGCGTGCCGCGCGAGATGGTGTGGCACCTCGAGCGCCACGTGCTGCCGATCGTCGACGGCCTGCGCGGGGCTGCGCCCACGCTGCACCACCGCACCCTCAAGTTCGTCGGCATCGGCGAGTCCGATCTCGCCTCCCTCGTCGAGGCCGCGGCCCTGCCCGCCAGCGTCGAGGTGGGCTACCGCACGGCGCTGCCCGAGAACCACGTTCGCCTGCGCGGGCCGGATCCCGGCGCGCTGCAGGCCGCGGTCGACGTCGTGCTCGCGGTGGCGGGCGATCGCTTCGTCGGCGAGGGGCGCGGCCTGGTCGAGGCGGTGCTGGCCGAGCTGGGCGCGCGCGGCCTCACGCTGGGCGCGGCCGAGTCGTGCACCGGCGGCCTGCTGGGCGCCACGATCACCGACGTCGCCGGCGCGTCGGCGGTCTTCGTCGGCTCGGTCGTCAGCTACGCCAACAGCGTCAAGCAGGGCGTCCTGAAGGTGCCCGAGGCGGTGCTGCGCGACGCGGGCGCGGTCAGCGAGGCCTGCGCCCGGGCGATGGCCGTGGGCGCGCGCGCCGCCCTCGGCTGCGACGTGGCGGTGTCGATCACCGGCATCGCGGGTCCGGGGGGCGGCACCGAGGACAAGCCCGTCGGGACGGTGTGCTTCGGCTGGCAGGGGCCCGATCTGGCGCTCGAGCACACCCGCCACTACCGCGGCGATCGCGATCGCGTCCGCCGGCTGGCGGTGGGCCACGCGCTCGACGTGGTGCGCCGACACGTCACGAGGGCGCCATGAAGGACGGCCACAGCTTCGTGTCGGTCGAGCTCGACGGCACCCTGCGCGAGGCGCTCAGCGGGGCGCAGCAAGCCCTGCAGAGCGGCGCCCGGCGCGCCGGGCAGCGCTTCGAGCCGGTGCCGCGCCGCTATCTGCAGCTGGTGCTCGACGATCTGGGGCCCTGCCCGGTCGAGGCCGTCGAGGCGGTCGAGGTGGCCGTCGATCGGGCGCGCGGACGCCACCCGCCGTGCTCGGTGCAGGTGGTCGGCGTGCGCCAGACGACGCTGCCCGACGGCCGGGCGTTGGTCTGGGCGGCGGTCACCGACGACCGCGATCGGCTGAGCGCCGTGCGGGCCGACCTGCACGCCGCGCTGGCGGGGTACGGCTTCCCGGTCGTCGAGGGCCCCTGGGCGCCCCACGTGCCGCTGGGGGTGGCCGACGCCCCGCTGCCGGCGGATCTGCTGCCCGATCACGCGTACGGGCGCCTGCCCGTGCGGCGGCTGACGCTGTTCCGGCGTGATCTGGCCGATCCCCGCGGGCCCCGGTTCCGGCGATCGTGGCGGCGCGCCCTGCAGGCCGCGCCCGCGGCCGACGAGGCCGCGGATCTCGCCGCGTGGCGGGCCGAGATCGCCGCACAGCTCGACGCGCGGCTGGCCGAGCGGGCCGCCGCGCTTCCCCGAACCCCACGGCGCCGCAAGCGCGCCCAACGAGGAGATGCCCATTGAGCCAGGCAGCCAAGGACCCAAACCGCGAGCGCGCCATCTCGTTGGCGGTCAGCGCCATCGAGAAGCAGTTCGGCAAGGGGTCGATCATGCGCCTCGGCGAGGGCGAGCAGCTCGCCGCCGACGTGCCGGTCATCCCGTCCGGCAGCGCCAGCCTCGACATCGCCCTCGGCACCGGCGGCTACCCCCGCGGTCGCATCATCGAGATCTACGGGCCGGAGTCGAGCGGCAAGACGACGCTCACCCTGCACGCCGTGGCCGAGGCCCAGAAGCTGGGCGGCGTCGCCGCGTTCGTCGACGCCGAGCACGCGCTGGACGTGAACTACGCCCGCAAGCTGGGGGTGCGCACCGACGAGCTGCTGATCTCGCAGCCGGACACCGGCGAGCAGGCGCTCGAGATCGCCGACATGCTGGTGCGCTCGGGCGCCATCGACATCCTGGTGGTCGACTCGGTGGCCGCGCTGGTGCCGAAGGCCGAGCTCGAGGGTGAGATGGGCGACAGCCACGTCGGCCTGCAGGCCCGCCTGATGTCGCAGGCCCTGCGCAAGCTGACCGGCAGCATCAACCGCAGCCGCACCGCGGTGTTCTTCATCAACCAGATCCGCATGAAGATCGGGGTGATGTTCGGCAGCCCGGAGACCACGTCGGGCGGCAACGCGCTGAAGTTCTACGCGTCGCAGCGCATCGACATCCGCCGCATCGGGGCGATCAAGGGCCGCGACTCGGTGCTCGGCAACCGCACCCGGTGCAAGGTGGTGAAGAACAAGCTGGCCCCGCCCTTCCGCGAGGCCGAGTTCGACATCATGTACGGCGAGGGCATCAGCGTGGCCGGCGATCTGCTCGACCTCGGGGTCGAGGCCAACATCGTGAACAAGTCGGGCGCCTGGTACAGCTACGGCGACGATCGCATCGGGCAGGGGCGCGAGAACGCCAAGACCTTCCTGATGGAGCACCCGGAGATGCTCGCCGAGATCGAGGGGAAGGTGCTCGAGCACCACGGCATCGCCCGCCGGACGGCCCCCGCCGAGGAGGGCTGACGGGCGCGCTGGGCGCCAGGCCGGCGTGCCATCGCGCGGCGCCCACTGAGGATGCCCGCGCGCGAAACGATGTGTTAGGTTGCCCGCCGTGATCGACCTGCACTCCATCCTCGGGGTCGCCGTCCAGGGAGGCGCATCGGACGTCCACCTGAAGGCTGGCCTGCCCCCGCTGTTCCGCATCAACGGTGGGCTGGTGCCGCTGCGCAACGGCCCCCGGCTGACGCCGCCCGATCTCACCCAGCTGGCCCAGTCGATGCTGAGCCGCACGCAGCTGGCCGAGCTCGAGCAGCAGCGCGATCTCGACTTCGCCTACACCGCGCCGCAGCTGGGGCGGTTCCGCGTCAACACCTTCTACCAGCGAGGCACGCTGGGCCTGGTGATGCGGGTCATCCCCAACGAGATCCGCAGCATCGCCGAGCTGAACCTGCCGCCGGTGCTCGAGAAGATCGCGGCCGAGCACCGCGGGCTGGTGCTGGTGACCGGCGCCACGGGCTCGGGCAAGAGCACGACGCTGGCCGCGCTGCTCGACCACATCAACACCACGCGCACGACGCACATCATGACCGTCGAGGATCCCGTCGAGTACGTGTTCCGGGATCGCCGCAGCATCATCAACCAGCGCGAGGTGGGCGCCGACACCGTGGGCTTCGTGCGCGCGCTGCGCGCCGCGCTGCGCCAGGATCCCGACGTCATCCTGGTGGGCGAGATGCGCGACCAGGAGACCATCGAGACCGCGATGACCGCCGCCGAGACCGGCCACCTGGTGCTGAGCACGCTGCACACGGTGGACGCGTCCGAGACGATCAACCGCATCATCGGCACCTTCCCACCCCACCAGCACAAGCAGATCCGCATCGCGCTCGCCGCCAGCCTGCGGGCGGTGGTCAGCCAGCGGCTGCTGCGCCGCGCCGACGGGCGCGGGCGGGTGGCGGCGATGGAGGTGATGCTCTGCACGTCGCGGGTGCGCGAGCTGCTGCTCGAAGAGGGCCGCGCCCACGAGCTGCGCGAGGCCATCTCGCAGGGCCACACCAACTACGGCATGCAGACCTTCGACCAGTCGTTGATGCTGCTCTTGAAGCGCGGCCTCATCACCAAGGACGAGGCCCTGAGCAACTGCACCAACCGGGACGACTTCCTGCTGCGCCTCGCTGGCGTCTCGGCCACGAGCGACGCGCAGTGGGAGGGCTTCGAATGAAGAGGTGTCCCTCAATCGGGCTGCTGCTGTGCCTGTGCTGGGTGGGGCTGGCCGGCCCCGCCTGGGCGCGCGACGTGACCGTCGCCGTGGCCGGCCTCGAGGGGCCGGGCAAGGAGCACGCCCGCCTCGTGGGGCTGCAGCGGGCCCTCAAGCGCGTGCGTGGGGTCGACATCCAGACGACGAGCGGCTTTCGCAAAGAGGCCAAGAAGCTGGGCGTGGCCGATCTGCTGCCCGACGACGGCCGCGCCCTCGGGCAGGTGGCGCGCTCGCTGAACACCGACGCGATCATCTACGGGCGCTGGGAGCGGCCGGACAAGCGCACCTGGAGCCGGGCCCGCAAGAACGATCGGGTGATGATCCTGATCGTGTACGCCGGCGCCAACGGGGGCATCGTCGCCGAGCGCTCGGTGCGGGTGCCCAAGGGGCGCCTCACGCGGCAGATCTATCGAAAGGCGGTCGCCGCCATCGAGGACGACCTGTTCAAGACACTCGACGCCGGCCTGCCGCCACCCGAGCCCGAGCCCGTGCCCGTCGCGCCCGTCTTCGAGGAGCCCATCCCGGTGACGCCGGTGGCCGACGAGCCGGTGCCGGTCGAGCCCGAGCCCGAGCCCAGCGGCGAGGGCCCCCCGGTGCTGGCCATCCACGCGGGCCTGGCGCTGCTGTCGCGCACCTTCGACTACACCGCCGCGGCCGAGTCGGCCCAGTTCGCCGAGGGCGGCATCCAGTACGAGTCGTCCATCGTGCCCGGCATCGCCCTCGACCTCGAGGTGCACCCGCTGAAGCTGGCCACCGACGGCTTCGCCCGGGGCTTCGGCCTGGGCGTCACCTTCGAGAAGGTGTTCCTCAGCACCGAGCAGGCCGTGCAGCTGTCGGACGGCACCACCGAGGACGCCAGCCTCGAGACCACCCACCAGCACCTGATGCTGCGCCTGCTGTATCGCCACGTCTTCGGTGACGCCGACGGCGCGGACATCCACGGGCACATCGGCTTCGGCTGGCTGAGCTTCGAGCTCGAGGACAACCCCGAGTACAACGGCGCCGCCTACCAGTACCTCAGCCTGGGCGTCGGGGGCACGGTGCCCCTCGGCACGCCGCTGTTCTGCCTCGACGCGCGGGTGGCGGTGCTGCCCTCGGTGGATCTGGGCGACACCGCCGAGGAGCTGGGCGACGACGTGTCGCTCTTCGGCTACCGCCTGTACGGCGGCGTGGCGTCGCGCCTGTCGGGCGGCCTGTCGCTGCAGGCCGGCGTCGAGTTCACCGGCTTCGACGCCGACGTCAGCGGCGAGGGGCGCGACGGGCGCGTCGGCGAGAGCGCCACCGACCACTATCTGGGCTTCCGGCTGATGGGCGGCTATCGTTTCTGAGCAGCTGCCGGCGGGCGCGCCGTGGACGGAGGGGGCATGGGCGACACGCATTGGGCCCGACTGACCCGCGGCGTCGAGCCGACGCGCCTGCGCCGCTTCGACGCCCCCGCCTTCTCGGCCGACGCCGCGCGGGCCGTCCTGGCGCGGTTGGCCGTCGCCGAGGCGCCCGCCGACTTCGTGCCCCCACCGCCGCGCCACGCCACGCCGCCGCCCGAGGCCGTGGCGCCCGCCGAGGCGGACGGCCTGACGCCCCCCTCGCCCGACGACGCCCCCTTCGAAGTCACCGACGCGGACGTCCAGCAGGCAGCTTCGCTGGACGAGGCCCCGATCGAGGTGGACGACTTCGAGGAGATCGTCGACGAGACCTTCGGTCCCAGCGCCGACGACCCCGACGAGGCGCCCGAGCTGGCCGCCGAGGCTTCGCCCCTGGTGGTCGACGACGACTTCGAGATCGAAGAGGTCATCGAGCAGCCGCCCGTCCACTTCGAGCCCATCGTCCTGGCCGATCCCAGCGGCGAGGACGCCGACATCGACTTCGACGGCTTCGACGACGACCTGCCCGGCGCCCACGGCAGCGTCGCGGAGGATCTCGCCCAGTTCTTCGACGAAGACGAGGGCGCGCCCGGCGCCGCCGATCGCGAGGCCGACGTCGCTCGCCTCGACGACAGCCGCGCGGGCGAGGCGTCCGACGAGGCCGATCGGCAGCAGGACGTGCGGTCGAGCGTGAAGAAGCTGTTCCGGCGGGACTGATCTCCGCCCGCCGCGGGGGCGCCCCCGGCGGCCCTCAGCAGATGCGGGTGGCGTGCAGCAGGGCGGCGACGTCGCCGTCGAAGCGCTCGCGGACGACGTCGGCGGGCGACCGCCCGTGGCGCACCGCGTTCTCGAGCACCGCCAGCATCGTCTCGGTGCCCGGCTCCCAGCGCTCGAGGCCGCCGTGGGCCAGGCGCAGGACGTCCTGCCCGATCTCGGCCAGCGAGGTGTCCCCGAGGCGGGTGTGCAGCCCCTCGACCGGCACGGCGCGCCGCGCCGCCCACCACTGCGCCGGCGTCATCCCCTCGAACAGCTTCAGCCCGTCGGCGAGCGCCTCGCCGTCGTACAGCAGCCCCACGTGCATCGCCGGCAGCGCGAGGACGTGGGCCCGGCTGCCCATGTCGGCCGCGCGCACCTCGAGGTGGGTCTTCAGCCGCGCGTCGGGGAACAGCGTCGACAGGTGCAGGCCGAAGTCCCCCACGGTGGCGTGGTGCCCGTCGCGCCCCTCGCGCATGAAGTCCCGGAACGAGGCGCCCGTGTAGTCGAGGTACCGGCCCTCGCGGTAGAGGAAGAACATCGGCACGTCGAGCGCCCACTCGACGTAATCGCGCAGGGTGGCGTCGGGCTCGAGCAGCCGATCCGGGAAGACGAACCGGTCGTTGTCCGTGTCGAGCCAGATGCGGCCGCGGAACGAGCGCTCCGGCGCGACCGCGCCGTTCACGATGGTCGAGGCGGCGAAGGCGCCGAGCACGAAGGGCGACAGCCACAGCGACAGCCGCAGCTTGCGCATGGCGTCCGCTTCGTCGGCGAAGTCGAAGTTCGCCTGCACGGTGCAGGTCTGGTGCATCATGTGCAGCGCGTGGCCGCCCCGCGTGGGCAGGTAGCGCCGCATGATGCCGTAGCGCGCCTTGGGCATGTGCGGCATCTCGGCCGGGGTGCCCTGCGGCGCCAGGCCCAGCCCGCTCCACTCGATGCCCAAGGGCTCGCTGGCGGCCCGCACCTCGGCCAGGTGGGCGTCCAGCTCGCTCGCCGTGTCGGCCAGGCGCCGCAGGGGCGCGCCGCTGAGCTCGAGCTGGCCGCCGGGCTCGAGGGTGATGGTCGCGCCGTCCCGAGCCAGCGCCACGATGGCCTCGCCCTCGCGCGTCACCGCCCACCCCCCGCTGACCGCCAGCCCCTCGAGCAGCGCGCCGATGCCGTCGGGGCCCTCGTAGGTGGGGTAGGCGCGGCGGGCGGGCCAATAGCCCACCTTCTCGTGCTCGGTCCCGATGACCCAGCGCTCGGGCGGCTTGGCGCCGGACAGCATGTATTCGATGCACTGCTCGACCGCCTCGAGGGGACGGTCGTCGACGTGGGTCGCCGAGCTCATGGGGTACCCCTCGGGTCGAAGGCGGCACACGGTAGTCCCGGGCCACCGGCCGGTCAATCCATCGCGCGCCCCCGCGGCGCGCGGGCGCTCGGCGCACGCCCGGGGGCCCCGCCGGCCGCCCGGTGATGCGTCGGGCCCGGGTACGCCGCGCGCCGCGGTGTCGTTTCACCCCGCCGCCGCGAGGTGTTCCAGCCACGCCGGCCTTGCAGCGCGCGGCCCGAAGTGGTAGAAGCCCGCCGCCCAGAGAGAACCGACAACGACACACGCGAGCCGGAGCCCGACCCGGCGTCCCGAGCCGACGATCGGCCGGGCGGGCGGGCGATGATGGCCGCGGCGGTACAACGCGAAAGGACGATTCGAATGGCGGCAGTCACCATCCGCGAGCTGCTCGAGGCGGGCGTTCACTTCGGTCACCAGACCGGCCGGTGGAACCCCAAGATGCGCCCCTTCATCTACGGCGCGCGCAACGGCATCCACATCATCGACCTGCAGAAGACCGTGCCGATGTTCGACGCGGCCTTCAACTACATCAGCGCCATGGTGGCGCGCGGTGAGTCGGTGCTGTTCGTCGGCACCAAGAAGCAGGCCCAGGAGACCGTGCGCACGCACGCGCTGCGCTGCGGGATGTACCACGTCACGCACCGCTGGCTCGGCGGCACGCTGACCAACTTCCGCACCATCAAGGGCTCGATCGACCGCCTGCGGACGATCGACCGCATGCTGACCGACGGCACCAGCGATCACCTCACCAAGAAGGAGACGCTGAAGCTGTTCCGCGAGCGCGAGAAGCTCGAGGCCAACCTCGGCGGCATCAAGAGCATGGAGCACCTGCCCGGCGCGGTGTTCGTCATCGACACGCTCAAGGAGCACATCGCCGTGGCCGAGGCCCGCAAGCTGGGCATCAAGGTCGTCGCGGTGGTCGACACGAACAGCGATCCGGACAACATCGACTTCCCGATCCCGGGCAACGACGACGCCATCCGCGCCATCGAGCTGTTCACCAGCCGCGTCGCGGACGCCGTGCTCGCCGGCAAGCGCAGCCACAACGAGCGCTTCAGCGCGGGCAACGAGAAGCCCAGCGCCGCCGAGATGGGCGCCGGCAGCTACGAGGGCGGCCCCGAGGTCGCCATCAAGCCCGCCGGCATGGAGATGCCCGCCCCCGAGGCGAGCGCGTCGCCCGAGCAGGCCGCCGAGGAGGCGTCCGAGGAGGCCTGAGCGCCTCGCGTCATCCGCGCGTCCTCCGACCGGGCGCGCGCCAATCGAAAGGAACCCGAGACATGGCGATTTCTGCCAAGCAGGTGGCCGAGCTGCGTCGCATGACCGGTGCGGGCATGATGGACTGCAAGAAGGCGCTCAGCGAGAACGACGGCGACATGGACAAGGCCGTCGAGTACCTGCAGAAGAAGAACCTCGCGGCCGTCGCCAAGCGGGCCGGCCGGGTCGCCGCCGAGGGCGCCATCGGCGCCTACGTGCACGGCGGCCGCATCGGCGTGCTCGTCGAGATCAACAGCGAGACCGACTTCGTCGCGCGCAACGAGGACTTCCAGGCGCTGCTGAAGGACGTCTCGATGCACATCGCGGCGACCAACCCGCGCTTCCTCGACGACACCGAGATCCCCGAGTCCATCGTCGAGAAGCAGCGCGAGATCTTCCTGGCCCAGATGGCCGACTCGGGCAAGCCCGAGGCGATCATGGGCAAGATCATCGACGGCAAGCTGGCGAAGTGGAAGAAGGAGATCTGCCTCGTCGACCAGCCCTTCGTGAAGGACACCGACAAGACCGTCGGCCAGCACGTCACCGACGTCGCCTCGCGCATCAAGGAGAACATCAAGATTCGCCGGTTCGTGCGCTTCGAGGTCGGTGAGGGCATCGAGAAGGAAGAGACCGACTTCGCCGCCGAGGTGGCCGCCGCCGCCGGCAGCTGAGCCCGGCGCGACGCCCTCCCCCCACCCGGTCGACGATCCCCCCGGAGGCGGTTGCCATGGCCAACAGCGGCGCAGCCTACACGCGCATCCTGCTCAAGCTGTCGGGCGAAGCCCTGATGGGCGACGGCGCCTACGGCGTCTCGCCCACCGTGGTCGAGCGCATCGCCGGTGAGATCAAGCAGGTCGTGGCGCTGGGGATCGAGGTCGCCGTCGTCGTGGGCGGCGGCAACATCTTCCGCGGCGTCGCCGGCGCCGCGGAGGGCATGGACCGCACCAGCGCCGACTACATGGGCATGCTGGCGACGGTCATGAACGCCCTCGCCCTGCAGGACGGCTTCGAGCGCATCGATCTGGTGACCCGGGTGATGAGCGGGCTCGAGATGCCCCGCGTGGCCGAGCCCTTCATCCGGCGCCGGGCCATGCGGCACCTCGAGAAGGGCCGCGTGGTCATCTTCGCCGCCGGCACCGGCAACCCCTACTTCACGACCGACACCGCCGGCGCGCTGCGCGCCATCGAGATCGGCGCCGACGTGATCCTCAAGGCCACCAAGGTCGACGGCATCTACGACGCCGATCCGATGAAGGTGCCCGACGCCAAGCGCTACGACACCCTGACCTACAACGAGTGCCTCGCGCGCGACCTGCGCGTGATGGACGCCACCGCGATCAGCCTGTGCCGCGAGAACCGCATGCCGATCGTCGTGTTCAAGCTGCACGAGGCGGGCAACATCGTCCGCGTCGCGCGCGGCCAGGGCGTCGGCACCCGCATCGGCTGACCGGCGATCATCCGGCCGCGTGGCCACGCCCGGCGCCTGCCGAACCCTCCAACATCGTTGTGTTTTTCTCAGGGTTCTTCGCGCCCGGTCCATATGCTATGGTCCGGCCTCGCCGTTGAACGCTGAGGTCAATCCCCGATGCTTGACGAGATTCAGGAAGACCTGAAGGCCAACTTCCAGAAGGCCTTCGACGCCCTCTCCCGCGAGCTGGCCCGCGTGCGCTCGGGCCGCGCCAACATCAACCTGCTCGACAACATCCGGGTGCCCTACTACGGGCAGCCCACCCCGCTGAGCCAGATGGCCGCCCTGCAGGTGCCCGAGCCGCGGATGATCACCATCAAGCCGTGGGAGAGCAACCTGCTGAAGGACATCGAGCGGGCCATCCTGCAGTCCGATCTGGGCCTGACGCCGTCGAACGACGGCACCCTGATCCGCCTGCACATCCCGCCGCTGACCGAGGACCGCCGCCGCGATCTGGTCAAGCAGGTGAAGGCCCACGGCGAGGACGCCAAGATCTCGATCCGCAACAGCCGGCGCGACGCCAACAGCACGCTGAAGGATCTCGAGAAGGACAGCGACATCACCGAGGACGACCTGCAGCGCGGCCTGAAGGTGGTGCAGGAGATGACCGACGAGGCGGTGGCCCGGGTCGACACCATCATCGCCAAGAAAGAAACCGAGCTGATGGAGGTCTGAGGCGCGAAGCGCCTCCCCCTGACCTTGACCTTGACCTTGACCTTGACCTTGCCGGTTCGCGGCCAGGCCCCGCCCCTCAGAACAGCCAGCCGTACCGCCCCATCACCGTGTGGATGAACAGGTCCTCCTGGTTCCGCGCGTCCTGCAGCTCGGCCTCGAGCACCCCGTCGTAATCCAGATCGAACCGATGGTGTCGCGTGGCGCGCCACCCCACCGTGCCGCCCAGCAGCAGGATCGTCTGCGCCTCGTCGAAGGTGCGCCCCCGCTCGGTCGCCCGCCCGACCGTGCGCCCGCTGAACCACGTCGCCCGCCCGGCCAGCCACCACGACGCGCCCAGATCGTGGTCCAGATCCAGCGCCACCAGGTACGAGTCGCTCTGGAAGTTGTTCTTGAACGACGTCCGCAGATCGGCCCGCGTGCCCCACCCGAGGAAGTCGTCGTCGCGCAGGCCGATCGTGTACAGCCACGCGTCCAGCCCGTCCTGCGACCGATGTTTGTACTCGATCGCCTGGTAGTGATAGAGGCTGCGCCCCACCCGCAGCGAGCCCGACAGGCGCGCCCGGTCGTACACCAGCTCGACCACCTCGTCGCCCAGCACCAGCGCCTGGTTCGGCTCGACCACGTTCCGGTACACGGCCTGGTCGCGATAGCGCTCGACGCTGTAGCGGCTGACGTTCAGCGCGACGTTCAGCGCCGGCGCCGCGGGCGGCGTGTAGTCCACGCTGCCCAGCAGCGTCGTCACGTTGGGCCCACCGACGAAGTCCACCAGCAGATAGCTGGCGACGTACAGCCCCTCGCCGAGCCGCGCGTGCACCCGGTTGAACGCGAAGTGCCGGTCGAGCGCGCCCTCGCGCACCTGGGCGTTGTACGCCAGCGACGCGTCCAGCCCGTCGCGGTGGAACGTGCCGTACAGCCCGACCGCCTGCTGCTCGGTCTCGAGCGCGTAGTCGATGCGATCGGGCGCCAGCCCACCGTACAGCCCCACGCTGCTGCGCCCCGCGTCGAACCACAGCTCGGCGTCCACCCCGTCCACCCAGGCGTTGCCCGCCTCGTGGATCAGCCGCCGCCCCACCGCCACGTCGAGCCCGCCGATCAGCTTCGGCTGCTCGACGTACAGCTGCCGCACCTGGTCGAGGCTCTCGGTCTCGCCGAAGCGCCGCTCGCGCGCGTCGGTCGCGTCGAGCACGAAGCCGGCGTCGAGCACCAGGCGCAGGTCGCCGTCGGTCAGCCGCTCCGCCCGCGCGTCCGTGTCGAGGAACAGGATGCCCACCGCCGGGTTGCCCCCGTCGTCGGCCGAGTACAGGCCCCGCAGCGTCACGCGCCCGCCCAGATCCACCTCGCGCCCGCGCGCGGGGCCCGCCCCGGCGACCACCCACACGGCCGCCCCCAGCAACGCCGTCCCCGCGCCCCTCACCGGCTGCTCTCGCAGGTCCCGCAGTTCACGCCGGGCCGCGCCGGCACGAAGCTGCTGGTGGTGTGGCAGTTGTGGCACGTCGCCAAGCCGCCCGGGCACTCGGCCGTGTGGTCGCAGTCGGTGCCCGCCGTCGCCTCGAAGGTGTCGGTGTGGCAGAAGTCGCAGGTGCTCGGCTGCCCGCCGAAGACGCGGCCCGGGTGGCACTCGCGGCACTCGACGAAGCGATGCGCCCCCGACAGCCGGAAGCCCGTCTCGACGTGCAGGAAGGTGCTGGGCAGGAAGTGCCGCTGCCCGTGGCAGTCGTGGCACAGCGGCCCGAAGCTGCCGAAGTGCGGGTCGCGGTGGCAGTTCACGCACTCGGGCCCGGTGCCGGCCAGCTCCTTCCGCCGATCCGGCCCGTGGCAGCGCTCGCAGGCCAGCAGATCGTGCGCGCCCGCCAGCGTGAACGGCCCGAAGTCGTGGTTCTGCGCCTGGTTGGTGGTCCAGTCGGCCGCCGTGTGACAGCGCCCGCACGCGGGGCCCTTGCTCCCCTGGTGCACGTCGAAGTGGCAGCCCTCGCACTCGAAGGGCAGCCCCTTGTAGTCGTTGCGCACGTGGCACTTCGCGCAGTCGAGATCGCGGTGCGCGCCCTCGAGCGGGAAGCGGCTGTCGGTGTCGTGATCGAAGCCGCTGATCAGCGTCCAGCCGTGGGGGCTGTGACAGTCGCTGCAGGGCTGCTCGAGCTGCCCCTCGTGGAAGTTCTGGTGGCAGTTCGCGCAGGCCGTGTCGATCGGCCGGTAGTGCCCGCCCTTGTGGCAGCCCGCGCATTGCACGTCGAGGTGCTTCCCCTGCAGCTCGAAGCGGCTGAGCGTGTGGTCGAAGAACGCGATGCGCCAATGCTCGAACCCGCGGTGGCAGCGGTCGCAGTTGGCCCCCTCGAATTGATCGTCGTGCACGTCGCGGTGGCAGAACGCGCACTCGCTGAGCGTGTCGTCCTCGGTCTCGGTGCCGTTGGGGTGACAGCGGTGGCAGGGCTGGTCGCTGTGCCGCCCCTCGAGGGGGAAGCCCGTGACGCCGTGGTCGAAGCGCGTGTGCTGCCAGCCCACCGGGCTGTGGCAGTTGCTGCAGGGCGTCTCGCCGAAGGTGTCGCCGTGCGGGTTCAGGTCGGCGTGGCAGGTGCGGCACGCGGTGTCGATCGGCTTGTAGGTGCCGTTGGGGTGACAGCGCCCGCAGTCCACCCGCGCGTGGCGGCCGCGCAGCGGGAAGCGGCTCATCGTGTCGTGGTTGAACTTCAGGTCGTCGAAGCCGCTCTCCTGGTGGCAGCGCGCGCAGGCCTGCCCCCGGAACTGGCCCCGGTGCGCGTCCTCGTGACAGCCGCCGCAGTCCTTCGTCTTCGGCCGCCACGCCCCCTCGAAGCTGTGGCAGTCGAGGCACGCGTTCTTCCGGTGCTTGCCGCGCAGCGGCCAGCCGGTCGAGCCGTGCTCGAAGATGATCTCGGCCTCGAAGCCCTTGGTGACGTGGCACTCCTCGCAGATGCGCGCCCCGAACACGCCCGGCGGGTGCGGATCCTGGTGGCAGGTGATGCAGCCCGACACGCGGATGGGCCCGAAGTTCTTCTTGTTCAGGTGGCACTTCTCGCAGGCCACGTCGCGATGCTCGCCCGTCCGCGGGAAGCGCGTCTCGCGCTCGTGGTCGAAGCGCATGTTCGCGTTCAGCTTCTTCCACTCGAAGGTGTTGTGGCAGCGGTCGCAGGCCTTCAGATCGGCCTTCTGCGCCTGCCCGTGGTACTCGCCGTGGCAGGCGCTGCACTCGGTGTCGGCGCCGAGGTAGCTGTCACGGTTGCTGCCCGGGCGCTTGGCCGTGTGGCACTCGCGGCAGCGCACGCCCTGGTGGCCGCCGGTGAGCGGCCAGCCGGTCTTCTCGTGGTCGAAGGTGCGCTTGTCGAGCGGCGTGATGTCGTACCCCCGCCCGAGGTGCTCGCGGTGGCAGGTCAGGCAGGCGACGCCCTGCGCGACGCGCGCGTGGTACCCCTTCCCGCGGCGCAGGCGCACGTCGATGTCGCGGTGGCAGCCGAGGCACTTGCCGTCGGGCACGCCGCTGAAGGCCACGTGGCAGCTGTTGCAGCGATCGTCGTTGTCCAGGTGCGCGTGCACCTGCGACAGCGGCTTCGCGGCGTGGCTCACCCCCGGCGCCGTGAGCAGGAGGAGCACAGCGCCGGCCGGGAGGATCGAACACGCGCGCATCGGCGGCATCTTAACGGGTCGGCCCCCGCGACGCACCGACCTCGGCAGCGCCGCCCGCCGGGTCGCCCCGAACGCCGCTCAGTTCCCCACCTGGTACATCAGCGACAGCACGATGTGCAGCGCCAGCGCGCCGAACATCACGTTGCTGGCGACCACGTGCACCACGCGGTAGCGCTTCAGCACGCGCGACAGGAAGACGTGCCGGCGCAGCGAGCGCTCGAGCCGCGCCTTCTTCTGCAGCAGGCGCATCACCCGCGCCTTCTTGTCGGCGGCGACCCCCTCGCCCAGCTCGCCGCCCAGGGCCTCGATCGCCTTGCGCTGCGCCCGATCGTCCTGCACCAGCGACATCACCGCCGCCACCAGCGTCCGCGGCTCGTCCTCGTCGGCGTCCGCCTTCGCCTGCGCCTCGTCGCGCGCCAGCGACTCCACGCGCGTCATCATCGTGCCGGCCGCGCGCCGGTCGACGAAGGCCCCCTCGATCTCCTGGTTCAGCGCGCGCACCTGCGCGTCCAGCTCGCCGATCTGCAGCTGCCGCCCGGCCTTGCTGCGCGGCACCAGGTACAGCAGGTAGCGCCCCACCACGCCGGTCAGGATGGCCAGCAGCATCAAGAGGAAGGTCGCCACGGCCACCGGCTCGAAGAAGTGGAAGGCCGTGTGGAAGAAGCCGTACAGCCCGCCCAGCACGCCCAGCCAGATGTGCGCCTCCATCCACGCCGGCACGCTGCCCAGCCGCGGCGCGAACCGCTTGCCCAGCCGGTACAGCTGCGTGCCCAGCAGGCAGCCGCCCCCGATGTAGCCCATCGCGTGGCTGAAGAAGTCGCCCGCCTTGAAGGGCGCCAGCGGATCGAGCCCCTCGGCGGTGATGCCCGCCGCGTGCAGCCAAGTGCCGAAGGTCAGGTCGAGCCAGAACAGCCGGCCCAGCGACTCCCAGGTCAGCACCAGCGCGTTCAGCACGGTCACCACGAGCCAGAAGCGCCGCCACCCGCGCGGCACGCCCTCGGGCGACGCCACCGCGTCGAAGCCGGGCGCCTTGTGCACCTCGAACTGCTTCCACTGGTCGAACAGATCCGCGCCGTCCACCTGGAACAGCGCGCCGGTGGGGCACGCGGTGATGCAGGCCTTGTCGGGGTAGCCCGTGCAGTTGTCGCACTTCTGGGCGATGTTCTTGCCCTTGGCGTCGGCGCTGCGGTTCGGGAAGTACTTCGCGACGTCCAGATCGGCCAGCGGGTGCATCCGGATCGCGTCGAAGCTGCAGCCCCGCGCGCACATCGTGCACCCGGTGCAGTCGTCCGCGATGACGATCTCCCCCGTCTCGGGGTGCTTGCTGATCTGCCCGAACTTGCACTTGTCGATGCACTCGGGGACCACGCAGTTGTGGCAGTTCTGCGGGATCTCGGTCAGGCCGTACTTGACCTCGCTCGGGCCGAGCCGGTCGGTGCCGTGCCGGGTGCGGCAGGCGTCGTAGCACCCGTCGCACTCGATGCAGATGTCCATGCGCTTGATCTTCACGCGACCGGCGAAGGTCAGGCGCTCCTGGACGAAGAAGGCCGAGATGTCCTTGCGGAACCCGTCGTCGAAGCGGCTGGCCTGGCGCTCGGTGACCCGCTTGATCGCCTCGCTGAAGGCGTCGCGGAAGGACTCGCTCTTCTTCAGCACGTAGTTGACGTCGCGGTAGTTCAGCTTCAGCGCCCGCACCGGGCACATCGCCGTCAGCCGCAGCGCGCGCGTCCGCTCGTCGGCGAACAGCTTCTGCACGTAGGGATCGCCGACGGTGAGGTAGTTGGCGACGGTCAGGTCGTCGGCGGCGGGGCCGCGGTGCACGGCGACGTCACCGAACAGCACCACGAACACGGACGACGCGTCGTCGTCGGCGGGCGGGCCCTCGAACAGGTGCTCGCCCCGCTCGACCTGCACGTGCTCGACGCGCGCCGCCAGCCGCGCGCGCAGGGCCTCGTCGAGGTGCGCGAACAGCGGCACCTCGGCCAGCAGCGCCGGCGTGACGGCGACGGGCTCGGCGCCCTTGCCGCGCCGGCCGCGGCGCCCCCTCTTGGGCGCCGCCTTGCGGACGCGGGGCGCGCGCCCCGCGCGGTCGGTGTCCGGCGCGGCCACTCAGGTGTTGCTCGGGGGGGTTCGGCTCAGAACGGGCTCTGGATGCAGAAGCCGTCCGGCACCGGCATCGGCGGCTCGGCCGGATCCTGGGGGAAGGCCAGCTGGAAGCAGCTCAGGCCCGGCTGGCAGTCCACGATGGTCTCGTTCGACAGGAAGTCCATCGGATCCACCTTCCGGCAGCTGCAGTTGCCGTAGTTCGGGTCCAGGCCCGGGTTGCACTGCGAGCCCGGCGCACAGACGCCGTCGCCGCCGCCGAGGTCGCAGCGCCCGTCGAGGTAGTAGCACTGCCCCGTCTCGCCGTTGCAGCCCATCTCGTTGGGCAGCGCGCAGTCGTTGTTGCTCTGGCAGCCGGGATCGCAGCGCCCGCTCTGCTCGCTGCACACCGAGCCCTGCGGGCAGGCCACGCCCTCGCAGGGCGCCGCCACGCAGCGCCAGTTCTGGTCGCAGCGCGTGCGCGCCGGGCACTGGCTGCTCTGGAAGCACTCGACGCACTCGCCGCCGAAGCAGTAGGGCAGATCGGCCCCCTGGCAGTCGATGTCGCTGTTGCAGCTGCCGCCCATCTGCGGCTCCATGCAGGTGGCCGTCGCCACGTCGCACACCATGCCCATCGGGCAAGGCACGCCTTCGCCGCACTGGCCGCAGCTGCCGTCCGGGCGGCAGAAGGGCGTGGCCCCGCCGCACGCGCCGAGGCAGGGATCGCAGACGCCGCCGGCCGGCTTGCACACCCCCTCCTCGCAGCTCAGCCCGTCGGCGCAGGTGCCGCCGGCCGCGCAGGGCGCGAAGCAGTAGCCGCTGCCGCCCAGCTGCGCGCACTGCAGGCCCGCCTGGCAGTCGCCGTCGTCGCCGCAGCCGCCGCACACGCCGCGGGGCGCGGTGCAGTCACCGGAGGCCACGTCGCACACCTGCCCGTCGGGGCAGCCGTCGACGACGCAGCCGCTGCACTCGAAGCTCTCGGGCAGGCACTGGTTCAGGCCCTGGACGCAGCCGAAGCCGCGCGGGCAGTCGTCCCCCGCGGGATCGCACGCGCTGGTGCAGAAGCCGCCGTTGGCCCCGATGGGCGTGCAGCGCGCGCCGTCCCCCAGGCCGGCGCACTCACCGTCGCCCGCGCAGGGCGAGCACAGCTCGCCGCCGCCCGGTGGCGCCCCCATGTCCGGCCCGCCCGGGCCCATGTCGGTGCCCGGCAGAGGCCCACCGTCGCCCGGGGGCGGGACGCCCATGTCCTCGGCCGGCGTGATCACGCTGGAGTCGGCGCAGTTCTCGGCGCAGAGGCCCTCGCAGCACTGGTAGGTGTCGCCGAGGGGCAGGCAGTCGCCGGTGTTGCCGCAGCTGACCCCGCCCGGCTGCACGCACGAGCCGCGGAAGGGCCCGTCCTCGATGCAGCTCGCGCCGGGGGCGCAGGTGGTCTCGACGCCGTCGACCACGTCGGCGCACTCCTTCTGGGAGCACTGCCGGATGTCGACCAGGCAGGTGCGGCCGGTGCCGGGGCACGACTGCAGGCCGGTGCAGGCGACGGCCTTGCAGGCCCCGTCCTCGCAGATCATGCCGCGCCCGCAGGCCTGATCCGAGGCGCAGCCGCCGCCGCCCTCGTCGTCGTCACAGGCGAAGCCCAGCACCGCCACCATCGAGCAGAGGGCCCAAGGGCCCAGCACACGCTTCATGTTCTCCCCGTCTCCCGGTCTCGGACTGCGGCCGCCGACGCCGGAGGGCGTGCCCGACGGACCCACCGCCCCGAAAATCGCCGCAGTATAGGAGACGCCGTCGCAACCGGGCAACCGCGCGCCCCCGGCGCGTTTGACACACCGCCGAGGCCGGTCTCTAATGACCGCGCGCTGGTGGGGCTGCGGAGCGACGTGGCGGACGCCGATCGCAGGACACTGTCGCCGGACACTGCCCGACACGAGGAGGCCATGGGCCAGAAGATTCCCGACGTTTTCTCGACGCACAGCGCCGCCAAGTTCTGCCGGGTGACGCCGATGACCATCATCCGGTGGATCGACGAGGGCCGCATCCGCGCCTACAAGACGCCGGGTGGGCACCGGCGCATCATGCGGGCCGACCTCGAGGCCTTCTGCCGCCGCGCGCAGATCCCCATGCAGTGGGAGGATCGGGTCGACACCGGCACCCGCCGGGTGCTGATCATCGACGACGATCCGACGGTCGTGGACGCCATCCTCGACGCCATCTTCGACGACGAGACCGCCCAGCAGTCCGACGCCTACGAGGTCGAGCACGCCGACAACGCCTTCGACGGCGGGCGCATGTTCCTGCAGATCCGGCCGCACATCGTCTTCCTCGACCTGGGCCTGCCCGGCCTCGACGCCACGCAGGTGACCAAGGCCATGCACGATCAGCCGGGCGGCGAGCGCGCGCGCGTCATCGGCATCACCGACGACGACGCCCCGGCCGCCCTCGGCCTCGACGCCGTGCTCGGCCGCCCGCTGGCCAAGAAGGCCGTCCGCCGGGCCACCGGGCCGCTGCCCAAGCTGCCGCCCAGCTGACCGGCGGCCGGCGCGCCCGCGCCGATCGCCCTACCTTCACCCACCCCCTTCCCAAGCGCGCTGAACGCGCGTACAGTCGGGCGCCGTGCGGCGTGGCGAGTCGCCGGGCCGCGGAACCACCAGACGAGGAGGCGCCCCCGTGGACCGCAAGCGGAGCGTCAAGAACCTGTTGTCCGCCGGCTTGCACAAGCTGCGCACCCGAGACGACGACACCTTCGCGGCGGGCGACCGCCAGGCCCGCGTCATCGCGGTCGCCGCCCAGAAGGGCGGGGTCGGCAAGACCACCACCACCGTCAACCTGGCGGCGGCGCTCGTCGCGCACCATGGCCAGCGCGTCCTCGTCGTCGACATCGACCCGCAGGGCCACGTGGCGTCGGCCCTGCGCGAGTCGCTGCGCCCGGGCACGGTGACGCTGTCCGACGTGCTGCTCGCGCAGCGGCCGCGCGATCTGATGGAGGCGGTGGTCGAGTCGGCCATCGAGGGGCTGGCCCTCACGCCGCCCGACAAGCGCCTCAACGACACCGACGCCCAGCTGACCAGCCGCGTGGGCCGGGAGCACATCCTCAGCGCCGCCCTGGCCACCGCCCGCACCCACTTCGACACCATCCTGATCGACTGCCCGCCCAACCTGGGCAACCTGACGCTGAACGCGCTGATGGCGGCCGACGAGGTGCTCGTGCCCTGCGACCTCAGCATCCTGGCCTTCGAGGGCGTGGCGGATCTGCTGGGCACCGTCGAGACGGTGAACCTGCGGCTGCGGCACGACCTGCAGGTGCTGGGCATCCTGCGCACGCGCGTGGACGTGCGCACGCGCACCATCAACGAGACGATCGGCGACGCGCTCACCGAGAACTACGGCGAGCTGATGCTCGACACCGTCATCCCGGCGAACAGCGCGCTGGCCAAGGCGCAGGCCTGCGGGCTCAGCATCTTCCAGTTCCAGAGTCGGTCGCGCGGGGCGGTGGCCTACCGCGCCCTGGCCGGCGAGGTCGTCGCGCGGCGCGCGGCCCGCGGCGCGGGCGCGCACACGCAGACCGCGTGAACGCCCCGCGCGTGGCAGCGCGCCTCGCCCTCGTCGGGCTGCTGGGGGCGATGGCCGGGGCCTGCGACGACGGCGCGTCGAGCGCCCCGGCGCCGCGCGTCGACGCGGCCACCGACGCGGCCATGCTGCCCGACGTCGCCGTCATCGGCCGCTGCGAGCCCACCGCCGAGGTGTGCAACGGCGTCGACGACGACTGCGACGAGCTGGTCGACGACGACGATCCCGATCTGCGGGCCAGCCTGGCGTCGGATCCCGATCACTGCGGCGCCTGCGATCGGCCGTGCACGCCGGCGAACGCCCTGCCCGCCTGCATCGAGGGCCGCTGCGCCATCGCCGCGTGCGATCCCGGCTTCGACGATCGCAACGCCGATCCGGCCGACGGCTGCGAGGCCACCTGCATCATCACCGCGGGCGGGCGCGAGATCTGCGACGCCCTCGACAACGACTGCGACGGGACGGTCGACGAGGGGTTCGACCTGCAGGTGGACGCCGCCCACTGCGGGGCCTGCGACCGCGCCTGCCCCCAGCCGGCCAACGCCGCCGCCGTCTGCGCCGCGGGCGAGTGCGCGCTCGGCGCGTGCGCCGGCGGCTTCGTCGATCTCGACGGCGACGCCGAGAACGGCTGCGAGTACGCCTGCACCCCGACGGCCACCGCCCGCACGCGCGAGTTCTGCAACGCGCTCGACGACGACTGCGACGGCAAGGTGGACGAGGTCGCCGATCTCCAGCTGCCCGAGGGCCTCTGTCCGCAGGCCGGGGTGTGCGGGCCCCGGTGTGCGGCCGACGGCGACTGCGCCGCCGGCGAGCAGTGCGCGGCGGGCGTCTGCGTGCCCGCCGACGGCGCGGGCGCGGGCGACGACTGCGCGGCCGACGACGACTGCCGCGCGCTGCACCCCGGCTACGCCTGCCTCGCCTTCCCCAGCGTCGACCTCGAGGGCACGGTGTCCGTGCGCCGCGCCTGCATGCCGCGGCCCCTCGGGCCGGTGTGCGACGGCGCGGCGGGCTTCCGCTGCCCGGCGCCGGCGGACTTCGCGCTCGGCGCCGAGCAGGGCCTCTGCGACAGGCTGGACAACGACTGCGATGGCCGCACCGACGAGGACTTCGCCGACGCCCTGTACGAGGGCGGCCTGGGCGGGCCGCCGCGCACCTGCGCCGACGGCGTCGGGCTGTGCCGCGTCGAGGCCGAGGCCCGCTGCGCCGACGACGGCGCCCGGGTCGTGTGCGACGCCGTCGCGACGCCGCCGGCCGGCGACGACGACGACTGCGACGGCGTGGACGACGACTGCGACGGCGCGGTCGACGAGGCCTTCGTGGACGCCTGGGTGCGGCTCGACGGCGTCGAGATCTACGCCTACGAGGCCAGCCGCCCGGGCGCCACGCCCGACGCGCCCGGCCTCGACCCGGTGCCCGACGACGACGTGGTGGCGTTCGTCGAGACGCGCGCCTGCGCCCGACCCGGCGTGCTGCCGTGGGCCAACGTCACGCTCGCCGACGCCCGCGCCGCGTGCGCGGCGGCCGGCGCCCGCCTGTGCACCGGCGCCGAGTGGGCGCTCGCGTGCGCCGGCCCGCAGGGCCGCGCCTATCCCTACGGGGCCGCCTACGACGCGCAGGCCTGCAACGGCGGGGCGCGGGACGCCGATCCGGCGGCCCCCGGAGTGCAGGACGCGGTGCTGCCCACCGGCGCGCTGGCCACCTGCGCCGCGGCCGGCGTCTTCGATCTGTCGGGCAATCTGAAGGAGTGGACCGACGATCCGCGCGACGATCTGATCGTGGTGCGCGGCGGCGGCTACGAGACCAACGTCGCCGCCGGCCTCGCCTGCGACCAGCAGGGCGACCTCAAGCCCCCCGACTTCGCGTCGGCCACGACGGGCTTCCGCTGCTGCCGCGACCTGCCTTGACCGCGCCCTCCGCGACCGCGCCGAAGGCCGCTGGCAGCGACCGGGCGGATCGGTTAACGTCCGCCCTTCCGACGATCCGACCGCGATGACCGAGCCTGTGCCACCGATGGACGACGACCGCGCCCTGCCCTGGCCGGCGCGCTACGACCTGCCCGCGCTGCTGGCGCTGGGCGCCGTGGTGCTCGGTGTCCTGCTGCCCACCCTCGGCGTCTGGGAGCCCTGGGAGGCCGACAACGCCGGCGTCGCCCGGCTGATGCGCGAGACCGGCGCCTGGCTGAGCGTGCAGGTGCCCGAGGTGGGCGGCCGGGTGCGCGCCGTGCCCGAGCTGCCCTTCGGCTGGTGGCCGGTGGCCGCGACCACCGGCCTGTTCGGGGTCAACGAGATCGGCCTCCGCCTGCCCGGCGTGCTCGCCGGCCTGGGCGTCATGTGGCTGGTGATCGGCCTCACCCGGCGCACGTTCGGACGCCTCGCCGGCCTGCTGGCGGGGCTGTCGCTGCTCAGCCTGCCCCTGTTCGTCTTCCACACCCGCCTGGCGCTCGGCGCCGGGCTCGGCACCGCCTTCATCGCGCTCGGCGCGCTGGCCTTCCTGCGCCGCGCCACGGATCCGGACGCCGGCGCCGGTTGGGCGTGGGGCGCCTGGCTGGCCACCGCCGCGGCGGGCCTGACCGTCGGCGTCACCGGGCTCCTGGCGCCCGTGCTCGCGGGCGTCGCGGCGGCCGCCGCGCCGCGCCGCGCCCCCCGAGGTCGCGCCGGCCGCGCCGCCCGACGAGGCCGAGGCCGGCGACGAAGACACCCCGCCCACGCCCCCGCCCCCGCCGCACGACGCGCTGTTCGATCGCCTGCGCCGCGTCGCGCCCCCCGCGCCGGTGGCCGTGGCGCTTGCGCTGGTGGCCGTCGGCTGGTGGCGCGCGTTGGCCCACCTGCCCGAGGGCGAGGGCTGGACGGCGCTGCTCTTGTGGGCCGATCCGCTCACCAAGGTGCCGGCCCCCTCGGCCCGGCCGTCCTTCGACCTGTTCGTCCACCAGATCGGCTTCGGGCTGTTCCCGCTGGCCGCGCTGCTGCCCTTCGCCTTCGCCGATCTGCTGTGGGCGCCCCCGCGCGACGACGAGCCCCCCGCGGCGGCCGCCCTCGCGCCCGGCCTCGCCGCCTGGTTCGCCGTCGCGTTCCTCGGCCCCGCGCTGGGCGCGCCCGAGGGCCAGTTCGCGCTCTTCCTCGGCGCCCCCGCCGTCGCGGTCGCGGTCGGCGTCTACCTCGCCCGCGTCGTCCGCACGCCGCCGCAGCCGCTGCTCGCGCTGGGCGCCGTGCTGGTGCTGGCGCTGCTCGACAGCAACCTGAAGCACGAGACGCACTACCTGGCCGACACCCTGGTGGGCGAGGCCGTCGACGCCTTCCCCGACACCCTGCCCGGCTGGGCGCTCGAGCTGAAGTTCCGCCTGGGCAGCGTGAAGGTCGACACCACGGTCGTCCTGGCCCGGCTGTTCAGCTTCGGCCTGCTGGGCCTGCTCATCGTCTACCAGGGGCGGCTGCACCGCTTCTTCGAGCCCGCCGTCCGCGCGGTCTTCTACCCCACGCGCCGACGCCGCCTGTTCGACCCCTGGACGGCGGTGGTCGCGCTGACCGCCCCGGCGATCGTCTTCGGTCGCTTCGGCGAGCAGGTCGAGCGCCTGCTGTTCTCGCCCGCGGTCAACCGACTCGGCCTGAAGGTCGGGGTCCGCAAGCTGCTGCTCTTCGCGGTGGTGTGGGCGGTGGCGCACTTCGCCCTGCGCGCGCTGTGGAACCTGCGCGTCGCGCGGCTGAACGGCGCGCGCAGCGGCGGGCTGACGCGCCTCACCGCGCGCTTCACCGCCTTCCTCGACCGCCCCCGCGTCACGCGGCTGGGCTTCGTGGGGCTGCTCGCGGCCTGGGCGCTGTTCCTCAACGTCGTGGTCGCCCACGCGCTGACCACCAACTTCAGCCAGCGCCAGATCATCAGCCGCTACCACGATCTCGCCGACGCCGAGGAGCCGCTGTTCACCTACCGCCTCGACGCCCGCAACAGCAGCTTCTACGCCTCGGAGCTGCCCACGCTGCAGCGCGGCGAGTTCGTCGAGCGGGCCAAGCAGCCGCAGCGCTTCTTCGCGATCATCCCGCGCCCGCAGCTGTCGACCATCAACACCGAGTTCCGCAAGGCCACCGGCCGCACGCTGCCGGTGCTCGACGACAGCGGCCACCGCTTCCGGTTGGTGTCGAACACCCTCGAGGAGGGCGAAGAGGACCTCAACCCGATCGAGAAGGCGCTGATCCGGGAGCTGCCCGCCGACGCCACGCCGGTCGACATCGTGTTCGACGACAAGATCGCCTTGGTCGGCTACAAGCTCGAGCCGGATCGGCCCCGGGCTGGCTCGCCGCTGACCATCTCGTTGTTCTGGAAGGCGCTGAAGCCCAACGTCGGGCAGTGGAAGGTGTTCGTGCACATCGACGCCCCCGGCCAGCGCATCCACGGCGACCACGACCCCGTCGAGGGGCTGTTCCCGACCAGCGACTGGAGCGAGGGCGATCTGGTGCGCGACGACCACCAGGTGGTGGTGAAGCGCACCATCTCGCCGAACCGCTTCACCTTCTACGCTGGCCTGTACCGCGGCAACACGCGCATGCCGATCAGCAAGGGCGCCAAGGATCGCGAGAACCGGGCCCGCCTGGGCTACGTCCGGGTGCGTTGACCGGGTGACGCTGCTGCTCCAGGCCTGGGTCTTCTTCTGGGGCGCCGTCTGGGGCAGCTTCCTCAACGTCGTGATCTATCGGGTGCCCCTCGGGCTGTCGCTGGTGCGGCCGGGCTCGCGCTGCAGCACGTGCGGCACGCCCATCCGCTGGTACGACAACGTCCCGGTGTTGAGCTACCTGATCCTGCGGGGCAGGTGCCGCGCGTGCGGCGCCGGGTACGGGCCCCAGTACATGCTCATCGAGGCGGCCTGCGGCGTGTTGGCGCTGGCGCTGTTCAACGCCACGGTCCTGCCCCTCGACCCGGACACCTTCGTGCCCGCCGGCGTCACCTGGCTGTGGCTGCAGAGCTTCGTCTACGGCCTGGTCGCCATCACCTTCATCGACCTGCGGCACTTCTACATCCCCGACGAGATCAGCCTGCCGCTGGTCGCCATCGGGGTGACCGGCGCGTTCCTCATCCCGGCGGCCGATCCCCTCGCCCACGCGTTCGGCGCGGCCGGCGCGGCGCTGTTCATGCTCGCGCTGTCGGGCATCAGCTGGCTGGCCTTCCGCCGCGAGGCGCTCGGACTCGGCGACGCCAAGCTGCTGGCGGCCATCGGCGCCTTCGTCGGCTGGAAGGCGCTGCCCTTCGTCCTGTTCGCGAGCGCCGTGCAGGCCCTGATCGCCACCGGCGTCGCGCGCCTGTACACGCGCCTCACCGGGCGCAGCAACGCCCTCACCCTGACCACCGAGGAGCTCGACGCCCACTTCGGCGAGGCCGACCGCTTCACCGACGCGGGCAGCCACACCGTCGTGCCCTACGGTCCGTTCCTGGCGCTCGCCGGGCTCGAGGTGCTGCTCTTCGGTGACGACCTGCTCTGGCGGCTGGTCGACGCCCTCACCCGGCTGCTGATGGGGCTGCCGGCAACCACACCGTGAAGCAGGCGCCCGGCCCGCCGGGCGGGCTGGTCAGCGCGATGGCGCCGCCGGCCTCTTCGAGCAGGCGCTGACAGATGGCCAGGCCGAGGCCGGTTCCCTGCCCGGCCGGCTTCGTCGTGTGGAAGGGCTCGAACAGCGACGCCACCTCGGCGGCCGGCACCCCCGGCCCCTCGTCTCGAACCGCCAGCCGCGGCCGCCCGTCGTCGGCCGCGTCCAGCGTGACGGTCACGCGCCCGGCGCCGCCCATCGCGTCCGCCGCGTTGAACAGCAGGTTCACCAGCACCTGCCGCAGGCGGCCGGCGTCGCCCAGGGCGGGGGGCGCCTGCCCCGCGACCTCGATGGCCACGCGGCGGAAGCGCGCGTCGTAGCGCACCAGCTCCGTCGCCGACGCGACCACCTCGGCCAGCTCGATCCGCACGCGCTCCGCCGGCGCGGGGCGGCTGAAGTCCAAGAGTTCGCGGATGGTGCTGCCGATGCGCTGCAGCTCGCGGTCGACCCGGGCCAGCAGATCCTGCTGCTGATCGGGCGGGCAGCCCCGCGGATCGCGCAGGAACTCCACGTACCCCAGCACGGCGGCCAGCGGGTTGCCCACCTCGTGCGCGACGCCCGCGGCCAGCCGCCCGACCGTCGCCAGCTTCTCGCTGCGCACCAGCTCGTCCCGCGCGCTCTCGAGCGCCGCCAGGCTGGCCGCCAGCCGCTCGTTCTGCGCGCGCAGCCGATCGACCATGTCCGCGAAGGCCCGCGACAGGCGCGCCAGCTCGCGGGGGCCGTCCAGCAGCGGGATGCGGGCCTCCGCGCCGCCGGCCGCCGCGTCGGTCAGGCGCCGGATGGGGCGCACCACCAGGCGCCCGGCCAGGTACAGCCCGAACAGCAGCACCGCGGCGAAGTCCAGCAGCAGGTAGGCGACGACCAGGCGCTGGCGCGCCGCCACCCCCGCCACCAGCCGGTCGAGCGGGAAGACCGCCAGCACGACGCCGCCCCGCCCGTCGGGCGCCCGCCAGGGGACGGCCACCTGGTGATCGCGCGCGCCCGGCCCGGTCTCGAGCGGGCGCTGAACGACGCGCCAGGCCGGCGCGCCGCCCTGCAGCGCGTCCGCCACCACCGGCGCCGGCGCGCCGCGCGGCGCCTCGGTCAGCGGGCGCAGCGCCGCGTCGAAGACGAACACCGTCGCCTCGGGCGCCGCCCCGGCGAACGCGGCCCGACAGAGCTCGGCCGCTTCGCACGCCGCCGCGGCCAGGCGCCCCAGCGCCTCGGCGTGCCGCCGCTGCTCGGCCAGCACCTGCGCCTCGGCCTCGCCCCCCACCAGGCGCGCGCCCACCAGCGTCGCCACCGTGCCCGCCACCAACAGCAGCGACGCGAGGCCGACGAACAACAGGGTGCGGATGCCGAGCTGCATGGCGCGAGCGTACGTCGAGGTTCCCGCCGCCCAAAAAGAAAAGGGGCCGCGCCGAAGCACGACCCCCTCCCTCTCCACTCGGCCGGTCGCGCCGGCCTCGCGGATCAGCCGATCAGCGGCTCAGACCTTGCCGGCCAGCTGGAACGCGATGATGAGCGCGTAGATGACCAGCGACTCGATCAGCGCCAGGCCCAGGATCATCGGGGTGAAGATCTTGTTCTGGGCGCCGGGGTTGCGGGCGATGCCCTCGAGGGCGGCCGCGGCGGCCTTGCCCTGGCCGAGGGCGCCACCGAAGGCGGCGATCGAGATGGCGAAGGCGGCCGCGAAGGCCACCGCGCCGTTGGCCATGCCGCCCTCCTGCGCGAAGGCAGGCAGCGCGAGCAGCGAGAAGGCGGTGAAGGTGAAGAACGAAACGAACCGCTTCATGGGTTCTCTCCTGTCGTTGCTGGCGGCAGTCCGAGCCGACGCGGCGTCCCCTCGTGGGCCCCGCGCCCCTCCTCTACTCTCTACCGACCACCGACCCCAATCGGGGTGAGGTCCACCGAACGTCGGGTCGACGCGTCCGGCCGCCGGGTCGTCGGCCAACGCGGCCGACGGGTTGTGAAACGAACGAATCAGTGCGAATCGACTCAGTGCGCCTCGGCGTGCTCGTCGTGGTGCTCGATGGCGAGGCCGATGTAGACGACGCTCAGCAGGCAGAACACCAGCGCCTGCACGATGCACACGATGGTGCCCAGCACCATGATCGGCACCGGCACCAGCAGCGGCACGAGGCCCAGGAAGATCACCAGCACGCTGTGGTCGCCCACCATGTTGCCCATGAGACGCAGCGACAGGCTCAGCGGGCGGGCGAGGTGGCTGATGATCTCGATGGGCAGCATCAGGGGCGCCAGCCACCAGACCGGCCCCATGAGGTGCTTCCAGTGATCCAGGCCGTTGACCTTGGTGCCGTACCAGTGGGTCGCCACGAAGACGATCACCGCGCAGGCCGCCGTCGTCGACAGCGTGTCCGTCGCCGACAGGAAGCCCGGCACCAGGCCGAACAGGTTCGCGAAGAGGATGAAGAAGGCCAGCGTACCGATCAGCGGCAGGAACTGGCGCGCGGCCTTCTCGCCCATGATGCCGGCCATCATGCCCAACGCCGCGTCGCAGATGACCTCGACCAGCGCGCGGGCGCCGAACTTGCGGGCCGGGATGACGCCCCCGTCCCCCGCCTGGGCGATGGCGCCCTTGTAGCGCATGCCCAGCACCACCACGAAGCCCATCACGAACAGGCCCATCACGACGTGGTGCATCGACGGGCTGCTCGCGTGATCGGCGCCCAGCCAGCCGTGGCCCATGGCGTGCTGCAGCTTGGTCGTCGCCTCGGACACGCCCGGGATCAGGTGAAACCAGGTCTCGTTGGCTTGCATTATCGCTCCTTCAGGCCGAGCGGCGTCTCGCCGCTCGCGTCGGCCTCGTCGGCGGGCGGGGGCCCGAACAGCGAGCCGGCCACGATGACCAGCACCACCGTCGAGAAGCCCACCATCAGCGCGACGAGATCCATCGGCACGAACTTGATCAAGGCGAAGACCGCGACCCCCAGCAGCAGGAACTTGCCGAAGAAGGTCACCGTCGCGGCGGCCCGCCCCTTGGTGGGCCCGGCGACCATCCGCCGCCCCACCCGCACCAGGGCCCACAGGTTGCCGACCGCCAGCAGCGCGCCCGCCGCCACCCCGAGGGTGACGTCCAGCCGGAGGAAGACCAGGCTGCCCAGCGTGAGCACGATGCCCAGCGCCGCCGTCCGCGTCTTCACCCAGTCGAGCAGCCGCTCATCCATCGCGTTCCGCGTCCCGCTCCGCCTGCTTCGCGGCCCGCACCAGCGTCATGACGCCGGCCGCGAAGCCCAGGCTGATGCCGCCGACCGCGCCCCACGGGGCGAAGCCGAACTTGTCTTCCAACCAGTGGCCGACGAAGTAGCCGACGACCACCGAGATGCCGAACTCCAGCCCGACCGAGGCGTAGCGCGCCGCTCGCCAGACCGAGCGGGTGCGCTCCTCGAGATCGCGCCGGCTCACGCTCCGAGCGCCACCTTCGCGGCGTCCAGGGTGCGCTCCACCTCGTAGGGCCCGTGGGCCGTCGACACGAAGCAGGCCTCGTAGCCGCTGGGCGGGAAGTACACGCCCTGCTCGAGCAGCGCCCCGTGAAAACGACCGAAGCGGGCGTGGTCGCAGGCCGCCGCCGTCGCGAAGTCGGTCACCGGGGCGTCGCTGAAGAACACCGTGAACATCGTGCCGACGTGCTGCACCTGCGCCGCGACGCCGGCCTCGGCCGCCAGCCGCCGCAGGCCCTCGACGATCGTGGCCGTCGTCTCGGCCGCCCCCTCGAACACGCCCGGCTCGGCCAGCAAGCGCAGCGTCTCGAGCCCGGCCGCCGTCGCCAGCGGGTTCCCGCTCAGCGTGCCGGCCTGGTAGATGGGCCCGTCGGGCGACACCTGCCGCATGTACTCGGCCTTGCCGCCGTACACGCCCACCGGCAGCCCGCCGCCGACCACCTTGCCGAGGCAGGTCAGGTCCGGGTCGACGCCGAACAGCTGCTGCGCCCCGCCCCGCGCGACGCGGAAGCCGGTCATCACCTCGTCGAAGATCAGCAGCGCCCCGTGCGCCTTCGTCACCCGCTGCAGCGCCTCGAGGAACGCGGCGCTCGGCGGGATGCAGCCCATGTTGCCGCACACCGGCTCGAGGATGACGCAGGCGAGCTCGCCGCCCCGCTTCTCGAACAGCGCCTCGAGCCCGGCGACGTCGTTGTAGGCCAGCGTGTGCGTGTGCTGGGCCAGATCGGCCGGCACGCCCGGGCTGGTCGGCACGCCGAACGTCGCCAGGCCGCTGCCCGCCTTCACCAGCAAGCTGTCGGCGTGGCCGTGATAGCAGCCCTCGAACTTCACGATGCCGTCGCGCCCGGTCACCCCGCGCGCCACCCGCAGCGCCGACATGCACGCCTCGGTGCCGCTCGACACCATGCGCATCATCTCGATCGAGGGGTAGTACCGGCGGACCGCCTCGGCCATGTCGACCTCGGCCGCCGTCGGCGCGCCGAAGCTCGTGCCGCGCCCGGCGGCCGCGCAGATGGCGGCCACCACCTGCGGGTGCGCGTGGCCCAGGATGGCCGGCCCCCACGTGCCGCAGTAGTCGACGTAGCGGTGGCCGTCCTCGTCGGTCAGCCAGGCGCCCTGCGCGCTCTTGATGAAGGGCGGCGTCCCGCCGACCCCCTTGAACGCCCGCACCGGGCTGTTCACCCCGCCCGGCATCAGGCGGGCGGCGCGCTCGAGGAGGTCCTTGCTGCGGCTCAGATCGTGCGGCATGGGGTTCCTGCTCCGCTCGAGGGCGGCGCTTTGTATCACCGGCCGGGGCCCGGTACAACCCCGGCGGCGCCTCACTCGGCGTCGCCGCCCTCGTCGGGCTCGGCGTCCGCCTCGATGGACGCGCCGGCCTCGCCCTCGGCGCCCTCGGCCTCGGCGTCGAGGGCGTCCTCGTCGTCGTCCGCGGTGTAGCGCGCCAGGCCCACGACCCGCTCGTCGTCGCCCAGCGCGATCAGCGTCACGCCCTGCGTGTTGCGCTTGTAGGTCGAGACGTCGCCGGCGCGCGCCCGGATGATGACGCCGCCGATGGTGACCAGCATGTACTGATCGTCCTCGCCCTCGATGCGCACGATGCCCACCACCGGGCCGTTGCGCTTCGTGGTCTTGATGTCGATCAGGCCCTTGCCGCCCCGCCGCTGCGACCGGTACTCGGCCAGCGCGGTCCGCTTGCCGAAGCCGTTCTCGGTCACCGTCAGCACGGTCACCGCGTCCTCGTCGGTCTCACCGCGGTCGCAGGTGATGCAGCCGACCACGAGGTCGTCGTCGACCAGCGAGATGCCCCGCACGCCGCCGGTGTCACGGCCCATCGGCCGCACGTCGTCCTCGTCGAAGCGGATGGCCATGCCGTCGCGCGTGGCCAGCACGATGTCGCTGGTGCCGGTGGTCGACCGCACCGCGATCAGGCGGTCGTCCTCGGCCAGCTTGATGGCGATGATGCCGGACGACCGGATGTTGCTGTAGGCCATCAGGTCGGTCTTCTTCACCTGCCCCTGCTCGGTGGCGAAGAACAGGTAGTGGCCCTCGGTGAACTCGTCGACCGCCAGCACCATCGCCAGCTTCTCGCCGGCCTCGAAGGGCAGCACGTTGATGATCGGCTTGCCCCGCGCCGTGCGGCTGCCCGCCGGCAGGTGGAACACCCGCTGGCTGAACACGCGGCCGGTGTTGGTGAAGAACAGCATCGTGCTGTGGGTGGACGCCACGAACAGGTGCTCGACGAAGTCCGTGTCCTTCGTCGACATGCCGCTCTTGCCGCGCCCGCCCCGCCGCTGCGTGCGGTACTCGCTGACCGGGACGCGCTTGACGTAGCCCTCGTGGCTGACGGTCACGACCATGTCCTCGACCGGGATCAGATCCTCGAGGTTCAGGTCGGCCGCCGACTCGGTGATCTGCGTCTTGCGCCCGTCGCCGAACTGCTCGCGCACCGCCAGCAGCTCGGCCTCGATGAGATCGAGCAGCAGCTCCTCGGAGTTGAGGATCGCGCGCAGGCGCGCGATCTCGGCGCGCACCTGCTCGAGCTCGTTGATGATCTCGTCGCGCTCGAGGGCGGTCAGGCGCCGCAGCCGCATGTCGAGGATGTGCTGCGCCTGCACGTGGCTCAGCTCGAAGCGCTCCATCAGCGCGGCGCGCGCGATGTCGACGGTCTCGCTGCCGCGGATGATGCGGATGACCTCGTCGATGAAGTCGAGGGCGATCTTCAGGCCCTCGAGGATGTGCTCGCGCTCCTCGTGCTTCTTCAGCTCGTACCGGCAGCGACGCAGCGTGACGTCGCGGCGGTGCTCGATGAAGTGCTCGAGCACCTCCTTCAGGTTCAGCACGCGGGGCTCGCCGTGCACGATGGCGAGCATGTTGATGCCGAAGGACGACTGCAGCGGCGTCAGCTTGTACAGCTGGTTCAGCACCACCTGCGCCTGCGCGTCGCGCTTCAGCTCGATCACCATCCGCATGCCCTGGCGATCGCTCTCGTCGCGCAGGTCGCTGATGCCCTCGAGGCGCTTGTCGCGCACCAGCTCGGCGATCTTCTCGAGCAGCTTGGCCTTGTTCACCTGATAGGGCAGCTCGTGCACCACGATGCGCTCGCGGTCGTGCCCCATCTCCTCGACGTCGCACACCGCGCGGATGCGGATGACCCCGCGCCCGGTGTGGTAGGCCTCGTGAATGCCGCGCGTGCCGTAGATGATGCCGCCGGTCGGGAAGTCCGGCCCCGGCACCATCTGCATCAGCTCGTTGATGCTCACCTCGGGCGTGCGCATCACCGCGACGCAGGCGTCGATGATCTCGCGCAGGTTGTGCGGCGGGATGTTCGTGGCCATGCCGACCGCGATGCCCGCGCTGCCGTTCACCAGCAGGTTCGGCACCTTGGCCGGCAGCACCAGCGGCTCGCTGCCCGACTCGTCGTAGGTGGGCCCGAACTCGACGGTGTCCTTGTCGATGTCGGCGAGCATCTCGTGCGTGATGCGCGCCATGCGGACCTCGGTGTACCGCATCGCGGCCGCCGGATCCCCGTCGACGCTGCCGAAGTTGCCCTGGCCGTCGACCAGGGTGTAGCGCATCGAGAAGTCCTGGGCGAGGCGCACGATGGCGTCGTAGACCGCCTGGTCGCCGTGCGGGTGGTACTTGCCGATGCAGTCGCCGACGATGCGCGCCGACTTCTTGTAGGACGAGTTCCAGTTGTTCTTCAGGTCGTGCATCGTGAACAGCACCCGTCGGTGCACGGGCTTCAGCCCGTCGCGCACGTCGGGGAGCGCACGCCCGATGATCACGGACATGGCGTAGTCCATGTACGAGGTGCGCATCTCGTCTTCGATGTTGATCGGAATGAAGGCGCGGCGGGCGGCGTCCATCGTTCCACCTGAAAGCTGTGGAGAAACCGCCGTCTTCTACTAGGCGGGCCTCTCAGAGTCAACGCGCGCGGCACCCGCCCGAACCTGTCGGGCTTCTCCACACTCCTCGTCGACGGATTCCACAACACTGGCAGCCAGAGCGTCGTGAATGACCGCAAATCGGGCGTCAGAGCGCTGGCACGCCCCTTGATATCTGCTCCGGGCGACTCAGCCGAAACGCACCGGAGACGCCATGCCCCTCGACGCCGCCCTCACCCCCGACCGCTTCGCCGACCTCGCCCTCCCCCACCGCCAGACCTTGTTCGCCGGCGCCGTCCGCCTCACCCGCAACGAGGGCGACGCCGAAGACCTCGTCCAGGAGACCCTGCTGAAGGGCCTGGCCAACATCGACAAGTTCCAGGTGGGCACCAACATGCGGGCCTGGCTGTTCCGCATCATGACCAACACCTTCATCAACGGGTACCGCCGCAAGCGCAAGGAGCGGGAGATCCTCGACCGCGAGGGCAGCCACCTCGGCGCCAGCCGGCTGTACGGCCCCGGCCGCGTGTGGGCGCACCGCAACCCCGAGGGCGCCTACGTCTCGGGCGCCCTGTCGCGCACCGTCGTCGGCGCCATCGAGCAGGTGCCCGAGAAGTTCCGCGTGGTGGTGCTGCTGGCCGATCTGATGGACTTCAGCTACGCCGAGATCGCCGAGATCGTCGGCTGCCCGGTGGGCACGGTGATGAGTCGATTGTTCCGGGGGCGCCAGCACCTGCGCCGGCGGCTCGAGACCTACGCGGTCGAGCACCACATCCTGCCCGCCGCCGTGCCGATGGCCGCCTGACCTAGCGCGGGTAGCTCTCGCCCGCCGCCGCGCGCGCCTCGCGCCACACCTCGATCGCGATCACGAAGGCCTCCACGCACACCGGATCGAACTGGGTGCCCGAGCAGCGCTTCAGCTCGGCGACGGCGAACTCGTGGGTCAACGCGCTGCGGTAGGCCCGGTGGCTGGTCATCGCGTCGTAGCTGTCGGCCACCGCCATGATGCGCGCCATGAGCGGAATCTTCAGGCCCTCGAGGCCCCGCGGGTAGCCCCGCCCGTCGTACCGCTCGTGGTGCCCGCCGATGGCCGGCAGCACCTCGCGGAAGCACGGGATGGGCCCCAGCAGCTCCTCGCCGTACACCGGGTGCATCTTGAAGCGCTCGTACTCCTCGTCGGTGAGGGGCCCGGGCTTGTTGAGCTCTTCGGTGCGGATCTTCATCTTGCCGATGTCGTGCAGCCGCCCGGCTTGATGGATCAGCTCGACGAAGTCCTCGTCGAGGCCCATCTGGCGCGCGGTGATCTCGGCGAAGTCCGCCACCCGAGCGCTGTGGCCCGCCGTGTAGCGGTCCTTCTCTTCCAGCGTCGTGACCAGCGCCTCGATGGTGTGGCGGAAGGTGCGCTCGAGCGTCTCGAACAGCTGCGCGTTGTGCACCGCCGCGGCGGCGCGGTCGGCGATGATCGTCATCAGCTTGCGGTCGCCCTCGATGAACGGGCGCCCGCCGTGGCGCACCGCCAGCAGCAACCCCAGCAGCTTGTGCCGCCCGATGAGCGGGGTCATCAGCAGCGACGTCACCTCGGCGGTCGTGTCGCTGCCCCGCAGGAAACGGAAGGCGCGCCCCTGGTTGGCCAGCACCGCGCCGTGCAGGCCCAGCGCCGCCTCGGTCAGGTCGTGTTCCGTCAGCGGCTCGCCTTCGCCGACGCTGGCGCCCTCCCACCGCACGTCCTCGTCGGGCAGCAGGATCACGCTCACCCGGTCGGCGTGCGTCTGCTCGCGCACGGTGTCGACGATCAGGCTGAGGGTGCGGTCGAGGTCGGGCTCGTCGCCGATGCGCGCGGCCAGCTGGTACAGCGACAGGGCCGCGCGCAGCTCGATGTTCTCGGCGCGCAGCCGCTGCTGCTCGAGGCCGCGGCGCACCGTGTGGACCACCTCTTCGACCTTGAAGGGCTTGAGCACGTAATCGAACGCGCCGCGCTTCATGGCCTCGATGGCCGTCTCGACCGTGCCGTAGCCGGTCATGATGAGGGTGACGACCTCGGGGTACTCGTTGCGGATGGACTCGAGCAGCTCGAGGCCGCCCATCTGGGGCATCTTCAGGTCGCTCAGGACGAGGTGCACGGCGTTCTCGGCCAGCACGTCCAGCGCGGCGCGGCCGTTCTCGGCCGTCAGCACCTGGTAGCCCTCCATCAAGAGGAAGTCGGAGAGGATCTCGCGGATGACCTGCTCGTCGTCGACGACGAGCACGCGCGCCTGGGCCTGGGCGTCGAAGGGCGAGGGTTGCATCTCGGGCAGCGCGTCCCGTCCGTTGCGACGGGGCGGCAAAGGCACTGCATCGGAGTTCATCCACTTCCCTCCTCGGTCACCCGGGGCGACCCGATCGGCCCGGCCCGGGGTGGGACAAAGTACCACCTCGCCCCACGTCCGCCAAACCCCACCGGTCCATCATAGGGAAATCGCGCGCGCAACGCAGGTCGGCGGCCCGCGCCCGCGCCGCGGCGCCGTCGTTGCCCCCCGCGCCCGAGTCGTGGCTCAATGGCGCCGACGCGGGGGTGCGAGGGGCGAGCCCGAATGCGCTGGCTGAACGCCGACCGGGCGCTGGCATGGGGGGTGGCGGCGGCGATCGCGGTGGTGGTCTTCCCCCTGCCGACCCCTCTGCTCGACGGGCTGCTGGCCGCCCAGCTCGGCCTCTCGATCGTCGTGCTCGTGGCCGCCCTGGGCGTGCGCGATCCCCTCGACCTGTCGTCCTTCCCCGCGGTGCTGCTGCTGACCACGCTGCTGCGCCTGGCGCTCAACGTGTCGACCACGCGCCTCATCCTGGGCCAGGCCGACGCCGGCGACGTGGTGGCCGCGTTCGGCGACGTGGTCGTCGCGGGCAACGTGCTGGTGGGCCTCGTCGTGTTCGGCGTGCTGACCCTGGTGCAGTTCCTCGTCATCTCGCAGGGCGCCGAGCGCGTGGCGCAGGTGGCGGCGCGCTTCGCCCTCGACGGCCTGCCCGGCGCCCAGCTGGCCATCGACGCCGAGCTGCGGGCCGGCCAGCTGGGGCCCGAGGCCGCCCGCGCCCGCCGCGATCGCCTGGCCCGTCAGTCGGGCATGTACGGCGCGCTCGACGGCGCCATGAAGTTCGTGCGCGGCGACGCCCTCGCGGGCCTCGCCATCGTCGCCATCAACGCGGTCGCCGGCGTCGCCATCGGCATGGGTCAGCGCGGCCTGAGCCTGGGCGACGCGGTGCAGCTGTACACGACGCTGACGGTGGGCGACGGGCTGGTCACGCAGCTGCCCGCGGTGCTCACCGCCACGGCGGCGGCGCTGGTCGCCACGCGCACCGCCTCGCCCGATCCGCGCGGCCTGGGCACCGCCCTGGCCCGGCAGCTGGCGGCGGACGGCCGCCCGCTGATCGTGGCGGCCGGCCTGCTGGCCCTGCTGGCCCTGCTGCCCGGCCTGCCGACCCTGCCGCTCGCCGGCGTCGCGCTCGGGCTGGGCGGCCTGGCGTTCGTGGTCCGCCGCGACCTCGAGCCGCCCACCCTCGCCGCGCCCCTCGAGGCCCTGCGGCCGCCGCCGGCCCTCGGGCTCGACCTGGGGCCCGACGCCGCGTCCGCCCTGGGCCCGCACCCCGCCGCGGTGGTCGAGCAGGCGCGCCTCGACTTCGCGCGCACCTACGGCGTCACCCCACCGGCGGTGGCCCTCACCCAGGGCGGCTCGGCCGGCTACGCGGTCCGCGTGGCCGACGTGCCGGTCGCCCGGGGCACGCTGGTCGAGGGGGACGCCGCGCGCGCCCTGGCGGCCCACCTGACCGCCACCTGGCGCCAGCATCCCGAGGCCGTCCTGCCGGTGCAGCACGTCGCCGACCGGCTGCAGGCGCTCGAGGCCACCGATCCGGCGCTCGTGCGCGCCGCCGTGCCCCGGCGCGTGGACGTCCCGCGGCTGGCCGTCCTGCTGCGCGAGCTGCTGCGCGAGGACGTGCCGGTGCGCGATCTGCGCGCGGCGCTCGAGGTGCTGGCCGCCCTGCCCCCCACCTGCACCGAGCCCGCCGATCAGCTGCGCGCCCTGCGCCGCGGCCTGGCCGCCCACATCACCGCGCGCGTCGCGCCCGACGCGGCCGTCGACGTCCTGTTCCCCTCGGCCGCGGTCGAGGACGCCCTGCGGGCGCCCACGGGGCTCGGGCTGGACGCCACCGACGACCTGCTCGAGGCGCTGGCCGAGCAGCGCTCGCAGTTCCCCGGGGCCATCCTGATGGCGGCGGCCGACGTCCGGGCGCCGCTGCGCGCGCTGGTGGCCGGGCGGCTGCCCGAGCTGGCGGTCGTCAGCGCAGACGAGCTGCTGCCCGGCGTGCGCACGCGCGCCGTCGGCCTCGTGGGTGATCAGCGGGCGTAGAGCCGGGCGATGCGTTCCGCGCCGTCGGTGACCGTCAGCGCGCGCGCGTCGGCGATCGTCACGCGCCCGGGCCCCGCGCCCGGCACCGCGCGGACGTGCTTGCGGCGCGTCACCGTGACGTCGACGACGGTCTCGCCCCGCAGATCGGAGTGGTGCGCGGCCAGGGCGGCCGCGTCCAGCAGGGTCTCGGGGTGCGGATCCCGCCCGCGCGCGGGCAGCGGCACGACGACGTGCGCCCCCGGGGCGTCGCGCACGTGCAGCCAGAGGTCGTTGCCGCGGGCCACGTGGAAGGTGGTCGCGTGGTTGTCGGCGCCCCCGCGGCCCACCAGGATGCGCTCGCCCGCGCGGCTCTCGAACACGCGGTAGGGCAGGCGCGTGGTGGTCGCGCGGCGCCCGCCGCCGCCCGCCTTCTCGCGGAACAGGCCGGCTGCGCGGAGCGCCTCGGTGAGCCCCTCGAGGTCGTCGTGCGCGGCATCCAAGGCGTCGAGCCGCTCGAGATTGGATTCGACCTCGACCAGCCGCGCCAGCGCGTGCTCGGCGCCGTCGCGCGCCTTGCGGTAGCGCTGGAACAGCCGCTCGACGTTGGCCGGGCCGTCCAGGGCGGGGTCGAGCGGCACCTCGACGAGGGGCGCCCCCTCGGCGTACCAGTCCTGCACCCGCGCGGTCGCGTCGCCGCGCGTCACCCGGTGCAGCTGGGTTTTGAGAAGCTCGCCCCAACGCCGCCACTGATCGGCGGCGTCGCTGCGCGCGAGATCCGCCTCGACGTTCGCCCGCAGGCGCTCGAGGCGCTTGCGCACCGTGCGCAGCAGGCGCGCGCGCTCGGCCTCGGCGCTCGCCTCGGCGGCGGCCGCCAGGCGGACCCGCGCCTCGCGCTCGACGGCTCGGGGATCGGTGAAGCGAGGCGGCGTCAGCGGGCGCGGCGGCGGCGGGGGCGGTGGAACGTAGGCGTCGCCGGTGCCCAGACCGCGGCCCGGCGCGAAGCGGCGCGCCGTCGCCACGACGCGATCGTCCGCGTCCACCGCGATCAGGTTGGCGTGCCGCCCGGTCAGCTCGGCGACCAGCCGGCCACCCTCGAACTGCAGGGTGATCACGCGGTCGTCGGGGTCGAGGGTCAGCGCGTCCAGGCGCCGCCCGGCGGCCACGGCGCGCAGCCAGTCGACCAGCGCGGGCGGCTCGGGCAGCGTCGGGCCCTGCGCGTCGGCCTCGGCCAGGCGGGGGGCGCCCGGCGCGCAGGACAGCACCAGGTGGACGGTCTCACCGGGTCGGCGCACCCGCAGCACGACGGTGTGCGGATCCGGCGCGCGCACCTTCTGCACCTGGCCGCCGACGACGCGGGGCCGCAGCGCGTCGGCGACGGCGGCGAGCTCCGCGTGGCTCAGCACGGCATCCCACCTCGGGTGGCCCTTCCGGGTCGGCCGCGATTGCGGCTCGGCGGGGGCGAGTGATAGAAGTTCTCCATTTCGGCCAAGAGCATCGAGGAGAGGGCATGAAGCTGTCGACCTTCGCGGGTGACGTCACCGCGTTCGAGGGAGGGCTCGTCGCGGTCGGCCGCGCCCAGGGCGCCGAGGCCAGCGAGGCCGAGAAGGCCCTCGACGCGGCCCTCGGCGGGGCCCTGTCCGCGGCCGCCGAGCGCCTGCGGTTCAAGGGCAAGGCCGGGCAGAAGGTGGCGCTGGACACGCTGGGCAAGCTGCCCTGCGCCCGGGTGCTGCTGCTGGGCACCGGCGACGACGACACCCCCGCCGGGCTGCGCGACTTCGCGTCGGGCGCGGTCAACGAGGCGCTCAGCCAGCGGCTCGATCGAGTGGGCCTGGTGCCCGCGCGCGCCGAGGACGCGCGGCAGCTGGCGCTGGGCGCGCGCCTGGGCGCCTACCGCTTCGAGGACTACAAGAAGGTCGACGAGGAGGCCCCGCCCGCGCGCGTCGAGCGCTTCGAGCTGCTGACCGACGCCGCGGTGGGCGACGCCCTCGAGGCCGGCGACGCGCTGGCCGACGCGGTGTGCCTGGCGCGGACGCTGACCAACGCGCCCCCGAACGTCTGCAACCCGCAGTACCTGGCCGAGATCGCCGCGGACATCGCGAAGGCGCCCAACGTCACGCTGCGGGTGATCGAGGGCGACGAGCTGGTGAAGCTGGGCATGGGCGGCGTGCTGGCGGTGGGCGGCGGGTCGAGCAGCCCGCCGCGCGTGATTCACCTCACCTACCACCCGCCGGGCGCCAGCAAGGACGACGCGCTGGCCTTCGTCGGCAAGGGCATCACCTTCGACAGCGGCGGCCTGAACGTGAAGACGGCCAAGGGCATGGCCGAGATGTTCATCGACATGGGCGGCGCGGCGGCCGTGCTGGGCGCGATGCGCGCGGTGGCGTCGCTGCAGCCCGACTCGATCGTGCACGGCATCGTCGGCGCCGCCGAGAACATGCCCGACGGCGCCAGCTATCGGCCCAGCGACATCCTGACGATGTACAGCGGCAAGACGGTCGAGGTGCTCAACACCGACGCCGAGGGGCGCCTGGTGCTGGCCGATTGCATCCACTACGCCACCGAGCTCGAGCCGCGCGGCATCATCGATCTCGCGACGCTGACCGGCGCCTGCATGGTGGCCCTCGGGCCCTACTACTCGGCCGTGCTGAGCGACGACGAAGCCCTGTGCGAGCAGGTGCTCGCCGCCGGCAAGGCGGCTGACGAGCGCCTGTGGCGCCTGCCGCTCGACCCCAAGCTGGCGAAGACGCTCGAGAGCAAGCGGGCCGACATCACCAACCTGGGCGGCCCCTACGGCGGCGCCATCACCGCCGCGCAGTTCCTGCAGAACTTCAAGGGCGACACGCCGTGGGTCCACCTCGACATCGCCGGCGCGGTGCTGGCCGAGAAGGACGACGGGCACATCCGCGCGGGCGCGACCGGCTTCGGCGTGCTGACCCTGTGGTCGCTCATCGAGGCGGCCGCGAACTGACGATGCGGGCCCCGCGGGCGGCGGCGTGGCTGATCGCCGCGCTGACGCTGGCCACCCTCTCGCCGGCCGCCGCCGTGCGGCCCCCCGACGCCAGCGAGGTGGCGTCCGATCCCGTCATCGAGGACGTCCGGCTCGAGGGCGTGCGCCTGGGCCGCCGCGAGGTGCTCGCCCAGCGGCTCGACCTGCGCGGGCCGCTCGACGAGGCGCAGGTCGAAGACGCGCGGCTGCGCCTGCTGGCCACCGGGCTGTTCGAGCAGGTGCAGGCGCGGCTCGAGAAGGGCTCGGCGCGGGGCCGCGTGGTGGTGGTGTTCGACTGCGTCGAGCGCACGACCACCAGCCTCGACGCGTTCCACCTGGGCGTGGCGCGGCCCAGCGGGCCGTGGCTGGGCGCCGAGATCTCCGACCTCGATCCGCTGGGCCTGGGCGTCACCGGCGAGCTGGGCCTGGTCAGCAGCGGCGAGCAGACCGCGGTGCAGATGGGCCTGGGCGTGCGCGACGCGCTTGGGCTGGGCGCGGCCCTGAAGCTGCGGCTGCGCTTCATCGACGGCGAGGAGCCGATGGTGGGGCCGCGCGGCCAGCAGATCGACGGCGCGCCGGTCGATCAGGTGTTCCTGCCCTACACCCGGGCGGGGGGCGAGCTGGCGGGCACCTACGGGCTGCTCGACGCCCTCTCGCTGCACGCCTCTTTGCAGGCCGAGTGGGTCGACGCCGAGGTGCCCGGCGGCGCCACGCAGCTCGATCCCGACGGCGCCGTGCGGCCCTTCCGCTTCCACGTCGAGGACGGCGCGTGGCTGCTGGGCGTGGTCGCGCTGGGCCTGCAGTACGACACCCGCGACGATCCGGCCTTCCCGGCCCGCGGCCTGCGCGCGTCGGTGGTGACGCGGGTGGGCGTGTCGCCGGACGCGTTCGTGTCGGGCCTCGCCGGCTTCGAGCACTACGTCGCCCTGCCCTTCGGCCACGTGCTGCGCTGGGACGCCAAGGCCGGCGCCGTGCTGGGCGACGCCCCCTTCTTCGAGCGCTTCTTCATCGGCGATCTGCACCCCTACATCCCGCCGCGGGCGCTGGGCCTGAACTTCGCGCGCCGCCGCGGACCGAACCTGGTCGACGGCACCATCGTCGAGCAGCGCTACGAGCGCCTCGCTGGACGGGTGGGCGCCGAGTACCGCATCCCGCTCGGCGGTGGCCCGCGCACCGAGACCTACGGCGTCGAGTTCTTCGTCGGCGGCGCGCTGCTCAGCCTGGGCAGCCCGGGGGCCCTGCGCGAGGTCGACTTCGTCGATCGCCGCCCCTTCCCGCTCGATGTGGCCATCGACTTCGGGCTGCGCGCCGAGACCGAGATCGGCGTGATGGGCCTGAGCGTCGGCAACCTGCTGCTGCTGGTCGATCCGTGACCGCGGCCCTGCTGCTGGCCGTCCTGCTCGGGGCGCCCCCGGTCACGCCCTGGGTCGAGCGCGACGGCGACACGCTGCACCTGTCCGCGCCCCTCGACCAGCTCTTCGACGCCGATCTACGGCGCCGGCTGCACAGCGGCCTGACCACCACCCTGCGGCTGCAGATCTGGCTCGAGGGGCACGAGGACGGCCGCGTGCACGGCGTCTTCTGGCGCGTGGCGCGCGCCCGCTGGGATCTGTGGGAAGAGCACCTGACGGCCATCGTCGACGGCCCCGACGGCAGCCGGACCGAGCGCCACGCGGATCTGGACGCCTTCGCCCGCGCGTTCGCCCGCCTCGAGGCCCAACCGCTGGCGCGCGGCGTCGCCCAGGACGACGCCGTCTATCGCGTGCGGGTCCGCATCGAGGTCAACCCCCTGAGCGAAGAGCAGGCCGCGCGCATGCGCCGCTGGCTGGCCCTGCCCGGCGCGTCCTCGGCGCTCGATCCGCTGGGCCGCGGCCTGATGGGGTCGTTCGTGCGCTTCTTCGACAACCTCAAGCCCGGCGTCGCCGAGCGCACGATCGTCCTCACCGGCCACCCGTTCCGCGGCGATCGCCTGCCCTACCTGCGCCGGAAGGGATCCGATGGGACGCCTTGAGCTGAAGCTGCTGGCGCTGCTGGTGCTGCTGACCGGGGTGCCGCTGGGCGTCGCCTTCTGGCTGTCGGGGCCGCTGTTCGAGCGCAGCCTCGGGGCCGGGCTGAACCCGACGATCGCGCGCGCGCTCGAGGACGCGGTCGACGTCTACGGCGAGTACGTGCGCGCCGAGAAGGCGCGGCAGGAGGCGGTGGCCCGCAGCCTGGCCGACAGCCGGGCGCTGGCCGACGCCGCGCGCGAGGGGCCGGCGGCGCTCGAGCGCACGTTGCGGCGCTACGCGGCGGCGCCGCGCGTGTTCCGCGTCGTGCTCGATCCGGCCGAGGGCAGCGCGGCGCCCCCCATCGAGGCCACGACCCCGCGCGAGGGCGACTGGCTGCGGCGCACGGTCGATCTGCCGGTCGAGGGCGTGCCCGGCTACGGCCGGCTGCGATACACCTTCGGCCTCGAGCGCGCCTTCCTCGAGCGCTTCGAGCGCATGGAGACCGAGGTCATCCGGCCCTTCGGCGCGCTGACCGCGGACCGCGAGCGCGTGGCCGACGTCTTCGCCTGGAGCTTCATCGGCTACCTGGCGGGCGCGCTGTTCATCGCCGCCGGCGTCAGCGTCTACGTCGGGCGCCGCGTGACGCGCCGGCTGCAGCACCTGCGCGAGGCGATGGAGGCCGTCGCGGCCGGCGAGCTCGACGCGCGCGTCGAGCCGGCCGGGCGCGACGAGGTGGCCGATCTCGCCCGCGACTTCAACCAGATGGCCGAGCGCCTAGGCGCCTTCCACCACCGCGTGCAGTACCTGACGCAGGTGTCGGCGTGGCAGGGCATCGCGCGCAAGCTGGCCCACGAGATCAAGAACCCGCTGACGCCCATCCTGCTGTCCGTGCAGCAGGTGCACCGCAGCTACAAGGGCGACGACGCCCGGTTCCGTCGCACCCTCGACACGGCCCACGAGGTGGTCGAGCAGGAGGTGGGCACATTGAAGCGGCTGGTGGAGAACTTCAGTCGTTTCGCGCGCTTGCCGGCGGTGACCCTGGCACCGGAGGATCTCGTCGCCGTCGCGCGCGAGCTGGCCGCCGCGCACCCCGAGATCGACGGCCTCGAGGTGGTGGCGCCCGCCGCGCCCCTGCCCCTGGACCTGGACCGCGGCCTCTTCCGCCAGGCGCTGACCAACCTGCTGAAGAACGCGCACGAGGCGCTGCGCGACGCCGACGGCCCCCCGCGGGTCGTGCTGCGCGTCGAGCCGATCCGCGAGGGCGGCGGCCGCGTCGTCGTCGAGGACAACGGCCCAGGCGTGGCCGCCGATCGCCGCGCCGAGGTGTTCGAGCCCTACGTCACCGACAAGCACGACGGGACGGGCCTGGGCCTGGCGATCGTGAAGCGCATCGTCGTCGAGCACGGCGGCGCCATCACGCTCGACGCCTCCCCGCTGGGCGGCGCGCGCTTCGAGATCACCCTGCCCCCGCCCGCCTGAGCGCCCCCGCCCGCCCGAGCGCCCCCGCCGCCCGAACGTCCGATCCAGTCGGGCGATGACGCCGCCGCCGTTTCGGGGTACGGTGCGGCCTGGGTCGGGCACCATCGCGACGGCAGGAGGCACCTTGGACGAACGCTTCGCAGGGCAGCGGGTGGCGGTGCTGGTCGACACGGCCAACCTCTACCAGGCCGCGCGCGCGCTGCACGCCGGCAAGCCCGACTACGGTCGCCTGCTCGAGGTGGTCGGCGGGGGCCGCCCCCTGGTGCGCGCCATCGCCTACGTCGTCCGCGGCGAGCACGTCGACATGAGCGGCTTCCTGGGCGCGCTCGACGCACAAGGGTACGAGCTGCGCGTGAAGACCGTGCGGCGCGACGCCGACGGCGGCGCCCGCGGCGACAGCCGCGTGGCCCTGGCCCTGGACGCCGTGGCGCTCGCGCCCCGCGTCGACGTCGTCGCCCTCGTGTCGGGCGACGGCGACTTCGCCGCGCTGGCCGCCCCCGTCGCGGCCGCCGGCGCCCGCCTCGAGGTGCACGCCTTCGAGGGCAGCGTGGGCGACGAGCTCGCGCGGGCCGCCCACGCGTGCCGCGTGTTCGGCGCCGAGCTGCTGCTGGGCGCGGCATGACGCCGGTCCCCCGCGCGCGACGCGAGACAGGGACGCCCCCGACGGGGTCACTCCTCAGATGACTGCTGCCCCACCTGCTCCCCCGACGCGCCTGCCATGAGCGGGCGGTCCTCCTCGGCGCGCACCTCGGCCACCCACGTGGCCTGGGGGCTGGTCGCCCTGGTCGCCCTGGCGCCCCTGGCGCTCGGCGGCACCCGGGCCGATGCGCAGCTGCTGCTGGCCCTCTGCGCGCTCGCGCTGCTGGGCGCGCTGGCCTGGGTGCGCCGATCGGTGGGCCTGCGCCTGCCCTGGCCCCTGTGGGGTCCCCTCGCCCTGGTGGCCCTCGGCGTCGTCCAGCTCGTGCCGCTGGGCGTCGGCCTGCTCGACGCCCTCTCCCCCGTCGCGGCGGATCTGCGCGCCCTCAGCCTCGCGGACCTGGGCGCCTACGACGATCGCCGCCACCCCCTCAGCCTCGATCCGCCCGCCACCTGGGTGGCCCTCTTCCACCAGCTGGCCTTCGTCGCGGTGGCCGTCGTCGCCGCCAACCTCGGTCGGTACCGGGGCCGCATCGTCGCGGCGCTCGCCCTCACCGGCGCGGCCCTGTCGATCATCGGCGTGGCCCACCACGTCGCCGGCGCCGAGCGCATCCTCGGTGTCTTCGGCCTCGCCGACGGCAAGCCGCTCGAGGGCTTCTTCAGCACCTTCGTGAACCCGAACACGCTGTCGAGCGCCCTGGTGTTGTCGACGCTGGTGTCGCTGGGTCTGGTCGTCCGCGCCCAGAACGAGCGGCAGCAGACCCTGTGGCTCACCTGCGGCGGTCTGTGCGCCCTCGGGGTGCTGTGGTCGGAGTCGCGCGGCGGGCAGCTGGCGCTGCTCATCGGCCTGATCGTGTTCGCGGCGCTGGCGCACGCCCGCGGCCCGACGGACACGGCCGAGGGCGCCCGGCGGCAGGCGCGGGCCCTGGCCACGGCGGCGCTGGGGGTGGCCCTCGTCGGCGTCGCCCTCGCGGTGTGGCTGCAGCACGACTGGCAGGCGCTGCTGCTCGATCCGGCGCAGGATCAGAAGACCGCCTTCTGGCGCGACGCCGTCGGGCTGGTGCGCGACTTCTGGCTGACCGGCGCCGGTCGGGGCACGTTCGGGCTGGTGTTCCCGCACTACCAGACCGTGATGCTGTCGGGCACGGTGAGCCACCCGGAGAACATCGGCCTGCAGCTGGCCACCGAGTGGGGCGTCGCGGGCGCCGTGATCGGCCTGGTGGCCGGCGTCGGCGGCTGGTGGTACGCGCTGCGCGGCATCGGCCGCGAGACGCGCCCGGTGCACTGGGGGCTGCTCGCCGGGCTGGCCGCGGTCGGCCTGCACCAGCTGGTCGACTTCGGCTTCGAGGCCGCCGGCCTGTCGCTGCCGGTGGCGGCCGCGCTGGGCCTCGCGATCGGCGCGCGGGCCCACGACCGCGGGCCCCTCGGCTCGCGCACCCGACGGACCGCGCGCGCGGCGCTGGTGGTGGCCGCCCTCGGCGCCGGGGTGCTCGTGGTCCGGGCCGGGCCCATCCTCGGCGCCCAGGCCGATCGCGCGCTGGACGACGTCGCGGCGGCCCCCGCCGACGCCGACGCCATCGAGGCCGTCGGGCGCCGGCTCGCCCTCGATCACCCGGCCGATCCGCTGCTGCCGCTGAACGTCGCCAACCGCCTCGCCCAGCTGCCCGCCGTGCCCCTCGCCCGCACGCTGCGCTGGATCAACCGGGCGCTCGCGCTGGATCCGACCGGCGGCGCGCCGCACCTGCTGGCGGCGCGCGTGCTCGACACCGCCGGGCGCCCCGGCCAGGCCGCCGTCGAGTTCCGCCTGACGCTGCAGCGCATGCCCTGGGCCCGTGGGCGCCTGCTCGACGAGATTCTGCAGCGCTTCCGGGCCCCGCGGCACCTGGCGCAGGCCGTGCCACCCACCGCCGACGGCCACCACTGGCTGGTCAGCGCGCTCCTGGGCGCGGGCGATCCGGCGCACGCGCGCGCCGTGTTGAGCTGGATGCTCGTGGAGCACCCCGACGACGTCGAGCTGCGGCGCGGCCTGGCCCAGGCCTGCGCGCGCCTGGAGGATCACGCGTGCGTGCGCCGCGAGGGCGGGTGGCTGGTCGAGCGCCACGGGGATCTCGGCGGGCACGCGCTGCTGGCCCGCGTGCTGGTGGCCGAGGGCGACGGCGAGGGTGCCCGGGCGCTGCTGCACCACGGCGAGCGTTCCGGCGGGCTCGACGATCGCGCGTTCCTCCGCACGGCGGCCGAGCTGTACGTGCAGCTCGGCGATCCCCTGGCGGCGCGGCCCCTGGTCGACCGCCTGCTCGAGCGCCTGCGGGACGAGCCCCGGGCCATGGGCACCGCCTTCGCCCTGCGCGCGCGGGTGTCGATCGCGCTGAAGGACGACACGGCCGCCCTGCACGACTGGCGGCGGGCGCTCGCGCGCCACCCGGCGCCCGGCTACGCCCTGGCCGCAGCCCAGACGGCCCTGCGGCTGGGTCGGCCCGAGGAGGCGCGCGCGCTGCTCGACGACGCGGTCAAGCGCTGGCCCGAGGTCGAGTCGCTGCGGGCCCTGCGCGCGCAGCAGAGCGCCCGCCCGCGCCCCTGATCGGCCGGGCCTCTTCTGTCACCTGGTGGTCGGGGGGGATCGCCGCGGGGCCGCGCGCGCCCGCTCAGGCGCTGGGCGACGACTCGGCGTCCGGCGGAGCGTCGTCCACGTAGACGCCGTGCTGGCGGTAGTACTGGTAGTAGGCGCGGCCGTAACCGCGGCGCGAGACGTCCACGTGGTTCAGCAGCGCGCCGAGGATGTTGACGTTGACGTCGCTCAGCAGCCGCGCCGCCTTGCGCAGCATCACGCGGGTGGTCTCGCCGGCGCGCACCACGATGATGGCCCCGTCGATCTGCTGCCCCAGGATCTGCGCGTCGGTCACCGCGCCCACGGGCGGCGAGTCGAAGATGATGCGGTCATAGGCCGCCAGCAGCCGATCCAGCGTCGCGCGGAAGCCCTTGGTGTGCAGCAGCTCGGACGGGTTCGGCGGCAGGGGGCCGCTGCACAGCACGTCCATGTTCTCGATGCCGCTGTCCTTCACCACCGACGCGATCGTGCGCTCGGGATCCATGACCAGGTTGGTCAGGCCCCGGTCGTTGGTCATGTCGAAGATCTTGTGCAGCCGCGGGCGCCGCATGTCCGAGTCGACCAGCAGGATGCGGCTGCCCGACATCGCCATCGTCGCGCCGACGTTGACGCAGGTGCTGGTCTTGCCCTCGCGGGGGCCGGCGCTGGTGACCAGGATGCTGCGCAGCTCGCGCTCGGGCGACATGAACATCAGGTTGGTGCGGATGGTGCGGACACACTCCGCCGCGGTGCTGTGCGGGTTCTCCAGCACGTAGCGGTCGGGGTTCTTGACCGGACCCTCGAAGCGGCCGCCCTTCGCGCGGGAGCGCGCCGAGCGCACCGAGGGGATGATGCCCAGGAAGGTCAGGCCGAACTCCCGCTCGAGCTGCTCCTGACTCTTCACCGTGCTGTCGAGCTGCTCGACGAGGAACACCAGCCCCAGGCCGCCGACCAGGGCCAGCACCGCCGCCACGACCAGGTTCAGCACCAGGCGCGGCGCCACCGGCGCCTCGGGCACCAGCGCGTTGTCCAGCACGCGCACGTTGTTCGCCCGCGAGTCGGCCTGCAGCTGGGCCTCCTTCAGGCGGAACAACATCTGGTTGTGCAGATCCTTGGTCGACTGCACCAGCGCCTCGAGCCGCTTGTACTCCAGCTCGTGCCCGTGCATCGCCCGCGCCTGCTCCTCCAGCCGCTGGACGTCGCGCGCCATGGTCTTCTCGGTCTCGAGGGCCGCCTTGTACTTGCGCTCGAGCGAGCGCCGGATGCCGGCCACCTCGACCTGCATCGCCTTGCGCACGCGCTCGATCTTGCGCTCGGCCGTCTGCACGTCGGGGTGCTTCTCGAGGTAGCGCTTCAACAGCTCCGACTTCTCGTTCTGCGCCTCGACCAGCTGCTCCTTCAGCCGCTGGACGAGGCCGTTGCTCAGCACGGCCTCGACGCTGGTGAGCGCCTCGTCGGCGCTCAACGTCCGCACCTGATCCAGCTCGGACTTCAGGCGGGACGCGTCGGCCCGCGCCTCGCGCAGCTGCCGCCGCGCGTCCTGCAGATCCAAGCCCAGCAGGTTCTGCTTGTCCCCCAGCGAGGCGCTCAGGATGCCGTGCTCGCGCTTGAACTCGAGCAGCTCGTTCTCGGCCTTGGCGGCGTCGGCCTTCAGCGCCTCGGCCTGCTGCTTCAGCCAGTCCACCGCCTCGGTCGCGGCCGACACCTTGCGGTTCACGTTCTGGTCGGCGTAGGCCCGCGCCACCGCGTCGGCGATGCGCGCCGCCCGCGCCGGATCGTGGTCCCGGGCCTTGATGAGCACGACGTGGCTGTCCGGCACCGGATCGACCGACACGCGGCTGGTCAGCACGGTGATCGGATCGACGTGCTCGAGGAAGCGCGCCCGCGCCTCGGGATCCTCGATGCGATCCGCGCCGAGGAAGTCGGTGTCGTAGGCCAGCCCGAGTCGCTCGACCACCATCTTCGCCACCATGCGGCTGGTGATGATGCGGTACTGCGTCTCGAAGAACTCGGTGGTGTTCCAGGAGTTGCCGGTGCCCAGGCTCACCACCTCGGCGCCGTTGCTCGGCATGTAGCGGGGCGCGTTGAGGTCGATGACGATCTGCGTCGTCGCCTCGTAGATGCGGGTCTGGCGGCGCGTGAAGACGGTGGTGGCCGTCAGCACCAAGACGGCGAACGCGACCACCAGCCACTTGTGCTTCCACACGATGTCGAACCAGAGCGCCAGCCCGCTCTCACCGTCTCGACGCTGTTCCATCGGCCTCACCTCGGGCGACGTCTGCGCGCCCCGTTGTCCGCCGCCCCGGGGCGGCAGCGCCCCGCCGCCCTCAGAGCTTGATGACCTTCGGATCCTCCCGGCCCAGCTGACCGGTCAGGTTGCGCGTGTCGACCACCCGGCGCGCGTTGCGGACGATCTGCTCCGCGTCCAGGTACTTGTGGTCGGTCACGATCAGCACGCAGTCGTAATCACCCAGCGCCGCGTAATCGAGCGGCACCGAGTGCAGCGTGGCGCCGTCGCCGTGCCCGCCGAGGCGGAAGGTGGGCACGTAGTCGTCGTGGTACTCGACCTGGGCGCCGCGCCCCAGCAGGCCCTCGATCACCGGGGCCGCGGGCGACTCCCGCCAGTCGGTGATGTCGCGCTTGTACGCGACGCCCAGCACGAGCACCTTCGAGCCGCGCAGGGGCTTGCCGTCCTCGTTGAGCGCGTAGCCCACCTTGTCGACGACGTAGTCCGGCATGTGGCTGTTGATGTCGTCGGCCAGCTCGATGAAGCGCGTCCGGTAGTTCAGCGTGCGCAGCTTCCAGCTCAGGTAGTGCGGGTCGATCGGGATGCAGTGCCCGCCCAGGCCGGGGCCGGGGTAGAACGGCATGTAGCCGAAGGGCTTGCTGGCCGCCGCGTCGATGATCTCCCAGACGTCCAGGTTCAGCTTGTTGGCGATGATCGCCACCTCGTTGACCAGGCCGATGTTCACCGCGCGGAAGGTGTTCTCGAGCAGCTTGACCATCTCGGCCGCGGTCGGGCTCGAGACGGTGATCACGCGCTCGATGATCGACTCGTACAGGGTGCGCGCGGCCTCGTTGCAGCCGGGCGTCATCCCGCCGATCACCTTCGGCGTGTTCTTCACCTGGAAGACGGCGTTGCCCGGATCGATGCGCTCGGGGCTGAAGGCCAGGTGAACGTCGCGGCCCAGCTCGAGGCCGCCCTCGACCAGCGCCGGCGCCACGACCTCGACCGTCGTGCCCGGGTACGTGGTGCTCTCGAGGATGACCACCTGGCCCGGCCGCAGGAACTCCTTGATGCGCTCGGTGGCGGCCACGATGTAGGTCAGATCCGGATCGCGCGTCTTGCGCAGGGGCGTCGGCACGCAGACGCTGATGGCGTCGCAGCTGGTCAGCTCGGCGAAGTCGCCGGTGGCCCGCAGCTTGCCCTTGTCCACCAGCGTCTTCACCTCGTCCGAGGTGACGTCGAGGATGTACGACTCGCCCCGGTTGATGGCGTCGATCTTGTTCTGGTCGACCTCGAAGCCCAGCACCTCGAAGCCCACGTCGCCGAACGCGGTGGCCAGGGGCAGGCCCACGTAGCCCAGGCCGATGACGCCCACCCGCGCCTCACGGCTCTTCAGCTTCTGGATCAGCTCGCTCACTTCTGGAAGTCCTCCACTCGGGCGGCGTACCACGCCACCGTCTCGCGCAAACCGTCGTCCACCGACACCGCCGCGCGGAAGCCCAGCGCCTCCGCCGCCGCGGACACGTCGGCGCGGGAGTGCCGAACGTCGCCCGCGCGCGCCTCGACGTGCTGCGGCTCGATGGACGTGCCCAGGATCTCGTTGATGGACGCCACCAGCCGCAGCAGTGTGATGCTGTCGCCGCAGGCCGCGTTGTAGACCCGACCGCAGGCCGACGACGGCGCGCGCAGCGCCGCCAGGTTGGCCTCGATCACGTTGTCGATGTAGGTGAAGTCGCGCGACTGCAGGCCATCGCCGTGCACGATGGGCGGCCGGCCCGCCAGCATGCGCGTGACGAAGGCCGGCACCACCGCGGCGTACTGGCTCTTGGGGTTCTGCCGCGCGCCGAAGACGTTGAAGTAGCGCAGGGCGACCGTCTGCAGCCCGTACAGCGCGTGAAACACGCGGCAATAGTACTCGCCGGCCAGCTTCTGCACGGCGTAGGGCGACTTCGGGCGGGGCTCGAGATCCTCGGACTTCGACTCGGCGGCGTGATCGCCGTAGGCGCTCGACGAGGCCGCGTAGACGAAGCGCTGCACGCCCATCCGGCGGCAGCCCTCGAGCAGCGTCAGCGTGCCGACCACGTTCGCGCGGTGGGTGTCGACGGGCCGCTCGAGCGACTTGGGCACCGAGGGCAGCGCCGCCTCGTGCAGCACCGCGTCCACCCCCTCGAGGGCGTCCGCCACGGCGGCGGCGTCGGCGATCGAGCCCTCGACCAGGCGAATGCGATCGGCCACCTCGGCCAGGTTGGCGCGCTGCCCCGTCTCGAAGTTGTCGATCACCACGACCTCGTCGCCGCGCGCGAGCAGCGCGCGGACGAGGTGCGAGCCGATGAACCCCGCCCCGCCCGTCACCAGGACTCGGCGCGGGGACGACCGCGCCCCGGTCTGCTGATCCAGCGTCATCCGTGCTCCACTCCGGCCGCGCCCAATGGACCCCTTGCCGGGGTCGCCTGTCTCACGTCACCGCCCCGCGTCACCGCCGGGCGGCCCGATTGCCAACCGCGCCGCCGGACCGCATCATGCGCGCGTGGAGGCGCTGATCCGAGTGCTGCGTGCCTGGCTCGACGGGCGACCGCTGGGGGCGCGGTTGCCCCCCGAGGCCGTCGAGTTCGCCGCCCGCCACCGGCTGGACGGCACCCTGTACCACATCGGCGCGAAGCTGGGCGACCATGACGCCGCCCGCTGCGGCGCCGTCTGGGCGGCCCAGCTGGCGGCGCACCTGAAGCGCTGCGAGACGGTCGCGCGGCATTGGCCGCCCGCGGTGGCGCCGCCGCTGATCTTCAAGGGCGCGGATCTGAGCGAGAACGTCTACGACGATCCCGGCGCGCGGCAGGCCAACGACATCGACCTGCTGCTGCCCTCGCCCGGCTTCGAGCGCGCCCACGCCGCGCTGGCGGCCGCGGCGAGCGACGTGCGGCGGCCGCGCGCCGAGCGGCTCCCCTGGGAGCCCGTCCACGCCTTCGGCTACCTGATCGACGGCGTGCTCGTCGAGCTGCACCGCGACCCCTTCCCGCCCCACCGCGGACACCTGCCGGGGGTGGCCGTCTACGCCGCCGGGCAAGCCGCGTCGCTGGGCGGCCTGCCGGTGCGGGCACCCTCCCCCGCGCACCGCGTGCTGCTCTGGCTGGGCAACGCCGCCAAGGGGGCCTTCGACACCGATCTCGCCGAGCTGCTGGATCTGGCGCTGCTGCTGCGCCCGGTCCCCCCCGGGGTCGCCGATCGCGCGGCCGCTCGCGCCGGGCTCGGCCGGGCCCTGCTGTTGGCCCGCCATCGGCTGGCCCAGGCCGGCCTCGGCCCCGCGGTCGCCCCCCCGCCCCCGTGGCTTGCCCGCACCCTCCGCCGCCTGCCGCCCGCCACGGCCCCGCGACGGCAGCTCGTCCGCGCCGCCGATCGCTACGCCATCAAGATGGCGCTGCTGACGCCGGGCGCACGGTGGGCCGCGTTGGCGCGCGCCGCGACGCGCCGCTGACGCGCTCCGATCGTCCGGGGAGGGCCCCGTCGGGGGTCGACGGATCGACGAGACGCAGCGGCCGCGCCGTAAGGCGACCGGTCGCCTGTCAGCCGGTCAGAGCCACGACTCGGGGACGAACACGATGTCGCCGGGCTGCAGCACCACGTTGGCCTCTCGGCCAAGCCCGATCTGCTCGAAGGGCACCACGAACTTCTTCTCGGCGCCCTCGACGACCCGGGTCAACACGATGCTGTTCTTCGCGGCCAGGGGCTTCAGCCCGCCGGCCAGCGTGACCGCCTGGACGATGGTCATGCGGTCCTCGTACTTGAAGGTGCCGGGCTTGTGCACCTCGCCCAGCACGAACACCTTCTTGGAGTTGAACTCCTTCACGAAGACGCTCACCTGCGGATCGCGCAGGTAGCCGGCCTTCAGGCGTTCGGTCAACGTCTGGGACAGCTCGCCGGGCGTCTTGCCCCCGGCCGCCACCTGCCCCACCAGCGGGAAGTCGAAGGTGCCGTCGGCGTCCACCCGGTACAGCCCGGTGAGCTCGGCCTCCTGATACACCCGCACCTCGACCACGTCACCCGCGCCCAGCTCGGCCCCCTGCAGCACCGAGGCCGTGTCGGGCGTGGGGGGCAGGCGCGCCGCGCCGGCGGGCCCTCCGCTGCAGCCCGACAGCATCGCCACCAACGCGCAGCCCAGCAGAACGCAACTCGGTGCACTCATCGTCCGCATGCGCCTCCGCCGCTACGAGTGTTCAATTGGACCCCCGAGGTGGCTCCGAAGTCTCCGGCCGCGCCGCGATCGCCCGGCCGCCGATCGGCCCGGCGACCGCGCGTCGGGGACCCGGACGCGCGGGACGTCAGTAGTGGACGCCGATCTCGACGAGGAAAAGCTGCCGCGAGTACTCGGCCAGCTCGATCTGCTGGCTGCCGGCGACGGGCTGGCCGGTCGCGTCCGTGGGGGGCGGAGCCTCGTAATCGCTCATGTTCTGCTCGAGCTGCCACGACGCCGACAGCTCGAGCCACTCGCGCAGGTGGTACGCGAAGGTCGTCGACACGATCAGGACCGGATCGTCGCGCTTCTCCGACCCCACCGGCGAGCCGGCGAGCGAGTAGTCGTACAGACCGTAGGCCCCCTTCAGCACCAGCTCGAAGCGCTCGAGGAAAGCCAGCGTCGCGCGCGCCGACACCTTGTCCACGACCAGGTAGTTCGAGAAGCCGGTGTCCCGGGCGTCGTGCTCGTAGCGCAACGCCAGGTCGAGCGTGGGCTCGAGCACGTACTGCACCTGGGCTGCGCCCACGACGCCCGAGTACGACTCCCCCTCGGCGTTGAACGTGCCCAGGAAGCCGCCCCGAAGCTCGACCGACACGCGCTTCGTGACCAGACCGCGCAGCCCCAGCTCGGCCCGGAAGGGCGACGAGTCGCGATCGACGCTCAGCGCGTCCTCGCCGTAGTCGTTGATCTCGTAGCGGAAGTCCGCCAGCACCGAGGTCTTGGGCAGGAAGCGCCAGTCGGTCAGGAAGCGCATCGCGTGCGCCTGCTTCTCGTAGCGGGTCAGGCCGGCGTCCTCGGCGTCCAGGTAGGTCACCGTCTGCAGCCGGTAGCCCAGCCGCATCTCGAACGCGCGAGCGTCCGGGTTCTCGCCCGGTCGGAAGCGCAGATCGGCGCCCACCGAGTTCTGCAGCCGCTGGAAGCCCTGCACCGACGCGTCGAACGCCGGGCGGTCGTTGTAGCGGAGGTCTTCGTCCAGCACGAGCGTCACCGGCGACCGCGGCAGGATGGCCACCTCGAGGCCACCGTTCACCTCGTCGATGCCGTTGCGCTCGTCGACCACGCGATCGCTCACCGCGCCCTCGGCGTTGTCGCCCACCGCCACCGCCTGGCGGAAGTCGAGGCCGGCCTCGAGCTTGAAGCCCAGCTTGTTGGGGCTGCGGTTCGCCGCCGACACCCCGAGGCCCGCCCTGATCAGGCTGGCCGTGTTGGGCGTGGCGCTGTTGCCGGCCGCGTCGCGCTCGGCGTCCGACTCGTAGAAGTAGTTCGTGTCGTACCCGAAGCCCGCCTCGACGCTGGGGTGGATCACCAGATCGCCGACCCGCAGGCCGGGGCCGCGGGCGTTCGCGGCCGACGGCAGGCTCAGCGCCAGCGCCGCGACCAAGAGCGCCGAGCGCGCGCCGCGGCGGCGCGCGCCGACGCCCGACCCGGTCGTGGCCTTCGCAGACCGCGCGGCGCCGGGCGCCGCACGCGACGGTCTCGCGTGGCAGGCGGTCGACAGTTGGTCAGCTGACGTTCCCACAGTCCCTCTCACGGACGCGGCGCTCGCCACGTCGTGCCCCCACATCGACCGGCCATTGGCTGGGGCCTGCCCCTCCCCTCCGAGGGGCCTCCCCCGCGCGGCTGCACCCGCCGCGCGCCAGGACGCGATGGGCCCGGCGCGACGCCGCCCCTTCGCTGCGGTCGAAGTCTCCCTCAACGTGTCACTGCGCCGCCTCGCTCGGCGAGCGCGGCGTCTCTCGACTCGACTCGTCCGACGCGAGCGCGACGGCGTCTGCGCCGTCCTCGGTCGCCGGATCGTCGCTGCGGATGTCGTCGTCGATCGAGCGCTCGACGACCGTCTTCCCCGTGTACTGGCTCGCCTCGCCCGAGCAGCCTTCGACCTCGGTGCGCAGGTTCTCGACCCGGCCCGAGATGATGGCGATCTTCGTGTACAGGTAGTCGACGGTCTCGCGATCCTTGCGGGCCGCCGCCTCGTTCAGATCCACGTCCGACTGCTCCGACAGCTTCAGCAGCTGCTTGATGCTGCCGAGCTTCTCGTTCACGCAGTTGACGTCGAGGATGTCGTTCTGCTCGCGCGCGGACTCGAGCCGCTTCACCGCGAAGCGGTGGGTCGCGCGCATGGTCTCGATGGCGGTGCGGGCGCGCTCGAGGGCCTCGGGCAGGGACAGGTTCGACGTGTCGGGCGCCCCGGGCAGAACCGTCGTCTGAGCCCCGGCCGTCGAGACCACCGCCCCGGCCAGCGCGAGCGCGAGCCAAGGTCGCCTGGTCCGTCCCCGCCGCCAGGACAATCCCCGCTTGTAGTCGCTCATCGAAGAGACTCCGTCCTGCGTTCGAACACCCCGTTGGACCCCGCCGAGCCCGTGTCCATCTCAAACGGCGAAAGTCGGCGGGCACTCGACCCGCCGACCACCAAAACACGGCAGCATTAACAGATAGTTGGGGGCGGCGTCGAGATTCAACCGGAGGGCGCGAACACGAAGGGGAAGGCCACGGTGACGTCGCCACCGTCGGGCTTGGGGAACCGCCAGCGCGCCATGCCGCTGACGATGCACTTGCCGACCGCGGGATCCCCGGTCGTGTCCTCGAGCACGCGGGCGTTGCTCACCCGGCCGCTCTGCAGGATGGTGAACTGCACCTTCACCTTGCCGGCCAGCTTCGGGTTGCGCTTCAGCTGCTTCTCGTAGCAGCTCTTGATCGCGCCCTTGCGGCGCGACACCACCTTGGCGATGGCCGACGAGTCGAGGACGCCGGTGCCGAAGGCCTCGCTCGGCTTCTTCACCGCCACGGTGCCCTTGACCGAGACCTCCTTGCCCTTGCTGCCGGTGTCCACCGGGCCGCCGCCCTTGGCCTTCAGATCGCCGTCCTGCAGCCCCGCCACCTTGCCGGCGCCGGCCTTGGCGCGGCCGCGCCGGTCGCGCGCCTTGGTGTCGCGGTCGGCCACGACGACGCCGCTGGCGCCGTCGAAGGCCTCGGCCATCTTGACGTCGACGGCGCCCTCCTTCAGCGAGTCGACCAGGCCGCCGGGCCCCTCGCCGCCCATCGAGCCGAGCTGCTTGAGGATGGTCTTCGAGGCGACCTCTTCCTTGATCTTGCGCAGCCGGGCCTCCTTGGCGGCGGGATCCTCGGGACCCTTCGCCACCTCGGGCTTGTCCTCCGGCTCGGGCTTCGGCTGCGGCTTGGGCTCCGGCTTGGGCTCCGGCTTCTTCTCGACGACCTCTTCCTTGATGTCGCCTTCCTCGTCCTTCTTCTCTTCGCTGTCCTTCTCCGGGGGCGGGGTCTTCGCCTCCGGGGGCTCGACGATCATCTTCACGAAGCGATCGGGCAGCGCCTCGATGCCCCGCGGCGGCTCGGGGTAGTCCCGCGTGACCATGAACGCCACGCTGAACACCTGGAAGACGAAGCTGCCGAGCATGATGCTGACGAAGGGCCAGTCGAGCCCCTTGAGCCAGCCCTGTCGCACCGACGCGGGCAGCTGCAGCTTCGAAGGCGGCGGCGGCGGCGTCACGAACTGGAACAGCAGCGTGACGTCGTCGACGACGACCTTGCCGCGGCTCTTCTCGGACAGCGGCAGCGCGTAGTGGTCGCCCCGCTTCTTCGCCAGGTTCTGCTCGCGCAGCGCCTTGAAGTCGAGTACGGCGTCTTCCACCGACACCTTGCCCGACATCTGCGGTCGGAAGTTCAGGGTGTAGACACCTCCCTTGAGCTCGAACAGCGTCGCGCTCTTGGGGATGCCGCTCGACGGCAGAACGAAGGTGTTGCGCGGCGACTGGCCGATCGTCACCGACTCGCGCTTCCGCAGGAGGCGCTCCTCGATGATCTTGCCGTTCTGGATGATCCCGATGCGCAGGATCTTGCGGTCCCTGCCTTGCGCCATTCCGAGCGTCCTTTCGCCGACAGCGACGCGTGTTCGACGTTCGCTACTTTCCATCGGCCCCCGGCCGAGTGAACTCAAGCCCCGGGGTCGTCGAAACCGGCTCATCGAGCCAGCGCAGGGTTCGACACGCGGTCAGCCGCAAAGTTCCGACCGGGCGCACGAACCTCGCGGGCGAGCGTCGCCCGCTGCAGGGTATCCACGCCGTGCGGCCGTTGCAACCACCTTGGCAGACGCACCAGCGCCCACCCGCGGTGGACGCAAGGCCGCCTAAGCCGGCGAAATCACGAATGATGAAGGAGAGGTCGGGCGCGCTGAGCGCCCGGCGCCCCGGGCGGCTCAGCCGCCGCGCTGGGCACCCTTGAGGGCAGCGAACTTGAACTTCTGGAACTCGGCCTGGCCCGCGGTGTACAGCACCTCGGTCACCAGCCGGTAGGGCGTGTTCTCGTCGGCGATCACCGTCAGGACGCCCTCGAACTTGGCGCCGGAGAGGCGAGCCATCTCCTTCTGGCGGGTCGCCTCTTCGTTGAGCGCGTCGAAGAGCGGCTGGATGTTCAGGCTGGTCTCGTCGCCGGCCTTGTGGGCCTTGTCGACGGTGCCTTCCTTGACCGCCACCACCAGCTTGTCGTTCACCACGATACCCTTGCCCGTCACCGTCACGGCGGCGCTGGGCTCCGGGTTGATCTCGGTGGTCGAGGCCGGCAGCTTCAGATCCTCGCTCGAGTCGATCCGCAGGGGGTCGGCCGAGTAGTTCATCAGAAGGAACACGAGGATGATCGTCATGGCGTCCATCAGCGAGTTGATCGTGACGGTCGCTTCGCCATCGGGCAGCCGGCGCGCCTTGCGCTGCTTGCGCTGCTCGGCGGCCTGGTCGTGCACCCAATCCGCGATGATCTCCTCGCGGGTGCGGTTGTCCTTCTTCGGAACCTTGGTGTGGTGTGCCATCGGTCCGCCCTCCCCGCCTTACTGCGCCACCGCGAAGACCACGTCGGGCCACAACAGCTTGACCGTGTTGCCCTCGTAGTTCACGGACGCCGCCTTGAAGCCCTCGATGTCCTCGTAGCTGTCCTTGTCGAGACGCACGCGGATCGAGTCCATCGTGTTGATCATCACCTTGAACGGGATGCGCGCATCCGCGGTGAGGTTGATGATCGTCTCCTCGGGGAACTTCTCTTTGATCTGCACGAGCTTGTTGTACAGCTCGACGTAGTCGTAGTTCTCGCCCTGCTTGGCGATCAGCGGACCCGCCGCGGCCGGCTCGGCCGGATCGGCCCCCGGCTCGGCGGCCGGCGCGAGGCCCAGCACCTGGTTGATGTCCGCGCCCGACGCGGTGATGCGGAAGCCGTCCTCACCGACCGCGACGGTCAGGTTGAGGGGCTTCTCCTCGCTGTCGTCGGGAGCGGCCTGACCCATGCCGAACTTCGGCGCGTTGACGTTGATGACGCCGATCTTCACCAGCGACGTCCCCAACAGCACGATGGGAATCAGGCAGACGACCAGGTTCATGATCGGGACCAGGTTGAGGTCCTCGATCTTGTCGTCGATATTCTTCTTCTTGCGAGCCATCGAGCGTTCCCCTGGCGGCTTCTGGATGCCGCGACGACCTCATCGAGGCGGCGACGCGACGCGTCCTGTCGGTCGATGAAACCTTGGACAACCAGAAGTGCTAGCGGTTCTCCCCGGCGCCACCGTGGAGACGCGAGATGAGGAGGTTCTCGAGCTTGACCGAGTACTGGTCGATCTCGTCGATGATCTTCTTGGTGACCGAGGCGAGGAAGACCTGCGCGCCCAGGCACGGGATGGCGACCATCAGACCGAAGGCGGTCGTGTTCATGGCGATCGAGATACCGTTCGCCAGCATGGCCTGCCGCTTGTCGGGCGGAATCGAGGGATCCGACAGAGCGTCGAACGCCTGAATCAGACCGAGGATGGTGCCCAGCAGACCGAGCAGCGTCGCGATGTTCGCGATCTGCTGCAGCACCGTCGTCCGCTTGGTGACGATCGGCACGATCTCGAGCGTGGCCTCCTCGACGGCGTTCTGGATCTCCTCGGGACCCTTGTTCGCGCGGGTGAGGCCGGCCTTGATCACCTTGGGCAGCGCGGCGGAGGGCGCGGCGTTGCACAGCTTGATCGCGCGGTCGATGTTGTTGGCCATCACCAGCTTCTGGATCTGGGCCATGAACGCCGCCGCGTTGATGTTGTACTTGAAGTACAGAAAGATGAAGCGCTCGATGATCACCCCGAGGCCGATGATGCTCATGCCCAGGATGGGGTGCATCCAGGCACCACCGTCAGAGTAGAACTTCGCAACCGCACCCATTCGACGTTTCCTCCTTGGGGTGAAGGGTTGGCGCCTCGCGCCGGCCTTCGTCAGCCGTCTTGCGGAATCAATGCTCAGGAACCAGATGACGCAGAAACTGGCGACATTCTTGGACTATCGGGCTGAGCCCCCTACGAAATCAGCCCGCATGCTATACCATCGTCCCGAAACGAGGGTCCACTCTTTTCTCGAACGGGGCAGGATTTTGCACCCGCCAAACCGGCCCTCGCCGGGCCCTTCGAGAAGGGGTGAAGCCCCGACGCCTCGCCGCCTCAGAAGGGCTCCTTCTCCACGCTCTTCAAGATGAGCGGGATGAAGCTCTTCTTCGGCTCGAGGCCTTTGAAGTTCAGCTCACTGCGCTGAAGGATGTAGAACGCCTCCGGCTTCTGGATGCGGCCTTCGACCTTCAGCGCCTCGATCTGGATGACCCGACCCTTGCCCTTGGACTTGCCCTGCGCGAAGGCCGCGCCGAAGGGCGACAGCGCCAGGCTGGCGCCCAGGACGATCATGGCTACGCGGCCCGCCAAGCGCATGGTCACTTCTCCTCGTCGACGGGCACGTCGGCCGCGTCGTCGGCGGGCGCCTCGTCCGCGGCGCCGTCGCCGGCGGCCGCGTCGTCGTCCGCCGCCGCGTCGTCGGCCTCGGGACCTGCTTCGTCGGCCGGCGCAGCGTCGCCCCCGTCGGCCTCGGCCGGCGGCGCCTTCGGCTGCTTCCGCATCTGCTCGGCGCGCTTGCGCTCGACCTCGAGCTTCTTGCGCGCCTCCTCGATGTACGACTCGACCGGATCGTCGGCCGCGCGGGTCGATGAAGTCTGCTTGTAGCGCTCGAAAAAGGCAAGCGCCTGCTCGAGCCGCTGCACGGCGTCCAGATCGGGCAGCGAGCCGTCGAGATAGAGGATGCCCAGGTTGTACAGCACGGGGCCCGATCCCGGGCTGCGCTCGAGCGCGGCCTTGAGCACGGCGTCGGCGTCCCCGAACCGCTGCTGCCCCTTCAGGGCGTTGGCGAGGTTCACCTGCGCCGCCAGCATGTCGGGCCAGCGCGCGAGCGCCTTGCGGAACTGCGCCTCGGCCCCCGGATAGTCGCCCGCCTCGTGGTACATCAGGCCGAGGTTGTTGTAGACCTCCGCCGTCGCCCCGCCCGGCAGCTCCGTCGCCGCCTCGAGGGCCAGCCGCGCCTTGAGCTTCTCGCCCAGCGCCTGCTGGGCCAGCGCCAGGCGGCTGTGGATCTCCGGGTTCTCGGGCTCGAGCTCCTTGGCGTTCTTCAGGATCGCCTCGGCCAGCTCGAACATGCCCTTCTGATGATAGGCCGTCGCCAAGGTGATCATGGCGGGCACGTTCTTCTCGTCCTCGCGCAGCACCTGCTTGGTGTCGCGCAGGACCGCGTCGGGCGAGCCGCCGTTCTCCAGACGCACGCGGTTGACCACGTTGCGCAGCTCGAGGCTCTGCGGCGCGCGCGCCAGCTGCTGCTCGGCGAACGCGATGGCACCCGCCTTGTCGCCGCGGCGCACCAGGATGTAGGTGACGCCCAGCACCGCCGGACCGAAAGTGGGTTCGGCCCGCAGCGCCGCCTCGTAGTGCTGCCGCGCCTCGTCGTAGCGGCCGTCCCAGTCGGCCAGCACGCCGAGGTTGTAGTGGCCCTGCGGCGCGGCGGGCTCCATCGCGATCGCGGCGCGAAAGCGCTCGGCCGCCGTCGACTGATCGCCGTTCGCGGCCGCCTCGAGGCCCTCGGCGATTACCCCCCGCACCTCGGACGAGTCGCCGGGGTCCGCCGCCGCGGCGGGCTGCGCCGCCTCGGCCTTGGCCGTGGGCGCCGCGGGCGTGCCGCCCCCCTCGACGGGCCGCTCGCTCGGATCGACCGTCGCGCCGCGCGGCCGCGTGCCGCAGCCCAGCAGCAGCCCGCAGGCCACCAGGCAGACCCACGCCCTCACTTCGAGTCCTCCTCGGGCGCGGGCGCGTCCTCGGCCCCACCCTCCTCGTCGTCGACGGTGATCTCCTCGGCGGGCGGGGGCGGCTCGGGGATCGCCACCAGCCGCTGGGGCGTCATCGGCATCTCGGCGGGCAGGCGCTTCTCTTCCTTGAACAGCGGATAGTCGCTCGGCTTGTACTTGTTCAGCGCCTGCACGATGCGCTTGGTCCACTCGTTGGTGACCTTGAACTCGCGCGCCTTCTCGATCGCCACCTCGTAGCTCTTGACGGCCTCGTCTTCGATGGGCAGCGCGATGTCCTCGAGCGTCGTCCGGTAGACGTCCTCCTCCTCGGGCGTGAAGGACTCCGGGATCGGGGCATCGTACAGGGCCTCGGCGAACAGCTGGTAGATGTGGCCGAGGCGGTAGAAGGCGGCCAACGTCCAGTCGAACGACTTGTAGGGGATGACCTCGGCGTAGCGGCGCTGCAGATCCTTCAGCCGCCGCTGCATCTCCTGGATCGTCTTGCCCTGCTGCTTCACCGAGCCGCGCAGCTTCAGCGCCTTGTACTGGTCGAACTCGAGCTCGATCAGGCGGAACTGCGCCTCGGCCGGGTAGCGCGCCTCGAAGGTGCCCGGCTGCATCCCGCGTCGGTTGAACTCGTCGATGACCCGTTGCCAGGTGCGCACCGCGTCGCGCTGCCGGCCCTGCTTGTCGAAGATCTCGGCCATCTTGGCGATCGACTCGACCACCAGCCCGTTGTGCTTCGGATCGTTGCCGTACTGCCGGATGAAGGTCTCGTAGATGCGGATCTGGTTGCGCGTGTCACCCAGCTTCTCGTACACGCGGCCCGCCCGGTAGAAGGTGTCGGGCGTGTCCTCGCGTTCGGGGAAGAGCTGCGCGTAGCGCTCGTAGTTCTGCGCGGCCTCTCGATAGTCCTGCGTCTGCTCCTGCAGCACGGCCGCCGAGAACAGCGCCTCGGCGCGGTTCTCGCTCTTCGGATACTGCTGCACCAGCTGCATCAGCGTGCCGATGGCCTTCTCGAAGTCGTAGAAGCGCTCGGCGTTGATGCCCACGCGGTACAGCGCGTTCTCGGCGTGCACGCTGTCGGGGTAGGTGCGGTACAGGCGCTCGTAGGTGTTCGTGGCCGACTCGAAGCGGCGGCTCTTCTCGTAGGCGACCGCGGCGTTGTTCAGCGCGGCGTCCGCGTAGCGGTTGCCCGGGTTCTCGTCGACCAGTCGGATGAACTCCGCGGCCGCCTCGTCCCAGCGCTCGGCGTCGAGCAGCTTCTCGGCCTTCTTGAACAGCGCGCCGGTCTTCAGCCGCGCGATGTCGTCGGCGCCCGCCTCGAGGCCGGCCTCCTCGATGATGGCGGCCCACGCCGCCATGTTCTCCCAGTCGTGGGCCTGGCGGTACGTCTCGATGATCTTGCCCGCCGCGTACCCCGCCACCTGCTCCTTGGGGTACTTCTTGATCAACCAGCTGAACCACTTGCGCGCTTCGTCGAAGTGCTTGTAATCGAAGTAGATTTCGCCGGTCTTGTAGGCGATGGTCGGCAGCCGCCCCTTGTCCTCGGGGCCCTTCAGATCGGCCCCGATGTAGGTCTCCATCGCGCCGATGAGATCGACCACCGGCTCCTGGATCGGCTCCGGCTCGATCTCGCGCACCGTGCCGTCGTTGTCCTCGTCGGCCACCTCGGTGCGCTCGAACTCGCTGGTGTCGGCGCCGGTCAGCGAGGGCTTCGTCGGCAGCCGGCCGTCGGCGATCAGCTTCCGCACCGACTTCTCGTGCGCCAGGATGGCCGAGAACGCCGCGGGCTCCTTGTACTTGTCGCCCAGGCGGCTGTCGCGCACGACCCCGTACTGGTTGGCGGCCTCGAGGAAGCGGAACGAGTAGTACAGGCACTCGGCGTAAAAGAAGTTCAGCTCGTAGGCGTTCTCGGACTTCGGAAACTGCTTGAGGTAGTTCTCGTAGGCCACCGCGGCCAGGCGATACGACCGGATGGCCTCGTCCTCGGCCGCCGCGTCGCCCTTCTGCGCGTCCGCCCGCAGCTGCTGCGCCCGCGAGTGGTGGTAGGTGGCCGCCTGGATCAAGGCGTCCTCCATCAGCTCGCGCGCGGCGTCGAGCGCCTTCGGCTTGTTGCGGTTGGCCGCGTACCAGGCCGAGTCGGGTCCGTAGGACTGCGCCAGGTTGTCGCGCTCGGCGAAGGCGCGGTCGAACTGCTGAAGGCGCTCGTAGGCCGTGACCATGCGCGCGTGCAGCTCGGGGTTCTCCGGGTGGTTGGGGAAGGTCGCCAGCAGGTGGCGGATCGTGTCGATCGCCTCCTGGTACTTGGCGTTGTCGAAGAAGATGTCGGCGACGGCGCGCAGGATCTCGACGTCGTAGGCCTTCTCACCGCTGACGTTGCTCAGCACGCGCTGGAAGCCCGCGTCCGTGTCGGGCAGCCCGTCCCCGTCCCAGTCCTCTTCCTGCAGCGAGATGGCGAGGTACTGGATGGCCTCGGCGCGCAGATCCGAGCCGGCCTGGCCCGTCTTCGCCGCGCGCTCGTCGCTGTACTCGATCAGCTGGCGGAAGCGCGCGATGGCGTCGTCGTACTGGTCGTTGCGGTAGTACGTCCACGCCAGCTTGTAGAGCGCCTTGTCGAAGTAGGGGCTCTCGGGGAAGTCGAGCACCGACCGGTAGGCGGCGATGGCCTCGGGCAGCCGGTTGTAGTCGAAGTAGTACTCGCCGATGCGGGTCCAGGTCTCGGGCACGAAGCGGCTGCGCGGGAAGCGCTGCACCAGCGTCTGGAACTCGTCGAGGGCGCGCTTGTCCTCGCCCATCTCGAGCAGGCAGTAGCCCTTCAGGTAGTAGGCGCCGTCGATGTTGCGGTACTGCGGCCACTGCCGCACGAGCTGATCGAAGAGCTCGATGGTGCGCCGGTAGTCCTGCTTGGGCTCGGGCGGCAGCTCGTCGAGCCGCCCCTCGTCGTACTCCCGGATCAGGTCTTCCTGTTCCTCGAGCTGCGTGACGTAGGCGTCGTTCGACTTCTCGAAGTGCAGCTCGGCCAAGCGGAAGAGCGCGTCGGGCGTGTACTTGGGGTTGTTCGGGTACTTGCCGAGGAACTCCTCGAAGCGGCTGATCGCGTCGGCGCGGCGCTGCCGCTCCTCCTCGGTCAGCTCGTCGAGCACGGTGCCGTAGCGCCGCTTGATCTCGCGCCGCTTGCGGTCGTAGCGGTACTGCACCAGCCGGCCGGCGTCCTCGCGGAACTCGTCGATGGCCGCGTCGAAGCGCTCGACCTCCTCGGCCATCTCGATGAACTCGGGCGGCACGGGCACCACCTCGGGCCCCTCTTCGCCCGGGGTGACCGCGCCGGCCGCTCGATCGAGCGGCGTCTTGGTCGCGGCCTCGGCCTCGGCTTCGGCCTCCGCCGCGGCGGCGTCGAGCAGGCTGCCTTCGGGCTTCGAGTCGGGCGCGCCCTCGGCGACCGCCGGCGCGGCCGCCTCGGCGGGGCGCCTCCGCGGCGGCCTCGGCGGGCGCCGGCGCCTCGGCGGCCGGCGCGGCGCCTCCGGCCGGCGCGGCGCCCCTTCGGCCGGCGGCGCGCCCTCGCCCGCCGGCTGAGCGACCGCCTCGCCGCTCACGAGCGCGGCGACCAGCATCCAAGCCCAGGCGCGCTCAGTCACCCGTCACCTCTTTGAAGCTGCGGTCGAGCTCCTCGTACTCGGCCCGCTGGCGCGCGAGCATCTTGCTGATCTGTCCCGACTGATCCTGCTTCTGCTTCCAGGCCACGTCGATCAGGCCGACGTCGGCCTCCAGCACCACCGCGTCGATGCGCTCGAGCACGGCGTTGAAGCTGCGGGCGGCGATGGCGCCGCCGAGGGACTCGGTCTCGCCCTGGTAGCTCTGAAGCTGGCTGTTGTACGCCACGACGTTGCCGCGCTCGCGCTCGAGCACGCGGCGGATCTCGGCGACGCGATCGTCCACCAACCCCATCGCGCGCTGGCGGAACGTCTTGACGCGCTGCTCGAGCGCGTCGAGCCGCGACAGGTCGCCGCTGACCGACGCGCCGTTCGCGGCCAGCCATCGCGCCTCGGCCGCCAGCGCGTCCCGATACGCCTTCGCCACCCGCGCGTCCTCCTGCGCGGCGTAGTCGTTGGCGCCGATGCGGATGCGCTCCGCCTGGATGGCCTCGGCCAACGCGTCGAGCTCGGCCTTCAGCGCCTTGCTCTGCTGCAGCTCGCGCACCACCTGCGCGCGCGCCGCGGTGTCCTTGGGCAGCTCGCCCGTCGAGGCGGTGGTGTCGCGGACGTACTTGTCGATGGCCACCAGCTGCGCCTCGAGCGCCCGGATGTCCAAGCCCAGCTTGAAGGCCTCCTGGTCGAGGCGCTGCATCTCGTCGTCGACGCGGGCGTCGCGCGCGTGCAGCTCGGTGGCCGACTTCGGCACGCGCTCGAAGCGCTCCGCCGCCTGGGCCCGCGCCGCGCGCAGCCGGTCGTACTCGGGGCTGCCCCCCATCTGCCGCGCGGCCTCTTCGTTCACCCGCCCCCGCGCCAGCGTGATGCGCGACTGCACCTCGAGCGCGCGCAGCCAGCCCTCCTGCAGCTTGGGGAAGATCTTGATGCGGCTGTCGGCCGACAGCGCGACCTCGAGCCGCGCCAGCGTGCGCTCCGCCTCGTCAATGTCGCGCCGCTGCGCGGCCAGATCACCCACCAGCAGCAGCGCCCGATCGGCCTCGACGTCGGGGCCCGCGAACTCGGCGGCCCGCGCGGGCAGGAACGAGCTGAGATCGAACTCGGCGATGTTCTGGCCGATCACCCGGTTGAAGTGGGCGGCGAGGTCGTTGGCGCTGCGCTTCTGGATCGCCTGCATCTCGGCCTGAATGGGCCCGAACTCGAAGAGCACCTCCTGGAACGCGAGCGCCGCGTCGTCGTAGCGCTCGAGCATCATCAACAGCTTGCCCTTCAGCAGGCGCGCGTCCGGTCCGCGCAGGACGTCGGGCTGGGAGATCAGCAGGATCTCGAGCCGGCGCAGGGCGCGCTCGTACTCCCCCTTCTTGATCGCGATCCAGACCGTCTCGTACATCGCCTCGTCGAAGGCCTTCGACTCGCGCGGCGTGCTGGTGTAGGCGTCGATCGCCTTGTCGAACTCGCCCTGCTCGTAGTGCAGGCGGGCGATGGCCAGGCGGGCCTGGTCGCGCACCGCCGCGTCCACCTGCATCGACGACTCGCCCTGGACCGCGGGCGCGTCGACGACGGACTGGAAGCGCGCGATGGCTTCGGCCAGCCGTCCCCCGCGCACGTCGAGCACGCCGAGGAAGTACTGGGCCCGCAGCCACTCGCCGGTGCCGGCCGGCACGCGGGAGAAGGTCGCCGCCGCCTGCGCGAGCTCGCCGACCTCGTAGTGGTACTTGCCCACGGCGTACAGCAGGCGCGCGTTGGGCGTCGTCTCGAGCAGCTGCGCCGCGCGCGCGAGGTAGCGCTTGGCCGCGTCGACGTCGCCCGTCTGCAGGGCGATCTCGAGCAGCCGACCGAGCGCGCGCTGCTGGCGCTCCGGGCGCGCCTGCACGGCGACCTGCTCGAAGTAGGCCGTCGCCGCCTTGAAGTTGCGCGTGTGGTAGAGGGACTCGGCGAGGAAGAACAGCGCGTCGCCGTAGCCGGGGTGCCGCTTGTTGCCCGGGTTCTCGACCACGTCGAGCAGCACCATGGCGGCCCGGTCGTAGTCGCCCGTGGCGAAGAAGAACTGACCGTCGCTCAGCCGGGCGGCGACCTTGTGCTGCTGCTCGAGCAGCGCCGGCGCCAGGTAGCGCTGCTCGAGGACGTCGACGGCCTGCCCGAGCTCGGCGATCTCGCCCTGCAAGGTGTCCGGCTCGGCCGCGTGCGCGCTCGCCGCGGCGACGAGCAGGATCGCGCCGACCGCTCGGCTCGCCCGGTTCATCGCGGGGCCCTACCCGTCCGTGTCCGGCGCGGCGGCCGCCGCGGCGGCCCCCCGCCCGACGTCGTTCAGACGGCTGTCGAAGCGGATGTCCGGGCGATCCTTGAGGTCGGTGGTGATGCCGCCCTTCTCGTAGCCGACGATCACGAGCTCGATCTGCTTGCCTTCCTCGGCGTGGAAAGTGTTCGACGACCGCAGCGTGAACACATAGCCGCGCAGGTAGGAGAAGATGCCGTAGCCGTTTCCGCGGTAGACCATCACCACCGACACCGTGTGGTTGCCCGGCACGATCGGCCCGTTGAAGATCTCGATCTCCTCGCGGCCGTCGAGGTCGCCGTCCTTGTCCACCTTCGAGAAGATGGGCGTGCCGTCGAGGCTGTAGGTGACCTTCTCGAGGCGGAAGCTCGAGCCCATCTCGTTGCGGTGCACCAGGCGGGCCTCCGAGCCCGCGATGCTGCTCGACAGCACGGTCTCCTTGAGGATGGCCAGCCGCGTCTTGGTGCGGAAGATGCGCTCCTTGAGCTCGTTCACCCGTCGCTCGAGCTCGGTGATCTTGAGGCGGTAGGCCTCGTCACCGGTCTCCGGGGCGGCCGGCGCGGCGGCCGCCGCGGCGTCCTCCTTCGCGACGTCGACGCGCGTGCCGGGCGCGGCCGGCGGCGGCGGCGGGGTCTTGGGCGCGTCGGCGCCCGCGGGCCGCTTCGGGGGCCGTCGGCGGCCGCTTCGGGCGCCTCGGCCGCTTCGGGCGCCTCGGCCGCTTCGGGCGCCTCGGCCGCTTCGGGCGCCTCGGCCGCAGCCGGGGCCTCGGCAGCGGGCGCGGCCGCGCCACCGTCCTCCCCGGCCGGCTGAGCAGCCGCCGTGGCCACCCAGAGCAAGAGGATCCAACCGCTCAGCCTGCGCATCGAAGGGGCTCCCGGCAGGGACCGTCACCGAAGTCGATCATCGTGATGGGGACTAGCACACGGGTCCAAGGACTGTCAACAATACGGCGGTGGATCGCGAAAACTTGAAGTCCTTTCAGATCAACACCTTAGGACCGCTCAGTCGGGCGCGCCCCCCCACCGGCCGGCCGCCAGCAGGGCCTGCGCGATGGCGCTCAGCAGGGGGTCGAGGCCGGCGCCCGTCACCGCGCTGATCGGGTGGATCGGCGCGGCGCCGTCGACGGCCTCGGTGAGCGCCGCGAGGCCCTCTTCGACCTCGGGTCGGTCGGTCTGGGACAGCACCACCATGAAGGGACGCTCGAGCAGCGCCGCGTCGTAGCGACCCAGCTCGCGACGCAGGGCCCGGTAGTCGTCCGCCGGCGTCCGACCCGGCTCGAGATCCTGGGTGACGACGTACAGGAACACGGCGGTGCGCTCGATGTGCCGCAGGAACTGGATGCCGAGGCCGACGCCGTCGGCGGCGCCCTCGATCAGCCCGGGCATGTCCGCCATCACGTAGCTGCGATCGACGTCGACGCGCACGACGCCGAGGTTCGGCTCGAGCGTCGTGAAGGGATAGTCGGCGATCTTGGGCCGCGCGCGGCTGACCTTCGAGATCAGCGTCGACTTGCCCGCGTTGGGGAAGCCGACCAGCCCGACGTCGGCCAAGAGCTTGAGCACCAGCCGCAGCTCGCGCTCCTCGCCCTCCTCGCCCGGCTGCGCGTAGTCGGGCGCGCGCCGCGAGGGCGTCGCGAACATCGCGTTGCCCTTGCCGCCGCGGCCCCCGCGCGCCACGACCACCTGCTGGCCGTCCTCGACCAGATCGGCGATCAGCGCGTCGGTGGCGTCGTCGAAGACCTCGGTGCCGGGCGGCACCAGCACCAGGCGATCTTCGCCGTCGGCGCCGGTGCAGTCCTTGCCCTCCCCCGGCCGACCGTTCGGCGCGAAGTGGCGACGCTTGTAGCGATAGTCGAGGAGCGTGGCGAGGTGGGCGTCGGCGCGGACGATGACGTCACCGCCGCGCCCGCCGTTGCCGCCGTCGGGGCCGCCGCGCGGGACGTACTTCTCGCGGCGGAAGCTGACGCAGCCGGCGCCTCCGTGGCCCGATCGGACCAGGATGCGCGCTTCGTCGATGAACTTAATAGACGGCCACTCGCCGCCGGCCACGGCCGTGCGGCTCGAACTTCACCTGGCCATCCTTCAGGGCGAAGAGGGTGTAGTCGCGGCCGACGCCGACGTTGGCCCCCGCGTGGATGCGGGTGCCGCACTGGCGGACGATGATGCTGCCCGCGCTGACCGTCTCGCCGTCGAAGCGCTTCACGCCGCGCCGCTTGGCGTTCGAGTCGCGGCCGTTCCGCGTGCTGCCCTGACCCTTTTTGTGCGCCATCTCACTGACTCCTTAGCCGGGGACCCCGAACGCCGTCAGGCGCTGATGCCGGTGATCTCGATCTCGGTGTAGGCCTGACGGTGGCCCTGCTTCTTGTGGTAGCCCTTCCGCCGCTTCTTCTTGAAGACGATGATCTTCTTGGCCCGACCCTGGGCCTTGATCGTCGCCCCCACCTTGGCGCCGTCGAGGAAAGGCGTGCCGATGCGGGTGTCGCCGTCGCCGCCCACGAGCAGCACCTGCTCGAGGTCCAGCGCGTCGCCGACCTCGCCGTCGAGCTTCTCGACGCGCAGGGCCTGCCCCTTGCTCACGCGGTACTGCTTACCGCCGGTCTTGATGATCGCGTACATGGATTCGTCCACTCGCCGGGATGAGGTCACGAGGGCGCGGAAATTACGAGGTCACGCGCCCGAAGTCAAGGGGTCGCTCGGGTCGGCGGCGAATCAGGCCGCGCCGCCGTTGGCCTCGGCCACGTGGCGGGCGAGGCTGGCCTCGAAGGGCGGCCGCGCGACGCCCCGCTCGGTGATGATGGCGGTGACCAGCGCGGCCGGCGTGACGTCGAAGGCCGGGTTCTCGACGGCGACCCCCTCCGGCACCAGCCGGCGGTCGCCCACGTGGGTGACCTCGCGCGCGGGGCGCTGCTCGATGGGCACGTCGGCGCCGGTGGGCGTCGCCAGGTCGATGGTGCTCGTGGGGCCCGCCACGTAGAACGGGATGCCGTGGTGGTGGCACAGCACCGCCACCGCGTAGGTGCCGATCTTGTTGGTGACGTCGCCGTTCGCCGCGACGCGGTCGGTGCCCACGATCACGGCGTCCACCTGACCCCGCTGCATCAGGTGGCCGGCCATGTTGTCGGTGATCACCCGCACGGGGATGTCGTCCTTGTTCAGCTCCCAGGCGGTCAGGCGGGATCCCTGCAGGAACGGCCGCGTCTCGTCGGCGTACACCAGCCGCACCCGGCCCTGGCGGAAGCCGCTGCGCACGACGGCGAGCGCGGTGCCGTCGCCGCCGGTGGCCAGCGCCCCGGTGTTGCAGTGGGTCAGCACGCAGGCGCCGTCGGGCAGCAGCGCGGCCCCGTGATCGCCCATCGCGCGGCACATGGCGCGATCCTCGTCGTGGATGCGGCGGGCCTCGTCCTCGAGGGCGGCCAGGAGCGCCGCCCCCCGACCGCCGGCGGCGCGCGCCTTCATGCGGTCGAGGGCCCAGAACAGGTTGACCGCCGTGGGCCGCGTGGCCGCCAGCCCCTCGAAGGCGGGCGCGAGGGCCTCGGGCCCCGCGTCGGCGCCCGCCTCGCGCGCCGCGAGCACCACGCCGTAAGCCGCGGTGATCCCGATGGCGGGCGCGCCGCGCACCACCATCTGCTTGATGGCGTCCGCGACGGCGCGCCAGTCGCCGCAGGTGAGGTAGGTCTCGTCGACCGGCAGCACGCGCTGGTCGAGCAACACCAGCGCGTCGCCGCGCCAGTCGATGGTTCGGAAGGCGCTCGTCGTCATGGGTCGGTCGCGTCCTCGGCCAGCAGCCGGTCGAGCAGGGCGTTCACCTGCTGGGGGTTGGCTTTGCCCCGCGTCGCCTTCATCACCTGACCGACGAAGAAGCCCTTCACGCGGGTCTTGCCCTCGCGGAACTGCGCGAGCTGGTCGGGATGTTCCGCGATGATCGTCCGACAGGCCGCCTCGATGGCGGCGGTGTCGGTCACCTGGCGCAGGCCGCGGGCCTCGATGATCGCGTCGGGGGTCCCCTCGCCCGCCAGCATGTGATCGAACACCTGCTTGGCGATGCGACCGCTGATCGTGTCGTCGTCGATCAGCGCGACGAGGCGCCCCAGATCGCCCGGCGCCACCGGCCCCGTCGCGATCTCGGTGGCGGGCACGCGCGCGAGCAGCTCGCTGGTGATCCAGTTGCAGACGCCCTTGGCGTTGCCCGGGTGCGCGGCGAGGGCCGCCTCGAAGTAGTCGGCCAGCGCGCGCTCGGCGGTCAGCACGCCCGCGTCGTAGGGCGACAGCTCCAGCGCCTCGACGAAGCGGGCCCGCCTTGCCGCCGGCAGCTCGGGCAGGCCCTCGGCGGCCGCGCGCAGCTCGACCTCGCTCAGCTCGACGGGGGGCAGGTCGGGCTCGGGGAAGTAGCGATAGTCGTGCGCCTCTTCCTTGCCCCGCATGCCGCGGGTGCGGCCCGCGGCGTCGTCCCACAGGCGCGTCTCCTGCACCACCGCCTGCCCCGCCTCGAGCAGATCGACGTGCCGCGCCGCCTCGTAGGCCAGGGCCCGCTGGACGCCCTTGAAGGTGTTCAGGTTCTTGATCTCGGTGCGCGTGCCGAGGCTCGTCTGCCCGCGCCGCCGCACCGACACGTTGGCGTCGCAGCGGAACGACCCCTCCTCCATGTTGCCGTCGCTGACGCCCAGGTAGCGGACGATGGCGTGCAGGGCGCGCAGGTAGTCGCCCGCCTCCTCGGCCGAGCGGAGGGCCGGCTCGCCGACGATCTCGATCAGCGGCACGCCCGCCCGGTTGAGGTCGACGAGGGTGGCGTCGGCGGCGTCGTGCGTCGACTTGCCGGCGTCCTCCTCGAGGTGGATGCGCGTCAACGGCACCGCGCGCACGGCGCCGTCCTCGGCCTCGACCGGCACGGCGCCGCCGGTCAGCAGCGGGCGGTCGTACTGGGTGATCTGATAGCCCTTGGGCAGATCGGGATAGAAGTAGTGCTTGCGGGCGAAGACGCTGCGCGGGTGCGCGGTGCAGCCCAGCGCGGCGCCCACGGCGAGCGCGAAGTCGACCGCCTGCCGGTTGAGCACCGGCAGCACCCCGGGCAGGCCGAGGCAGATCGGGCAGGTGTCCCGGTTCGGCGGCTGCCCGAAGCGGTTGGGGCAGCCGCAGAACAGCTTCTCGGCGGTGGCCAGCTGGCAGTGCACCTCGAGACCGATGACGATCTCCCAGGCGGTGTCGTCGGGCGCGCTCACGGGGCCTCCTCGCCCAGGGCCGGGCGCTGGCCACACCACCCGGTGGCGTCCTCGTAGCTGGCGGCGATGCGCAGCAAGGTCGCCTCGTCGAAGGCGCGCCCGATCAGCTGCAGGCCCACCGGCAGGCGGGCCTCGTCGAAGCCGCAGGGCACCGACAGGCCGGGCAGGCCCGCCAGGTTGCAGCCGATGGTGAAGACGTCGGCCAGGTACATCGAGAGGGGATCGTCCACCCGCTCGCCGAGGCGGAACGCGGTCGTGGGCGACACCGGCGTGACGATGGCGTCGACGGTGTCGAGCGCGGCGTCGAAGTCGCGCCGCACCAGCGTGCGCGCCTGGCTCGCCTTGCGGTAGTAGGCGTCGTAGTAGCCGGCCGACAGCGCGTAGGTGCCGAGCATGATGCGGCGCTTCACCTCGAGGCCGAAGCCCGCGTCGCGCGTGGCGCCGTACATCGCGGCCAGATCGGCGCCCGCGCGCCGCAGCCCGTAGCGGACGCCGTCGAAGCGCGCCAGGTTGCTCGACGCCTCGGCCGTCGCCACCAGGTAGTACGCGGCGACGCCGTAGCGCGCGTGGGGCAGGTGTACGTCGACCAGCTCGGCCCCCAGCGCGCGCAGCTGGTCGAGCGCGGCCTGCGTGGCCGCGGCGACGCCGGGCGCGAGGCCCTCACCGAAGTACTCCGCGGGGACGCCGAGCCGGACGCCGGCCAGATCGGCGTCGCGCGGCATGGCCTCGAGCCCCACCGGCAGCGGCACCTCCGCCGAGGTCGCGTCGTGCGGGTCCGGGCCCGCGCAGGCCTCGAACAGCGCGGCGGCGTCGCGCACCGTCCGCGCGATGGGCCCGGGCTGGTCGAGGCTGCTGGCGAAGGCGATGACCCCGAACCGGCTGACGCGCCCATAGGTGGGCTTCAGGCCGACGACGCCGCAGAACGACGCCGGCTGCCGGATCGAGCCGCCGGTGTCGGTGCCGAGCGCGCCGAAGCAGTGACCGGCCGCGACGGCCGCCGCGCTGCCGCCGCTGCTGCCGCCGGGCGTGCGCTCGAGATCCCAGGGGTTGTGCGCCGCCCCGAAGGCGCTGTTCTCGTTGGACGACCCCATCGCGAAGGCGTCCATGTTCTGCTTGCCGAGGATGACCGCGCCGGCCGCGCGCAGACGCGCGACGACGGTCGCGTCGTAGGGGGGCCGGTAGCCCTCCAGGATGCGGCTGCCGCAGGTGGTGGGCAGATCCCGGGTGAGGAAGATGTCCTTGAGGCCGACCGGCACACCCGCCAGGGGGCCGAGGCGCTCACCGCGGGCGCGCCGCGCGTCGACGGCGGCCGCCTGGGCCAGCGCGCCGTCGGCGTCGACGTGCAGCCACGCGCTGAGCCGCGCGTCGGTCGCCTCGATGCGCGCGAGGCACGCCCGCGTCAGCTCGACGGACGATCGCTCACCGCGCTCGAGGGCCTCGCGCGCGGCGCACAGTGGGCTGCTCATCCGATCACCTTCGGCACGCTGAACTGGCCCTCCACCGCGGCCGGCGCCGCCGCCGTCGCGTCGCCCTCGGCCAGCTCGATGCGCAGCCCCGGCGGCCGCCAGGCGCCGCCGCCCGCCGCCGCGTGCGTGGGCTCGACGCCCGCGGTGTCGAGCTCGCCCAGCTGCTCGACATAGCGCAGCACGTCGGTCAGCTGGCCGGCGAGCAGGCGCACCTCGTCGTCGCTCAGGCCGAGCCGCGCCAGCGTCGCGATGTGGCGCACGGCGTCGGCGTCCAGGGGGGCACGATCGCTCATCGTCGCTCCGGTGGGTCGTGGACGTCGGATGAGGGCCGTCATAGGCCCGCGACGGGGCTAGCGCAACCGTTCGAGCTTGCGCTGCACCATGCCGGCCTTGCGGCCCCGGGGGTGGGCGTCGAGGTAGGCCTGATAGGACCGGATGGCGTCCATGGTGCGGCCCGCCTTCTCGTAGGCGACCGCGAGGCCGTACATGCCGTCGGCGTAGCGCGGGTTTCGGTTGAGCGAGCGCTTGAAGTTGTCGACCGCGCTGATCAGGCGGCCCGTGTCGAGATCGCACCAGCCGAGGTTGGCCCAGGGCTCGGGACTCTGCGGGCGCGACTGCGCGGCCTGCTCGAAGAGGTGGCGCGCCTGGGCCGAGCGGCCCCGCTCGAGCAGCTTGTAGCCGCGGCTGAGCATGACGTCGTACGACTCGGGCGCCGGGGGCGCGGCCCGCTTCGTCGGCGGGGGCTCGGGGGGCGCCGGCTTGGCCGCGGGCTCGGGCTCGGGGGCGGGCGGCTCGGGCGCCTTCGACGGGGGCTTCTGCTCGTGTGCGGGCGGGTGCGGCTCGGCCGCCGCGCGACGGCCGCGGCGTCCGCCGCCGCCGCCGTCGTCGCCGCGTCGCCCGCGGGGGGCCGCGCCCAGCTGCTCCAACATGCGGCTGCCGGGCGCGTGTCCCTTGTTGGCCGCCACCAGCTCGACCAGCGTCTGCGTGGCGTCCTCGTCGCGCCCCGCCCGCCGATAGGCGACGGCCTGCAGGTACTGGGCGCGGGGCAGGCGCCGGGCGTCGGCCGACAGGGCCGCCAGCTTGCGAGAGGTCGCCGCGGCGTCGGCGCCGTCCACGTGCACCTCGAGCGCGGCCCGCAAGAGCTCGATCGCCGGCCGCGGCGCGCCCCCGGACTCGGCGCGCTCGAGCTGGCGGCGCGCCGAGTCGAGCTGCCCCGCCACCCGGTAGTAGTCGGCGAAGCCGAGGGCCACGCGCGCGTCGTCCGGCGCCAGGGCGCGCGCCGACGCCAGGCTGACCAGGGCCTTCTCGAGCCCGGGGGCGGCGTCCTTGCCCTCGAGGCGCTGATACTCGGCCGCCGTCACCGCGGCGGCCGCCAGGCCGAGCCGCGCGCGCAGCGCCAGCTCGGCGTCGCTCGGGGGCTCACCCAGCGCGCCGAGCGCGGTCGAGAAGGCTGCCTCGGCGCGGCTTAGGCCCTCGGTCGTGTCGGCGCGCAGCGCGGCCTCACCCTGCTCGATGCGCGCGCGCGCGTCGCCGACCTCCGGTGCGCCCGTGCGCCCCACCGTGCGCGGGCCGCGGGGCCCGCTGCGATCGTTGATCTGATCCCACACGAAGTAGGCCACGCCGGCCAGCGCCACCGTCGCCAGCACGCCGATCAGGAAGCCACGCGCGGTCGCGCTGCCGGCGGGGCGATACCCGGGCGGCAGCTCGCCGTCGAAGCTCATCGGCGTCGCCTGCGCGCGCAGCCCAGGCGGCGGCGTGCGGGTCACGGCCACGCTGGGCGGGGGGGTGGGCGGCGGCGGCGGCGGCGCGCGGCGCGCCACCCGCTGCGGCCCGGGGGTCGCGCGGTGCGCCGGCGAGGTGCGCTGCACGTCGATCGCCGGGGTGCGGATCGTCGGCCGGTCGTCGGGGCCTTCGAGCCGGAACTCGCCGGTGTCGAGCAGATCGCTGCGCGACTGGGGCGGCGGGGGCGCGGGGCCCGGGGCCGGGGTCAGGGGGACGGTGTCCCGGTCGGCGGGCATCGGCGCGGGCGCCGGGGTGTCCTCGCCGGGGAAGAAGCTGGCCAGCTCGACGATCGAGCCGAGCGGCTTCCAGTTGTCCCCGGTCTTCGAGATCTGGTCGTCCCGGGCCACCTTGCCCTGCACGATCCACTGCTGCAGCGTGGCGAGATCCTTGAAGGCGTGAACGTCCCCGCCCCCGGTCCGGATGCGCCACTGGTGGCTGGGTGTGCGACTCTCGGCCGGCTCGGGCTCCGGCTCGGAGGCGACGGGCGACTCGTCGAAGACGACCCGATGACGCACGACGCGGAACAGGTGTCCGCAGTTGGTGCACTTGACCGTGATGCCGGCCTCGGTGACCTTCGCGTCGTCGAACTCGTACTCAGTGCCGCATTTCTCGCACTTGACGTCCATCGTTTCCGTTCGTCCGCTGGTTGCGGGCCCGATACGCTTCGAGCGCCGCGCGTGCCTCGGCCTGTCGGTTGCTGCGGTGCAGCGCCATCGCCAGGTACCGCAGCGCGCGCGGATCCTCCTCCTGGTCGGCGACGGTCTGCAGCAGACGCGTCGCGGCGGTGTACTGCTCGGCTTCGAAGAGCTCGATGGCCCGGGCCAGCGACGCGCTGGGCGGCGCGGGCGCCGTCGGGGTGACGCTCTCGAGCGCGGGCGGGAGGCCCATCCAGCCGCCCGCGACGCCGGCGACGACGACCCCGGCCGCGAGCAACGAGCCGCCCGCCAGCAGCAACAGCACGAAGCCGAAGCCCAGCGGGTTGTCGGGCAGGCGGGGCTCCTTCTTGCCCGCGGCCGCCGCGCCCTCGCGCGGGGCGGCGCGGCGCAGCTCGGGCGCGCGCTGGGGCGGCGGGCTGCGCGGCGGGCGCTTCGCCGCCGTCCGCGTCGTGTCGAGCGCCAGCTCGTCGCCGGCGGCGGGTGGCGCCCCGCGCGGGCCCAGCCGCTGGCTGACCTCGGGCCAGGCGTCGATGGGCAGGAACTCGCTGTCTCCGCGCGCCAGCCGCACCTGCGAGATGTCGGTCTTGCCTTCGAGCCACGCGACGACGGCGTCCAGGCTCTGCAGGTCGTACACCAGGCCGCGATCGCTGCGCACGCGCCACGCGGCCGCGCCCATGGTGGCCTTGGCCGTGGCGTCCAGATCCACCACCCGGGTGGACTCTTCGTCGTGGAAGTCGGCGTCCAGGCGGGTGGGCGCCTCGTGCTCGTCCCCGAAGGTGAAGCTGCCCCCGCCGAGGGGCGCCTCGCTGGCCGGCGTCGGCAGCGGGTCGAGGATGCTCGACAGGTCGAAGCGCTCGCCCCCGGTGGGCATGGGCCCCAGCTCGTCCTCGCGGGTGGCGGGGCCGTCGTCCGGCTCGAGCTCGCCCGCCAGGCTGCCGAAGTCCGGTCCCGGCGCCGGCGCGCCCAGGCCCGGGTCGAAGCCACCGGGGCGACCCAGCGCGCCGAAGCTGGCGGGCGGCGCGCCCAGCAGCGCCCGGCCGCCGCCCCCGGCCGTGGGCGGCGCGGGCGGCGCGTCGGCGTCGACGGTGAAGGGGCGCCCGCACTGGTCGCACACCACGGTGACAGCGCCCCCGCTGACCAGCTGGGCCTCGTTCGCTGCACCACAATGGCGGCATCGCACCTGCACGACCCTAGGACGTTGCCACACCCCCCGGGCCAGCGCCAGTACGCGCGATAACACGCGCGCGACGCGGCCGTCGGGCGGCCGCGCCGGTCACCCCTCGTAGGGCGCGACGAAGCTGGCGAGCACCTTGCGCTGCCCGACGTCGTCGAAGTCGATGGTGAGCGACGGGCGCATGCCGGGGTTGATCTTGCGGACGCGCCCCGCGCCGAGCTGGGCGTGCCACACGCGCATGCCCGGCCGGAAGCCGGGGCCATCGGCGCCGCCGAACTCGTCGTACACGGCGTCCATGCACAGCTCGTCGTCCGAGGGGGCCGGGGCGACCGCCACCGGATCGTGCTCGCGCGGCCACCCGGCGGCGCGCCGGGGCCAGCCGCGCTGCGTCGGCGGCGGCTCGGGCACGTACCGCGACTCGACGACGTCGCGGGGCAGCTCGCGCAGGAAGCGGCTGGGGGCGTTGTGGCGCACGTCGCCGAAGGTGCGTCGCTGGCGCGCGCGGGTGAGGATCAGCCGGCGCTCGGCGCGGGTCAGGGCGACGTAGCACAGGCGCCGCTCCTCCTCCTCCCCCGCCCCCTCGAGATCGTCCAGGGCGCGCGCGTTGGGGAACACGCCGTCTTCGAGGCCGATGACGAAGACGACGGGGAACTCGAGCCCCTTGGCCGCGTGGACCGTCATCAGCGAGACGGCGCCGCCGGACAGCTGCGCCACGTCGACCTCGCTGACCAGCTTGACCTGCTCGAGGTAGCCGGCCAGCGTCGCGTCCGGCGTCTCCTGCTCGTAGCTCTCGATGGCCTGCAGCAGCCGCTCGACGTTGGCCTGGCGCCCCTCGCCGGCCTCGCGCTCGACGTCCTCGTTGGCCAGCTGCTCCATCACGCCGGCCCGCTCGAGCAGGCCGCGCACCTGCGCGCTGGGGCGCCCGTCGTCCTCGCCCGCCGCGTCGAGCGCGGCCAGGAACTCGGCCAGCCCGGTCCGGGCGCGGCCCCGCACGACGGCCGCCTCGATCGCGGCCGGCGCCGCGGCCAGCGCGCTCTGGTCGCGACCATCCGCGAACTCGGCCAGCCGCGCGAGCGAGGTCTTGCCCACGCCGCGCGTCGGGACGCCGATCGCCCGCCGGAACGCGACGTCGTCGTTGGGGTTGACCAGCAGGCGGACGTAAGCGATCGCGTCCCGCACCTCGGCGCGATCGTAGAACGAGCGGCCCCGGACGACGGCGTAGCGCAGGCCGGCCCGCGTGAGGGTCTCCTCGAGATCCAGCGAAAGGTGGTTGGCCCGCATCAGCACCGCCACGTCGCCGGGCGCATAGCCCTCGTCGCGGCACAGGCCCGCGATGCGCTCGGCGACCCAGCGCGCCTCGGCGCGGGCGTCGTGCCCTTCGTACAGCTCGATGCGGGTGCCTTCGCCGCGCTCGGTCCACAGATCCTTGCCCAGGCGGCGGTCGTTGTGGGCGATCACCCCGTTGGCGGCGCGCAGGATGTGGCCGTCGCTGCGGTAGTTCTGCTCGAGGCGCACCACGCGCGCCCGGGGGTACTCGTGGGGGAACTGGAGGATGTTCTCCACCTCGGCCCCCCGCCAGCCGTAGATCGACTGATCGTCGTCGCCGACGACGAACAGGTTGCTGTCCGGCGGCGCGAAGGTGCGCAGCCACGCGTACTGGGCGCGGTTGGTGTCCTGGAACTCGTCCACCAGCACCCAGCGCCACCGCTCGCGGTAGCGCTCGGCCAGGCTCTGCACCTCGGTCAGGATCTGGGCTGGCCGCAGGATCAGATCGCCGAAGTCGAAGGCGTCGGCGCGCTCCATCAGCAGCTCGTAGCGCGCGCCCACCTCGGCCGGATCGAGGAACGCGCCCTCGGAGGGCGGCGTGGCCTCGCGGGCGTCGAGGCCGGCGTTCTTCGCCTGGTCGATGGCCCGGCGCCAGGCGCGCACGCCCTTCGCGGTCAGCCCGGCGTTCAGATCGGCCAGCGCCTCGCGCAGGACGGCCGACTGATCGTCGTCGTCGTAGATCGTGAAGGCGCGCGTGCGCCCCACCGCGGTCGCGTGCTGGCGCAGGAAGCGCGCGCCCAGGCTGTGGAAGGTCGAGATGGTCAGGCCCGGCAGGTCGTCGGCGCCCAACAGCGCGAACACCCGCTCGCGCATCTCGCGCGCGGCGCGGTTGGTGAAGGTCAGGGCCAGCACGCTGTCGGGCGCGGCGCCCTCGATCAGCAGGCGCGCGATGCGATGCGTCACCACGCGGGTCTTGCCGCTGCCGGCCCCGGCCAGCAGCAGCAGGGGCCCCTCGTCGTGCAGCACCGCGTCCCGCTGGATCGCGTTGAGGCTGTCGAGCTCCAAGGCCGCCCCGGCGCTCACTCGACCGTCACGCTCTTGGCCAGGTTGCGGGGCTGGTCGACGTCGGTGCCCTTGAGATCGGCCACGTAGTAGGCCAGCAGCTGCAGCGGGATGGTGGTGACGAAGGGCTGCAGGGGCTCGTCGACCACCGGCACGCGCAGCACGTCGTCGGACTGCGCCGCGATGGCGTCGTCGCCCTCGCTGGCGATGGCCACGACGCGCCCTTGGCGCGCGCGGGTCTCTTGCAGGTTCGAGGCGGTCTTCTCGTAGTGCTCGCCGAGGGGCGTGATCACCACCACCGGCATCTGCTCGTCGATCAGCGCGATCGGCCCGTGCTTCATCTCGCCTGCGGCATAGCCCTCGGCGTGGATGTAGCTGATCTCCTTCAGCTTCAGGGCCCCTTCGAGCGCGATGGGGTGATTCGCGCCGCGGCCCAGGAAGAGAAAGTCCCGGGCGTGCATGTACTTGCGCGCCACCGCCTCGACGGGGGCCACGTCGGTCAACATGCGCTCGACGATCACCGGCAGCTGCACCAACCACTCGAGCCGCGCCCGCACCGCGTCGGGCGTCATCGTGCCCCGGCGCCGGCCCAGGTACAGCGCGACCAGCTGCAGGCCGAGCATCTGCGTGACGAAGGCCTTGGTGCTCGCGACGCCGATCTCGGGGCCGGCGTGGGTGTAGACGATGTCGTCGCTGGCCCGCGCGATGCTGCTCTCGATGACGTTGCAGACGCTCAGCACCCGGGCGCCGCGCCGCTTGGCCTCGGCCAGCGCCGCCAGCGTGTCGGCGGTCTCGCCCGATTGGCTGACCGCGATGAACAGCGTCCGCTCGTCGACCAGCGGATCGCGGTAGCGGAACTCGCTGGCCAGGTCGACCTCGACCGGGATGCGCGCGGCCTCCTCGATGAAGCGCTTGCCCACCAGGCCCGCGTGCCACGCCGTGCCGCAGGCCGAGACGACGATGCGGTCGATGCGCGCGATCGCGTCCGCGTCCAGGTGGACGTCCTCGAGGTGCACGTCGCCCTTCTCGAGCGAGATGCGGCCCCGCAGTGTGTCGGCCATCGCGCGCGGCTGCTCGTAGATCTCCTTGAGCATGAAGTGCTTGAAGCCGCCCTTCTCGGCCTGCGAGGGCGTCCACGTGATGTGCTTGGTCGGGCGCGAGATGGGCGCGCCCTCGAGATCCGTCACCCGCATGCCGTCGCGGGTCAGGACGACCATCTCGCCCTCGTGCAGGAACAGCACCTCGCGCGTGTGGTCGAGCAGCGCGGGGATGTCGCTGGCGAGGAACATCTCGCCCGAGCCGACGCCCACCACCAACGGGCTGGCGTTCTTGGCGGCGACCAGCTTGTCCGGCTCGGTGGTCGACATCACGACCACCGCGTAGCTGCCGTCGACGGCGCGGATCACCGATCGGACGGCGTCCTCGAGCGGCTGCCCCGCGTCGACCTTCTCGCGGATGAAGTGCGAGAAGATCTCGGTGTCGGTCTCGCTCTTGAAGACGTGGCCGCGCGCCTCGAGGGCGGCCCGCAGCGCGAGGTGGTTCTCGACGATGCCGTTGTGCACCACGGTCACCGGGCCGGCCGTGTGCGGGTGCGCGTTCTGCTCGGAGGGCCGACCGTGGGTTGCCCAGCGCGTGTGGCCGATGCCCAGGCTGCCGTGGAGCGAGGAGGCCCTGAGCTCGGTCTCGAGGTTGACCAGCTTGCCCACCGAGCGCACCACGTTCGTGCGCTCGCCGTCGAACACGGCCAGCCCGGCCGAGTCGTAGCCGCGGTACTCGAGCCGGCGCAGGCCGCCGAGCAGGATGTCAGCGCTCTCGCGTCCGCCGATGTAGCCGACGATGCCGCACATGGCTCAGTCCTTTCCTTCGTTCTCGGCCCGGGCGCGCGCCTTGCGCTCGACCCAGCCGGGGATGTTGCGCTGCCGGGTGCGCGACAGCGCGAGGCCGCCGGCCGGGACGTCCTCGGTGATGGTGCTGCCGGCGCCGACGTAGGCGCCGTCGCCCACGCTGACCGGCGCCACCAGCTGGGTGTCCGAGCCGATGAAGGCCCCGGCGCCGATGTCGGTGCGGTGCTTCGCCCGCCCGTCGTAGTTGCAGGTGATGGTGCCCGCGCCGACGTTGGCGCCCGCGCCGACCCGGGCGTCGCCGAGGTAGGACAGGTGGCTCGCCTTGGCGCCCTCCTCCATCTCGGTCTTCTTCGTCTCGACGAAGTTGCCCACCTTGACGCCGGCGCGCAGCACGGTGCCCTCGCGCAGGCGCGCGAAGGGCCCGACGCTGCAGTCGTCGTCGATGATCGCGCGGTCGGCGTGGCTGTAGGCGTGTACGACGACCTCGTCACCGACGACCGTGTCGCGCAGCACGACGCCCTGTTCGAGGTGGCAGCCGCGGCCCACGCGCGTGCCGCCGGCCAGCCGGACGCCCGGCTCGATCACGGTGTCCGGCCCGACCTCGACGCCGTCGTCCACGAAGACCGAGGCCGGGTCGATGAGCGTCACGCCGTCGCGCATCAGCGTCCGCCGCAGCGCCGTCTGCATCCGCGCCTCGGCCGCGGCCAGGTCGACGCGGTCGTTCACCCCGCCGGCGAGCGCCGCCTCTTCGCCCTCGAGCACCAGCGTGCGTACCGCTTTGCCCGCCGCGCGGGCGGCGCCGACGATGTCGGTCAGGTAGTACTCGCCCTGCGCGTTGTCGCGGCCCAGGCCGGCCAGCGTCTCGAACAGGAACCGGGCGTCGACCCGATAGATGCCGGCGTTGACCTCGTCGATGGCCTTCTCGGCGGGCGCGCAGTCGCGGAACTCGACGATGCGCGCCAGCTGCCCCTCGTCGTCGCGTACGAGTCGGCCATAGGCCGCCGGATCGGCCAGCCGCATGCCGACGACGCCCACCGCCGCGTCCCCACACGCGGCGTCCAGGCGCTCGATGAGGGCGGTGGGCAGCGTCGGCACGTCCCCGCTGAGGATGAAGACGTCGCCGTCGAAATCGGCCAGCGCCTCGCGGGCGCACAGGACGGCGTGGGCCGTGCCCAGCTGCTCGGCCTGCAGGGCGACGCGCACCGGCGCCTCGGGGAACGCCGCGTTCAGGTAGGCCTCGACGGCCTCGCGCTGATGGCCCAGCACCGCGACGATCGGATCGGCGCCCAGCTCGATGGCGCTGCGCACCGGGTAGTGGATCATCGGCCGCCCCGCCACCGGGTGCAGCACCTTGACCGTCGCCGAGCGCAGGCGGGTGCCCAGCCCCGCCGCCATCAGGACCACCGCTTTTCGTCGCGCCACGTTCCCCCCTTCTCCGCTCGCTTCACCGGCCCCGCGCGCTTCGTGCGTCGGGCGTTCGACCGCGGCCGGCGACCGTCGCCGGTATCGCGGAGACGCCCGGCCGTGTCAATGGATGCCGCCTCGTCCGGCCCGTTGCCGTTCGCCGCCGGGTGTGCGACGACAGCCCCCGTGCACGCCGCGTTGCTCACCGCCGCCGACGCCTGCGCGACGCCCGACCTCGTCCGCGCGGGGCTGCACCGGCTGGCGGCCGCCGGGGCACGCCTGGAGGATCCGCGGCTGGCCCGCACGCTGATCCCCGTGCTGGCCAACAGCCGCTTCCTGACGGCGGCGATGGCGAGCACGCCGTCCCTCGTCGACGACCTGCTCGACGCCGACCGCCTGCGGGCGCCGCTGCGTCCGGCTCAGCTGGAGCGCTGGTTCGATCTGCGCGACGCGCCGGACGAGGCCGCCGCCAGCCGACGCCTGCGCGCGGCCCGCCTGCGGGCCTTTCTGCACGTCACCGCGCGCGACGCCGCCCTCGACGCCACCGTCGAGGGCACCTGCGCCGATCTCACCGCGATCGCCGAAGCCGCCCTGGGGGCCGCGACCGACTTCGCCCTGCGCGCCGTGGAGCACGAGCTGGGCGCGCCCCTCGACCCGACCGGCGAGCGCATCCCCTTCGTCGTGATGGGCATGGGCAAGCTGGGCGGCGGCGAGCTGAACTACAGCTCGGACATCGACCTCATCTACCTGTACGGCACCGACGACGGGCACGCCGAGGCGCCGACCCCGCACGCCTTCTTCGTCCGGGTCAGCAACCTGATCACGCGACTGGTCGGGGCCAACACCGAGCACGGCTTCGTCTTCCGCGTCGACCTCGACCTGCGACCGGAGGGGCGCGGCGGACCGATCTGCAACGGCCTGGCCGGGGCCGAACGCTACTACGAGGCCTGGGGACGCACCTGGGAGCGCATCGCCTGGCTGCGGGCGCGCCCCGTCGCCGGCGATCGCGTCCTCGGCGCCCACGCGCTGGCGGTGCTGTCGCCCTGGATCTACCAGCGGACGGTCGGGCCCGAGACGCTCGACGCGATCGCGCAATTGAAGGCCCAGATCGGCGCGCGGCGCCGCCACGAGCGGGCTTTGCGCGGCGCGCACCACGATCTCAAGCTGGACGCTGGCGGCATCCGCGCCGTCGAGTTCTTCGTCAACGCTCTGCAGCTGCTGCATGCTCCTCGGAACCCCCGCCTGCGCGACCCCTCGACGCTCGGCGCGATCGACCGGCTCGTCGCCTCGGGCCTGTTGACCGAGACGGAGCGCGACCACCTCACCGAGGCGTACGTCCTCTATCGGCGGGTGGAGCACCGGATCATGATGCTGGATCAGCGGCAGACCCAGACCCTGCCCCACGGCGCCGAGCTCGAGGCCCTCGCCGCGCGGCTCGGCGTCGAAGGACCGCGGCCCGATCAGCGGTTGCTGCGCACGCTCGAGGCGCACCAGCAGCGCGTGGGCGCCATGTTCGACGCGCTGCTGGCCGGCGAGCGCGGCGCCGAAGATGCCGAGTCCCGTCGCGCCGCGGCGCTGCTGGCGGCCGCCGACCCGGCCAGCCGCCGCGCCCTGTGCGAGGCCGCCGGGTTCGTCGATCCGGAGCAGGCCGCCCACCTGGTGCAGACCGCCGGCCGCTGGCCGCAGAGCCCGCTCTCGCCGCGCGCCGACGGCGCCCTCGCCCGCCTCGGGGTGGATCTGCTGGCCGAGGTGCAGCGCTCGGCCGAGCCCGACCGGGCGCTGACCCACCTGGCCGGCTTCGCCCGACCGCTCGCGCGGACGCCCGCCTACGTGGGCAGCCTGCAGCGCAATCCGGTGCTGGTGCGGCTGCTCGTGAGCGTCTTCGCGACCAGCGATCTGCTGGCCACGATGCTGATCCGCCAGCCCGACCTGCTCGACTCGTTGTTCGACCGCCGGCCCCCGCAGGACGAGGACGCCCACCTGGCCGCGGCGCTGAGCCGCGCCGGCGCCGCCGACGACACCGAGCGCTTCGTCGAGTCGGTGGCGCGGTACAAGCAGGCCGCCCTGCTGCGGATCGGCCTGTCCGACGTCGCCGGCGAGCTCGACGGCCCCCAGCTCGAGGTCGCGCTGAGCGATCTGGCCGCCGCCATCCTTCGGGCGGTCTTCGAGCGCGCACGGCTGGAGACCCGGGCGCGCCGGGGTCCGCCGCCCACGCCCGTCGAGACCGCCATCCTCGCGTACGGCAAGCTCGGCGGCCGCGAGATGTCCTACGGCAGCGATCTGGACCTCGTGTTCGTCTTCGACCATGGCGACGTCGACCCGGCGACCGCCGCCTTTGCCCTGGCCTGGTGCACGCGCCTCGCGCAGCGCACCCTGTCGCTGCTGGGCCTGCCGACGCGCGCGGGTCTGCCGCTGTACAGCGTCGACACGCGCCTGCGCCCGGGCGGCAGCCAGGGCACCTTGGTGGTGTCGCTGCCGCGCTTCGTCGCCCATCACGCGCAGGCCGCCGCCGGCTGGGAGCGGGTGGCCCTGGTGCGGGCCCGCCCCGTCGCTGGGGACGACGCCCTGTGCGCGCGCCTCGCGCCGACGCTCGAGCGGCTGACCTTCGACGCGCCGGTGCCGGTCGACCTGCGGGCCGAGCTGCGACGCATCCGCGCGCGCCTGGAGCGCGAGGTTGCCCGCGAAACGCCCGATCGCTATAACCCGAAGGTGGGCCGTGGCGGGCTCATGGACCTCGAGTTCATCGCCCAGGTGCTGCAGATCGAGAACGGCGGTCGACGACCTGCGCTGCGCACGCCCAACACCTGCGCCGCCCTCGAAGCGCTCGCCGCGTCGGGGCTGCTCGACGAGGTCGACCCGCTGATCGACGCGTGGCGCTTCCTGCGACGGCTCGATCATCGGCTGCGCATCATGCGGGGCCGACCGGTGCCGGAGCTTCGGGCGGACCCCACCGCCCTGGACCGCCTCGCCCGCCGCATGGGCTATCGGCGCGCGGCCCAGGTGGGCCCCACCGACGGCCCGGGCGGGCAGCTGCTGGACGATTATCGGCGCACCACCGCGCTGGTCCGGCAGCGCTTCGAGCAGGTCTTCGGACCCGCGGGCGACTGACACCGGGCCGCGCGACCTCGTACCGGGGCCGCGTCGCGGCGAACGAGAATCGGACGGAGCGACGACATGGCGGTGAAGGCCGACAAGATCTGGTTGGACGGTGAGCTGGTCGACTTCGAGAAGGCCACCGTGCACGTGCTGACGCACACGCTGCATTACGGCTTCGGGGTCTTCGAGGGCATCCGCGCCTATCGGCGCGCGGACGGCGAGAGCCACGTCTTCCGGCTCGAAGAACACGTGCGCCGCCTGTTCGACAGCGCCCACATCATCGGCATGGAGATTCCGTTCAGCCGGGGCGACCTGATCGAGGCCTGCGTCAGCACGCTGCAGGCCAACGGGCTCGGCGAGGGCTACCTGCGCCCGATCGCCTTCCTCGGCAGCGAGGCGATGGGGCTCGGCGCGCTGAACAACCGCGTCCGGGTCGCGATCGCGGCGTGGACCTGGGGCGCCTACCTCGGCGACGAGGGCATGTCGAAGGGAATCCGCTGCAAGATCAGCTCGTTCAACCGGCTGCACGTCAACGTGAACCTGGCCAAGGGCAAGATTTGCGGACAGTATGTCAACAGTGTCATAGCGAAGCGGGAGGCGCTCGCGGCCGGCTACGACGAGGCCATCATGCTCGACGTCAACGGCTACGTGTCCGAGTGCACCGGCGAGAACCTCTTCTTCGTGCGCGACGGCCGCGTGATCACCGCCCCCTACGGCGGCAGCATCCTCGGCGGCATCACCCGCGACTCCTGCCTGCAGATCGCCCGTGACCTCGGTGTCGTGGTCGAGGAGCGCCTGTTCACCCGCGACGAACTCTACACCGCCGACGAGATCTTCCTGTGCGGCACCGCGGCCGAGGTCACGCCGGTCCGCGAGGTGGACGATCGCATGATCGGGCCGGGCCGACCCGGCGAGGTTACGGCCATGATCTCCAAGCGTTTTTTCAGCATCGTCAAGGGCGACGAGCCCGGCCACCCCGAGTGGCGGCACGCCTACCGCCTGCCCGGCTGAGGGCCCCGCGGCACGGTGTTCGCATAGCCCCGGCAGCGTCTTCGCAGCACCGAGGAGATGCCCGTGGCCCCCGGAACCGAGTTCATCCGTAAGCTCGAGCACCACCGCGCTCGCACGCTCGCCCGCCGCCAGCCCGAACCGGAGCCCGTCTCCGAGCGGCTGCTGGTCTCCTGGGTCCACCACGACAACATGCTGGAGGGTCGGCTGTACCGGCCGGAGGAGATCGCCCTCGCGCTGCGCGGCGAGGACGACCGTCTCGACCCCTACCTGCACCCGCTGCTCGACGAGATCCGGCGCTACGTCGACACCGTGCACTTCGTCTGGTCGCGCGCCCACGAGGGCCTCGAGGCGGTGAACCTCGAGAACCTGAAGGCCATCCACCGGATGCTGACGCCCGATCCCAAGGACCGCGGCGGCCTGTACCGGCGGACGTCGCCCGTGCACCGCGACTACTTCCAGCGCATCTGCGCGGCGGACAAGGTGCCGTATCACCTGCGCAAGCTCTTCGAGCAGGTCGAGCAGGAGTACGACGACGCCTGCGATCCGGTCGCCTTCGCGGCCGAGGTGCACCACCGGCTCATGTTCATCTACCCCTTCCGGCGCAACCCCGGCACCACGGCGCGGCTGTTCACCAACCTGCTGCTGCTGTCGCGGGGCTACCCGCCCGCGCACCTGGCCGCCCATCAGCGGGACGCCTACTACGAGGCCCTCGGGCAGCCCGAGCCCTCGGGCCTCGTGCGCCTCTTCCACCAGGCCGTCGCCGGCATGCTCGAGTCGCCGAGCGGCATCGGCGTCATCCGGCGCGCGGTCTCCTGAGGGCCCCGCCGCGGACGCCCCCTCAGGGCACCCAGAACGTATCCACCAGTCGACGGCCCAGCGCGGCGCACTCCGGCCCCGCGAGCTGGGCCTCGAGCACCTGCGGGTTCAGCCGCCCCGCCGAAGCGCGCGTGATGCCGAAGCGGGCGTGCGGCGCGGCGTTGCGCAGCTGGCGATAGCGACCGCTCGCGTCGGGCTGCACGCTGGTCTCGAGGTCGTAGTAGATCAGCGTGACCTCGTCGACCGAGGGCAGCTGCTCGAACAGCGCGCGCACCCCGGGCGTCTCGGCCAGCCGTCCGGTCAGCAGCCACCGGAAGCCCTCGCAGAGCGGGCGGTCGCCGTCCTGCCGGCGCACGGGTCGCAGAAACCAGATCTCGAGCCGCCCACCCTGAACGACGACCCGCTCGTGCTGCTCGCGCCGGTTCGGGGTGGTCAGGTAGACGCCCAGCGTCGACTGCACCACCTCTTCGGCCGCCTCGTCGCTCAGCTGCGCCGAGGCCGGCGCGCCCAGGGTCAGCGCCAGCGCCGCCAGCAGCGCGCCGGCGCCGCGCCGGTTTCGGCGCGCAGCCGACCGGGCTAGGATGCGCGCATGCGCGCCCCCCTCGCCCCGCTGCTGCCGCTGATCGTCCTGTGCGCGGCGCCCTGCGCTGCCCACGCGGCGCTCTCGGCCGACGCCCTGCAGCAGGTGCGCACGCGCAGCGGCGCGTGGGCTGGCCTCGAGCTGCTGACCGGGCACCTGGCCGTCGAGGCGGCGGCCACGCGGGTCGAGGCTGGCATCACCGCCCTGCCCACCGTCGCCTTCGGCCTCGACCACTGGCCGACCGACGCGCTGGGCCTGTACGCGGGCGCGGCCATCGGCCTCGGCGCCGCCATCGCCGTGCCCGACAGCGATCAGACCTTCCAGTTCAACCTGCACCAGTTCGAGGGCGGCGCCCGAGGCCGCTACTTCTTCGGCGACGGCCCCGACGCCCCGGCGTTGCTGGTCGGGCTGGGGCTGCGCGGGTGGCGCCAGACGACCCAGGTGCAGCGCCCCGCCCTGCTGGTCGATCGCACGGTGGCCGGCCCCGAGCTGACGGCGGGCCTGGCCTGGCCGGCGCTCGGCGATCGGCTGTGGCTGCGCGGCACCCTGCGTGGGCACCTGCCCTTCTTCGTGCGCGAGACCCCGACCGACTCCGGCGATCCGCAGAGCAGCTTCGGCTATGGCGCCCGGCTCGAGGCGGTGAGCCGCCTCGTCGGTCAGTGGAGCGTGCAGGCGCGCCTCGACGCGGCCTTCCTGGGCCACGACTTCCGCGGCGAGGGCACCCGCGCCTCCGGCGTCACCGACGCCCGCACCCGCGATCGCTTCGTCACGGTCGGCCTGTTCGCCCGCTACGGCTACTGAGCGCCGCCCGCCGGCTCGCCGACGCATCACGGGCACCCCTCACCGGCGAGCTCGCACTCGATGTCCTGCGGGCGCGGATCGTCCGGCCCGCTCCAGGCGATCCAGGCCCGCACCTTGCGATAGGCGCAGTCGTCGGTCGACCGGAAGCAGAAGGGCGGCCGGTGCGTCGAGTCGGTCCCCTGCAGCACCGTCGTCAGCAGGCGCGACGCGTCGGGGTCGTCGAGGTCGATGAAGCCCTGCACCAGCAGGAAGTCCTGCTCGAGCGTCGCGGGGGTGCGGGCCGGATCCAGACGCAGCTCGCCCGACACGATCGTGTGGCACCGGCCGTTGCGGCTGCAGCCCATCTCGAGCAGGATCGGGTGCACCACCTCGTCGAAGTCGGCGCGGCTGGGCCGCTCGCTGAGCGACAGCGTCTCGATCTCGCCGCACCCGACGAGCGCGCCGAGCGCGCCGAGCGCCCCCGCCAGCACCACGACCCCGCCGACCGGCCGGCGCCTCACCGCGACCCCCATGCCTCGGCCAGCCAAGCGCGGTTGGCGGCGAGGTCCTGCGGGGTCTTGACCGGCACGAAGCGCGTCGCCGCCCCCACGCGGGGCACCCGGACGAAGCGCGTGTCCACCGAGGCGCTCAGCTCGCCGACCAGCCGCTCGAACTGCACGGCCTGCCGTCCGCCCGCCTTCTTGCGCACCATCAGCCAGGTCAGGGCGGCGGGGGCGCGCAGGGCCTCGGTGCGGAACCAGAGCGTGTTCGTGTTGAACACCGAGGACGCGTCTGGGTCGACCCCCACCGGCAAGCGGAAGGTCTCGACGATCTGGGGCCGACCGTCGACGCGCCAAGGCGCACCGCCCACGTCGCCCGCCTGCTTGTCGACGACCTCGACCGTCAGGCCGCCCCCCGACTCGATGTGCCAGCCCAGCAGGACCGGATCGAGCGTCGCGGCCGCGTTGTCGACGTTGCTCATCAGCAGGAAGCGTCCGCCGGCGGCCTCGAAGCGGTCGAGCAGCCCGCTGCGCGTCAGGCAGCCGGGCAGATCGCCGTGCCCGGGGCCGTAATACGATGGCCGCCCGTCGCGCTCGCGGAACACGTCGCCGGAGGGCTCGAGGCGCACCGCCCACTGCTGCTCGAAGGTCCAGACCGACGCTGGCGGGTGACCGAAGTACGCGCGCGCCTCGAGGTGCCGCGCCGTCGCGTCGGTGGTGGCCCGGCTGTTCATCAGCATCACCGGCACCGGCGGGCCCCCCACCGCGCCAGCCGCGCGCGCCGCGTCTCGCACCTTCAGGCCCAGGAACGAGCGCCCCTCGGTGACCTCGACCACGCCCTTCACCCGCTCGCCGAAGCGAGTGGCCATGCCACCGTTCAGCAAGACGATGCCCACCTGCCCGTCACGCAGGGCCTGCTCGCCCCGTGCGCGCAGCGCCGAGACGTCGGCGGGCAGCGAGGCGACGTCGCCGGGGCGGGGCGCCTCGACGACGCCGCGCACGCGGTTCTCTTCGGGCGACCATCCGCCCTCGACCAGGCGCCGACGCAGCCCCTCGAAGACCTCGACGGACAGCCCGCTGGACGCCATGGTCGCCACCACCTCGGGCGGGAGGGCGATCACGTCCCCTGCCCCGCGCGGAATCCCTGGGCGACGAAGAACAGCTCGACGCTCTCCGAGCGGGTGCCCTTGGGTTTGATGCGCTTGAAGCGCTCGAACCGCTGCCGGACGTCGTCGGCCAGCGCCGGGGCGTCCTCGCCCTCGAACACCTTGCAGACGAAGGCGCCGCCCGGCGTGAGGACGCCCTCGGCCACGCTCAGCGCGCGGCGGCACAGGTCGATCGAGCGCGCGTGATCGGCCAGCCGGTTGCCGGAGGTGGCCGGCGCCATGTCGCTCAGCACGAGGTCGTAGGCGCCGCCGCCCCACTCGAGCAGCACGTCGGGCGGCGTCTCGAACGCGTCGGCGACCTCGGCACGCACGTGGGCGCCGCCCGCCACCTCCACCGGCTTGAGATCCAACCCCACGACCCGGCCCTTGGGCCCCACGGCGGCCGCCGCGTACTGAAGCCACGAGCCGGGCGAGCAGCCCAGGTCGAGCACGCGCATGCCGCGACGGATCAGACCGACCCGGCGGTCGATCTCCTCCAGCTTGTACACGCTGCGTGCGGCGTAGCCCTCCCGCTGCGCGCGGCGGGCAAAGTGATCCGGTCGACGGCGACTCACCGCCGAACGATGGCCGACGGGCGAGGTCGATGCAAGCCCCGCCAGCCGGGCCAGGCGCGCGACGATCCGCGCCCGCCGGGCTTCCCGATCACCGACCACCGGGCCGGCGGGCGTCCGAAGACGGTCGCCCGGGCGGGCGTTCGCCGGCAGCTGGTCGACGGGCACCTCGACCACGGCGCCGTCGTCGCCCACCAGCACCGCCCACGGCGGCTCGACGCGGTCGAAGCTCCAGAACCACAGCGCGATCAGCAGGGCCGTCATGCGCCGGCCCCCGCGAGGATCCAGCCTCGCCGCCCACCCACGACCACCACCCGCTCGATGTCGACGCCGACCAACGCGGCCGCCTCGAGCAGACGGTCGGCGGCCCCGCGCTCGCGCGCCGCGGGCTTGCCCCCCGGACGAACCGACACGATCCACCAGGGGCCGGCGCCCTCGGTCAGCAGCCGCGCCAGGTAGGCCCCCGCGCGGGTCTCCGAGCCCAGCTGATCGCCCAGCCCGAGCGTGACGGGGGGCCGCGCGTCGGCCGGTCGGTAGCCGAGGACGGCGGCCTCACCGGTCGGCACCTGCCCCCGCAGCCGCTCGACGGCCGCCTCGAAGGGGTCGACGGGCGGCGCCGGGGGCGGCGGCGCCGCCGCCGGCGGACCGCTGTCCTGCGCCGCGCCGCCCCCCGCCCCTCGCCGGCCCAGCTCGAAGGTCGCGCGGATGCGCGCCGCCCGGATGGCGCCGATGCCGTCGATCGCGGTGAGATCCATCGGCGCCGCCGCCGCCAACGCCCCGACGCCGCCGACGGTGCGCAGGATGCGCCGCGCGAGCTGCAGCGCGTCCTCGCCGCTGCCGCGCCCGGTGCCGAGCACCAGGGCCAGCAATGACGCGTCGTCGAGGGCCGCCGCGCCCAACGTCAACAGCCGCTCTCGCGGTCGCTCCTCGGGCGCCAGCTCAGCCAGGCTCCGTTCGTCCATCGCGCTCACCTCCAGTCGAGTGTGAGCCCCCTATGGGCAAGCCGCGAGCCAGACGCTTATTCTTTTATTTTAGGCACTTAGACAGAGCACCCGGTGTATCGACCGTCCACGGTGTCCAGATTCTGGACGCCGCCCCGCGCCCTTGCGCACATCGCCCTACCCGGACATCGTGGCCCGCCAGCGCTGCGCTGCAGACGGAAAAGAGGGGGCGTGCAGGGCGGGGTCGGCCCCGCGGAGCGCGACGCGTCAGAGGCGCGCGGCCGGGCCGATCTCGGGCAGCAGCGTCGTGCGCAGCCAGTAGCGGGCGAAGGTCTGCCCCGCTTCGCGCGCCTGCCCCTCGTCCGTCGGGATGACCACCCACCCCGCGGCGCCCAAATCATAGCTGCGATCACAGCGGGCCGAGTCGTCGGCGTTCGCGACCACGACCAGAGGCAGGAAGCGCCAGGGCTGGTGCTCGGCGAGCGTCCGCAGCAGCAGCCCGTCGTCTTGCCAAGCGAGCGCGGCCGACGCGACGAGCAGCGAGGGCAGCGTGCTCGGGGTCTGCCCCGCCTGCACCTGTTCGAGCCAGCTCTGGACCTGAGGGGGGCCGAGCCGATCGACCTCGGCCCCTTCGCCCCGCAGCGCTTCGTACAACACGTCGAGGCTGCGGTCCGAGCCGAGGAGCCAAACAGTGCGGACGGCGGGCATGTGCGAGTCCTGGTGCTACTCGAGCGGTCGTACGCTGAAGATGCCCGCGCCGCCCATCACGTCGCCCTCGGGCGACACGCCGCCGACCCGCTCGAAGGTCGACCACGCCTGATTGCAGTTCAGGTTGCCGTGCGAGCTGGCGGTGAAGCCCGAGCCCACGCCGGTGCCGGCCGCGCGGAAGTGGTACCAGTAGTAGTGCGGATCGTCGACCGCGAAGCTGAGCGCCTGCCAGACCTCGAAGTCGAAGGCGTCCTGGTGCCCGGGCGCCGTCGGATCGCACTTGTCGGCGGCCTGGCCGCAGCACGGGTTGACGCCGGGCACCGGGCCGTAGTTGAGCCCCACGCCGGGGAACTGCGGCGGGATGCCGCGCCCGAAGCGGTCGCTGAAGTCGCGTTCGTAGTAGGCCACCGCGCCGTCGAACAACTTCCGCAGGTTCATCACCGCTTCGGTCGTCTTCGCGCGTCGGATGTACTTGGTGAACGCCGGAATCGCGATCGCCGCCAGAATGCCCAGGATGGCCACCACGATCATCAGCTCGATGAGCGTGAAGCCTCGCCGATCCCTCGTACGCATGCTCGCCCCCCTCCAATTCGTGCCGGCGATCCCGCCGACGGTCGGGCCTCGTTCGAAGCAACGAACGTGCCGCCAGTTGGGACGCGGGCCCCCCCAGTCCCAGGACCGCGTCGCCGGACAGAGCCTAACAACTTTGCGTAGGGGTGACAATTCTCGTCACACCACAAAACTTCGCGCTGCCTTCACCGCACCGGAGACCGCGCCCGGCATGGGAGGTCCCAGAAACACGAAAGCCGACCCGAAGGTCGGCTTTCGCTCAGCACCCGTCCCCAGGGGGGACGCGAACCGATCTCACCACCAGAAGGTCATGCCGATGGCGGTGATCGGGTTCAGGAAGCTGATGTAGGTGCCCTCGGCCCCGCCGCCGCCGGCGCCGCCGAACACGGCCCCGTCCTCGCCGACGAGCGCGATGCCGATGCCGCCCTCGACGTGCAGCGAGATGTTCTTGTTGGGGAACCAGTACACCCGCATCGGGATGTCGATGTTGAACTGGGTGACCGAGTCGGCGTCCTTGATCGGCGGCTGGTTCAGGCCGATGTCGACGCGACCGCCGATGGTCCAGGCCGCGCTGTCCGTGCGCAGGGCCTGGAAGTGGGCGCCGAGGCCGAGGCCGAGCGTGTAGCCCGTCTCACCGTCCTTCGGCATCTGGATCGGCACCCCGAGGAGGGCCTCCAGGTGAAGGTTGCCCAGGCCGTAGTCGAAGGCGAAGCCGCTGGGCCCGCCGATCGACTGAGCGAAGCCGATGCCCTTCTTGCCGTTGAGGTCCACGGCGTGGGCCGTGCCCACGGTGAAGGCCATCGCGACCAGGGCCATCAGAACCACGCGAATCCGCGACATTCCACTCCTCCCTCATCTGACCCCATCTTGCCCTCGTGGGGTGGGGGCCGTTTTGATCCCGACCGTCGGGACCGTGTTCTGGGTGCCCGTACTCTACCCGTGCTGAGTCTCATGTAAAGGAAATTCCCGCACGTTCGATCGACGTACTGATCGTTGATTTCCCAACGCTTTTCCGGCGCCCGCGACGAAGAACTACATTCCCGCGGGTCAGAATCGTCCGCGCGGCGGGTCACGCGCGCCTCGCTCGCCGAGCGGTCGGGACGGGGCGAGCGCCTCGGCGCGCGTTGACACCATCCCGGCGAGGCCCTATCAGAGCGCCATGCAGTGTTTCGACGACTTCGCGACGATGACGCCGCCGGCGGCCGGGTCGAGCCTCACCATCGGCAACTTCGACGGCGTCCACCGCGGCCACCGCGCGCTGCTGGCGCGGACGCGCGCCGCGGCGACGGCGCAGGGCCTCGCGGTCGGCGTCCTCACCTTCCGCCCGCACCCCGTGCAGGTGCTCGCCCCGGATCTCGCGCCGCCCCTGGTGTGCAGCCACGCCGACAAGCGCGCGCTGCTCGCGTCGCTGGGGGTCGACCTGCTGCTCGAGCAGCGCTTCGACCGCGCCTTCGCGGCGCTGACGCCCGAGGTCTTCGCCCGGCGTGTGCTGCGCGACGCCCTGGCGGCCCGGCACGTCGTCGTCGGCTACGACTTCACCTTCGGCGCGCGCCGCGCCGGCACCACCGACGTCCTGACCACGCTGGGCGCCGAGCTGGGCTTCGGGGTCGAGGTCGTCACCGCGCAGGCGGTCGGCGACGGGCTGGTCGCGTCTTCCACGCGCGCGCGCGCGTTCTTGATGGAAGGAAAGGTGGAGGGCGCCGCGCTGGTGCTCGGCCGCCCCCATCACGTCAACGGCACCGTCGTGCGCGGGCACCAGCGGGGGCGCACGCTGGGCTTCCCCACCGCGAACGTGCGGCACGCCGACGGGCTGCTGCCGCGCCGGGGGGTGTACGCCGGGTGGCTCGACTGGGGTGCAGGCGCGCGGCCGGCCGTCGCCAACCTGGGCTTCAACCCCACCTTCGGCGACGGCCCCGGCGCGCAGACCGTCGAGGCGCACGTCATCGACGCGCCCGATCTGGATCTGTACGGCAAGTCGGTGCGGCTGTTCTTCCACCGGCGCCTGCGCGACGAACGCAAGTTCGAGAACGTCGACGCCCTGCGGGCGCGCATCGAGCAGGATCGCGACGCGGCGCGCGCGCTGCTGGCCGCGGCGCCCACGCCCACCTTCCCGTGACGCTCCGTCTCCGCGGGGGCCTGCTGGGCCACCCGGTCGACCACTCGCTCTCGCCCACCCTGCACCGCGCCGCCGGCGAGGCGGTCGGCGTCGCCGTGGACTACGCGTTGCTCGACGTCGGCCCGGGCGACTTCGAGGCGACGCTCGACGCCTGCCGCGCCGACGCGCGCACCTGCCTCAACGTCACCGCCCCCCACAAGCGGGCGGCTTGGGGGTCGACCGCGGGGCGGCGGACGGCGGCGGCGGATCGGACGGGCGCGGTGAACACGCTCTGGTGGACCCCCGCCGGGTGGGCGGGCGACAACACCGACGTCGAAGGCTTCGCCGCGCAGCTCGGGGCCGCGACGCCCGAGCGCGCGGTCGTCGTCGGCGCGGGGGGCGCCGCCCGGGCCGTGCTGGACGTGCTGCGCGAGCGGGGCTGCGCGGCGGTGGACGTGATCAACCGTCGACCGGCGCGCGCGGCGCGGCTGCTCGACGGGCTGGGGCTCGACGCCGCCGGCGCCCACCCGCTCGACGGCCTGGCCGCGCTGTTGCCGGCGGCCGATCTGCTGGTGTGGGCCCTGCCACCGGGCGTCTGGGAGGGTGAAGCCGAGGTCGACTGGAGCGCCTGCCGGCCCGGCGCGCGGCTGGTGCACCTGGCCTACGGCGCGCGCGCGGCGCCCCTGATCCGCGCCGCGGTTCGCGCCGGGGTCGCCGCCGAGGACGGTCTCGCGATGCTCGCCGCGCAGGGGCTGGCCGCCTTCGCCCGGTGGACGGGCCTCCGCCCGCCGAGCGCGCCGGTCGTGGCAGCGTTGCGAGCAGCCGTCGATGCCCCGCCGCGGGCTGATTGACACCTCGCATTCGGAACACGTTTAATGGCTCGGCGTCGCCGCGTTGCTCGCGTCCGGCGCCCCCGGCATCAACCGGCCGAGCGCTCACGCGCCCGCCGTGACCCGACGAGGGACGCGCATGTCCGACCGCCTCGGCGAGCTCCTGGTTCGCGAGAACCTGATCAACCTGGCGCAGCTGAAGGAGGCGCAGGCCACCGCCCGGAAGACGGGCGACCGCCTGACCTACACGCTGACCAAGACGGGGATCGTCGGTGAGCGCGACCTCACCACGTTCCTCAGCAAGCATTACGGCGTCCCGTCCATCAACCTCGACGAGTTCGAGATCGACGACGACGTCATCAAGCTGATCCCGCGCGAGCTGGCGCACCGGCACCAGGTGCTGCCGATCAACCGGGCCGGCTCGTCGTTGATCGTCGCGATGAGCGATCCGTCGAACCTGAACGCGATCGACGAGCTCAAGTTCAACACGGGCTATCACGTCGAGGTGGTCGTCGCGAGCGAGGAGGCGATCCGCGACGCGATCGCCCGCTACTACGACGAGTCGGCGACCTACCAAGAGATCATGGAGGGGTTCAACCCCGAGGACGTCGAGGTCGCCGAGCAGGAGGTCGAGCCCAACGTCGTCGACCTCGAGAAGTCGAGCGAAGAGGCCCCGGTCGTCCGGCTGGTGAACCTGATCCTCGTCGACGCGATCAAGAAGAACGCGTCGGACATCCACATCGAGCCGTACGAGAAGTCGTTCCGCGTGCGCTACCGCATCGACGGCGTGCTGTACGAGATCATGAACCCGCCGCTGAAGCTGAAGAACGCGATCACGAGCCGCATGAAGATCATGTCGCAGCTCGACATCGCCGAGCGGCGGCTGCCCCAGGACGGCCGCATCAAGATCAAGATGGGCGGCGGGCGCGAGATGGACTTCCGCGTCAGCGTGCTGCCCACCCTGTTCGGCGAGAAGATCGTCCTCCGGCTGCTCGACAAGAGCAACCTGCAGCTCGACATGACCAAGCTGGGCTTCGAGCCGGCGCAGATCGACGTCTTCAAGGAGGCGATCTACAAGCCCTACGGCATGGTGCTGGTCACCGGCCCCACGGGCTCGGGCAAGACGACGACGCTGTACTCGGCCCTGTCCGATCTGAACAAGGTGTCGGAGAACATCTCCACCGCCGAGGATCCGGTCGAGTTCAACCTCGGCGGCATCAATCAGTGCCAGATGCACGACGCCATCGGGCTGAACTTCGCCGCGGCGCTGCGGTCGTTCCTGCGGCAGGACCCCGACATCATCATGGTGGGCGAGATCCGCGACTTCGAGACGGCCGAGATCGCGGTCAAGGCGGCCCTGACCGGCCACCTCGTGCTGTCGACCCTGCACACGAACGACGCGCCGTCGACGGTCAGCCGTCTCTTGAACATGGGCGTCGAGCCCTTCCTGGTGACCGCGTCGGTGAACGCCATCCTCGCCCAGCGCCTGGCGCGCCGGGTGTGCAAGGACTGCGCGGAGCCGCACAGCGTCGATCCGCAGGTGCTGATCGATCTGGGCATGAAGCCCGAGGTGGCGAAGACGGCCCAGCTGATGAAGGGCGCGGGCTGCCGCACCTGCAACGAGACCGGCTACAAGGGTCGCGTGGCGCTCTACGAGATCATGCCGATGAGCGACGAGCTGAAGGATCTCGTGCTGCAGGGCGTGTCGAGCGTCGAGCTGAAGCGCGAGGCGATCAACCTGGGCATGAAGACGCTGCGTCAGGCGGCGCTGTCGAAGCTGGCCGAGGGCGTCACGACGGTCAGCGAGGTCGTCCGTTGCTCGGTCGGCGACTGACATGGCGAACCTGCACCAGCTGCTGAAGCTGATGGTCGAGAAGGGGGCGAGCGACCTGCACATCACGTGCGGGACGGCCCCCCAGCTGCGCATCGACGGCGGCCTCATTCCGCTCAAGTCCGCGCCGCTCAGCCGCGAAGAGACCCAGCAGCTCTGCTACTCGTTTCTGACCGAGGCGCAGAAGCACAAGTTCGAGCAGACCAACGAGCTCGACCTGAGCTTCGGCGTGAAGGGGCTGTGCCGCTTCCGCGCCAACATCTTCATGCAGCGCGGCGCGGTGGCCGGCACCTTCCGCGTCATCCCGACCAAGATCCACAACTTCCAGGAGCTGGGGCTGCCGCAGATCGTCGGCGAGCTGACCACGCGCTCGCGGGGTCTGGTGCTGGTGACCGGCCCGACCGGGTCGGGCAAGTCGACGACGCTCGCGTCGATGGTCGACAAGATCAACCGCGAGCAGCACATGCACATCCTCACCATCGAGGATCCGATCGAGTACCTGCACCCGCACAAGAACTGCATCGTCAACCAGCGCGAGGTGGGGGCCGACACGCTCACCTTCGGAGGCGCGCTGAAGTACGTGCTGCGGCAGGATCCCGACGTGGTGCTCGTCGGCGAGATGCGCGATCTCGAGACGGTGGCCGCGGCGATGACGATCAGCGAGACGGGCCACCTGTGCATGGCCACGCTGCACACCAACTCGGCCATCCAGTCGATCAACCGCGTGATCGACATGTACCCGCCGCACCAGCAGGGGCAGATTCGCGCCCAGCTGAGCTTCGTGCTCGAGGGCGTGATCAGCCAGCAGCTGATCCAGAAGGCGTCGGGCGTGGGGCGGGTGCTCGCCTGCGAGATCATGGTGCCGACCGCGGCCATCCGGAACCTGATCCGCGAGGACAAGATCCATCAGGTCTACAGCCAGATGCAGGTGGGCCAGTCGCGCTTCGGCATGCAGACGATGAACCAGTCGCTGTACGCGCTGTACACGGGGGGCGAGATCACGCTCGAGGACGCCCTGGCGCACTCGAACGACATCGACGAGCTGCGGGGGATGATCGCCGGCGAAGGCTCCAAGCGCTGACGCCGCGCGGCGCGCGAGCTTTCGCGCCGCCGCAGAGCCCGCTATGATCCGCGGGGCGGCCCAGCGTCGCGCGCAGCCGTTTCACAGCATGCTCGGTTCGCCCGGCGGGCCAGAGGGGGGCGTTGATGGCCGAATGGACCTGGGAAGGCAAGACGCGCGCTGGCGAGATTCGCAAGGGCGTGATCGAGGCCGAGACCGAGAAGGACGTCCACCTTCGCCTCCGCCAGCAGAACATCCAGCCGAACAAGGTGCGCAAGAAGGGCAAGAAGATCGCCCTGCCCTCGTTCGGCGGCAAGGTGTCCGCCGAGCAGCTGGTCGTCTTCGTCCGTCAGTTCTCGACGATGATCGACGCCGGCCTGCCGCTGGTGCAGTGCCTCGACATCCTGTCGAGCCAGGAGCCGAACAAGTTCTTCAAGAAGGTGCTGTACGAAGTGAAGGAGAGCGTCGAGGCCGGCGCCACCTTCGCCGACTCGCTGCGCAGGCACCCGACGGTGTTCGACTCGCTGTTCGTGAACCTGGTCGCCGCCGGTGAGATCGGCGGTATCCTCGACACCATCCTCAACCGTCTCGCGACCTACATCGAGAAGAACGTCAAGCTGGTGCGCCAGGTGAAGGGCGCGATGATGTACCCCATCGGCATCTGCGTGGTGGCCGGCGGCGTCGTCACCGCGCTGTTGAAGTGGGTCATCCCGACGTTCGAGAAGATGTTCAGCGACTTCGGCGACGCTCAGCTGCCGGCGCTGACCCAGATCGTCATCAACGCCAGCCACTGGTTCGGGCGCAACTTCTACTGGGTGGCCATCGGCCTCTTCGGCGGCATCTACGCCTTCCGCAAGATCATCGCCACCGAGAAGGGGCGCACCGCCTTCGACGCCTTCCTGCTGAAGATCCCGGTCATCGGCTCGCTGCTGCGCAAGGTGGCGGTGGCCAAGTTCACCCGGACGCTGGGTACGATGATCGCCTCGGGCGTGCCCATCCTCGACGGCCTCGACATCGTCGCCAAGTCGGCGAACAACAAGATCATCGAGGCGGCCATCTACTTCGTGCGCGACAAGATCTCCGAGGGCAGCAACATGGCGGATCCGCTGGCGAAGACCGGCGTGTTCCCCTCGATGGTGGTGCAGATGATCGCGGTCGGTGAGAGCACCGGCGCCATGGACACCATGCTGCAGAAGATCGCCGACTTCTACGAGGACGAGGTCGAGGTCGCGGTGGACGGCCTGACCAAGCTGCTCGAGCCGATCATGATGGTGGGCATCGGCGGCGTCGTGGGCACCGTGCTCATCGCGATGTACCTTCCGATCTTCGAGGTGGCGGGCAATATCAAGGCGGGCTGAGCGCGTGACCCCCGCCGACCGCGCCGCGACCCCCACGGCCCTACCCCCCCGGACGTCCCGCACCGCCGACGAAGAGCTGGTCGGCCGCCTGCAGTGGCTGATGATGCTGCGGGTGGGCCTGATCACCGTGCTCTTGGGCACCACGTTGCTGGTGCGCGCCGACGGCTCGGATCCGGTGACCAACAGCCGCCACCTGACGCTGCTGGTGCTGATCATCGCCACCTATGGGCTGACCATCCTCTACGCCGTGCTGCTGAAGCGCCTGCAGCGCGGATTGGTGGTGTTCAGCTATGCCCAACTGCTGATCGATCTGGGCATCAGCACGGTGCTGGCCGCGGTGACCGGCGGCACCGAGAGCGTCTTCCTGTTCATGTTCACCCTGGTGGTGCTGGTGGCCGCCATCCTGCTGTACCGCCGCGGGGCGCTGTACCTGTCGGCGGCGGCGACCGGCTGTCTGGTGCTGCTGGTGGCGCGCGACGCGCTGGGCTGGTGGCACCCCACGCCGCCCCCCGAGGGGGACGCCCTGCGCGCGGTCTTCCTGAGCGGCCTGACCAACATCAGCGCCGTGTTCTTCGTCGGCCTGCTGTCGGGCTACCTCAGCGAGCAGCTGCGCGACGCGGGCCAGCGCCTGCGCTTCGCGAGCGAGGATCTCGAGGCGCTCCGCGCGCTGAACGACCACATCATCACCAGCATCCAGAGCGGCTTGGTGAGCTTCACGCTCGACCACCGGGTGATCTTCTTCAACCCGGCGGCCGCGCGCATCACCGGCCTCGAGACCGACGACGTGCTGTACGCCGACGTGCTGGCGCTGTTCCCCTTCCTGGCGGCGCGCCTGGGCGGTGACGAGCAGGAGCGTTGGGAAGAGACCTTCGCGCACCCGTCGGGCGGCGAGCGGACCATCGGCTGCAGCCTGTCTCCGCTGCTGGACGGGCTGGGCGAGCATCAGGGGTGGATCCTGATCTTCCAGGATCTGACGCCCCTGCGCGCCCTCGAAGACTCCATGCGGCGCAGCGAGCGCTTCGCCGTCATCGGCAAGATGGCCGCGGGCATCGCCCACGAGATCCGCAACCCGCTGGCCAGCATGAGCGGCAGCATCCAGATGCTGGCGCGCTCGGCACAGGAGCCGATGCAAGAGCGCCTGATGCGCATCGTGCTGCGCGAGATCGACCGGCTGAACGCGCTGATCACCGACTTCCTGCAGTTCGCCCGCCCCAACCCGCCCCAGTTCGACCGGGTCGAGCTGGCGACCCTGTTCGACGACCTCGCCGGCATGTTCGCCAACCAGCCCGCCGACCGGCCGCCGGTCGAGCTGATCATCGAGCACGACGAGGCGCTGACGATCAGCGCCGACGCGGGGCAGCTGAAGCAGGTGTTCTGGAACCTGATCAACAACGGGGCGCAGGCCATGGCCGAGGGCGGGCGGCTGGAGATCCGGTGCCGCCGGATGGACGCCACGCGCGCGATCGTCACCGTGACCGATCACGGCGCGGGCATCCCCGACGAGGTGCAGCCGCGCATCTTCGACCCCTTCTTCTCGACCAAGGACCACGGGACGGGCCTCGGCCTGGCCCAGGCGCACCGCATCATCGACGAGCACGGGGGCTTCCTGAGCGTCCGCAGCACCGTCGACGTCGGCAGCACCTTCACGGTGGTGCTGCCCTTCGAGCAGCCGGTCGCCGCGGCGGGCGCCGCGCCGGACCGATTGGAGGCCGCTTCTTGAGCCGCATCCTCGTCGTCGACGACGAGCTCTCCATGCGCGAGGTGCTGGAGATCTTCTTCCTGAACGAAGGCCACGACGTGGACACCGCGCCCGACGGGGCCGCGGGCGTCGCGCGGCTGCACGAGCAGGAGTACGACCTGGTCATCACCGATCTGCGCATGCCGCGCACCCACGGGCTGGTGGTGCTCGAACAGTGCCGCGCGCTGTACCCCGAGACGCCCGTGATCGTGATGACCGCGTACGCGTCGACCGAGACGGCCATCGAAGCGATGAAGATGGGCGCCTACGACTACTTCACCAAGCCCTTCAAGCTCGAGGCGGTGCAGGCGGTCATCGACAAGGCGCTCGAGCGCCGGCGGCTGGTGCGCGAGAACCGCAAGCTGCGCGCCGAGCTGGACGGGCGGGCGCGCCGGGGCGGCGGCATCATCGGTCGCAGCCGCGCCATGAACCAGGTGATGGATCTGGTGCGCCGCGTGGCGCGCACGCGCACGAACGTGCTGATCCTGGGCGAGAGCGGCACCGGCAAGGAGCTGGTCGCGCGCGCGGTGCACGAGGCCAGCGAGCGCGCCAACGAGCCCTTCCTGGTCGTGAACTGCGCGGCCATCCCCGAGAACCTGCTCGAGAGCGAGCTGTTCGGGCACCGCAAGGGCACCTTCACCGGCGCCACGCAGGACAAGGAGGGCCTGTTCAAGGCGGCGCACGGCGGGACGCTGCTGCTCGACGAGATCGGCGAGATGCCCCTGGGCATGCAGGTGAAGCTCTTGCGCGTGCTGCAGGAGCGGAAGATCAAGGCGGTGGGCGACGTGCGCGAGGTGCCTGTCGACGTGCGGGTCATCGCCGCCACCAACCGCGATCTCGAGGCCGAGGTGAAGGCCGGCCGCTTCCGCGAGGATCTGTACTACCGCCTGAACGTCATCTCGATCGACCTGCCGCCCCTGCGGGCGCGCCCGACGGACATCCCGCTGCTGGCGCATCACTTCCTGCGCAAGTACGCGCGCGAGTTCGACAAGCGCATCACCGAGATCACCCCCGAGGCGATGCAGCGCCTGCTGAAGTACGACTACAGCGGCAACGTGCGCGAGCTCGAGAACATCCTCGAGCGGGCCGTCGCGCTCGAGGAGGGGCCGCGGATCACCGAGCATTCGCTGCCTCCCGCGCTGCGCTCGACCGACACCCCGGCGCCCGGGGCCAGCGCCGAGGCGCCCGGGGAGGTGCTGCCCACGGTGCCGGCCGACGGGCTGGATCTGGAGGCGGCGGTCGAGTCCTTCGAGCGCGGCATCATCGCGCAGGCGCTCGAGCGCACCGGCGGACGCAAGAAGGAGGCGGCCCGGCTGCTGGGCATCTCGTTCCGTTCGCTGCGCTATCGCCTGGACAAGCTGAACATGAAGGACGACGAGTGACGATTTGCGGCACCCCTGCGCGGGCGGGGGTGACGTTTTTCGTCACCTTGCCGCGATTCGTCACCCCCGGACGCGCCCGGACGCCCGAGACGGCGTCTGTTGCCGGCCCCAACGGCGTGGCACGCCATCTGCTTTAGAGGGGAATCAGAGGACGCGAGGGGGGCACGATGCGATCAAGCCGACGGACGAGGGGGTTCACGCTCGTCGAGCTGATGATCGTGGTCGTGATCATCGGCGTGCTCTCGGTGCTGGCGGTCGTCGGGTTCAGGAAGAACACCTTCGCCGCGCGGAACGCCGAGGCCGTGCAGTTCCTCGGCGCCGTTCGCGCGGCGCAGGAGAACTACTTCTCGGCCTACGGTCAGTACTGCGGCGCGCCGCAGGCCGTGAACTGGCCTGCGCAGGTGCCGACGCCGGCGACGAACAAGCTGGACTGGGGCACGCCCCCCGACGACAACGCCTGGCGTCAGCTGGGCGTGCGTTCGCCGGGCCGGGTGTGGTTTCAGTACCGCATGGGTGCCGGAGGGGCGGGCGACGCCGTCGTGCCGCCCAACGCGGAGGGCTGCCCCGAGGGGGGGGGCAGCCCGATCGAGAACAACCAGCGCCCGTGGTTCTGGGTGCAGGCGCGGGGCGACTTCGACGGCGACGGCAAGCTGTCGGTGTTCGAGGTCACCAGCGAGAAGCCGGATGTGTTCATCGGTTGCGAGAACAACTGACCGGCCGGGGACACGGACGGACGAGCGATGCCGCGCGCGGGGGACGCGCAAAGTAGCGGCGATGAGCGTTCGGGGATAAACAAGCGTCAGGGGACAGACCGTCACCGGACAGAGTCCGACGACGGCTGACAGCGACACACGAATCCGGGGGCAGAACGCTCCCCTGCCGCGACGAGCGGCGACATTTTCGGCCGGGCGGTTCTTTTGGGAGGGGCCGCCGGGTAACCACCACACCCTCCCGAAACAGCCTCAGGGGTGCCGTCAGATGCGCAAGCTCCAGAACAAGAAGGTCAAGGGTTTCACCCTCATCGAGCTGATGATCGTGGTCGCGATCATCGGCATCCTGGCCGCCGTGGCCATTCCGGCGTTCATGAAGTACATCCGGCGGTCGAAGACCTCCGAGGCGACCATGAACATCCGCAAGCTGTTCGACAGCTCGGTGTCGTACTTCAACGAGGAGCAGGCGCTCCGCGACGGCACGATCATCGAGCGTCAGTTCCCGGCCGCGAACTCGACCGTCACCACCCCGGCCGACTGGGCGGGCGTCGTGTGCGCCGGTGACAGCTCGCAGAAGTACCAGCCCGACTCGAACACCTGGGACGCCCCGACGTGGCAGGCCCTGAACTTCGCCGTCGACGACGCCTTCTACTACCGGTACACCTACGTGTCGGCCGGCACCGGCTCGGCCTCGCAGTTCACCGCCCGCGCCCAGGGTGACCTCAACTGCGACACCAACCTGTCGACCTTCGAGCGCATCGGCGTGGTCGACGAGGAGAACAACATCCAGGGCGGCGCCGGCCTGTTCAGCGCCAGCGAGCTGGAGTAGTTCGCCGCGCCCACGGGCGCCTGAGGCGGGGGGCAAGTCCGACGGGCTGCCCCCCGTTTCTTTTTGGGGCCCCCGCCCGCGCGGCGCCCCCTCGTCCCCCAGGCCACCCCGGCCGGCGTCACAGGCCCCTTGCTCAGCGCGCGTGGGTGCGGTGTGATGCGCTCCGAACAGTCCGGCACGAGACGACGAGGCGTGAGGAACGTCGAATCCAGCAAGCTGCTGTCGAAGCCCGCCCGCGTGGCCATCACGCTCGCGGCCCTGCTGACGACGGTGGTGCTCAACCGACTGTTCCTGCTCGACGCCCATCAGGCGCGCGACCGCGATCCGCTGGTGGCGACCGCCGAGGTGCTGTACGTGCCCGACACCCGCATGCTGAAGGTGCTGTTCCTGGGGTACGACCAGGCCGCCGCCGACGTCGTGTGGGTGCGGACGCTCGAGTACTTCGCGCGCCACTTCAACGGCGACCGCCAGTATCGCTGGCTCGAGCACTTCCTCGACCAGGTGATCGCGCTCGACCCCCGGTTTCAGAAGGTCTATCACTGGGCGGGCGCCAACGTGCTGTACGGTCGGCGCTTCACCAACGCCAACGTGCGGCTCTCGAATCGCTTCTACGAGCTGGCGCTCGAGAACGATCCGAACGACTTCGAGGCGGCCTATCGCCTGGGCCTGAACTACTTCATCGAGCTGAAGTCCGACGATCCCGAGGAGCGTCGTCTGTTTCAGGAGAAGGGCCTCGCGTACCTCGAGATGGCCAGCACGATGCCTGGCGCGCCCGACCGCCTGAAGTCGCTGGTGGCGGGCATCTCGAGCCGCCTGGGCAAGCAGCAGCTGGCCCAGCAGTATCTGATCGACCTCTTCCTGACGACGAACGATCCGGATCAGAAAGAGAACCTGCGGCGACGCATCGAGCGCATGCGCGAGGAGATGGGGCAAGGCGTCGCCGCCCGCGCGGCCGAGCGCTTCGAGGCCAGCTGGAAGGACACGCTGCCTTACGTGCCGCCGGCCCTGTTCGCTCTCTTGGGCGAGCCCGACTCGAAGCGCGTCGCGGACGTCGACTGGCGGACGCTCACGCCCCTGAGCGACGAGCCCGCCGCTGGCGCGGCCGACGACGACGCGTCGCCCTGAACACCCGGCCGACGCCCGGCCGCAGCGAAGACTGGCAACGGACCGGCCGGCGATCCCGGCCGAGAGCGAGAGTGAGGGATACCCAGTGATTCAGGACGCCCACATCGTCATCACCGGGGGGGCCGGCTTCATCGGCAGCTCGCTCGCCGAGCGCCTGTGCAAACACAACAAGGTGGTGCTGTTCGACAACATGCACCGCGACGCGCTGACCGGCACGGCGCTGCTCGACCACCCCAACGTCTCGCTGGTGCGCGGCGACGTCCTCGAGGCCGACAGCCTCGAGCCCGTCGTGCGCGACGCCGACATCGTCGTCCACATGGCCTCGATCGCCGGCGTCGACACGGTGATGAAGAACCCGACGCTGACCATGCGCGTGTCGCTGTTGGGCACGATGCACGCGCTGCAGGCCGCGCACGAGAGCGGGCGCTGCAAGCGCTTCGTCGACTTCAGCACCAGCGAGGTCTTCGGACAGTACGCCTACAAGGTGACCGAAGGCGACGCGACCAACCTGGGCGCGGTGGGCGAGGCCCGCTGGACCTACGCGGTGTCGAAGCTGGCCACCGAGCACCTCGCGCTGAGCTATCACAAGCAGTACGGCCTGCCGACGGTCAGCATCCGCCCCTTCAACATCTATGGTCCGCGCCAGGTGGGCGAGGGCGCGGTGCATCACTTCATCACCCGCGCGCTGCGCAACGAGCCCCTGACGGTGCACGGCGACGGCTCGCAGATCCGATCGTGGTGCTACATCGACGACATCGTCGACGGCGTGCAGGCGACGCTGTCGAACGAGGAGGCCGTCGGGCACGCCTTCAACATCGGCAACCCCCGCAGCACGCTGACGATCTACCACCTGGCCCGGCAGATCGTTCAGCTGGCCTCGTCGGGCAGCCCGCTGGTGATGCAGCCGATCGAGCGCACCGACGTCGAGCTGCGCATCCCCAACATCGACAAGGCCAAGCAGATCCTGGGCTTCGAGCCGAAGGTCAACCTGGAGGAGGGTCTGTTGCGGACGATCTACTGGTATCGGAGTCGAGGCTGAGGCCGACGCCGAGCAGCTGCAGCAGGCCACCGACGCCCGCCACCACCAACAGCACGGCGGCGTAGCCCAGCGAGAGGGCGAGCGCCTCGCCCTCCCCCACCCCCGCGAGCCCGAGCAGGCCGACCAGCGCGGCCTCGCGCGGCCCGATGCCGGCGATGGCCAGCGGCACGACCGCGGCGACGAAGGCCAGGGGCGCCACCACCATCAGCGTCGTGAGGCCGACGCCCAGGTGCAGCGCGCGCGCGAAGGTCCAGAAGATGCCGATGTTCAGCGCGTGGCCGACGAAGCTGATGCCGAACGCCGCCCACAGCCCGCTCATGTCGGTGATGCGCGGGATCTGGCTCCACAGCGCCGCCAGGCGCCCGCTGATCCGGGCCGCGACCAGCACCGCGACGCCGATGAGCACGAGCCCGCCGATCCAGGGCGCCACCGACCAGAGATCGATCAGCGGGGGCGCCAGCGCGACGCCGGCCAAGAACACCAACGCCAGGGCGGACAGCCCGATGAGACGCTCGCAGACCACCACCAGGTAGCTGGCGGCGGCCGTGTCGAAGTTGCGGCGCGACACGACGCCGCGCACGACGTCGCCCCCCACCGAGCCGGGCACGTAGGTGTTGTAGAACAGGCCCACCGCGGTCAGGCGGACGAGCAGGCCGGCGGAGGGCAGCGGCTGGGCACCGAAGGCGCGCATGAGGAAGCGCCAACGCACCCCGGCCAGGGCCAGGTTGGTCAGGCCGAGGGCGACGCAGAGCGCGAGCGTCGTGAGCTCGAGCCGGCGCACCGCGCCGCCGAGGGCGTCGAGATCGGCGCGCGCCCAGAGCCACCAGCCGATCGCGCCGACGACCACCACGCGCAGCACGACGGGCAGCCATCGCCGCCAGGCGGGGCGCGGTGTGCCCTCGTCGGCCTCGGGCGCGCTCATGTCCGCCGCGTCCAACGCTCTCGCTCCATCTGCAGGCGCAGGGCGAAGAGCTCGCGGAAGGTCTGCGCGATGCGCGCGTAGCTGGTCGCCTTCGACACACCCGCGGCGCGGTCGTGGACGTTCATGTAGACCGTCTCGACGCGGTAGCCGCCGCGCTTGGCGCGGATGGGGATCTCGAGGTTCAACAGGAAGCTGTGCGAGCGCGGGTGCAGCTGCTCGAGCACCTTGCGGCGCACCAGATAGATGCCCTCGGTGCGCGCGCGCGTGCCCACGATGGTGGCGGTCAGCGCGCGCAGACCCACCGACAACACCTTGCGCTTCAGGTCGTAGGCGCGGTTGCGGTACAGCGAGGTGATCAGATCGGCGCGATCGCTCACCGCGAAGAAGGCCAGCAGATCGTAGGGATCGATCTGGCCGTCGGCGGGCATGATGGTGACCCACTCACACCGGGCCTCGGCGAAGCCGCGCAGCAGCGCCGCGCCCATGCCGCTGTTGCGGGCGAGGTGGACGCCGTCGACCTCGGGGTGCTGGGCGGCGAGCGCGTCGACGAGGGCGGGGGTGCCGTCGCTGGAGCCGTCGTCGACGATGACGAGCTGGGGGTCGGCGACGTGGGCGCGCAGGAAGTCGAGGGTGCGTTCGACGGTGCCGGGCAGCGCCTCCTCTTCGTTGTAGGCGGCCATCACGATGGTCAGGCTACGGTGCACCGACGGGATCTCCCTGCTGGATGGCGGCCAGGCGGACGGCGCAGGGCGGGAAGGTCGCCGCGCACAGCCCGTAGTGATAGAGGGCGGCCTCGCGGTTGCCGGTCAGGTCGTAGCAGCGGGCGACGCGGCCGAGCAGATCGGGCGGGATGGCCTCGAGCTTGACGTGCCCCGCCACCACCTTCCAGGCGTCGTGGCAGCGCCCGATCTCGGTGTAGAGGGCGGCCTGCAGGAAGTAGGGCTCGGGGCGCTGCGGGCCGAGGTCGATGGCCTTCTGCAGCACGGTGTGCGCGAGCTCGCGGTCGCCGTTCTGCAGCAGGTAGCGGCCGAGGCCGATGTAGCCGTAGGGCTCGTCGGGCTGCTCCTCGACCATCGCCATCCAGAGCGATCCGTCGGTGCGCCAGGTGGCGATGGTGCGTTGGACCTGCACCAGGCAGAGGACGCCGGCGACGGCCAGCCCGACGAAGACGCGGCGCGGGGGCGCCCGGTGCAGCGCGAGGCGCCAGGCGGCGAGCACGAGGCCGGGCGAGCCGATGTAGAGCCAGCGATAGAGGCCGGGCCAGTTCTTCACGACGACGAGGCTGACCGGCACGAGCGAGCCCAGCCACCAGAGCAGCGCGACGGCGCCGACGCGCTCGCCCTTCCACCAGGCGCCGGCGATGACCGCGAACATGAGCGCGGCGGCGACGCCGTAGGCGATGGCCTCGGCGGTGGGCAGCGCGACCAGCCAGTGATGCAGGTGGCCGACGGAGCGTTCGACGGGCAGCAGGAAGGCCTGCAGCGCGCGCGCCCAGACGGCGGGCAGCGCTGGGATGGCCTGCACCGCGTTGCCGGTGCCGGCGATGGCCCCGCCGGTGATGGCCTGGTGGCGCAGGTAGCCATAGGTGAGGATCGCGAGGACGCCGACGCCGACCATCGGCCAGTGGATGCGGCGCCAAGGGGGGCCCTGCCCGGCGCGGCCGTCCGCCTCGCCGGCCAGCCACACGGCGACCGGGACGAGGATGCCGCCGGTCTCCTTGCCCAGCAGGGCCAGCGTCATGCCGGCCCACGCGGCCAGGTAGTGCAGAGGACCGAGGCGCGGGCGGCTGACGGCGAGCGCGGCGCAGAGTCCGAAGAGCAGCGCCAACACTTCGGAGCGGCCGTTGATCCACGCGACGGCCTCGGCCGCCGTCGGGTGCAGCGCCCACACGAGCGCGAGGCCGAACGCCGCGCGCACGTCGCGCACCCAGCGCGTGAGCAGGGTGAAGAAGAGGAGCGTGACCACCAGGTGCAACAACACACTGCTGAGGTGGAAGCCCCAGGCCGCGCGTCCGTAGAGCTGGAAGTCGAGGACGAAGGACGCGAGGGCCAGCGGCCGATAGGTGGCGACCGGCCCCTGCTCCTTGCCCGCCGACCACATCGCGTCGTGCCGGAACACCTGCACGAACGCGTCGGGGTACATCAGCCGGTCGGTGTTGACGAGGTTGTTGATGTCGTCCCAGACGAAGTCGCCGCCGATGGCGGGCGCCCAGGCGAGGCCGACCAGCAGGGCCAGCGCCAGGGCCCAACGCCCGCGCGGCTGCGCCTCGTCGATCGTGCCGGCCGGCCGCCCCTGCACCGTCGTGCTCCCCCCTCGTCCGCGGCGGATCATCGTCGGCCGCGCGCGCGAACACAAGGTTGGGCCCGCGCGCGGCGCCGCGCGACGTCTGGCGGTTGCGTTCGGCGGGACACTTTGCGACCTTCGCCCCGTTCCAACCGCAGCAGGCGACGCCATGTCGGCTCATCCCGCGTTGACGGTCGACGGCCTGGTCAAGACCTTCGACCTGGGCTTCCTGGGCGCCCTGCCCGGCTTCGGCTGGCTGGCGGCGCGCCTGGGTGTGAAGGGCATCGCGCATCGGGTGCACGCCGTGCAGGGGGTGACGCTCAGCGTCGAGCCGGGGGAGATCTACGGCTTCCTCGGGCCCAACGGCGCCGGCAAGACCACGACGATGAAGATGCTGATGGGGCTCATCCACCCCACGGCGGGCACCGGCACGCTGCTGGGGCGGCCCCTGGGCGACCGCGAGGCGCGGGCGCGGCTGGGCTTCCTGCCCGAGCACCCCTACTTCTACGATCACCTGAAACCGCAGGAGTTCCTCGAGTTCTACGGTCAGCTGTTCCGGCTCGGCGCGCGGGAGCGTCGCGACCGGGCGCGCGCGCTGATCGACCGGGTGGGCCTGGGCTACGCCGCCGACCGGCCCCTGCGGCGGTTCTCGAAGGGCATGATCCAGCGCATCGGCATCGCCCAGGCGCTGATCAACGATCCCGATCTGGTGGTCTTGGACGAGCCGATGAGCGGCCTGGATCCCATGGGCCGCAAGGACGTGCGCGACATCATCTTCGAGCTGAAGCAGCGCGGGAAGACGGTGTTCTTCTCGAGCCACATCCTGCAGGACGTCGAGATGATCTGCGATCGCGTGGGGATGGTGGTGCGCGGCAAGGTGGTCAGCGAGGGGCCCCTGCACGCGCTCCTGGACATGCCCAGCCATCGCATCGAGATCGTGCTCGGCGACATCGACGACGCCGTCGTCGAGCGGCTGGCGGCGGACGCGCCGACGCCCACGCGGGTGGGCACGCAGTGGCGCTTCGCGGTGGAGAGCGAGGCCGAGGTGGGGGCGTTCGTGCGCGACGCCATCGCCGCGGGCGCCCGGCTGGTGAGCGTCACGCCGCAGCGACGCTCGCTGGAAGAGGTGTTCGTGGCCCGCGCGCAGGAGGGGGACGCGCGATGATCCAGATCTACGCCGTCGGCGTGAACACCTTCCGCGAGGCCATCCGCAACCGCATCTTCGCCAGCCTGGTGATGTTCGCCATCGCCATGCTGCTGCTGACGCTGGCGGTCAGCAGCGCGTCGCTGCACGAGGAAGTGCGGCTGATGAAGGATCTGGGGCTGTTCCTGGTGAGCACCTTCTCGGTGCTGATCGCGATCTTCATCGGCGTGAACCTGCTCTACAAGGAGATCGAGCGGAAGACCATCTACACCATCATGCCCAAGCCGATTCACCGCGCGCAGTTCCTGCTGGGCAAGTTCGCGGGGCTGGCCTGGACGATGGCCGTGCAGGTGGCGGTGATGGGGCTGGTGCTGGCCCTGCAGTTCTGGCTCTTGGACGCGCGCTTCGGCGTCGAGATGGTGCAGGCGGTGTGGCTGGCCTACATGGAGGTCGTGGTGATGGTGGCGGTCGCGCTGCTCTTCTCGAGCTTCTCGACGCCCTTCCTCTCGGGCCTGCTGACCTTCGGGGTGTTCGCCGTCGGCCGCTTCGTCGACCGGCTGGCGACCCTGAAGCTGGGCGATCCGTCCGAGCGCACCGAGACCCACGAACAGATCAGCGCGGTCATCCGCGGCGTGGCCAAGGTGTGGCCCGATCTGTCGCTGTACAACGTGACGCCCAACGTGGTGCACGGCGCGCCGGTGACGTGGAGCTTCGTGGGCTCGGCGACGCTCTACGGTCTGAGCTACGCGGCGGTGATCCTGCTGTGCGCCTGCGTCGTGTTCCAACGACGCGACTTCATCTGAGTGGGGCGATGAGCGCCCGCGGTCGCGCGATCGGCTGGGGCCTGGCCGCCGTGCTGTTCGTGCTGGGCGTGGTGTGGGCCCGCGCGTGGACCAGCGCGCGGGCCGAGCTCGAGGCGGGGCAGGCCGCGCAGGCCGCGGGGGATCACCGCGCCGCCATCGAGCGCCTGCAGTTCGCGCTGCGCTGGTACACCCCGGGGGCGTCGGCGCCGGTCGAGGCGGCCGACGCGCTCTTGGCCATCGCCGAAGAGGCCGAGCTGCGCGGCGACCTCGATCTGGCGCTGGCCGCGCTGCGCCGGCTGCGCGGCGGCATGCGCGCCGTGCGCAGCGTCTACAGCCCGTTCGCCGATCGCATGGCGCCGGTCGACGATCGCATCGCCGTGCTGACCGCCGACGCCCAGCTCGCCCTCGGGCAGCCGACCATCCGCGGCCGCGACCGCGCGCAGCTCATCGCCGACCACCGCGCGCTGCTCGCGTTGGATCCGACGCCCGCGCCCGGCTGGTCACTGCTGGTGGTGCTGGCCTTCGTCGGGTGGGTCGCCGGCGGCTTCGCCACCCTCTTCCGCGGCCTCGACGCCGACGGCCGCGTCCGGGGGGGCGCCTTCCTGCGCTGGGGCGGGCTGACGCTCGGCGCCTTCGCGCTGTGGATCGTCGGGCTGGTGTACGCCTGACCGGGCGACGACGCGGCGCTCGGTCTCGATGGGCGTGGTCCCCTGCCCCGGCGCCGGCGGGCGGTCGGCGATCCACCACACCGTCGCGGCGACGAAGCGCTCACCCGGCTCGAGGCCGCGGTGCGGGTAGGGGCCCGCAATCCACGCGAGCAGCGCGGCGAGCACCGCCGGATCACCCGGCGCGCGCTGCGTGTACTTGGCCCAGAACTGGTCGAAGCTGCGCTGGCGGGCGTCGGGCAGCACGAACGCGGGCGCCGCGCCGGTCTGCGGGTCGAGGTGGCGCCCGGCCGTGGTGACCGCGTCGATGACCAACCAGCCGTCACGCAGCGGCGGGTTGGCGGCGAACTGCGACCAGCCCTGGTAGGTGCGGGTGGCCTCGACGACGGCCCGCATCCACGCGGGCCGCTGCGCCGTGGCGGTCGACAACCCGTTGTCCTGCAGCGTCTGGAGCGTCGCGGTCAGCATCAGCGCGGCGCAGACGGCCTCGATCAGCCAGGGGTTGCCGCGGCGCGGCGGCGCGTCGACCGGCGCGCCGAAGTGCCGCGCGTGCAGCAGGATGGGGAAGCTGGCGATCATCACGAACGAGTACAGGCCGACGTCGAGCAGCGCGAAGATGCCCAGGTGCAGGGCGCACAGCGACACGATGGCGGCGCCGCGAGCCGCGGCGACGTAGCGGGGGGCGAGGATGAGGAGCGGCGCGGCCCACTCGACGATCAGCGCCCCCCAGCTCATCACCTGCGACAGCCACAGCGGCGCGTCGCGCAGCGCCACCGCCCAGGCGCGCACCTTGGTGTCGAGGTGCAGGGCGTAGTGGATGGCCGATCCCTCGGCCCAGGTGAACCCGTCCTTGTGCACCGCGTTGAAGAGATAGACGGCGGCGATCTGCACGCGCAGGGCGAAGACGGCCAGGCTGCGGACCGGGGCGGTGGGCGCCTCGCCGCGGCGGCGCGCGTCGAGGCTGTAGCGCAGGCCCAACGGCAGGAAGAGCGACCAGACGAGGAAGACGGCCAGCGCGATGTCGCCCTGGTTCTCGATCACCACGTTGCGCGCGTGGATGGCCAGCAGCCCCAGCACGCCCAGCGCTTGGAAGAGGCGCGTCCGCCAGCCGACGGTGAAGGCGAGCAGGCACAGCGCGGTGGCGACGAAGAAGGCGGCCACCGGCGCCGGCTGGTCGAAGCCGAACAGCGGGCTGATCGTGTAGGGCCCGGGCAGGTTGGCCCGGGCCACCGCCGCGGGCCACACACCCTCGGCGGTGTAGTACAGGCGCACGTCGATCAGGCGGCGCAGCACGTCGATCAGCGCGACCGCGCCGAGGGTGATGCGCAGAACGCCCAGCGCGCGCGGATCGGCCTCGAACCACGCCGCGCCGAGGGCGCGCCCGACGCGGCTCAGGCGAGCGCCTCTTGCACCAGCTGGCGCACCATCGCGGGCTCGACGTCCGCCTTGTGGGCCTTCATCACGGCGCCCATCACCGCGCCCAGCTTGGCGTTCTCCTTGCCGCCGAGGCCGGCGATCGCGTCGTCGACCCAACCGCGCACGGTGGCCTCGTCGGCCTTCTTGGGCAGCCACTCGTCGGTGGCGGCCAGCTCCCACTCGATCTGCTCGACGTGCTCGGCGCCGGCCGGGCCGGCCGCCTTGTACTGGTCGAGGGCCTTGGCCTGGCTCTTGGCGTAGGCGCTGATGACGTCGATCCACAGATCGTCGTCCACCGCACCGCTGAAGCCGCTGGCGGTGGTGCGCTCGGTCATCTTCGACTTGAGCATGCGCACGAGGTTCAACATGCGCTGATCGCGGGCGCGCATCGCCTGCTTCAGCCGGTCGTTCAGCTGCTGCTCGATCGACATCGGGGGATCCCGTCCTAGTCCTGGGTGGCGAAGTCCAGCTCGAGCGAGGTGCCGAGCTTCTCGGTGAGGTAGACCTTCAGCCGCTTGCGCAGCCGGGCCTCGACCTGGCGGATGCGCTCCCGCGAGACGCCGAAGCGCTCGCCGAGCGCGGCCAGCGACACGGGATCCTCGGCCAGCAGGCGCTCGTGCCAGATGGCCAGCTCGCGCTCGTCGTCGAGCTGCGCGGCGAACTGCTTCATCTCGGCGTCCACCGTGGCCATCAGCTCGCTCTTCACGACGTCCGCCTCGACGTCCACCCCGCGGTCGGGCAGCGTCTCGGACAGCGTGCGGCCCTCGCCGTCGTCGCCGGGGCGGCTGCCGCTGAGCGACAGGGGCGACTGCTTCAGCAGCGTGGCCGCGACGACGTCGTCCTCGGACACGTCGAGCTTGTCGGCCAGCATCTTCGGCGTGGCCTCGCCGAAGGCCTGCATCAGCTTGTTGCGCTCCTTCTCGAGGCGGAAGAACAGCTTGCGGCCGGCGCGGGTGTTGGCGAAGGACACCAGGCGGAAGTTCTTCAGGATGAACTGCAGGATCAGCGCGCGAATCCAATAGCGCGCGAAGCTGCTGAAGCGGACGCCGCGGTAGGGATCGAAGCGCTTCACCGCCTCGGCGAGGCCGATGTTGCCCTCCTGCACCAGGTCCATCACGTTGACCCAGGCGCGGCGGTACTCCATCGCGATCTTCACCACCAGGCGCAGGTTGCCGGTCACCAGGCGGCGCGCCGCGGCGACGTCGCCGTCTTCCTGGTAGGCGCGCGCGTACTCGAACTCCTCGTCGCGGGTCAGCAGCGGGTAGCGCCGGATCTCGTTGAGGTACAAGGTGAAGCCGTCGGCGCGGACGAGATCGTCGCTGTCGACCCGAGCCGGCAGCAGGGGCGGGCGCTCGGGGCGGTCGGTCTCGGTGGGGGCGTCGGCCAAGGGGGCTCCGCGGGTTCGAGAGGGGCCATACTGTGCACGGCCGGGCGCGCCGTCAACCGTGCGACCCGGCGCGCGCCCGGGGCATCGCTCCTGCTGACTGGACGCCGCAGACCGCCTGGGCGTTGCGCCCGAGGCGTCCCCTGCGGCAGGCTGTCGCCCGCGATCAACCGGTGGAGAGGGTGTCGATGTCGTTGGAACAGGAGATCACGCGGCGCATCCAGGCCGCGCACCCGGACGCCCGCGTGGAGCTGAACGACCTGACCGGCACCGCCGACCACTGGCAAGCGGTGATCGTCGCCCCCACCTTCGAGGGCATGAGCCGCATCCAGCGCCAGCGCAGCGTCTACGCGGCGCTCGGCGATCTGATGCACGGCCCCATCCACGCCTTGACGATGAACACCCAGACCCCCGCCGAGGCGGGGGCGGAGTAGGACACAGATGGACTCGTCCGTTCGCGACCGCATCCACGGCATGGTGTCGCAGTACCCGATCATGCTGTTCATGAAGGGCACCCCGCAGGCCCCGCAGTGCGGCTTCTCGGCCCGCGTGGCCAACATCCTGCAGGATCTCGGCGTGCGCTACGCGTCCTTCGACGTGCTGGCCGATCCCGAGGTGCGCCAGGGCATCAAGGACTACGGCAACTGGCCCACCATCCCCCAGCTGTACGTCGACGGCGAGCTCGTCGGCGGCAGCGACATCCTCAGCGAGATGTTCGTCAACGGCGAGCTGCAGACGCTGTTGGACGAGCCCTCGAAGAAGATGCAGCAGCTGGCCGGCGGCTGAGCGCGCGCCGGCCGCCCCCTCACCGGGGGCGGGCGCAGGCGAGCAGCAGGTCGAAGTGGCGTCGCGCGTGCAGCCGCACCAGCGGCGCGCGCGTCGACGTCGGCCACACGCCCCCGACCAGCAGCAGGGCCGGGCCGACCTGGCGCAGGGCCTCGCGCACCTCGACCGGCTGGCCGTCGATCGACCCGGCGGCCCGCGTCGCCGGACCCCCCGCGCCCGCGTCCGGCGCGTCCGCCCCGGGCGCGGCGACCGCCCACGCGGCGCGGCCCGCCGTCCGGAAGGCGTCGGATCAGCCCCACTGTACGCGGCGGTCGACCACCTCGAGCGACAGCCACGCGGCCAGATCGCCGCGCGGCGTCAGCAGGCGCAGGCGGCGGGCCACGTAGCCGGGCGCGCGGCGGCTGGCGGGGGCGTCGTCGACCGTCCAGGCGCCCGCGCGCAGCGTCCGGAGGGGGCCCAGCGCCAGCGGCACCACCGGCTCGGCCGCGGGGCCCAGCCCGCTGAGGCTGCGCAGGCTGGCGGCGGCGCCGTCGAGGTGGGCCCGGGCGCCCCCGGTCGCGGTCAGCAGGTGCAGCGCGGGGCCCACCTGCACCACGCGGTGGGCGCGGGCGGGCGTGTCGACCGCCGCGACGGTGAGGCCACGCCACCGCCCCGGGCCCGGCCAGCCCAGGTGCTCGCGCGCGAAGGTCAGGCCGTCGACCTCCATGCCGAAGCGGGCCACCTGGATGTCGAGGCGGCCGTCCTCGCCGTCGAGCGCGCACAGCGTGGACGCGGCCAGGGGATCGGGCGGCACCCAGGCCGGCGCGTCGACGGTCCACCCGGCCGGCCAGCGGAAGGCGCAGCTGGCCAGCGGCTCGGACTCGGGCGCGACGCGGACCTCGTGATCCGCCCCGCCCCGCTCGACCTCGACGACGTTCACCTGCACGCCCGCAGCATGCACCAAGCGCGGGCGCCGGCGAAACGGTCGCGGGCGTTGGGCCCTGGCCTCGCCCCGCCCGCCTCGCTACCCTTCCGCGCATGCGCATCCTCCCTGGAACCCTGTGGCTGGCCGTGGTCTTCGCGGCCGCGTGCGACGACGGCGGCTCGGCGCCGCCGGTGGACACCGAGCCGGCCGTGGTCGAGCTGGGCACCGGCGAGCACCCCACGCGCTTCGAGCCGCTCGAAGACGAACAGCAGGTGTGGATCACCGCCGGCCTGCAGGGCGGCCATCACATCTGGGGCAGCTTCAAGGCCGAGCACGTCGAGCCGCTGAACCTGAACATGCGCTTCGCGCTGTACGACGGTGATCGCCAGATCGGCGCGGCCGACTACATCGACGAGGTGCGGCGCGGGCCGACGGGCAGCTACGAGTACGGCGGCGTGACGGTGTTCCTGTGGGACGACACGCCGCCGGCGTCGATCGACGGCCGTGCCATCCGCATGACGCTCGAGATCGAAGACGCGCGAGGGCGCGTCGCCTCGGACGCGCGGACGGTCATCGCGCGCTGCTGCGAGTAGCGCCTCCCCTGCCATCGACGGCCGGCACATCCTGGCACACCAGGCCCGCCGGCCGGGCCGGAAGCCGCCCGTCACCGCGCCCTGCTGTCACGTTCTGGCGCCGCAACACCGCAAAGCAACGGCCCCAGTGTAGTTTTTTGCTGTTTCTGCCATGGCGTCCGCCCCCCTGCCCGATACGGTGATCCCACCGAGGATGGCACATGTCGTCCGCCCTGCCGGCTCGATGGTCGGTGGGTTCAGGCAACCCGGGACCGAGGAGAAGACGAAGATGAAGCGCGTAACCCTGACCAAGTGGGCGACCGGATGCGCCCTGATGCTGGCGGCGGCGGCCTGCGGCCCCGTCGAGGACGAGAGCGTCGAGGCGCCGACCGGCCAGGCCGAGCAGGCCGTGACCGCGCGCCTGAGCGGCACCGTCCTCGACTGGAACGATCAGGCGGTGGCCAACGCCGACGTGCAGTTGATGCTGAACGGCAAGGCGCACGGCGAGCCCACGCTGACCGACGCCGACGGCCGCTACACCCTGACCGTGGACGTCGCGGCCATCCAGGAGGCGGCGCGCATGCGGCAGGAGATCACCCTGTCGGTGTACTCGCCCTACGAGGACCGCGGCGCCGAGGCCACCTTCGAGGGTGACCGCATCCGCCTGCTGCCCCTGACCCTGCGCGAGTTCATCGACATGGACGCCCTGCAGGACGGCGCCGACGTGAACGTGCGCACCGCCTACGTGCCCCTGCAGGCGAAGGGCTACAAGATCACCCCCGAGCTGGTCGCCAACGGCGGCGAGATGACGTGGAAGGTGCCCAACCCGATGGGCGAGGGCGAGGACATCGAGGTCACGCTCATCGTCGAGCCCAACTCGATCAAGGTCGACGGGGACGATCCCCAGGACGAGATCACGCTGACCGTGCTCGACGCCGAGCGCGCGCCGATGCAGATCCCCAACGACGGCTTCGGCGTCATGTGGACCATCCAGCCCCGCGACGTCCGCTTCGATCCGCCCGCCCGCATCCGCATGGTGGGTGATCGCCTGTCGGTGATCGGCCTGACCGACGTGCAGGCCGGGACGCCCTTCGACCTGTTCGGCGCCACGCTCGATCGGGGCTGGCAGCGCTACGGCGACGTGCAGATCGCCCAGCTGACCGACAACACCATCACCCTCGAGAGCACCACCGGCGTCATCCCCAAGGGCGCCTGGGGCCACGTCCTGTCGAACCCGGACAGCGACGCCGGCATGCTGGTGACCTGCCTGTCGGAGCGCGGCACGCCCGAGGCGCCGGAGCTGGTGCCCGTGCGCTGCGCCATCCTCGGCTTCGGCAGCGTCGCCGCCACGCAGAAGGACTACCGCAACCAGAGCCGCGACTACTACTACACCGACCGCGAGCTGGTGTGCGGCGGCTGCACCAACAACGGCCACCCCGAGTCGCAGATGGCCACCGGCCTGACCACCAACGGTGGCGCCGACGAGTACGTCTTCGCGGTCGTGGTCGAGCTGTGCGCCGACGAGGTGGGCCTGTCGAACGAGGAGCGCGACGCGTCGCTCAACGCGCGCTTCACCGACGTGGTCACCTTCATCGGCGGCGGCGGCGTGGACGAGGGCGCCGGCGCGGGCGAGACGCCTCAGACCGAGCTGTGGGAGAGCTTCTGCAACGACGCCGAGGCCTGCCCCGAGTACACCGCCGACGAGGTGCCCCTGGTGCGCCGCCGCTTCTCGAAGCAGCACACCTTCATCACCTCGCCCCAGCGCTGCGTCCTGCGCGGCCAGGGCGCCCAGTGAGCTGATCCGCTGAGCCGGTGAGGTTGGGCCGAGCGCGGCGCCGAGGCGTCGCGTCGGCTGGTCCTCGAAGGCCTCGGCCGGTGACGCCCGGGGCCTTCGTCGTTTCGGGGCCCCTGTGCCGATCGACGATCAGCGGCGGCGACGACACCAGCCGAGCAGCGCCAGCAGCGCCGCGCCCCACGACCAGCCACCGGCGCCATCGGGCGCCGCCGCGCAGCCGTCGTGGGTCAGCGCGCGCGGCGCATCGGCCGCCGCCGGCGCCCCGGCGTCGACCGGCCCCGCGTCCGGGACGCCCCCGTCG